>NZ_JADCDB010000032.1 GCF_020252395.1 Aestuariivirga sp.
AACCTCTCCCAGGCCAGCCTGACAAAGCGCGTTGCGGAACCGGCACAGCGCCGTCTCGTCGGGCGTCTCGGCATCCAGCGCGAAGCCGCAGAAGCGCCGGAACGACACCCGGTCCAGCAAGGCCTCCTCGAGACCTGGGCCGGAAAAGCCGTACCACTGCTGCAGAAGCAAGGCCTTGAACATCGCCAGCGCCACGTAGGGCCGCCGGCCCGTCTCGCCCGGCCGCACCTTGCGGACCAGGACGGCAAGGCGGTCCCAATCGATCAAACCGGTAATCCGCTCCAGCCGCTCGATGCGCCCGAACCCCGCCGGCAGCAAAGCCTCGATGAAACTGTCCTGCGTCATGCTGATTCACCTCCGCATGAACAGAAGCGAGCCGCATCCGAAGCAAGCAGTCACGTTTCGCAGAGGTCCCGCTTGCAGGAGAGGATAGGAGTTCGCCGGGATGCTGTCCCTAAGGGAGAGCGAACTCCGCCGTCTCATACCCCTGAAGATAGAGCAGCGCCGTCAGGTCCCCGTGGTTCACCCGGAACCGCGCCTTGGCCTGAACCTGCGGCTTTGCGTGCAGCGCCACGCCCATGCCGGCGGCGCCCAGCATGGCGAGATCATTTGCGCCGTCGCCCACCGCCAGCGCATCGGCCGTTGAAATCCCCAGCCGCTCCGAGATGCGGCGCAAGGCATCGAGCTTGGCCTGCTGGCCGAGGATTGGGCTGCCTACCTCGCCCGTGAGCACACCGTCCGCCACGATCAGTCCGTTCGCCTGGTGTTCGTCGAAACCCAGCGCCTCAGCGACCTTCGACGTGAAGGGCGTGAAGCCGCCGGAGACAAGCGCGGTATAGGCGCCGTTCGCCTTCATCGTGGCGATCAGCTCTTTCCCGCCCGGCATGAAGCTGATCCGTTCACGGAGGATCGTGTCGATGATGCCGGCGTCGAGGCCCTTCAGCAGCCTTACCCGCTCCTTCAGCGCGCCCTCGAAGTCCAGCTCGCCTCTCATGGCGCGCGCCGTGATCCGCTTGATGCGGTCGCCTATCCCGGCCATCACACCGAGTTCGTCGATGCATTCCTGCTCGATCATGGTCGAGTCCATATCGGCGATCAGCAGCCGCTTGCTGCGGTTGGCCAGCGGCACGAGGTTGGCGTCGAGGGGCAGGGCGGCGATGGCCGCCAGGAAATCATCGCGCCCGGCAAAGTCCGGAACCTCCAGCGCCTCGCCCTCTGCCAGCCAGCGCGGCTCGCCTGCGCCGTGCCTGCGCAGCAGCGCCACGGCCTCCGCGCCGATTGCACCCGAGCCTGGGGCTGCTATGAGGACGAGAACGCAATCCATATGAACGCCATCAGCCAGAAACGCGCACTGCTTATTGCAGGCCCCACCGCCAGCGGCAAGTCCGCCCTGGCGCTGGAGAAGGCTGCAGCGCTGAACGGCGTGATCGTCAATGCCGATGCGCTGCAGATCTATGCCCCTTTGCGCATCCTCTCCGCCCGGCCGACGCCGGAGGAGGAGGCCCGGGCGCCCCACTGCCTCTATGGCCATGTCGGCGCGGAGCAGCCCTATTCGGTGGCGATCTGGCTCGCCGAGGCCCGCCGTCAGATGGACGCCGCGTGGGAGCAGGGCCTCCTCCCCATCATCACCGGCGGCACCGGCCTTTATTTCCGCGCCCTCGAACAGGGCCTCGCGCCGGTGCAGGAGATCCCGGTGGAGGTCCGCGCGAAATGGCGCAACTACACAGGCGATCTTCATGCCGAACTCAGCAGCCGCGATCGCGCAATGGCGGCGAAGCTGCCGCCCTCCGACCGCCAGCGCCTCGCCCGCGCGCTCGAGGTTCTGGACGCCACCGGCCGCTCGCTGCTCGACTGGCAGCGCGAGGGCCAGGACCAGGCCCCACTCGCCGGCGTCCACGTCGGACGTATTTTCATGGACGTGCCCCGCGAGGAGCTCTACGCACGCGCCGAGGCCCGCTTCGACGCGATGATGGCGGCCGGTGCACTGTATGAGGCGCGTGCGCTGATGAATCTCGACCCCATGCTGCCCGCCATGAAGGCCATCGGCCTGCCGGAGCTCATTGCCCATCTGCGCGGCGAGCTCACGCTGGAGGAGTCCGTTACACAGGCCAAGACCGCGACCCGCAACTTCATCAAGCGCCAGCTCACCTGGTGGCGCGGCCAGATGCGGCACTGGCGCTAATTCGTTTTCTCCCGCCGAAGGCACGGGAGAAGACGCAGCTCCATTGTGCCGCGACAAAACTGTCGCTATGGGGTCCTTCCAACCTTAAGTGGGAGGTCTGACGATGAAGCTTGCTGTCATCGGCGCCGGTGTCATAGGCCGTTCGGTCGCCGCGGCCTTCCATGCAGTCGGAGAACCACTGCGCCTCGTCGGCCGCCGCAAGGCCCCGCTGGCCGCCGCCGCCGCCCCGGGTGACGAGATCGTTATTGCGGATGTCAGCACGCCAGCTGGCTGCCGCAGCGCGCTCGAGGGCTGTGATGCCGCCGTCTATGCCCTGGGCCTTCCCTACACGACCGAGGCTTTCGCTGCTTATCCGCCGATGATGCTGGCCTTTGTCAGCGCGGCGCGCGAGCTTGGGGTGAAGCGGCTTCTCCTCATCAGCAATGTCTATCCCTACGGCCTGCCGCGCAGCGCCACCGTGGCGGAAGATCATCCGCGTGAGCCCATCATGCAGAAGGGCCAATACCGCAAGGAGCAGGAGGACATTCTCCTCGCCGCCGCCGCGCCCGGGATGGAGACCATTTCGCTTCGGTTGCCTGATTTCTACGGCCCCGGCGTCGAGAACAGTCTGCTCACGCTCGCCGCCAAGGCCGCCGCAACCGGGGCCACGGGCACGCTGCTCGGACCCGCCGGCACACCGCATGAATTCGTGTTCACGCCAGACGTGGGCCCGGTGGTGAAGGCACTGCTGGAACATCAAGGCCCGGTCGCCGGGGCCTATAACCTTGCCGGGGCGGGCATCATCACCCAACGCGGGCTGGCGGAGCTTCTCTACCAGGCGGCGGGCCGTCCGCCGAAACTTCGTGTCATGCCGCCCTGGCAGCAATCCCTCGCCGGCCTCTTCATGCCGGTGCTCCGTGAACTGAAGGACGTGCGCTACCTCAGCGAAACCCCGGTGCTGCTCGACGACACGAAGCTCCGCAGCCTGCTGCCGGGCCTGAGAAAGACCCCCTACGAGGAGGGCGCCAGGCTCACCGTGGCTGCCGCCGGCGCCAAGCCCACTTGACGCCGCCCGCGACGGCATTGCCTGCCGCCATCAGATCGGCGAAAAGTCTTCGTCCCTCTATGTCGTTTCTTGGCCTGGCGCGCCAGGTGGTTTGGATGTTTTTTCCAAAACCGGCTTTTTTCTCCGGACCATTCTGCGCTAGAACCGCGGCATCGAAGGAGTCCCGCCGTGCCGTGCAAGCTCTCCGTCAATGTCAACGCCATTGCCTATCTGCGCAACCGGCGCGATCTGCCGTGGCCGTCGGCGGTGGGGCTCAGCCGGCTGGCGCTGGAGGCTGGGGCTGCGGGCATCACCGTGCATCCGCGGCCCGATGAGCGGCACATCCGCGGCACCGATGTCACGGACATCAACCGGCTGCTGCGCTCCTCCTTTCCGGGCGCTGAGTTCAACATCGAGGGCTATCCGGATGAGCGCTTCCTGCGGCTGGTCGAGGCCGAGAAGCCCGATCAGGTGACGCTGGTGCCGGATGACCCCGGCCAGGCCACCTCCGACCATGGCTGGGACATGGCCGCCAACGCGGGGCTCCTCAGGGAGGCGATCGCCCGGCTGCACCGAGGCGGCATGCGGGTGTCGCTGTTCGTCGACCCCGATCCCGCCCGCCCCGCCGAGGCGAAGGCGCTGGGGGCGGACCGGGTGGAGCTGTTCACCGGCCCCTATGGCGCGGCGCTTGAACCTGAGAACGCGCGGCGCGAGCTGGGCCGCGTGGTGGCGGCGGGCGAGGCGGCGGCGCGGGCCGGGCTCGGCCTTAACGCCGGGCATGACCTGACGCGGGACAACCTCCCCGCGCTGGTGGCCGCGCTGCCCAACCTGAAGGAGGTGTCGATCGGCCATGCGGTGACGGCGGATGCACTGGCCTATGGCATGGCCGAAACGGTGCGGAAATTCCGGGCGGCGATCGGTGACGTCTGATCTCTTCACGCTTGTCTCGATCGGCGCCATCCAGCTGATGGCGGTGATCTCGCCGGGCCCCAGTTTCCTGATCACGGCGCGCACCGCCGTGGCGCAATCGCGCGCCGATGGGCTCAAAGTGGCGCTCGGCCTGGGGGCTGGAACCGCGGTGTGGTCCGCCGCCGCGCTGTTGGGCCTCAATGCCGTGTTCCACGCCCTGCCCGTCTTGTTCATGGTCATGAAGGCAGCGGGTGCGCTGTTCCTGCTCTATATCGCCTGGATGATCCTGCGCCATGCGTCCGAGCCCCTGCGGATCGACGGGCAAAGCGAGCGCCTCGCCAATCCCTTGCTGAAGGGTTTCCTCACCCAGATCTCGAATCCCAAGGTGGCGGTGTTCTTCGGATCGATTTTTATTGCCATGCTGCCCCCCGGCGTGCCGCCCTGGATGACGCCGGCGCTGATCTTTATCGTCAGCTTCAACGAGGTCTGGTGGTATTCCGCCGTGGCGCTGTTTTTCGGCTCTGACCCGGTGCGCGCTTTCTACCTCCGGGCCAAGGTGTGGATCGACCGGATCACCGGCCTGTTCCTTGGCGCGCTGGGCCTCCGTCTGCTGTGGACGGCGCGCGAGGCGCTCTAACAGGCTGCTGAAAAACCTTCGATTTTGGGGTTGTGATATGATTCACTCTTGATTGTTAACGGGAGTGATTTGGCATGCGGGGCAGCGATGACCGGACTGAGGAGATGTTCTCCTGTATTCCGCTGGAGAAGCGGGTGCCTGCCGATCATCCTCTACGGGCAATCTGGGTCCTGGTCGATGAGGTTCTGAAAGGTTTGTCCTGTCAGTTCTCGAAGCTCTATTCGCATACCGGACGTCCGTCGATCCCGCCTGAGTATCTTCTGAGGGCCTCGCTGCTGCAGGCCTTCTTCACGGTGCGGCCGGAACGCCAGCTGATGGAGCAGATCGACGACAATCTGCTGTACCGCTGGTTTGTGGGGCTTCCGGCGGACGGCGCTGTCTGGGACGCCACGGTGTTTTCCAAGAACCGTGAGCGCCTGATGCAGGCCGATGTGGCCAGGGCCTTCATGAGCCAGCTGCTGAACCTGCCGCGGGTCAGGGGGCTTCTGTCATCCGGGCACTTCCCGGTGGATGGCACGCTGGTCGATGCCTGGGCCTCGATGAAGAGCTTCCAGCCCCGGGATGGCGCGGGCGAGCCGCCCTGCCCCGGGAGGAACGGCGAGCGCGACTTCCATAAGGAGAAGCGCTCCAACGCGACGCATGCCTCGACCACCGATCCGGATGCGCGGCTGTTCCGCAAGGGAAATGGCCAGGCGAGCCGCCTGTGCTTCATGGGCCATGCACTCATGGAGAACAGGAACGGCCTGATCGTCGACTGCGAACTGACCAGGGCCACGGGCACAGCCGGGCGCGAGGCCGCCCTCGCCATGATCGGGCGCAGCCGCAAGACCGCCAACAGGACGGTGCGCGGGACCCGCGTGACGCTCGGCGCCGGCAAGGGCTTCGACGCGGAGGACTTTGTGCTCAAGCTCAAGGAGCAGAATGTGACGCCGCATATCGCCATCAATGCCAGAACCTACGCGTCGGGCAAAATCCGCAAGACCGCCGTCGATGGCCGCACCACCAGACACGAGGGATATGCCATCAGCCAGCGCTGCCGCAAACGCATCGAGGAGAGCTTCGGCTGGGCCAAGACCATCGGCGGCGCTGCCAGGCTCAAAGTCAGGGGGCTCGCCCGGGCAAACGCTGTCTTCACGCTCCAGATGATCGCCTACAATCTCGTCAGAATACCAAAGCTATTGGCAAATGCCGCCTGACCGGCATATCGCCAGCGCCGCAATGCCCCATCATCCGCAACACAACGGGGCCGCAGCACCAGAACTACTCATCCACAGAAGCAAGAACACCAAGACCGGAGCTCGATTGTGGGTTTTTCAGCAGCCTGCTAAGAAGATGGAGTTGACAAACTGGACGCGATTAAAGAACGGCGGACTATTCCGTGGTGATTGACTTCAAGAAGGGCAGGTCGTCGAAGCTGACCCAACGATAGGCGACCTGGCCATAGATGACGGCGAAGACGATGGCGGAGAGAATGGTTGTCGCCAGCACCTTGCGCCAAAGCATTGGCCTCACGGGCGCGCCATGCTCGTTGCCCTGCTCCACCGTTTCGCCCGATTCATGGGCGTTCTTCACGCCCCAGGGCAGCACGATGAAGAGGCAGACCCACCAGGTGATGAAATAAATGGCGACGGCACTGCCGAACTTCATGACTGCTCCAGTTCGACGAGCGTGCCGCAGAAATCTTTGGGGTGGAGGAACAGCACCGGATTGCCGTGGGCGCCGGTTTTCGGGTTTCCGTCGCCCAGCACGCGGGCCCCTTGCGCTTTCAGATGATCGCGCGCCGCGAGGATATCGGCCACCTCGTAGCAGACATGGTGGATGCCGCCCGCCGGGTTCTTCTCCAGAAAGGCCTTGATCGGCGAATTCTCGCCCAGCGGCTGCAGAAGCTCGATTTTGGTGTTTGGGAGTTCGACGAAAACCACGGTCACGCCATGCGCGGGCTCGGCTTGGGGGGCGGACACCTGGGCGCCCAGCATGGCGCGGTAGACCTCGCTTGCCCTCACAAGATCGGGCACGGCGATGGCCACATGGTTCAGACGTCCGAGCATGGCGAAACCCTCCTGTCGGGAGCTATCTACGGGCAAGCCCTCCGGGGCTCAATGCGGCGTTTCGGCCAGTTTCCGGATGATCCATTCCTGCTGCTCCGGCAGGCGCATGCCGCGGGGCTCGAAGATGTGGCGCTCGAGGAAGAAAGCGGCGAGCTTCAGGCCATCGATGATGTCGGTGGCGGTGGCCGCGCCGCTGCCCTTAAGGAAGGGCGGCAGGCGGAACAGTCTGTCCCGGAAAGGTTCGCCCGCCTGCTCCGAGACGGCCTTGCCGCTGCGGGGCGAGACATAGGCAAGGTTCTCCTTCGAGCCGGTGGCGGCGCATTTGGAAAGGTCGAGGCCGAAGCCCAGCTCATCCAGCAAACCCATTTCCCAGCGCACCAGCAGGGCAGGCCAGACATGGTCCTGGTTGATCGCCTCCAGCACGACACGCAATGCCTCGTAGACGCGCGGGTGCGGCTCGCGCTCTGGCAGGAGCTGGGACAGTTCGGCAAGCGTGGCCAGCCCTGCGAGGCGGAAGGGCTCTTCCATAATGGCGCCGGCGCGGAGGTCCAAGGGTTCCAGCGTGAAGGTGCCAAGCTGGTCCTCCAGCCGCGCCCGCCACACGGCCTGAATGGCATTGCCGGCCTGCAGCACCGGGCGCAGCTGGCGGGAGCGGCCGCCGCGCACCAGGCCCATGACGCGGCCATGCCCTGCCGTGAGAATTTCGGCAATCGAACTGGTTTCGCCATGGCGGCGGACCGACAGGATGACGCCCTCGTCGCGCCATTCCATGGCCTAGACGTCAAGGCCCATGTTGCGCAGGCGCTCTTTGTCCTCCGCCCAGTTCTCCCGCACTTTGACGAACAGGAAAAGATGGACCTTGCGGCCGAACTGCCGCTCCATCTCCTCCCTCGCCTTCTGGCCGAGGAGCTTGATGGTCTGGCCGCCCCTGCCGAGCACGATGGCCTTCTGGCTGTCGCGCTGGACGTAGATCACCTGGCCGATCTTGACGGAGCCGTTCTTCTGCTCCTCCCAGCTTTCGGTCTCGACGGTGGAGGCATAGGGAAGCTCTTCGTGGAGCCGCTCGTAGATCACCTCGCGCGTCATCTCGGCCGCCATGAAGCGGAGCTGCACATCGGCCACCTGGTCTTCCGGATAGAGCCACGGGCCCTCCGGCATCTTGGCCGCGAGGTATTTGAGCAGGTCCTGCGTGCCGGAGCCATTGAGCGCGCTCACCATGAAGGTCTGCTCGAAGGGATAGGCGGCGTTGAATTCGGCCGCGACCTCCAGCAGCCGCTCGCGCGGCATGAGGTCGATCTTGTTGATGACGAGAATGGCTTTGGTCCTGGTTTGCGCGAGATGGGCGATGATCTCCTTCGCCTCGCCGGTGAGGCCCGGGCGGCCGTCGATGAGGAGGACGACGGCATAGGCATCCCCGGCGCCGCCCCAGGCGTTTTCGACCATGGCGCGGTCGAGCGTGCGCTTCGGTTTGAAGATGCCGGGCGTATCGACCAGAACGATCTGGGCATTGCCTTCGATCGCGATGGCGCGGATGCGCGCCCTGGTCGTCTGCACCTTGTGGCTGACGATCGACACCTTGGAGCCGGTGAGCTGGTTGACAAGCGTCGACTTGCCCGCATTGGGCGCGCCGACGATGGCGCAGAAGCCGGCCCGCGTCGGGCCATCAGGCTGCTTCACGTCTTCGCTCATGGCCTGATCCCTTCGCGTTTCAGAAACTGTTCGGCGGCGTCCATCTCGGCGGCGCGTTTGCTCTTGGCGGTGCCCTGCTGGGCGGGTTTGTCCCGCACCTCGACGGCCACGACGAAGACGGGCTCATGTTCCGGGCCTTCGCGGCTGACGACCGTGTAGTTCGGAATCGGCAGCGCGCGGGCCAGCGCCCATTCCTGCAGGAAGGTTTTGGGGTCCTTCGCCGCCGCCTTGGGCGCCTTGAGTTGAACGTCCCAGCAGCGCAGCACGAAGGCGCGCGCCTGCTCGAGGCCGCCATCGAGATAGATCGCCGCAACCAGGGCTTCCATGGCATCGCCCAGCACGGTGCGGTTCTGGTTCATGCCCTTGGCGCGCTCGCCGGAGCCGATGATGACGAGTTCCGGGAGACCGATCATGGCGCCGGCCTCGGCACAGGCCTCGGAGCGCACCAGGCTGCTCAGCACATGGGTGAGCTGGCCCTCGCCGTCCTTAGGGTGGTTCAGGAACAGGTGTTCGGCGATGACAAGGCCCAGCACGCGGTCGCCGAGGAATTCCAGGCGCTGATAGTCGCCCTTGTGCTTCTGGGTGGAGCCGTGGGTCAGCGCCTCGGTGAGCAAGGCCTCGTTCGAGAAGCGATAGCCGAGCCGCTCCGCGATTTCGTCCAGCCTGGCCGGTGTGAAACTGCTCAAGGCCTTCTCAGATCAGCGTGAAGAAGCGGTTCCAGCGGATGGCGAAGGGCCAGTCCCACACCCGCCACAGGCCGGTATCGGGCGTAATCGAGAAGAAGATGATGTCGGCACGGCCGACGAAATTCTCCAGCGGCACGTAACCTACCTTCGGATAGCGCGAATCCTGCGAGTTGTCGCGGTTGTCGCCCATCATGAAATAGTGGCCGGGCGGCACGATGTATTCGTCCGTGTTGTCGGCGTCCCCCTCCGGCTGGGTATCGAGCACGCGGTACTGCACGCCGTTCGGCAGCGTTTCGAGGAACTGCGGCACCGGCCTCTGGAGACCTCGCTCCGAGGCATCCTGAAAATCTTCGATCCGCTCCTTCTTGACCGCTTGGCCGTTGATGTGGAGCACGCCGCCACGCACCTGGATACGGTCGCCCGGCAGGCCGATTACCCGCTTGATATAGTCGATGCCGATATCGGATGGCAGCTTGAACACCGCGACGTCGCCGCGCTTCGGGGTATCCGCCCACACGATGCGGCCGGGGAAGTCCAGGTTGCAGCACGACACGATTTCGTTGCCGAAGATGCCAAGGGAGAAATTGAATGAATATCTTCCGTAACCGTAAGAAAGTTTCGAAACGAACAGATAATCCCCCACTTTCAACGTCGGATACATGGACGCCGAGGGGATGTTGAACGGCTGAAAGAGGAAGGTCCGGACCACGAAGGCGATCAGCAGCGCCTGGATGATGACCTTGACGGTTTCCCACAAACCGTCCTCTGACTTGCGCCGCGTGTCCTGTGCCGCCGCCATCTGGTGGTCTTTCTGATGCAAATTGCCTGGCCATCACGCGCCGGGCGTTCTGATCTCCGGCTATAAACCGTTTCCCGAAGCGGATGCAACGCAGCCACGCTCAAGCAGGTCTACTGTTGCCAAATAGTGACAGTAGGAGGCGGTTTCCAGTACCAAACAGACCTCTGCCGTCACCCCGGAAGCGCCTCGATCATCACGACGGCGTGGGCATAGGGAAAATCGTCGGTGATGGTGAGGTGAATTCGCACCGTGTGGCCGGGCGGCGCCAGCGAATCGAGTTGGGCTTTCGCCCCGCCGGTCAGCACCATGGTGGGCTTGCCCGAGGGCTCGTTGTCGACGCCCATGTCCTTCCAGAACACTCCTTTGCGGAAGCCCGTGCCCAGCGCCTTGGAGCAGGCCTCCTTGGCGGCGAAGCGCTTGGCATAGGAGGCCGCGCGCTGGGCGCGCTTCTCGGACTTGGCGATCTCGACATCGGTGAAGATGCGGTCGATGAAGCGCGGACCGAAACGGGTGAGCGTTTCCTCGATGCGGCGGATGTCGATCACATCATTGCCAAGCCCCATGATCATTTGAGGCCACGGCTCCCTGGCTTGATGGCCGGAATGGCGGCGAGTTCAGGGGGCAGCTTGTCCGCCGGATAGGCCGGAATGTCGAGGCGGGCCAGGGCCGCCAGCGGCACGCCGATGTCGGCCTTCCCGCCCGAGCGGTCGATGAGGCAGGCGGCGCCCACCGTGATGCCCCCCTCCTCATCGATGCCCTTGATGCACTCGCGTGAGGACAGTCCCGTGGTGACGATGTCCTCCACCATCACCACGCGCGCGCCCTTCGCGATGTTGAAGCCGCGGCGCAGCGTGAGCTTGCCATCGACGCGTTCGAAGAAGATCGCCGGCGCGCCGAGCTGGCGGCCCATCTCGTAACCCACGACGACGCCGCCCATGGCGGGCGAGGCGACGAGGTCGATGTGGCCCGTCACCAGTTGGCGCACCTGCTCCGCCAGCACGGCGCAGAGGCGCGCCGCGCGCTGCGGGTCCATCAGCACGCGGGCACATTGCAGGTAGCGGTTGGAGTGGAGGCCGGAGGACAGGATGAAGTGCCCCTCCAGCAGCGCGCCGGCGGCGCGGAATTCGTCCAGAACCTCGTCCTGCGTCATTCGTCCCTACCCTGTCTTGCGGCTCACGTCGCTGACGGCGGGCTTGCCGCGCAACGACGTCATGATTTCGTTCAAGTGCTTGAGATCATGCACCTCGAGCGTGATGTCGACGTCGTAGAAATCCTTGGCGCCCTCGCGCGCCACCATGGTCAGGGCATCGATGTTGCCACCCAGGTCGCTGATCGCCTGCGTCATCTGGGCGAGCGAGCCGACCTCGTTGAGGATGGTGACGGTGAGGCGCGCCGGGAAACGCTGCTCCTCCGCACCCGTGTCCCAGGCGAGGTCGACCCAGCGCTCCGGCTGGTTGTCGAACTGCTCCAGCGCCCTGGCGAAAATGGGGTAGATGGTGATCCCCTCCCCGGGCGTGAGAATGCCGACGATGCGCTCGCCCGGCACGGCGCCCGTCTCCGGCGAGATTTTCAAGGCCGTGGTGCGGGCGACGCCGCGAACCGGAACGGAAAGGTCGGGATCGTTCTTCTTCGCGGGCGACTTGCGGCGCAGTTCTTTCAGCTTCGTATCGTCAATGGTGTGGCCCATGGCCTTCAGCATGTCGATGGCGGAAAGCTCGCCGCGGCCGATGGCGGCCATCGCATCGTCGACATTCTTGAGGCCGACACGGGCGATGGCGGCGGCCATCTCCTTCGGCACATAGGTCTTGCCGATCTTGGCCAGCATTTTCTGCACGATCTCGTGCCCCAGCCCCGCGAACTGCTTGCGCGCCGCGGCGCGCGTGGCGCGGCGGATGGCGGCGCGCGCCTTGCCGGTGACCGCGAGACCCTCCCAGGCGGCGGGCGGCGTCTGGGCTTCGGATCGGATGATCTCCACCTCGTCGCCATTCTGCAATTCGGTGACCAGCGGCGCGTGGCTGCCATTGACTTTGGCGCCCACGCAAGAGTCGCCCACGGAGGTGTGG
The DNA here is from genome assembly GCF_020252395.1 of Aestuariivirga sp. Lineage (GTDB taxonomy): Bacteria > Pseudomonadota > Alphaproteobacteria > Rhizobiales > Aestuariivirgaceae > Aestuariivirga. The sequence goes on from NZ_JADCDB010000032.1 coordinate 12,038, forward strand.
ACCGCATAGGCGAAGTCGATGGGCGTGGCGCCCTTCGGCAGCGCAATGAGCTTGCCCTTGGGCGTGAAGCAGAAGACCTGGTCGTGGAACAGCTCGAGCTTCGTATGCTCGAGGAATTCGCGCGGGGACTCGCCCTCCTGCAGCATTTCGACGAGGTGGCGCAGCCAGCGGTAGGCATTGCTCTCGGCGGCAGGCGCCTTGAAGCCGTCGAGCGCCTCCTTGGCGTCAGGCGCGTCCTTGTAGATGGCATGGGCGGCCACACCGCGCTCCGCAATCTCGTGCATCAGGCGCGTCCGGATCTGCATCTCGACGCGCATGTGGTGGGGGCCGATGACGGTGGTGTGGATCGAGCGGTAGTCGTTCTGCTTCGGCGTCGAGATATAGTCCTTGAAGCGGCCCGGCACGGCTCTGTAAGTGCGGTGGATGATGCCCAGCGCGCGGTAGCTCTGGTCCACCGTGCCGACGATGACGCGGAAGCCGAAGATGTCCGAGAGCTGGCCCAATGACAGGAGCTTGCGCTCCATCTTGCGGAAGATGGAATAGGGGCGTTTCTCGCGGCCATAGACTTCGGCCTTGATACCGTTTTCGGCAAGCTTCTGGGTAAGTTCCTGTTCGATCGATTTCAGGATGCCGCCGGATTCGGCGTGGAGCTTGGCGAGGCGGTCAATGACGATCTTGCAGGCCTCGGGATTCAGCACCTTGAAGGCAATGTCCTCAAGCTCGTCCCTCACCGCCTGCATGCCCATGCGGCCGGCGAGCGGGGCATAGATGTCCATCGTCTCCTGGGCGATCCTCACGCGCTTCTCAGGTTTCACATGTTCCAGCGTGCGCATATTGTGCAGCCGGTCGGCGAGCTTCACCAGCAGCACGCGCACGTCGCGCGACATGGCGAGCAGCAGCTTCCTCAGGTTCTCCGCCTGGGCCGCTTCCTTGGTGACGAGGTCGAGCTTGGCGATCTTGGTCAGGCCGTCGACGAGGGAGGCGATCTCAGGGCCGAACTTCTCCTCGATTTCCTGCTCGGTGGCTTCGGTGTCCTCCACCGTATCGTGCAGGAGGGCGGCGGCGATGGTGGCCGAGTCGAGCTTCATCTCGGTGAGGATGGCGGCGACTTCGAGCGGGTGATTGAAATAGGCCTCGCCGGAGGCCCGCTTCTGGTTGCCATGGGCCTTCATGGCATAGACATAGGCTCGGTTGAGGAGGTCCTCATCCGCATCAGGGTCGTATTTCGTGACCCGCTCCACAAGCTCGTACTGACGCATCATCGGCGCGATCTTAACGCGGATTGCCTGTTTGGCGAGTGGCGTTTGGCCGCCATGCCGAGTTTGCGCACCGCGCATGAAGAAGGCCGAACCCCGGGGACTGGCCTCCCGAACCGATATGAACGGGAGCTCAGTAGCCGTTGCGCTGGCTGCCGGGGCTTTCCGCGGGGGGCATTCCCTCGAGGCCGCGGAGCAGGTCTTCCTCGGTCATGCGCTCCATTTCGGGCGCGTCCTCGTCGGCGGCGTCGTCTACGATGCTCATGTCGCCCGACTGCTGGATGAGCGGCACTTCGGTGGCTTCCGGCTCGTCCACTTCCACATGCTTCTGCATGGAGTGGATGTATTCCTCGCGCAGGTCCTCCGGCACGATGGTCTCGTCCGCGATCTCGCGCAGGGCAACGACGGGGTTCTTGTCGTTGTCGCGCTCGACAGTGATCGGCGCACCCTGCGAAATCAGGCGGGCGCGGTGGGCGGCCAGAAGCACGAGTTCGAAGCGGTTGGGGAGCTTGTCGATGCAGTCTTCAACGGTGACGCGCGCCATGGGGCTCGTGCACTCCTTTTGAATGAGCGGGAATACCGGCCTCATAAGTGGGTTTTGAGGCCAAATCAAGCCCGTGCTTGGTTCATCACGGCCCTTAATCCGGATTAACGGGGCTTTGCGGTGACCTGGAGCATCTTTCGCTGCGCAAGCGGTTCCGCTTGCCCGCGCGATGCTGCGGGGCGCGTCATTGGGCGGGCGGGGATCAGGACTGGCGCTGCGTCCTGATCCCCGCCCGGTTTACGCGACCGGCGGGTCACTTCACCGTTTCGGCATCGGTCCAGATGCTCACGACCTGGGCGCCCTTGGTGAATATGTGGAGGTCGAGGCCTATGGCGGTGCCGAGGCCGGTCGCCGGGTCGATGGCGGCGCTGCCCCAGATGGCGTTGGCGGACGCCGCCTCTGCCGCCTTAAGCCTCACCGCGCCGGCGGGCAGCGCCGTGCCCGGAGCGACGTTGAGGAGGGTGGGTCCGCGCGTCCAGCCATTGCCCATGAAGTCGAGCGTGTCGGCCCCGCCGCCCAGCAGCGCCAGGAACACGTTGGCGTCGCCGCCCGCCCCGTTGCTCGACTGCGCGGCGATCTCGTCGAGGTTCACGATCACCGTCTGCGCCGCCGTGCCGGACTGCGGCACGGCCACCGCCTCGAGGTTGGCGATCCGCGCGCCCGTGGTGTCGATGGTGGCCGCCCCGGTCACCCGGAAGGCGTCGAAGCCGCCGCCGCCATCGACCACGGTGGTCGTGCCGGCGATGTCGGCGGCGTCGAACACGAAGGTATCGTTGCCGGCCCCGCCGGTCAGCCGGTCCGCCCCCGCGCCGCCGTCGAGGGTGTCGTTGCCCGCGCCGCCGTCCAGCATGTTGGCGGCGCCGTTGCCGGTGAGCGTGTTGGCGACCGCGTTGCCCGTGCCGTTGATCGCCGCCGTGCCGGTGAGCACGAGGGTCTCGAGGTTCGCCCCCAGCGTATAGGTCGCCGAGGAGCGCACCGTGTCCGTACCCCCGTTCGCCGCCTCGGTGATCGTGTCGCCGCCGTCGGTGATGTAG
>NZ_JADCDB010000033.1 GCF_020252395.1 Aestuariivirga sp.
AGGCTGACCGGCAAACCGCTGATGGCCGCCATGGCCAAAAAGATCCGGCAGGCCGGCCGGTCGTCGCGCTACAGGCTAAGAAAGCAGGTGGTCGAACCCGTCTTCGGTCAAATCAAGCACGCCAGAGGCTTCCGGCAGTTCCTCCTCAGGGGACTGAAGAACGTCAGAGCCGAATGGAGCCTGATCTGCACCGCACACAACCTCTGCAAACTGGCCAAGGCCGCAACATGAGCCAGAACATCCCGCTGAACCCCATGCACAAATACAACAAAAATCAGATTATCCAGACAGTCTCCTAGCGCATGTGCCGATCAGGTGGAATCACCTGACCGGCAAGAACATGCACCAGATCACGCTCTAGTAATCCGTCCAGCCGCCATCGGTGGGATAGATGCCGCCGGTGAAGTTGGAGGCTTCGCCGGAGAGCAGGAACAGCATCATCGAGACCTGCTCGGCCACCGTCGCGGGGCGGTGCTTGGGGTCGGTCCAGGCGAGGATGGACTGGGTCTTGATGCTGCCCATGGTGGGACCGGTAGCGGTCTTGCGCGAGGCCGCGACGAGAGCGCCAGCCCGCGCGATCATCGGCGTGTCGGTGGCGGCCATGTTGACCGAATTCACGCGGATGCCATAGGGCGCGTAGTCGATGGCGGCATTGCGTGTGAGGCCATTGAGCGCGTGCTTGCTCGCCACATAGGCGGGGTTGCCGGACAGCCCCGTCATGCCGGCGATGGAGCCCACATTGACGATGGCGCCGCCCTTGAGCTGGGCCACCATCTGCTTGAGCTGGGCGCGCATCATCAGGAAGGTGCCGAGCGCATTGGTGCGGAACACGTTGCTCCAGTATTCCTCCGTCGCCTCATGGATGGGGGCGAAGACCAGGGGCTTCTGCTTTTCGTAATCGATGGGGTCGCCCGAGAAGACGCCGTCCATGACACCGGCATTGTTGATGGCGCCATCGAGCCTGCCGTAATTGGAGACCGCGGCGGTCACCGCTGCATCGGCGGTCGCGGCCTCGCCGATGTCGCCATAGACGAAGACGCTCTTGCCGCCCTGTTTCACGATCCCGGCGGTGGCCGCCTCGCCCAGGTCCTTGATCCAGTCGACGCCGACCACATTGGCGCCCTCGCGGGCGAGCCTCATGGCCGCAGCCGCACCCATGCCGCGGGCCGAGCCGGTGACGATGTAGGTCTTGCCGGCAAAGCGGTTGGGCGTGAAGGCATCGGGGTCCGGCGGGGTGATTTCCACCAGCGCATTGCCGCCCGCGGTGGCATTGCCCGTTTGCGCCGCAGCGGGCATCGCGGCTGCCACTGTGGCGGCCGCCGCCAGCGTTGCCGAGGCCTTGATCATGTCACGTCGTTCCATTGCCGTTTCTCCCATCAATAGGTGGTGAAGCCGCCGTCTGTGGCGAAGTTCGCGCCCGTGAGGTTGGAGGATTCGGGCGAAAGCAGGAAGAGCATCATCGCCACCTGCTCTGCCGCCGTCGAGCCCATCTTCTGCTGGTTGCTCCATTGCAGCAGGCTGTCGATCTTCAGCATGCCGATGCCGGTTTCCTTGTAGCCGCTCATGGCGCGCTGCTTCAAGATCTCCTTGGCGCGCTCATACATTGGGGTGAGGGTCGTGGCCATGCACACCGAGTTCACGCGGATGCCGAAGGGCGCGTAGTCGATGGCCGCGTTCTTGGTGAGCCCGTTCACCGCGTGCTTGGAGGCGACATATGACGGCGTACCGCCGAAGCCGCGCAGGCCCGCGACGGATGCCACATTGACGATCGAGCCGCCGCGCTGCTGCTTCATGAACTGGCGGAGCTCGGCGCGCATGGATCGGAAGGTGCCGGTGGCATTGACGCGCATGACGACGTCCCAATAAGCGTCCGTCGCCTCGTCGATGCGCGACATGACGAGGTCTTTCTGCTTCCCGTAGTCGATGGCATCGCCCGGGAAGATCGCATCCATGACGCCCGCATTGTTGAGCGCGCAGTCCAGGCCGCCATAGGTGTCGACCGCGGCCTGCACCATCGCCTTGCACACGGCATCCTCCGAAATGTCGCCTTGGATGAAGATGGCCTTGCCGCCCTCCTTGACGATGCCGCCGATCACCGCCTTGCCCTCCTCCGTGAGCCAGTCGACGCCCACGACGCTGGCCCCCTCGCGCGCAAGCCTGATGGCGGCGAGCCGGCCCATGCCGCGGGCGCAGCCGGTGACCAGCGCCGTCTTGCCGGCGAAGCGGCCGGGCATGAAATAATCCTCCGGCACAGGCACGATGTTCTGGCGGCCGGCGATGACGGGGTCCGGCGGGTTCCACGGTGTTGCATAGGTTCCGAGGTCCAGTTCGAGCTGGACTTCCGCGCCCTCGGCGCTGGCCGCAGCGGCCACGCTGGCGGCGACAGCACCCACGCCTGCAATCACATTCCGGCGGTCAACCATGGCGATCTCTCCTCTTGTTCGTAAGCATGGGCGGGTTTCACAGCGCGTAGCGCACGAAGAGCATGGCGGCGAACCAGTCCTTCGCATTGTCGTTCAAGGCGTCCTGCACTGCGCCACCGGGCACGGTGTAGGCCAGCATGCCATGGACATACCAGTTGCGGTTGGGGAACCACTTCACCGTGACATTGCCCTCGTAGCCGTAATTGTCGCCGTCGAGGAAGCTCAAGGCCGGGTTGCCGCCGAGATTGTCACGGCTGGGCGCGGTGAAGGCCCAGAGCTGCGGCACCACCTCGACCGTGGGCAGGGGACGGAAGTGACTCTCGATGCGCTGGGCCAGAACGTTGGTGTCCTGCACCACCTTGAACATGGAGGAACCCTGCACCCACTGCTCGCCATTGCCGCCGGAGAGCAGCGGGTCCCACCGCTCATAGGTCTTGGTGTTGGGATCGTCGCCCGAGAAATAGGCGATGCGGTAGCTGACGGACGGCGACCAGGGCTTGTCGACAAAGCTGTAGCCCGCCTCGGCATAGCCAGCGGTGGCGAACATGTCGAAGTCGCGGTGGTTTTGGATCGCGCCCTCGAGGCCGAAGAAGGGGCCGGGCTGGCTCAAGGGTTTCGGCGTATAGGTGGCGCGGAGGTCATAGACATTGAGGCCGTCACGCGTGCCGATGACCTCGCCAGTGGGGCCGTAATAGGCGAAGTTGCCCTTCAGCGCCGTCACATAGCTCGCCGCCGTCATGAGGCCGGGGATCGGGCGGGCCTCGATATTGACGCCGGCAAGGCCGGTGTTGGTGTTGATCACCGGAAGCTCGTCAGGCTCCACGTAGAACGCTTCGAGTTTGGTGTTGTTGTAGCGCAACTGCGCCAGCACGAGGAGGTCCGCCGCCCAGCGCGCATTGGCCTGCAGCGCGGCGCGGTTCCAGCCATTGGCTGCGGTGTTGGCAATGAGGAAGCCATTGGCAAGCTGGAACTTCTGGCGGCCCGCACTGAAATTGAAAGCGAGACGGTTGCCCTTCGCATCCGTCGTGCCCGTGACGAAACCGGCATAAGCATCCTCGAAGAAGGTGTAGCCGCGTGTCCGGTTGGTGAACAGCTCCTGGCCGGTTGATCCGGAGCTGATGGCGCTGAGGCCGCCATAGACGTAGAACTTGTCGTTGATGGGGGTGATGCCATAAAGGCCATAGTGGAGATAGCCTTCAAGCCACTGGCTGTAGCCCGCTCCCGCCGGTTTCCCCTGCACCAGCGGATTGCCTGCCAGCATCTTGTCCGGCTGGCCGAACCAGGCATTGTTGTTGGCATAGGTGAGCGACAGCGCCTCGAGCTTGGCGCGTACAAAGGTGCCGTCCTTGTCGTAGAGCACGGGCAAGTCGGCCAAGTTGTTGGTGATGAGATAGCCCTGGCCCTTGAAGCCCTTGCCCTTCTCGGCGAGCGTGATGGTGAAGGTGACATCGAGCCCGCCCGCCCGGCCAAGGGCGAAGGCGTAGGTGATGTTGTCGATGTCTGGGCTGCGCCGCGCCTTGGCGATGGCGAAATCGGCCACGGCGGGATTGAAGTAGTCGCCCGGATAGACCGCGAGATATTTGCGCAGGCCATCCGTCACCTTGTCATTGTAGGACTTATCGCTGCGCGGGTTGGCGATGATGACGTTGACCGTCTCGACCGGCAGGCTGAGGAAACCGAGACTGGCGCCATAGGACTGGGCCTGCACGGGCCTGGCGAGAGCCAGCGTCAAAAGGCCCGCGAGAAGGCAGAGCACGAACTGTTTCAGGACTTCCGAAGGGCCTTGCAAGCGGCGTCTCGTGTTTCAATCTCCGCGCGTGTGCGGCGATGCGGATGATGGAACATGTTGCTGCGGCGGGCAACAGCAAGCACGCGGCCCGCCACGGCGGCGCAGGAAGCGGCCAGTTCCGTGTCCTTGTTTCCAGACTGGACCGCCTGGTCCTGCCGGGATCGGCGTAGCATGGGTCCTGGCTAATTCCAGAAGGCTGCGCCACTATGCCAGAGGCCATATCTCTTGACGAGGCGGGTGTAATCACAACTGGTGAGAACCAGACCGTTATCGGACCGCAGCAGAAAGGGGCTTTGAACCCTGCCCAGACTGCCATTGCGGGCGATCAAGGCTTGCTCGAGAGCCGCATCGGCAGTGGAGGCCTTGCCGGACCTGGAGATGTGCCAACCCAGCTGTTCGCGGGTGTGGCAATCGATGACCAGAGCCAGGGGCAACCATCCGTCCCGCCCACCCCAGACACGGCACAGGTCTGTGGCCCAGCGTTGGTCGGGCCCTGCTGCGACAGAGGGGACAGCATCTATCTTGGGACGGCGACCGACCGGCCGCTTCCTGACTTGCCAGCCCTTGATCCGGAAAATCCTTTGGGCCGTGTTCTTGTTGAAGCCGAGCAGATTGGCAGTGTCCCGGGACGTGGTGTATGAGGCCGAGCGCGGAGCCCCGGAGTAGCGTTTCCCCAGCCCGTAGTGGTATAATTTTGGGGCTAGCAGGAGGGGTATAACATCAAAGGCGTCAGGATAAGGTGTTGATTTATTAGGATTTGCTGCGCTGCAAAAGTGATGGCTGGGGGACTAGGATTCGAACCTAGACTAGCGGAGTCAGAGTCCGCCAACCATAACGCGGTGATGATAGCGATAGATTGATAATGCTGGATTATTTGTGATTTGCGTTGCCGTGAATTGCCAATGATTGTTGCTTCTCGCTTACATCGTGCTTACAAGGCCGGTATGGCGAGGCTGACGGATACGCGCGCAACCAGGCTGCGGACCCCTGAAAAGGGGCAGGCCTTCGAATGGTGTTCCGAGGTGAGGGGGTTTGGTGTCCGGCTGACCCCGGGCGCGAAATCCTACATCGTCCAATTCCGCGCGGGCGGCAGGTCCCAACGTATGACGCTGGGCCGCGTCGGAGTCCTTCCATTCGAAGGCCCGCCTGACAGGCCGGGCGCGCGTGACCTGGCGATTGCCGCGCTCAATGCCGCAAGGCGCGGGGAGGACCCCTCTCAGGCCGTGGGCCGCGCCAGGCATGGCGACGGCGTCACCATGAACGCAGTATGGGATGAATACAAGAAAGCGGGTTTCCCCAAACTGCGGGGCGTGGGCCGCAAACGCGATTCGACGATTGCCCGCGACGAAGCCCGCTATGACCTCCTGATCCGTCCGTCTATCGGCAAAGAGCGAGTGGAGAAGATCGACACAGCGCGGGTCCGGCGCTGGCTGGACGATATCCCGACCGAAGGGCAGCGCAGTCACGCCCTGGTCATGCTCAAGAGCCTGCTGAACTTCGCTGGCACGAGGGGATTTTCGAAGATACAGCCGATCGACGTGAAGCCCACGAAGAGCCGGGAGGTGCAAAATTTCTACCGGCCCGAAGAGATCGCCCTCCTTGATAGGGCTCTTGTGGACTTGATCGCCGAAAAGCCATCCCAGCGGCTTGCCTTTTCCGCGCTGCGGCTGTTGATCGCCACCGGCGCGCGGCTGGGAGAGATCACATCCCTACGCTGGGCAGCGGTTGACCTTGAGAGGCGGGTTGTCCAACTGGAGAGGGACAAGACCTCCGACAATCGGCGCGACATTTTGCTGACCGCTGAGGCTGTGACCGTGCTCAAGGCCTTGCCGCGAACCGCATCTCCCTTCGTTTTCTTCTCCGATTCCGCGGCTGGTCATATCATGGACCTCAAGAAGGCCTGGCTGTCCGCCCTAAGTCGCGCCAAGCTTCGCAGATTGAGGCTTCATGACTTGCGCCATAGCTTCGCATCGGCGGCCATCCGCCAGGGCGTTTCCCTCTATGTTGTGGGCAAGCTGTTGGGGCATCGCCAGGCCACCACCACGCAACGTTATGCGCACCTCGAACAGGAGGTTGCGCGCGACGCACTAGACAAGATCGCCAAGGCGACGGGCGGTGGCAATGCGTAATAAGGGACCCAAGCCACGGGCAAAGCCCATGCTGAACTCACTACTGCCGGAAGACTTGGATATTCTGGTCAAGGCCCATTTGTATCAAAAGTTTCCAGGTGAATTTGATTCTGATCATCAAGCAAGAGAGTTTGCGGATTTCATCATTCGGGCCGTTAAGAGAAGGCGGCTCACTGGTCCGGAGATAGCGGCGATCGTAGATGAGCGCGCCGTGAACGATGGGACGATCGCGCACGCGGCGGCGCGGCTGGCGGACTTGCTGGGAGATTCCTATTCTGTCGAGGCTATCAAACAAAACCACGCGCGGTACGGCAAACGGCATCTGGAATTACAAAAATCTCGCTCAAGGCTTGATAATCAAATCGCCGAAATGGAATCCAAGCTGTCGGATTCTGACCGGAAGCATCTCAAGGAATTTGGGAGCACGATCGCTGACTTGCTGGGGCGGCCAGACATAAAAAAACGCCTTGAGGACTTTCGACGGGAAAGAAATGACATTATTAGCGATAGTGTCATTGATTTGGATTGATGTTGTGTAGTTTTTAGGTGCTGGCCCAAACAATGGAGTCGGCACATGAAAGCTGCACCAAGCCCCAGCCCGCACTTGACTGTCGAAGACCTCGCCGCGCGCTGGCACTGCACACGCTTCACAATTTCGAAAAAGTATCGCGCGCTCGGTCTGAGGCCGATCACCGTCGGCAAGCGTTTGCTTTTCCCCATCTCTCAGATTGAGGAAGCCGAGCGGCGCTCGATGATCGGCGAGGCTGCCTGATGCGGCGACCTAAATACGGCGATCCGCTTGAAACAGTGACCCCCGCCCAGGTGGCAGCCGGGACGGGGGTGGATGGTGGCATGATAATCAGTACACGGACGGGATATCATAGTTCAGCGATCGGTGCAACCTGGACGGTGACGCCCGATCTTCTGGTGATATCTTTCCGCCGCGCGATCACCCGGCTTGATGATGGCAGGCCCGCCGGGCCGCTGGGTGTGCTTATCGACGCCTTGGCGAAAGGCGGTGACGCATGAGCAGCACACATCCACTGCGCTTTGTCAGAACACCGGGGACGACCTTCGACAACTACTTGCTTCGACAGGTTCATATTGATTGGCTATTGGCGCGCGGTGTTTCACCCGAGGCCATCATCAAGCCGACGCAGCTTTGTCTGGCGCGCGGCAACAGGGGCGCGGATGGCGTTTTCGAGCCTGATACGCAGGGGCCGGAATGGCTCTTGTTCGCGGAGCAGTCCGACGCGGTCCTGTGGAGACCGAGGACCGGCGAAATCGCTACGGAATGGGGAGTGGCCTTCGCGCTGGGGGCCGAAGAAATCGTAAACCCTGGCGTCACTGCCTTCGGCGGATGGCTGCACATTCACGCAAGTCCGCTCGACTGGTTGCGGGCTGACCGGCGCGGCATCGTGGTCCTTCGCTGGGAATGGGCGTTTGAGCAGTTGCGCCACGTCGAACGGATCGCGGTCGCGGAATCCATTCTCGGAACCTACCGCAAGCACATGAGGCCGCGCCTGCCGGAGATCGCAGTCCTTCCTTCCCAGAGCAACTGGAGGGCCGCCGCATGACGGATCCGATTCCTCTTCGTGAGTACGAGCGTATGAAGCGGCAGCAGACAGCCGAGGACGCTGACCCCCGGCCCAGCGAGTTCAGCGACGATGCTCTTGCGCGCCACTTCGCGGACGAGCAGCAGCACCGGTTGCGCTTCGTTGAACCCTGGGGCCGCTGGTACATCTGGAACGGCACGGTCTGGAAGACTGACGACAGCCTCGAGGCGTTGGACATTGCGCGCGCGATCTGCCGGGAGCGGGCCGCCAAGTGTGGATCGGAGCGCATTGCGGCTGCCGTGCTCAGTGCCAAGACCATTGCGGCAACCGAGCGGCTGGCAAAGACGGACCGCCGGATCGCGGCGACGGTTGACCAGTGGGACGCCTGCCAGTGGACTATCAACACGCCTGCCGGTGTGATCGACCTGCGGACAGGCCAAACCTCTCCGCACGAGGCGACGCGATACTGCACGAAACAGACGGCAGTTGGTCCCGGTGGAGATTGCCCGACGTGGGACAGGTTCCTTTATCGCGTTACAGCAGGCGATGACCAGTTGCAGGCGTTCCTGCAACGCATGGCCGGATATGCTCTTACTGGCGATACGTCTGCTCATGCGCTGTTTTTCGTCTATGGCACCGGTGGAAACGGCAAGAGCGTTTTCATCGACACGGTGGCTAGCGTTATTGGCGACTACGCCAAGACCGCGCCTATCGAGACCTTCACGGCTACGAACGGCGACCGCCATCCAACAGACCTCGCCGGGCTTCGAGGTGCGCGACTGGTCATGGCGATCGAGACGGAGGAAGGCAGGCGCTGGGCGGAGAGCCGGATCAAAAGCCTGACCGGCGGCGATAGGATTTCCGCCCGCTTCATGCGCCAAGACTTCTTCGAGTTCACACCTCAGTTCAAGTTGCTCATTGCAGGCAACCACAAGCCCGGCCTCCGATCCGTGGATGAGGCCATCCGTCGCCGCTTCCATCTCGTGCCCTTCACGGTGACAATCCCGCCCGATGAACGCGACCCGCACCTCAAGGACAAGCTGCGGGCCGAGTGGCCCGGTATCCTCGCCTGGGCTGTCCGAGGTTGCCTTGATTGGCAGGAGACCGGCCTGAGGCCGCCGCAAGCCGTCCTTGATGCAACGGCGACATACCTCGAAGCCGAGGACGCGTTCGCAGCATGGATTGAGGAATGTTGTGAGGTGGACTCTATCGCCTGGGAGAGCAGTTCGGCGCTCTACGGTTCGTGGCGCGTGTGGGCAGAGACCGCTGGCGAGTTCGTCGGCTCTGCCAAGCGGTTCGGCCAGGCTCTTGAAACCCGAGGCTACCTCCCAATGCGAACCAAGGCCGCGCGCGGATACGGTGGCCTAAGATTGCAGACCCCGCCCGTTAGAGACTGGAGCGAACCCCGGTGACGCATGTGACGGGTTCTTGGATTAACGCCGTTACGCGCGCACGCGTACGCGCGTAACGGTGATTTCCGGAATACGTGTCAAACGCGTCACCGATGCACCTGAGAGCTCCAGATCTGAACCCCGGCTTCGAATTTCGGCTTGTTGCGTTTGTATTGCCCACCACCGGAACCCGCCAAGCTTCGCCAGACTTTGAGGCCCCCCTCCCCCTGGGGCCCCCTTCGATTCTCTGGCGCAATGCCCACCGGTACCGGCGTTGGGGAACAGAAAAACATAAACGCCCTCAGAAAAGGCAACGGATTGCCCCCTGGTCCCCATCAAAAGTCTGAATCAACGCCTGCGGGTACCGGCGGTGGGCAATTCACACGCAAATCCGCAAATCTACAATAAAAAGTCCGTTCACGGAACATATCAACCACAAGAGGAACTCCCGATGACCGCCACCCCGACCGAGGAAACCCGCTGCGACATGGACAGGCTGCAAGTTAGGTTTGTCAGCGCGAAGCTGGCCAAAATGTTCACGGGCCTGATTGACGCCGGGCTTGACGCGCGACTAGTGGCCGACGCCGCGTTTTGCGCTGCGTCCAGCCTCAAGCTCGAAATTGACGGGTCAAGCGGGCTCTCCAGAACGCTTAAAGCCTTGGCGGCGGAAATCGCCGAGCGGGCCGAGGCCGAGGGCGCCACCGCGCATTGATCTGCCCACGGAGGGATTGACGGTTGAGCGGAAATCGCCCATATTCGGAAGCGCTGCGACCGGCTGGCCCGGCGCGCACCTCCAAGCCACCGGCAGGGCCGGGGCAAGAGGCCGAATGTTTCTCATCGGTTTTCTTGACGGAGGAATTGCGCCTTGCGGCATCTCGATGAAATTGACCTCGACCACGGATCACCCCTAGAGCTTCGCTTCGCCGGCGACACCGAGACGGGCGAAATCTCGGGATATGGTTCCGTCTTCAAATCCACGGATTTGCATGGCGACGTTGTTGCGCCCGGCGCATTCGGGGCATCAATGGCCAAGCATCGGGCGGCACGCACCATGCCCCTGATGCTTTGGGCTCACGACTTGGCTCAACCGATCGGCGTTTGGCAGGACGCCCGAGAAGATGACCGGGGCTTAGCCGTTAAGGGCAAACTAAACCTCGACACCCAAAGAGGCCGTGAGGCCTATTCGCTTTTGCGGCAAGGCGCGCTGAACGGCTTGTCAATCGGCTTCAGGGTCCCGCCGTCCGGCGCGAAATCCGGGCTGAAGGGGCGGCGCATCCTGACGGAAATCGACCTGTACGAAGTGTCGATTGTCACCTTCCCGAGCAACACCGGCGCGCGCGTCACCAATGTGAAATCGGCGGGCCTGCAGCTTCGCGACCGGGCACACCTCGAAGACCTGCTGCGCGAAGCTGGCCTATCTCGGGGCGCGGCTCGTGCCGTTGCGGCGGGCGGCTGGCCTCAACTCACCAAATCGGCCGAAAGCGATGAACGGGCCGCGCAACAGCTTTTGCGCAACCTCAGAACCCTCAACACTCACCTTAGGAATTCTTGACCATGACCGACACTTTGGAACGCATCAACACCGCCTTTGAGCAGACTAAATCTCACCTCGAGGAAATGATGGAGAGGCTGGCCACGGCCGAACGGCTTGCCGCCCAGGCGACGAAGCGCGCCGATGACATCGAGCGCAAGATGGGCCGCGCGGCGCTGACCGGCACCGGCGGCGGCACGACCTACACCCGCGAACAGCTGGACCACCGCGACGCCTTTGAGCAATGGCTGCGGAGGCCTGGCGACTATCACAAGCGCGCCCGGCTCATGGAGGCTGAGGCGGCCGTTTCCGGTCCGGATGAGCGGCGCACGTCCACCACGCTGACCGGCGCCGATGGCGGGCACTTGGTACCGGCCCCGGTCATGACAGATATCGTCCGCCGGCTGACTAATTTGTCGCCGATCCGGTTGATTGCGCGCGCCGTTGAAGTGAGCTCGACCGGCACTAAATTTCCCCTCGACCGGCAGGGAACGGGCTCGGGCTGGATCGCTGAGAACGTGACCCGCACCGCCACGGCCGAACCGACGCTCGACCTCCGGACACCGAGCTATGGCACCTGCTATGCGCTGATGGCCGCCACCGAGGAACTCATGATGGATTCGGCCATCAACATCACGAGCTGGCTCACGGAATCCGCGGCTGTGGCGCTTGCCGCCACCGAGGGCGCGGCATTCGTGGCTGGCAACGGCACCAATCGCCCCACCGGCTTCCTCTCGGGACCAACCCCGGTCACCACGGCGGACTCGTCGCGGGCATCCGGCACTTTGCAATATGTCGTGGGCGGCGCGGCTGCGGCGATTTCATCCGTAGACGGAATTGTGAATTTGTATTGGGCGCTCAAAGCTGGACACCGGCAGAACGGCAACTGGGTGATGAACAGCGCAACGGCGGCGGTGGTGCAGCTGCTAAAAGACACTCAGGGCCGGTCACTGTGGGCACCGGCGCTCAGTGAGGCCGCACCGGCAACGCTCCTTGGGCGACCTGTTGTCCTCGCCGAGGACATGCAGGCGATCGCGGCGAATAATTTCCCAATCGCTTTTGGGAATTTTAACAGCGGCTATTTGATCGCCGATCAGGGCGGGCTGCGCATCACCGTCGATGACAACATCAGCACGCCCGGCCTGGTCAAATTCTACATTCGGAGGCGAGTCGGCGGAAACATCCTGGACAGTGAAGCAATCAAGCTCTTGAAAGTCAGCACGACGTGATTTCGCGCGTGTATACGCCGGGCGGTTAACCTTTCTCGCCCGGCGCATTTCATCCCCCGCGCGACGGCGGGGCGGCGCGGTTGCCATCACCGTGCCGCCCCATTTGTTTTGTGGAGAACTCTTCTATGACCATCCGGATGATTTGGACTCTTGCGACCATTTCCACCGTCTCGCTTGTCTTAAAGCTTGCACTGTTAGCGGCGCTGCTCTTCAGGTGAATTTGGCACCAGCTAGCACACGAAAACGCATTGGCCGGTGGGGCGCCGTGACTGATCTATTGGCTCTCCGCCAGAGCCTTGCCTTCAAGTGTGGCCCAAGATAGCTTCAAGGTAACTCGGGCTCTGGTGACTGTAATGCGCCGTATCATGATGCTGTCGGTTCTACTTGCAGGATGCACCTACAATGCGGAGGTTCGTGAGGCTCCCGCCTACAACGTTGTGTCGTCTTTCGGCACGGAGGTTCCGGGCAAGTGGCTGCTTTACGTAGACGCGAGCCCACTGGCTAAGCCAGTTAAGCCTGCAGGTTACGCCTGTAGCGCTCACAAATTTCCCATAGAAATGTCTGGTCCCTTTGAAACGTCGGTTCGGCAGACCATTGATAATGTGGTCGAACAGGTTGAAATTGTAAGAGGCCCCATGAGCCGGCAACAGGTTACAGCGGCAGGTGCGCGGGGACTGATAGTTGTTCGTGGAGAAGAATTGCGCCCGCGTCTTGAGGTGCAACCGGGCTTCTGGTCGGCAAATATGTCGGCCTCTGCAACCTTGGTAGCATCTGTTACCGTAGATTCTGTGAAAGCTGGCCGGGTTCTCGGCGCTACCGTTGAGGGTCAAGGCAGTGCCGACCAAGAGGCCGGAATGGCTTGCGAAGGTGGAGCCAAGAGTCTTGCCTCAGCCGCAGGCGTCGCATTGAAGGACAGCATGCGAAAGATTGGAGAGGCAATTTCGAATTCAGAGCGTATGCGATCAACAGGTAACTAGGGCAGTCGAGCACGATACTCTCGGAAACTCTCAAAGACGGACGAATGTAAACTTGGAGTGCGCGGAGTACGGCGCTCACCAGCCAGCCGATGTTCTGGGTATGATTGAGAAGCATCAATCTGATACAAAGTCAGATACAGCCGTGGCGTGGTGCGTCTTGAAACTGCTGGCTACGTCCTGAGTGGCCACGGTGGGGCAATCTACATGGGGCGGGCTATTCGGGGGGGGACTGGCCGATGTTAAGGCGGGCGGCGGGTAATGCCCCAGCCCCTAGGCCGATCTGAGCCGATACTGGGAAGCGAGTATCTGCGGGCGGGACTTGGTGACCCTCAACACCATGAACGGCGTGGCCGGGCGGGAACGTCCGGCCTTTTTCATGCCCCCGAAAGGCTTACATAATGATTACTTCCTGGCCGAAAGAGTTCTAAGGATTTTCGATTTTATCTAATAAAATCAAGTGGCTGGGGGACTAGGATTCGAACCTAGACTAGCGGAGTCAGAGTCCGCGGTCCTACCGTTAGACGATCCCCCAACGGGCCTACCGGCGGCTCAATAGCCGCTGGGTCCTTGTCGCGCAAGGGGTTATCTGCCTCAACTGCGGATCTGGCGGATCAGACTTGCGAGACTCTGGCGTTCTTCGCCGGCCTCTGGGGTGCGGGACGCGGCGGGCTGGGCACCGGCAAGGCGCCGGAGCGGGGCGGTGAGGTCAGCTGCGGGGCTGGCAGGAGGTTGCCCGAAGTTGGCCTGCCGTAGTGTTTCAAATATCGTGCCCTCCGGCGCGAAGCTCTGGGCGCGCCAGCGCAGCACGACTTCCTGAAGGAACCCATCGTCGGGCATTTCCCGCGCCCAGCTGCCGGTGACGGAGGCGGTGTTGCTCATCGGCCATTCCTCGGGCGACAGCATGTCAAACTTGATGCGGGTCGGCAGCGCAACGCCCTCGCCAAAGGTGATGGCTTCGCCAATGCCCATGGTGGGCATGAAGTCGAGCAGGCTCGCCGCCGCGTCAGACACGCCGGCGCGCATGATCGCCTGGTCGCGCTCGTTGGTCAGGCGCATCGAGAAGATGGTGCTGCACTGGGACAGGATGGTGGCGTCGAGCTCGGCGGGGCGCTGCGACACGATGCACAGCGAGATGCCGTACTTCCGGCCTTCCTTGGCGATGCGGGAGATGGCGCGTTTGGTGGGCTCGAAGCCCAGCGTCTTGTCAACCGGCACGTAGCGGTGCGCTTCCTCGCAAACGAACGTGATGGGAATGCGCCCCGCGCTCCAGACGCCGAAATCGAAGGCAAGGCGCGCCAGCACCGAGACGACGACGTTGATGATCTCCGACGGAAGGCCTCCGAGTTCGAGGATGGCGATGGGCTTGCCGTTGACGGGAATTCGGAACAGCCGCGCCAGGACCTGGGACATGGTGTCCTGCACGGTGAGAGAGCCGAACATGAAGGCATAGCGGCTGTCGCGGTTGATTGCCTCGAGCCGCGCCTTCAGCCGCTTGTAGGGGGCGAGCTCGCCGCGCAGCTCGAGCTTGCCCATGTGCTCGTCGAGGATGCCGATCAGATCGGAGGAGCGGTAGGGAACCGGCGTGTCGACGCCGATGGCGGAAGGCTCCACCTGCTCACGGGCGCGCTGCAGCGCCGGGCGCTCGCGGCGCTGGTTGTTCATGAAGCGCAGCTTTGCCGCGGGTATCAGCTCACGCAGGATCTCGATGTCTGCCTCGCGGTTTGCCTGTTGTCCGATGAGAATCTCGACGATTTCCTCGAAGTTCAGAAGCCAGAACGGCAGGTTCATGTTGGCGGGGCTGATGACCTCCGCAATGTCCTTGAAGGCGTGCGCATATTCGCGGTGCACGTCGAGAAGGAGCACGTGGCCCTGCGGGTTCCTCTCGAGAATGCGGCGCAGCAGCAGCGCCACGGTGCAGGATTTGCCCGTGCCGGTGGTGCCGAGGATCGCGAAGTGCTTGCCCAGCAGCTCATCGATCTTGACCATCGCCGGAATGGCCTCGTCCTGCGTAATGTGTCCGACCTGGATCGCGGTGTCCGTGTGATAGGCGTAGGCCCTTTCCAGCTCGTGCTTCGAGGCGCGGTGCACTGCATCGCCGAGCGAAGGATAGCAGGAGACGCCGCGTCGGAAGTTCATGGGCTCTCCTTGATCGTCCCTTGGCAGTTCGCCAAGAAATTCCACCTCGATGATGCGCGTCTCGGGCTCGTCCGGCATGTGGCTGGGCATCGGGGACGACAGGGCGGACACGATGCAGAGCGAAATGGTGCGCGGCGTATCGACCCGCAGCAGCGTGCCGATTTCGGGCGTCTTGGCCCGCACGTCGGCATCCGAGCCGCCGTCGACGAGGATCACCGCATGCGCCCCCGTCACTGCGACGATGCGGCCGATGCGGGAGGGGGACTTTTCCTGTGATGTCATCTGTCGCTCTTAATGAAGGTTGGAGTCGGATGGCGCAGGATGGGCGAGCGGCAACGTCACGCTGATGCGGGTGCCCTTGCCCTTTTCCGAAGAGATGCGCAGGTCTCCGCCATGCATTCTTGCGAGGGCATAGGCAATGGGCAGGCCCAGCCCCGTGCCCTCGTGCCGCTTGTTGAAGCCGGAATCGACCTGGCCGAAGGGGCGCAGCGCCGTCTCGATCTCCTGCTGCGACATGCCGATACCGGTATCCTCCACCACGATCAGCGCGGCGCCGGCGGGGGAGGCGGTGGCGGCGATCCGCACATTACCCTTCTCGGGCGTGAACTTCACCGCATTGCCGAGGAGGTTGATGAGGATCTGCTTCAGCCGCAGCGGATCCGCCATCAGTGGCGGGAGATCATCGGAAATACAGTGTTCGACGCCGATGTTCTTCTCGCGCGCCTTGGCCTCGACGATAAGAAGACAGGAGGCCAGCGCAGGGGCCAACTCCACCACCTCTTTTTCCACCGCCAGCTTGCCGGCCTGGATCTTGGAGACATCGAGGATCCCGTTGATCAGTTCGAGCAGGTGTTCGGCCGCCTGCTTGATGTAGCCGGTGTATTGGTGGACTTTCTCCGGGCTGCTCACCGTTTTGGTATGCAGCATGTCGGAAAAACCGATGATCGCGTTGAGCGGGGTGCGCAGCTCGTGGCTCATATTGGCGATGAACTCGGACTTGGCCTTTGACGCCAGTTCGGCGTCAACCTTGGCGGCCTGCAGCGCGATGGCCTGTTTGTGCTGCGGAATGGCGAGACCGAGATGGTCCGAAAACTCGCCGATGAGAGAGCCTTCCCTGAACCAGTTGGCGCCGAACGTTCTCATTACCTACCCTTGAGTTACAACCCCATTTGCCACTTCATGTCTCAAATTCAGGTTAATGTGATCCACCGAATCCGGTCAGAATTTGTTTTGTGAGGGAAGGCCGAAACTGTTACATTCGGCATAACGCAATGTTTGTAGGGGCGGCCTCCGCCGCTCCGGTTCTCCGTCGAGCCGGGCTGCCCTCGAGAGGTTTGGACGTGGATGCGACCAGCAGGCCGGGCAGGGACCGGCCAAGGCGCAAACCGGCGGCCGGGGCTCAGCATGCCCGGCAAAAGCCCGTGTTGCGCGAGCCGCCGCCGGGGGGCCTTTATGGCGCCCTCGACCTCGGCACAAACAACTGCCGCCTCCTTATTGCAACCCCCACCCCTACCCAGAATGGGTTCGCGGTGGTCGATGCTTTCTCCCGCATCGTCCGACTCGGCGAGCGGCTGGCGCAGACCGGGCGGCTGAGCGAGGATGCCATGGGGCGCACGGTCGACGCGCTGCGCGTCTGCGCCAACAAGCTGCGCTGGCGCAAGGTCGAGCGGGTGCGGCTGGTGGCGACGGAAGCCTGCCGCATGGCGGAGAACGGGTCCGAGTTCATCGACCGGGTGAAGAACGAGACGGGCCTTAAACTCGAGATCATCGACCGCGAGACGGAAGCGGGGCTTGCCGCAGTGGGCGCCGAACCGCTGGTCGACCGCGAGGCGGAGACCGCGCTGGTCTTCGATATCGGCGGCGGCTCCACGGAGGTGCTGTGGATGCGCCGCGCGGGCGAGCGCTTCGAGACGGTGGCATGGACCTCGCTTGCCGCTGGTGTGGTCACCATTTCCGAGCGCTTCGGCGGCGGGGTCGACGTAACGCCCGCCTCATTCGAGGCGATGCGCGGATTTCTCAGGCCCATGCTGCAGGCGTTCGCCCAGCGCGTTTCCGCCGCCAATGGCGGTGCGCCGCCGGTGCCCTCGCACCTTCTCGGTACGTCGGGCACGGTGACCACCATCGCCGGCGTGCAGCTCGGGCTGCAGCGTTATGACCGCGCGCGCGTCGATGGTTGCTGGCTCGACACCGATGACATTGGGGCCGTGACGCATCGCCTGCTGCACCTGTCCTACGAGCAGCGGGCGGCGAACCCCTGTATCGGGCGCGAGCGCGCTGACCTTGTGCTGGCGGGCTGCGCCATTCTCGAGGAAATCCGGCTGGCCTTCCCTGCACAGCGCATCCGCGTTGCCGACCGGGGCTTGCGCGAAGGAATCCTCACGCTGCTGATGAAGGAAGATGGGACCTACGGGGGAGCAGCATGAGCAGGCCGGGAAGCGGCAAGAAGCCGGGCGTGCGCCTGAAAGTGCGGGTAAAGACTGGCAAGGGCCGCACCGTTTCGCAGAAAAACTGGCTGGAGCGCCAGCTCAACGATCCTTACGTGCAAGAGGCGAAGAAGCAGGGCTACCGCTCGCGCGCGGCCTTCAAGCTCACCGAGATCGACGACAAGTACAAGTTCCTGAAGCCTGGCGGCCGCATCGTCGACTTAGGCGCCGCGCCGGGCGGTTGGAGCCAGGTGGCGGTGAAACGCACCAAGGCGGACGAGGGACGCGGCAAGGTGATCGCCATTGACATGCATGGCATGGATGCGATCCCTTCCGTCGCCATCTTCAAGAAGGATTTCCTCGAGGAAGATGCGCCGGCCCTGCTGATCGAGGCCCTGGGCGGCGAGAAGGCGGACTGCGTGCTCTCCGACATGGCGGCCCACGCCACGGGCCACCGCCAGACCGACCACATCAACATCATGGCGCTGGCGGAAGCCGGTTATGAATTCGCCAAGGACGTGCTGAAGCCCGGCGGCGCCTATCTGGCCAAGGTGCTGCGCGGCGGCACCGAGGGCGAGATGCTGAAAATGATGAAGAAGGACTTCGCCTCGGTCCGCCACGTCAAGCCGATGGCGAGCCGCGACGACTCGGCCGAGCTTTTCGTGCTGGCGATGGGGTTCCGCGGCGGGGTGGACAAAGGCGCTTCCTAATATACGAATTTAGTCCTTGACAGCGCGCGCTCGATGTGCTAGAAAGGCGCAATGTCCAGAAAATCTTCCTTCGCCATCGCCGGGCCCGTCCCGGCCATTTTGCATTCAGCCCGGCTCGCGTTCGCCTATCTGCTGGCCACTACATGGGGCTTCGTCCATTCCCTGGCCTGCGCCTCGCGCCGGGCGATGCCTTCGATGAAGCTGCCGACGAAGGGCGTGGCCGG
Organism: Aestuariivirga sp.; assembly: GCF_020252395.1. GTDB lineage: Bacteria > Pseudomonadota > Alphaproteobacteria > Rhizobiales > Aestuariivirgaceae > Aestuariivirga. Next base: position 18,519 of record NZ_JADCDB010000033.1, read on the forward strand.
GCGGTCGAGGATGTCCTGCGCGGTCCCGACCTGCGCGATGCGGCCATGGTCGAGGATGGCGATGCGGCCGGCCAATTCGAAGGCCTCGTCCTGGTCATGGGTGACGAAGAGTGTTGTATGGCCGGTGCGCTGGTGCAGATCGCGCAACCACTTGCGCAGGTCCTTGCGGACTCGCGCATCGAGGGCGCCGAAAGGCTCGTCGAGCAGCAGCACGCGCGGCTCGATGGCGAGCGCGCGGGCGAGCGCCACGCGCTGGCGCTGGCCGCCCGAGAGCTGGGCGGGATACCGCGCCTCGAGCCCGTCGAGCTGCACGAGGTGGAGGAGGTCCAGCACCCGCGACCTGATCCCGGCTTCGGAGGGACGCGAGGCGCGCGGACGCGCGCGCAGGCCGAAGGCAATGTTGTCGAACACCTTCATGTGCCTGAACAGCGCATATTGCTGGAACACGAAGCCGATGCGGCGCTCGCGCAGGGACAGCGTGTTGGCATCGAGATCGCCGAACAGCACCTGGCCGGCATCGGGCTGCTCGAGGCCTGCAATGGCGCGGAGCAGGGTGGTCTTGCCGCTCCCTGAAGGGCCGAGCAGCGCGACGAGTTCGCCCGCTTCGACATCGAGCGAGACGCCCTTCAGGGCCGGATACCGGCCGAAGGTCTTTTCGAGGTTTCTCACACGGACGGGGACGGACATGGCGTGTTTCCTTGGATCAATGGCGGCGCGCCGTTGCGGCGATTTCGCCGGCGAAGCGCCATTCGAGGACGGTTTTGGCCAAGAGCGTGAACAGCGCGAGGCCGGCGAGCAGCGAGGCAACCGCAAAGGCGCCGACGAAGTTGTATTCGTTGTAGAGGATCTCGATGTGCAGCGGCATGGTGTTGGTGAGGCCGCGGATGTGGCCCGAGACGACCGACACGGCGCCGAACTCACCCATGGCCCGCGCATTGCAGAGCAGCACGCCATAGAGCAGCGCCCATTTCACGTTGGGGAGCGTCACCTTGAAGAAGGTGTGCCAGCCCGAGGCGCCGAGCAGGAGGGCGGCTTCTTCTTCCGATGTTCCCTGCGACTGCATCAGCGGGATCAATTCGCGCGCCACGAAGGGGAAGGTGACGAGCACGGTGGCGAGCACGATGCCGGGCACGGCGAAGATGATCTGGATGTCATGTGCCTGCAGCCATGGTCCCAGCCACCCTTGTGCGCCGAACAGCAGCACGTAGACGAGGCCCGAGATGACCGGCGAGATCGAGAAGGGCAGGTCGATCAGCGTCAGCAGCAGGTTCTTGCCCCTGAACTCGAACTTGGCGATGGCCCAGGAGGCGGCAAGGCCGATGGCCGCGTTGAAGGGCACGGCGATGGCGGCGACGAGGAGAGTCAAGCGGATCGCGGCCAGCGTATCCGGGTCGCCGAAGCTTTCGAACAGCGTGCCCCACCCTTTGCGCAGCGCCTCAATGAAGACGGTGACGAGCGGCAGGAAGAGGATGGCCACAAGGAACAGCACGGCCAGCCCGATCAGGATGACCTTGGTCAGCGCCGTTTCGGAGTTGGCGCGCTCCGGCGTGTGGGCCAGCGGCAGGACGCGGTCAGACATTGCCATGTTTGGTCCGGCTCCAGCTCTGGATGGCGTTGATGAGGAAGAGCATGGCGAAGGAAATCGCCAGCATCAGCGTGGCGATGACGGTGGCCCCGCCATAGTCGAATTCCTCGAGCTTGATGACGATCAAGAGCGGCGCGATTTCCGACACAAGCGGAATGTTGCCGGCGATGAAGATGACGGAGCCGTATTCGCCCACGCCGCGCGCGAAGGCGAGCGCGAAACCGGTGAGAAGCGCGGGATAGACATGCGGCAGCACCACCTGGAACACCGTGCGGAGCCGGCTGGCGCCGAGCAGGGCGGAAGCTTCCTCAATGTCGGTCTCGACCTCTTCCAGCACGGGTTGCACGGTGCGCACCACGAAGGGGAGCCCGATAAAGACCAGCGCCACCACGATGCCGGCCGGCGTATAGGCGATCTTGAAGCCAAGGCTCTGCGCAATCGAGCCGATGGGGCCATTCGGCGCATAGATAGCAGCCATGGAGATTCCGGCGACCGCGGTGGGCAGTGCGAAGGGCAGATCCACCGCCGCGTCGATGAGCCGGCGGCCGGGGAAGCGGTAGCGCACCAGCACCCAGGCGATGAGGAGTCCGAAGACGGTGTTGACGAGGGCCGCCACCAGCGCCGTGCCGAAGGACAGGCGCAAGGCGGCAATCGTGCGCGGGTCGCTGGCGATCTTGAAGAACTCGGCGGGGCCGATGGACGCCGCCCGCAGCACCAGGGCCGTGAGCGGAATGAGCACGATGAGGCCGAGAGCGGCCAGCGTAACGCCCAGCGCCAGCCCGAAACCGGGCAGGGCGCTGGGCTGCCGCAGGGAGGACGGCAGAACACTCATCAGTTGGTCGGACGGTAGATCTGGTCGAAGATCGCGCCATCGGCGAAGAAGTCTTTCTGCGCCTTGGCCCAGCCGCCGAAGTCCTTGTCCACCGACACAAGTTCGACCTTGGGGAAGCGGGCGAGGTCAGCCGGATCGGCGGACGAAGGATCGACCGGGCGGAAGAAGTTCCTCGCCGCCAGCTTTTGGCCCTCCGGCGAATAGAGGAATTTCAGATAGGCCTCGGCGACATCGAGGTTGTTCTTGGCTTTGGCATTGCCCGTGACGACAGCGACCGGCGGCTCCGCGAGGATCGACAGCGAGGGGACCACGATGTCGAAGTTATCGGCGCCGAATTCCTTCTGGACGAGGAAGGCCTCGTTCTCCCAGCTGATCAGCACGTCGCCGATGCCGCGCTGGGCGAAGGTGGTGGTGGAGCCGCGCGCACCGGTGTCGAGCACGGGCACGTTGCGATAGAGGTCGGCGATCCATTCCTTGACCTTGGTCTCGTCGCCGCCGAGCTGCTTTGCGGCATAGGCCCAGGCCGCGAGATAGTTCCAGCGCGCACCGCCGGAGGTCTTGGGGTTGGGCGTGATCACCTGCACGCCCTCCTTCACCAGGTCGCCCCAGTCCTTGATGCCCTTGGGGTTGCCCTTGCGCACGAGGAACACGATGGTCGAGGTATAGGGCGCGGAATTGTGCGGCAGCTTCGCAGCCCAGTCCTTGGGCAGCTTGCCGGTCTTGTTGGCGATCTGATCGATGTCGCCGGCCAGTGCCAGCGTGACCACGTCGGCCTGGAGGCCGTCGATCACGGCCCGGGCCTGCTTGCCGGAGCCACCATGCGACTGTTCGATGGTGATGGTCTCGCCCGTCCTGGCCTTCCAATCGGCGGCGAAGGCGGCGTTGAATTCCTTGTAGAACTCGCGGGTCGGATCATAGGACACGTTGAGCAGGGTGCGGTCCGCCAGCGCCTGGGTGGCCCCGAAGGACAGGAACAGCGCGGCGGCGCCAAGGGCTATTGAACGTCGGGTTATCAGGCGCATTTCGGTCTCCTCCAGTTGATGACCGAATACTATACGGAATTAGTGGGTGATCAAGTCAAAAAGTTCTATTTCCCGAACAAACCGTTCTAAAGAAAGATTTCAGGCTTTACGGCGGGACTTCCGTACGGCCCTGAACGTGGGTTAACGCGGGATGTAGCGCGAGGTCGGCGGGTCGGGTTCACGGGATGGATGCAGTGGGAGGCATCCATGGACCTTGGGTCTCGGCCGCGTCTTGGCGTGCTTTTGGATCATTTTGCGGTGCTGGAGGATGACCGGGAGAGCTGGCGGGTGGCCGATCCGCTTCCGGAGGTTTTGCTTCTGGTGGTCGGCGGCATGATAGGGGCGTGCGACGATTTCGACGCGATTGTCGAATGGGGCGAGGACAACCTGCCGTTTCTGCGGCGGTATCGGCCCTATCGACGCGGCATTCCCAGCTCGCGCTGGCTGCGCATCCTGCTGAACCGGATCGAACCGGCGCTGTTTTCGGACATGTTGCAGTCCTGGGCGGCGGCGATCCGGCCCGATGCGCCGGCGCTGGCCGCCATCGACGGCAAAACCTCGCGCGCCAGCCATTCCCGGCGCCGGGGCCGACTATCTCGTGGCGGTCAAGGCCAACCAGTCCGGCCTGATGGGCGAGATCGAGCGCTTCTTCGAGGATCCCTGGACTGGCGATGCCGCCACCACGAGCGGCCCCGGCAAGGGCCATGGCCTGGTCGAGCAACGCGCCGTCGGTGTCTCGATCCGCGTCGACTGACTGGGCGGCTGCCGGCGCTATCCCGGCCAGCATCGCTTCCCCCGGCTGGCCCTGATCGCCAGGGTGACCGGCACGGCATGGGAAAAGGGCAGGCAGACCACCGCGACGCGCTTAGCCTATATGTTTCCTCCCGCCCGATGACGCCCCAGGCGCTTGCGGAGGCCGTGCGCGGCCATTGGGCCGTCGAGAACAGCCTGCACTGGATGTTCGACGTCAGCTTCGGCGAGGACAGGGCCACATCCCAACACCGGCCACTGCCCCGCCAACATGGCCGCCGTCCGCCACTTCGCCTTCAACATCCTGCGCGCCGTAACCGGCGAGCGAAGCCTCAAACTCTGCGGAAACAAAGCAGCGCGAAACCCCAAATACATGGCCCAGATCGTCGCTCAGCCCTGTTAATCCGGATTAAGGGCCGTGCCGGTTACCGGCTTGCGTTTACCTTGCCACAACCTGAAGGATTGACACGTTGTGCGCCCGCAGTGTACTGTCAGTTAATTTTGTAACTTAAAAAACACTTCAACCGGGAGAATCCGTCATGCCGTCGATCCGCCGTGCGCTTCAGCTTTCCACACTCGGCGCTTGCTGTTGGTTATCCCTGTGGGTTTCGAACAGCTTTGCCGCGTCGCCTTTCGGCCCCACACTTAATCTGTCGACCCTCTCCGCCGCCAACGGCTTCCGGATCACCGGCGTTGCAGCGGGCGACTCTGCGGGCTGGTCCGTCTCGGATGCCGGCGACGTCAACGGCGACGGCATCGACGACTTCATCGTCGGGGCCCCGGGCGCTGACGTGAATGGCTTGGGTTCCGGCGTGGCGTACGTGGTGTTCGGGAAGACGGGCGGGTTCGGGACCAACCTCAACCTCTCCACCCTGAACGGCACGACCGGGTTCCGCATCAGCGGCGAAGAGAAAGGCGACGTTGCGGGCGCTTCCGTCTCGGCTGCGGGCGACGTCAACGGCGACGGGTACGACGACCTGCTGGTGGGAGCTTCCGGTGTCAGCACGAACGGCAAGGGTGGAGGTGGAGGAGCTTTCAACACCGCTGGCGCAGCGTACGTGGTGTTCGGCAAGGCCAGCGGGTACACGGCGAACCTCAACCTTTCCACTCTGAATGGCGCCAACGGCTTCCAGTTGAACGGCATACTGAAGGCTGACAGCACGGGCTGGTCCGTCTCGTCCGCGGGCGACATCAACGGCGACGGCTTCGATGATGTCATCGTGGGGGCCTGGGGCGCCGGTACGAACGGCAAGAACTCCGGCGCGGCGTATGTGGTGTTCGGCAAGGCCGGCGGATTTGCAGCAACCTTCAGTGCTTCCAGCCTCACCGGCGCTAACGGCTTCCGGATCACCGGCGCGCCGGCATTTTCCACGGCTGGGGAGTCGATCTCGGGCGCGGGCGATATCAACGGCGACAACATTGACGACCTCATCGTGGGGTCGGACAGAGCCGCGTATGTGGTGTTCGGCAAGGCCGGTGGATTTGCAGCAAACCTCAACCTCTCCACCCTGAACGGCACGACCGGGTTCCGGATCGTCAACGCATCGATCGCCAACTTCGGGGATTCCGTCTCGGTTGCCGGCGATGTCAACGGCGACGGGATCGACGACCTCATCGTCGGGGAGGAATACGCCGGCTCGAAGTCCGGCGCGGCGTATGTGGTGTTCGGCAAGGTGGGTGGATTCGGGGCGACGTTCGACGTCTCCACCCTTACCGGCGCCAACGGCTTCCGGATCACCGGCGTGGCAGCGAACGACTATGCGGGCTCTTCCGTCTCGGCTGCCGGCGACATCAACGGCGACGGCTTCGCCGATCTCATCGTCGGCGCGTTCGGCGCTGATCCGAATGGCTCGCAGTCCGGCGCGGCCTATGTGGTGTTTGGCAAGGCGGGCGGGTTCGCTCCGACCCTCAACCTCTCCGGCCTCACCGGCGCCAACGGCTTCCGGATCACCGGCGTGGCAGCGGGCGACTCTGCGGGCTCTTCCGTCTCGGCGGCGGGCAACGTCAACGGCGACGGGATCGACGACCTCATCGTGGGGGCGTCGGGCGCCGATGTGAACGGCTCTAATTCCGGCGCGGCCTATGTGATCTACGGCAAGAGGACGGACAGCGGTGGCGGCCAGACCATCATCGGCACCGACAACGCCGACACGCTCACCGGCGGGACGGGCAACGATACGATCTCCGGCCTCGGCGGCAACGACA
>NZ_JADCDB010000034.1 GCF_020252395.1 Aestuariivirga sp.
CACCTCAGAGCCAAAGCAGCACGCACCATCGATGATCTCTGGAAGGCCATCGGAAACATCTGCTCGCTCTTCACTCCAAACGAATGCGCCAACTACTTCGCCGCTGCAGGATATGGATTCAATTGACCGCCCGATGCTCTAGTCCGGGGGCGCAGGCTGCGACCAGATCATGCCCGGCGAGCCATTTGGCGGCGGCCCGCCAGACCTCCGCAGGCGCGTCCACATTGCCCTTGGCCTGCATCTGATGGATGCGGGGAATGGGGTTCCAGTGCAACCGCTCCACCGCGAGTACGGCCTTGCGGGCATCGCCCTGCCTGACGCTCCAGAAGGCCACCGTTCCGTCCGCGACATCATCCAGATAGTCGCGTATGCAGTTCTCCATCGCATCTGCCTCGGCAATGACCTCCTCCCGCGTGACGATGGGCTGGAACACGTATCCGTCCACCTCGCGACACTCCCGCGGCAGAATCAGCGGCGCGGCGGAGAGGCCGGCGAGCCGCGCATTGACGGCGCTGAGCCAGACGCGCGCCGCGTCGCGCGCGCTGTCGATGGCAATGGCGGGCGTCCAGGGCGTGGCGATCAGCCCGCTCGCGGGAAGGTCCGGCCGCAGCGAATGCCAGGCCCAGAGCGAAAGCCTGGCCCAGTCCCCCCGCCCCCTCGCCTTGGGCTTGGCCAGCTGCGCTGCAGCCCAGACGGCGAAATCCTCGCCACCCCAATAGGCCGCAAAGGCGACAACAGCCAGCCACCGCCTCATGGCGCTCTTGCGCTTGGGCAGCGCGTTGCAGATGCGGCGGCGGAAGACCTCGCCGTCGGGCAGTTTCGGGATGGGGCCCACGAACATCTCCGGCGGCAGCTTGCGCAGCCAGAGGGGCAGGCCCGCCAGCTGTGCGACATTCTTCAGGCTGTCGCCGCGGATCACGGCGTCGATCACCGCGCTCGCCGGAAAGCCCGCCCGCCTGACGCTGAGCGCGAACAGGAGTGCGGGAAAGGAGAAGGCGAGATCGGCGATGCGCGGATGGCGGCTGGCCATCCAGGCGAGTGGCGCGCGATGGCGCTTATCGAAGCGCCGCAGTTGTTTTTCCAGCTGCCGTTGCGCGGCATGGCCGGCCATTGCCGGCAGCCGCAGGGGCGCCAGCGCGGTATGAGCTTGCATGACAAGAGGTCCCGATGCGCCGGAGAAACTCCGGGCGGTGATGGATGAGCGGTGGAATGAGCCCGATGGAGCCGGGCAGCTCAGCGCAGCTAGCTGGACCGGCCCACCGGGAAGCGGCGTTCAAACGTCATGGCGCTTCTCCGTGTGGAAGTTGTCGGAGGCGGTGGATAATCCGAACGCGGATGAACCGCAACCCATCCGGACACTTTCTCCACCCCTGTTGCGCGCGCGACACAGGGTGCATCACAGCGTTCGCCCCATGCGCGGAAACAGGATCGATGCCTCTCCCAGCGATGCACCGTCCTCAAGCAGGTCGAGCTGCGGTTGCCAAACTTCGGATGGGCCTGCCCGGCGCGGCAGCGGGGCCAGCGCCCGCTGCGCGGTGGCGGGCATGATGGGCCAGAGCGCTTCGAAGACAAGGCGCAGGCCGTCGAGCGCCACGTGAGTGACGGTCTCGCCGCGGCTGCGGGTCAAGCGGGACTTCGCGAGCGACCAGGGCGCTTCTGATGTGACATAGCGGTTGAGCTGCTCGACGGCGTCCAGCACGGCCCGCGTGCTGGCTGGAATATCCTCCGGCGACAGCGATGCTGCGAAGCGCTGGGCGGCCGCCAACACGCATGACCGCACCGCCTCATCGACCGGGGACAACGCTCCTTTCGGCGGAACGCGGCCCGCAAAGGCCGCGTGCGTGAAGGAAAGGAGGCGCGCATGCAGGTTGCCGAGCTTGTTGGCGAGCTCCGCCACATAGCACTGGCGGATCAACGCCACCGAGATCGCACTGTCCGCATCGGCGCGCATGTGGCGGGCGAAGACATAGCGTAGCGCGTCCGCACCGAGTTCATCAATCACCGCGTTGGGATCGACGACGTTGCCGAGCGACTTCGACATCTTGAGGCCGCCCTCGCCCACCCAATGGCTGTGGACAAGCAAGCGCTTGGGCAGCGGCTCGCCCAAGGCCAGCAGCATGGCGGGCCAATACACGCCGTGGGTCTTCAGGATATCCTTGCCGATGATGTGCTCCGCCCCGGCCCACCAGGCCCTATACCCGGGCGCGGGCCAGCCGAGATTAGTGAGATAGTTGATCAGCGCATCGAACCAGACATAGACCACATAGTCCGGATCGAAGGGAAAGCGCACACCCAGCGGCACGCGCGCCGCGGGGCGCGAGATGCAAAGGTCCTCCAGCGGTTCCGCCAGCAGCCGCAAAAGTTCCATGCGGAAGGTCAGTGGGCGGATGAAATCTGGCCTGGCCGCGATATGCGCGCGGATCGCCTGACGGAAGGGCTCGATCGCGAGGAAATAGTTCTCCTCGCGGATCAGCCCCGCCACAAGGTTCGGGTGCTCGCGGCAATGGCCCGCCTGGTCGAGGTCGGAGGTCTTCTTGAACTGCTCGCAGCCCGCGCAATAGTGCCCCTCATAGGTCTTGCGGTGAAGCAGGCCGCGCTCGTGGAGCCTGCCCACGATGTGCTGCACCTGGGGCACGTGGACGGCGCTGCTGGTGCGGGCGAAGACATCGTAGCCGACGTTGAGCCTGTCGAAGAGCGCGCGGAACTCGGCACTGCGCAGGTCGAGATAGCGCTGCGGATCGAGCCCCATGGCGCTCGCAGCTTGGGCATTCTTCTGGCCATGCTCGTCGCAGCCGGTCGAGAGCAGCGTGGCAACGCCAAGCCGCGCATTCTGGCGCTTGAGGATGTCGGCGACGACAGTGGTGAAGGCATGGCCAAGGTGCGGCGGGCCGTTCACGTAATAGATGGGCGTGGTGAGATAGGACTGCATGTCCGCTCCTGACCTGACAAGCTGACGGGAAGGGCTTGTGCTGCGCAAACGGGCGAAGCCCGGCGCAGCGGCAGGTGAGTCACATTCGGTCGTTGAGTGCAAAACACAGGGGCCGCGGGCGCCGCGGCTTGGTTGTTTCGGAGCGCAGATAATTGGTCTGCGTGAGATGGTGAGCGAAAATCCGGAAAGGCGACTCCTGAAAGTGATGATCATTCAACCAGAAGGTTACATCCTTGTCAATTTGAACGGAGCCTATGGTGACCGCCGGCGTTCGACCACATCGATGGAGGCCTTCACCGCCGCCGCGATGTCCATCCCGGAGGTATCCAGCACCACCGCGTCCTTCGCCGCCACCAGCGGGGCCGTGGCGCGTTTCGAGTCGCGTTCGTCGCGGGCGCGGATGTCGGCCAGCACCGCCTCGTAATCCTCAGCGCCCAGTTCCAACTGGCGGCGCTTCGCACGCACCTCCGCACTCGCCGTGATGAAGAGCTTGGCGTGGGCATCCGGGCAGACCACGGTGCCGATGTCGCGGCCGTCCAGCACCGCGCCCGGCTTCTGGCGGGCGAAGGCGCGCTGCAACTCGAGTAGCGCGGCGCGGACCTCCGGGATCACCGCGACGATGGAGGCGGCGGCGGCAACCTGCTCGTTGCGCAGGTCCGAATCCGCAAAAGCGGTGGGATCAAGCGATTTCGCGGCGGCGATGGCGGCCTCCGCCGCGATCGGCTCCCCGCCCGCCCGCAGGGCCGCCAGCCCCACCATGCGGTAGAGCGATCCCGTGTCGAGGAAGTGGAAGCCGAAGTGCTGCGCCAGCGCGCGGGCGATGGTGCCCTTGCCGGCGGCGGCGGGGCCGTCGACGGCGATGATCATGCCGAGATCTTCGCGCCCATGCCGTTCATGAGGCCGGCGAAGTCCGGGAAGGACGTGGCGATGAAGCGGCTGTCGTCGACCCTGGTGGCTTCCGCCGAGGCCAGTCCCATGACCAGGAAGGACATGGCGATGCGGTGGTCCATATGCGTCACCACCGTGCCGCCGCCTTTGGCGCCGCCGCCATCGACCTCCAGCCAGTCATGCCCCGACCGCGTGGTGACGCCATTGGCGTGAAGGCCTGCTTCCACCGCTGCGAGGCGGTCCGATTCCTTGACGCGCAGTTCCTCCAGCCCCTCCATGCGGGTGACGCCCTGCGCGAAGGAGGCGGCAACCGAGAGCACAGGATATTCATCGATCATCGAGGGCGCGCGCGACGCGGGCACCGTGATGCCCTTCAGCTGCGAGTGCTTCACGTGGAGGTCGCCCACCTCCTCGCCGCCCGCCAGCCTGCGGTTCTCGATCGCGATGTTGCCGCCCATCTCGATCAGCGTGTCGATGAGCCCCGTACGGGTGGGGTTCAGCATGATGTTCTCGATGACGATGCTGGAACCCGGCGTGATGAGGGCCGCGACCATCGGGAAGGCGGCGGAGGACGGATCGCCCGGCACGTCCAAAGCCTGCGCCTTCAATTCGTGCTGGCCTTCGACGGAGATGTGATTGCCGTCCGCCTTCTTCTCGACCGAAATCTTCGCGCCGAAGCCCTTGAGCATGCGTTCCGTGTGGTCACGCGTGGGGGTGGGCTCGATCACCGTGGTCCGGCCCGGCGTGTTGAGGCCCGCCAGCAGCACGGCGGATTTCACCTGGGCGGAGGCGACGGGCAGCGTGTAGGTGACAGGCACGGGGTTCTTCGCGCCATGCAGCGTGAGCGGCAGGCGGTTTCCCTCCGCCGTCTCAAACCTCGCGCCAAACTGGGAGAGCGGAACGGTGACGCGGCCCATGGGGCGCTTCGAGAGCGAGGCGTCGCCCACGCAGGTGGCGGTGAGCGGGGTCGTGGCCATCAGCCCCATGGCGAGCCTGACGCCGGTGCCGGAATTGCCGAAATCGAGCGGCTGGGAAGGCGACTTGAGACCCGCCACGCCCACACCCTGGACGCGCCACACGCCGTCAGCCCCGCGCGTCGCATCCGCCCCCAGCGCCGTCATGGCCCGGGCGGTGTTGATCACGTCCTCCGCTTCCAGCAGCCCCCGGATGGTGGTCTCGCCAATGGCGATGGCCCCAAACATGAGCGCCCGGTGGGACATCGACTTGTCGCCCGGCACGCGGATACGGCCCTGGAGCGCGCTGGCGCGGCTGGACGTGAGGGGAAGGGGGTCGGCGGGGGTGTGGCTGGTCATTGTCGCTCCATGTGCCGGTTCCGATACACGATCGCTTCGCCCGCTTCCAGCCCTTGGGCATCCGGGGTTTTGACATTGCCTGCCAGAAGTGTCATGGAGCGCCGCAATCAACCTGTTTTGCCGCCGAAAGGAACAACCGTGGTCAAGGCTGAACTCGGAACCAAGCGGACGTGCCCGTCCTGTGCCGCCCGCTTCTATGACCTGATGAAGAACCCGATCGTCTGCCCGAAGTGCAACGCTAATTTTGTGGCCGCCCAGGTTCTGCCGTCCAAGGGCGAAATGCCCGCGCCGGCGCCGAAGCCACGCGTTCTCGAGGTGGCGGACGACGTGGAAGTGGCGGACGTCGAACTCATCAGCCTCGAAGACGCGGAAGCGCCCGACACCGGCGACGACGACGAGACTGCGGGCATCGAAGACGTGGATCTCGGCGAAGAGGGTGCTGCGGAAACCGAGGACGACACCTTCCTGGTCGAGGAAGAAGAGGACGGCGACAACATGTCGGGCCTGCTCGACACCGGCGGCAAGGAAGACGAGGAAGGAGCCTGAAAATAGTTCTTGCGTGTCAGCGGCGGCGGAACTAGTTTCCGGCCCGCTTTGCCACCCCCATGTGGCGAAAGCGATGGTTTCATGGGGTCATAGCTCAGTTGGGAGAGCGCTTGAATGGCATTCAAGAGGTCGGCGGTTCGATTCCGCCTGGCTCCACCATCGCTGGCGGTCCGTCGGCCGTTCCTCTGCCGGTCCCCGCGTGGCGTCATGGCTTTCCGAAGCCGCTTCTTGGTTTCAGTTTCGCAATTCGATCATGTTTCTCTGATGTCCTGAGAGTCGACGCGGGCAACCAGGCGAGGCCAGACTGACCATCATCGACCGCTATGTACTGCGCCAGAGCCTTATTCCGATCGTGGGGACGATCGTGATCGGCCTGCTTGTGCTGTCGGCGGCGAGGTTCCTCATCGTCTTCGACCTGGTGCTGGGCAATGACCAGGGGCTGCTGATCGTGGCGCGGTTGCTCGGCGCCTTCGTGCCGCATTACCTGGCCTTCACGCTGCCGCTGTCGCTCTACTGGGGCAGCTACGTGACAGTGCGCCAGCTGACGGTGAGTTCGGAGGCGAACATCCTGCAGGCCACGGGCTCATCCATCGGCCGCACCTTCCGGACGCTGCTGGTGCTGGGCGCCGTTTTCGCCTGCATCAACGTTGCCGTGGTGGGCTGGCTGCAGCCGCTGGGGCGCTATGCCTATCGTGCCCTGTCCTACAAGCTTGAGAAGGCCGACTTCTACCTGCGCGTCCGCGACAGCACCTTCATGAACCTAGGGCCGCGCACCGTCTTCGTCGAAAAGATCAACCCCGACCGCCAAAGCTTCGAGAAGATCCTGATCTACGAGCGGCTCGACAAGGGCGGCAGCATGACGATCGCGGCGCCGCGCGGCAGCATCGCCAAGCTGGGCGAGCGGCTGAGCCTGCGCCTGAACGGCGGACAGCGCATACTCATCGAGAATCCCGCCGAACCGGACAATGTGCAGATGATGAACTTCGACGTGCTCGACGTGCCCGTCGGCGGCGTGATGGAACCGTTCCGCCGCCGCGGCGGCGACGAGCAGGAATTGCTGCTGCCGGAACTGCTGCGGCAGGACAAGCCGCTCGCCGACGCCAGCGTGGCGGACATCTCCTCCAGCACCCACAAGCGGCTGGTGATCGCGCTGTCCTGCCTGTTCCTGCCCATGCTGGGGATCGTGCTGGGGGTGCAGAGCGCGCGCAAGAAGAACCTCTATCAGTCGATCGTTGCCCTGCTCATCGTCATCGTCTATCACCAGCTGGTCGAGTTCATGGGCGACTTTGGCAAGGGCCTGGCCGCCGGGCCGGCGGCCCTGCTGTGGTTCACCTACGCGATCTTCTTCACCATCTCCGCCGTACTTTTCTACAAGACGACCACCGGCATCGGCACGCTGCCGGACCGCTTCTGGTCCACCGTGAGCCGGTGGGGACTGGACGCAAACCTGCCGGTCTGGCGGCGCGGCAAGCCGCAGACGCCGTGACCGCGATGGCGCATGGCCTTTTCGCAAAAGTGGGTTCCGCTTTCGCGGGTCATGCTCCGGTGTAACGGGACCTCAAGTGCATTTGCAATTGAGGGCGGAAAGTTGCGCCAGCTTATCAATCCAGAGCACCTTTCGCATCGCAAGCGAGTCCACTTGCCCGAACGGTGCTCTAAAGATTCCTTTCGAGCTCCCGGACGAAGACCACGAGAGTTGCGCCCGTCCCGGTCGTGGAGAAATGCTGCGTGCCGGTTTTCAGCAGCACGAAATCGCCGGCCCGATAGACATAGCCGTCATTGTCGGTCACCTCGCCCTCGATGACGAAGAACTGCTCATGGCAGGTGTGCTCATGCGGCTGGCTGGAGGAGCCGGGCGCCATGCGGTAAAGCGTGAAGCCCGCTCCCTCCGGGAAGGTGTCGTCGAACTGCACGAAGGACTGACCGGGGATCGCGCGGCCATCGGCGTCGACATAGTTCCTGTAGGGCGCAGTCTTATAGTTAGCGACGATGCGCTCGGTGGCGGCGATCTTCTTCATGGTGGAGCGTCTCCCTGTTCAACGGAGTTTAAAACGAGAAAGCTCTTGCTGAAAGACGCATGCGGGGCCCCGCAGGACCCCGCACGGTCGGAGAGTCGAGACCGGAGTTCAGCCAGGCAGCACGAAGAACCAGTTGGCCCAAAGCGCAACGGCAGCTCCTGCCGCAAGCGTCAGATATGGCAACACGCCCGCCTTGCGTTCGCCAAGCCCACTGCCGACGATGCCGAGATCATCGAGCGCCTCCTTGGGGAACTTGCCACCATCCTGAACATAGTGCCGGAAGACGAAGACCGGGATGATCAGTGCGGCAAAGACAAGTCCTGCCCAGAGGGGGTTGGGTGCATCAGCCTTTGCGCCAACCAGCTGCCAGACCTTTGCGCCTGCTCCCAGCAGCATGATGTTTACAAAGGCCAGGATGGTATTCAGTCCGATCAGCCACGTTGGGGCCTTCCAAGGCCGTTCAACGTGCCCCGAATCAACCCGGTGAATCCAGCCGGAATTGAGATTCAGGAAGTTAAAAATAATGTACCCCACGTTTGAGACCGCCAGGACGAAGAAGTATCCGCCCACATCCGAGGCGATTGCCAAGAGCAGGAGGTTGAAGCAGAGGTCCGTCCACATGGCGCCAGTGGGGGCGCCGTGGGCGTTCACACGGCCCAAGTACTTTGGCAGCCAACCGTCCTTTGAACCTTGGTAAAGGGTTCGCGAAGATCCGGCCATGGCCGTCATGATTGCCAGAAACAATGCCATGATCATCAGAATTACGAAGATTTGGGTGATCACTTTGCCACCGCCGACCATGTTTCCGAGAGCTTCGCCAACCCCGGAACCGTCGACGATCGGAGTTGCGAGCATCCCCTCGAGACCAAGCACCCCCTGGAACGTGAAGGGCACAAGGAAGAAGAAGAGGATGCAAAGCAGGCCGGAGAAGAATATTGCCTTGAATGCGTCTGTCGCTGGGTTCTTGAGCTCGCGCGTATAACAAACGGCTGTTTCGAAGCCGTATGTGGACCACGCTGCAATGAATAGACCGGCGAAGAACAGGGTCCAGCCAGGATTGTTCCATGTACCGTCTGTTGTTACGTAGACGTTAGATGGGGGCACCAGCGGTGAGAAGTTCGCGAAATTGATCGATCCCTCAAGAATGGGAATAATGCCCACCAGTAGCAGGGGTACGAGTACGATGATGGCAAGCCATTTTTGAGCATTCGCCGTCCCCAGTATACCACGATGCTGGATCGCAAAGATCGCTAGCATCAGAATGGCGCCTATCACAAACGTGGCATTGATGTTGAACGACGCCACCCCCGGAATGGAAAAGTTAAAGAGACTCCATGTGCGCACAGCGGGCGTGGCAGCCGCCGTAAGGGCAGCAATTGCGTCAGTGGCTAGTTTTCCGGCATGAGCGGGATCCGCCATCCATGCAATGACTTCCGGTGAAGTATCGGTGAATACAGGAACCGGGAACAACGAGTTCAACACGTAACTGGCGGCGATGGCGCAGCCCAGCGACAGCACCGGGCTCCAGGCGAACCAATTGCACCACACAGACAGGGGTGCGATGAACTTCGAATAGCGCAGCCAGGCCATTGCTCCGTACACGGAGGCGCCGCCCGACTTGTTGCCGAACATGCCGGCGATCTCGGCATAGGTGAAGGACTGCAGGAAGCCCATGATCATCGAGATGATCCACACCAGGAAGGCGAGCTTGCCGGTTACACCGGCGATGCCGCCGATGGAGAAAAGCACGAGAGGCGGCACGCCGGCCGCCACCCAGAAGGCGCCCTTCCAGTCGAGCGCCCGGACGAGTTCGCCCGATTTTGATTGTTCCGACATAATGGTCCGATCCTCCGTTGGTTCCCAATTCCCATCCCCCGGAGGCGCGCCCGCCTCTCCCGGGCGGGTCGAATATCCAACGGGCGGGAAATGAGGCAGCGGAGCCTGCCGCCGTTCCCCCTCAATCCCTCAGGAAATAATTTTGAATGCCGTTATATCGACGGTCAAGCGAAACTCACTTATAGTTTCAAAAGACATTGGGAGCATAACCCTAGGGAAGGGCGATCGATGCTGGATTTATTGCGACGCAACACGGCCCCGCCCGCGAGCCGCATTCTGCGGCCGGGGGTGCGCACACTCCCGGAAAGAGTGGAACGATATCCCGTTCCGGGGGCGGGTTCGGTGGTGGTCGAGATCAAGGCGGGGGATGTGCTGCGCCTCACTGACATCGAAGGCGGACAGGGCTGCGAAGTGCTGTTCTGCGGGGCGGATGGCAGCTTCGACGTTGCAGCACTCGGCGCGAAGCCCGATGGCACGGGCGAGGGATTGAAGGCCATCCTGTCACGCCAGGCTGGGGGTGCGGCCCGCACGCTGGGCGCGCTGCGCCGCCGCGGCATCGATCTTGCCAAGGCGCGCTCCGCGGGCCTGTTCAGCCAGGAGAGCCGGGCCGGAAACCATGCCGAACTGACGGTGGCGCGTGACGGGCTGGTGATTGTTGCCGTGCCCGGCGCCGACATGAACCCGGATGAACAGGACACCGCCACCCCCATCGAGTTGCAAATAACCCGCGCGGCGCCGCCCACGGGCAAGCAGTTCGACATCCTGCCTGAGCCGCTGGCCGATCCCATCCACGACATCCGCATCAGGGCAGCCACCGCGCAAGCCTACCTGGTCCGCGCCGGCGAATGGATCCAGGTGATCGACGTGTCGGGCCGTCAGTGCACGGATTTTCAGGCGCTGGCCGCGCGCAAGGTGGACAAGGGCCTCGACTATGCGCTGGACTCCACCGTGACGCGCACGCTGCTGGGCCGCAGCTACCCGGCACCGGGCCTTCCGTCGAAGGCCTTCGACCGCGAGTTCGAGCCCCTGGTCGAGATCGTGCAGGACACGGTGGGCCGCCACGATGCCTTCGCCACTGCCTGCAACAGCCGCTACTACGACGACATGGGCTATCCCGGCCACGTGAACTGCACCGAGAACTTCAACAAGGCGCTGGCGCCTTACGGTGTCGCCCCGCGCAAGGGCTGGGAAGCGATCAACTATTTCTACAACACCAACATCGATCACCAGAACCAGCTCTATCTCGACGAGCCATGGTCCAGGCCCGGCGACTATGTGCTGATGCGGGCACTGACCGACATCGTCTGCGTCTCGTCCTCCTGCCCCGATGATATCGACGCGGCAAATGCCTGGGACCCGACCGACATCCACATCCGCACTTATGCCGCAAAAGAAACCTTCCAGAGAGCAGTGGCCTATCGCATGACACCGGACGCCGACGCCCAACTGACCAAGCAGACCGCCTTCCACGCGAGATTCTCCGCGCTCACCCGGAACTTCACGGAATATCGCGGCTACTGGCTGCCCACGCGATTCAACAATGACGGCCCGATCGAGGAATACTGGGCGGCGCGCGAGAAATGCGTGGTGATGGACTTGTCGCCCTTGCGCAAGTTCGAGGTGACGGGCCCCGATGCCGAGGCGCTGATGCAATATTGCGTGACGCGCGACATCCGCAAGCTCGCCACCGGGCATGTGGTCTACACCGCCATGTGCTACGAAAACGGCGGCATGATCGACGACGGCACGGTGTTCCGGCTGGGCCCCAACAACTTCCGCTGGATCGGCGGCGACGACTATTCCGGTATCTGGCTGCGCGAGCAGGCGGAGAAGATGGGCTACAAGGTGTGGGTGCGCTCCTCCACCGACCAGCTGCACAACATTGCGGTGCAGGGTCCCAACAGCCGCGACCTGCTGAAGGAGATCATCTGGACGCCGCCTGCGCAGCCGTCGATGGCTGAGCTCGAGTGGTTCCGCTTCACGCCTGCCCGCATCGGCCACTTCGAAGGTGCGCCCATCGTCGTCTCGCGCACCGGCTACACCGGCGAGCTCGGCTATGAGATCTTCTGCCACCCGAAGGATGCCAATGCCGTCTTCGACGCGGTGTGGAACGCCGGCCAGAAATATGGGCTGAAGCCGATGGGCCTCGAGGCCCTCGACATGGTGAGGATCGAGGCGGGCCTGATCTTCGCGCATTACGAGTTCGACTCCGAGACCGACCCCTTCGAGGCGGGCATCGGCTTTGCTGTGCCGCTCAAGACCAAGGCGGATGACTTCATCGGCAGGCAAGCCTTGATCAAGCGCAAGGAGCATCCGCGCCGCAAGCTGGTGGGCATCGAGATCGACTCGAACGAGGCCGTGGGCCACGGCGACTGCGTGCACATCGGCCGTGCCCAGGTGGGCGTGGTGACGAGTTCCATGCGCTCGCCCATCCTCGGCAAGAACATCGCGCTCGCAAGGGTCGATGCGCTGAACGCGGACCTCGGCACCGAGGTGGAAATCGGCAAGCTCGACGGGCGCCAGAAGCGGCTGCCGGCGAAGATCGTGAAGTTCGCGGCCTATGGCCCGGACAAGACCAGGCCGAGATCCTAAGGGATGATCCGCTTGGTTAAATCGCCGCACGGCGATGCTGCGCCTTTCCGCAGCAGTCTCTGCGTGCTTCACGGCGCGCAGTCCGGGCGCAATTCCTTCGCAACACTTTTCCCGCATGAGACGACTTGCGCTTCTCTGATTCCTGTGTACAGTTCGGAAAAAATAATTCCATACAGGAAACACAGAGGAGGAGACTGATGCCGCTTTCCTGGAGATTCTCGGTCCTTGGCGACCGTCACCGTGCGCTGGGCTCGAAGCTCGAAGACTGGAGCGGCATGGGCACCGCCTGGACCTATGACAAAGACATTTACGAGGAGCACATCGCGGTCCGCACCAAGGCCGGCCTCATGGATGTCTCGGGCCTGAAGAAGGTCCACCTTGTCGGCCCGCATGCGATCGCGGTGCTCGACTACATCACCACCCGCGATCTCACCAAGGTCTATCCCGGCAAGTCCGTCTATGCCTGCATGCTCAACGAGCGCGGCATGTTCACGGACGACTGCATCGTCTATCGCACGGGGCCCAACAGCTGGATGCTGGTCCACGGCTCCGGCTCGGCGCATGAGGAAGTGGTGAAGCAGGCCATGGGCCGCAACGTGGCCGTCCTCTTCGACGACGATCTCCACGACCTCTCGCTGCAGGGCCCGGTCGCCGTCGATTTCCTCGCCCAGCACGTGCCGGGCATCCGCGACCTCAAGTATTTCCACCACATGCAGACGACGCTGTTCGGCGCGCCCGTGATGATCTCGCGCACCGGCTACACCGGCGAGCGCGGCTACGAGATCTTCTGCCGCGGCCAAGATGCTCCGATGATCTGGGACACGATCCTCGACAAGGGCAAGCCGATGGGCATCATCCCCGTGTGCTTCAGTGTGCTCGACATGCTGCGCGTCGAGAGCTACCTGCTGTTCTATCCTTACGACAATTCGCAGATATACCCCTTCCCCGATCAGATCCCGGGCGACTCGCTGTGGGAGCTCGGCCTCGACTTCACCGTCAGCCCCGGCAAGACCGGCTTCCGCGGCGCCGAAGAGCACTACAAGCTCAAGGGCAAGGAGCGCTTCAAGATCTTCGGCGTGCTGGTCGAACATGACGGTCCGGTGGACCTGGGCGACGAGGTCTGGGCCGACGGCCGCAAGGTCGGCGTCGTCACCTGCCCCAGCTATTCGAAACTCACCAAGAAGAGCATGGGCATTGCCCGCCTCGAAGTTCCCTATGCCAAGCAAGGCACGCCGCTTGAAATCCGCGGCAAGAACGTGAAGGCCAAGGCCGTCGCCCACACCATCACCTTCGATGACCCGGAAAAGAAAAAGCGGACCGCAGTCGGTTAAGGAGCAACGGGGCGGATGCTCGTAGCAGGTATCAAGAGCCGCCCGGTGTACGGCGGGCTGAACGTCGACACCCACGCCAAGCGGCACCTCTTCGCCCTCGAGGGCGAAGGGGCGCTCGCCCTGATGGACCAGGTCAAGGCGGTGGGGCCGGACTTCCTTGAGCACAGCGACATCCTCTATGTCGCTGCTGCCTCGGCGGCGCATGAACATGACAAGGCGCTGGCGAAGCTGGGCGCCGATACGCTGTGGGTGGCGCCCACCATTCCGGTGCTGCTCAACCGGCTCAACGTCATGCTCGGCCAGGCCCACATGGGCACCCACATCTATCTCTCAGGGACAGAGGGCTTCATCGGCCAGGCCCAGCAGGTGGCGATGAACCACGGCGTCGATCCGGCCTCGCTTCACAAGGAGCACCGCGGCTCCACCGCCCGGCGCGTGCAATGCGTGCACTGCAAGGGCATCACCGACAATGTCACCACCAGCCCCTACACCTGCAGTGCCTGCGGGTTGCCGCTTCTGGTGCGTGACCATTACTCGCGCCGCCTCGGCGCCTTTCAGGGCGTCAATATCGATGCGGAGGAACCTGGCACGGCGCCCAAGCCCCAGGAATTGTTCCCGTGACCATCAACACCGAAATGAAGGTCCGCGTGGCCAAGGTCACGCAGGTTGCCGACAAGGTGAAGCGCTTCCGCTTCGAGCGCGTTGACGGCGAGCCGATGCCGGTCTTCTCCGGCGGCGCCCACGTCATCGTCTCGATGCGCGACGGCAAGGCGCTGCGCCGCAATCCGTATTCGCTCATGTCCTCGCCGGAAGACACCAAGGGCTATGAAATCAGCGTGCTGCGCGTCGAAAACTCGCGCGGCGGCTCCGCTTTCCTGCACGAGACGCTGAAGGAGGGCGACGAGCTCGTCCTCAGCCAGCCGGTCAACCTTTTCCCCTTCGACCAGCGGGCCAAGAAGCACATCATGATGGCGGGCGGCATCGGCATCACCCCCTTCCTTGCCATGATGGACCAGATGGAGCGCGAGGGTAAAAACTTCGAACTCCATTACGCGGTCCGGACGCGCACCCACGGCGCCTACTGGAAGGACCTGCAGCAGCGCTATGGCGCGCACCGCGTGAAAGTCTACTGCGACGCGGAGAATCTCTTTATCCCCGTCGAGAAGATCCTCGCCAACCAGCCGCTCGGCACGCATCTCTATGTTTGCGGCCCCGCCGGCATGATCAATGGCGTGCTCGGCAAGGCGCGCGACATGGGCTGGCCGAAGCAGAATCTCCATTCCGAGGAATTCCTCGCCCCGCCGCCCGGCAAAGCCTTCCAGGTGAAGCTGGCGAAGTCCAGCCGCGCCATCGACGTGGCGCCCCATCAGTCGATCCTCGAGGCGCTCGAAGCCAATGGCGTGGATGCGCCCTATCTCTGCCGCGGCGGCGCCTGCGGCCAGTGCGAGACGGGTGTCGTCTCCTGTGACGGCGCGCTCGAGCACAACGACCATTTCCTCGAGCCCGACGACAAGGCCTCGGGCAGGAAGATCATGATCTGCGTCTCGCGCATCAAGGGCAACGAGGTTACCCTCGACCTCTAGGAGTTCAGCCGATGAACATCAAATTCAAGACCGAATCCTTCCGCAACGACTACACTTTCAAGAACTCGGCCGAAGCGATCCGCCGCTTCCCCTTCCCGTTCAACGAAGACAAGTACATGTACTCGGTGAACATGGAACCGCATGTTCCGGCAGGCCCTCCGGGACATGCCTATAACAAGCCCATCGACGTCGACGAGCATTACGTGGCCGAGATGCATGACCGTGCGATGGTGCTGAAGGAGGACCCGCTGCGCTACCAGGCGCTGCCGCACATGATGGCGGCCCAGTGGGACACGCTCGAACTCCTGATGGAAGCCCAGGCGGCGGGATACCCCGAGCACTTCACGCTGGAAAGGAACGGCGGCCAGTGGCGCTGGATCAACCGCCCCATGGGAATCGACCAGACCTTCACCTTCGGCGATGCCTCGACCCTGCCGATGGAGCCGCTCGAATTCATCACCCGCCAGGCCCAGGGCGATTTCGTCATCGTCGACCAGCGTGACGGCCAGCTGTGGTGCGACGCCGGCATGGTGACGACCCAGGCCGACTGGTCGCTCGACTTCGACATCGGCATGAACTTCCATGAATGGCATGGGCCCGTGCCGCTGGCCCACGAGATCGGCGTGTTCGACCGCGCGCTGAAGTTCCTGCTGAACCTCCAGCAGGGCAAGCCGGTGCGCCGCCTCAACTGGACCATGACCATCAACCCGCGCCTCGATACGAGCCCCGAGAATTATCACAAGTGGGGCCCGGACCGCGCCACCGTCACACCGGAGAATGTCGGCAACAAGGTGCACCTGCGCTGCGAATTGCAGTCGCTGTGGCGCTTGCCGCGGTCCAACGCCATCCTCTTCGTCATCCGCTGCTATCTCATCAAGATGGAAGAACTGGTAACCGTGCCCAAATGGGCGCGCCGCTTCCACCGCGTGCTCCGCGACCTGCCGCCGGAGCTGGTGGACTACAAGGGTCTGACCCGCTACCGCCCGGCCACTGTCGGGTGGCTGTCGAGATTCGATGACGGCCAGCCGACCTCGCCCGGAATCTATCCGGAGTGAAGGCAGGCGGAAAGAAAAGCACCAGGGAGCTAACATGACGAAAGTTGCAGTTGTCGGCGCAGGCCCGTCGGGCCTGGCGGCGCTTCGCGCCTTCCAGTCCGCGAAGAAGAAGGGGGCCAAGATCCCCGAGGTCGTCTGCTTCGAGAAGCAGGATGATTGGGGCGGCTTGTGGAAATATACCTGGCGCACCGGGCTCGATGAGTTTGGCGAGCCCGTGCACTGCTCCATGTACCGCTATTTGTGGTCCAACGGCCCCAAGGAATGCCTGGAATTCGCCGACTACACCTTCGAGGAACATTTCGGCAAGCCGATCCCGTCCTATCCGCCGCGCGCCGTGCTGTGGGACTATATTGTTGGCCGCGTGAAGAAGGCGGGCGTCAGGAAGTGGATCCGCTTCAACACGCCCGTGCGCATGGTGGAGTACGACAAGAAGAAGAAGAAGTTCTCCGTCACCTCGCACGACCGCGTGAAGGACGTGATGAAGACGGAGGAGTTCGACTACGTGATCTGCGCGTCGGGCCACTTCTCGACGCCGAACGTGCCCTTCTTCCCCGGACTCGACACGTTCAACGGCCGCGTGCTGCACGCCCATGACTTCCGCGATGCGCTGGAGTTCAAGGGTAAGGACATCCTGATCGTCGGCCGCAGCTATTCGGCCGAAGACATCGGCTCGCAGTGCTGGAAGTATGGCGCGAAGTCGGTGACCACCACCTACCGCTCGAAGCCCATGGGCTTCAACTGGCCGAAGAACTTCGAGGAGCACCCGCTGCTGCAGAAGGTCGAGGGAAAGACGGCCTATTTCAAGGATGGCAGCAAGAAGGATGTGGACGCCATCATACTCTGCACCGGCTACCAGCACCACTTCCCTTATTTACCGGAGGACCTGCGCCTCAAGACCGCGAACCGCCTGTGGCCGGAGAACCTCTACAAGGGAGTGGTCTGGCAAGATAACCCGCGCTTCTTCTACATCGGCATGCAGGACCAGTTCTACACCTTCAACATGTTCGACGCACAAGCCTGGTACGTGCGCGACATCATCCTCGGCCGTATCAAGCTGCCCAAGGCCGATGCCATGAAGAAGGACTGGAAGAAGTGGCTGAGGCGCGAGAAGAAGCTCGAGAATGCCGAGCAGATGATCTGGTTCCAGGGCGACTACGTCAAGGAACTGATCGAGGCGACGGATTATCCGACCTTCGACATCGAGGGCGTCAACAGGACTTTCATGGACTGGGAGCACCACAAGATGGATGACATCATGGGCTTCCGCAACAACGCCTACAAGTCGCTGATGACAGGCACCATGAGCCCCAAGCACCACACCCCGTGGAAGGACGCGCTGGACGATTCGCTCGAGACCTATCTGGCGAACAAGTAAGTCTGCAGCTGGAGTTCGAACACGCATCGTCGCCGGGCCACGCGCCCGGCGATTTTTCCTGGGGAGGCGGTTCGCCACTCCTCCACTCGTGCGTCATCCCGGCTTCGAAAGGGAGATGGTCTCGATGGCGGTGCGCGGTGGGATGCAAGGTGTTCAGCGATGCATTTCACTGCACCTCACCGACCCCAACTGCGCCGGGGCCCGTTCCCCTCCCGCCTTACGGGTGGGTGAAAACGATCGAGCACGTCAATCAAGCGTCCGAGAACAGCTCGTAGCTATCCGTCTCCGCCTTCGCCGCGTGGCCCGTCCCGCGGGAGAGGCGTTGGGCAAGGCTGGCGAGCTTGATGCCGTGGACGGAGGCGAGACCGTCGATCTTGCATTCCGGCGGGGCGAGTCCTGCGGTGTTGGCGGCGAACTGGGCAAGCGCCAGCAGCGTCTGGTTCAGGATGTCGAGGAGTTGCAGGTTCTGGATCGAGCGCGCATCGAGGACGCCGGCATGGCGCTCGATCATGTCGTCCACCGTGGCCTCCATGTCGGCGGCCATCAGCTGCAGAGCGCCGAGCTCATGCGAGAGCTGGGCGAGGATGATGGGCAGCGGCAATTTGCTCATGTCAGAACAGCTCCAGGTCGCCCGCGGTGGGCAGGACAGGATCGGCGAGCGGCTTTTCTTCCACCGCGCGGACAAGCTTCTGAATCACCCGGCCCGAAGCCGGCCAGAACTGGATGCGCCGCCCGGTTTCGCCGCCGAGGCTGCCGCCGGTGACGGCAATGCCCTCGCGCCTGAGGAAGTCCTGCGCGAATTTCGCATTGGTGGCGCCGATGTCGCCCAGCCCCTGCATGGTGCGCGCGCCGCCGAACAGCTTGGCTTCCAGCCGGTGGCGCGCCGCACCCTTCTTGAGCAGGCCGTTGATCAGCAGTTCCATGAGGTGCACGCCGTGGCGCGAGAAGAGCGGCGCGGCCGCGGCATCCCCCGGCAGCAGGAAGTGGTTCATGCCGCCGACTTCCGCAACCGGATCATTGATGCAGGCCGCCACGCAGGAGCCGAGCAGTGTGGATATGGAGAGCGCCTTGTCGCCGCTCACGTGATATTCGCCCTGCACGATGTTAATGCGGGCATGATGGCCTGGATGCTGCATCAGACGAGCTTTCCCACCACCGCCTCGATGGCGGCCTTGAGCGTTGCCGTCGTGAAGGGCTTGGCGAGGAAATTGTTGAGGCCGTATTTCTTGCCCTCCTCGATCATCGCGCGGTCGCCCTTGCCGGTGACGAGAATGAAGCAGCACTGGCGCGTGGGCGCGTATTCGCGCAGAGCCTTCAGCAGCTGAAGCCCGTTGAGCTTGGGCATGTTCATGTCCGAGAACACGATGTGGCAGGGAGCCGCCATCATCAGTTGCAGCGCCTGCTCGCCATCGCCTGCCAGCACGGTGTTCTTGATGCCGAGTTCGTTCAGTCCCTCGACGAGCAGCATGCGGCTGACCGAGGTATCGTCAACGACCATCACCTTGAGGTGCTGCGTATAGGGCATTGGAGCCTCCGTTATATCCTGACGGCCGTCGCCTCGATGAGGGCCTGGCCGATGCGCGTGATGGGATGCTGGACTTCGACCGCGCCGAGCTCGACTGCCGCCTTCGGCATGCCGTAGACGATGGACGTGGCCTCGTCCTGGGCCATGGTGTGGCCGCCCGCCTGGCGGATATCGAGCAGCCCCTGGGCGCCGTCCCGGCCCATGCCGGTGAGCAGGACCCCCACGGCGCGGGGACCCAGCGAGCGCGCCGCCGAGGAAAACAACCGGTCTATGGATGGGCAATGGCCGTTCACCGGGCCGCCCGTCTTCAGCGCGCAGGCGAAGGTCGAGCGCCCCGCCACCTCGAGATGAAGCTCGCCGCCGGGCGCGATATAGACCGTGCC
This sequence comes from Aestuariivirga sp., assembly GCF_020252395.1. Taxonomy (GTDB): domain Bacteria; phylum Pseudomonadota; class Alphaproteobacteria; order Rhizobiales; family Aestuariivirgaceae; genus Aestuariivirga. Next base: position 19,375 of record NZ_JADCDB010000034.1, read on the forward strand.
GGGCCTCAAGGCCGCGCCGACCGTCGCCTCCATGACTTCGGGTGCGCACATCTTGTCGAGCCGGACCGCGAGGTTGCGGGTGAACACCGGCGGCATGTGCTGGGTGACGAGGGTCGGCGGGCAATTGGCGGGAAAGGCCGTCAGAATAGAGATCAGCGCCTCGACGCCACCTGTTGATGACCCCATGAAGATCATCTTGCCATCGGGCTTGTAGACGTCCGCGTTAGGTGGCTTCTGCTCGACGGTCCGGGCAGCCGGCGCGCGGCGCTTCACGTTGGAGGCGATCTTCACCTTGGCGGGAAGCTCATCGAAGCTGTTGGGGTTATGCACGCTGGGTTTGACCACGCAATCCACTGCCCCCAGCGCCAGCGCGGCGATGGTGGTGTCGGTGCCGCGGGCCGTCATCGAGGACACCATGACGACCGGCATCGGCCTCAGGCGCATCACCTTCTCAAGGAAGGAGATGCCGTCCATTTCCGGCATCTCGACGTCCAGCGTCATGACGTCCGGGTTGAGCATCTTGATGAGTTCGCGCGCCTGCAGCGCCGACTTTGCCGAGCCCACCACCTCGATTTCCGGGTCAGCCTCGAGCACATTGGCGACGAGCTGGCGCATGGTGGCTGAATCGTCAACGACAAGAACCTTGATCTTGCTCATGCCGGGGAGCCTCCAATCTTCCGGTAAACGGTTGTGCCGTCGATCTTGAAAAGCTTCTCGGCAGGGCCGATGACGCGTTCGGAATGCCCAAGATAGAGGTAACCCCCAGGGCGGATGAGCGGCAGCATGCGGTTGAGAAGCCGCATCTGCGTTTTCTCGTCGAAATAGATCACGACGTTGCGGCAGAACACCGCGTCGAACGGGCCCTTCATCGGCCAGGACCCCATGAGGTTGAGCTGGCGGAAGGTAACGAGGCCGCGCGGCGCCTCGTCGAAGCGCATGGCGCCCGTTCCCGTGCTCTCCATCCAGCTGCGGCGCAGCTCGGCGGGAAGGCTCGCCGTTTCCTCGGCGGGATAGGTGGCCCGGCGGCCGGTCTCGAGCACCAGAGGATTGATGTCGGTCGCCAGGATGCGGGCGTCATAGGCGCGGGCATCCGGCAGCACGGAAAGAATGGAGAGCGCGATGGAGTAGGGCTCTTGCCCGCTGGAGCAGCCGGCCGACCAGATGCGCAGGCGGCGGCCGTCGCGCAGCTCCTTGGCCATCGGCTCGATCAGCTTGCTGCGCAGGTGCTGGAAGTGATGCGGCTCGCGGAAGAAGCGCGTGACGTTGGTGGTGAGCGCCGCGATCATCTGGGCGCGCTCGTCCACGCCGTTCTCAGAACCCACGAGGGCGCAATAGTCGCGGAAGTTTTCCAGCCCCAGCGCGCGCAGGCGCTTGGCGAGGCGCGAGTAGACAAGGTTGGCCTTGGAGGCGGGAAGGCTGATCCCCGCATCCTCATAAAGGGTGTTGGCGATGAAGGCGAAATCGGTTCTGTCGAAGCCGAACTCGCCGGCTGCGAGCGGAGCCGCAGCTTGGGTGTTCATGCGGCTTCCAGATCCATACCGGCCGGGAGCACGTTGTCCATGGTGATGACGGAGATCATGCGGCCATCCATGGCGATGACGCCACGCACGAACATGCGGGCGAGCTGGGAGGCGACATCTGGCGTCGGCTGAATGGAGGTATCCTCCACCGAGAGGATATCGGACACGGAATCGACCAGCAGACCCGCCGCGCGCTCGCCCACCTGGGCCACGATGATGACGTGGCGCGCCGTGGGTTCGGTGCCGGGAAGGCCGAGCCTTACGCCGAGATCGACGATGGGCAGCACCACGCCGCGCAGGTTGATGACACCGCGAATATAGGAGGGTGCTCGCGGGATGGCGGTGGCCGGCGTCCAGCCGCGGATCTCGCGCACCGACATGATGTTGATGCAGAATTCGAGGCTGCCGGAACGGAAGGCGACGAATTCGGCCTCGCGGCTCTGCGGGTTCAGGGATTTCTCGATCATGTACATCAGCTCGCTTTGGCAAGGGGGGTTTCGGCGGCGACCCAGTCATGGTGGCGGGGGCCCACCAGCGCATCGACATCGAGGATCATCGCCACGCGGCCATCGCCGAGGATGGTGGCAGCGGCAATGCCGTCGACGCGCATGTAGTTGGTCTCGAGGCTCTTGATCACCACTTGGCGCTGGTCCTGGATATTGTCGACGAGCAGAGCGCTGCGCGTGCCGTTGGCCGTCTCGATGAGGATCGCCACGCCCGACCGCAGGTCGGAGGTGGGTCCGCGCACGCCAAGTTCGGCGCCGACATCGATCAGCGGCACCAGCACGTCGCGCACGCGCAGCACGAAGGAATGGTCGCCTAAGTGATGGATGCGCGAGGGTTCGTGCTTCACCGTCTCGACAATGGCCGTGAGCGGAATGACGAAGACCTGCTCGTCCACGGTGACCACGATGCCATCGAGCACCGCGAGCGTGAGAGGCAGCGAGAGCGTGAAGGTGGAGCCCTGCCCCGGCGCGGAGGAAATCGAGATGCGGCCGCCCAGCGCCTGGATCGAGCGCTTGACCACGTCCATGCCGACGCCGCGTCCCGAGATGTTGGACACCGTGCTTGCGGTGGAGAAGCCGGGAAGAAACAGCAGGTTGTCGATCTCGCTGTCGGACAGCTGCGCATCGGGCGGCACGAGGCCGTTGGCGATGGCCTTCTGCAGCACCCTGGGGCGGTTGATGCCCTGCCCGTCGTCGCTGACCTCGATGATGACGCGGCCGGACCGGTGGGCGGCGGCGAGCTTGACCGTGCCCTCGGGCGGCTTGCCTGCGGCGACGCGCTGCTCCGGCCCTTCGAGGCCGTGGTCCACGGCGTTGCGGATCATGTGAGTGAGCGGGTCGGCCAGCAGCTCGACCACCGTCTTGTCGACTTCGGTCGCTTCGCCTTCGGTGCGCAGCCGGACGTCCTTGGACGTGGCATCGGCCACTTCGCGGACGATGCGCGACATGCGCTGGAACAGCGGGCGAACCGGCTGGGCGCGTATGGCCATGACGCTTTCCTGGATCTCACGCGTCAGCCGCTCCAGCTCTTCGAGGCTCGAGGTCACCTCGCGGTCGCGCACGTGGCTCGAATGCAGCACGCGCTGGGTGAGCATGGCCTGGTTGATGACCAACTCGCCCACGAGGTTGATGAGGCGGTCGACGCGGTCGAGGTCGACGCGGATCGTCGGCTGCACGGCGGCCTTCGCGGCCTTGGGCGCGGCGTCCGCTTCCGGTTGGGGCGCGGCGGCGGCGGCCGCGGCGGCGATCGCCGGGGCCTCCTCGCGCACCTTGCGGAGGATTGCGGTGATGTCCATCTCCTGCGGCGGCGGCGTAGCCGTGGCGGGCTGCGCAAGTTCAATGGCGAGATCGCAGTCGCCCTCGACGAAATCGAAGACCTCCTTCACCGCCGCGCGCTGGCTTTCGGTTTCGAGGCGGAGCTCCCAGGAGAGATAGCTGTCCTCCGGCTCGAAAGTATCGAGGAAGGGCAGATTTTTGATGTCGCAAGCCGACGTGAGCGTACCGAGCCGCGCCAGTTCGCGGAACAGTGCCAGAGGTTCATTTGCCTTGGCGAAAAGCTCGCGCAGCGGGCGGAAGCGGATGGTGAAGACGTTCCGTGCCGGAGACGGCGGCTCATCGAAGGCGGTGATGATGGGCCGGAACTCGAGGCCCGCGAATTCGTCCTCCTCCGCGGCGGCGCCACCGCCACCGATGAGCGCGTTGAATTCCTCTTCGATGGCCAGATAGGGGGCGGTGACTTCCACCCCGCCGTCACGGCTCGCCGACACAAGGTCGGCCAGCGCATCGGCGGCGCGCAGGAACAGCTTCATCGCATCGGAATCGGGCACCAGGTCGCCGGAGCGCACCCTGTCGAGCGCGGTCTCGAAGATGTGGGCGAAGCTTACCAGCGCATTGAGCTTGAAGGCGCCGGCCCCGCCCTTGATCGAATGCACGGCGCGGAACACGGCATTGACGGTTTCGGAATCGCTGTCGCCCTCCTGCATCGACAGAAGGCCGTTCTCCAGGGCGGTGAGCTGCTCCTCGCATTCCTGGAAGAATGTCAGGCGGATTTCGGCCATCGGGTCCATGCCGGCACTCCCCTCAGGCAGCGACGCGGCGGACTGCGGCGATGAGCTTCGCCGGGTCGAAGGGCTTGACGATCCACCCGGTGGCGCCAGCGCGGCGGGCGCGCAGCTTCTTCTCGTCATCGCTCTCGGTGGTCAGAACCAGGATGGGAATGGCGCGGTACTGCGCATCCTGGCGGACCGCCTCGATAAAGCCGAAGCCGTCCATGCGCGGCATGTTGATGTCTGTGATGACCACCTGCGGCTGTTCACCGCGCAGCACATCAAGGCCGTGCAGCCCGTCCTCGGCCTGCACGACACGGAAGCCGGCATCAACGAGGGCCATTCGGAGCATGTCGCGCATGGTACGGGAGTCATCCACGGTGAGAATAGTGACTGTCATGCAGTGAGTCCTTCGCGGGAGAGAAAGTCTTTCGGGAGGCCGAGGAGGGATGCAGCATCGCCAAGGGCGGGCGAGGCGGAGGCGACGTGAAAGTCATGGCCGTCCGAGCGCCACGTCATCCAGGCGGAGAGCAGTGCCTGCAGAGCGATGGTCGAGACGCGCGTGACATCCCCGGCCTCGACGACGACGGCGGTGTTGCGGGCCTTCTTCAGCTCGCGCAGCAGGTCCTCGATCGCCGTCGGATCGAGCGAGGGCCGGAGCCTGAGCACGGTGATGCCGGGGCTGTCGCTCATCCGGCGCTCTGACGTTGGGGGGCGAGACACATGTGCGAGGGCTCCGCTGTTGATGGCGGAACGCTAGAAAGGAAAGATTGCGTCAGGCTGGAGGGATCGCAGGCGGCCTAGCCGGCCTGGCGGCGGTTTTCGTTCATCCGGGCCAGCAGGGCGTCCAGGTCATCTTGGGTGAGGCGCAGCCGGGCGAGCGGCATGACGAGCTGGTTTTCCCAGTGCACATGGCGGCGGTAACGCTCGAAGAAGCCCCGCAGCATGTAGCCCAGCATCTCCGGATTGCCGGGGCGGCCGCCCTGGCCCAGCGTCTCAAGCGCCTCGGCAATTTCGGAGGCGAAGTCATTGTCGAAGGAATGCTCGGCGGCCAGACGCTCAAGAATCTTGTCGAGCCCCTCCTCCGGACTGGCGCGCCTGCGGAGCAGCGGGAACAGCCCCTCCTCCTCGTCATGATGGTGCAGAGGCAAGTCGAACTGCAGGCAGGAGGCGACCTGGGCGCAGAGGCGGCGGTCCACCTCGTCCGGCAAGCTATCGGCGATGCGCTCCATGGCGTCGCACATCTCGACCTGCACGGCATGCGCACTGGCGATCATGTCCAACGGGTTGCGCGCCGGTGCACTCGGCTTCTCACTCACGGCGTGCTCGGACCTCAAAGCGTGGTTCCTGACGATCTGGAGCAATGTCGCGGCGGGGACGTTGCCAAGCCTTGATCCAGATCAACCGGGGGTGGCCAGAAGCGCCTCGACGGCGGCCCGGCGCGGCAGAGGTGCTATGGCGCCATAGCCTTGGGTGGCAAGCCCGGCGGCGGCATTCGCGAAGCGTGCAGCGGCGGCAAGCGCCTCGCCGCGCGCCAGCTCCGCCAGTAGCGCGCCGGTGAAGGCATCCCCCGCACCCGTGGCATCGACGGCGGCAACCTTACAGGCAGGCAAGTGCTCCAGCCCGTCGCGCGTCGCCAGTGCCACGCCGTCCTTGCCCAGCGTGATGACCACCGACCCGGCCCCAAGCCCCAGGACACGGCGCCCGATCTCCGCCGGGTTGCGCAGGCCGAACAGCGCCTCGGCATCCTCCGCCGAGGTCTTGAGGATGTCGGCCCATGCAGCGGCAGCCTCGATCACGGGCCGGGCCTTCTCCGCCGCCCATAAGCGGGGGCGGAAATTGGTGTCGTAGGAGACGCGCACGCCTGCCCGGCGGGCCATGGCGATGGCCGCGGCGACGGTTTCCGCCGCGCTGTCGCTAATCGCCTGGCTGATGCCGGAGGCATGGAGAAAGCGAGCCGAGGCGATGAGCGCGGGGTCGAGGTCCTCGGGCCGCATGCGGCTCGCTGCGGAGCCGGCGCGGCGGTAGGTGAAGACATGGCCCGTGGGCCCGTGGGTGACGAAATAGAGGCCGGTGGGGGCGCCCCTGTCCTGCACAACGGCGGACGTGTCTATCGCCTCGCGCTGCATCAGCACGCGCAGCTCATCGGCGAAGATGTCGTCCCCCAATCGCGTCACATAGGCGGCCCTGCTGCCGAGTCTTGCGGCAGCCATGGCGACGTTGAGCGTGTCGCCGCCGAAGCCCGTCAGCCAGTTGCCGTCCGGCTGGCGGTTCAGTTCATAGAGCGGCTCGCCGATGGCGACGACGTCGATTGGGCTCACGCCGCAGCAGCCGGGCTCTGCAGCGCGCCGGGGCCGGGAACGGCGCCGGGCGGGCACTTGCCGGCTATGATCATGCCCAGCACCTCGTCATGGTCGACGTCGGTGGTGCGCGCCGTGCCGACGACGCGGCCGTTCTTCATGACCGTCACGCGGTCGGCGAGGTCGAACACGTCATGAATGTCATGGCTGATGAGGAAGATGCCGATGCCCTCCGCTTTCAGCTGCTTGATGAGCTCGCCCACCTGGGCCGTCTCCTGCGGGCCCAACGCGGCCGTCGGCTCGTCCATGATCAGGATGCGGGCGTTGAAGTGGATGGCGCGGGCGATCGCGACCGACTGGCGCTGGCCGCCGGAGAGCGCCTTCACCGGCTCCTTGAAGCGGCGGAAGTTGGGGTTGAGGCGCCCCATCACCTTGCGGCACTCGGCCTCCATGGCGACGTCGTCGAGGGTTCCCCATGAGGTGCGCAGCTCGCGGCCGAGATAGAGGTTTGCGGCGGCGTCGACATTATCGGCCAAGGCCAGCGTCTGATAGATCGTCTCGATGCCCAGCGCCTTGGCGTCACGCGGGTTGCTGATCTCCACTTTCTCGCCATTGATGAAGATGTCGCCATGGTCGCGCTTATAGGCGCCCGACAGAATCTTGATCAGCGTCGATTTGCCGGCGCCATTGTGACCGAGCAGGCCGACCACCTCGCCGGGATAGAGGTCGACCGAGGCATGGTCCACCGCCTTGATGCCGCCGAAGGCAATGGAGATGTCCGTCATCGCGATCAACGGCGGCCCGGAGCGCAGAACCCCGGTGGGGTGCTTGTGGCCGTGATGGTGCGTTGTCATCTTTCGCTCCCCCTTATTTGACGCGGCGCTGATAGACTTGGTCGACGAAGACGGCGAAGACCAGCACGCAACCGACCACCATGTCCTTGGTGGCGGATTCGAAGTTGAGCAGCGTCATGCCCGATTGCAGCGACTGCATGACGAGGGCGCCGAGCATGGCGCCATAGATTGTGCCGAGGCCACCGGCCAACGAGGTGCCGCCGATCACCGCCGCGGCGATGACGTAAAGCTCGTCGAACTGGCCCAGCGCGTTGGTGGCCGAGTCGAGGCGGGCCGAGGAGATGGAGGCCGAGATCGCCGCCAGCATGCCCATGAGCGAGAACACCATGAGGGTGATCTTCTTGGTGTTGATTCCGGCGAGTTCGGCGGCTTCCGGATTGCCGCCGATGGCATAGATGTAGCGCCCGAAGCGGGTGCGGTTGGCCACGAAGGTCATGGCCACGCCGACGAACAGCGCGATCAGCACCGGGATCGAATAGCCGAAGGAGATGTTGAGGCCTTCGGGCGGGATGGTGGCGCCGGTCTGCTGCGCCCAGCGGTCCACCACACCCTTCGGCCAGTAATAGGCATTGAGCACCCAAGTGATGCCGATGACGGCGGCGCAGCCCGCGGCGGCGAGCAGCACCTCCGCCCAGACCGGCTTAAGCGTGAAGTTGAAGCGCTTCCTCTGCTGGCGGCCATTCCAGATCAGCGCCAGGATGGCGGCACAGATAAGAAGGCCCAGGATCCAGCTCGCCGTGGCGCCGATGGAGCCCGGCGTAATGCCGGAAATGCCCCCGCCGATGAGCTTGAAGTTCTTGTCCATGGGCGCCACCGTCTCGCCGCGGATGACGGACCAGGCTGCACCGCGCCACACGATGAGTCCGCCCAGCGTGACAATGAAGGAGGGAATGCCGAAGTAGGCGATGAGCGTTCCATGCAGCGCGCCAATCGCCGCACCGAGCGCCAGGCCAAGAATGAGCGTGATGATCCAGATGGCGGGGTGCCCAACGCCCAGCGCGGGGCCGAGCCAGTAGACCTGCATGGTGCCGATGCAGACGGCAGTGAAGCCGAGGACGGACCCGACCGAAAGGTCGATGTGGCGCATCACGATGATCAGCACCATGCCCGTGGTCATCACCGCGATGGAAGAGGTCTGGACAAGCAGGATCCACAGGTTGCGGGGCGTGAGGAACGTGCCGCCAAGCAGCCCGTCACCGCCCCGGACGAAGGCGCTGGCGAGATCAAATCCGGCCCAGATCGCCAGCAGCGCGCCAAGCATGCCGAGCATGCGTGAGTCGATCTCAGTGGCGCGCAGGAAACGCTTCAGCGTGCCTTCTTGTGCCATTCCCGGGTTCTGCGTGTTGTCGATCGCAGCCATCGGAGGTCCTCTCTTTACGCTGTCTCTGGTGGTGAGTGGCGCTTCTTGCGGCGCCTTCCGCTTAAGGAAACCGCGCCACCCCGGGGGAGTGGCGCGGCCATCGTGTCAGGTCGCCGGCGTGCCGCCGCTTACTTGCACGCGTCGACCGTGCCAGCGGCCACGCCGGCGCAGACTTCTTCCTTGGTCACCCAGCCGCCATCGATGACGTCGTTCAGGTTGGCCTTGGTGATCGGGTTCGGAGCGATCAGAACGGCGTTCACTTCAACGCCCTTGGCGCCGGAGTTGAACTTGCCCACACCCGGAATATCGGAGTTGGCCTTGCCGTCGGCGATCATGTTGGCGAATTCAGCGGCGGCCTTGCCGAGCACGCGCGAGTCTTTCCAGACCGACACGAGCTGCGTGCCGAGCGCCACGCGGTTAAGGGCGGCCTTGTCGCCATCCTGGCCGGTCACCGGCACCGTGCCGGCGAGGCCCTGTGCCTCGAGAGCGGCAACGACGCCGCCGGCCATGCCGTCGTTCTCGGAGATCACCGCGTCCACCTTATTGTTCACCGAGGTCAGGCACTGTTCCATATTCTTCTGGGCGGCATCCGGCTTCCAGCCGTCGGTGAAGGTTTCACAGACGTTCTTGATCTTGCCGGCGTCGATGTTGGGCTTCAGCACTTCCATGATGCCTTGGAACAGGAAGGTGGCGTTCGGATCGCCCTTGTCGCCCTTGATGAAGGCGAAGTTGCCATCCTGGCGGCCCTTCTCGAGCATGGTCGAGGCCATCAGACGGCCGACGCCCACATTGTCGAAGGTGACGTAGAGCGCATCCGGATGCTCGACGAGCACGTCATAGGAAATCATCTTCACACCGGCGTCAGCCGCAGCCTGGAAGGCCGGCAGGATTGCGTCCGAGTCGAAGGCGACGACGAGAATGACGTTGCAGCCCTGGGTGATCAGGCCCTCGATGTCGGCCTGCTGCTTGGCGGCGGAGCCCTGGGCGTCAGCCGAGAAATACTTGTTGCCGGCTGCCTCGACCACGGCCTTGATCGCCGCTTCATCGGTCTTCCAGCGCTCTTCCTGAAAGGTCTTCCAGGAGACGCAGATGTTCTTACCGGCCGCCATGGCCGGCGAGGTGGCGAGGCTGGCCGCGGCGAGCGCAACGGCTCCGGCCGCCAGTGTCAGGATCTTGCGATACATTTGTTGGGTCCTCCTCCAAGCCGCTACGGCCCCCGTGAGACGCCTCCCTGAAGCAGCTTGTCGCCACCGCACGGGGTTCCTGGGCCATGGACGGTCTGTTGTTTTATTTCGGCGTCCAAAAAAATGTTGCGACAATCCGTCATCGGAGTCAACATGCAAAACAAGCAAAACAAAATAGTGCAGCGCAACAACAATGCTGCACGAGCGAAATGGGAGAGGCATGCGGGAGAAGGCCGACAGCGATCTCGTGCGCCGGCAGAACCGCCTCCTGCTGATGGAGGCGCTGCGCCAGCACGGCGCCATGGCGCGGGTCGAGATGGGGCGGCACACAGGGCTGTCGCCCGCCTCGATCACCACCATCTCCTCGCAGCTCATCGCCGACGGCATCCTCGAAGAGGCGCACGCCGCGCATGCCGCCGCCGAAGGCCCGCAGCGGCGCGGCCGGCCGGTGACGCGGATCGATTTCAACCCGAGATCCGCGAATGTGGTGGCCGTGAAGGTATCGATCGACGGCATCGAGCTGGCGCTTGCCGACGGACGGGGCGCGATACTGGCGCGGCGCACCGCGCGCACAGCCACCTATGACGCCGGCCCGCTGGCCTTCGGCAAGCTGGTGGCGGACGAGATCACCACGCTCCTCGCCGGGGCGCGGGTGCCCAAGCGGCGCGTCGCCCGCGCCGGCATCGCGGTGCAGGGGGTGGCCGACTCGCAGGCGGGCACCGTGGTCTGGAGCCCGGCCTTCCGCGAGCGGAACATTTCCGTGGCCGCCACCATCGAGGGCCAGCTCGGCATTCCCTGCCGCGTGGCGAATGACGCCAACATGATCGCTGAGGGGCTGATCGGCAGCGACCGCCAGCGCTACGGCGGCACGGCGGCGGTGGTGTTCATGGGTTATGGCGTGGGCATGGGTCTCATCATCAATGGGCAGGTCTATCACGGACCCACCGGGGCCGCCGCCGAGTTCGGGCACATGAACCACCTGCCTGACGGACCCCTGTGCCGCTGCGGGCGGCGCGGCTGTGTGGAGGCCTATGTGGCGGATTACAGCCTGCTGCGCTGGGCCTCGGGCCATGCAGTGACGCAACCCCCTTCCTCCAACGCCATCCCGCAACAGGACATGCTGGCACTGGAAGCCGCAGCCCATCGCGGCGATCCAGCCGCCGTTGCAGCCTACGCCAAGGCGGGCGAAGCGCTGGGCTTTGGGCTTGCCCGCCTCATCGCAATCCTCACACCATCGCGCATCGTGCTGGCAGGGCCGGGCACGCGGGCCATGCCGCTGATCCGCCCGCATCTTGAGCGGGCGCTGGAACAGGGTGTGGTCGACGAGCTGCGCCGCACCGTCGAGATCGAGGTGGTGCCGATCGGCACCGACATGATCGTCAAGGGCACCATCGACCGCGCGCTGCGCCACGTCGACCGCGAAATCTTTGCCCATGGCCCGCTGACGAAGCGCGGCCGCGAACTGGAGACCGTCGCATGAGCATCACCCGCCGCCGTGCCTTGCAACTGGGCGGCGCTGCCGCAGTCCTGGCGTTCACCGGCGGCATCGCGCGCGCCGGGGACAATGGTGGCGAGATCCTGCGCCAGTGGTACAAGGTGGTGCTGATGCTGGTGCGCCACACCGCCACCTACTCGCCGCCCGTGGCAAGCCGCGCCTTCGCCTATCTGGGCGTTGCGGCCTATCAGGCTGTGGCTTCAGGCTCGACCTCGCTGGTGTCGCTCGCAGGCCAGCTCAATGGCTTGAAGGCCCTGCCGCCGCGCGACCCCTCGAAGCGCTATAGCGACGCGGTGATCGCCCATTGCGTGATGGCCTCGGCGGTCAAGACCTTCTTCGGCAACACCGGCCCCACCGGCCAGCGCGTGATGGCGGCGGCCGAGAAGAAGCTGAAGGGCGATGCGCTGCAGGGCCTGCCTGACGGCGTAATCGCGGCGAGCCTTGCCTATGGCGAGACGCTGCAGGCGGCGATCATCGGCTGGTCGCAGGATGATGGCGGCGCCGTCATCGAGAACATGGGCTTTCCCATGGACTATCCCGTGTCGAAGGAGCCGGGGCACTGGGCGCCGACCAGCCCCATCCGCATGCAGCAGTTCCCGCTTCTGCCGAAGTGGGGCCAGAACCGAACATTCGCCATGCCATCGGGCGCAAGCTGCGGCCTGCCACCGCCGCCGCTCTACAGCGAAGACCCGAATTCCGATTTCGTGAAGCAGGCGAAGGAGGTCTATGACGTCACCACGCATCTGACGCCGGAGCAGATCGCCATCGCGCGCTTCTGGTCGGATGACCCGATGTTGTCCTTCACGCCGCCCGGCCACTGGATCGCCATCGCGCATGACTTGCTGGAGCAGGAAAATGCCGGGCTCGACAAGTCAGCCGAGGTGATGATGCGGCTGGGCGTGGCCATGGCGGATGGCTTCATCGGCTGCTGGAACGCCAAGTTCCGGTATGACTATGTGCGGCCCGTCACCGTCATCAAGAAACTGATCGACGCGAAATGGGAGCCGCTGCTCATCACCCCGCCCTTCCCCGAATATCCGAGCGGGCATTCGACGGGCTCAGGGGCCGCCGCCGCGGTGCTGACCGCGATCTATGGCGAGAACTTCGCCTTCACCGACCGCAGCCATGCGCGCGACGGGCTGGGCGAGCGCAAGTTCCCGAGCTTTGCCGCCGCGGCCGAGGAGGCCGGCATCTCGCGTATGTATGGCGGCATCCATTTCCGCCCCGCCATCGAACAGGGTCTCGTCCAGGGCCGTTGCATCGCGCAGTTCGCCATCGGGCTCCGCACGCGGAGCTCGACGTGAGGACTTTCGCCATCGCATCCGCAACGCTTCTGATCTCGGCGCGCGCGGCGCTTGCCGGCGGCGGGCCGGTGGTCCCCTCCTTCGTGGAGGAAACGAAAACATCGGGCATCGCGAGCGTCTACAGCGGCGAATGGCAATACATGGTGGGTGGCGGCGCTGCCGCCTTCGACTGCAATGACGACGGCTTCGAGGACGTGCTGATCGCCGGGGGCGGGAAGCCTGCCACCTTCTACTTGAACAAGAGCACGCATGGCGGCGCCCTGAAATTCGAGAAGCACACGAGCGGCCTCGAATTCGACGCGATGACGGGCGCCTATCCGCTCGACGCCGACGGCGACGGCATCATGGATGTCGTGGCGCTGCGGGTGGGCGAGAACATGCTGATGAAGGGCAAGGGCAACTGCCAGTTCGCCCGCGCCAACGAGGACTGGGGCTTCGCGGGCGGCGACGGCTGGTCGACGGCTTACGCCGCAACGTGGGAAAATGGAAATGACTGGCCCACGATCGCCATCGGCAACTACATCGACCGCACCGAGGAGCTGGAACCCTGGGGCTCCTGCACGCCCAATGTGCTGCAGCGACCCAGGGACGGAGGCAAGGGCTTCGCGCCGCCTCTTGAGCTGAAGCCCAGCTACTGCCCGCTCTCCATGCTGTTCACCGACTGGAACAATTCCGGCACGCCCGACCTGCGCATGGCCAATGACCGCGAATATTACGAGGGCGGGCAAGAGCAGATGTGGCAGGTGCGGCCGGGCCAGCCGCCGAAGCTCTACCGGAAGGAAGATGGCTGGGCCTACCTGCGCATCTGGGGCATGGGGCTGGCGGGCTATGACCTCGATGGCGACGGTTTCCAGGAATATGCCATCACCTCGATGGCCGACAACAAGCTGCAGACGCTGAAGGAGCCGCCCAAGGATGGTTCTGCACCCAAGCCCACCTACAAGGACGTGGCTTGGCCCAGGGGTGTCACCGCGCACCGGCCCTTCATGGGCACCGACCTCAAGCCCTCGACCGCCTGGCACATCGACTTCCAGGACGTGAACAATGATGGGCTCGCCGATCTCTTCATCGCCAAGGGCAATGTCTCCGAGATGCCGGACTTCGCGATGAAGGACCCCAACAACCTGCTCGTCCAGGGCAAGGATGGCAAGTTCATCGAGATGGCCGATAAGGCGGGAGTCGCCTCGACCGAGACCTCGCGCGGCGCCGCCCTCGCCGACTTCAACCTCGATGGCCTCGTCGACCTCCTCGTCGTCAACCGCAATGCGCCCACGCAGGTCTGGCGCAATGTGACGCCTGCTGCTGGCAACTGGATCGAGGTGAAGCTGCGGCAACCGGGCGGCAACGTCAACGCCATCGGCGCCATGGTTGAGGTGAAAACGCCGACGGGCCGCCAGACGCGCGAGGTCGTGTCGGGCGGGGGCCACGTCTCCGGCCAGTCCGGCTGGGTGCATTTCGGCATCGGCGATGCGAAGCAGGCCGAAGTTCGGGTGCGCTGGCCGGGCGAAGACTGGGGCAAACCCATGACGCTGGGGGCCAATCGCTTCGCGGTTCTGGACAAGACGAAGGCTGAGGCTGAAGCGTGGACGCCCAACCCTTAATGCCGTCACCCCAGCGCAAGCTGGGGCCCAGCTTCGGGCAGAAGACACGCGGACAGAAAGCTGGGTCCCGGCTTTCGCCGGAATGACGGTTCAGTGAGTTTGCACCATCCTGATTTTCTTTTCCCCTCCGCCACCTTATGACGGTAGCAAGACGGAGACGGACCCATGCCCCTGACACTCACCCGCCGCGGTTTCGCGAGCCTCGTTGCGCTGACGCCCTTTCTTTCGACTGCGCATGCCGAGGAGAGCTGGGCCGGCATCGAGAAACAGGCGAAGGGCCAGACCGTCTATTTCAACGCCTGGGCCGGGTCGCCGCAGGTCAACGACTATATCGCCTGGGCGGCGGGAGAGCTGAACGCGCGCCATGGCATCACGCTCGAACATGTGAAGCTCACCGACACGGCGGAGGCGGTGCGCCGGGTGCGTGACGAGGTGAAGGCGGGCAAGGACGGCAGCGCCGGCCTCATCTGGATCAATGGCCAGAACTTCCACGTGATGAAGGAGGAGCAGCTGCTCTTCGGCCCCTTCGCCTGGGACCTGCCGAACTTCGCGCTGGTCGACACCGATGGCAAGCCGACGACGCTTGTCGATTTCGCCGAGGGCACCGAGGGGCTCGAATCGCCCTGGGGCATGGCGCAGCTCACCTTCTTCGCGGATGGCGCGAAGCTCCCGGCGCCGCCGATGTCGATGATGGAGCTGCTCGACCTGGCGCGCGACGAGCCGGGCCGCATCGCCTATCCGGCCCCGCCCGATTTCCACGGCGCCACCTTCGTCAAGCAGGCGCTGGCCGAAACCATCGCCGACCGCGCACTGCTGCCGCTCGCCATCGACAAGGACGATTTCAGGGAGGCCACGCAGCCGCTGTTCGCATTCCTCGACCAGCTGCACCCCTATCTGTGGCGAGAGGGCAAGCAGTTCCCGCTGACCCAGGCGCAAGTGACGCAGATGCTGTCTGACGGCGAGCTGTTGATGGGCCTCACCTTCAATCCCAACGAGGCGGCGAACCTGGTCTCCTCCGGCACGCTGCCTGCCACCACCATCGCCTGGCAGAACCGCGGCGGCACAATCGGCAACACGCATTTCGTGGCCATCCCCGTTAATGCGAAAGCGAAGGCAGCAGCGCAGGTGGTGGCGAATTTCCTGCTCTCGCCGGAAGCCCAGGCGCGCAAGGCCGATCTCAAGGTCTGGGGCGATCCCACGGTGCTCGACATGGACAGGCTGACGCCCGGCCAGCGCGCATTGTTCACGGGCGGTGACGCGCCCGGCGCGGTGAAGGACCCGGCCCGCACCATCCCGGAGCCGCATGGCAGCTGGGTGCCGCTGATCGAGGCCGCATGGCTCGAACGCTACGGCGCATGAACAGGCTGGGTGCAGCACCGCTGCTGCTGCTCTGGGCGCTGCCGCTGCTCGCGCCACTCGCCATGCTGCTGCCCGCGGCGCTCGATGGCGAAGCATGGCGCATGGCGCTGGCGCACCCGCAGCTGTGGCCGGCGCTGGCCCTGTCGCTCGGCGCCGGAGCCGTCTCGACACTCGGTGCGCTGGCCCTCACGCTCACGCTGCTCGCCGGGCTCTACCGCAGCCGCGTTTGGGACAGCCTGCAGGCGCTCGCGGCTTCAGGCCTCGCCATCCCGCATCTGGCCTTCGCCATCGGCTTCGGCTTCCTCGTCATGCCATCCGGGCTGTTGGCGCGGCTCTTCATTGGAGGCGAAGCGCCGCCGCAATGGGTGAGCGTGCAGGACCCATGGGGGCTGACGCTGAGCCTGGCACTGGCGCTGAAAGAGCTTCCCTTCCTGCTCACCGCGGGGCTCGCACTCCTGTCGCGCGGCGACGCGGCGCTGCAACTGCGTCAGGCCTGCCGCGCGGCGGCAAGCCTCGGCCATGCGCCGGGCTCCGCCTTCCTGCGCGTGGTGCTGCCGCCGCTGCTGAAGGACCTTTGCTGGCCATTGATCATCGTCTTCGTCTATGGCGCCACAGTGGTCGACATGGCGCTGGTGCTGGGCCCGACGCAGCCGCCGGCACTGGCCGTGGTGATCTGGCATGCGCTCAATGACGTCGATCCCGCCATGAATGGCATGGGACTCGCCATGGTGCTGCTGCTGACCGCCGCGCTGGCGCTGGTGCTGGGTGTTGTGGCCCTGTTGCTGCGGCGAGCTCGTGACCCGCTGCACCGGCGGCTCGCTGCAGGCCCGTCACCGCTCAGCGCACCACGCGGCCTCGCGGTGCTGCTCGGCGCAGCGGCGCTGCTCATCCTCCTCCTCGCAATGGCGGTGCTGGTGATCCTCTCCTTCGCACCGCGCTGGCCCTACCCCGCGCTGCTGCCGCCCGTGGCGGATGGCGCAGCCTGGATGAAGATGACGGCAGCGCCATTGTGGGTGAGCCTGACGCTGTCGCTCACCGCCGCCGCGACAGCCGTCGCACTGGCGGTGCTGTGGTTCGAGACGCAGGCGCCCGCGCGCGATAGCTGGGTGAACGGCCTTGCCCTTCTCGCCCTCGCGCTGCCGCAACTCGCCAGTGCGGGCGGGCAATACAAGCTGTTCTTGCCGCTGGGCCTCACCGGCACCGTGTTCGGACTGTTCCTGGCGCACCTGACACCGGTGGCCGCCTACGTGCTGATCGTGCTCGCCGGGCCTTACCGCGCCTTTGACGGGCGCTATGTGGCGGCGGCCCGCGCCCTCTCGGTGTCCCGCATCCGCGCCCTGCTGACGGTGAAGCTGCCGCTGCTGAAGGCGCCGCTGCTCACCGCCGCCGCCATCGGCTTCGCCGTGTCGATCGCGCAATATGTGCCGGCGCAACTGATCGCCGCGGGACGCTTCAGCACGCTGCCGATGGAGGCGGTGACGCTCGCTGCTGGCGGCAACCGCGCCCTCACCGCCGCCTTCGCGCTGGCGCTGGCCACACCACCGCTCCTCGCCTTCCTCGCCGCCGCGATGCTGGGGAGGCCCAGGTGGCGCTGAAGCTCGAGCACGTCTCGATCCGCCTCAATGACCGGACATTGATCCAGCCCCTGTCGCTCAGCGTGGAGACCGGCGAAACGGTGGCGCTGATGGGCGCCAGCGGCTCCGGTAAGTCGACGCTGCTGTCCTTCATCGCAGGCGGCCTCGAGCCGCCCTTCACCGCCACGGGCAAGGTGAGCCTCGACGGCGTGCAGCTCGACAGTCTGCCACCAGAGGCGCGACACATCGGCCGGCTGTTCCAGGACGATCTGCTCTTCCCGCACCTCACCGTGGGCGAAAACCTGCTCTTCGGCATGCCGCGCGGGCCCCGGCCTGCGCGGCTGGCGAGAGTCGACGCCGCCCTGGCGGAGGCGGAGCTGCCGGGCTTCGGCGAAAGGCCGCCGCACACGCTCTCCGGCGGCCAGCGCGCCCGCGTGGCGCTGATGCGCGCACTGGTGGCGGAGCCCCGCGCCATGCTGCTGGATGAGCCCTTCAACAAGCTCGACGCCCCCTTGCGCCAGGCGATGCGCAGCTTCGTGTTCGAGCACATCGCGGCCCGCGGCATCCCCTGCCTTATGGTGACGCATGATGAAGCCGACGTACCGCCCGGCGGCCGCGTGCTGCGGCTGAAGGACGGCGAGGTGACCCATGCTTGACCGGCTGGCGCTGAACCTCGTGAAGCCCGCGGTGGACGCGGCCGCCCGGCATCTGGCGGCGCGCGGCATCACAGCGGACCAGGTGACGCTGGCGGGCTTCGGCTTTGGCATGCTGGCCGCCGTGCTGGTCGCCTCCGGCCACAGCCTCCTCGCCATCCTGCCGCTGGTCGCCAACCGGGCGCTGGATGGCATCGACGGCGCGCTGGCCAGGCTTTCCACCTCCTCCGAGCGCGGCGCCTTCCTCGACATCTCGCTCGATTTCGTGTTCTACGCCGCCATTCCGCTGGCCTTCGGCATCGCCGCGCCGAGCGAAAACGCGCTCGCCGCCGCGGTGCTGCTCGCCGCCTTTGTGGTAACGGGGACGAGCTTCCTCGCCTTCGCCGTGCTGGCGGAGAAGCGCGGGCTGAAGAGCACAGATTATCCGTCCAAGGCCTTCTACTATCTGGGCGGCCTGACCGAGGGCACGGAGACGATTGCCTGCTTCCTTGCCATGTGCCTGTGGCCGCAACACTTCGCTGCGCTGGCATATTTCTATGCATTCCTCTGTGCGCTGACGGCCGCGACGCGGCTGCAAGCGGGCTGGAAGGCCTTCGGCTGAAAAAACTTTGCCCGCGCGGGCAAGAAAACTCTTGCATGTGACGGCGAACAGGAACATATCGCGCTCGCCCAAAGTCGCACGTGCCCCAAGGATTTCCCCAAAGCAACGACGGTGCGGGCTTTTTGGTCTCTGCCGGCTCCTCCAAAGGCCGGGGTTACTGAGAGGCACCACTATCCTTGCCCCATGTGCGATTGGGAGCTTCCCGATCAAGCCAAGGCGAACGTCAGTCTGAGCAGAGCGTTTCCGCGTCTCCACAGCGTGGCACGACCGTCATCATTCTGGCGCAGGCAACGCTTACCCTTGATTCCGGGAGATACCCCCATGGCCACCACCGTCCGCATTCTCGACTTCCTGCGTGACCGACGTCCCGAGGGCCCTTGCCTCGTCGTCGACCTTGAGGTCATCGCCGGCAATTACCGCGCCTTCCGCCGCGCCATGCCCGACACCCGCATCTTCTATGCGGTGAAGGCGAATCCGGCGCCGGAGATACTGAAGATGCTCGTCGGCATGGGCTCCTGCTTCGACACCGCTTCGGTGCCGGAGATCGAGATGGCGCTGGCCGCCGGGGCCACGCCGGACCGCATCTCCTTTGGCAACACCATCAAGAAGGAGCGCGACATCGCGCGCGCCCACCAGCTGGGCGTGAAGCTCTTCGCCGTCGACTCGGGTGAGGAAGTGGAGAAGGTCGCCCGTGCGGCTCCGGCTGCGCAGGTGTTCTGCCGCATCCTCACCGATGGCGCGGGCGCCGAGTGGCCGCTGTCGCGCAAGTTCGGCTGCGAGCCCGCCATGGCGGTGGACGTGCTGATGCATGCCCACACGCTGGGCCTCGAGGCCTATGGCATCTCCTTCCATGTCGGCTCGCAGCAGACCAGGCTCGAGGCCTGGGACCAGGCTCTCGAGGAGTCGAAGGCAATCTTCGATGCGATGCAGAAGCACGGCATCACGCTGAAGATGGTGAACCTCGGCGGCGGCTTCCCGACCAAATACCTGAAAGAGGTGCCGGGCACGGGAAGCTATGCCAACGCCATCCACGAGGCGCTGACCAAGCATTTCGGCAACGCGATCCCCGAGACGATCATCGAGCCGGGCCGCGGCATGGTGGGCAATGCCGGCGTGGTGAAGGCGGAGGTGGTGCTGATCTCCAAGAAGCACGCCAACGACAACCACCGCTGGGTCTATCTCGACATCGGCAAGTTCGGCGGCCTCGCCGAGACGATGGACGAGGCGATCCGCTACCCGATCGTGACGGCGAAAGACGCCGATGCGAAGGCGCCCTGCGTGATCGCAGGTCCCACCTGCGACTCGGCCGACGTGCTCTACGAGAAGACGCCGTATGACCTTCCCGTGACGCTCACGGTGGGTGACGAGGTCCTGATCGAGGCGACCGGCGCCTATACGACGACCTATGCGGCCGTGGCCTTCAACGGCTTCTCGCCGCTCAAGTCCTACGTCATCTGACGTTACGCACACTCCAGTCGCCCCCGGCAGGTGCCGGGGGACCACCTCGTTCTTTGGTTCCCGGCGCTTGAGCGGCGGGATGACAGGAAGGCTTTTGACATGATCCAGATCCGCACCGAGACCGCTGCCGACGTTGCCGCCCGCGAGCGCCTGCTCGACCGCGCTTTCGGCAAGAGCCGCCGCCGCAAGACCTCCGAGCGCCTGCGCGAGGGGCGCCAGCCGTCCGAGAGCCTCGCTTTCACGGCGGTCGACGAGAGGGGCAAGCTCGTCGGCACGCTGCGCCTGTGGGACGTGGTGGCGGGTTCCGCCGGCCCCGCACTCCTGCTCGGGCCGCTGGCGGTGGAGTGCAAGCACCAGGGCAAGGGCATCGGCGCCGCGCTGATGCGCCATGCGATGGCGCAGGCGAAGGAGCTCGGCCATGCGGTCATCATCCTGGTGGGCGATGCGCCTTACTATGCGCGCTTCGGTTTCTCCGGCGCTCTGATGGCGGACCTGCATCTGCCGGGCCCGGTGGACCGCGCGCGCTTCCTCGGGATCGAGCTGATCCCCGGTGCGCTCGATGGCGCGGAAGGCCTGGTTGCCGGCTGCGGCCGGCTCAAGGCGCTTCGTCAGGAAGCAGCTTAAGCTTCCTTCCAGCCCCGGGCGCGCGTTATCGCTGTGGCGAAGCGGCTGCGCGCCTGAGGGCCATAGGTCCCCACCGGCTTCACGCTGCTGGCGGGCGGCGGCAATTCTGGAAGAGTTGCCACGCCCAGCCCCCGCATCGCCATGCGGGCGGTTCCCAGCGCCGTGAGGTCGGTGGAGGACGGAACCACGATGGTCCGCCCCGTCACATCCGCCAGCACCTGGAGGAGGTAAGGGTTCTTCGCCATGCCGCCATCGACCGACACGCTGGCGCCGAGCGGCAAGAGCTCGGCCATCGCGGCGATCACCTCCGCCGCGCGGAGCGCCACGCCCTCGATCAGGCTCTGCATCAGATCGGCGCGCGTGGTGTCGAGGCCAAGCCCGATCCACAGACCCGCCGCCGCGCGGTCCCAATGCGGGCAGGCAAGCCCTGAGAGCGCGGGCACGAAGGCGAGGCCGCGTAGGATGGCGGGCTCCTTCCCGAAGGCGTTGATCTCCGCATAGTCGGAAAACAACCCCAGCTGCTTGGCCCAGTTCACCGCCGAGGCGGCATTGTAGACCCCGCCTTCCAGCGCGAAATGCGGCTTCTCTTTCAGCCGCTGCCAGGCGACCGTGGACACGATGCCGAAGCGGCTGCCGTTCACGCGCTTGGCCCCGGCAATGGCCAGCGCGAAAGCGCCGGTGCCGAAGGTAATCTTCACGTCGCCCACGCCTGAGCAGCCATGGCCGAAGAGAGCCGCCTGCTGGTCGACGAAGCTCGCGGTGACCGGCACGCCCTTGTGCTCGCCGAAGTGACCGGTCGAAGGCCTGATTTCCGGCAGGCACTCCATCGGCACGCCGAAGAGATCGCAGAGCTTCGGGTCCCACTGGAACGAGTCGAGCGACATCAGGCTGGTGCGCGAAGCATTGGTGACGTCGGTCACGAACTGGCCGGTGAGGCGCGCGAGAAAGAAGGCCTCCGAGGTGCCGAGCCGCAGCCGCTTCTGCTTGAGCAGGCCCTTCGCCTCGGGCACGTGGTCGATGAACCAGCGCAGCTTGGCGGCGGAGAAATAGGAATCGAGCGGCAGGCCCGCCAGTTCTTGTGTCAGCTCCTCCGCACCCTCAGCCTCGAGCCGCGCGGTCACGTCCTTCGTGCGGTCGTCCTGCCAGACAATGGCATTGTGGATGGGGCGGCCCGTCGCAGAGTCCCAAGCGATGACCGTCTCGCCCTGGTTGTCGATGCCGATGGCATCGACTTTGCCGGCAGCGGCGATGGCCAGTGTTACATGGCGGACGAGTTCCTCCGGATCATGTTCCACCCAGCCTGGCTGCGGATAGACCTGCGCATGCTCGAAGCCGGCGACGGACGTGAAGCGCCCGTCCACATCGTAGACATAGGACTTGGTACCCGTGGTGCCCTGGTCGACTGCAACGACTTTCACGCCAATTCTCCTGCCATCTTCTCCGCAATGGCGCGGCCCTCGCGCCAGCAGGCGCCGGAGGTCTTGAGCGCACCATGCACATTGCCGGCGAGCGTCACCTTCGGCCGGTTCACCAGCAGCGATGCCTCCGGCACCCATTCGCCCGTGAAGATCACGCCATCGCAGGCCACGCGCTCATGACTGCCCTCGCGCTCGATCTCCACCGCTTCCACCTGCGAACGGCCCTCGATGGCGATGAGTTTCGTCCTCGTCCAGACCGGGACGCCATAGACAAACTGTGCAACGAGATCGCCGGGGCGGGGCGCCGAGATCCGGTCCTTCGCCTCGATCATCGCCACGGGGCGGATGCAGAGATGGCGGCAGGTGAGGATGGCTGAGAAGGAGACCAATTCAGTGCCGATGATCACCGGCCGCGCGAAGGGTGCGAAATTCTGCAGATAGATATTGGCCTGCAGCGCGCCGGTGGTCATCACCCCGCGCGGCCTGCTGCCGCCGACGAAGCGCGGGGCGCGCGGCGTCTCGCGCGTGCCGGTGGCGAGGAGGATCTTGCCTGCCGCCATCTCGTGAATGCCACGCGCGTTCTGCACGCGCAGAATGTCACCGTCGATGCCCAGCACGGTGTGGCCCGCTCGCACATCGAGAGCCGCCGAATCCGCCCGCAGCTGCGCGGCAAAACGCGGGCCGGTCCAGATGCGGCGGTGGCTCTGCCAGCCGAAGCCCAGATGCCCGCAATGACGCGGAACGCCACCGGCCTGTTGTTCGCGCTCCAGCACCGTGGCGGCGATGCCGAGCTCGGAAAAGCGCCGCGCGGCGGAAAGCCCCGCGGGCCCGCCGCCGATGATGATGGCGTCACGCCGCTCCATGGATCTTCTCCCTGAATATGGCCTCGACATGGGCGGAACAGTTGAAGCCCTGGCAGCGCCCCATCATGGCCCGCGTGCGGCGCTTGAGGCCGCCCAGATCTCCCGCGGGCAACGGACCTTCGAGTGCCCGTTCGATCTCGCCGCGCGTCACCCATTCGCAATGGCAGACGATCTCGCCGCCTTGCATGTAGGGCCGCGGACGTACCTCGGTAAGATTAGGCACCGGGGTCCAGATCGGCTCGACCGGATTGGGCAAGGCGCCGAAATGCGTGACGTAGAGCCCAGCCGCATGCTGCGCGATGCCGAGGCTGGCGGTGAGGCCAGTGGAGCGGATGCCGCCCACGGTGATCCAGCCGCGCCCGGGCAGCGCCTCGATCACATAGTCCTTGTGCTCCGTCGCAGGCCTCAAGCCAGCATAGATGGCATTGACGCCGATGCCTTGCAGTGCGGGCACCATCTCCAGCGCGCGCGACTTGAGTTTTTCGAGCGTGGCGGTGTCGGTCGCCGCCACCTCGCGCTCGGTCACGTCCTCGGCCGTCGGGCCGATGGCGAGATTGCCGAAGGCGGTGCGGAACAGCACCACGCCCTTGGTGCGTTCGGCGGGCACAGGAAGGATGATGGTATGCACAAGCTGCGAGGCAGGCTTGTCGAACACCACGAACTGGCCGCGGCGCGGCGTGATGGTGAAGGGGGAGGGCCGCGCGATCGCCTCGACGAGGTCGCCGAAATTCCCGGCGGCATTGATGACGACGCGCGCGGTGACGGGACCCGCCTTACCGGCGAGCGTCCACACACCATTGACAAACTCACCGCCCGTCACCTCCGCATGGCGCAGGATCACCGCGCCATGGGCCAGCGCCTGGTGGGCATAGGCGAGCGGGGCCGACCATGCATCGATGATGTGTTCGCCCGGCACCAGAACGGCAGCCTTCGCTGCGGGCGAGAGCTGCGGTTCGATCCTCAGCAGCTCTTCGCGCGCCACGTGGCGCACGTCGGCGACGCCATTGGCATGGGCCTTGGCCACGATGCCGCCGAGCTTCGAGCCCTCCTCTTCGCTCCACGCGACGACGAGCGCGGAACTCTTCACCAGCGGCAGGTTCAGCCTGTCGCGGATCGCGATATACTCGGCATAGCCCGCCTGCATGCAGGCAAGTTCGAGGCTGCCGGCGGGCGCATCGAAACCCGTGTGAAGAAGTGCGCTGTTCCCTTTGGAGGCGCCGCTGAGGATGTCGGCGCCCCGCTCCAGCAGCACGGCAGAAAGGCCGGCCATGGCGAAACGGCGCAGGATGGCGAGGCCAACAACGCCGCCGCCGATCACTGCGATGTCGAAGCTTCGCTGCATGGGACGATCCTAGCAGAAACGAAAAGGGGCGGCACTTGCGGGCCGCCCCTTCGGAAGTGATGTCGTTTACGAGGCTTCCGCGGCGTCGAGCGCGCTTTCGCGGGCCGCGATCTCGGCCTGGCGGCGCTTGATCTCCTCACCGATCGGCGGTCCGGGGAAGCGCTTGCGCTCCGACAGGAACCATCCCAGCGCCAGCGCCACCGCCAGGAAGATCAGCGGATTGGTGAGTTGGTTCAGCGGGAACACGAGATCCGGGAACAGCGGCAGGATGATCGGGTTAAAGGGCGGCTGGATGCCGGCGTAGGCGAGGATGACCACACCGATGACGGTGACCAGCGCGAAGGGCTTGGACCAGCCGCCGAGACGGAACGGGCCGTATTCGGTCCAGGTCTTGCCTTCCGCAATGAGCCCCGCCGCCACGGGCATGGCGTAGGAGATATAGAGGAATAGCGCGCAGCCTGCCGCCAGCGCGAACATGAAGGGCGCATAGTAGCAGGTACCCGCCGACAGAGCCGCCGTCAGCCAGATTGCGTTGACGGGGGTGCGGTGCTTGGGGTGGATGCTGGAGAGCGCCTTGGACGCCGGAAGGCCGCCGTCACGCGCGAAGGCATAGATCATGCGCGAGGTGGAAGTCATGCCGGCGAGGCCGCAGATGTAGTTGGCGATCACGATGCCGATGGCGAGCAGATCCCGGATGATCTCCGGCATCGGCAGGTTGTTGAAGAGGTTGAAGAAGGAGTTAAAGCCGTCCTTCGCCGCCACCGTGGTATCGGGCATGGCCAGCACGAAGGACGAGGCGAGGAAGAAGCCGAACAGCAGTGACCAGAACACCGAGTTCAGCATGCCCTTCGGCACTGTGGAGCGGGCGTTGATGGTCTCCTCGGACGTATGCGCCGAGGCGTCGAAGCCGGTGATGGTGTAGAGCGGATAGAGCAGGCCGATGAGGAAGGCCACCAGCGCGGTGCGTGGTTCCGGCACCACCAGGCCACCCGGCTCGCCCGTGTTGTTCACGAAGGAGAACAGCCGCGAGAGATCGAAGGACGCGCCCCAGATCAGCATCGAGGCCGTCAGGACGATTGCCACCACGAAGATCAGATAGCCGGAGAAGTCCGTCAGCATCGTGGTGACCTTGATGCCGAAGTGGTTGAACAGCGCCTGGGTGACGGCGAAGACGGTCACGAAAATACTGGCATGGAGCGCGCCCCAGGCCGAGGTGTCGATGCCGAAGACGCCGGTGATGACGAGGTCCTTCAGCAGCAGGTAGACGCCGAAGTTCACCGAGGCGACGACAAAGATCAGGCCGACGAGATTGATCCAGGCGCAGAGCCAGCCCCAACCGCGGCCGCCAAGGATCGACGCCCAGTGATAGAGGCCGCCGGCCGTCGGATAGGCCGAGGCGATCTGGCCGACCGAGGCGGCCACCACGAGGGCGAAGAAGCCGCCCACCAGCCAGCCGATCGACACCGAGAAGCCGCCGCCCGACGAGAAGGCCACCGGGAAGGCGGTGATGCCTCCGGCAAGAATACAGATGATCGAGAACGAGATCGCGAAGTTCGAGAACCCGCCCATGCGGCGCGCAAGCTCTTGCGCATAGCCCATGTTGTGGAGGACTTTTTCGTCCTCGGTCATGTGTTTCATAACGGCATCTCCCCCACGCCGTCGGGGCCACCCGGCGCATTACATGTTTGATCAGCTTGGAATCGCCAGCTTGGTCCAGCGATACCCTACTCCCCTCCTGTCATTCTGTAGCGTAATTTACAATCGGTCAACGTGCCGTAACTGATTGGAAACCGAAGGAGTTGCCGGTATCGTTGGCCGCGCCGTTGCCAGAGAATAGTGTTTCGCTACGTCAACCGGCGACATAAAGTTGCGGGTTGCGGCACCGCGGCGATGATTTGCCCTCGCTCACCGCGCGCTGCCGCCAAGATTGCAGGTGCGCCGCCGCCACGGTGTTTTATGATGCCTCGCTCCAGGAGACCCATGATGACCGAAACCAGCACCACCGCATCGCCCACCGCACGCCGCGCTGGCGGGCGCGACGGGCGCCGTGCGCTGCGCGCCACCCCCATGGCCTCCTTCCCCACGCTGGTGCGCGGGATCCCCGTCTACAACCTCGTGCCCGACGAGGCGGTGGAGCTGATCCACGACGAATCGATAAAGATCCTCGAGGAAGTCGGCTGCGAGTTCCGCGACGACGAGGCGATCGGGCTATGGAAGGCCGCTGGCGCAAATGTCTCCGGCACGCGCGTCCGGATCGACCGCGGCCTGCTGATGAGCCTCATCGCCAAAGCCCCCGCAGAATTCACGCTCAATGCCCGCAACCCGGAGCGCACCGTCCAGGTAGGCGGGCGCAACCAGATCTTCGTGCCCATGTACGGGGCGCCTTACGTGCGCGACCTCGATAATGTCCGCCGCTATGGCTCGCTCGAGGACCTCAACAACTTCCACAAGCTCGCCTACATGCTGCCGGCGCTGCACTCATCGAGCTCGATCTGCGTCGAGCCGATGGAGATCGCGGTGCCGAAGCGCCACCTGCACATCATCCATTCGGCGCTCACCTATTCCGACAAGCCCTTCATGGGCATCGTCACCTCGAAGGAGCGCGCCGAGGACGTGATGAAGATGTGCGGCATCGTGTTCGGCGAAGACTATGTGACGGACAACACGGTGGTCGTCTCGATCGCCAACTGCAATTCGCCGCTGGTGTGGGACGCGACCATGCTGGACGCGATGAAGGTCTATGCCGCGCACAACCAGCCAATCATCTGCGCGCCCTTCGCGCTGTGCGGGGCCTCGACGCCGGCGTCCGCCGTGGGCGCTGTGGCGCAGGTCAATGCCGAGGCGCTGGCTGGCGTTGCCTTCACCCAGCTGATCCGCATGGGCTCGCCCGTCATCTACGGTCAGTTCATGGTGGCGGTGGACATGAAGTCAGGGGCGCCCATGGGCGGCACGCCGGAAGCAGCTCAGATGATGTATCTGATGGGCCAGCTGGCGCGGAAGTATGGTCTGCCTTGGCGCACGTCCGGTTTCCATGTCGGCTCCAAGCTCAACGATGCGCAAGCGGGCTATGAATCGAACATGCTGATGCATGCGGCGATCCTGTCGGGCGCTAACTACATCTGGCATGTGGCGGGCTGGCTGGAAGCGGGCCTGTGCTGCGATTATTCCAAGTTCGTCACCGATGCCGAGCAGCTGGTGGGCTGGTACAAATATGCGGGCGGTGTGTCCTTCGCCGACTTCAAGGAGGCGATGGCTGCAGTGCGCGAGGTGGGGCCGCAGGGCCACTTCCTCGGCACGCAGCACACGCTGGATCATTTCGAGAAGGCCTTCTTCAGCCCCTCGATCATGGACTTCAATAGCTTCGAGCAGTGGTCCGCCGAGGGTGCGAAGGACCACGCCACGCGCGGCCGCGACAAGGCGCGCCAGATGCTGCAGGCCTATGAGCCGCCGAAGATGGACGAGGGCATCGCCGAGGGCCTCAAGGACTTCATCGCGAAGCGCGAGGAAGTGCTGCCCGACACGGTGAACTGAGGCCGATGGCGTGGGGCCCCGCCCCGTGCTGGCGCATGTTCCGATCGGGTGGACTCGCATGATCGATAAGAACATGCGCCAGGCCGAAAGCTTGAGCATGATCTTATCGCAAAAGCGGTTCCAATTTTGCGGATCATGCTGTAGCACGGCCCGGTGCTCGCCGATTTCATCACCTCCGCCATCGCCACGCTGCTGGTCGTCGCCGACCCGGTGCTGCTGAGCGCGCTGTTTCTCGGCATCACCCATGGCATGACCAAGGAGCACCGCCGCGAGGTTGCGCTGCGGGGATCGATCATCGCCTTCTCGATCCTGCTGGCGGCAGGCCTTGGCGGCGCGAAGCTTCTCGACCTGCTGGGCATCTCGCTCTCGGCCTTCCGCATCGCCGGCGGCCTGCTGCTCTTGTCGGCGGCTGCCGAAATGGTGTTCGACCGCCGCGGCGAGAGGCTGAAATCGACCGTCGAGCAGGCGATCACCATCGACCATGTGCGCAACATCGCCGCCTTCCCGCTGGCCATTCCGCTGATGGCGGGGCCCGGCGCCATCACCGCCATGATCCTGCTGGCCGGCCGCGCCGAGGGCCGCTTCACCTGGCTTCTCTCGCTCTATGGCGTGGCGGCCCTCGTCATGGCGGCGTGTTTCGTCAGCTTCCTGATGGCCGAGCGCATCTCGCGGCTTATGGGCGTCACCGGCCAGGCGGTGCTGTCGCGCCTGCTCGGCATTATCCTGGCGGCGCTGGCCGTTCAGTTCGTGATCGACGGCGTGTCCGCCATCACGCCGTGGCACGCTCGCTGAGCAGCTGCAGCAGCTTCGTCGCCACAAAGCCAAGCGCGACCAGCACCAGCGACACGAAGCCCCAGACGGCAACCACCAGCCACTCGCCGATGCCCGTTCCGGCAGAGGCGAGCCAGGAGGCCCATTCGACGAGCCGCGGGTCAGCCGGGATGATGTCGGCATTGCTGGCGGCGAGGCCGCCGGCAACCCCCAAAAGGCCATGCACGATCCATGCGGCGAGCGACCACAGGGCCACCACCGCTGCCGTGAGAATCCAGACGAGCGTCTTCATCGATGTGTATCCACGAGATGCTGCCGCAGCAGGTTGAGATTGCGCTGGTTGGCCTTGAACGCCATGTCGAACAGGACGCCAATGACGGGCACGGCGCCGAGTGCGGTGTCGGCCGCGACGTTGAGGCCCATGCGGGCCAGAAGCCGGGCCGGTACGCCGTGCCGCACCGCTTCGCCCAGCACGTAAAGCGACAGGCCGGTGCCGGCGAGCGTGCCCACTCCGGGCACGAGGCTCAGCACGCCGTCGGCGCCGATGCTGCGCGAGGTGCCGGGAATGCGCAGCGCGGAGTCGCAGAACCAGGCGAGCCATTCAAGCCGTTCCATGGTGCCCTGTGGGGTGAGGTCTAAGGTGACCGAGGGGCTGGTCATTGGTTCATCTCCCAGATTGCGGCGCGCGAGGCGCGTTCAAGGTGGAAGAGTCCGACATCGCAGCCTGAAGGCTGCCAGAGGGGCCCGGACCCGTTGCATGATCATGTGGAGACGCGCGGCGCAGGGACAAGGCGTCCGCGCAAAAAAATGGGGTGAACGGCAGCAACCACCAACCACTCACCCCTGAGCCGGCCTGAGGCCGGGACGCTCCGAGTGCTCTTCACTTGAGAATGGGAGGACCCAAGAAAGACGTTTGCGCTGCTTGTTTACCAGCAACCTTTGTGCCAAAGCACCGACACCCCGCAGTTCAGATCTAAGTTCATGATATCGCAAAAAACTATTCTTCACCGGTAGATCGATCCCGGCGATCGGCAAACCGCCATGCCCGGGCTTTGTGCAGTGCAACGCAAAACTGTTCGGCAATCAGGCAGATCAGACCGGCCCGTGCTCGCGCATCCACTCTACGAAGCGGCCGAGCGCCTCCTCCAGCGGACCGAGGTCCTTGAGGTAGCACATGCGCAGGTGCCCCTCGCCGCCAGGGCCGAAGGTGCTGCCTGGCGCGAAGCCGACCCTGGCCTCATCGATGAGGCGGCGCACGGTGGCAGCCGAATCGGTCATGCCCTCGATCCCGAAGAACAGATAGAAGGCGCCCTGCGGCGCCTCGAACTGCAGTCCCGGCAACTCCTTCAGCATCAGCACGGTGAGGTCGCGGCGGTGCCGCGCCATCAGCACCTGGCGCTCAATGAATTCATCGCCAGTATCAAGTGCGGCTACGCAGCCACGCTGCAGGAAGGCCGGCGTACCGGAAGACGAGACTTGCACGATGCGCTCGATCGGCGGACCCAGCGCCTTGGGCGCCTGCAGCCAGCCGACGCGCCAACCGGTCATTGCCCAGTTCTTGGAGAAGGTGTTGGCAAGCAGCAGCTGCTCCTCATCCTCGCAGATGTCGAGGAAGGAGGGGGCGCGCGTTTCGCCATTCCCGCCATAATAGAAGCGGGTATAGACCTCGTCGCCGAGAATCCACAGGCCGCGCTTGCGGCAGAAATCGCGCACCGTGACGAGCTCGTCGCGCGTTGCCGTCCAACCCACGGGGTTCGACGGCGAATTGAGCGCGATCGCCTTGGTGCGCGGCGTCACCGTGTCGAACAACCGGTCAAGGTCCAGCTTCCACTTGCCATTGGCGAACTGCATCGGCGCCTCGACGGGTCTCGCTCCCGAGAGGCGCAGCGCACCGGCATAATTCGGCCAGGCGGGTGTTGGCAGCACGATCTCGTCGCCATCGCCAGTGATGAGCTGCACGATGATCTGGATCGCATGCATGCCGCCCGAGGTGACGATGAAGTTCTCAAGGTCGAAGGCACGGCCGAAATTGCGGGTGTGATAGCGCGCCAGCGCGTCCCGCAATTCGGGGATGCCGCGCTGCCAGGTATAGAAGGTCTCGCCATTGAGCAGCGCTTCGGCGGCGGGCCTCGCAAAGGCCTCTGGCGTGGGCTGGTTGCCTTCGCCCGACCACAGCGGAATGATGCCGGGCACGGTAAAGCCATACATGGCGGCCTTGACGATGCCGCTGTCGGGCTCGTTGCGGGCCTGCGGCGTCAGCGCCGCGAGAAGCTGTTCCGAATTCATGCTGGGACCTTAAGCCAGCGCGCTGGAGTGTCCACCCCGGCGCGCTGGCATTTCACTGCAGTTCTGCTTGGCGTCAGGCGGAGGTTCTGGCCTTCAACGAGTCGCGGATTTCGGCGAGCAGCTCTTCCGTCTTGCTCGGCGGCGCAGGCGGCGGCGCGGGCTCGGCGCGCTTCACCCGGTTCGAGATCTTGACCAGCTGGAACAGCACGAAGGCGACGAGAAGAAAGTTGATGATCACGGTGATGAAGGCGCCATAGGCGAAGACCGCGCCCTGCTTCTGCGCCTCGGCCAGCACCGGCGAGGTCACGCTGGCGGAGAGCGGCAGGAAATAGGAATCGAAATTGAGCCCACCGGTAAGCGCCCCGATGAGCGGCATGACCAGCAGGTTCACGATGCCGTCGACAATCCGCCCGAAGGCCGCGCCGATGATCACACCGACCGCGAGGTCGAAGGCATTGCCCTTGAAGGCGAAGGATTTGAAGTCGTTCCACTCATTGCGCACAGTCTCGTTCATGTCGTCCCCCCGTTGCCGGATCTGCATTCCGGCGTTGAATAACAGTGGCTGCCATTATCCAGCAGATACTGGCAAGATTAACCACACATCGTCCAAAACTGCGAATCAGATGAGTGAACGCCGCACATTCTACCCCGGCCTCCAGCCCTTCAACCGCGGCCGGCTGAAGGTCTCAGCCCTGCACGAAATCTATTTCGAGGAATGTGGCAACCCCAAGGGCAAGCCCGCCGTGGTGCTGCATGGCGGCCCCGGCGGCGGCATCTCGCCGTTCTTGCGCCAGAGCCATGACCCGAAGGCCTATCGCATCATCCTGTTCGACCAGCGCGGCTGCGGCCAGTCGACCCCGCATGCCGAGCTCGCCGAGAACACCACCTGGGACCTCGTCGCCGACATGGAGAAGCTGCGCCAGCACCTGAAGATCGAGCGCTGGCAAGTGGTGGGCGGCTCCTGGGGCTCCACCCTGGCGCTGGCCTATGCCGAAAGCCACCCCGAGCGGGTCACCGAACTCATAACCCGCGGCATCTTCACCCTTCGCAAGAGCGAGATCCACTGGTTCTACCAGGAAGGGGCGGACCAGATCTTCCCCGACCTGTGGGAAGGCTTCGTGGCGCCGATCCCGCCAGCGGAACGGCATGACTTGCTCACCGCCTATCACCGCCGTCTCACCGGCCCGGACAAGGTGGAGCAGATCGCCTGCGCCCGCGCCTGGAGCCAGTGGGAGGGCGCCACCATCTCGCTGCTCCCCGACCCCAAGCGGGTGGCGGAATTCGGCTCGGACCATTTCGCCATCGCCTTCGCCCGCATCGAGTGCCACTATTTCGTCAATCGCGGCTTCTTCCGGCAGGACGGCCAGCTGATCGCCGATGCCCATAAGCTTGCCGGCATCCCCGGCGTCATCATTCAGGGCCGCTACGATGTGGTCACGCCCCCCGTCACCGCCTGGGACCTGCACAAGGCGTGGCCGCAGGCGGAGTTCATCATGGTGCCGGATGCCGGCCATACCGCCACCGAGCCCGGCATCGCCGACGCCCTCGTCCGGGCCACCGACCGGTTTCGTCATGCAGAAAGTGCATAGCGGGATCGGTGTGCAGTGCAGCACGATGCTGCAATCCGTTCACAATTGATCGCCATATGGAGAGCGGACTGAAGAAACGCACCACTGCAACGTTTTGAGGCACCCCATGATCGTTTTCTCCGCCATGCGCGACTTGGCCGATGGCCTGACCCGTGGTCTCGGCCTGTTCCTGACCGAGCGCCAGGACACCACGGCCCGCGGCATCAACCCCACCCCCGTGAAGCGCGGCTTCCGCCGCTAGAGCATTTTCACGCTTAGCGGAATCGCGGATTTTCTTAGGGCCTGTTTGGTGATTCAGTGTTCATGTTGATTCGGCATGGAGACCTGCGATGGGAGTTGCCTATTCTCAAGATCTGCGTGAACGTGTTCTGAGCGTC
>NZ_JADCDB010000035.1 GCF_020252395.1 Aestuariivirga sp.
CGCAAGGGATGAACCGGTTTGGTCATGTCGGTTTCTAGCCTTCCCGGTCCAGTGCCGAAATGACCTGCATCATCCGCCACGCCCGATCGACCACATTGACCCCCGAAGGTCGTGATGATGTCGGAACCCCGCGGTGGTTGCGGGGACGCAAAACCACCTTTACCGAACTATCGTGAGTAAAGCGCGGAATCATCGTCGGCGATGTCACGCGGTTGGTTCGTGATTTCGGCTAACGATTTGCGAAACTTTAGCAAAGCGGACGCCTCGGCTAGGCTGGCTAGCTTACGGAGCGGGGAGCAACGATGGCAATCGGAGTGGGCGATTCGACACCGGAGGCGGAGCTGAACGCAATGGCGTCGCTCCGCGGCAACGCGCTGCCCATAGGCGTTGAAGAACGCCGCCAGCGTCTGGCGCGCGCCCGATATCTGATGCGCGAGCAAGGGCTACCCGCGCTGTGGCTCGACGTCTCGACCAGCCTCACCTACTTCACCGGCATCAGGCTCAACCGCAGTGAACGCCTCCATGGCGTGATCCTGCTGGCCGATGGCGACCCGATCTATGTCAGCCCGGCCTTCGAGGTCGAGAAGCTGCGCACCATGATGAGCATCGATGGACCAGTCGCCGCATGGGACGAGCATGAGGATCCCGCTGCCCTCGTGGTCGCCACTCTCGCGGAACGCGGGATCGTGGGTGGGCCGCTTGCCCTTGACGAGGCGACGCCCTTTGCCACGGTGGATCGGCTCAGGCGGGCAGGTCCACGTTTCGAACTCGTCAGCGCGGGACCGGTGACGACAGCCTGCCGACTGCGCAAGTCGCCGGCGGAAATCGCGCTGATGCAAACCGCCATGACGATTACCCTTGCCGCGCAGAAGGCGGCCGCCCGCGTCCTGCGCGAGGGGATCACCACGACGGAAGTCCAACAGTTCATCGTGGCCGCCCACCAGCGGCTCGGCGCGGAGGGACCGCCGGCTTTCAACAGCGTCCTGTTCGGCGAGGCGACGGCCTATCCGCACGGCGTTCCCTATCCCCAGACCTTGAAGCCCGGCGACATGGTGCTGGTGGATGTCGGGGCACCGGTCGACGGCTATGTCTCCGACCTGACCCGCACTTACGTGTTTGGCCAGCCCACTGCTCGCCAGCGGGCCGTGTGGGAGCTGGAGAAGGCGGCCCAGATTGCGGCATTCGCCGCGGCCCGACTCGGAACGCGGAGCGCCGCTCTCGATGATGCGGCCCGCTCCGTGATCGAGGCTGCAGGCTTCGGGCCGGGTTATGCAACGCCGGGTCTGCCACATCGGACAGGACACGGGATCGGCCTCGATGTCCACGAAGCGCCATACATCGTGCGCGGCGATGACACTCCACTTGCAGAAGGCATGACCTTCTCAATCGAGCCTATGATCTGCATCTATGGCGCCTTCGGGGTGCGGCTCGAAGACCACGTCTTCATGACCGCCGACGGGCCGCGCTGGTTCACGCCTCCAGCGGCCTCGCTCAACGACCCGTTCGGCGCCTCGTCCGGAGCGGAATCACCGGCCTGACTGAAGCGAAAACCAAGCATGGCAACGCTGGACTGCAGTCGTGGCAGGATGCGGTCATGGCGGCCTGCCGGCGAGGATCGTCAGCCCGAACCATGCGCGCGGGCCGGTTGACTTGACAGTGCACGCAGGATGCCGCCGCACCGACCATGTTGAGATCTCATCGGCGGCCGTGCCGCAGCTACGACAGCTTCTGACGATGTGTGTTCGTATGGAGCGGTACTGCGAAGGTTCGTTGGCCTGCGACTTCGAGAGTGGGCTTCTGACGGTCATCGTTCGCCGCGCGAGCGTCTCGGTTAGAAGTTCACCTTGTCGGCGCCCTTGAGCTGGAGCATCGCCCGCGCATCCTCCGGCGTGGCGATCTCCAGGCCCATCGCCTCG
This sequence comes from Aestuariivirga sp., assembly GCF_020252395.1. Lineage (GTDB taxonomy): Bacteria > Pseudomonadota > Alphaproteobacteria > Rhizobiales > Aestuariivirgaceae > Aestuariivirga. The sequence continues at coordinate 1,917 of NZ_JADCDB010000035.1, forward strand.
ACGATCTGGCGGGCGGCGCGCACCTGGTCGGCGTTGGACTTCGCCAGTTGGCCCGGTCCGAGCCATAGCGAGTCCTCGAGCCCGACGCGCAGGTTGCCGCCCATCGACACCGCCTGCGCGGCGATGGCGAGTTGGTGGCGCCCGGCGCCGAGCACCGACCACTGGTAATCCTGGCCGAACAGCCGGTCAGCCGTCCGCTTCATGTGCGCGACATCTTCAGGATGCGGCCCGATGCCCCCGAGGATGCCGAACACCGACTGGATGAAGAAGGGCGGCTTGACGAGCCCGCGTTCGGCAAAGTGCGCGAGCGTATAGAGATGCCCGATGTCGTAGCACTCGATCTCAAATCGGGTGCCGTTGCCGGCGCAGGTGGTCAGGATGTTCTCGATGTCCCTGAAGGTGTTCTTGAAGATCCGGTCGTGCGAGCCTTCGAGATACGGCTTCTCCCAGTCGTGCCTGAACTCCTTGAAGCGGCTCAGCATCGGGTAGAGCCCGAAATTCATCGACCCCATGTTGAGCGAGGCGACCTCCGGCTTGAACACCGCGCAGGGCTTGAGCCGCTCCTCCACCGTCATGGTGGGCGCGCCGCCCGTGGTGATGTTGATCACCGCCGAACAGCGTTGCTTGATGACCTTCAGAAACGGCTCGAAAGCTTCGGGGGACTGGTCCGGCCGTCCCGTGACTGGATCGCGCGCATGCACGTGCACCAGCGCCGCTCCGGCCTCGGCGGCGCCGACGGCCGCGTCGGCGATCTCGCTCGCGGTAATCGGCAGATACGGTGACATCGAGGGAGTATGGATCGCGCCCGTGACGGCGCAGGTGATCATCACCTTGCGGTTTCTGGACATCGGCGGGTCTCCTGCGCTCATGTCGGCTTGCGGGTGGCTGCGCGCTTGTGGGCCTTCAGCGCGGCCAGCCGCCTGTCTCGCCAGTTGCTCACCCGCTTGATCCGTTCCGGCGTCTGCGGCTCGGGCCATTCGGCCATGACGGCGTCCGTGGCGGCCTTTGTGAAGGCGGGTCGACCTTCCGACTGCTTCACCATCGCGTCGAGCGAGGCGGCGTAGCGGCCGGCATAATCGGGGATGCCGCCCGGGGCATTGAGTTCGATCGTCTCGAAGGGACCCATGAAGGACCATCGCAGGCCGAGCCCGTCGCGGATC
>NZ_JADCDB010000036.1 GCF_020252395.1 Aestuariivirga sp.
CACCTCAGAGCCAAAGCAGCACGCACCATCGATGATCTCCGGAAGGCCATCGGAAACATCTGCTCGCTCTTCACTCCAAACGAATGCGCCAACTACTTCGCCGCCGCAGGATATGGATTCAATTGACCGCCCGATGCTCTAGTCTCAACATGCTGGTGAAAATGAGGAATTGCGGTTGTGACTTCTTTGGCACTGCAGCATTCATAATGGGCAGTTAAGCGATTGATCAGAAAAACTAAAGCGAGCTATGCAGAATTTGCATTTCTCTTTATGCTGCGCCGCACCTAATTTCTAACCCGTTGAAAGCAACCAAAGACCGTCAATCCAAGGGGAATGACCCATGTTCGAAGTTCTGAAATCCCGCTACTCCACCTGGAAGCGCTATTCGCGCACGCTGAACGAGCTCGAGAGCCTCTCCAACCGTGAACTCGCCGATCTCGGCATTGCGCGCGCCGACATTCCGCGCCTGGCGCGCGAGGCTGCGCGCTCGTGAACCCTCACCCGCGGGGCCTGTTCGAAAGGCTCGCCCGCAGCCGCAAGCTCAGGGCCTACCGCCAGATCCGCGCCGCCGCCGAAGCCCTCTCCGACGCCGAACTGGCGGACATGGGGATCAAGAGATACCAGCTGGGCCACGTGGCCCGCGTCCGGGCCTTCAAGGCCTGATCGAGACATCAGACCCGCCGGTCCTGCCCCGGCGGGTTTTTTCGTTGGCCGGAAGCTCACCATTATACCGTCACCCCAGCGAAAGCTGGGGTCCAGCTTTGGCGGCCAAAAGCTGGATGCCAGCTTTCGCTGGCATGACGGGCAAAGGGCTGTATGACGCTGCGTCATGAACCACGAAAAGCAGCCAGCCGTCTACATGGTGGCCAACCGCTACCGGGGAACGATCTATGTAGGTGTCACGAGCGCCCTGTGGTCCCGAATCTGTTCTCACAAGAACGGTACGACGCCCGGCTTCACACTTCGGTACAAGGCGAACCGCCTCGTCTGGTATGAGCACCGGCTGACCATGGAAACCGCCATTCGCCGCGAGAAGCAGATCAAGGCCTGGAAACGGGACTGGAAGATCGAGCTGATCGAAGGGATGAACCCGGACTGGCGTGACCTTCACGATGAGATCGACTCGCTGGCGACGCTGGTTTCCGAGTAGGAAAGCCCGTCACCCCAGCGAAAGCTGGGGTCCAGCTTTGGCGGCCAAAAGCTGGATGCCAGCTTTCGCTGGCATGACGGCGATAGACCCCGCCAAAGTCGCGGCAATCCGCGCATGTGATCTTGGTTGCGAGTCCTTTTCCACTGTGATAGCCAACCCGCGCGGCGGGGCTGGGGTCCCGGCTCGTGGGTGTGCCCTCGTGCATGCCGGCCTCCCAGAAATTCAAGTGGTTATGCGCCCTTTGGACGTGGGCGCCGCACCACGAAAACTGAGTGAAAGACGGATCGTGGCGACCACAGATCAGACAGTTTCCGGAGTTCCGGGCCGCTATGCCAGCGCGCTCTTCGAACTCGCCTCCGAGGAGAAGGCCACCGAAGAGGTGAGCCGCCAGCTCTCAACGTTCCAGTCCGCCATCGACCAGTCGGAAGACCTGGACCGCCTGGTCCGCTCGCCGGTGTTCCCGTCCGAGGACCAGATCGCCGCCCTCGATGGCGTTGCCGGCCAGCTCGGCATCACCGGCGCCACGCTCAACTTCCTCAAGCTGGCGGCCAGGAACCGCCGCCTCAGCGCCGTTCCCGGCATGATCAAGGCCTATGCCACGCTGCTCGCCTCCTCCAAGGGCGAAATCGCGGGCGAGGTCACCTCGGCCGAACCGCTTTCGGCCGCCCAACTCGAAGATCTCAAGGCCGCGCTCAAGAGTTCGCTCGGCCGTGACGTCCTCCTCTCAACCCGTGTCGACAGCTCGCTCCTCGGCGGCCTCATCGTGAAGGTGGGCTCCCGCATGATGGACAATTCACTGAAGACCAAGCTCCAGACACTCAAGATCGCCATGAAGGGAACCGCCTGATGGACATTCGCGCTGCCGAAATCTCCGCCATTCTCAAGAAGCAGATCAAGGACTTCGGCAAGGAAGCCCAAGTCTCCGAAATCGGCCAGGTTCTGTCGGTGGGTGACGGTATCGCCCGCGTCTACGGCCTCGACAACGTGCAGGCCGGCGAAATGGTCGAGTTCGCCAACGGCATGAAGGGCATGGCGCTGAACCTCGAAACCGACAATGTCGGCATTGTGATCTTCGGATCTGACCGCGAGATTAAGGAAGGCGACACCGTCAAGCGCACCGGCGCCATCGTGGAAGTCCCCGTCGGCAAGGAACTCCTGGGCCGCGTCGTCGACGCGCTGGGCAACCCGATCGACGGCAAGGGCCCGATCAACGCCAAGCAGTTCAAGCGCGTGGACGTGAAAGCGCCGGGCATCATCCCGAGAAAGTCGGTGCATGAGCCGATGTCCACCGGCCTCAAGGCCGTGGATGCCTTGATCCCGATCGGCCGCGGCCAGCGCGAGCTCGTCATCGGCGACCGCCAGACCGGCAAGACCGCCATCATTCTCGACACCATCCTGAACCAAAAGCCCATCCACATCGCAGGGCCAGAGAAGGACAAGCTCTACTGCGTCTACGTCGCCTGCGGCCAGAAGCGTTCGACGGTTGCGCAGTTCGTGAAGGTGCTGGAAGACAATGGCGCGCTCGAGTATTCGATCATTGTCGCCGCCACCGCGTCGGACCCCGCACCGCTGCAGTATCTCGCGCCCTTCACCGGTTGCACCATGGGCGAATATTTCCGCGACAACGGCATGCATGCGCTGATCGCCTATGACGATCTGTCCAAGCAGGCCGTCGCCTATCGCCAGATGTCGCTGCTGCTGCGCCGGCCGCCGGGCCGCGAAGCCTATCCGGGCGACGTGTTCTATCTCCACTCCCGCCTGCTCGAGCGCGCGGCCAAGCTCAACGACAGCCAGGGCGCCGGTTCGCTGACCGCGCTCCCCGTCATCGAGACGCAGGCCAACGACGTGTCGGCCTACATCCCCACCAACGTGATCTCGATCACTGACGGCCAGATCTTCCTCGAGACCGACCTGTTCTACCAGGGCATCCGCCCCGCCGTGAACGTCGGCCTCTCGGTGTCGCGCGTCGGCTCCGCCGCCCAGACCAAGGCGATGAAGCAGGTGGCCGGCAAGATCAAGGGCGAGCTGGCGCAGTACCGCGAAATGGCGGCCTTCGCGCAGTTCGGTTCCGACCTCGACGCCTCGACGCAGAAGCTCCTCAACCGCGGCGCCCGTCTGACCGAGCTCCTGAAGCAGCCGCAGTTCTCGCCGATGAAGACGGAAGAGCAGGTCGTGGTGATCTATGCCGGTGTGAACGGCTATCTCGATCCGCTGCCCGTCAACAAGGTGAAGTCCTTCGAGGACGGTCTCCTTCGCTTCGTGCGCGACAAGCATGCCGGCATCCTCGATGCGATCCGCGCCGAAAAGGCGATTTCGGACGCCACCATGCCGAAGCTCAAGGCCGCCGTTGAAGCCTTTGCCAAGTCCTTCGCGTAAGGGTTCGGGATGGCAAGTCTCAAGGACTTACGCAATCGCATCGCCTCGGTGAAGGCGACGCGCAAGATCACCAAGGCCATGCAGATGGTGGCCGCGGCTAAGCTGCGCCGCGCCCAGGAAGCGGCCGTCGCCGCGCGCCCCTATTCGGAGCGCATGCAAGCCGTGATCGGCAACCTCGCCTCCGCCATGAGCGGCAAGGCGGGCGCGCCCACGCTTCTCGCCGGCACCGGCTTCGACCAAACGCATCTGCTGATCGTGGCGACCGCAGAGCGCGGCCTCTGCGGCGGCTTCAACTCCTCGATCGCCAAGCTTGCCCGCGAGCATGCCGACCGCCTGATCGCCCAGGGCAAGACGGTGAAGATCTTCACCGTCGGCAAGAAGGGCAATGATGCGCTGAAGCGCGTCTATGGCAAGTACATCGTCGAGCACGTGGACTTCCGCTCCGTGAAGCAGATGTCCTTCGCGGAAGCCCAGGCCGTTGCGCACAAGGTGCTGGGCATGTTCCACAACGGCGGGTTCGATGTGGCCACCCTGTTCTTCTCCGAGTTCAAGTCGGTCATTTCGCAGAAGCCCACGGCGCAGCGGCTGATCCCGGCGGATGTCTCGGGCGCGAAGCCCGCCGACTTGGGCGGAGCCGTTTACGAAGCGGAGCCCGAGGAGGGCGAAATCCTCGCCGATCTCCTGCCGCGCAACATCGCGGTGCAGATTTTCCGCGGCCTCCTCGAAAACGCGGCCTCCGAGCAGGGCGCCCGCATGAGCGCCATGGACAACGCCACCCGCAACGCCGGCGACATGATCAACAAGCTGTCGATCAAGTACAACCGCCAGCGCCAGGCGCAGATCACCAAGGAACTCATCGAAATCATTTCGGGCGCCGAGGCGCTGTAAGCGAATACGGGAAGGATCACACACATGGCAAACAGCGAGGCCGCAACCGGCCGCATCACCCAGGTCACCGGCGCCGTCGTCGACGTCGCCTTCGATGGCGGCCTTCCGGAAATCCTCAACGCGCTCGAGACCGACAATGGCGGCAACCGCCTCGTGCTCGAAGTGGCCCAGCACCTGGGCGAGAACACCGTGCGCACCATCGCCATGGACTCGACCGAAGGCCTGGTGCGCGGCCAGAAGGTCACCAACACCGGCGCTCCCATCACCGTGCCGGTGGGCAACGAGACGCTGGGCCGCATCATGAACGTCATCGGCGAACCGGTTGACGAGGCAGGCCCCATTGGCGCCACCGCCCGCCGCGCCATCCACCAGCCCGCCCCGGACTTCGTCGAGCAGTCGACGGCGGCCGAAATCCTCGTCACCGGCATCAAGGTCGTCGACCTGCTGGCGCCTTACGCCAAGGGCGGCAAGATCGGCCTGTTCGGCGGCGCCGGCGTCGGCAAGACCGTGCTCATCATGGAGCTCATCAACAACATCGCCAAGACGCACGGTGGCTATTCCGTGTTCGCCGGCGTGGGCGAGCGCACGCGTGAAGGCAACGATCTCTATCACGAAATGATGGAGTCGGGCGTCAACAAGAACCCGAAGGAAGGCTCCGTCGCCGGCTCCAAGGCCGCGCTGGTTTACGGCCAGATGAACGAGCCGCCGGGTGCGCGCGCCCGCGTGGCCTTGACCGGCCTCACGGTGGCCGAGCACTTCCGCGACCAGGGCCAGGACGTGCTGTTCTTCGTGGACAACATCTTCCGCTTCACCCAGGCCGGTTCCGAAGTGTCCGCCCTCTTGGGCCGTATTCCTTCGGCCGTGGGCTATCAGCCCACGCTGGCCACCGACATGGGCGCGATGCAGGAGCGCATCACCACGACCACCAGGGGCTCGATCACCTCGGTGCAGGCCATTTACGTGCCGGCCGACGACCTGACAGACCCCGCGCCGGCCACGTCCTTCGCCCACCTGGACGCCACCACCGTTCTGTCGCGTTCGATCGCCGAAAAGGGCATCTACCCCGCGGTGGACCCGCTCGACTCGACGTCCCGCATGCTCGACCCGCGCGTCATCGGCGAAGAGCACTATAACGTCGCCCGCCAGGTGCAGCAGATCCTTCAGCGCTACAAGGCGCTGCAGGACATCATCGCCATTCTCGGCATGGACGAGCTCTCGGAAGAAGACAAGCTGACGGTGGCCCGCGCCCGCAAGATCGAGCGCTTCCTGTCGCAGCCCTTTGACGTCGCGGCCGTGTTCACCGGTTCGCCGGGCGTGCAGGTCAAGCTCGAAGACACCATCAAGGGCTTCAAGGGCCTCTGCGAAGGCGCCTACGATCACCTGCCGGAGCCCGCCTTCTACATGGTCGGCACCATCGACGAGGCGATCGAGAAGGCGAAGCGCCTCGCCGCCGAGGCGGCGTAAGCACCATGGCCGGTCTTCATTTCGAACTCGTAAGCCCCGCGCGGCTTCTGTTCTCGGGCAGCGTGGCCTCGGTCACGCTGCCCGGAACCGAGGGCGAGATGGGCATCTATCCGGGCCATTCGCCCATCCTCACCACGCTGCGCCCCGGCGTCGTCACCGTTACCCGTGACGGCGGCGCTGCGGAGCGCATCTTCGTCAAGGGCGGCATGGCGGAAGTGAACCCGCAAGGCCTGACGCTTCTGGCCGAGGTCGCGATCCCCGTGGCCGAAGTCACGGCGGACGTGATGGCCCACCAGATCGCCAGCGCCGAAGAGGACCTCGCCGCCGCCAAGCCGGGCGAAGCCCAGCGCAAGGCCATGGAAGTGCTGAACCAGCTGAAGGCGCTGCAGCCGGCGCTGTGATCTGAGGGCCGGAGCAAGGTTCGAAATCGCCGGGCATGCCCCGGCGATTTTGTTCCTGGGGAGGCCGTCGTGTCCTTCCTGCCTCGCCCATCATCGCCGGGCGTGTTCCGGGGCAGTGTCCCCCGACGTGGTGCGGGAGGCCGCGCGCGGCCGTGGGTGAGGCTGGTGGCCACCGCCGGTGCGCTTCGGGGCCAGGGTACCGCCGCTGTTGCCGCCGTCGCGCTTCGGCTGAGGGGGCTTCGTACTCCGCGGCTTGCTGCCGTTGGCCTGCTCTTGGCCATTGCCCGCGCCGCCGGCGATCGGGGTGTTCTCCTTCCCGATCTTCAAGCGCTTGGCGCGGCCGGACATGTCATTCCCGCAGCGCCTTAAGTTTTCGCTCACGGACCCGGCCGGAATCGCATTCCCAGATCGAAACGACCGACCAGCCCGCCCGGCGCAGGGCGGCGGCGTTGCGCCGGTCCCGTGCGCGGTTCCGGGCGATCTTGGCGGTCCAGTATGCGGCATTTGTCTTGGGAATGCGCGCCCCGCGCCGGCAGCCGTGCCCGTGCCAGAAACAGCCGTGGACGAATATTGCGAACCTCAGGCTGGGTATCACGATATCGGGCTTTCCGGGGAGCGAGGCCACGTTGTATCTCATGCGGACGCCGAGTGGCCGAAGGTAGTCCCTGACAGTTCGTTCGCACGATGTCGCCTTCGAGCCAACCGCGCGCATGATGCGGGACCGGAGTTTGCCAACATCATTTGATTCGGTTCTTTCCTTCTTCGTCACTTCCCTCGCTGCCTTTTTCCACATTTGCGGCGCCCCCAGCCGCCTCAAATCGCTCACCGGCCAGGGACTGAAGCCGCGTTGTTTGCGTGAACAGCGTCCGGCGCAATCCCACCTTCACGTCCCGCTCAGAAATCGTTTGGGCAAGTCTCGCCACGACCTGCGCTCTTCGAGCAGTGCGGGTGTCGGGGTGACCGCGCAGCTTGCGTACCTCATCCGAAACAATGCGTCCCTTGACTGAGCGCGGCAGGACCACGTCACGAACTGGGTTTGGAGGGTCCTTCTCGTTAAGGATCGCGCCAAACTTGCTCTTCTCGACGGCAATTTGATGAACCTTGAACTCAAGCGCATCAAGCGTCTCCCGGGATGTCTTGTCTTTCGCGCTCAGATGCTGAAACCCGGGGATTGGAAAAACCTCGATTTCGTAAACCTCATAGGGATCAAGAACGGACATCGCGACAGCGTCAGTCCTCTGGTTTGTAAGGTGGCGGCTGATGCGGCCCGACACTTTTTCCTTTGTTTGCCCCACGTATATCGGTTCGCCGTCATAATCATAAAAAATGTACACACCCCACTTGAACCATTCGATAGGCTTTATTTCCTGGTCAATTCCAGTCGGATACGGGGTGCTCAAGAACTCCTTCAATGAACGGCGGAGTTCCCTCGTTTCGAATGGCGCGGCTTCTTTTTTCCGAATGGTCAACCCCGTCATTCCGCGGCGATGGACATGGCGGGGTCAGCTGCCTTGCAAAGAGCATTCAGGATATGTTGGCGAATGTAACCGACAGCAGTCACCGCCAGCCCATCTCCGAACACATGGTAGCCGTCGTTGTAGTTTTCCGGAATTACGTAGCCGTCCGGCACGCCCATGAGCCGCGCCGCCTCGCGGACCGTCAGCAGCCGTGAGCGGGTCTGTTTGCCATCCACAATTATCACCGTCTGGCGGCTCGACCCTCCGCCGGGTGTACGGAGACAACCGGCCACGCCGTCGAAGCGCGCTTCGGCGCGCTGCATGCGGCCCAAACCTTCCTCGGCTCTGGTTCGTTTGTAGACCGTTCCGGCCACGCGCCTGCCGGCGAGCCGCGCGGCCCTCACTTTTTCCGCATTGGTGGGCGACATCATGCCCAATAGCCGCGCCGTCTCGCCAGCGCTGTGCCACGACGCAATCTCCTCATCGGCTTCGAGCAAGTTGGCAAGCGAAACCGTGCGTTCCGGTGGAGGCGGCAGCTTCCACCATCGCCACGCGCACTGCAGATGGGCAGGCAGCGCATTGTGCGCCTTGCAGAGGGCTGGGCTATGCCAGGGAAGGACAGGCCCATCGGAAACGATGTGGCGCGGCGGACTCGCTGTCCTGAGGCTGCATATTATGAACAATCGCGGGCGCGATTGCGGGAGGAAATGGATGGCGTCCACCACCAGCGCGCCGAAATCGTAGCCCAACGAGACGATGGCTTGGGCCAATTCGACGAAGTCCGCCCTGCCATGCGAGGACAGCGTACCGGTGACGTTTTCGAGCACCAGCAGCTTCGGCTGCCGGTTTTCCGCTCTCAGCAGGTTGATGGCTTGCCAGAAACCCCAGAATGCTCCGCTGCGCTCCCCGGCCAGCCCCGCGCGGTTGCCAGCCAGAGAAAGATCCTGGCATGGAAAAGACGCCCAGGCGAGATCAGGGTGGCCGGGCATGTCCTCGGACTTCAAGTCGTAGACATCGCCAAGAATAGTGCGGTCTTCACCGAAATTCGCTCTGTATATGGCGAGCTTCTTTGGGTCGATGTCGTTCGCCATAAGGCATTTCCAGCCGGAACCAAGGCCCAGCCGGGCCATGCCGCCGCCGGCGAAGAATTCGTAGTAGAAGCGATTTACCATAAACTATAGTTCCCCTAATGTTCTTCGTTCGTCAAGAGGACAATCCGTAAACAGTCACATATCGACACAAAAAACCCCGGGATTTCTCCCGGGGTTCGGTTGTTTCAGGCTTGGGCCGACGGACTTCTTAGAAGTCCATGCCGCCCATGCCGCCGCCCATGCCGCCGCCGGGGGGCATGCCGCCTGCGGGCTTGTCCTTGGGCTTCTCGGCGATCATCGCTTCCGTGGTGATCAGCAGCGAGGAGACCGAGGCCGCGTCCTGCAGGGCGATGCGCACGACCTTGGCCGGGTCGATGATGCCCTTGGCCACCATGTCGACGTACTCTTCGTTCTGCGCGTCGAAGCCGTAGTTGCCGTCCTTCTCCAAGAGCTTGCCGACAACGATCGAGCCTTCGACGCCCGCGTTCTCGACGATCTGGCGGAGCGGAGCCTCAAGCGCCTTCGACACGATGTTGATGCCGGCCTGGATGTCGGCGTTGGACGACTTCAGCGCCGCCACGGCCTTCTTGGCGCGCAGCAGGGCCACGCCGCCGCCGGGGACGATGCCTTCTTCCACCGCGGCGCGGGTGGCGTTCAGCGCGTCGTCAACGCGGTCCTTGCGCTCCTTGACTTCGACTTCCGTCGACCCGCCGACCTTGATGACGGCAACGCCGCCCGCAAGCTTGGCGAGACGCTCCTGCAGCTTCTCCTTGTCGTAGTCCGAGGTGGTCTCCTCGATCTGCGCCTTGATCTGGGCGCAACGGCCCTGGATGTCGGCCTTCTTGCCGGCACCATCGACGATCGTGGTGTTCTCCTTCTCGATCTTCACGCGCTTGGCGCGGCCGAGCATGTCGAGCGTCACGTTCTCGAGCTTGATGCCCAGGTCTTCCGAGATCACCTGGCCGCCGGTCAGGACGGCGATGTCCTCGAGCATGGCCTTGCGGCGGTCGCCGAAGCCCGGCGCCTTGACGGCCGCGACCTTCAGGCCGCCACGCAGCTTGTTGACGACGAGAGTGGCGAGCGCCTCGCCCTCGATGTCCTCGGCGACGATGAGGAGCGGCTTCGAGGTCTGCACCACCGCCTCGAGGACGGGGAGCAGCGACTGCAGCGAAGAGAGCTTCTTCTCGTGCAGCAGAATGTAGGCGTCGTCGAGCTCGGCCACCATCTTGTCGGCGTTGGTGATGAAGTAGGGCGAGAGATAGCCGCGGTCGAACTGCATGCCCTCGACGACGTCGAGTTCGGTCTCGGCGGTCTTGGCTTCCTCGACGGTGATGACGCCCTCGTTGCCCACCTTCTGCATGGCCTCGGCGATCATGTCGCCGATGGCCTTTTCGCCGTTGGCGGAGATGGTGCCGACCTGGGCCACTTCAGCCGAGCCCTTGATCTTCTTGGCGCGCTTCTTGATGTCCTCGATGGCCGCCGCGACGGCCATGTCGACGCCGCGCTTCAGGTCCATCGGGTTCATGCCGGCGGCCACGTTCTTGGCGCCCTCGCGAACGATCGCCTGGGTTAGGACGGTGGCGGTGGTGGTGCCGTCGCCGGCGAGGTCGTTGGTCTTGGAAGCGACCTCACGCACCATCTGGGCGCCCATGTTCTCGAACTTGTCCTCGAGTTCGATCTCCTTCGCGACGGTCACGCCGTCCTTGGTGGTGCGCGGAGCGCCGAAGGACTTGTCGATCACCACGTTGCGGCCCTTGGGGCCCAGCGTCACCTTGACGGCGTTGGCGAGAATGTCGACGCCGCGCAGCATACGCTCGCGGGCATCGGCGGCAAAACGGACTTCTTTGGCAGCCATTGATTGCTACTCCTCAATACGGTTCAGAACGGTTGTGAAAGTCAGAAGGCGGATCAGGCGGCTCTTCTGGACGCCGGCTTGCCTTCGAGAACGCCCATGATGTCGCTCTCCTTCATGATGAGGTACTCGACACCCTCGATCTTCACTTCGGTGCCGGACCACTTGCCGAACAGCACAATGTCACCAGCCTTGACGTCGAGCGGGGTGAGCTTGCCGGACTCGTCACGGCCACCCGGGCCCACGGCGATGATTTCGCCCTGCATCGGCTTCTCCTGGGCGGTATCCGGAATAATGATGCCGCCCTTGGTCTTGGTGTCTTCGTCGACGCGCTTGACAACAACGCGGTCGTGCAGAGGACGGAATTTCATGTGGTAACTCCTCGTCATATTTACATTATTTGAGGTTTTAAACTGACCGTCTCCCGCGGGAGGCCAGCCCTGCTAGCACTCAGATAACCCGAGTGCTAACAGTTATCAGAGGAGATATGGCGGGCGGGGCGTTCCGTCAAGAGGTCCGCCGGGTCCAAGGTTAAATTTCGCATCCGGCGGCGGGCATGGGGCAGGGGTCAGGCCACCGGCCGCAGGCGCTCGCCGGGGTCCTCGTCGAGGAGCGCGTCGATGGTCCGCAGTGCCCGGGCCAGTTCGTCGCGGCTTGCCGCCCCCGAAAAGCAGACGCGCGCCGCCCGGTCGTCCGACCGGCGGTCGATGGCGAAGGCGGTGCCGGGGGTGATCTTCACGCCGCGGTCCAGGCAGGCGCGGGCGAAATCGCCGGGCGGCCACTGGTCCGGCAGCTTCAGCCACAGGAAGGGCGCGCCCTGAGTACAGAGGATCGGGCGGTTGCGAAACACGTCCAGCGCCAGGGCGCGGCGGGCGGCGTTCTCGGCGATGATGGCGGAGAGGATGCGCGAGGCCGCGTCCGATTCGATCCAGTGGCGCACCACTTCCGCCGCAAGCCCCACCGAGCGGCCGCCGGTCACCGTCTGCTGGCGAACCAGCGCATCCTCTCGCCCCTCGGGGCCGACCATGAAGCCCACCCGCAGCCCGGGCGCCAGCGTTTTGGAGATGCTGGTCAGGTGATAGGTGCGTTCCGGCGCCAGGCTGAACAGGGTGGGGGGCTGCAGGCGCGGGTCGAGCAGACGGAACAGGTCATCCTCGATGATCGTGACATTGTAGCGCCGGGCGATGTCCACAATGGCCTGGCGCCGCGCCAGGGTGAGGCTGGCGGAGGTCGGGCTCTGCAGGGTGGGCACGATATAGAGAAGGCGCGCCTCGCCATTCCTCGCCGCGCGCTCGAGCGAGTCCGGCACCAGCCCGCCGTCGTCCATCTCAAGGGGCACCAGGGACACGCCGAGGTGCCGGGCGATGCCCTTGATGGTGGGGTAGTTCAGGCTCTCGACGAACATCCGGTCGCCGGGCTGGGTGATGGAGGAGAGCGTGGCGATGATCGCAGGCTGCGCTCCCCCGGTCACCACCACGCGGGACTGATCGACCTCGATGCCGCTCCGCGCCAGCCAGGTGACGCCCATCTGCCGGTGCAGCGGATAGCCCTCAGGGGGAGGATATTGCAGCAGGTCCAGCCGCCCGGCGGAGCGTGTGACCTGCTCCAGCGTACGGTCGAGTTCTGCGGCCTCGGTCACGGGCGGGGCTGTGGCCAGCGAGAGATCGACCAGGCCCTCCGGCTCATGGCGCAGCGGCGTGAAGGGCTGGGGCGCGGCGGCGGGCGTCTTGATGAAGCTGCCGCGGCCCACTTCGCCCGAGAGCAGCCCCATCTTCTCGGCCTCCGCATAGGCCCGTGTCACCGTGCCGGTGGTGACGCCAAGGCGATAGGCCAGCTCGCGCTGCGGCGGCAACCGGTCGCCCGGTTTCAGCCTGCCCGAGAGTGCATCCTGGCGGATGGCCTCGGCGATTTCGAGGTAGAGCGGACGCTCGCGGCGGAGTTCAGGCAGCCAAATTGTCATCAGGACAATATTTTTCTTGTGAATGATTGCATGGAGACAATATAGTGACAATCAGGAGAATGCAAGAAGATAAAACAATACAATAGAGACAATTGGGAACCGCCATGCGTGACTATATCCTCGCCCTGTCCATCGCGCGCGACAGCACATTCGCGTTCCCGAAGCTCCGCCGCATGCTGCGCAGCTGGTTCATGAAGCGCGACTTGGCGACCTTGGAGCGCTTCGACGACTACATGCTGTCCGACATCGGCCTCACCCGCGGCGACCTTCGCCACCTTCGGCGCCTGCCCCTGGACGTGGACCTCACCCATGAAATGGAGCGTCTGCGGGAGCAGCGCGCCAGGGGCGTGCGCGGCCGCTGATCAGAACAGGGGTTCGACTGACCGGTACAGCGCCCGGAACCGCCTGAGCTTTTCGGCATAGGCCGGGACGAGCGCGGGGTCGGGGGGCACCTCCGCAGCGATGGCGGGTTTGCTGCAGACCTGGGTGACATCCTCCCCCGTGGCGGCAAGCCTTGCCAGCCTGGCCGCGCCGAAGGCGGGTCCGGTTTCGGAGCCCTCCTGCAGCAGCACGGTCTTGTTCAGCGCGCTGGCGAGTATCCGCATCCAGAATCGGCTTCTGGAACCTCCGCCGTTGACGGCAATGCGGCAGGGCAGGGGGCCTGTCGCTTCGAGGTAGCCCTGCGCATCGGCCAGCGACAGGGCCACACCCTCCAGCACGGCCTGCGTCACCTGTTCCGGCGTCGAAGCGGGGGTGAGGCCGAACAGCACGCCCTTGGCATGGGGGTTGTTGTGCGGCGTCCGCTCGCCAGAGAGATAGGGCAGGAACAGCAGGGCTGAGGGGCCGGTAAAGGCGCGCTCGGTGTCGTCCAGCAGCTTGCCGATGTCGCTCTTCCCCAGCAGCCCCGCCGCCCAGGCGAGTGCGCCTGCGCCATTGAGCAGCGCCGCCATCTGGAACCAGCGGCCGGGCAGCGCGTGGCAGAAGGTGTGAATGAGGTGTTCAGGCGCCGGGCGATAGCTTTCACGCGCCACGAAATACTGCGCCGCGGTGCCGAGCGAGATGAAGGCATCGCCCGCGTTCACCGCACCCGAAGCGACAGCCCCCGCCGCCGCATCGCCCGCTCCGGCGGCGACGATTGTGCCGGGCGCCAGCCCCCAGGCCTTCGCCACCTCGCCCTGCAGCAGGCCGGAGACGGCCGAACCTTCGAGCGCCGCCGGCAGCATGGCCAGCGGAATGCCCACCGCCGCCGCGATCTCCGGCGACCATTCCCGTTTCGCGCCGTCGAGCAGCAGCGCGCCCGAGGCATCGCACATGTCGGTGGCGAAACCATGTGTCAGCCTGAAGCGCACATAGTCCTTGGGCAGCAGCAGGTGCCGCGCGCGGCTGAGAACCTCCGGCTCATGGCGCGCGAGCCACATGAGCTTGGGCGCGGCAAAGCCCGGCATGGCGGGAACGCCCGCAATGGCGCCGATGGCGGGAAGCTTCGCGTTCAGCTCGGCGGCCTCGCCATGGGAGCGCCCGTCATTGTGCAGGATCGCCGGTCGCACCGGTTGGCCTGCCGCGTCGAGCAGCACCGCGCCGTGCATCTGGCCGGAAAGCCCGATGGCCTTGATGCCGGCCCAGGCCGTGCCGACCTTTTGGCGCAACTCAGCAACGGCCTGCTCGACCGCCGCCCACCAGTCCTCCGGGTTCTGCTCCGACCAAAGCTCCTTCGGCCGCGAGATGGTCAGCGGTGCCGTGGCCGTGGCGAGAATCGCCTGCGCCCCGTCCATCAGCACCGCCTTGACGCTGGAGGTGCCGATGTCGATGCCGAGGAACATGGACCAGTAATCCTTTTGAGGTTTCAGCTTAAAGTGGCATTTGATGTAGCGGGCGACTGTAATTGACTGTATAGAGGCTCAGATGAGGGGCTGTTTGGTCCACAAGAGGATTTGTGGATCACGAGTATGCCTCTATTGATCTTGTAGTTACAAATTCACGTTTCGTGAGACATAAATGCAGGCACAATTCTCTCGCCTTGTCAAAGACAAATTGAATTTTGAAGAAGCCGTAACGTACCACTACGGAAAGTTTCCTCCATCTGAACTGAACTACGCACAGTTGGCCAGACAAATTGGTGCCGCATCCTCCGCTGTCGCCAGATATGATGGCGTACTTCGAAGCCTTAAGAATAGCGAAATCCTTCTTGCCCCGCTAAGGCGAAAAGAAGCTGTTATTTCCTCCCGAATAGAGGGGACGGTAACAACCTTGGATGAGGTTTTCCAGTACGAGGCCGAGAGTCAGCGTGATCAAGCGGTCAATTATCGGCATGAAGTAGCGGAGGCATATTCCTACGCCCGCGCAATGAACCACGCACAACAACTGGTGGTCGAAGGTCTTCCGATCTGCGGCCGTCTAATTAGGTCAGCCCACAGTAAGCTCCTGCTAAACGTTCGGGGTGCCGACAAACAACCTGGAGAGTACAAGCGAGAACAGAACTACATCGTAGATCAGGGGCGAAAGAAGGTGTTATTTGTCCCAATTTCCGCAGATAAGCTGGGAGATGGAATTTCCCAACTTGAGCGGTTCATTCACGACGATAAGGTCGAACCACTAATCCAAACTGCACTGACGCATCTCGAATTTGAAGCTCTGCATCCGTTCAAGGACGGAAATGGCCGGGTGGGGAGAATGCTGATCACACTAATGCTCTGGAATAAAGGGATTATCAGCGCTCCACACTTCTATGTCTCTGCTTACCTCGAGCGCCATAAAGATCGCTACATCGATCTCATGAGAAACGTGTCACAAAAAGGAGAATGGACCGAATGGTGCGAATTCTTCTTGGGTGCAATCGCCGCACAGGCCCAAGAAAACCTGGAGACGGCCGAAAAGATACGAGATCTCTATGATGAAATGAGAGGTCAGTTCATTGCTGCCTTGAACTCAAAATGGAGTACGCTTGCACTCGACTTTGTATTCGAACGCCCGGTTTTCCGGACTAGCCAGTTTACTTCTGCGGGGCTCCCTAAGCCGTCGGCTCAACGTTTTCTAAGAGCTCTACAAGAAAAGGAGCTGCTAAGGATGGTTTATCCAGGTTCAGGAAGGAGACCAGCTGTAATGGCTTTTGAGCCTCTGCTTGAATTGGTTAGAGAGTAACTCACCCCTTCTGCGCCACCAGCATATAGTTCACGTCCATATCGCGGCTCACCTTCCAGGCCCGGGTGAAGGGGCTGTAGGTGACGCCCAGCTCCTCCTTGGTGGTGAGGCCATTGCCGGCCAGCCAGCCCTTGAGTTCGGCGGGCGTGATGAACTTCTCCCACTGGTGCGTGCCCTTGGGCAGCCAGCCCAGCACGTATTCGGCGCCGATGATGGCAAGCCCGAAGGATTTGAGCGTGCGGTTGAGGGTGGCGACGAACATCAGCCCGCCCGGCTTCAGCATCGAGGCGCAGGTGCGCGTGAAGGCCACGGGGTCCGCCACGTGCTCGATCACCTCCATGTTGAGGATCACGTCGAACTGCTCGCCCGCCGCGGCCAGGTCCTCCGCCGTGCCGACGCGATAATCGATCTCCAGCCCCATCTCTTGCGCGTGGACGGAGGCCGTCTTGATGTTCCTCTCCGAGGGGTCCACCCCGGTGATCGAGGCCCCCAACCGCGCCATCGGCTCGGTCAGGAGACCCCCGCCGCAGCCGATGTCGAGGAAGCGCAGGCCCTGGAAGGGCTCCCGCACCAGGGGGTCCCGGGCCAGCCTCGCCGTCACCTGCTCCTTGATGAACTGCAGGCGCACCGGGTTGAACACGTGCAGCACCCCGAACTTGCCTTTGGGGTTCCACCATTCGGCCGCCATGGCGGAGAACTTGGCGACTTCGGAGGGGTCGAGGGAGGGCGCTGCGGCGGTCATTCTGAATTCCAATTTAATGCTGTGGCTATCATTGCATAAGCGAAGCCTGTCATCTATGAGTACGCCGCGCCGCACCCGGGGGTTCAATTTCCTGCAGAACTGGCCACCAGCCGGACCTCCCGAGACGGGGTTTCCGGGCGGCGGGGGACATGAAAGGTTGAGGGCCGATGGGCCGTTTGGTGATGAAGTTCGGGGGGACTTCGGTTGCGGACATCGCCCGCATCCGCAACGTTGCCCGCCATGTCGAGCGTGAGGTCAAGGCCGGCCACCATGTGGCCGTGGTTGTCTCCGCCATGTCCGGCACGACCGACCGCCTGGTCGGCTGGTGCCGCGAGGCCGCCGCGGTGCATGACGCGCGGGAATATGACGCGGTGGTCGCGTCGGGCGAACAGGTCACCGCCGGCCTCCTCGCCATCGTGCTGCAGGACTTAGGGATCCCCGCCCGTTCCTGGCAGGGCTGGCAGATTCCCTTGAAGACCGACGGCGTGCATGGCGCCGCCCGCATCGCCGGCATCGACGGCGACGAGATCCGGAGGCGCATGGACCAGGGCCAGGTGGCGGTGATCGCCGGCTTCCAGGGCATCGGTCCTGACCGCCGCATCACCACGCTGGGCCGTGGCGGGTCCGACACCTCCGCCGTGGCCGTGGCTGCGGCGCTGGATGGCGCCTGCGACATCTATACCGATGTCGACGGCGTCTACACGGCGGACCCCCGCATCGTCTCCGGCGCCCGGAAGCTCGACCGCATCTCCTATGAGGAGATGCTGGAGCAGGCCTCGCTCGGCGCCAAGGTGCTGCAGACCCGTTCGGTCGAGCTCGCCATGGTGTATAAGGTGCCGCTCCAGGTGCGCTCGAGTTTCGAGCCGCCTGACGCGCCGAACCAGAACAAACCCGACGGGACCGGTCCCGGAACACTCGTATGCGATGAGGAGCGTATCGTGGAACAGCATGTCGTCAGTGGTGTCGCCTATTCGCGTGACGAGGCCAAGGTCTCCGTCCGCCGTGTCAAGGACCAGCCGGGCGTCTCCGCCGCAATCTTCGGCCCCCTCGCCGAGGCCGACATATCGGTCGATATGATCGTCCAGAACATCTCGGCTGATGGCGCCTTCACCGATATCACCTTCACGGTGGCGCGGAAGGACCTGCGGAAGGCGCTGGAGGTGCTGAACACGGTCAAGTCCAAGGTCGGCTTCGACGACCTTGCGCATTCGGCGGACGTCGCCAAGGTGTCGATCGTCGGCATCGGCATGCGCAGCCACGCCGGCGTTGCCGCCAGGATGTTCAAGGCGCTGGCCGAAAAGGGCATCAACATCCAGGCCATCACCACCTCCGAGATCAAGACCTCGGTGCTGATCGACGAGGCCTATACCGAGCTCGCGGTGCGCGCCCTGCACACCGCCTATGGCCTCGACGCGAAGGTCGACTGACAGACACATGCGCCTCATCATCAGCCTCGTCACGACGAAGTCCGGCCGCTTGCACGCGGTTCGCGTCTCCGTACGCGGGGACGGCGGCTGATGGCAACCTCCGCCCTCGGCCCGCGCGTCCTGCTTAAGCGGCTCCGCGAGGTCATGGCGGAGCCGGTGGCAGCGCAGAAGCGCCTGGACAAGATCGTCCAGATCATCGCCGCCAACATGGTGGCGGAGGTCTGCTCCATCTACGTCATGCGCCCGGGCGATTTCCTCGAGCTTTATGCCACGGAAGGCCTGAAGCGCGAGGCCGTGCACAAGTCCAAGCTGAAGGCGGGCGAGGGCATCGTCGGCACCATCGCCCAGCAGGCGATCGGGCTGAACCTGTCAGACGCGCAGCAGCATCCCTCGTTCAAGTACCTGCCCGAGACGGGCGAAGAGATCTACCATTCCTTCCTCGGCGTGCCGATCATGCGCGGTGGCGCCGTCATCGGCGTGCTCGTGGTGCAGAACCGCACCAGGCGGCACTATACCGAGGAGGAAGAGGAGGCGCTGCAGACCACGGCCATGGTGCTGGCGGAGGTTATCGCCGCGGGCGAACTGCGCGAGGTGGCGCGCGAAGTCGCCGCCGACGTCGCTCATGTCCGCAGCCATCATTTGCGCGGCGATTCATTGGCCGAAGGCGTTGCCCTGGGCCACGCCGTGCTGCACGAGCCGCGCGTCGTGATCCAGAATCTGATCGCCGAGAACGTTCCGGCCGAGAAGCGCCGCCTTGAGGATGCGGTGGCCCAGCTCCGCGCCCATGTCGACGAGCTGCTCGACGGCTCGGACGCCCAGCGCGGCGCCACCGAATACTCGGACGTGCTGGAGACGATCCGCATGTTCGCCCATGACAAGGGCTGGATGAACCGCCTGCGCGAGGCGATCGACACCGGCCTCACGGCGGAAGCCGCGGTGGAGCGCGTGCAGAACGACAACCGCGCGCGCATGATGAGGACGCCCGATCCTTACCTGCGCGAACGCATGCATGACCTCGACGATTTGTCGAACCGCCTGCTGCGCATCCTGACGGGCGCGATCGCCACCGCGTCGCGCACCGACTTGCCGCAGAACGCCATCGTGGTGGCCCGCAACATGGGCCCGGCCGAACTCCTCGATTATGACCGCTCGAAGCTGCGCGGCGTGGTGCTGGAGGAAGGCGGGCGGACGAGCCACGTCGCCATCGTTGCCCGCGCGCTCGGCATCCCCGCCATCGGCCAGGCCGAAGGCCTGATCGACCTCGTCGATACGGGAAGCCCCATCGTCGTCGACGGCAGCACCGGCGAGATCTTCGTCCGTCCGTCCACGGACCTTCAGCGCTCCTACGCCGAGAAGGTCCGCTTCTACGCGCGCAAACAGGCCCAGTACGCGGCGCTGCGGGACGAACCCGCCATCTGCAAGTCGGGCGAGCGGATCGAGCTCAATATCAACGCCGGCCTCATCGTCGACCTGCCGCATCTCCATGATTCGGGCGCGGATGGCGTCGGCCTCTACCGCACCGAACTGCAGTTCATGATGGCGAGCCGCTTTCCGCGGCTTTCGCAGCAGATCCGCCATTACGAGGCGATCATCGGGCAGGCCCGGGGCAAGCCCGTCACCTTCCGCACGCTCGACATCGGCGCCGACAAGATTCTTCCCTATCTCCGCCAGCCGAAGGAGGAGAACCCGGCTCTGGGCTGGCGTTCGATCCGCATGGCGCTGGATCGTCCGGCCCTTCTCCGCCTGCAGCTCCGCGCGCTCATGATGGCGGCGGAAGGCCAGCCGATGAAGATCATGTTCCCGATGATCGCCGACATCGAGGAATACAAGCGCGCGCTGGACGTGGTGGAGATCGAGAAGCGGCATCTTCTGAAGCGCGGCCGCAGATTGCCGGCGCCGCTGAAGCTCGGCGCCATGATCGAGATTCCGTCGCTGCTGTGGCAGCTCGATCATCTGCTGCCGCTCGTCGATTTCGCCTCGATCGGGTCGAACGACCTCGTCCAGTTTCTCTTCGCCTCCGACCGCGGCAACCCCAGGCTCGCCGGCCGCTACGATCCCTTGAGCCCCGCGGCCTTGGGCGCCATGCGCCTCATCGTCGAGAAGGCGGCGGAGCATGGCAAGCCGGTGACGCTGTGTGGCGAACTGGGCGGCCGCCCGCTCGAGGCGATGGGCCTGATCGGCGTGGGCCTCAACTCGATCTCCATGGTTCCCTCCGCCATCGGCCCGGTCAAGGCCATGCTGCGCACGCTCGACCGCCGGAAGCTCTGGACCTTCATGCAGCCTCTCCTCAAGAGCCCGCTGCACACGCTCCGACCCGAACTCCTGGAATTCGCGCAGAGGAACGGCGTGGTTCTCTGACGGGAGCCGCGAGTCCTTCTCCCGCCGCTTCGGGGCGGGAGAAGGACCAGGCTTCCGCAGCCCCAGGATCCGGATCACGATGTCAAACAGCAGCAGGAACGCCATGACCGCCCATATAGCCCATCCCAGGACCAAAGTCAAGAATTATTTGCTCATAAATGACTATATTCATAGTCTCTGATATGCGTGATTCCTGCAAGAGGATGCCGTGCCGACCCCCGGCCAGGGCGAATCCTTCATCATCTTCGGTCCGGCCAGCCTGGCGTTAGCTTCCCATTCACCATTCTCGGTCATTCTTGGGAAAAAGGTAACAGTGCCCGAGAGTGGTATTATGCGTGATGACAGCGTCGAGATGAGCGGTGAGGCCGAGGCCGCCTTGGACCAGCACGAGGAGGCCGCCCCCGAGGAGGAGGCCCACCATTACATCGAGATGCGTGACAAGCCCGATGGCGAGGCAGACCCGCTCGGCGAGGCTGGCTGGTACCTCGAGCATGAGCGCCTGATGCGCGGCCTATCGCTGGAAGAGGCGGCCGAGGGCTGCGGCATTCACCCTTATCACCTCGAAGCCATCGAATATGGCGACATGACCTGCCTGCCGGAGCGCGGCGAGGCCCTGGAGATGATCGGCGCCTACACGGCGTATCTGGGCTTCGACCCGGAACCGCTGATGCAGCATTTCGCCCAGTTCATGCCAGTGCCGGAACTCACCGCCGAAGTGCGCCATCCGGCCAATCCGGGCCCGCTCTCCTCCGCCAGGATCCTGGCCTTCGCCCGCTTCGCCAGGCTGCCGGAGATGAAGACGCGCCGTATTCCCGGTGGCGCCGGCGGCCTCGTCGCGGGCCTCGCTGGCGCCGTGATGCTGTTCGGCGCGGTGAGCTACATGTTGATGCCGCATGACGGCAAGGCGCCGGACAAGGCCGCCGGCCTATCGGGCGCCGACCCGATGCCCACCGCCTCGACCGGATCCGGCACGGCTGACGTTTCGGTGACTGACGAGCCCATGCCCGCACAGGAAGCCCAGTCTGCGGCCGCCCAGCCCGAGGGCCAGAACGATCTTGACGGCACCGGCCTCGATGGCATCACCGCGCTGATCCAGAAGAACGTGCCCCAGACCACCGCCTCCACCACGCCTGCCCCGGCGGCCGCCGCGTCCGCACCCAACAAGGATGGCAGCCAGCAGTATGGCATCGCCAATACCGGCAGCCGCCTGACGCTGAAGGCCAAGGCCCCCGTCTGGGTCCGCATCGAGGACGCCAATGGCAATGTGGTCATGACCCAGATGCTGATGAAGGGCGACACCTATCGCGTGCCGGACCGGGAGGGCCTCGTCGTCATCGCACGCGATGGCGGGCTCCTTGCCTACATCATCGACGGAAAAGAAAAGGGCATTCTCGGCACGCCGGGCGAAATCCTGGTCGGCCGCTCGCTCGACCTGAAGTCTTTCGAAAGCTGATCCGCGAGACCCTCGGCGCGGTCGAAACCGGAATCTTCGCGGCCAACATGCAGGTGGCCCTCATCAACGGCGGCCCGGTGACCATCCTCTTCGACGCAGCGGCCAGGGACTGAGCTTCCACCGGGCGAGCGCTTCGGCTAGAAGCCGCCCATGTCCGCCATTCCGCACGAAAAGCTCGACCGCATCATCCAGCGCTTCGCCACCGTCGAACATGACCTGTCGTCGGGGGCCGTGCCGGGCGATGCCTTTGTCAAGCTGTCGAAGGAATATGCCGATCTTGAGCCGGCTGCCAGGAAGGCGCAGGAATTGCGCAAGGCCTATGACGAGCGCCGCGACCTCGACGACATGATGAAGGCCGGCGGCGAACTCGCCCAGATGGCCGAGGCCGAGCGCCCCGTTCTCGGGGAGAAGATCGAGAAGATGGAGCACGAAATCCGCATCCTGCTCCTTCCCAAGGATGCGGCGGATGACAAGAACGTCATTCTCGAAGTGCGCGCCGGAACGGGCGGCGACGAGGCTGCGATCTTCGCCGGCGACCTGTTCCGCATGTACCAGCGCTATGCGGCGTCGAAGAACTGGCGGGTCGAGGTGATCTCGGCGAGCGAGGGCGAGCATGGCGGCTACAAGGAAGTGATCGCCAACATCTATGGCGCCGGCGCCTTCGCGCACCTGAAGTTCGAGTCGGGCGTGCACCGCGTGCAGCGCGTGCCCGCGACCGAGACTCAGGGGCGCATTCACACGTCGGCGGCGACGGTGGCGGTGCTGCCCGAGGCCGAGGACGTCGACATCAAGATCGAGGACAAGGACCTCCGCATCGACGTCTACCGTTCGTCGGGCCCCGGCGGGCAGTCGGTGAACACCACCGACTCCGCGGTGCGCATAACTCACATCCCGACCGGCATCGCGGTGGCGCAGCAGACGGAAAAGTCGCAGCTGAAGAACAAGAACGCCGCGATGAAACTGCTCAGGTCCAGGCTATACGAGATCGAGCGCCAGCGGATCGATTCCGAGCGCTCCGCCACCCGCAAGGACCAGGTGGGCTCGGGTGACCGGTCGGAGCGCATCCGCACCTATAATTTCCCGCAAGGCCGCTGCACCGACCACCGCATCAACCTCACCCTCTACAAGCTCGACCAGATCATCGAAGGGCCCGCGCTGGAGGAAATGGTGCAGGCGCTGATGACCAACCATCAGGCCGAGCTTCTCGCCGAAGCGGACAATGCCGCCTGACAATCTCGCAAGCCTCCTGGCCGCCGCCACCGCGCGGCTGAAGGCGGCGGGCTGCGACATGCCGGTGCTCGATGCGCGCCTGCTGCTGCAGGCAGCGGCGGCGATCAGCCGGGAAGATCTGATCATGGGGCCGGACCTTGCGCTCACGGCCGATCAGCTTCAGCACTTCGAAAACTTCATTACCCGCCGCGAGCGGCATGAGCCCGTCTCCCGCATCCTCGGCGAACGCGAATTCTATGGCCGGGTCTTCCGGGTGACGCCCGACACGCTGGACCCGCGGCCCGATACCGAGACCCTGATCGAGGCGGCGCTGGCGGTTATGCCACAGGCGGCGCGGCTGCTCGACCTCGGCACCGGCACCGGGGCCATTGCCATCACGCTGCTGGCCGAGCGGCCTGCAGCGCGCGGCGTGGCGACCGACCTCTCGCCTGCCGCCCTCGCCGTGGCGCGGGAGAATGCGGCCCGCCTCGGCGTCGCCCACCGGCTGACACTGCTGGAGGGCAGCTGGTTTGCCCCACTCTCCGGAACTTTCGACATCATTCTGTCGAACCCGCCCTATATTCCGGATGGCGAAATCGCCGGTCTGAGCCCCGGCGTGAGGAACTTCGACCCGGCCCTCGCACTTTCAGGAGGAACCGACGGCCTCGACCCCTATCGCATCATCGCATGTTCTGCCGCCGCCCACCTGGCGCCGGGAGGCCGGATTCTGGTCGAGATCGGGGCGGGGCAGGCAGACGAAATCGCGGCGATTTTCACCGCGGAAGGGTTCCGGGCCGCCAGCCGGCACCGTGATCTGGGCGGCCACGAGCGCTGCCTGGCCTTTAACCGCCCTGAAAAATAGCGTTTGGAAATGAGGGGCTTGTGCGCTAGATACGAGTCGGAAACGCTTTCTGCCCTTTGTATTGGTGCCGGGAACGACGAGGGGGCAGCGCCGGGATGGCGCAACAGCCCAGTTGAAATCAGCACAGGCGGGGACATGGCAAGAGCCCTCCGGGACTCGCGCCGCTGGCGGAAGCCTTCTCAACCAACGGGTTAAGCTTGAAGACGCTCGCTTTCTGAGCACATGTGACGACGGATTGCCGCGGAACCACAGAGTTCCGTGGGGCAATTCCTGCAACCTAGGATCAGGCCCAGCCTGAAGATGGAATTTCGATGAGACCGACCCATAAGAACCGCAACCGCAACCGTCATCGCAACGCGGGTGGCGGCGGCGGGGGCGGGGGCAACCCGCTGAGCCGCGTCTATGAGAGCAACGGTCCGGACGTGAAGGTCCGCGGCACCGCACAGACGGTGGCCGACAAATATCTCCAGCTGGGCCGCGACGCCCAATCTTCGGGCGATATCGTGATGGCGGAAAGCTATTTCCAGCACGCCGAGCATTACCTGCGCATCGTCTTCGCCGCACAGGCCTATAACCAGCAGAACCAGCAGCAGTCCCGGCGCAGCGACGATGATTTCGATGACGAGGACCTTGAGGATCATGGCGAGGCGCAGGTCGAGCAGCGCGGCCAGCAGGGCCAGGGGGCCGAGCCGGAAGGCCTTGGCGACCAGCCCTCAATGGACAGCCAGGAGCGCCCGCCGCTGCAGAACCAGCCGTTCCGCCAGAACCGGGACCGCGACTTCAACCGCGACCAGAACCGCGACCGTGACCAGAACCGCGACAATCAAGGGCAGGGCCGTGACCGTTTCCGTCCGCGCTGGCAGGACCGCAACGAGCGCCGCAACAACGACCAGCAGGGCCAGGGCTGGGAACCGCGCCAGCAAAACCAGCAGCCCCGCCAGCAGGACGGCCAGCCGCGCGCCGAACCCGCTCCGGCCCCGGCTCCTGCCACGTCTTCGGACGATGCCGATCGCTGGGAGGCCCCATCCTTCCTGCGCCGCCCGGCCCCCGCGCTGGCCCCGGTCGAAGCCGCGGCCGAGGAGGCTGCAGCACCGGTGAAGCGCCGCCGCACCCGCAAGGAAATCGCCGCCGAGAGTCCGGAAGCCTCCGACTGAGCCGTTTTCAGCCGCGTGGCCGGTAGGCCAGCCAGTAGGTGAGGGCAACGCCTCCGGCGCCGCCCACGATATTTCCAAGCGTGACGGGCGCCAGATTGCCGAGGAATCCGGCAGCGCTGACATTCCCGCCCAGCGCCCAGCCGAGCGGAATGAAATACATGTTGGCGATCGAGTGCTCATAGCCCAGCAGCACGAAGGCCGAGATCGGGAACACGATCCCCAGGATCTTGCCGTCCACCCCCCGCGCCGCGAAACTCACCCACACCGCCAGGCAGACCAGCATGTTGCACAGGATGCCGCGGGTGAAGGCCTGCAAGGGGCCGAGCGCCACCTTGGCCTCGGCAATGGCGCGCGCCGCATCGCCCTTGGGGCCGTCAAGCAGGCCCGAGAGAACCATCAGAACCACCACTGCGAGCGCCCCGATCAGGTTGCCGGTGAAGGCATAGGCCCAGTTGCGCAGGAGTGCCGCAGTGGTGATCCTGCCGTCGACCCGCGCCATGACGATGAGCGTGTTGCCGGTGAAAAGTTCCGCCCCCGCCACCACCACCAGGATAAGGCCCGTCGAGAAGGTGATGCCGCCCAGGAGCCGCGCCGGGCCAAAGCCCGGCGTGGTGCCCGCCAGCACTGCCGTAAAGGCGGCGGCCCCCAGTGCGATGAAGGCTCCCGCCAGCACCGAAAGGGTGAGCAGCGGGATGGCCGGCAGATTGGCCTTCTTGACGCCCGCCTCTTCGATGCGGAGCGCCACTTCGGCGGGCTTGTAGGCGTCTATGCCTGTCGGATCGAGTTTCTGTTCCATGCTTATCATTAAGTTGCAGAGCGGTTGCAATTGCCTTGATACAGCGCAAGGTCAAGCAGGATGGCGAGGGTCAATATACCCCCGCTTGATTGATCGAAAACCCATGCCCATATGTTTCCCATCAAGGGTCACTCTCCTCAGGGAATGCCTTGCGGGGGTTCAACATGGGTTGGGGTGGCACATCAAACCGTTGACGGCTTTTCAGGGGTGCCTTTTCCGGGGCCCACGACGAGTGCCGAGGAGGAGAAACAGATGGATTTCGAGAAATACACCGAACGTTCGCGCGGCTTCATCCAGTCCGCGCAGTCGCTGGCGCTGCGTGAGGGCCACCAGCGCTTCACCCCCGAACACTTGCTGAAGGTCCTGCTCGATGACGAGGAGGGGCTTGCCGCCGGCCTGATCAAGGCTGCGGGCGGAGACTCACGTCTCGCGCTCCGGGAAACCGAGGCGGCGCTGAAGAAGATGCCGAAGGTCTCTGGCGGCGGTGCGGGGCAGGTCTACCTGTCGCCCGAAATGGCGCGTGTTTTCGAGGCCGCCCAGAAGATCGCCGAGAAGGCGGGCGACAGCTATGTGACTGCCGAGCGTCTGCTGCAGGCGCTGGCCGTCGAGCCGTCGGACGCCCAGAAGTCGCTAAAGGCCGCCGGCGTCACCGCCCAGGGCCTGAACGAGGCGATCAACGCGATCCGCAAGGGCCGCACGGCTGACACGGCGTCCGCCGAGCAGGGCTATGACGCGCTGAAGAAATATGCGCGCGACCTCACCGAGGCGGCTCAAGCGGGCAAGCTCGATCCCGTGATCGGCCGCGACGAGGAAATCCGCCGCACCATCCAGGTGCTGTCGCGGCGCACCAAGAACAACCCGGTCTTGATCGGCGAGCCCGGCGTGGGCAAGACGGCGATCGCCGAAGGCCTGGCGTTGCGCATCGTCAAGGGCGACGTGCCGGAGAGCCTGAAGGACAAGAAGCTGCTGGCTCTCGACATGGGTTCGCTCATTGCAGGCGCCAAGTATCGCGGCGAGTTCGAGGAGCGCCTCAAGGCCGTGCTGTCGGAAGTGACGGCGGCGGAGGGCGGCATCATCCTGTTCATCGACGAGATGCACACCCTCGTCGGCGCCGGCAAGACCGATGGCGCGATGGATGCCTCCAACCTGCTCAAACCCGCGCTGGCCCGCGGCGAGCTTCACTGCGTGGGCGCCACGACGCTGGACGAATACAGGAAGCACGTGGAGAAGGACGCGGCCTTGGCCCGCCGCTTCCAGCCCGTCTTCGTGGGCGAGCCCACGGTGGAAGACACCGTTTCGATCCTGCGCGGCATCAAGGAGAAGTACGAGCTTCACCACGGCGTGCGCATCACCGACTCCGCGCTGGTCTCGGCGGCGGTTCTCTCGAACCGCTACATCAGCGACCGCTTCCTGCCCGACAAGGCCATCGACCTGATGGACGAGGCGGCGTCGCGGCTGCGGATGCAGGTCGACTCGAAGCCCGAGGAGCTGGACGAGATCGACCGCCGCATCATGCAGCTGCAGATCGAGCGGGAGGCGCTGAAGAAGGAAACCGACCAGGCCTCCAAGGACCGTCTCGTCAAGCTCGAGAAGGAGCTCGCCGAGTTCGAGGAGAAGTCGGCCGGCATGACGAGGCGCTGGCAGGAGGAGAAGGCGCAGCTCGCGTCTGCTTCCAAGGTCAAGGAGGAGCTGGAGAAGGCCCGCTTCGACCTCGAGCAGGCGCAGCGCAAGGGCGATTTCGCCAAGGCGGGCGAACTGGCCTATGCCACCATCCCCGGCCTCGAGAAGAAGCTGAAGGAGGCGGAAGAGAAGTCGAGCTCCAAGATGCTCGAGGAGGCGGTGACGGAAAACCACGTGGCGCAGGTCGTGTCGCGCTGGACCGGCGTTCCCGTCGACAAGATGCTGGAGGGCGAGCGCGAGAAGCTCATCGCCATGGAGACGGAGCTCGCCAAGCGCGTCATCGGCCAGTCCGACGCGGTGATCGCGGTGTCGACCGCGGTCAGGCGTTCGCGCGCGGGCCTGCAGGATCCGAACCGGCCCATCGGCTCGTTCATGTTCCTGGGGCCGACGGGCGTGGGCAAGACCGAGCTCACCAAGGCGCTGGCCGCCTTCCTGTTCGACGACGAGCACGCGATGGCGCGCATCGACATGTCGGAATATATGGAGAAGCACTCCGTCTCGCGCCTGATCGGCGCCCCTCCCGGCTATGTCGGCTACGACGAGGGCGGTGCGCTGACCGAGGCCGTGCGGCGAAGGCCTTACCAGGTGGTGCTGTTCGACGAGATCGAGAAGGCGCATCCGGATGTCTTCAACGTGCTGCTGCAGGTGCTCGATGACGGCCGCCTGACCGATGGCCAGGGCCGCACCGTGGACTTCAAGAACACGCTGATCATCATGACCTCGAACCTGGGCGCCGAATATCTGGTGAACCTGGGCGAGGGGCAGGATGTGGACGTGGTGAAGGATGAGGTGATGGCGGTAGTGAAGAGTCACTTCCGGCCCGAGTTCCTCAACCGCCTTGACGAGATCGTGCTGTTCCACCGGCTCAAGCGCGAGCATATGGGCGCCATCGTCGACGTCCAGGCCGGGCGTCTCCGCAAGCTTCTCGCCGATCGCAAGATCGCCATCGAGATCAGCGACGCGGCGCGCGACTGGCTGTCCGACAAGGGCTACGAACCGGCCTATGGCGCGCGCCCCTTGAAGCGGGTGATCCAGAAGAACCTTCAGGACCCCCTCGCCGAGGAAATCCTGTCAGGCCGCATCAAGGACGGCGAGACGGTGAAGGTGGACGTGAAGTCCGGCCTCCTCACCTTCAACGGCGTGCCAGTCGGCGGCAAGACCATGGTCGACCCGAAGGTCGTGCAGTTGCATTGAGCGTGTGACGAATTGAAAAAGGGCGGTCCCCAGGGGCCGCCCCTATCTCTTGTCCTCTTCCCGCTGAAGAAGCGGGAGAAGACATTTGGCACTCCGTTGTGGCCTGGCGCTTCACATGGCACTCTCCGCCCATGACCCTCGACGGCTACAACCGCTTCTGCCGCAGCCTTGCCCACACCGCGCACGTGGTCCAGTGGGACGAGGCGCATGTGTGGAAGGTGGGCGGGCCCAAGGGCAAGGTCTTCGCCATCGCCTCGCGCTGGGAGGGGGCCTCGCCCGGCATCACCTTCAAGGCCTCGCAGCTCTCCTTCGATCTCTTGAAGGACAAGCCCGGCCTGCGGCCCGCGCCCTATCTCGCCTCGCGCGGGCTCCTCTGGCTGCAGCGGTGCACGGCAGAGACGCTGGATGATGCGGCGCTCAAGGATTACCTCCGCGAAAGCCATCGCCTCGCCGCGCTGAACCTGCCGAAACGGGTGCAGAAGGAATTGGGGCTCTTGGGGTAGGGTGCCGCTCTGCGATCAGAGGGAGTTGGCCTCCCTGATCGCGTCATTGGCGGACTCATTTATCCTCTCGATGTCGTTCTTGGCGTTCTCCACATATGCCTTGATGCAGTCGATGTAATAGTCGAGATCGCTATTATAGCGATTTACAGCATACTCGTCGCTCAGGTCGTACGGTTTGCTGGGCGCACTGCAAGTGTGTTTGGGGTAGCCGAGAACACCGAGATTTGATCCTCCGAAGACCAACGCGTTTGCTGTGCCTGATGCGAGAACAAGACTTACTGTCACGGCTATCGCTGACTTAACTTGCATGTGTGGTGCTCCTTGGGGTTTGGCTGACTATTGTTTCGGCGGATTGTCCTTGGCAAAGAGATAGACGACGAGGCTCACCGCCAGCAGCCCCGCGAAGATCAGGTGCAGCGTGGCATAGGCTTGCTTGGGCGGGTGATCCGCCAACCGCTTCATCAATGCGCCGCTCAAGGGCTGCAGCACGCCGGCGCCGCCGATGAACAGGACGTTCAGCAGCGTGATGCCGCGGCCCAGCAGGTGATCGGGAACGAAGCCGCGGCCATGCGCCATCAGCACGCCATAGGTCATGCCGAAACCGCCGAGCAGGCCCATGGCGATGATCGCCGCGGTGAGCGAGAGGCCGGGCAGGGCGAGCGCCGCAAAGCACAGCGCCGTCACGCTCACGCCGCCGGACACCACCCATTTGCGCGTGCCGAGCAGCCGGTCCAGCGGGCCATAGGCCATGGCGCCCGCCGACATGGCCGCCGCCATGACCAGCAACGCATGCCCGCGCGCCACCGGATCAAGCCCGTATACGGAGGAAAAATACGGGCCCGCCCACAGGCCCCGCTCCGCCAGCACCACGGCATAGCTCACGGCGGTGATCGGCAGCAGGGGCCAGAGCGCGCGGATCTTCAGGATCTCGCCGATGCCGCCGAACAGCCCGCGTGCGCCATGCGTGGCGATGCGCTCCGGATCGCGGATCAGCAACAGCACCGAGAGGGCCGACAGCGCGGTTGCCACCGCCATGCCGGCCATCGCGCCGCGCCAGCCGGTCGACTGCGCCACCCATGCCAGGGGAGAGGCCGCGAGCAGGTTTCCGGCCGTGCCGAGTCCGAGGAGCCATGAACACAGCAACGCAAAGCGCTGCGGCGCGGCCATGCGCCCGAACATATAGATCGCCCCCATGTAGATCGAGCCGCATCCGGCGCCGATGAACAGCATGGAGATGTTTAGCGCCGGCGCGCTGTGCGCCGTGGCGAAAAGCAGGGCGCCCGCCACCGCGGCCAGCATCTGCAGCGCCACGGTGCGGCGCGGCCCCACGGTGTCCAGCGCCCAGCCCACCGGAAACTGCGTGGCCACGAAACCGAGGATCCAGAAGGCCTGCAGGTTGCCGAGCGCCTGCGGATCGAGCGTCAGTTCATGCGCCAGTTCGGGCGCGATCACCGCCAGGAAGGAGCGGTAGAACTGGCTCAGCATATAGGCGGCAAGAAAGGTGAGGAAGACGCGCATGCCAAGGTCATCGCAGGCATGGACCTGGGGCGCAAGCGCCGATCGGGCTATGCTTTACTGCTTGACTTGGGCGACCTGCAGCGGCGAAGGCGCCTGCTGCATCATGGCCAGAACCCGCTGCTTCATCTGGTTGAACTTCGCCAGTTCCTTGCCGGCGAGTTGCTTGCCGCCCGCGGCGTTGATGCGCGTCGGGTTCACGGGGCGGCCATTGGCGTGGACCTCGTAATGGAGGTGCGGCCCGGTGGACCGGCCGGTCGAGCCCACATAGCCGATGATCTGGCCCTGGTTCACCTTGACGCCCCGGCGGATGCCGGTGGCGAGCTTGCTCATGTGGGCGTAGAGCGTTTCGTAGCGGTTGTTGTGCTTGATCTCGACGGCGATGCCGAAGGCGCCGTGCCGGCCAGCGATCTTCACGACGCCCGAACCGGCGGCGCGGATCGGGGTGCCCTGCGGCACGCCGAAGTCGACGCCCGCATGCATCTTGGAGTAGCCGAGCAGCGGGTGCATGCGCATGCCGAAGCCGGAGGTCAGCCGGGCGCCGGAGACCGGCGTCTTCAGCAGCGACTTCTGCGCGCTGCGGCCCTGTTCGTCGAAGTAATCGGTCTGCCCGTCCCTGGTGGTGTAGCGGTAATATGTCTTGGTCTTGCCGTCGAGGGTGAGCTGCGCAAAGTGCAGCACCTTGCGCCGCGACGAGGAACCGGTCAGCGGGTTGCCGTAGAACACCCCGAAGCTGTCGGAGGCCTTCACCTGGCGCTGGAAGTCGACGTCATAAGAGAAGATGCGGGTGAATTCCGCAATGATATAGTCTGGGATCTTGTTGTCCTTGGCCGTGCCGTAGAGGCTCGATCCCACCTCGGCTTCCGTGCGGAAGTGATTGATCTGCGCATATTGCGACTTGGTTCCGGCCTTGGCGCCCTCGATCGCCGCCTGGAAGCGGCCGTCTTCGTCAGCCTCGACGGTGAGCGTTTCCTTCGGGCCCGGGTTGAAGGAGAGCTCCACCGGGAAGGTCACCTCGCGGCCGTAGAAGTCGATCTGCCGGTCGAGGGTCAGCTCGATCGATGTTCCCGGCTTGATCATGTTCACCGGGAAGATCGGATCGATGGCGGCGACCAGCGCCTTGGCGGCATCCGGGCTCACACCGCGGTCGGTCAGCACGCCGATCAGCGTCTGGCCCTTGGCCAGGGTGAAGGTTTCGTCGGTCGGCTCGGGCGGCACCTGCTTGGTGATGGTGGTGATATTCTCCTCGTTATCCACGCCGTCGATGTCGGCGTCGATGACCAACGGCCTGGCATCGCTGTAGGGCAGGTCGTCCGAGGTGATCTCGGGATAGAGGTTGGCGTTGTTCAGGTCACGTTCCGGCACCACCGGCTGGTAGGCGGCGGAGAGTTCCTTCCGGCCCATCAGGGCGCCGGGCGCATCCGCCGGAAAGCCGGCGATGGAAGCTTTCTCGACCGAGGCATAGGCATCGCGCGGGGCGGCGTTCTCGCCGAAGATGCCCAGAACGGCGCTGCCGATGACGAGCGAACCGGCAATGCCGGCAACACAGGTGGTCAGCAGCCAGCGGTGATGCGCAGGCTCGACCTGAAACGGATCGGGTGTCGGATCGATAACGGCTGCAGGGGCGGGCAAGGCGCGCAACGCGGCAGCTGAGCGCGGAGTGGCGGCACCGCGCGGCGCCGTGGCGGAACGGGGCGCCGGTTTCGAAGGAAGTGGCGGACGGCTGGTCGAGCCGGCAACTGGCGTGCGGGCGCGGAACTGTCTGTCAAGGCGATCGTTCAATACTCATATCCCCTGTCTCACTTGCACGAGCCTCACTCGCACGTGTCTCACTCGCACGTGTCTCACCTGCACGCCTGGAACGTGCCACCTGCCTGCTTCCCTCGATCGGCAGGTCCAGCGGAGCCTGGTTATTTGTCTTGCTCCGTCTGGGACTCAAGGCCCCCTTTTTGAGGCCCCAACGCGCGTCGGAAAATGCCCGTACAAATCCAGATAGTCAACCGCCAATGGCTTGCGGCTTTCCACAGGGTCCCGCCTGCCTGTG
Organism: Aestuariivirga sp.; assembly: GCF_020252395.1. GTDB lineage: Bacteria > Pseudomonadota > Alphaproteobacteria > Rhizobiales > Aestuariivirgaceae > Aestuariivirga. Next base: position 32,715 of record NZ_JADCDB010000036.1, read on the forward strand.
CGGGGCTCCGTGCGGGGCTCCGGCCGCCGTCGCGGAGGCGAGCAAAAGGACACCATGTTGCAATATCCCATTTGCACGTTACAACTTCGTTAACCATGTTTCAGGATCGCGACCGGACCCAGCCCGCGTGACGGCAGGCGGCCTCCCGTCGCAAACCAGGCAAAATGGCAGGCAAAGCCCAGGGCCTGCCTTTGCGGACGCCACGTCCCGCGACCGGCACGGTCAAGTTTCATTTCTCTTTTTCAACTACTTACGGGATTTTTGAGGATTCCATATCCGACCCGCTTGACACTCTTGCTGGGCGTCTCATATAAGGCTCGGTACTGAGGGACGCATCGCTTTGAGCGTTGTGGTTCTTTTTTTGCCGAAAGCCGACAAGGTGGCAGGTTTGCCGGTGATCCTGAGAGGGTTGGACCGGGGGATTTGTGCGTTTGGTTTTTGGTTAGCTGATTGACATTGTGAA
>NZ_JADCDB010000037.1 GCF_020252395.1 Aestuariivirga sp.
GCGGGCGTGTCGTCTCGCTCGCCGTCATCATCGCTACAGGCGTCAACAGCGACGGACGGCGCGAGATTCTGGGTATGGAGATCGGCACCGCGGAGGCCGAACCCATCTGGACCGCCTTCCTTCGCAAGCTGACGCGGCGCGGGCTCCGGGGCGTCAAGCTGGTCGTCTCCGATGCCCATGAAGGGATCAAGGCCGCCGTCTCCAAGGTGCTGTGCGCCAGCTGGCAGCGCTGCCGCGTGCACTTCATGCGCAACGTCCTTGCCCATGCCGGGAAGTCGGGCCGCCGCGTGGTCTCGGCCTTCATCGCCTCCGCCTTCGCGCAGGAAACGCCGGAAGCCGCGAGCACCCAGTGGCGGACAGTGGTCGATCAGATCCGGCCCAAGCCGGTAACGCTCGGCGACCAATGCCATCAGCTACACCACGGAAAGGGACATGATCAACGGCCCAAATACGAGTCGCCTTAGCCGCGACGAACGCCCACCCGGCGTGTCTGGCCGCAAAGTGCTTGCCCGCCCCCGGCGTTCCATCGAGACACAACTTCGCGCGGGGGAGAATGGGCGCCTTTGGCTGCTCCGGGGCTTGTCTCAACCTCCGCTTCCATGATGCATTCCGCCGCAAAAGCGAGCTATCTCACGCACCAAGTTCCCATCAGCCTGTTTCTCAACAAGCTCCATAAGATCCATTCCGCCGACGGTCATCGCGGTCTCCGTTTCAGATTACAGGTGTCGCACCCTGAACCTGCTCCGAAGACCGGCGGTGGCCGCCACATCACCTACGGCCGTGCGCTGCGCTGGTGTCACCCGAACTTGTTCCGCTGCGGGAAGCCCTTGGGCGGAAGCCTGCCGGCCTGGGCGCGTTCGCCGATCCATTCCTTGAGGTCGGTGACGACGAAGTTGCGGCCCGAGCTGTCCGTCCAGGTCAGTCCGTCCTTCAGCTTGAAGGCGCGGGCATCGCTTAAGCCACCGTCCTTGAACTTCTGCAGGCGCACGCCCTTGCCGCGGGCCATTTCCGGCACCTCGCCGAGCTTGAAGATGATCATCTTGCGGTTCTCGCCGATGGTGGCGAGATGCGTCGCATCGGGCGGCACCACGACGCAGACGCAGGCCTCGGCCGGCGCCTTGACGTTCAGCACCTGCTTGCCCTTGCGGGTGTTGGCCACGCATTCGTCCTCGGCAACGATGAAGCCGTCGCCCCCGGTGGAGGCCAGAAGGCGCTTCGTTCCCGGCACATGCACGAAGAGCGAGACAATCGAATCCGCCGCATCGAGGTCGCAGATCAAGCGCACCGGTTCGCCATGCCCACGGCCACCGGGCAGCTTGCCCACATCGAGGGTGAAGAACTTGCCGCTCGACGAGAACAGCATCACCTTGCCGGTCGACATCGCATGGAAGGTGAACTGGCCGCGGTCGCCATCCTTGTAGGTGAGAGTCGAAAAATCCTCCATGTGGCCCTTCATGGTGCGTATCCAGCCCTTCTCGGAGCAGACCACCGTGACGGGTTCCTTCTCGATCATCGCCTGCTCGAAGTCGACGTCGATCTCGGGGACTTCCGAGAAATCCGTGCGGCGGCGGCCGAGCGGCGTCTTCTTGGAGAATTTCTCCTTCACGGCCTTGATCTCATCCGAGATCGTGGCCCACTGCTCGTCATCCGACTTCAGGAGCGCGTTCAGCGCCTTCTGCTCCTTGGTGAGCTTCTGGTGCTCGCCGTGGATTTCCATCTCCTCCAGTTTGCGCAAGGCGCGCAGCCGCATGTTGAGGATAGCCTCGGCCTGGTTGTCGGTGAGTTTGAGGCGCGCCATCAGCGCAGGCTTCGGCTCATCCTCCTCGCGGATGATGCGGATCACCTCGTCGAGGTTGAGGTAGGCGATCATATAGCCTTCGAGGATCTCGAGGCGCCGTGCGATTTCGCCGAGCCGGAAATTGGTGCGGCGGACGAGCACGTCCTTTCGGTGGTCCAGCCACTCGCGCAGCACCTCCTTGAGGCTCATCACCTTCGGCACCTTGCCGTGGCTCAGCACATTCATGTTGAGCGGAATGCGGGCCTCGAGCTCGGTGTTGCGGAACAGCTGCTCCATCATCAGGTTGGGGTCGACGGTGCGGCTCTTCGGCTCCAGCACGAGGCGCACGTCCTCGGCTGATTCATCGCGCACGTCGGCGAGCAGCGTGAGTTTCTTGGCGTTCAGCAGTTCGGCGATATTGGCGATGAGCCGGCTCTTCTGCACGAGATAGGGAATCTCGGTGACCACGATCTGCCACATGCCACGCGGCAGTTCCTCAACGCTCCAGCGGGCCCGCACGCGGAAGCCGCCGCGGCCGGTCTTGTAGGCCTCGAGGATGGACGCGCGGTCATCGATGATGATGCCGCCCGTGGGGAAGTCCGGCCCCTGAACGAGCGTGGCGATCTTCTCGTCCGTCGCGTTGGGCGTCTTGATGAGGTGGAGGGCGGCATCGCAGAGCTCGGCCGCATTGTGCGGCGGGATGGAGGTCGCCATGCCCACGGCGATGCCGGAGGAACCGTTTGCGAGCAGGTTCGGGAAGGCGCCGGGCAGCACGACCGGCTCCTGCACCGAGCCATCATAGTTGGGGCGGAAGTCGACGGTGTCCTCGTCGAGTCCCTCGAGGAGGAGCTTCGCTACCTCCGTCATACGCGCTTCGGTGTAGCGGTAGGCGGCGGCAGAATCGCCGTCGATGTTGCCGAAGTTGCCCTGCCCGTCGACCAGCGGATAGCGCGAGGAGAAATCCTGCGCGAGGCGGACGAGCGCATCATAGATCGACTGGTCGCCATGCGGGTGATAGCCGCCCATCACGTCGCCGACGATCTTGGCGGATTTCTTGAAGGCCGAATTGGGATCGAGCCGCAGAATCTGCATCACATGCAGCAGGCGGCGGTGCACCGGCTTCAGCCCATCGCGCACATCCGGCAGGGCGCGGTGCATGATGGTGGACAGGGCATAGGCGAGGTAGCGCTCTTCCAGCGCTTCCTTCAGGTCGATCTTCTCGATTTCGTTGGGGCCTTGCGGCGGGGGAACGTGCTTGCTCATGATTCGGGGCTTATAGCATTTCCGTCTGCGGGAATTGAATGAGGGCTCAAACCTTCGCCACCGCGACCTTGACGATCGGCTTCTTGCCCCATGTCAGGTCCGCCGCGCGGCGCACCGCGGTGCGGATGGTCTCCGCGAGTTGGTTCACATCCTTGCGGCGCGGCTTGGGGGTGGAGTCGAAGGCCTTCTCCGCCGCCTCAAGCAGGTCCCCCTCGAGGCCTGCGGGAATGCCGTCGGTAATGATCTCGATATCGGCGGCGAGCTCCGCCTTCGCGTCGATCACGACGGAGACGAAGATGATGCCGACGAAGGCGAGCTTGCGGCGCTGCTTGGCCGGGCCGTCCTCGGCGGGCACGATGAGGCGGCCATCGACATGGAGCCGCCCGCAGGGGGCCTCGTCAATGTCCGCCAGCGGCCCCGGAGCAAGCCTGATGATGGCGCCGTCGCGCGGGATCAGGACATCGCGGATGCCCTTCGACTCAGCGAAGATGCGGTGGGCCCTCAGGTGGCGCGGCTCGCCGTGCATGGGAATCAGCGCCTTGGGTTTCACCCACTCGTAGAGAAGCGCCAGCTCGCCCTGGCGCGGGTGGCCGGAGGAGTGCACGAGGTCGTCGTCGCCTGTCACCATGTCGATGTCGAGGCGCGCGAGGTTATTGAGCACGCGGCTCACCTCTTTCTCGTTGCCCGGTATGGTCTTGGACGAGAATATCACGAGGTCGCCTGGATCGAGCGAGATATGCGGATGCTGGTCCTCGGCGATGCGGGCGATGGCCGCGCGCGGCTCGCCCTGGCTGCCCGTGCACAAGAGGATCACCTTGTCGGGCGGGAGATAGCCGAACTCCTCCTGGTCGAGCAGGCGGCCCGAGTCATTCAGCATGCCGCAGAGTCGCGCCGCCTCGATGGTGTTGCGCATGGCGCGGCCGGCGATGACCACCTCGCGCCCCGTGGCGCGTGCGGCGCGGATCGCCGTGGCGATGCGGTCAAGGTGCGAGGCGAAGGTGGTGATGGCGACTCGGGCCCTGGCCTGCTTCACGATTTCGGTGATGCGTTCGGCCACGTCCTTCTCGGAGGGCGAATGGCCTTCGCGCAGCACGTTGGTGGAATCGCAGACCAGCACGTCCACACCCCTGGCGCCGATCTCGCGCAGGCGCTTCTCGTCCATGCCCTCGCCCAGAACGGGCGTTCGGTCGATCTTCCAGTCGCCGGAATGGAGCACCCTGCCTCGGTCCGTCTCGATCAGCAGAGCAGTAGACTCCGGAATCGAATGGGTGACGGCGACCATCTCCAGTCCGAAGGGGCCCAGCTTGAACATGGAACCCATCGGCATGACCTTCACCGGCACCTGCTCGTCAAGCCCTGCTTCCTTCAGCTTCAGCGCCAGGATCTGCGCGGCGAAGGCCGTGCAATAGACCGGGCATCCGAGCTGAGGCCACAGCCATGCGACGGCGCCCAAGTGATCCTCATGGGCATGGGTGAGGATGAGGCCGTGCAGCCGCGACTTCTCTGCCGTGATGAAGCCCACGTCGGGCAGCACCACGTCGATGCCGGGGTCCGTCTCCTCACCGAACTTCACGCCAAGGTCGACCATCAGCCAGTGCCGATCATCAGCCGGGCCATGGCCATAGGCATAGCAGTTCATGCCGATTTCGCCGGTGCCTCCAAGCGGCAGGAATACGAGTTCGCTGGGGAGTTGTGCTCTGCGCCGCGCGTTCATGCGTGTTTCCGCCTCAGGGCTTCGAGTTCGGCGAAGGAAACCTCGCCGGAATGGATGGGAGTGACTGTGCCGTCCGCCTGCGCAAGAACCAGCGCGCCATCGGCCGCCAACTCCCGGAAGGTTCCCGCGAGTTGCCGTGTTCCGGACGTCGCCGTGACGCTGCCGCCAAGGCCCAGTGCGCAGGCGGACCAGTCGGCGCGGATGGAGGTGAAATCCCTGCCCTCGTCCCACTGCGCAAGGCGGCGGACGAGGCTGGCGTCGAGCTCCTTCAGCACGGTGGCGACCGAAAGATCAGCGCCCAGCGCCGTGACCGGATAGGGCGTTCCTTCCGGTGCGTGGGCGATGTTGAGGCCGAAACCAATGCCGATGCGCGTGGGGTTTTCTCCCACTACCTCCGGCAGCACGCCGCAGAACTTTGCCCCCCCGATCAACACATCGTTCGGCCACTTGATGCGGGGGCTAAGTTCAGGCCGCAGCGTGACGACGGTGTCATGCACGGCAAGCGCGGCCACAAAGCTCACCTGTGCGGCGAGATGCGAGCCTTGCGTGATCGCGAACAGGAAAGTGGCGTATAGGTTGCCTGGCTCGCTCACCCAGCTGCGGCCCAGGCGGCCTCGGCCCAGCGTCTGCTCATCCGCCAAAAGCCAAAGAGGCCCGCGCTCAGCCTGTTGAGCAAGCCTGCGGGCCTCCAGATTGGTGGAATCGATCCGGCCGAAGTGGCGGACCGGATGTCCAGTTAAGAGTCTCAATAGAAGGACTTGGCTGCGGCCGCAGCCACCGCAATGACGGGGCTGGCGATCCACGGGAGAACGAAAGCAACCGTGAAGGCGCCCGAGGCATAGGCGATGAGCTTCACCTCGCCGTCCATCGGCTCAAAGGCCGCCTTCGGCTCGTCGAAATACATGATCTTGACGATGCGGAGATAGTAATAGGCGCCCACCACCGAGGTGACGACGCCAATCACCGCCAGCGCATAGAGGCCCGCCTTCACCGCCGCGAGAAACACAAAATACTTGGCGAAGAAGCCCGCCAGCGGCGGAATGCCGGCCATCGAGAACATCAGCATGGAGAAGACGAAGGCCAGGCCCTTGTGGTTGCGCGACAGGCCCGCGAGATCGCCGATCTCCTCCACCATGCAGCCCTTGCGGCGCATGGCGAGAATGCAAGCAAAGGAGCCAAGCGCCATGATCATGTAAATGATCATGTAAACGACGACGCCCTGGACACCTTCCTGAGTGCCGGTGGCGAGGCCCACCAGCGCATAGCCCATGTTGGCGATGGAAGAGTAAGCGAGCAGTCGCTTGATGTTGCTCTGGCCGATGGCGGCGAAGGCGCCGAGCGCCATGGAGGCGATGGAGATGAAGATGATGATCTGGCCCCAGGCCGGCTGGATGGCGCCGAAGGCCACCATCATGGTGCGGGTGATCAGCGCCACGGCCGCCACCTTGGGCGCCGCCGCGAAGAAGGCGGTGACCGGCGTGGGCGCGCCTTCGTACACGTCGGGCGTCCACATGTGGAAGGGCACGGCGGAGATCTTGAAGGCGAGGCCCGCGATGACGAAGACCAGGCCGAAGATCGCGCCGAGGTCCGCCCCATTGCTGGTGAGATAGGCTGCGATGCCTGGGAACTCGGTGGTGCCGGTGAAGCCATAGACCAGCGAGGCGCCATAGAGCAGCATGCCCGAGGAGAGCGCACCCAGCACGAAATACTTGAGGCCCGCTTCCGAGGCGCGCGCCGAGTCGCGGTTGATGGCGGCCAGCACATAGAGCGACAGCGACTGCAGCTCGAGGCCCATGTAGAGAGCAATCAGGTTGTTGGCGGAGATCATCAGCATCATGCCAAGGGTGGCAAGCAGGATGAGGATTGGATATTCAAAGCGCTGCGAACCATCACGCTTCATGAAGCTGACGGAGAGGACGAGGGCCGCGGCGGAACCGAACAGCGCCAGCACCTTCATCACCTTGGCGAAGGTATCGACCATCAGCGCGCCGTGGAAGGCGGTGGCCTGATGGCCCGACCAGAAGATGACCAGCAGCCCAGCAATGCCGAGAGCGATGAGGGAGCCCAACGTCACCATGTCCGAAGGATCGCCCTTGCGGAATACGCCGAGCATCAGGAGTGCCAGCGTCAGCACCGCCAGCACGATCTCGGGGAAAGCGGCTACGGCATCGGCCTGTTGGAGAAGCCACATGGGTCGATTGTCCTTACTGCAGCGCGGCAGTCGCCAGCAGATGCGCTGCTGCGGCGGCCTCGTTCAAGGGCCTGATGATGCCTTCGACCGCGGGGCCGAAGATGTTGAGGATCGGGGCCGGATAGGCGCCGAAGAAAATGGTGAGGATGACCAGCGGCAGCAGCGTTGCCAGCTCGCGCGGGGTCACGTCCGGCAGGCGCATCAGCGCCGGCTTCGTCAGCTTGCCGAACACCACGCGGCGATAGAGCCACAGGGCATAAGCCGCCGAGAGGATGACGCCGGTGGTGGCGAAGAAGGCCACCCACGCCGTCGCCTTGAAGGCGCCCATCAGCGACAGGAATTCGCCGATGAAGCCGCTCGTGCCGGGCAGGCCGGCATTAGCCATGGTGAAAACCATGAAGATGCAGGCATAGAGCGGCATGTTGTCGACGAGCCCGCCATAAGCAGCGATCTCGCGCGTGTGCATGCGGTCATAGACCACGCCCACGCAGAGAAAGAGCGCCCCCGACACCAGGCCGTGGCTGATCATCTGGAACATGGCGCCGTCGATGCCCTGGCGGTTCAGCGCGAAGATACCCATGGTCACGAAGCCCATGTGGGCGACGGAGGAATAGGCGATAAGTTTCTTCATGTCCTCCTGCATCAGCGCCACCAGCGAGGTGTAGATGATGGCGACGGCCGAGAGGAAGAAGACGAAGTCCTGGAAATAGACCGAAGCATCCGGAAACATTGGCAGCGAGAAGCGCAGGAAGCCATAGCCGCCCATCTTCAGCAGGATCGCCGCCAGGATGACGGAGCCGGCCGTCGGCGCCTCGACGTGCGCGTCGGGCAGCCAAGTATGCACCGGCCACATCGGCATCTTCACCGCGAAGGAGGCGAAGAAAGCGAGCCACAGCCACTTCTGCGCCTCCGGCGTGAAGCCCGGATTGGCGAGCAGCTGGGTGATGTCAGTCGTGCCGCTTGTCCAGTACATATAGACGATGGCGATCAGCATGAGCACCGAGCCCAGGAGCGTGTAGAGGAAGAACTTGAAGCTCGCATAGACGCGGCGCGGGCCGCCCCAGATGCCGATGATCAGGAACATCGGGATCAGGCCCGCCTCGAAGAACAGGTAGAACAGCACGATATCGAGCGAGCAGAAGACGCCGGTCATCAGCGTCTCGAGCACGAGGAAGGCGATCATGTATTCCTTCACCCGCTTGGTGACGTGCCACGAGGCGAGGATGCAGATCGGCATCAGGAAGGTGGTCAGAATCACGAAGGGCATGGAGATGCCGTCGACGCCGAGCTTGTAGGTGGCAGCCGGCCCGAGCCACGAATGCTCCTCGACGAACTGGAATCCTGAAGCATTGAAGTCGAAGAAATACCAGATGCTCAAGGACAGAACGAAGGTGAAAAGCGTCGTCCACAGTGTCGCCCAACGCACGTTCTTGAGCGCAACCTCGTCATCACCCCTCACGGTGAGGATGAAGAGCACGCCGAGGAGCGGCAGGAAGGTGATGACCGAAAGGATGGGCCAGTTCATCAGTGCGCGCCCCCGAAAAGGAACCAGGACATCAATGCGGCGACACCAATCATCATGGCGAAGGCATAGTGATAGAGATAGCCGGTCTGCAGCCGGACGACGCCGCGCGTCACGTCATTGACGGCCGCGGAGACGCCATCGGGGCCGAAGCCGTCGATGATGAAGCCATCGCCCTTCTTCCACAGCAAGCGGCCGAGCCACATGGCGGGGCGCACGAAAATGAAGTCATAGAGCTCGTCGAAGTACCACTTGTTGAGCAGGAACTTGTAAAGCGGCTGGTGCAGCTCGGCGAGGCGCTTCGGGATCGAGGTGTCGCGGATGTAGAAGACCCAGGCGGTGACGAAACCCAGCGCCATGGCGATGAAGGGCGACCACTTGACGAGGGATGGAACCGTCCCCTCCCGCTCCATCTCCTCCATCACCGGGCCATTGGCCAGCGAGGCGCCCCAGAACTCCTTGAAGTGATGACCGATGAAATAATCCTTGAACGCCAGCCCCGCGAAAAGCGCGCCGGCAGCGAGCACGAAGAGCGGGACAAGCATGACCATGGGGCTCTCGTGCACATGCTCCATCACTTTCCGGTCAGCGCGGGGCTGGCCGTTGAAGGTCATGAAGGTGAGGCGCCAAGAGTAGAAGGAGGTGAAGACCGCGGCGATGATCAGCATCCAGAAGGCGAAGCCCCAGCCCGAGACATAAGCCGCCTCGATGATGGCATCCTTGGAGAAGAAGCCCGATGTATAAGGGAAACCGGTGAGCGCCAGGTTGCCGATCACCATCATGGCAAAGGTGATCTTGATGAAGGGGCCAAGCCCGCCCATCTTGCGCATGTCCTGCTCGCCTGACACGGCGTGGATGACGGAGCCCGCCGAGAGGAAGAGCAGCGCCTTGAAGAAGGCATGCGTGAAGAGGTGGAACACGCCCGCGCCATAAGCACCAACACCAAGCGCCACGAACATGTAGCCCAGCTGTGAGCAGGTCGAATATGCGATGACGCGCTTGATGTCGTTCTGGACGAGGCCGACTGAGGCCGCGAAGAAGGCGGTGATGGCGCCGATGACGACCACGAAATCCTTGGCGTAGGGCGCCAGCTCGAACATCGGCGAGAGACGCGCGACCATGAAGACGCCGGTCGTCACCATGGTGGCGGCGTGGATCAAGGCAGAGACGGGCGTCGGGCCTTCCATGGCGTCCGGCAGCCATGTGTGCAGCAAAAACTGCGCCGACTTGCCCATCGCGCCCATGAACAGGAGGAGGCAGAGCACGGTCAGCGTGTCGGGCTGCCAGGCCAAGAAGTGCATGGTCTTGCCGGCAACGCCCGGGGCGGCGGCGAAGATCGTGTCGAAGTCGACCGTCTGGAAGACCATGAAGCAGCCGAAGATGCCAAGCGCAAAGCCGAAGTCGCCAACACGGTTGACGATGAAGGCCTTCATGGCGGCGGCACAGGCGCTGTCGCGCTGATACCAGAAGCCGATGAGCAGGTAGGACGCAAGGCCCACGCCTTCCCAGCCGAAGAACATCTGGACGAGGTTGTCCGCCGTCACCAGCATCAGCATGGCGAAGGTGAAGAGCGAAAGATAGGCGAAGAAGCGCGGCTGGGACTCGTCATGGCTCATGTAGCCAAGCGAGTAGATATGTACGAGGGCGGAGACCGTGTTCACCACCACCAGCATGACGGCGGTCAAGGTGTCCACACGGATCATCCAGTTGGCGGAGAGTGCGCCGGAGTTGATCCAGTGCAGAACTTCCAACTTCTCGACGCGCGGCTCATGCAGGAAGCCCGCGAAGACATACCAGGAGAGTACGGCGCAAAGGCAGAGCAGCGCGGTGGTGAGATACATCGGCCAGGTTGGGCCGTCGTAAGCCCCATGGTGGCCGTGGCCGTCGTTGTGGCCGTGGTCATGGCGACTATGCGCGTCGTGGGCATGGGCGTGCTCGCCATAGACGTCGGAGTCGCGGCCAAGCTGGCGAAACAGCTTGGTGCCGAAGAGACCGGCGATCAGCGCGCCTATCAGCGGCAGGAAGACGATGGCGGAAAGGACGGTGTTCATGATGTTCCCGTCAACCCTTCATGAGATTGATGTCTTCAACCGCGATGGTGCCGCGGTTGCGGAAATAGGTGACGAGGATGGCAAGGCCGATGGCCGCCTCGCCCGCGGCAACGGTGAGAACCAGCAGCGCGAAGACCTGCCCGGCGAGATCGCCCAGGAAGGTCGAGAAGGCGACAAGGTTGATGTTGACCGAGAGCAGGATGAGCTCGACCGACATCAGGATGACGATGACGTTCTTGCGGTTCAGGAAGATGCCGAAGATGCCGATGGTGAAGAGGATCGCCGCGACGGTGAGATATTGCGAGAGGCCGATTTCCATGGCTCAGATCCCCTGCCCCGGCTTGACCTTCACGACCTCGACGGCGGTGGCGGGGGTGCGGGCCACCTGTACGGAGATGTTCTGTCGCTTCACGCCCTCCTTGTGGCGCAGCGTCAGCACGATGGCGCCGACCATGGCGACGAGCAGCACAAGACCCGCCGCCTGGAAGTAGAACAGGAAGTCCGTGTAGAGCACGCGGCCCAGCGCCTCGGTGTTGGTTACGCCTTCCGGCAACGGCGCCACGCGCGACCCGAGGCTTCCCGGGCTGATGATCCAGCCACCAACCGCGAGCGCGAGCTCGACCAGCACGATCAACCCGATCGCGCCGCCGATGGGCAGGTAGTTCAGCATGCCCTGCCTCAGTTCCACGAAGTCGACGTCAAGCATCATGACGACGAAGAGGAACAGCACGGCCACCGCGCCGACATAGACGACGACGAGGATCATCGCCAGGAACTCCGCCCCAAGCAGCACGAAGAGGCCGGCGGCGTTGAAGAAGCACAGAATGAGGAAGAGCACCGAGTGAACCGGGTTCCTCGCCGAGATAACCATGACCGCGGAGGCAACCGCGATGGCCGAAAAGAGATAGAAGAACAGTGCGGCGGCCATTATGGGCTCCTTCAGCGGTAGGGCGCGTCGATCGCGATGTTGCGCGCGATCTCGCGTTCCCAGCGGTCACCATTGGCGAGCAACTTCTCCTTGTCGTAGAGCAGCTCCTCGCGGGTTTCGGTGGCGAATTCGAAATTGGGGCCGAGCACGATGGCGTCCACCGGGCAGGCCTCCTGGCAGAATCCGCAATAGATGCACTTCACCATGTCGATGTCATAGCGCGTGGTGCGCCTTGTGCCGTCGTTGCGGCGGGGCCCCGCCTCGATGGTGATGGCGAGTGCGGGGCACACGGCCTCGCACAGCTTGCAGGCGATGCAGCGTTCTTCACCGGAGGGATAGCGGCGCAGCGCGTGCTCGCCGCGGAAGCGGGGCGACACCGGACCCTTTTCGTTGGGGTAATTGATCGTCGCCTTGGGCGCGAAGAAGTAGCGCATCGACAGCACCGCGGCGGCGACGAACTCCTTCAGGAACAGCGAGCGGGCGGCTTGTGCGAGTTTCATGCGTGTTTCACCCGTGAGATATCGTGCTTCCACCCGGCATGGAGCCGCGAATGGGCGAATTCCGCAAGGCCGGGACTTAGGAACGGCGGCGCCCCTGAAATCCCTCCGGTCACGGCGCCCACCCGAAGCCGACGAGCACGGCGGCCACCAGCACCACGTAGAAGATCGAGATCGGCAGGAAGACTTTCCAGCCCAGACGCATCAACTGGTCGTAGCGGTAGCGCGGCACAAAGGCCTTCACCAGCGCGAACATGAAGAACACCAGAACCACCTTGAGGAAGAACCAGATGAACCCGGGCACCCAGTTGAGCGGCGCCACGTCGATGGGCGGCAGCCATCCGCCGAGGAAGAGGATGGCGGTCATCGCGCACATCAGCGTGATCGCCACATATTCGCCGAGCATGAAGAGAAGGTAGGGCGTGGAGGAATATTCCACCATGAAGCCCGCCACCAGTTCCGATTCCGCCTCGACGAGGTCGAAGGGCGGGCGGTTCGTCTCCGCCAGCGCCGAGACGAAGAAGATGATGAACATCGGGAACAGAGGAATGAAGTACCAGTCGAGGAACGACCCCGGCAGGCCTAGCATGGCGCCGAGGCCGGTGTGCTGCGAGCGCACGATCTCGGTCAGGTTCATCGAGCCCGCGCACATCAGCACGGTTACGATGACGAAGCCGATCGAGACTTCATAGGACACCATTTGTGCAGCGGAGCGCAGCGCCGAGAGGAAAGGATATTTTGAGTTCGAGGCCCAGCCGCCCATGATAACGCCATAGACGCCGAGCGAGGAGATCGCGAATAGATAGAGGATACCGACATTGATGTCGGAGATCACCCACTTGCCCTCGGCGAGGCCGAAGAACGAGCCTTCTGAGACAGGGACAACTGCCCACGCGGCGAGCGCCAGGGTCGCCGTCACCAGAGGGGCGATAACGAAGACGCCCTTGTTGGCGCCGTCGGGGATCACCACTTCCTTCAGCGCGAACTTGATAAGGTCGGCGAAGGACTGGAACAGGCCCCAGGGGCCAACGACGTTGGGGCCGCGGCGCATCTGCACGGCGGCCCAGATCTTGCGGTCGGCCCACAGCAGATAGGCGACGATCAACAGCAGGCCCGCCATGAAGCCGAAGCTCACGACGGCGAAGAACAGCAAAGTGAGAAGAGCCTCGATCATGATTTACTCAGCGGCCTCGAGCTTCTGCACGTTCTTCAGGGCCGAACATTCGGCCATGATGCGGGACGCGCGGGCGATCGGGTTGGTCATGTAGAAGTCCGTGATGGGCGAGCGGAAGGGCTCCGCTGACATCGCACCCTCGGCCTTGCCGAGATCGGCGAGCCCGCCCATGGGCGCGGGCGTGCGCTGGTCGATGCGCATCAGCTGCGGCGCCACCTTGTACATGGCGGCGCGCAGCTCCTCGAGATTGTTCCAGGGCAGCGCCCGGCCCAGCGCCTCGGAGAGCGCGCGGAAGATCGCCCAATCCTCGCGGGCCTCGCCCGGCGGGAAGGAGGCGCGCTCGGTCAGCTGCGGGCGGCCCTCGGTGTTCACATAGGTCGCCTGCTTCTCGACATAGGCCGCACCGGCGAGGATCACGTCGGCGCGATGCGCGCCGGCGTCGCCATGTGTGCCGACATAGACGACGAAGGTGGAGCCCAGCGCCAGGGTGTCGATCTCGTCTGCCCCGATGAGGAAGAGAATATCGAGTTCGCCCGCCTTCGCGGCTTCCAGCATCTGGCGCGTGGTCCTGCCGCCCTCGAGGGACGGAAGCGCGCAGACGTCGAGCGCACCTACACGGCCAGCTGCCGTGTGCAGCACGTTGAAGCCGTTCCAGCCGTCCTTGATGGCGCCGAGCTTCTCTGCCGCCTTGTAGGCCGCCGCCAGCACCTGCGGGCCGTCGGCGCGCGCGAGTGCGCCCTGCCCCACGATCACCATGGGCTTGGCGCCCGTGGCCTGCGCGGCATCGATGAACTTCGTCAGCGTCTCGGGGCCAGCGCCGAGATAGCTGTAGCCATAGGTGAGGTCGGCCTGCTCACCGATCACCGAGACCGGGCAGCCGCCGCGCGTCACGCGCTTGCGGATGCGGGCATTGAGCACCGTGGCCTCGAGGCGCGGATTGGCGCCGATGAGCAGAATCGAGTCTGCCTCATCGATTCCGGCGATGCCGGTGTTGAAGAGATAGCCCGCACGGCCGCCCCTCTCGCCCAGCGGTGTGCCGTCCTGGCGGCAGTCGATGTTCTTGAAGCCGAAGAGGTCGGCGAACTGGCGCATCGAGAAGGCCTCCTCGGCGGAGACGAGGTCGCCAAGGATGATGCCGATGCGGTCTGGGTTCACCCCGTTCATGCGCTGCGCGATGCGCTGGAAGGCCTCGCCCCAAGTGGCCGCCCGCAGCTTGCCGAACTCGCGCACATAAGGCCTGTCGAGGCGCTGGGCCTTGAGACCGTCCCAGACGAAGCGAGTCTTGTCGGAGATCCACTCCTCGTTCACGTCCTCATGGGTGCGCGGCAGGATGCGCATCACCTCACGGCCGCGCGCGTCGACGCGGATGTTGCAGCCCACCGCATCCATCGCGTCGATGGTCTCGGTCTTGCGCAATTCCCAGGGCCGCGCCTTGAACTCATAGGGAAGCGAGGTGAGAGCACCCACCGGGCAGAGGTCGATGATGTTGCCCTGGAGTTCGGAGGAGATCGCTTTGTTGAGATAGGTGGTGATCTCCATGTCCTCACCGCGACCGGTGGCGCCCATCTCCTCGATGCCGGCCACTTCCGTGGTGAAGCGGACGCAGCGGGTGCACTGGATGCAGCGGTTCATCGAGGTCTTGACCAGCGGGCCCAGATATTTGTTCTCCACCGCGCGCTTGTTCTCGTGGAAGCGGTTCTTGTCCACGCCATAGGCCATGGCCTGGTCCTGCAGGTCGCATTCCCCGCCCTGGTCGCAGATGGGGCAATCGAGCGGATGGTTGATGAGCAGGAACTCCATCACGCCTTCGCGCGCCTTCTTCACCATCGGGGTCTTGGTGAAGACTTCCGGCGGTTCGCCATTGGGGCCGGGGCGCAGGTCGTTCACCGACATGGCGCAGGAAGCCTGGGGCTTGGGCGGGCCGCCCTTCACCTCGACAAGGCACATGCGGCAATTGCCGGCGATCGACAGACGCTCGTGATAGCAGAAGCGCGGCACCTCCGCGCCCGCCTGTTCGCAGGCCTGCAGCAGGGTGAGGCCGTTCTCGACCTCGAGTTCCACGCCGTCGATCTTGATCTTGGGCATCTTGCTTATTCCTCACGCACAGCGGAGCGCCCGCATGCGCTGTTCATCCATCACTTGGCGCCAGCCGAAGGCCTCCGCGCTGGGGCCCTCCTGCTCATATTTCTTGAGTCTCACGTAGGCCTCGTCCAGCGCCGGCAGGTGGCCCTCGGGAACCCACCACATCACCACGTACGGCTTCTCCATCAGGTCAAACCACGCGGCCTTGTTACGGTAGAACTGCACATGCACGGTCTTGAAGACATAGTCCTCGAGTGACTTCGCATCGGTCCAGACCGAGAGGTTCACCGCCATGTCGTCGCCGACGCGGAAGTCGGTGGCATTGTTGTTGTCGCCCTTGAGGCGCCACACGAAGCCCGGCGAACGTTCGGCGATCGCGTTGACGCGATCGAGATTGTCCATGAACCCGGCCATGCGCGGGTCATGGGTCGGGTACTTGAATTTACCGATGTTGAGTTCAGCAATGTGCACTGTTCACTCCGCCGCGATCTTAGCGACAGCGCCATCATGGTCGGGGTTCGCGGCATACTGATCGATGCGCTCTTCGATCACATGGCGGAAATGCGCGATGAGGCCCTGGATCGGCCAGGCCGCCGCATCGCCCAAGGCACAGATGGTGTGGCCCTCGATCTGCTTCGTCACGTCGAGCAGCATGTCGATCTCGCGCTTTTCCGCGCGGCCCTCGGCCATGCGGGTCATCACGCGCCACATCCAGCCCGTGCCTTCGCGGCAGGGCGTGCACTGGCCGCAGGACTCGTGCTTGTAGAAATAGGCGAGCCGCGCAATGGCCTTGATGAGGTCAGTCGACTTGTCCATCACGATCACCGCCGCGGTGCCGAGGCCCGAACGCAGCTTGGAGAGCGAGTCGAAGTCCATCGGCGTGTCGATGATAAGGTTGGCCGGAACCATGCGGACCGACGAGCCGCCAGGGATCACCGCCAGCAGGTTCTCGAAGCCGCCGCGCACGCCGCCGGCATGCTTCTCGATCAGCTCGCGGAAGGGAATGCCGAGTTCCTCCTCCACCACGCAGGGCTTGTTCACGTGGCCCGAGATGCAGAACAGCTTGGTGCCGGCATTGTTGGGGCGGCCGAGCGAATTGAACCAGGTGGCGCCGCGCCGCATGATGGTGCCGGCGACCGCGATCGACTCCACATTGTTCACCGTGGTTGGCGCGCCATAGAGGCCGACATTGGCCGGGAACGGCGGCTTCATGCGCGGCTGGCCCTTCTTGCCCTCGAGGCTTTCGAGCATGGCCGTCTCTTCGCCGCAGATGTACGCACCGGCGCCATGATGGACGATGATGTCGAAGTCCCAGCCATGGACGTTGTTCTTGCCGATGAGGCGCGCCTCATAGGCCTGGTCGACCGCGGCCTCGAGATGTTCGCGCTCGCGGATGAATTCGCCGCGCACATAGATGACCGCGGTGTGGCAGCCCATCGCCGCACCCGCCAGCAGGCTGCCCTCGACCAGGAGATGCGGCTCATGGCGCAGGATCTCGCGGTCCTTGCAGGTGCCGGGCTCCGACTCATCGGCATTCACCACGAGGTAATGCGGCCGCTCGCCGATGATCTTGGGCATGAAGGACCACTTGAGGCCGGTGGGGAAGCCCGCACCGCCGCGGCCGCGTAAGCCAGAGGCCTTGATCTCGTTGATCATCCAATCGCGGCCATTGTCGATGAAGGTCTTGGCGCCGCTCCAGCAGCCGCGCTTTTTTGCGCCTTCCAGACCCCAATCATGGAAGCCGTATATGTTGGTGAAGATGCGGTCCTTGTCAGCGAGCATGTCTGCTTCTCACTTCTTCGTCTCATCGGCCGGGGGCGGCGGCGGCGGGGGCGGTTCAACGCGCGTGAAGGTGCGCTGGCCATCGTAAAGAGCGGGATCCGTCAGGCTCGTCGGGCCGCCTTCAGGCGACGCCATGTGACGGCCGGTCTGCGGGCCCACCTTCACCTTGCGGCCGGCGGCCAAGTCGTCGATCAGCTTCTCGAGCGAGGCGGGCGTCAGGTCCTCGTAGGTGTCCTTGAAGATCTGCACCATGGGCGCGTTCACGCAGGCGCCGAGGCACTCGACCTCTTCCCACGAGAACTTGCCATCCTCGGTGACGTGATGCTGCTCGCGGTGGATCTTGTGCTGGCAGACCTTCTTCAAATCCTCCGCGCCGCGCAGCATGCAGGGCGTGGTGCCGCAGACCTGGATATGGGCCACCTTGCCCACCGGCTGCAGCTGGAACATGGTGTAGAAGGTCGCGACCTCGAGCACGCGGATATAGGCCATGCCGAGCATGTTCGCGACATACTCGATCGCGGGCTTCGTCACCCAGTTCCCGTTCTGCTCCTGGGCGCGCCACAAGAGCGGGATCACCGCCGAGGCTTCCTTGCCCGCAGGATACTGCGCGATCTTTGCCTTGGCCCAGGCCAGGTTCTCCGCATTGAAGGCGAAGCTGCCGGGCTGAACGGGATGAAGACGCCGCACACTCACCGGTCCACCTCGCCAAAAACGATATCGAGAGAGCCCAGCACGGCGGAGACATCCGCCAGCATGTGGCCGCGGCAGATGTGGTCCATGGCCTGCAGATGCGCGAAGCCCGGCGCGCGCAGCTTGGCCCGATAGGGCTTGTTGGCGCCGTCGGAGACCAGATAAACGCCGAACTCGCCCTTCGGCGCCTCGACGGCGGCATAGACCTCGCCCGGCGGCGTATGGAAACCCTCGGTATGAAGCTTGAAGTGGTGGATCAGCGCTTCCATCGAGCGCTTCATCTCGCTGCGCTTCGGCGCCACCACCTTGCCGTCATTCGCCGAGACCGGACCCGAGCGCTCCGCGCCCAGCAGCAGGTTCACGCACTGTTTCATGATCTTCACCGACTCGCGCATTTCCTGCATGCGGATCAGGTAACGGTCATAGCAGTCGCCATTCTTGCCGATGGGGATGTCGAAATCCATCTCGTCATAGCATTCATAGGGTTGCGCCTTGCGCAGGTCCCAGGCAGCACCCGAGCCCCTCACCATGACGCCGGAGAAGCCCCACTCGAAGCACTCTTTCAGCGACACGACGCCGATGTCGACGTTGCGCTGCTTGAAGATGCGGTTGCCGGTCAAGAGGCCCTCGATGTCGTCCAGCACTTTGTTGTGGTGCTCACAGAACACTCCGATATCCTCGACCAGCTCCGGCGGAACGTCCTGGTGCACACCACCCGGGCGAAAATAGGCGGCATGCATGCGCGAGCCCGAGGCGCGCTCATAGAACACCATCAGCTTCTCGCGTTCCTCGAAGCCCCAGAGCGGCGGC
The DNA here is from genome assembly GCF_020252395.1 of Aestuariivirga sp. Taxonomy (GTDB): domain Bacteria; phylum Pseudomonadota; class Alphaproteobacteria; order Rhizobiales; family Aestuariivirgaceae; genus Aestuariivirga. The sequence continues at coordinate 18,482 of NZ_JADCDB010000037.1, forward strand.
GTCAGCGCGCCGACATCCATGGCCTGGGTGGTGACGTTGAGAAGATGCGAGAGCAGACGGCCGATCTCGGAATAGAGCACGCGGATCAGCTGGCCGCGCTTCGGCACCGTGAGGCCAAGCAGCTTCTCGATGGCCAGGCACCAGGCATGTTCCTGGTTCATCGGCGCTACGTAGTCGAGGCGGTCGAAGTAAGGCACGGCCTGGAGATACGTCTTGTGCTCGATCAGCTTCTCGGTGCCGCGATGCAGGAGGCCGATGTGGGGATCGACACGGGTGCAGACCTCGCCATCGAGTTCCAGCACGAGGCGCAGCACGCCGTGGGCGGCTGGATGCTGAGGGCCGAAATTAATCGAGAAATTGCGGACGGACTGGGTATCGGTCACGGCTTGGCCTTTTCATCGCCGGGGAGCACGTATTCGGTGCCTTCCCACGGACTCTCGTAATCGAATGCACGGAATTCCTGCGTGAGCTTGACGGGCTCATAGACCACGCGCTTGGCGAGGTCGTCCCAGCGCACCTCAACATAACCGGTGAGCGGGAAGTCCTTGCGCAGCGGATGGCCGGCAAAACCGTAGTCGGTGAGAATGCGGCGCAGATCCGGGTGGTTGGAGAAGAGCACGCCGTAGAGATCGAAGGTCTCGCGCTCATACCAGTTGGCGGCTGGGAAGACCGAGATGACGGAGGGCACAGCGGTGTCCTCGTTGGTCTCGACCTTCACGCGGATGCGCCGGTTCTTGTAAGGAGACAGCAGATGGTAGACCACGTCGAAGCGCTTCTCGCGATCCGGGTAATCCACGCCACAGATATCGATGAAGCAGACGAAGCGGCACTCCGCATCGTCGCGCAGGAATTCCAGCACGCGCACGATGTGGGCGGCTTCAGCCGTCACCGTCAGCTCGCCATATTCCACGTGCAAGCCCGTCACCGCGCCCGCCAGCTTGTGGGCAACGTGCTCGCCCAGGTCCTGCAAGGTCTCAGCCATCATCAACGCTCGATCGTTCCGGTGCGGCGGATCTTCTTCTGCAGTTGCAGCACGCCATAGATCAGCGCCTCCGCGGTGGGCGGGCAGCCGGGCACATAAATGTCGACCGGCACGATGCGGTCGCAGCCGCGCACCACGGAATAGGAATAGTGATAGTAGCCGCCGCCATTGGCGCAGGACCCCATGGAAATCACGTAGCGCGGCTCCGGCATCTGGTCATAGACTTTGCGCAGCGCAGGGGCCATCTTGTTGGTCAGCGTGCCGGCGACGATCATCACGTCCGACTGGCGTGGCGAGGCGCGCGGCGCAAAGCCGAAGCGTTCAAGATCCCAGCGCGGCATCGAGGCCTGCATCATCTCCACCGCGCAGCAGGCCAGCCCGAAAGTCATCCACATCAGCGAGCCGGTGCGGGCCCAGTTGATGAGGTCGTCCGAGGCGGTGACGAGGAAGCCCTTGTCGGCAAGTTCGGCATTGATCCCGGTGAAGAACTCGCGCTGCTCAGGCGAAGTCTGTTCGATCAATCCCATTCAAGAGCTCCCTTTCGCCATTCATAGATGAAGCCGATGGTCAGGACGGCGAGGAAAATCATCATCGACCAGAAGCCGAAAACGCCGACCTCCTTCAGCGAAATCGCCCATGGAAACAGGAAGGCCACCTCGAGATCGAAGATGATGAAAAGGATCGACACCAGGTAGAAGCGCACGTCGAACTTCATGCGCGCATCGTCGAAAGCGTTGAAGCCGCATTCATAGGCCGAGAGCTTCTCGGGGTCCGGGTTGCGGAAGGCGATCAGAATCGGTGTGATCAGCAGGATAAGGGAGAAGCCGAGCGCCACCCCCAGGAAGATGACCAGCGGCAGGTATTCTCTCAACAGTTCTGGCATGTTGCTCTCGCCTCTCGGTCCGCCGGAGCGGCGGACAAGAATCCGCCGCTTGGTAGCGCACCGCCCCTCTCCCCGCAAGTTTTTCGGCACAGTTGTCAAAGCTTGATGACAAATGTGGCAGGCTGACGCGCACAGGGCGCGGCCTCGCTCTCAGCCGAGATTTCGGGATGGCGGGCAGACCAGCCGGTATGTCCACTTGGTGGAGATGCGCCGCCGCAGCCTGAAGAAGACACAAACTGCCGCGAACCGGCCCGGAAAAAAAGACCGGGAATTTCGAAGCCGCCGGACGAAGCATTGGAATCTGAACAGCGGGAATTGCCATGTTATTGAAATCATGGCGCGAGTGACGGGGCTCGAACCCGCGACCTTCGGCGTGACAGGCCGACGCTCTAACCAACTGAGCTACACCCGCAATTCTGTGACAGGTCTGATAGGGGAACCCCCTTATTCTGTCAAGCGAACCGTCAACGTTTCTTGGCGGTGACCTCGATCTCGATTTTCATGCGGGGATCGATGAGCGACGCGATGAGGGCAGTGGACGCGGGTCTTGTTTCACCGAGGTATTTCCGGAACACGGGCCAGCACGGTTCGAAGTCCTCAGGCCTCGGAAAGATGTAGGTGACGCGCACCGCGTCGGCCAGGCTGAAGCCCGCCTTTTCCATCGCGGCCTGTATGTTACGGAAGGTCTGGTCTGCCTGCTCGGCCACGTCCTCCGAGATGGTCATGCTGTCATAGTTGAAGCCGGTGGTGCCGGAAACCCACATCCAGTCGCCGTCGACGATGGCGCGCGAATAGCCGATCTCGGCTTCGAATTTCGATCCCGATGAAATCTGGCGGCGGGTCATGGGGCTTCCTCCTTGGTTGCGGGGGCGAGTATCCCGCCCCAGTCGAGTTTGCGCGCTTGTTTGTAGGCCGCGCTGTCTCGCCTCGCAATGAGGCGGGTCTCGAGCCGTCCCTCCCCGCACAGCCGCAACGTCACGCCTGGTTTCGCGTGCTGTGGCGGCGCCACAATCCGGGCGCCCTGCGGCCGTGCGCCGTCACGCGCCAGAACCAGATATGCGAAAGGCTCATCCTCGAAGGGCACGCGTGCCGACTTGGCTTGCATGTGGGCGCGGCTGCGCGGAAGCCTGACCCTGAAGTGGCACCAGTCGTCACCGGCAATGGGGCACGCGAGCGCATGCGTGCAGGGCGCCACGGGAATGGCCCCCTCGCCGATCAGCCGCTGGCGCACCGCGCGCAGCCGGGCAAAGCCCTGGGGCGTTCCGGGCTCGACCAGCACCAGCGCCTTGCGGCTTGCCCGCCAAAGGCCCCCGGCAATGACCGCCGCCCGCGCCTCCGGCAGTTCTGCCAGCGCATAGGCGGCAATAACGAGATCGGCGGCAAGGCCCTCCGGCAGCTGCCCGATGCTGCACTGCAGGGCGGCGGCAAGGGCGAGCGGCGCTGGTCCATGACGCGCCAGTTCCGCCGCCAGCGCCAGGAAGGGACCCGACGTGTCGAGGAAGGTGACAGCGGCAAGCTCCGGCCATTGCTCCGCCGCGGTCCATGACGCCGTGCCAGGGCCCGATCCGGCATCAAGCAAACTCGCAGGCGCCAGATCGGGCCGCAACCGGGCGAGTTCCGCCAGCACCCGGCGCACCGCCGCGAAGGTCGCCGGCAAGCGCGCCACGAGATAGGCGCCAAGATCGATTCCCGCCGAACTGCCACCGGCCCGGTAAGTGGCCGAAAGCGCCGCGCTGGCGCGACGCCGGTCCCCCGCGTTGCGGCCAAGCCATGCCGCTACCGCGCCCTGCAGGGCTTGCGGCAAACTCATGACGATAAGGGAAAACAAAGTTGCACGGCGCGCGGCTCAAACCCTTTGGTCCGGCCCGTCATAACGGCCGGAACCCCGCTGCGAAAGGCCCCGCGATGTTCGTTTCCGTCTACCCTTCGCCCCGCCTGTTCTTTGCCCCGGCCATGCCAGGCAGGGCCCGGCCTGCGCCGCAGAGCTGCTGCCGGCCCGCACCACACACGTTTCATGCGATCGCGTCCCGAAGAATTGTTGCCGGGCCGGGTGACGTGGCCGCCTGAAATTGCTATCCTGTCGGTTGATTTGCGTGGGATCCTCATGACGTATCTCCGGTTGTCCGTTCTTGCCGCGTGCCTGCCCCTGCTGGCCGTGCTGTCGCCTGCCTCGGCCGATGAAGCGGGTGGGCACCGATATGTTCTGGACCTGGGCGGCGGCGTCCTAGCCCAGCCGCGCTATCCCGGTTCGGACGAGACGATCGCCGTTCCCTATCCGCTGATCGCCGTCAGCCGGCTTTTCGTGCCCGGCGTTGGCCAGATCGACGGCAATGACGGCACGCGCAGGATTACGGTCTATCCCTCCTTCAACTTCATCGGCGAACGCAATTCAGCCGATTCGAACGAGCTGGAGGGGCTGGAGGACGTCGATTGGGCGCTGGAAGCAGGCCTCGGCTTGTCCGCGCGCTATGACTGGATCCGCGGTTTCGCCGAGGTGCGCCAGGGCTTCAACGGCTATTCCGGCCAGGTGGCGAATTTCGGCGTCGACCTCATCGGCAGCCCGATGGAGGACCTCGAACTCCGTTTCGGGCCACGCGCCGGCTGGGGCTCGCAGAACTACATGGATACCTATTTCGGCATTTCGGCCAGCGAGGCCGCCGCAAGCCCGCTCTATGACCAGGCTTACAAGGCTAATGCCGGCTTCAACACGGTCGGGCTCGCCGGCTCCGCCACCTACAATTTGACGGATGACTGGAAGCTCCACGCACTGGTGGGCTGGGACCGTCTGGTGGGCGATGCCGGCAACAGCCCCATCGTCAAGGAAGGCAGCGTGAACCAGTATTACGCCGGCGCCGGCATCACCTACCGCTTCGCCTTCGACCTGTTCTGATCCACCCGGCGACACCCGCGCTGTCCGGGTTCCCGCATCGCATAAGGGGCAGAGGCGCGCCCCAACCCTCCGCGCCCAATTTGTCGATCGGCAACCACACTGCCGCCATGGCGTTGCACCCTGTGCAAACTCACCCGGGGACTTGCCAGACGCCTGTTGCGATGCTACTTATCTCCTACCGATTTTCTAGGCATTATAGAGATGTCCCTCGCCGACCGTATCAGCAGTGCCGTCCGGAGGTTCCAGCAGCGCTGGGACCGAATGGCGGATCGCACCTTCGGCAAGCCTCCCGCCGTTCATGACGAAATGGCGCGCGGCGAATTTATCTCGGCCTTCATCAGCGAGAGCGGCCGCGCCTTCCCCCGGGCCGGCGAGAATGGCCGGAGAGGCTGATCCGTCATAACGGGTCGAATTCGTTCAGTCCGATCCGCACCTCGGCTGCGAACAGCACCAGCGCTGCGCACAGCAACAGCATGGAAACGCTGAACAGCAGGGCTGTTCCCCACATGTGCTCGCGGTGCAGCAGCGCCGCGCCAAAGGCCACGATGATCAGCAGCGCCCCCGCCACGCCGCTGGCGATCGAGAACAGCAGCGAACGCTGCAGCAGCAGCACCCGGCGCCGCAGCCGCGGCAGGTCCTGCTTGAGGCGCGATTTGGAATGTCCGTCCGGCGGCAGGTCATTGATGAAGCGCATCCGCTCGATGACGTCATTCATCCTGCCGGCAAGGATCGACACGAAACTCGCCACCGCCCCAAGCAGGAATGCTGGCGCCACCACCTGCGATATGATCTGGGAGAGCTGTTCGATCGAGGGAACGAAATCCATAGCTGACTCCTGTGATGCGCAAGTAATTATCACAGGCTGTCCGCCAAAGGCTAATCGGCGATCTCGAAACAGTGCTAGGACTCGGATGCCGCAGCGCCGCGCGGGTGCGTTGAGCGCGCTTCGCGGTGAACCGCAATCGAGTTGGAGACTGCAATGATCTGCTCACGCACACCGCGCCGGCCCGGCCTCGCCGTGGTCACCGCCATGGCGGCCATGTGGGGCGCCCTTCCCGCCCATGCCGACGCCACCGCCGGCATCAAGGACCTGGTCAAGAGCATGACCGATTTCGTCGCCGCCCAGAAGTCGATCTCCTTCGACATGGAAACGGACCTCGAGATCGTCACCACCCAGGGCCAGCGCCTGTCGCTCGCCAGTTCCGGCGCCATCGACCTGAGCCGGCCTGACAAGATCCGCGTCGAGCGCAAGGGCGGCTTCGCAGACGTGGCCGCCGTCTATGACGGCAAGACGCTGAGTATCCTGGGCAGGAACCTGAACCTCTATGCCCAGGTCCCCATTGCCGGCGATCTCGACCACCTGATCGACGAGCTGCGCGACAAGTATGCCCGGCCGCTGCCCGCCGCCGACCTGCTGAAGAGCGACTCCTACAGCCAGATCATGACCGGGGCCACCGGCATTGCCTATCTGGGCGCCGGCGTCATTCTCGGCCAGATGTGCGACCACGTTGCCATGCGCAACGACGACGTGGACCTGCAGATCTGGATCGCCCAGGGCGACAAGCCCTATCCCTGCCGCTACACCATCACCAGCCACGCCATTCCCGGACAGCCGCAGTATTCGGTCGAGATCTGGAACTGGAAGTCCAGCCCCGAGCCGGGCAACGCCGATTTTTCCTTCACGCCGCCCGCCGGCGCCCAGGCCGTGGAACCCGCCAAGCTCGCCGACACCGACGAGCTTCCCGCGCATCTCGCCCGCAAGAACTGACAGCATGAGGATCACCATGATCAAGCGGATCGGCCTTCTGGCCTTCACCACGCTCGCCCTTGGCTTCGCCATCGAACTCGGCGGCCAGGCCCTCGCCCCCGGCAAGCTCGGCATCGTCACGCAGGCCCAGGCCATCATCGGCAGGCCCCTCACCCCGGTGAGCGTCGCCGGCGTCGCCCGCCGCACGGTGCGCCGCTGCGCGGTGGGGGTCTATTACTGCTGAGATAACACACCAGAGGCACCGCCCGCCGTTAATTGCGGGAAACGTGGTGGGCGATGAGAGACTCGAACTCCCGGCATCTTCGGTGTAAACGAAGCGCTCTACCAACTGAGCTAATCGCCCGCCCGGACGCAGGCTTAGCGCCCGGGATCAACACAATCAAGCCGAACAAAAACCCCGTGCGAGTTCTGAGGGCGCACGGGGCCGATGTGATTTGAGTGGTTTCAGAAACTAGCTCTGCGCTGGTCCGTCTCCTCGCTGAGTTGCCACGCCCGAAACGCATTACGGGGTCCATGTGCCGGTGATTCGGGGCGAATTTCAAGTTTTCGCAGCGGCGGGAGAGGCTCCTGCCTGATCTTGCGGCAGAAACGGAAAGGGCCGCCCCGAAGGGCGGCCCAGATGCCGTTTTGCGGAGGTTCGATCAGTGGGCGCGGGCTGCGCCCTCGACAGTCTTGTCGGCAGCCGCGCGGGCGGCGGCGGCCGCTTCCTCGGCCTCCTCGTCCCAGGTGATGGCCTCCGGCATGCGGGTCAGCGCATGCTTCAGCACCTCGTCCATGCGCGAGACCGGGACGATCTCGAGCCCCTTCTTCACATTCTCTGGGATTTCCGCAAGGTCCTTCACGTTTTCCTCTGGGATCATCACGGTCTTGATGCCGGCGCGCAGGGCGGCGAGCAGCTTTTCCTTCAGGCCCCCGATCGGCAGAACGCGGCCACGCAGCGTGATCTCGCCCGTCATCGCCACGTCCCTGCGGACAGGGATGCCGGTCATCACGGAGACGATTGCCGTGACCATGGCGATGCCGGCTGACGGGCCATCCTTCGGTGTCGCGCCTTCCGGCACGTGCACGTGGATATCGCGCTTGTCGAACACCGGCGGCTTGACGCCGATGGTCGCGGCGCGCGAGCGGACATAGGAGGAAGCAGCCGAGATCGACTCCTTCATCACGTCTCGCAGGTTGCCGGTCACCGTCATCTTGCCCTTGCCCGGCATCATCAGCGCTTCGATCGTCAGGATCTCGCCGCCGACTTCGGTCCAGGCAAGGCCGGTGACCACACCGACCTGGTCCTCGCGCTCGGCCTCGCCATGGCGGAACTTAGGCACGCCGAGATACTGCTGCACCACCTCCGGCGTCACCTGAATCTTCTTCTTCTTCGCCGTGATGATCTCCTTCACCGCCTTGCGGGCGAGCGAGTTGATCTCACGCTCCAGGTTCCGCACACCTGCTTCCCGGGTGTAGCGGCGGATGACCTCGTACAAGGCATCCTCCGTCACCTCGAACTCCGTGGCCTGAAGGCCATGGTGCTCGGCCGCCTTGGGCAGCAGGTGGCGCTTGGCGATCTCGAGCTTCTCCTCTTCCGTGTAGCCCGCGATCCGGATGATCTCCATGCGATCGAGAAGGGCGGGCGGAATATTGAGCGTGTTCGACGTCGTCACGAACATCACGTTCGAGAGGTCGTATTCGACCTCCAGATAGTGGTCCATGAAGGTCGCGTTCTGCTCGGGGTCCAAAACCTCCAGCAACGCCGCGGACGGGTCGCCGCGGAAGTCCATGCCCATCTTGTCGATCTCGTCCAAGAGGAAGAGCGGGTTGGACTTCTTGGCCTTCTTCATCGACTGGATGACCTTGCCCGGCATCGAGCCGATATAGGTGCGGCGGTGGCCGCGGATCTCGGCCTCGTCGCGCACGCCACCAAGAGACATGCGGATGAATTCGCGGCCCGTGGCCTTGGCGATCGACTTGCCGAGCGAGGTCTTGCCGACGCCGGGCGGGCCGACGAGGCACAGGATGGGACCGCGCAGCTTGTTGGTGCGGCTCTGCACCGCGAGATATTCGAGGATGCGTTCCTTCACCTTGTCGAGGCCGAAGTGATCGGCATCGAGCACGTTTTCGGCGAACTTCAGGTCGTGCTTGACCTTGCTCTTCTGGCCCCAGGGGATGCCGAGCAGCCAGTCGAGATAATTGCGCACGACGGTGGCTTCCGCCGACATCGGGCTCATCTGGCGCAGCTTCTTGATCTCGGCTTCGGCGCGCTCGCGCGCTTCCTTGGAGAGCTTGGTGGTCTTGATGCGGCCTTCGAGCTCGTCGATTTCGTTCTTCTCTTCGCCGTCGCCCAACTCCTTCTGAATGGCCTTCATCTGCTCGTTCAGATAATACTCGCGCTGCGTCTTCTCCATCTGGCGCTTGACGCGGCTGCGGATGCGCTTCTCGACCTGGAGAACCGAGATCTCGCCTTCCATCAGCGCAAACACCTTCTCCAGCCGCTGCGCGACGGAGGTCATCTCGAGCAGCTCCTGCTTCTCGGCGATCTTGATGGCGAGATGGGCGGCGATCGTATCGGCCAGCTTCGACGGGTCTGCGATCTGGCCGACCGAGGCCAGCACTTCCTGCGGCACCTTCTTGTTGAGCTTCACATAGCTGTCGAACTGCGAAACGGCCGTGCGGGCCAGCGCCTCAGTCTCCGCCGGCGTGCCGGCATCGGACGGCAGCACCTCGACGTCCGCCTCGAAGAAATCGGTGCGGGCCGAGAAGCCGTGCACGCGCGCGCGGTCGGAACCTTCGACCAGCACCTTGACCGTGCCGTCGGGCAGCTTCAGCAACTGCAGCACCTGGGCCAGCGTACCCACCTCATAGACGGCGTCAGACGCCGGATCGTCATCGGCGGGGTTCTTCTGCGCGACAAGCAGGATGCGCTTGTCTTCGCGCATCGCCTCTTCCAGCGCCTTGATGGACTTCTCGCGCCCCACGAAGAGCGGCACGATCATGTGCGGAAAGACGACGATGTCGCGGAGCGGCAGGACCGGAATCGTCTCGTGGCTTCCTGCGGGGGTCGTTTTGCTCATACTGCTTCCTTTCATAGGCCGCCTCTGAGCCTGGCGCGGGAATGCCGCCAGACGAGGGTGCCCGGATTCTGGGCCGGCGGGCCACAAACCGGTTGAGTCTCATGCGCATGATACGCACAAATTCCCCGGAAGAGCAGCCTCAGCGTCGCGGGAGATGTGGAGAGCGCATGAGGAAATTTCAATGCACCCGGTTGCCGTCTTTTCGCGCTCCTCCAGCGGCAAGAGGACCCTTGACGCGAAAAGGCCGGGCCTAAACCCCGGCCTTTCCAATCGCTTGCGCAGTCGGTATCAGGCTGAAACCGTGGCCTTGCCCGACTGCTTGTCGGCGTAGATGAGGAGCGGCTTGGCCGTTCCCTCCACCACGTCCTTCGAAATCACAACTTCCTCGACGCCCGACATGGCGGGTAAGTCGAACATGGTTTCGAGCAGGATCGACTCCATGATGGAGCGAAGCCCGCGCGCGCCCGTCTTGCGCTCTATGGCGCGCCGGGCAATCGCGCCCAGCGCCTCCTCGGGGAAGTTCAGCTTCACGCCCTCCATTTCGAACAAGCGCTGATACTGCTTCACCAGCGCGTTCTTGGGCTCGACCAGGATCTGCACGAGTGCGGCTTCGTCGAGGTCCTCGAGCGTCGCCACGACGGGCAGGCGGCCGACGAATTCGGGGATAAGGCCGAACTTCAGGAGGTCCTCCGGCTCCAGCTCGCGCAGCACCGCACCCGTGCGGCGGTCCTCGTTGGAGCGGATTTCCGCGCCGAAGCCCAGGCCCGAACCCTTGGAGCGCTGATTGATGATGCGCTCGAGCCCGGCGAAGGCGCCGCCGCAGATGAACAGGATGTTGGTGGTGTCCACCTGCAGGAATTCCTGCTGCGGATGCTTGCGGCCGCCCTGCGGCGGCACGGAGGCGACCGTGCCTTCCATGATCTTCAGGAGCGCCTGCTGGACGCCCTCGCCCGACACGTCGCGCGTGATAGACGGGTTGTCCGACTTGCGGCTGATCTTGTCGACCTCGTCGATATAGACGATGCCGCGCTGGGCGCGCTCGACATTGTAATCGGCGGCCTGCAGCAGCTTGAGAATGATGTTCTCGACGTCCTCGCCCACATAGCCCGCTTCGGTCAGGGTCGTGGCGTCCGCCATGGTGAAGGGAACGTCCAGGATGCGGGCCAGCGTCTGGGCCAGCAGCGTCTTGCCGGAGCCCGTGGGGCCGACCAGCAGAATGTTCGACTTCGCCAGTTCCACGTCGTTGTTCTTCTGGGCGTGGTTCAGGCGCTTGTAGTGATTGTGCACCGCGACCGAGAGCACCTTCTTGGCGTGCTCCTGGCCGATAACGTAATCGTCCAGAACTTTCCGGATCTCGTGCGGGGTGGGCACGCCGTCCTTGGATTTCGCCAGCGAGGTCTTGTTCTCCTCGCGGATGATGTCCATGCACAGCTCGACGCATTCATCGCAGATGAACACGGTCGGGCCCGCAATCAGCTTGCGGACCTCATGCTGGCTCTTGCCGCAGAAGGAGCAGTACAAGGTGTTCTTGCTGTCGCTCCCCGTTGCTTTACTCATTCCATCTCCTTGGACATGTGCTGCGCGATACACACGCAGTCTCTGACAAGACTTCACCGCCATTGCCGCAGTTACATCGCGGGGGCCCGGCACACCGGTTCAGGACGGCAATTCAGCATGGTCGGGCCGGGTTAATCAAGAATTGATTGTCCGGCACGCCCCACCGGCGCAATGTCTGGTGGAAAACGATAGGTTTACTTCCCTTCGGCGGGGGCGGCGCGTTTCTCGATCACCTTGTCGATGAGGCCGAAGGCGAGGGCGGCTTCCGAGGTGAAAAAGTTATCGCGCTCAAGGGCTTCCTCGATGGTCCGGTAGTCGCGGCCGGTGTGATGGACGTAGATTTCGTTCAGCCGGCGCTTCAGGCTCTCGACTTCCTTGGCATGGATCAGGATGTCGGTCACCTGGCCCTGATAACCGCCCGAAGGCTGGTGAACCATGATGCGGGCATTGGGAAGGGCGAAGCGCAATCCCTTCTCGCCCGCCGTCAGCAGAAGGGAGCCCATGGACGCCGCCTGCCCCATGACCGTGGTGGAAACCGGGCAGCGGATGAACTGCATGGTGTCGTAGATCGACAGGCCGGAGGTGACGACACCGCCCGGGCTGTTGATATACATGGAGATTTCCTTCTTCGGGTTTTCCGCCTCGAGGAACAGAAGCTGCATGCAGATGGAAGCCGCGACAGTGTCGTCGATGGCCCCGGTGATGAAGATGATGCGCTCGCGCAGCAGGCGGGACGGCAGGTCATACACGCGCTCGCCCCGGCTCTCCTGCTGGATGACGGAGGGCCAGAAGGCGCCGGTGGTCAGGAATTCGACGGGATCGCGCATGGAGGTCCTTCGGATGAATCGGGTTATTTGCCGATCCTTAGATAGGTGAGCCTGCGGGAGGATGGAAGAGGTATTCCCGGCACGTGTCTTGCCGGCCGGTCATGCCATGGCCGGGCGCCAGCAACGTGTCATGCCAGCGCATGTTCCGATGAGATGGAATCATCTCATCGAAAAGAAAATGCGACAGAGTCGAAAGCTGGCGCAACTTTACGCCCTCAAGTGCGGATGCACTTGAGGGCCCGTTGCGCTAGCAGGCTGGCATCCAGCTTCCCTTTTCCAAAGCTTAACCCCGGCTTCCGTGCAGCGTCCCAGACGGTTGGATTGACAGTCCGGGGGTGATGCGAAGGGGAAGGGTAGTGTCCAGATTCTTTCGCACATTTTTTCAAGCGACGGCGGCTTCGGTTGGGTTTTCGTCGGCCTGAAACAGTGGCCGCATGTTCATGTAGCGCTTCGTTGACCACTGGGTTCCCGCAATGTGCCGCAGACGGGCTGCCGCAAGGTTGAGGCAGGACTGACCATTTGGGAATGCGCCAACCACGCGTGTCCGGCGCCGGATCTCCCGCATGATGCGCTCCAGCGGATTGTTGGTCCTGATCTTCTGCCAGTGGATGTCAGGGAAGGCGTAATAGCTCAGGGTCTCGTGCACCGATTGCTCGACGAGATCAGCAGCCTTGCCCATCTTCAAAAGCCGGAGTTCGGCAATGATGGCCCTCGCCTTCTCATCGGCTGACGTACGGCTCTCCTGGGCATGGATCGCCTTGAGCATGTGGCTCACGTCCCGCACCCGGGTTGCCGGAACATGGCTGAATACATTGTGGTAGAAATGAACCATGCACCGCTGCCACCGGGCGTCTGGCAGATACTCGGCTGCACTTTCCACGAGGCCACGGCAGGCGTCCGAGATGATCAGCCTGACGCCGTTGAGGCCGCGCTCGACCAGGTGGCGGAGGAACGCGGACCAGCCGGACTTGTCCTCCTTGGCTCCCTCACAGATCCCCAGAATCTCCCGGAAACCCTCGGTATTGACCGCACTTGCCACGAGCAGGGAGACATTACGAACCTCGCCCGCCCAGCTGCGCTTCATCACGATCCCGTCGAGGTAGAGATAGGGATGCTCCCCCGTGATGGCACGGTTCCGCCAGGCCTCGATCTTGGCGTAGATCTTCTTGTTCAGGTTCGAGACCGTGGCGGGGCTCACACGCGTACCCCACAGCGCCTCTGTAATGTCCTCCACGCGCCTGACAGACACACCGGCCAGGTACATCTCGATCAGCGATTCCTCGACAGATGCCTCTCGGCGCCGGTAGCGCTCAATGATGGCCGTTTCAAAGACCTGCTGGCGCAGTTTCGGAACCTTCAGCTTCACCTCACCGGCCGAGGTGTGCAGCGTCCGGTCATAGCTGCCGGCCCGGGTATCGACCCGATCAGCGCTGCGCTGGTAGCGCCCAGCCCCGCACAGCTCGTCTGCCTCGGCATCGAGCATCGCGTTGAGCGTCTCCTCAACCGTTCCACGGACCATCTCGCCCAGGTGGTCGCGGATCCGGGCCTCGTCGATCTTGATGACTTCCCCCATCGGTCTGCCTTCGTTCTCTTCCTTCATGGCCTCTTTCCTCCTTCAATCTGAAAGAAACCGCCCGTTTTGAAAAGTGCGAAAGATTCTGTACGTTATCCATCGGTTGTCTCCCCTGACGTTATTGGCTTCGGGCGTTGTGGCGCAAGTTAGCTGTCAATCGTTATATATAAAAACGTGCGGGACACAATACCAAGCAGCGCGCAGTTGGTTTCATGCTCCCGCACAAGTTGCGTTGGCCAAAGCCGGTTGCGGTCTGCGTCACTCATTCAGGAGCAAGCATAGCTCCCGCGGCCCGCGCGGTCTGTGACGGCCACCGCACTTCACAAGAAAAGCTGGAAAACCGATAGAGCGTGAGCCCGGACGCGCCAGCGCTGCCTGCCATGACGGCGCGGCAGCGGACACAAAAAACCCCCGGATCACGTCCGGGGGTGATGCGAAGGGGAACGACTCCCACGGACCCGTGATGCCATGGCCCGGCCCTCAAGACCCTCGCGGTCCGGCTCAGGCCGTTCCGCCCATCCCGTCCTCGTCCTCCACCATCTTCTTCAGTTCTTCACTGGTGACGGTCTTCTCGTCCACCCTGGCGGCGGCGACGATGGCGTCGACGACCTTCTGCTCGAAGATGGGTCCACGCAGTTCGATCATCGCTCCGGGATTGCGGCGGTAATAGTCGATGACCATCTTCTCCTGTCCGGGGAACTGGCGCATGCGGTTCAGCAGCGCGTTCTGCAACTCCTGCTCGGACACGGTGACACCCTGCGTCTCGCCCATGCGGCCGAGAACGAGGCCCAGGCGCACGCGGCGTTCGGCGATGGCGCGGTACTCCTTGCGGGCTTCCTCCTCGGTGGTGTTCTCGTCGGCGAAGGACTTGCCGGCGCGGGTCATCTCGCCCGAGAGCGCGTTCCAGATGTTGTTGAATTCGGCTTCGACCAGCTTCTCCGGCAGTTCGAAGGAATATTCCTTGTCGAGCGCGTCGAGCACGTCGCGCTTCAGCTTCATGGCGCTCATCTGGGCGAATTCGCCGCCGATGCGCTGCCGCAGTGTGTCGCGCAGCTTGGCCAGGTCCTCGAAGCCCATCTTCCTGGCGAAATCATCGTCGACCGGCGCTTCCCCCGGAGCCTCGACCTTGGTCACCCTAGTGGCGAATTCGGCGGGCTTGCCGGCAAGCGTGGCGACACTGTAATCGGCCGGGAAAGACACCTTCACGGTAACCTCGTCGCCCGCCCTGGCGCCGGTCAGCTGGTCCTCGAAGCCGGGAATGAACTGGCCCGAGCCGATCTCGAGGGCCACGTCCTCGGCCGTGCCGCCGTCGAAGGGCTTGCCGTCGATGGCGCCGGCGAAGCTGATGGTCACGCGGTCGCCCTTTTCGGCGCCGCCCTGCTTCTCCACGAAGCTCCTGGACTGCGAGGCGAGGCGCTTCAGCGTCTCGTCGATCTGGTCCTCGGCCACTTCGGCCATGTGGCGGATGAGCGGCAGGCCCGAATGGTCCTTCACCTCGAAATCGGGGATCACTTCCAGCGCCATGGTGAAGGCAAGGTCGCTCTTGCCGTCCATCACGGCGGCGATCTCGGCCTCATCCGCCGGCAGCTTCACTTCCGGCTGGTAGGCGGGCTTCAGGTTCTTGTCCTCGAGCAGACGCTTGGAGCGGGAGTCGACGGCGTCCTGCAGCACCTCCGCCATGGCTGACTTGCCGTAGACGCGCTTCAGATGCGACACCGGCACCTTGCCTGGGCGGAAACCGCGGATGTTGGCGCGCTTCGACATATCGGCCAGCTTGGCGTTCAGCTCCTTGTCGAGCTCCGCCTGGCCGACCACCACCCTGTACTCGCGCCTGAGGCCGGCGTTCTGCGTCTCGGTAACCTGCATCGTTGTGCTTCCGTCTGTAAACTCATGGACCCTTGGCTCCGGATCTCCTCGGCTCGCGCGTGGTGCGGGCGGCGAGACTCGAACTCGCAAGCCTTGCGGCACTGGAACCTAAATCCAGCGTGTCTGCCAATTCCACCACGCCCGCGCACGAGCAAAAGACCGGGCCGTTGCAATGGGCGCGGTCTATAGCAGAGGGCTGTCAGGGATGCCAGTGGGGAAAAAGGCCGGTTGCGGCCGTCCTGAACCCTTTTTCCGGCGACCTGTCACTGAACTTTCGTCCAGCAGCATTCCGAGGACGGGCCTGTTGCATGCTCCGTTGGCCGGGTTGAGCAAGAGGCTGGCTTGCAGAGCCGCAGAACACCTCAACATTAGATCGCCGCCTGACCCTATCAGCGGACAGAGACAAATGTCAGGCGAATACTGTTCTTGCGCAGAATTTCCATTATCGCTCCATAGGAGCACCGAAAGCAATGGGGATATCCTTGACCGCTTTTCTTTCGGCATCGGAAAGATAGCTTCCGCCGTCGAAGAGAAGTTCACGTGCGAGATAAGACGTGGCGAGCCTTCCAAAATTGGTCAGATGAACGACGCCGATGCGGTTTGAATCGTCGCCAATACGCCGCACAATGCCTTGAAACCTCTCGACGCCACCAAGATGGCAATTGAAATTGTGGAAGGAACTGAACTCCACGAAGCAGTCTCGCGAGTGGCAGACATAGTTGAGAGCGGTCTGCTCAGCCATGTGTGAATGAGCTGCATCCATTCGCGCCATTCTATCCTCGCCGGAAAACACCAACTCAATCTCGCGGCGCCAAGCCCGCCAAACGATGCTCGTCCTGGAGAGCGCGAACAGGCCGGAGTTCAATATGTTCTTTCCCCAATAAGAGCCTGCTACGGCGGATCCATATAACGAAGTATACCAAGAATATGAATACTGGCGGAAAGTCTCCGCCTGCTCATCCGTCATGCCGTGAACCCAGGCGTCAGTGCGCGCAATGGCGATTTTCCCGGCGCCGCAGGAAGCCGCTGCAATGAAGGACCTCAAGGTTGCCGCATGCTGGAGCCACATGTCGGAATCGAACCAGACATATACATCATAGTCTGGTGCGATAACTGGCAGGTAGGGCCGGCAGATTTGAGCGGCGATATATTCGATGCGGGTGTTCGGAATGTATCCCGGTATGTGCGCCGCGGGATCGAAAGCAACGATATGGGCTCCGCGACTGACGAGCCATTCCCGCGAGCCGTCCGAGATGCCGCCATCGATAAACACAAGATCGAAGCCGATCGCAGCCTCCCTTTCGAGGCTCAGGACCAAACCCTTGGCCAAGGGAAAGAAGTTTTCGTCGCAGCCGAAGCAAGCGGCGATTCGGGAATGTGTCATCTCACGCCGGCTCCACGAATATCATACTTGCATCCACCAGAATGAATCGACGACATGCAACTCCGCGCCGCGCTGCCGGGATATTCTGTCAACTTCGCGGATGACGTCTGGCCACTGGTCGGAATAGTCATGTCCACACAGAATTCCGCCATCTTTCAGCTGCTTAAGCCAATGCAACAGGTTGCTGGCAAGAATGGGATTTTGATGAATGGAATCTTCGAATACGAGATCGACGGGAAGTGCCCAACTCCCGAAGTCCCTGGGGCTGTAGCCCTCCAGCGGAACGATGTTCAGATGCGAGGATGTAAAGCGCAGGAATGCGTCCTTCGAGAAGAGGGGGCAATTTTCATTCTTCGCTTCGACCAGATCGACGATCCATTGCTCCCGGACCCACGGGTCAATACAGAAAAGCGTTGCATCGCGAGGTATCGCGGCAGCGATAGCGTTGCTCGACAATCCATAGAGCGAGCCGATCTCCACGGCATATCCGCCCGGTCCGACACGCGTGCAAACCTTCCGGAGCTCGTCGAGCTCCGGGACCGTCATCTGGCCCGGGGTCTTCAGCATGGCGTGCGTATCTCTGTTGTCGCCTGAAGGTATTGTTGGTCTCTACGGCAGAGCATCGGCTATTTCACCCGCGCGTCTATGAAGTCGGCCAAGGGCATTATCAGTTTCTGGAACCAGCGTGGAAGGTTGTCCCAAATCGTCTCAAGTCTCCGCTTTACAAGGGAGGGGGTTTCAAACGCCGGAAAGAAATCGTCAGGCAGGATCGCCGCGAGCGCATCACGATTTTTCGCCACAAACCGATCCGCTTGATGATCGATTGCCTGCATAAGGCTTGAGGACTGTGCGACGCGAGGCCTTCTCCATGCTCCGGTCACGACCGATCCTATGAAATTATTGGACTTATGGACCCGATAATCGCCCAGCACATCATAGATCAGAAGCGTCCCCCCGATCGCGGACGACAGTTGAACGAGATAGTAATCTGCGCAAATGCGGATCGTATCCGTCTGCTCGGAGACGATCATCGCCAGTATGTCCCTGCGGAACATGAATGAAGACGTGGCGGAGTATGGCCACCCGCGTCTCGCAGGTTGGCGATATTTGACGGCAAATGCTTCCATGGGAGAAAAAGCAGGCATCTGGAGCATTGCTATATGGGGTATGTCCATGAGCGGAGGTTCGCCCGGTGTTATGTGGCCGAAAGCAAAGAATGTTCCCTCGAGAACCTGTCCGCCGTCATCCACGGTGCGCGTATTTGACGCCGTCATTGCCGCTCCCCGGGCAGAGTTGAGATGGACGGCAATATGCTTCTCGACAAAAGAGGGATCGAGCGCGTCGTCAGCATCGAGGAAGACGACGAAACGGCCATCGCTGTTTTCCAGGCCCGCCCTGAACGCCTTCATCTGTCCGGAATTCTGACCGAGCCTTATCGTTCGGAACTTCGGGTCATTCAGTCCGTCGACAATGGAACAGGCAATTTTGTACGAATCATCGGTGGAGCAGTCATCGACGATAACGCATTCGATGTTAGAGTATGTCTGGGCGATGACCGAGCGTATCGCGTATTCGACATATCGGGCATAATTATAACAAGTGATTATGATTGTTACCTTGGGTAGCAAGTCGAATCCCTCCGAAACCTTCCATTGAGAATTATTTACAATTCAGACGCCTTGCAACATGCCTTTGGCAAGCTTGCCCAGCGGAAAATTGCATCCGAAGGCCAGCCCGGTGATGAGCAGCAGGACAAGCGGGCGGTTCATAGGCTCTCGAGCAGCGTCTCGGCGGTGAGCCCCCGGGGGCCGTGGCGTCTGGCAGCCTCCCCATGCAGCCAGACGGCCGCACAGGCCGCCTCGAAGCCCGCCATGCCCTGCGCCAGCATGGCCGTCACGATCCCCGCCAGCACGTCGCCGGAGCCCGCCGTGGCAAGCCCTGGCGGCGCGTTGACATTCACCCGGGCGCGGCCATCGGGTGCGGCGATCACCGTGTCCGCCCCCTTCAGCACCACCACCGCGCCAGAGCGTTCCGCCGCCTTACGCGCAAGTTCAATCCTTGAATTATATGAAGCGTCTAGTCCATTAAATATACGCGCAAATTCTCCTTCGTGCGGGGTCATCACCACGGGCCGCCCCGGAACCATTTCGATGAGCCGGAACAGCCGCCCGGTCTCCTCCGCGAAGGAGGTCAGCGCATCGGCGTCGAGCACCGCCGCCGCCCCGCTCAGCAGCACTGTTTCAACCAGGTCGCGCGTGCCGGCCCCCACCCCCGCGGCCGGCCCGATGCACACGGCATTCTTGCGCTTGTCCGCCAGCAGGGCGGAAAGATCCATGCCGGACAGCATGATGGCAGTCACGTGCGAGGCATGCACGGCAAGCGCTTCGGGTCCGCCGGAGATGGTCACCAGCCCCGCCCCGCTCCGCAGCGCCGCCTCCGCCGCCAGCCGCGAGGCCCCTGTGTGGAGCGGCCCGCCGGACACCACCACGGCATGGCCGCGGCCATACTTGTGGCCGCCCGGCGCCGGTTGCGGGAGGCGGATTCCGCAATTGATGGAAGCCCTTGGGCGGATCTCCTGCAAGACGGAGCGAGGTATGCCGATGTCCGCCAGCGCCACCGCGCCGCACAGTTCCCGGCCCGGCAGCAGCACATGGCCGGGCTTCTTGCGGAAGAAGGTGACGGTCACCTCGGCCCGCACGCTCGCCCCGCGCGGCTGGCCGGTCAGCCCGTCGAGGCCCGACGGCACGTCCACCGCCACCACCGGGCAGCCCGCCCGGTTGATCGCGCCCGCCAGCGCCTCCGGAAAATCCTTGGACAGCCCCGCCCCGAACAGCGCATCGACGATCAGCCCCGCGCCGATCATGTCGCCCACCGCCTCCACCGGCCCTTCCCAGCGGGCCGCCATGGCTGCGGCGTCGCCCTTCAGCGCCGCGCGCTCGCCCAGCAGCGCCAGCCGCACCGGCCAGCCCCAGGCCTTCAGGTAACGCGCCACCACGAAGCCGTCGCCGCCATTGTTGCCAGGCCCGCAGAGGACCAGCACCGGCCGCGCGCCGTAGCGCCGCACGATCTCGTCCGCCACCACCCGCCCCGCCGTCTCCATTAGGGCGAGCGGCGGCACGCCGGCCGCTGCCGCCAGCGCATCGGCACGGTACATCTCTTCCGGGGTGAGAAGTTCATGGGTCATGAGGCGAGGCTAATGCCTTTTGTCCCCAATGGGAATTACCCCTTCCACCGGCCCCCGCCACACCCCCTCATGCCATCATCCCGGCGCGGACCAGGAAAGATGTTTCCTCATGACGGCCACGCCAAAGTGCCTGAGAATTAGGCAGTACAGCCCAATTTCCGGTCAGGTCGATCTGCTCAAATTTCAGGCTTCCCCTGCAAGCCACTGATTCAACAGCCCGCGGAAACTGGCACAAGGCATGCATTCTAATCGGCAAAATACGCGAGGCTGTCAAGCACATGAAAAAGATCGAGGCGATCATCAAGCCCTTCAAGCTGGATGAGGTGAAGGAAGCGCTGCAGGAGGTGGGCCTGCAGGGCATCACGGTCACCGAGGCCAAGGGCTTCGGCCGCCAGAAGGGCCATACCGAACTCTATCGCGGCGCCGAGTACGTGGTGGACTTCCTGCCCAAGGTGAAGATCGAGGTGGTGCTGGCGGACGAGTTCGTGGAGCGCGCCGTCGAGGCGATCCAGAACGCCGCGCGCACCGGCCGCATCGGCGACGGCAAGATCTTCATCTCCAACATAGAGCAAGCCATCCGCATCCGTACCGGGGAGTCCGGTCCGGACGCGCTCTGACCCGTCCGCAACAAGAAACCAGCACAGACCAGAGGAAGATCATCATGAGCAAGCCCACGGACGTTTCCGGCGTCCTCGCACTGATCAAGGACAAGGACGTCAAGTACGTCGACCTGCGCTTCACCGACCCGCGCGGCAAGATGCAGCACCTCACCATGGACGTCAGCCAGATGCACGAGGATGCCTGGGCCGAGGGCCTGATGTTCGACGGCTCCTCGATCGCCGGCTGGAAGGCCATCAACGAGTCCGACATGGTGCTGATGCCCGACCCGTCCTCCGCGCATCTCGATCCCTTCTATGCCCAGACCACGCTCTCGGTGTTCTGCGACATTCTGGAGCCCGGCACGGGCGAAGGCTATGCGCGCGACCCGCGCATGATCGCCAAGCGCACCGAGGCCTATCTCAAGTCGACCGGCATCGGCGACACGGTGTTCGTCGGGCCCGAGGCGGAATTCTTCATCTTCGACGACGTGAAGTTCGCCGTCACCCCCTACAACACCGGCTTCAAGCTGGACTCGGTCGAGCTGCCGTCCAACTCCGACCGCGACTACGACACCGGCAACATGGGCCACCGCATGCGCACCAAGGGCGGCTACTTCCCGGTGAACCCGATGGACTCGGCGCAGGACATGCGCTCCGAAATGCTGTCCACCATGGGCGAGATGGGTTTGATCGTCGAGAAGCACCACCACGAAGTCGCCTCCTCGCAGCATGAGCTGGGCACCCGCTTCCAGCCGCTGGTCACCGCCGCGGACCACATGCAGATCTACAAATATGTGATCCACAATGTGGCGCACGCCTATGGCAAGACGGCGACCTTCATGCCGAAGCCCATCTTCGGCGACAACGGTTCGGGCATGCACTGCCACTTCTCGATCTGGAAGGACGGCAAGACCCAGATGTCCGGCAACCAATATGCCGACCTCTCGGAAACCTGCCTCTACTTCATCGGCGGTGTCATCAAGCACGCGAAGGCGCTGAACGCCTTCACCAACCCGTCGACCAACTCCTACAAGCGCCTGGTGCCGGGCTATGAGGCCCCGGTGCTGCTCGCCTATTCCTCGCGCAACCGCTCGGCCTCTTGCCGCATTCCCTTCACGGCGAACCCCAAGGCCAAGCGCGTCGAAGTCCGCTTCCCCGACCCGACCGCCAACCCCTATCTCTGCTTCTCGGCCATCGTCATGGCGGGCCTCGACGGCATCGTGAACAAGCTCCACCCCGGCCCCGCCATGGACAAGAACCTCTACGACCTGCCGCCCGCCGAACTCGCCAAGGTCCCCACCGTCTGCGGTTCGCTGCAGGAGGCGATCGATTCGCTTTCAGCCGACCACGAGTTCCTGCTCAAGGGCGGCGTGTTCTCCAAGGACCAGATCGAGAGCTATCTCGAACTGAAGCAGGAGGAACAAGACCGCTACCGGATGACGCCGCACCCGGTCGAGTTCGACATGTATTACAGCTGCTGAGCCGATCCCTCGGGACGCGACAGAAAGAGCCCCGGCCGGGAGGCCGGGGCGTTTGCCGTGCTTGACCCCATGGCTCGCCACCGGCTGGCGCTTGTGGTAGCGGGCGGCCAGGCGCTAATCCGATGCCACCATGCCTTCCGCTCACCCGCTTCACCTGCGCTCCCCCGCCGCCGAGTTCCGTCTCGGCGTATTGCTGGTTGCAGGCTCCGCCATCACCTGGAGTTTCGGCGGCACCATTGCGCGCTTCATCCATGTCGCTGACCCATGGACGGTGGTGTTCTGGCGCGCTCTTTTCGCCTCCTCCTTCCTGCTGCTCTTCATGCTGTGGCGCGACGGGCCCAAAGCCACCGCCGCGATGTTCCGCAACATGGGGCTGCCGGGCCTTGGCGTGGCCGTCTGCTTCGGTGTCGCCTCGTCCTGCTTCGTGGTGGCGCTGCAGTATACGACCGTCGCCAACATCCTGCTCACCCAGGCGGCGGCACCGCTGTTTGCCGGGCTCTTGGCCTGGATGGTGTTCGGCGAGCGCATCAATGGCGCCACCTGGGCCGCCATCGCCGCGGTGATCGGCGGCGTGGCCATCATGGTCTCGTCCTCGGTCTCGGGCGAGGTTTCGCCCCTGGGCGATGGGCTGGCGCTGGTCATCACCATCATGTTCTCAGCGGCGATCGTCATCACGCGCCATTACCCGGAGGTGCGGATGACGCCGGCCGTCTGCCTTGGCACCGCCATGGCCTGCGCGGCCGCCTTCTTCCTGTCGGGGCCGCTGGCCGTCAGCCTGCACGACCTTTGCTGGCTTTTCCTGTTCGGCGCGGTGAACCTTGGCGCGGGTCTTGCCATGTTCGTCACCGGCGCACGCCTCATCCCGGCGGCGCTCGCCGCGCTGGTGGGCACGCTGGAACCGGTGCTGGGACCGGTGTGGGTGTGGATTTTCCATGGCGAGGTGCCGTCGGCGCGCACCATTCTCGGCGGCGCCATCGTCTTCGCGGCCCTGTTCCTGCATATCCTCACCGACTGGCGGCGGCAGCGAAAGCAGAAGCGCACCAGCCCCTAGAGCATTTTCACGCTTAGCGGAATCGCGGATTTTCTTAGGGCCTGTTTGGTGATTCAGTGTTCATGTTGATTCGGCATGGAGACCTGCGATGGGAGTGTCGATAGCTAATTAACTTGTCCGGTTTTGGTAGCACATCAAATGTCCGCTTCTTGTCTTTTGTTCTCCTGTGGGACTGTGGGCAAGGCGGAGCCTTGTCCACATTTCCACAGGTGTTGCGGCTGAGCGGATTTAAGC
>NZ_JADCDB010000038.1 GCF_020252395.1 Aestuariivirga sp.
ACGGCCAAAAACGCTCATGAACTTCATCATTCGCACAACCCTTCGGGCTTCCGTCCGGCTCATGCTGACCCCCAAAAAAGGGCCAGCCTACCGGACAGATCGTGTGCTACTTAAACCGGTCATATCGTGTGCTACCGACAATCTTTCTTCTGCCCCCTTGCCAAATCCCGGCTGACGGTTTCTACTGTCAACGGATGTTTACAGACATCGACCATCCCCCGCCGCCCGGCCAGACGGCTGACCGGCGGCCCCATGCCGCCGTCATCGGCAGTGGCCTCGGCGGACTCGCGGCTGCCATCCGGCTGGGCGCCAGGGGCTATCGCGTCACCGTGTTCGAGAAGCTGGAGCAGCCCGGCGGCCGCGCCTGCGTGTTCCGCCAGGACGGCTTCACCTTCGATGCCGGCCCCACCATCATCACCGCACCCTTCATCCTCGACGAGCTGTGGTCGCTCGCAGGGGCGAAGCTCTCGGACGACGTGACGCTGAAGCCAGTCGACCCCTTCTACGACATCCGCTTCGCTGACGGCACGGTGATCAGCTGCTGCGCCGACCCCGCCCGCATGCGCGAGGAAGTGCGGCGCATCTCGCCGGGTGACGTCGAGGGCTATGAACGCTTCATGGCGGAGAGCGAGGCGATCTACCGCATCGGCTTCGAACAGCTGGGCCACGTGCCCTTCGGCTCGCCGCTCGACATGGTGAAGATAGCGCCGGACCTCCTGCGCCTCGGCGCCTGGCGCACCGTGCACCAGCACGTGGCGGCGCGCGTCAAGAACCCGAAGATCCGCATGGCGCTCAGCTTCCACCCGCTGTTCATCGGCGGCAACCCGTTCAAGGTCACAGCGATCTACAGCATGATCGCCTATCTCGAGCGGCAATATGGCGTGCACTTCGCCATGGGCGGCACCGGCGCGCTCGTCAAGGCCATGGCGGCGCTGGTGGAGCGCCAGGGCGGCAGTATCGTGCTCAACAGCGAGGTGGCTGAGATCACCTGCGAGGGCGCGCGGGCCACCGGCCTGCGCCTCGCCGATGGCCGCGCCATCAAGGCCGATATCGTCGTCTCCAATGCCGAGACCGCCCACACCTACACGAAGCTGCTCGCCAACGCCCCGCGCAAGCGCTGGTCGGATGCGAAGCTCGCCCGCGCCCGCTATTCCATGAGCCTCTTCGTCTGGTATTTCGGCACTAACCGTCAGTACACGGACGTTCCCCACCACACCATCCTCATGGGACCGCGCTACCGCGGCCTGCTGCACGACATCTTCGAGAAGAAGACCCTGGCCAAGGACTTCAGCCTCTATCTCCACCGCCCCACCGCGACGGATCCCGCCCTCGCGCCTGCTGGCTGCGATGCCTTCTATGTGCTCTCGCCCGTGCCGCACCAGGATTCCGGTATCGACTGGACGAGCCGTGCGGCGTCCTACAAGGCCGCCATCGCCGGGCACCTCGACCGCACCCTGATGCCCGGTTTCCGGGAACATATCGTCACCGAGAAGCTGATCACCCCGATCGATTTCGAAACCCGTCTCTCCTCCACCAAGGGCGCTGCCTTCGGGCTCGAGCCCACGCTGCTGCAGAGCGCCTGGTTCCGCCCCAACAACCGCTCGGAAGACATCGGGAACCTGTTCATCGTCGGCGCCGGCACCCATCCGGGTGCGGGCATTCCCGGTGTCATCTCTTCGGCAAGAATCCTCGATTCCGTGGTGCCCGATGCGTCCGCCTTCGCCTGACCGTTCGCTCGTCTCGCCCGCCGATCTCGCCCAGTGCCGGCAGATGATCCGCGACGGGTCGAAGACCTTCTACACCGCCTCGCTGCTGCTGCCGCAGCGCGTCTGCGATGCGTCACGCTCGCTCTATGGCTTCTGCCGCGTGGCGGATGACCTGGTGGATGGCTCGACCGGCAGCCGCGCCGCGGTGGACATGCTGCTGGGGCGCCTCGACCGCATCTACCGGGGTCAGCCGGACAATGAACCCGCCGACCGCGCCTTCGCCGACGTGGCGCTGCGTTTCGCCATTCCGCGGGAAATCCCCGAAGCCCTGATCGAGGGCTTCGCCTGGGATGCCGCGGGCCGCCGCTACCCGACGCTGGACGATCTCCACGCCTATGCTGTGCGCGTCGCCGGCACGGTGGGAGCGATGATGTCGCTGGTCATGCAGGTGCGCAACCCGTCGGCCATCGCACGCGCCTGCGATCTCGGTGTCGCCATGCAACTCACCAACATCGCCCGCGACGTGGGCGAGGATGCGCGCAACGGCCGCATCTACCTGCCGCTGGACTGGATGGCGGAGGCAGGTCTTGACGCCGGGGCCTTCGTTGCAACGCCACGTCCATCGCCTGCGCTCGCCGGGGTTCTCCAGCGCCTGCTGGCGGAGGCCGGCCGGCTTTATGTTCAGAGCCTCTCCGGCATCGCCGTTTTGCCGGCGGCCTGCCGCCCGTCGATCCACGCAGCCCGCCTCCTCTATGCCGAGATCGGCCGTGCGGTGGAAAAAAACGGTCATGACAGCATCACCCGCCGCGCCACCGTTCCCACGCCGCGCAAGCTCGCACTCCTCGCACAGGCTGTCACAGCCTCGCTCGCATCCGCGCCGCGCTCCGATGTCCCCGCCATCGCCTCCGCGCAATTCCTCATCGACGCCGTGGCCAGCGCCGGCCAGCCCATCCACCCCCCGCGCACGCTTGACGAACGCGCCCAGTGGCTCACCGACCTCTTCACCCGGCTGGAAAGGCAGAATCAATGAGTGGCGGCAGCCTCGCACTCGCGGAAGGTATCCTCGTTGCCGGCGTCGTTCTCGGCTGGGCCTTCTGGGAATTGTGGAAGCTGAAGCGGGATAAGAAGCCATAGACAAGTTGAGCTGAGTTAGTATTGCCCGATATGGCAATTAAAAAGATGCTTCGATCACTCGCACTGTGAGAGTAGTGACCTCTTCTTCACCTCGAACGACGCACTGATACTCACCCTCTTCTTGGCATCCTGAACGGCAGCATCAGTTGCACCACGGGGTTCCTAAACCGCGTCAGCGACAGGCTCTCGTGGAAGGCATCCGCCCTTCCCTCCTCCGTCTCCACCTTCAGCAGCGTGCGCGTGTAGAACGGCGAGTCCTCGAACAGCGACACTGCCTCGAAGTGCCGCTCCGCCCGCATGTGCCGCGCCATGCGCCAGAAGGTCGTGGGCATTTCCCGGCGTGGCGGTACGGGCATCTCCGTCACGCCACCTTCGGCACCGATATGCAGCGCGAAGGCAGCGTTCGAACCATCGCGCAGCACGGTGTCATAGACGATGGCCGCACCATCCTTCATTGCCGCGCGCGACCACACCCAGCTTTCGAAACTCTCCTCCAGAGGCGCCGCTCCCCAGTTGGAGTCATGATAACCAATGCCGCTCCAGCGCAGCGCCGGCTTCTCGAACACGGCCTCGATGCGCGAGAAAGGCGCCACCGGCCGCCACACATGCAGGCCCTGGGAGTCCAGCCGCACCTCGTGCGAACAGATGGCCGAAGGCGTCAGTCGCACCTGACCCCGAAGCCGCGAGGGGATCGGCACCGTCACCTCGTCGATGTCGATGATGAGCGCGCCATCCTCCCAGCGCATCGCACTCGGGCCAATCACAAACTTCGTCGCATCGCGGCAGATCCAGCGCCGCCCTCGTTCCGTCATGGCCCAGCGGTGCCCGCCCGCGCCATAGAGCGCGACATTCAGCGCGCAGTGGTTCTCGGGGTCGGCATCGCCACTGCGCCGCGCCCGCGCGTAATAGGGCGAGAACACGCTGCCCACGAAGCCGATGATGGTGAGGCCGTGGCGGCCGTCATCGCTCAGGCCGTCGAGATACCACCAACGGTAACCGCCTTGTGGAACGCCCTCGTCGAAGCCCTGGACGCCAGCAGGCTTTGCGCCGCCAGCCGCCCCGAAAGCATGGCCATCGGCACGCCCGGCCCCGGGTGCACGCTGCCCCCCGCGAGGAACAGGCCCGGAATGCGCGTGCGCGCCGCGGGCCGCTGAAATGATGCCATCCATCCGTGCGAGGCCCTCCCATAAAGCGCGCCGCCGGTGGCCGGAAACAGGCCATGGAAGCGGGCTGGGTCGGTGATGATCGTGCTGTCAGGTTTGAAATCGACGCAGAGCCCGCATTGCGCGAGCTTCTCGCGCATGGCGAGTTCGACTCGGGCCCAGGCTTGCGGCGCATGATCGCCGTTAGCCGGCGAGTTGACCAGCAGCAGCAGCCGCTCCGGCCCGCCCTGATGCCCCTCGCGGTCCTGCGCGCAGATATAGACGGTGGGCTCGTCCGGATAACCGGTGCTCAGTGTACGGAACTCTTGCGCATAGTCGCGCGAGAAGAACACATTGTGCCGCGCCAGCGGAAAGCCCGATGTCTCCGCCACCGCCGCCCAGGTGATGGCGGAGAGCGAGCGCTGCTTCGGCCGAATGGACGCAACAGCGGACTTCACGCCGCCGCCAAGCAACCCCGCCGCCACCGCCTGCGAGTCGGCATTTACGATCACCGCGGAGCAATCGAATCGCTCCTTGACGGTGCTCACCCACGCCACGCGTCCGCGCTCCGTGCCGATCTCCGTCACATCCTCGCCATAGCGGAAACTGACACCCTTGCGCCGCGCCAGCCCCTCCAGCGCCAGCGCCAGCTCATGCATGCCGCCCTTCACACTCCACACGCCCGCCTGCTCCACATGCGCCACCAGCATCAGCGTGGCGGGGGCGAGGAAGGGCGATGACCCGCAATAGGTGGCATAGCGCCCGAACAACTGCCGCAGCCGCAGGTCGCGGAAATGCCGTGCGAGCCCCTTCCACATCGTCTCGAAGGGATTGATGCGCGCCACGTCCCTTATGCCGGAGAGGCCATTCGACATCGCCAGCGACACCGGGTTTGGCCGCTGCGCACAAAGGAAGGGCTTCTCCAGCGTCCGGTAGATGCGCTTCGCCTCTGCACTGAATGTCAGGAATCGCTGCGCCTCCGCAGCCCCCGCAAAGTCGCCGATCGAATCGGCCGAGGCCGCGAGGTCGGCATGGAGGTCGAGGCGCTCCGTCGCGCTCCAGGCATGGCGCGCGAGGATGGAAAGGGGTTCGAGCGTCACATGGTCTGAAAGCTCGGCCCCCGCCTCGGCGAAGATCTGCTCCAGCACCCAGCGCATGGTGAAGACGGTGGGACCGCCATCGATTCCATGGCCCGCCACGTCAAGCCGCCGCATCTTGCCTCCGGGGGCCTGCTGGCGCTCCATCACCAGCACCTCCTCGCCCTTCGCGGCGAGGCTCAGGGCGGCCGCGAGCCCGCCCATTCCGGCCCCAATGATGATGGTGCGATCCCTTGACATTCCGTCCCGCGGCTTCCCTGTTGCGGAGCTACGATTACTATGTCAATATTCCTTTACAGTCGCAAGTGACGTTTCATTCTGACGACTACGGGAGATACCCCATGGATATCGGACTCCGCCTCGAACAGGAACTCGAACAGGCAGTGGGCCATGCCGCAGGCGGCGATTGCCCACCCCTCCTGAGCCAGGCTCTCCGCCACGCTGTCTTCCCCGGCGGCGCCCGAATCCGCCCCCGTCTGGTGCTCGCGGTCAGCAATGCCTGCGGCTCATCGGGACATGCTGCGGCAACCGGACAAGGCGCATCCATGAGCGCAATGGCGGCACAACAACAAGCATCCAGAAATGCAACGGCAGCAACGCAAAATGCAACGGCGGCAACGCAATATGCATCCGCCGCAATCGCTTTTGCATCCGCCGTGGAGATCCTCCATTGCGCATCGCTGGTGCATGATGACTTGCCTTGCTTTGACAACTCAGAGTTGCGGCGGGGGAAGCCCTCGGTGCATGCGGCGTTTGGGGAGAGGATTGCGGTTCTGACTGGTGATGCGCTGATCGTGCTCGGCTTCGAGTGGCTGGCGCTCCGGACAGAGCGGGTGGCGCAGCTTTCCGGCATCCTCGCGCGCTGCGTGGGCGGGCCGTCGGGCATCTGCGCCGGCCAGG
This sequence comes from Aestuariivirga sp., assembly GCF_020252395.1. Taxonomy (GTDB): domain Bacteria; phylum Pseudomonadota; class Alphaproteobacteria; order Rhizobiales; family Aestuariivirgaceae; genus Aestuariivirga. The sequence continues at coordinate 5,980 of NZ_JADCDB010000038.1, forward strand.
CGTGGGAATGCGAGCCTTCAATCGATATCGTGCGCTACCAGCGGGCCAAGACGGGGGCGCTGTTTGCGGCCTGCACCATGGGTGGGGCGGCGTCGCAGGGCTATGAACCCTTCGGCTGGCAGAAGCTGGGCTTTGCCATCGGCGAGGCCTTCCAGGTGGCGGATGACCTGCGCGACGTGGCGGGATCGGCTGAAAAGCTGGGCAAGCCGGTGCACCAGGACGAGGCCAATCACGCCCCGAATTTCGTTGCAGAACTGGGCTTTGACGGCGCCATGGCGCATTTCGAGGACCTGCTCGAGGCAGCGCGGAACGCCATTCCGGATTGTCCGGGGCGCGAGGTGCTGGCGAAGCAGATCGAAGGGGTGTCGCGGAGCCTCGTCACCGGCCTTTCGGCGCGCACCGCCGCTGCGTGAGATGAGCCTGCTTGGAGGTGCCTGGGACCGGTGGCGAACTTTGCGCAACGGCCTGCTCGCCTCTCCCCGCTTCCAGAAATTTGCCTTGGATTTTCCGCCCTTTAGGCCGGTGAGCCGGGCGCGCTCGCGGCAGCTCTTCGACCTCCTCGCAGGCTTCACCTATACCCAGGTCCTCTACTGCACGGTGAAGCTGGGCCTCATCGAGATGCTGCAGGGCCAGCCCCTCTCCACCGCCGCTATCGCCGCGCGCATCGGCTGGCCGGCGGACCGCACCGAACGCCTGCTCAAGGCCGCGATATCGCTCGACATTCTGGAACGCACCAGCACCGGAGAGGTGACGCTGGGCATCCATGGCGCGGCACTCGCCGGCAACCCCTGGATCGCCCGCTTCATCACCCACCACAGCCTGCTCTATGCCGACCTGACGGACCCCATTGGCGTGCTGTCGGGCGCCAAGAAAGATAACCAACTGAAGGACTTCTGGAGCTATGGCGACCAGCGCAACGCGGCCGGCTACACCGCACTGATGGCCGCCTCGCAAGCTGCGGTGGCCGCCGAGATCCTCGCCTCCTACGACTTCAGCCGCCACAGCCACGTGATCGACATCGGTGGCTCCAACGGTGCCTTCCTGAAGGCCGCCGCGGCGCGTTATCCACAGCTGAAACTGAGCCTCTTCGATCTTCCCAAAGTGGCCGAACTTGCACGCGCAAACCTCGGAGATCGCTTTGAAATTCACGGAGGAAGTTTCCTCGACGATGAGCTGCCGAAGGGCCCCGACTGCGCCACCCTGATCCGCATCACGCACGATCATGACGACGCGGCGGTGCGCACGCTGCTTGCTGCCGTGGCCCGCATGCTGCCGCCCGGCGGCACGCTGATCCTGGCCGAACCCCTGTCGGGCTTGACGGCCACCGCCCCCGTGGCGGACGCCTATTTCGGCCTCTACTTCGCCGCCATGGGCCAGGGCAAGACCCGCACCCCGGACGAGATCGGCCGCATGGCGAAGGATGCCGGGTTCGCGTCAGTCGAGGTGGTGGCGACTCGCAATCCGGTTGTATCCGGCCTGTTGCGGATGACCATGCCGTAGCACGCTCAGGCGGATGCATGCTGGGTGCTTTTGGGATGCTTTCTGGATGCTTTTCGGATGCTTTTCGGATGCTGCCCGAGCGCATTCCGGTTGCTGCCGGAGGCTATCGAATGTCACCGGTTCCGGTTGCTGCCGGATGAGTGGACATCGTTGCACATGGCGGTCCAGCGGCCTTCCGGTGGCAGAAGCTGGGCATCGACTGTCATGAAAAGCCCAACTCGCGGACCCGCACCCCCTTCATGAAAATCCGACTCGCGGCCCCCCCCACCGCTGCCCCTGCCCACAAGGGGGAGGGGAAGATCGAGGGGCAGGCCGGGATAGTGCCGCAGGCATGCACCGGAACTGTCAGTCCGGCATGGCGGACAGACTGTATCTAACTATTGACACACAAGAGTGTAAGAGTAAGCTGACAGTCAGGGAGTCTGTGGGCCGGCTGGGGAGCTGGCCGGACTTTCCGGGGAGGCCGAGGATGGAAACGGTCGCAGTCGTTCTCGAACAGCCGGGCAAACTGGCGCTGAGGACGGTGGCATTACAGGAGCCGAAGGCGGACGACCTTGTCGTCGATGCTGTGTGGAGCGGAATCTCGTCGGGCACCGAGCGCTTGCTCTGGGCGGGCCGCATGCCCAGCTTCCCCGGCATGGGTTATCCGCTGGTTCCCGGATACGAGACCGTGGCGCGCGTCACCCACCCCGCTGAGGGATTTGCCGAGGGCGACCTCGTCTTCGTGCCCGGCGCCAATTGCTACAAGGACGTGAGGGGCCTGTTCGGCGGCGCCGCCAAGCGCATCGTGCTGCAGGCCTCCCGCGCCGTGAAGCTCGACGGAATCGGCGGCGAGGAAGGCATTCTCATCGCACTGGCCGCCACCGCGCATCACGCGGTCGCACACGCGCTGCCCCAGCTCGTCATCGGCCATGGCCTGCTCGGCCGGCTCATCGCGCGCATCACGCTGGCGCTGGGCGGCGACGCGCCGGCCGTCATCGAAACCAATGCCGCGCGTCACGACGGCGCCGCCGGCTACGCCGTTGTGACACCCGAGCAGGACACACGCCGCGACTACGCAACGATCTGCGATGCCTCGGGTGCTGCGGGCCTGCTCGACCAGATCATCCCCAAGCTCCGGAAGCAGGGCGAGATCACGCTCGCGGGCTTTTACGAGGAGCCCCTTTCCTTCACCTTCCCGCCTGCCTTCATGCGCGAGGCTCGGATCCGCATCGCCGCCGAGTTCACCATGGCGGACATGCAGGCGGTGAAGTCGCTCGTTTCCACTGGCCGGTTGAGTCTCAAGGGCCTCATCAGCCATCACGCATCCGCCGCCACGGCGGCCGAGGCCTATGAACAGGCCTTCACCGACCCCCACTGCATCAAGATGGCCCTCGACTGGAGTGCGCTCGCATGAACAGCATCGACCTCAATATCGACGCCGGCGCGACCCCTAAAAAGGAGACGCAGATCATCGCGATCTACGGCAAGGGCGGCATTGGCAAGAGCTTCACCCTCGCCAACCTCTCCTACATGATGGCCCAGCAAGGAAAGCGCGTGCTGCTGATCGGCTGCGACCCGAAGAGCGACACGACCTCGCTCCTCTTCGGCGGCAAGGCCTGCCCCACCATCATCGAAACCTCGGCCAAGAAGAAGCTGGCGGGCGAAGAGGTGAAGATCGGCGATGTGTGCTTCAAGCGCGACGGCGTCTTCGCCATGGAGCTGGGCGGCCCGGAAGTGGGCCGCGGCTGCGGGGGGCGCGGCATCATCCACGGTTTCGAGCTGCTCGAGAAGCTCGGCTTCCATGAATGGGGCTTCGACTATGTGCTGCTCGACTTTTTGGGCGACGTGGTCTGCGGCGGCTTCGGCCTGCCGATTGCCCGCGACATGTGCCAAAAGGTGATCATCGTCGGCTCGAACGACCTCCAGTCGCTTTACGTCGCCAACAATGTCTGCTCGGCGGTCGAGTATTTCCGCAAGCTCGGCGGCAATGTCGGCGTGGCCGGCATTGTCATCAACAAGGATGACGGCACAGGCGAGGCCGCGGCCTTCGCCGGGAAGGTTGGCATTCCCGTGCTCTCCGCCATTCCGGCGAATGAGGACATCCGCCGCAAGAGCGCGAATTACGAAATCATCGGCCGACCGGGCGGCGAATGGGGCACCATGTTCGCCGAACTCGCCGAAAATGTGGCCACCGCGCCCCCGCAGCGGCCCACACCGCTGGACCAGGACGGGCTCTTGGGCCTGTTCTCGGGCGACTCGGTGGGCCGCAATGTGGTGCTGGAGCCCGCCTCGCTCGAAGACATGTGCGGCGGCATGCCGATCGTGAAGCCGTCCCTCGAAGTCATCTACGACGCGGTGTAAGGCACATGGCAACCACCCTCATCGACAGGACAAGACCCGGAGCGGAGCCGGCGCCCAAACCGGCGGACGTCTCCGGCATGTCCTGCCATGCGGGCAAGGAGGAGCTGAGCAAGGCCGCGGCCGCCGCGGGCAAGAGCGACGTGCTCGAGCAATATGCGCGCGACTATGCGCTCGGGCCCCATGACCAGCCGCAGAGCATGTGCCCCGCCTTCGGCAGCTTGCGCGTTGGCCTCCGCATGCGCCGCACCGCAACCATCCTTTCCGGATCGGCCTGCTGCGTCTATGGACTGACCTTCACCTCGCACTTCTATGGCGCGCGCCGCAGTGTTGGCTACGTGCCCTTCAATTCCGAAACGCTCGTCACCGGCAAGCTGTTCGAGGATATCCGCGAAGCGGTGTTCAACCTGGCGAAGCCTGAGGATTACGACACCATCGTCATCACCAATCTCTGCGTTCCCACGGCCTCCGGCGTGCCGCTGCAGCTGCTCCCGAAGGAGATCAACGGCGTGCGCATCATCGGCATCGACGTGCCGGGCTTCGGCGTTCCGACTCACGCGGAAGCGAAGGACGTGCTCTCGGGGGCCATGCTGCGATATGCGGCGGAAGAAATCCGGCAGGGTCCCGTCGCCGCTCCGCGCACGGCGCGTGGGAGCCTCCCAAGCGTCACGCTGCTCGGCGAAATGTTCCCCGTCGATCCGGTCTCCATCGGCCGCATGCTGGAGCCGATGGGTCTCGCCGCCGGCCCCGTCGTGCCCGTGCGCGAATGGCGCGAGTTGTTCGCAGGCCTGGACTGCGCCGCGGTGGCGGCAATCCATCCCTTCTACACGGCCTCGATCCGCGAATTCGAGCAGGCCGGGCGCACGGTGGTGGGCTCCGCCCCCGTCGGCCATGACGGCACGGCCGCTTGGCTGCAGGCGATCGGCGATGCCTGCAATGTTTCGCCGGCCAAGATCGCGGCGGCGCAGAACGCCATCCTGCCCGCCATCAAGGGTGCGCTGGCGGCGAAGCCCATCAAGGGCCGCATCACGGTGTCGGGCTATGAAGGCTCCGAGCTTCTGGTGGCGCGCCTGCTGATCGAGAGTGGTGCTGACGTTCCCTACGTCGGCACCGCCTGCCCCAAGACCCGCTGGTCGGATGCCGACCGCGAGTGGCTCGAGGCCCGTGGCGTGACCATCCAGTATCGCGCGTCGCTCGAGCAGGACATTGCGGCGATGATGGACGTGAAGCCGGACCTCGCCATCGGCACCACGCCGGTGGTGCAGAAGGCCAAGTCGCTGTCGACGCCTGCGCTCTATTTCACCAACCTGATCTCGGCGCGGCCTCTCATGGGGCCTGCCGGTGCGGGCTCGCTCGCGCAAGTCATCAACGCCGCTCTCGGCAACAAGAGCCGCTTCGACGAGATGCGGGACTTCTTCAACGGCGTCGGCGAAGGCCATGCCGCGGGCGTGTGGGAGGAGACCCCGGTCGACCGCCCCGACTTCCGCAAGAAATATGCCGGCATGCTGGCGGCCAAGGCCAAGGCGGAAGAGGCGGTGGGGACATGAGAGACGTCAGGCCCATTCACGTTATCGGTCATCAGCCGTTGCGCACTGCCCCCCAATGGCGTCATCCCGGCGAAGGCCGACATGACGGTGCTCCAGGTGAGGGCGCCCCTACTCGCCGTCATCCCGGCTTTCGCCGGAATGTCGGAGCTTTAATGGGTGAGGCCGGCGCCGTGACGTACGAGGTGCTGCCATGCTAGTCCTCGACCACGACCGCGCCGGGGGCTACTGGGGCTCTGTCTATGCCTTCACCGCCATCAAGGGCCTGCAGGTGATCATCGACGGCCCGGTGGGCTGCGAGAACCTGCCCGTCACCTCCGTTCTGCACTATACCGACGCGCTGCCGCCGCATGAGCTGCCGATCGTCGTCACGGGCTTGTCCGAAGAAGAACTCGGCCAGCATGGCACCGAAGGCGCCATGCGGCGCGCCCACAAGACGCTCGACCCGTCCATGCCCAGCGTGGTGGTCACCGGCTCCATCGCCGAGATGATCGGTGGCGGTGTGACTCCGCAGGGCACCGGCATCCAGCGCTTCCTGCCGCGCACCATCGACGAGGACCAGTGGCAGTCGGCCGACCGCGCGCTCTATTGGCTGTGGACGGAATTCGGCTCCAAGAAGAAGCAGGTGCCGACGCAGAAGCCGCGCAAGGAGGGCGAGCGCCCCCGGGTCAACATCATCGGCGCCATCTACGGCACCTTCAACTCGGCTTCCGACCTGGCCGAGATCCGCCGCCTCGTCGAAGGCATCGGTGCGGACGTGAACATGTGCTTCCCGCTCGGCAGCCACTTGGCCGACGTGCCGAAGCTGGTCAATGCTGATGCCAATATCTGCATGTACCGCGAATTCGGCCGCAAGCTGTGCGAGGCCCTCGACCGGCCCTATCTGCAGGCGCCCATCGGGCTGCACTCCACCACCAAGTTCCTGCGCAAGCTGGGCGAGATCCTGGGGCTGGACCCCGAGCCCTTCATCGAACGCGAGAAGCACACCACCATCAAGCCGCTGTGGGACCTGTGGCGCTCCGTCACGCAGGACTTCTTCGGCACGGCGAGCTTCGGCGTGGTGGCGTCCGAAACCTATGCCCGCGGGCTGGAGCATTTCCTCGGCGAGGAGATGGGGCTTCCCTGCAACTTCGCGGTTTCCCGCAAGTCAGGCGAGAAGACCGACAACGAGACGATCCGCAAGCTGGTGAAGGAAAAGACGCCCCTCATCCTGTTCGGCAGCTACAACGAGCGCATGTATGCGGCCGAGGCCGGCGGCCGCGCCATGTATATCCCTGCCTCCTTCCCCGGCGCCATCATCCGCCGCCACACGGGCACGCCTTTCATGGGTTATGCCGGGGCGACCTATCTCATCCAGGACGTGTGCAACGCGCTGTTCGATGCGCTTTTCAACATTCTGCCGCTGGCCCCCGACATGGACAAGGTGGAGGCCACACCGGCCAGGCGCGAGCAGGAGATCGCCTGGGATGCGGAGGCCAAGTCCTTCCTCGATGAATGGCTGGAGCGCCAGCCGGTGCTCGTCCGCATATCGGCGGCCAAGCGCCTGCGTGACGGGGCCGAGGCCCAGGCGCGCAAACATGGTTCGCCTAGCGTCGGCGAGGCCGACGTCCGCAACGCAACACGGGAGCTCGCGTGATGGCCAGCTCTCATCCTTTTCCATCTGACATCGGGAGATAACAGCATGTCGATGATCAACGCCCACCGCCAGGAAGACTCGAAACTGGAGTTCAGCCTCCTCATGTGGCTGGCCTTCGCAGTGTTCTTCGTGGCGATCGCCGCCACCCGGCTCGTGCCGCGAAGCGTTCGCCCGCGGGTCGGCGGCCATGACGACGGCAAGTCGATCTTCGCCGCCGCCAAGGCCGCGACCTACAACTCAATTCCCTTCGTCTTCATGTGAAGGGTTTCCTATTCGCTGCGCTCTCCGGAGCAAGGCGGGTAACCGGGCCGCGCGGTCACTCAGCGGTAACAGGCCCTTCAACAAGGCCCTCAGACGGAGGTCAGTAACATGGCCGATAACAAAGGGTCGGGCATTTCCGGCCTGACCGAAGCCGAAGCCAAGGAATTCCACTCGATCTTCATGACGAGCTTCATTGGTTTCACGCTGGTGGCGATCGCCGCCCACTTCCTGGCGTGGCAATGGCGCCCGTGGATCCCTGGACCCGATGGCTATCAAAGCAGCGACCTGAGCCCGCTTCTGCACCAGCTCACGTCGATGTTCACATAAGGAGGATTGGACATGTGGCGCATTTGGCTGTTGTTCGATCCGCGCAGGACGCTCGTCGCGATGGCGACTTTCCTGTTCGTTCTCGCTCTCGTCATCCACTTCATCCTGCTGTCCACCGACCGGTTCAACTGGCTCGAGGGCGGCGTGGCGAAGAAGGCCGCGAGCCTGGACGTGACGATCGGCGAGATGGCCGGCTGAGGCCGTCCATTCCGCAACCCTTGTGGACGGAACGTGCCTCCCCCGCGCGTTCCGTCCACGTGACCACCCCAGGACTTGAGGGCCGGTTGGACCGGCAGGAGCGACCACCATGGCCATGCTGAGCTTCGAGAAGAAATACCGCGTCCGCGGCGGAACGCTGATCGGCGGCGACCTGTTCGATTTCTGGGCCGGGCCCTTCTATGTCGGCTTCTTCGGCGTGCTCACGGCCTTCTTCGCCGTCCTCGGAACCGCCCTCATCGTCTATGGCGCGGCGATCGGCGGCACATGGAACCTCTGGCAGATCAACATCGCGCCGCCGGACCTCAGCTATGGCCTTGCACTGGCGCCGCTGAAGCAGGGCGGCCTCTGGCAGATCATCACCGTCTGCGCCACGGGCGCCTTCGTCTCCTGGGCGCTGCGCGAGGTGGAGATTTGCCGCAAGCTCGGCATCGGCCTTCATGTGCCGGTCGCCTTTTCCTTCGCCATCCTGGCCTATGTGACGCTCGAGATCATCCGGCCCTTCCTCCTGGGCGCCTGGGGCCACGGTTTTCCCTATGGCATCATCAGCCATCTCGATTGGGTGTCCAACGTCGGCTATCAGTATCTCCACTTCCACTACAATCCGGCGCATATGATCGCCATCACCCTGTTCTTCACCTGCACGCTGGCGCTGGCGATGCATGGCGGCCTCGTGCTGTCGGCCACCAACCCGGCCAAGGGCGAGCCGGTGAAAACAGCGGAACACGAAAACAGCTTCTTCCGCGATCACATCGGCTACTCGATCGGCACGCTCGGCATTCACCGCCTGGGGCTTTTCCTGGCCCTGGGCGCTGTCTTCTTCAGCGCCGTCTGCATCGTGATCTCCGGACCCTTCTGGACGCGCGGCTGGCCCGAATGGTGGAACTGGTGGCTCGACCTGCCGGTATGGCCGCGGGCGGGATAGGACTCATATCATGATGATCGAATATCAGAATATATTCACCCGCGTTCAGGTTCACGGACCAGACGATCTGGGCGTGCCCTTGAAGCCCGGCAGCTGGCCGCGCGAAAAGGGCATCACCACCAACTGGCTTTTGGGCGTCATCGGCGACGCGCAGCTCGGCCCCATTTATCTGGGCGGCCTCGGCATCATGTCGCTGCTCTGCGGCTTCATCGCCATCGAGATCATCGGCCTCAACATGCTGGCCTCGGTGAACTGGAACCCGATCCAGTTCGTGCGCCAGCTGTTCTGGCTGGGCCTCGAGCCGCCGCCGGCGAAATATGGCCTGGGCCTGGCGCCTTTGCGCGAAGGCGGCTGGTGGCAGATGGCGGGCTTCTTCCTCACCGCGTCCATCCTGCTGTGGTGGCTCAGAACCTACCGGCGCGCCCGCGCGCTCGGCATGGGCACGCATATCGCCTGGGCCTTCGCCGCGGCGATCTGGCTCTACCTGGTGCTGGGCTTCATCCGCCCGCTGCTGATGGGCAATTTCTCGGAAGCCGTGCCCTTCGGCATCTTCCCGCACCTCGACTGGACGGCGGCCTTCTCGATCCGCTACGGCAACCTTTTCTACAACCCCTTCCACATGCTCTCGATCGCCTTCCTCTATGGTTCGGCCCTGCTCTTCGCCATGCATGGCGCGACCATCCTCTCTGTGTCGCGCCTGGGCGGCGAGCGCGAGATCGAGCAGATCATCGACCGCGGCACGGCGTCCGAGCGCGCGGCCCTGTTCTGGCGCTGGACCATGGGCTTCAACGCCACCATGGAGTCGATCCACCGCTGGGCCTGGTGGTTCGCGGTGCTCTGCCCGCTTGTCGGCGGCATCGGCATTCTCTTGACCGGCACGGTCGTCGACAACTGGTATCTCTGGGCGGTGAAGCATCATGTGGCGCCCATGTATCCCTTCGACCTGACGGCCCCCATCGCCGACCCGGCGGCGGCGCAATAGGAGCGAGCGGATCATGAAACTCTCGGCAACCACCCTCACCGCCTCGCTGCTCGTCAGCGTCATCGGCATCCTGCTCGTCATTCCCATGATGCTGCAGTGGGAGCGCCCGCCGATGGAGTCGGCCCAATGGGGCTTCCGCGGCACAGGCATGGAGCACACCGTCAACCCGCGACTCGCGGCCAAGGTCAAGGCGGCGAACCCCCTGCCCACGCCCGACGACCCCGTTCCCAACGACGGCGTGCTCGTCAAGGACGATAAGGAAAACTACAAGAACGTGCAGGTGCTGGGCGATCTCGACACCGCGCAGTTCAACCGGCTGATGGGCGCCATCACGCTGTGGGTGGCCCCGCAGGAGGGCGACAACGCCGGCTGCGCCTATTGCCATAACGTCGAGAACATGGCCTCGGACGAGGTCTACACCAAGGTCGTGGCGCGGCGCATGCTGCAGATGACCAGGACCATCAACTCAACCTACAAGACCCACGTCGCCGGGACGGGCGTGACCTGTTACACCTGCCACCGCGGGCAACCGGTGCCGGCCAATATCTGGTACACCAACCCCGGCCCCAGGCAGGCGGGCGGCATGGCGGCCAGCCGCGACGGCCAGAACCTCGCCGGCCAGCCGGTCCCGGCCTTCGCGTCGCTGCCCTATGACCCGTTCACGCCGCTCATCAGCAAGCCGGGCGAGGCGATCCGCGTCCAGGCCACCACGGCGCTGCCGGGCAACACAGGCTCCGACTTCAAGAAGACCGAGACGACCTATGCGCTGATGATGCACATGTCGACCGCGCTCGGCGTCAACTGCACCTTCTGCCACAACTCGCGCGCCTTTTCGAACTGGGAGCAGAGCCGGCCGCAGCGCGTCACCGCCTGGCACGGCATCCAGATGGTGCGCGATATCAACGCCAACTACATCTCTTCGCTCTCCGGCGTCTTCCCCGCCAACCGCAAGGGTCCGATGGGCGACGTCTACAAGACCAACTGCGCCACCTGCCACAACGGCGTGAACAAACCGCTCTATGGCTTCTCGATGGCCAAGAGCTACCCCGAACTCTCGGTTCCCAATCCATGAGGACCGCGAGGAAACCACGTCCCGCCACCGAAGAGGCGGCGGGGCACCTGCGTGCAGGTCCAGCACGAACTCAACCTCAGTCTGGAGGATAGCAGAATGTCGGACGATCCGAACAGGGTGTGGCCCACCGGCCTCACCATCAAGGAATCAGAAGAGCTGCATAAGCACGTCATCGATGGCTCGCGGGTGTTCTTTGTGATCGCCCTCTTCGCTCATCTCTTGGCGTATATCTACTCGCCGTGGTTCGGCTAGGAGGGACATGACATGAACCAAGGTAGAATCTGGTGCGTCGTCAACCCGACTGTCGGCCTTCCGCTGTTCATCGGCGGCGTGGCGGTGACGTCTCTCGTGGTCCATGCGTCAGTGATGACGCACACCACCTGGGTGTCGGACTTCTGGCAGGGCGGCAAGGCCAAGATGGCGGCCGCCGACACCACCATCGCTCCGGTGGCGTCGAATGTCACCAAGACAGGTGACGGCTACGTCATCACCGTCAAAGTGACGCCCGATGACAGCATCGGCGGCTCGAAACTGGCCGCGAAGTAACATGACGCGGCCGTTCGTGACCGAACGGCAACGACAGCGCGGGAGGTGCGTTCGCCCCATGGGCCGGCTCTCCTCCCGCACGACCATCTTCATCACCTGAGCGTCAATACGCCATGAACCGCATCAGCCAGAGCATGATGAGAGCCTGGACCGGGCTCGGCGCCAAATATCTGCCCTTCGCGGATGCGGCAACCGAGGACGTGCCACTGTCGCGCCTGCTGCGCCTCTCGCTCTTCCAGGTCAGCGCCGGCATGACGCTGGTGCTGCTGGTCGGCACGCTGAACCGTGTGATGATCGTCGAACTCGGCGTTCCCGCCTCGCTCGTCGCCGTGATGCTTGCCATGCCGCTGGTCTTCGCCCCGTTCCGGGCGCTCATCGGTTTCAAGTCGGATACTCACAAGTCGGAACTCGGCTGGAAGCGCGTGCCTTATTTCTACAAGGGCGCCTTGGTGCAGTTCGGCGGCCTTGCCATCATGCCCTTCGCGCTGCTGGTGCTGGCGCGGCAGGGACATGCCGCCAGCATTCCGCCGATAATCGGCCAGATCGCCGCGGCGCTGGCCTTCCTGCTGGTGGGCGCAGGCCTCAACACCACGCAAACCGTGGGCCTGGCGCTGGCCACCGACCTCACGCCGCCCGAGAAGCAGCCCAATGTGGTGGGCCTCATGTATGTGGCGCTGCTGGCGGGCTCGATCGTCAGTGCGCTGATCTTCGGAGCGCTCCTCTACAATTTCTCGCCCGGCCGCCTCGTGCAGGTGATCCAGGGCGCCGGTGTCGCCACGCTGCTGCTCAACGGCATCGCCGTTTGGAAGCAAGAGGCGCGCGGTCCGGCCAAGCGGCGCCACGGCGCTGCCCCGGACCCGACCTTCGAGGAAAGCTGGACGAGTTTCATGGCTGGCGACAGGGCGCTGGCCCGCCTCATCGCGGTGGGCGTGGGAACGCTGGCCTTCTCCATGCAGGACGTGATGCTGGAGCCCTATGGCGGCCAGGTGCTGGGCCTTGCCGTGTCGCGCACCACGCTGTTGACGGCGGCCATGGCGGCGGGCGGCCTCATCGGCTTCAGCCTCGCATCTTATGTGCTGAGCCGCGGCTTCGATGCCTTCCGCATGGCCTCGCTCGGCGCCATGGCCGGTGTTCCCGCCTTCCTGATGATCATTCTTGCTGCACCGCTCTTGTCGCCCCTGCTCTTCGGGCTGGGCACCTTCCTCATTGGCTTCGGCGCTGGCCTTTTCGGCCATGGCACGCTCACCGCCACCATGAACAGCGCGCCCAAGGAGCAGCGCGGCCTTGCGCTGGGCGCTTGGGGCGCAGTGCAGGCGACCGCCGCCGGCATCGGCGTGGCGCTGGGCGGCGTCATCCGCGATGCGCTCTCTTCGCTTGACGGCGGCGCAGTGCTGACGCCTTATCTCTCGGTCTATATTCTGGAGGTGATCCTGCTGATCGCCGCCATCGTTACCATCACGGCCCTGATCAAGAGCCCCGCCGGACCTGCCCCTTCTCCCACCGCCCCTATCCGATGATCCGCACCGCCAACCCGAACCGACACCGCACTGACAAGGAGCCGAAATGAGCAATGAAATCACCCGGATGTTCGCAGACGCCGCCACCGCCGCCAAGGCCGTCGAGGAGCTGCGCGAAGAAGGCTATGACGACATCCACGTCGTCAATCCCTCGACGCCGGACGTGCCGCTTTCGGCCATAGCGGCACAAATCGCGCTCGGCCGCGTCCATCTGCCGGATGCCAGGATCTATGCCAAGGGTGTCGCCGCTGGCCGTGCGCTGGTGACGGTCTATGCCCCCTTCGGCGCCGGCAAGCTGGCGGAAACGATCCTCGACTCGCATTCTCCGGTGAACTCCGGCATCGTCCACACCGATCCGCCCCCGATGTGGGACGAAGCGGCCCCGCTCTCCAGCACCCTCGGCATGGCCACCATCATCAATGACCCGGACCCGATATCGAAGATTTTCGGCATCCCCGCGGTCACCTCGGGTAATTGCAGCTTCTCCGGCATGATCGGCATGCAGCTGCTGACCAATGGCGAACTTGGCGACAGGGGCCGTGTCGGCCTGCCCTATCTCTCAAGCAATCCGGCGCCGCTCTCCTCCGCACTGGGCCTGCCGCTGCTCACCAGGCGGCAGTAGGCAGCGCGCGCTCCCCAACTCCGTCATCCCGGCAAGTGTAGTGTCCCGGATGGTTGGCTTGATCGTCCGGGTGTGGTGTTGGTGCTGTCTTGGTATCGGGAGCGCCTCTCTTGTTGATCGAGCGTCAACCGAATGCCACCACCACCTCGATGGCCGGGGACAACAATCAGGCGAGCACCGCGTCGACCGCCGAACTGGCGAGGGCCTGCGGATCAAGCAAACGCGAGGGCCTGGAGAAGGTGTCGTGGCTGGGTGCCCGCCGACAGGGCACGCGCTGGTTCAGGACCGGCCTGCGCATTGCCGCGAAGTGCGCCATGTCAACCGCAGTCTCAAGCCCGCACAGGCTCCCCGCGACCATCAGCACGATCAGATCGCCCAGGCGATAGGTGCAGTGACCCGCACGCGGGTCCTCAATCCCAGAAAAACCGTTTAGCGCAGCGGATCGCCGGAGGGCGCCCTGGGGATGTCTTGTCAGGCCCGGTTCTTGAGCCGCCAGCCGTCGTCGCCGGTTTCGGTGATGTCGCAGTGATGGGTGAGCCGGTCGAGCAGCGCGGTGGTCATCTTGGCGTCGCCGAAGACCGTCGGCCACTCCCCGAAGGCAAGGTTCGTCGTGACGATGATGGAGGTCTGTTCCTAGAGCTTGCTGACCAGGTGGAACAGCAGTTGGCCGCCGGACTGGGCGAAGGGGAGATAGCCGAGTTCGTCGAGTATGGGGAAGTCGAGGCGCATCAGATGCTCGGCAAGGCGGCCGGCGCGGCTGGCGCGGCGCCAGCCTGCCGCATCAGGCCAAGGTGACCATCACGATTCTGGAAGGCGACAAGCGGCCGGTGGCGGCGGTCGCCAATCATGTCGAGGTCCGCCACGTCCGCGAGGTGGAGATCGCCCAGGACCAGAGCAAGGCGGTGCGCATTCTGTTCGACCCCGGCCACAGCCTGGCCGAGCGCGTGCTGCGGGAGCAGTTCCGGTTCTGAAACGCGTGCCATTTGTTGCGTTTCGGATGCCAAGATGTTGCTGCCGGATGACAAGAAATGACGCCACCTTGCGGCACGAGCAGAACGGCGTCAGCGCGGGCTGACGGCGGCGACTGTCCAGCCGGCCGGACGCGCTGGGCGGGGCCACGGCCAAGCCCTCCCCCTTCTCCTGACGGCCGGGCCTGCCCGTGGGGTCTTTCCGCTCCGCTCTCATCAACCCCGGACTTGATCCGGGGGTCTTCTTGTTTTTCCGCCGCCAAACGGTCATGGCGAACAGTCGCGTTTCTCTTACCTAACGTGATACCAGTTTGCCAAAAGTTTTGATGAAGTGTGATGGCCATCACAGACCGCGTGGGCTGAGGGCCTTAGGTTTTCTGTTGGATGATTGACTCAAACCACAACCACCTGTGACGTGCGCAACCTCCGCGGGGGCGAGAAAACGATTGCGCATTTCGCATAATTAGACATAGTTATATAATCAAGCTTCTTGCACCACGCGGTGCGTCCCGCCGCGACGCTCAAAGCCAAAAGATGACAAGGGAGAAGATCGATGGCAAAACTCACCCAGCTAACCGTCACCGGCCTTGCCGTCATGGCGATAGTTACAACGCTTTCCACCGGCGCCAGTGCCGGTCCCTGTGAGCCGGGGGTCGGAAGCTCTGGCCCTGGCTCCACGCTGACCTGTATCGGATTGTATACTCTGGAAGCAAACACCACAGGTCAGAGCAACACCGCGATCGGCTTTGCTACGATGATAAAAAACAAGGAGGGCAGAGGTAACACGGGGAGCGGCGCATTCGCACTTTTCAACAATGTTTCGGGCAGTGAGAATACGGCGACTGGCATCTCGGCACTGAATAGGAACCAGACTGGCAGCTTCAACACCGCAAGCGGCAGCGCGGCTCTGTGGGGCAATACTGACGGCAGCAACAACACCGCTAGCGGCTATCAGGCGGGAGGCAAGCAGACCGGCAGTAACAACACCTCTCTTGGCGCAGAAGCCGGCTGGCGCGGCGACTTTTCAGACGATATCCGCCTTACCGGAAGCAACAACATCGCGCTTGGATATCGGGCGGGCTCGCAGTGGGGCAATGGCAGCAACAACATCGTCATCGGCAATGTGGGCAATGCCGCCGATCTGAACACCATCCGCATCGGCACGCCGGGCGTGCAGAGCCGCACTTTCATTGCCGGTGTCCGCAACGTCAAGGTTCTCAAGGGCCAGGCGGTGATGGTGGACGCCAATGGTCAGATCGGCACCACCAAGAGCTCGATCCGCTACAAGGAAGACGTGCACAGCATGGGCGACGCCAGCAGCCCGCTGATGAACCTGCGCCCCGTCACCTTCCGCTATAAGGAAGCGGCCCCCGACGGCAGCAAGCCCATTCAGTATGGCCTGATCGCCGAGGAGGTGGAGAAGGTGATGCCGGACCTGGTGATCTACAACGACCAGGGCACGCCCGAGTCGGTGGCCTATGAGACGCTCCCCAGCCTGCTGCTCAATGAATATCAGAAGCAGGGGCGCAAGCTGGCTGACGCGGAAGCGAAGCTGGCCAATGCCGAAGCCAGGCTGGCCGCCTCAGATGCGCGTTTCGTTGCCATGGAGGCCGAACTGGCCGCGCTCAAGCTGGCCATGAGCCGTCTCGCCGCCGCGCCCTCTGGCGTGAAGCTCGCCACGACTGCGCCCTGAGCGCTTCCCCTTCCACCCCCCGGACTTGATCCGGGGGTCCTCTACGACCTTCACCAGAGAGGGCAGTAGAAATCAATCCTATAAGTCCTGCACGTCCACCACGCCGGAAATGGCCTTGATGCCGCCGCGGATCTGCGGCGTCACGGTGAAGGCGCTGCCGAGAGAGATGTGGACCTCCCGGCCCTGGTCCATCAGCATGACGAGGCGCACCGGCGCGCGGCCGCCGTTGGTGAGGCGGGCGGCGATGGACTCGAGCGGTTTTGAATCGCGCACGAAGATTTCGAGCCCGGCGGCCATCTGGGCTGCGGCCTTGTCCAGCATCTCCACACCCTGCAGCCGCAGCTTCACCTCTTCGCCCTCGACGTCGGCCTCGACACGGGCGATGACCGCCTTGCCGGGTTCGAGCAGATCGCGGCAGGCGGCGAGCGTGTCGGAGAAGCAGATGGCTTCGAACTGGCCCGTCGGATCGGAAAAACCGACGAAGGCGAACTTGTTGCCGGACTTGGAGCGGCGTTCCTGGCGGTGGGTGATGGTGCCGGCGAGTTTTGCGGCGCGCGCGCCCTTGGTGAGGGCTTTTTCGTGGAAGACTTGATAGGTGTCGACTGAGAGCTTCTGCAGCGGCTTCATATAGTCGTCGAGCGGGTGGCCGGAGAGATAGAATCCGACGGCCTCGAACTCCTGGGCGAGCCGCTCCATCGGCAGCCACGCATCGCGGCGCGGCAGCACGAGATCGTCCGGGCTGCTCGCCGCGCCGCCGAAGAGATCGTTCTGCCCCGCCTGCGCCGCACTCGCCGCGCGGTTGGCCATGGAGAGGATGGACTCGACCGCATCCAGCACCGCCGCGCGGTTGGGGTTAAGGCAATCGAAGGCGCCGGCCCTGGCGAGGCTCTCGAGCGCGCGCTTGTTGACGAGGCGGGCATCGATGCGCCCGGCGAAATCGCCCAGTGACGTGAACGGGCCGCCCTCGTCACGCGCCTTCACGATGTGCTCGATGGCGCCGGAGCCCACATTCTTCAAGGCCGCGAGCGAATAGAGGATGGCTCCTTCGATCACGGCGAAGTCCACGCCACTCTCGTTGACGGACGGCGGGATGACCTTGACGCCCATACGCTGCGCCTCACGCCGGAACAGCATCAGCTTGTCGGTGTTGCCCATGTCGAGCGTCATCGAGGCGGCGAGGAACTCGACGGGGTGATTGGCCTTGAGCCAGGCCGTCTGGTAAGTGATGTAGGCGTAGGGCGCGGAATGGGACTTGTTGAAGCCATATTCGGCGAATTTCGCGCAGGCATCGAAGATGCGCTCGGCGGTCTCCGCCTCAACGCCCCGGCTGACGGCGCCAGACTGGAAGCGCTGGCGCTGGGCATCCATTTCAGACTTGATCTTCTTGCCCATGGCGCGGCGCAGAAGATCGGCTTCGGCCAAGGTGTAGCCCGCCAGATCCTTGGCGATCTGCTGCACCTGCTCCTGGTAGGTGATGACGCCGAAGGTTTCCTTCAGAATCGGTTCGGTGAGCGGGTGGATATACTCCACCGTCTCGCGGCCAAGCTTGCGCGCGCAGTAGACCGGAATGTTCGCCATGGGACCAGGACGGTAGAGCGCCACCAGCGCAATGAGGTCCTCGAACCTGTCGGCTTGCATGCTTCTCACCGCGTCCCGCATGCCCGCACTTTCCAGCTGGAACACGCCGACGGTGTCGCCCTGCGCCAGCATGCGGTAGGTGGGCTGATCGACCAGCGGGATTCCCGACATGTCGAAATCCGGCAGGCGCTTGCGGATCAGCGCCCGTGCCTTGTCGATGACCGTCAGCGTCTTGAGGCCGAGAAAATCGAATTTTACGAGGCCCGCCTTCTCGACATATTTCATGTTGAATTGCGTGGCCGGAATGCTTGAGCGCGGGTCGCGGTAAAGCGGCACCAATTCTTCAAGCGGACGGTCTCCGATAACCACCCCTGCCGCATGGGTGGACGCGTTGCGGTAGAGACCTTCAAGTTTCAGCGCGAGATCGAAGAGGGCGCGGACGGTTGCGTCCTTGTCGCGCTCCTCCTGAAGCCGCGGCTCGCTTTCGATGGCCTGCGCCAGGCTGACCGGATTGGCCGGGTTGTTGGGAATGAGCTTCGACAGCCGGTCGACCTGGCCATAGGGCATTTGGAGAACGCGGCCCACATCGCGCGTCACCATGCGCGCCTGCAGCTTGCCGAAGGTAATGATTTGCGCAACCCGGTCCGCGCCGTATTTTTGCTGCACGTAACCGATCACTTCATCGCGCCGGTCCTGGCAGAAGTCGATGTCGAAATCCGGCATCGACACGCGGTCCGGATTGAGAAAACGCTCGAACAGAAGTTTGAAACGCAAGGGATCGAGGTCGGTGATGGTCAGCGAATAGGCCACCAGCGAACCCGCGCCCGAGCCGCGCCCGGGCCCCACGGGTATCTGCTGCGACTTCGCCCATTTGATGAAATCCGCGACGATTAGAAAGTAGCCGGGATATTTCATCCGTATGATGACGTCTAACTCGAAGGCGAGCCTATCCCGGTAATCCTGCTCCGAGAAGCCGGCGGCCGGGCCGGTCACGGCAAGCCGCTTCAACAATCCTTCCAATGCCTGGCGTTTCAGCTCCTCCGCCTCATCGCCCTCGGCAAAGCGCGGCAGGATGGGAGCGCGGGACTTCACCCGATAGGCGCAGCGCATGGCGATCTCGATGGTGTTCTCGACCGCCTCCGGCATGTCAGCGAAGAGGGCCGCCATTTCCTGCTGGCTCTTGAAATAGTGCTCCGGCGTCAGGCGGCGGCGCTCCTCGGTGATCAGCACCTCGCCCTCGGCGATGCAAATCAGCGCATCGTGCGCGGCATAATCCTCGGCCTTGGCGAAATAGGGCTCGTTGGTGGCGACCAATGGGACGCCAAGCCGGTAGGCAAGGTCGATCAGTCCCTGCTCAGTCTGGCGCTCATTGGCGGCGCCGTGGCGCTGCAGCTCGATATAGAGGCGGTCGCCGAACAGGCCCTTGAGGCGCTCGATGTGTTCCGCCGCCAGCGTGCCCTGGCCCGCCAGCACTGCATCATTGACCGGGCCGTCGGGACCGCCGGTGAGGCAGATGAGACCGGAGGCATACTCGCAGAGATAGTCCCAGGCGACATGGTGCTCGGCATTCTCGGGGCTCGAAAGATAGGCCCGGGAGGAGAGCTTCATCAGGTTTTGGTAGCCCTGCTCATCCTTGGCGAGAAAGGCGAGCGAGGGGACACGGCGGAGGCCCCCACCCTGCTTCAGGCCGCCCTCCTTCTGCTCCGCAAGGTCAACCCTGAGCGTGCAGCCGATGATGGGCTGGATGCCCTTGTCCCACATGGCATCCGAGAACTCGAGCGCGCCGAAGAGATTGCCGGTGTCGGTGATGGCCACCGCCGGCATCTTCGCCTCCTTCGCCAGCCCGGCGAGAGCCTTGATCTGGAGCGCACCCTCAGAGAGAGAATACGCCGTATGCATGCGGAGATGCACGAAGATAGGATGGGATTCGGACATGGGGGGAGTATAGGGCAGCTTGCAGGGTGGATGCACGTGGGGAGGTGGAGTGATGAACAGCCAACGTCAACAACCGTCACCCTCACGAAAGCCCTGATGAAGGAACTAGGCGACGATCATCCCCCGCTCCAGCCTTGCAATCCGGCTCATGCCTTGGGCCAGTTCCAGATTGTGGGTGGCGACGAGGGCGCCCAGGCCCTCGTCGCGGATCAGGCGGAGGAGTTCTTCATGGACGCGGGCGGCTGTTTCGGGATCGAGGTTGCCGGTTGGCTCGTCGGCCAGAAGCAGCAGCGGCCGGTTGGCAAGGGCACGGGCGATGGCGACGCGCTGCTGTTCGCCGCCGGAGAGCTCCGAGGGGCGGTGTTCGAGACGCGGTTCGAGGCCCAGGCGGGAGAGGAGCTCCCGGGCCCGGTCCTTCGCCACGGGCTTCGCCGTGCCGGCGATGAGCTGCGGCATCATCACGTTCTCAAGGGCGGAGAATTCGGGCAACAGATGGTGGAACTGGTAGACGAAGCCGATGCCGATGCGGCGGATGCGCGTTCTCGCCTTATCGTCGAGTTTCGAGCAGTTCTGGCCGGCGATGAAGACTTCACCCGCACTGGGCGCTTCCAGAAGGCCCGCAATGTGCAGCAAGGATGACTTGCCAGAACCTGACTGGCCGGCGAGAGCCACGATCTCGCCTGCCCTGACGGTGAGATTCAGGTCCTTGAACACGTTGAGCCGGCCCTTGCCCTCCGGATAGGAGCGGGCGACGTTCTTGAGTACGAGGGCTGGCGTCATCGGACTCATTCGTAACGCAGCGCCTCGACCGGATCGAGCTTGGCGGCCCGCCAGGAGGGGTAAAGCGTTGCCGCAAAGGAGAGCGCGAGCGACATCGCGACGATCAGCACCGTCTGGTAGCTGTCCATGCGGGCCGGAAGCTGAGCAAGGTAATAGAGCTCGGGGTTGAAGGGATCGACACCCGAGACCCATGAGATGAACTGGCGGATGCGCTCGGTGTTGAGGCAGATCAGCAGGCCGACGATGAAGCCGCCGAGCGTGCCAGCCGTGCCGATGGCCGCACCGGTCAGGAAGAACACGCGCTGGATCGTGCCGCGCGTCGCGCCCATGGTGCGCAGAATGGCGATGTCGTGGCCCTTGTCCTTCACCAGCATGATGAGACCGGAGATGATGTTGAGCGCCGCCACCAGGATGATCATGGTGAGCACGAGGAACATAACGTTGCGTTCGACCGCCAGCGCGTTGAAAAAGGTGGAGTTGCGCTCCTGCCAGGTGGACACCGCCATGCCGTCGCCGGCAGCCGTCATCAGCGGCATGGCGTACCGGTCAACATTGTCCGGGTCGTCGACCATCACTTCGATCTGGTTCACGCCATTGCCGGTGACGAAATAGTCCTGCGCTTCGGAGAGCGGCATGTAGATGACGTTCTCGTCATAATCCGACATGCCGACTTTGAAGATCGCGACGACCGGATAGTCGCGGATGCGCGGGGCGTTGCCGATGACGGTGTCCGGCCCATCGGGCGAGATGATGGTGATGCGGGAGCCCAACCCCAGCTGATGGCGCCAGGCCATGCGCTCGCCGATGGCCACACCGCCGGCCGTGTCGAAGCCTTTGAACGACGGCGTCTCGTCCGGCACAAGGTCCTTGTTGAAGGCGGTGCGCAGGTCCTTGTTGTTGAGGCTGGGCAGCTTCTGGATGTCAGCCTCGGAAATGCCGCGCACCAGCGCGCCGGTGTTGTTTTGAAGGCTCGATGCCATGGCCTGGCCTTCCACCAACGGCACGGCGCGGGTGACGCCCGGCGCCTTGGCGAGCTTGCCCGCGAGATCCTGGTAATCGTCAATGGGCGACGCATCCGCATGATAGACGCTTATGTGGCCCTGGAAGCCGAGGATCTTGTCCAGCAGTTCGGCGCGGAAGCCGTTGAGCACCGCCATGACGACGATCAGCGTGGCCACGCCCAGCAGGATGCCGAGGAAGGAGAAGAGCGAGATGACGGAGATGAAGCCCTCCCGGCGGCGCGCCCTTAGGTAACGCCCGGCGAGCATCCATTCGAAGGGCGCGAAGGGCTTGGTGTCGGGAAGGCTCGTGTCCATCAGCGCGCGAAGCGGCCCACCAACTGGTCGAGCGCCGCATTCTCGCGCTCGCCGGTGCGGCGGTTCTTCACTTCGGCGATGCCGTCCTTCAAGCCGCGTGGACCGACGATGACCTGCCAGGGCAGACCGATCAGGTCCATGGCGCCGAACTTGGCGCCGGCGCGCTCGTCACGGTCGTCATAGAGCACGTCGACGCCCTTGCACTCGAGCGCGTGATAGAGCCGCTCGCAGGCCGCGTCCGTGCCGGCATCGCCGGCCTTGAGGTTGATAAGGCCGACCTTGAAGGGAGCGACGGGCTCCGGCCAGATGATGCCGGCTTCGTCGTGGCTGGCTTCGATGATGCCGCCCACGAGGCGGGAGACGCCGATGCCATAGGAGCCCGACTGCACGGGCACCATCTTGCCATCCGGCCCCTGCACCTCGGCACCCAGCGGCTCCGAATACTTGGTGCCAAAGAAGAAGATGTGGCCCACTTCGATGCCCCTGCCCGTCACGCGGCGGTCGGCGGGCACGCGCTTCTCGTAGTCGGCTTGGTCATGCATCTCGGAGGTGGCGGCGTATTTCGAGGTGAAGTCGTCCACCACCTTAGCCACGGCTTCGACATCGTCATAGTCGATCTCGAAGGCCTGCCAGTCCATGTCATGGAAGGCGCGGTCGAAGAAGACTTCCGACTCGCCGGTGTCGGCGAGGATCAGGAATTCATGGCTGTCCTTGCCGCCGATGGGGCCAGTCTCGGCGCGCATCGGCACGGCCTTGAGGCCCATGCGGGCGAAGGTCTTGAGGTAGGACACGAACATCTTGTTGTAGGAATGCTGGCCGGCCTCGCGCGTCAAGTCGAAGGAATATGCGTCCTTCATCAGGAACTCGCGGCCGCGCATGACGCCGAAGCGCGGGCGCACCTCGTCGCGGAACTTCCACTGGATGTGATAGAGGTTGCGCGGCAGGTCCTTATAGGACTGGACACCTTGGGCGAAGATATCGGTGATCATCTCCTCGTTGGTGGGGCCGAACAGCATGTCGCGGTCATGCCGGTCCTTGATGCGCAGCATTTCCTTGCCATATGCTTCATAACGGCCGGACTTGCGCCAGAGTCCGGCCGGCTGGATCGTGGGCATAAGCACCTCGATGGCGCCGGCCCGGTTCTGCTCCTCGCGCACGATCTGCTCGATCTTGCGCAGCACCCGAAGCCCAAGCGGTAGCCATGAATAGCTGCCCGCCGCCTCCTGGCGGATCATGCCGCAGCGCAGCATGAGCTTGTGGGAAACGATTTCCGCTTCCTTGGGATCGTCGCGCAAGATGGGCAAGAAATACTGGGAAAGGCGCATGAGAATCCTGCTTCGGAGGAGTTTACGGCTGTTTTACGGGAAACGCCCCGGAACTCAAGCCAAGGACGTGTGAATCCGGGGAGAAGCCTGAGTTGAAGCGGGCTTCAGTCAACAATCTAAGATTACAAAACCGCTTCGCCTTGCATTTGTAATGAATTGTGGCGGGCGTGTGACATTTTTAACGTGACAAGCTCAGGTGTTGTGATAGCTTTTTTCAATAAGAAAGCGGATCACCGTGTACATTTAAAGGTGACCCAAGTCTGGGGAGGCAAGGTTCCGGGCGCTTCTGTTGTGGCTGCCCCGCCGGTTCGGTCACCGGCCGAAAAGGAACTACATGGTAGACGAAAAAGGCGAGACTTCGGTCTCGCCTTTTTCATTACGGATATTCGAGAAGGCAGTGTCCCGGGACGTGGTGTATGGGGCCGCGCGCGGAGCCCCGGCGTAGCGCAGCGCGCAGCCGTGGGTGAGGCTGGTGGCCACCGCCGGTCTTTCGGAGCAGGTTCGGGTTGGAAGACCTGTAACCTGGAACGGAGACGACGATGACCGGCGACAGAATGACCCTTATGGAGCTTGTCGAAAAGCAGGCGGATGGCGGCCTGGTGCGCGAGATGATCGGCTTTGCCGGCGAGCGGCTGATGGAGCTGGAGGTGGGTGCGCTCACCGGGGCGGCCCACGGCGAGAAGAGCCCGCTGCGGCTGGCCCAGCGTAACGGCTACCGCGAGAGGGACTGGGAGACGCGCGCCGGGACGGTGGAACTGCGCATCCCGAAGCTCAGGAAGGGCAGCTACTTCCCGGGCTTTCTCGAACCCCGGCGCATGGCCGAGAAGGCGCTCACCGCCGTCATCCAGGAAGCCTATGTGCAGGGGATATCGACCCGCTCGGTCGACGATCTGGTGAAAGCCATGGGGATGAGCGGCATCTCCAAGAGCCAGGTATCGCGGCTGCGCGAGGAGATCGACGGCAAGGTGAAGGCCTTCCTCAAACGGCCTATCGAGGGTGATTGGCCCTATCTCTGGATCGATGCCACCTACCTGAAGGTCAGCGAAGCGAAACCATCAACCTGATGAACGATGATCCACTCGTCAGCCTGCCAGCCGTGGCCAGCTGATCATCCCGGCCCAAGCCGGTAAAGCTCGGCGATCAATGCCATCAGCTACACCACGGAAAGGGACATGATCAAGCTCACAAGCTCAAGGTGGTTGACGGCGGTGGACTGTGTACCAATACGACGCAGACGACGGCAAGCGGACTGCCGCGGCGCAAGCCTGCCGAACATGACGCTTTTGGGCAACTCACACGAGCCGGAACTCGACTAGAGCATCGTGCGAGCAAGTGGAATCGCTTGCGAAGCGAAAGATGCTCCAGAATCAAAAGCTGGCGCAACTTTACGTCCTCAAGTGCGAATGCACTTGAGGGCCCGTTGCGCTAGCGTGCACAGAACAAGGGATTTGGGCACATGTCGGCAGACGATCAACTGAGGACGGCGCGGGACGAGTCACTGAAGGCAACGGCCGGCGGGCCCCCGCCCCGCACGCAGAACCCCTTCTTCGGGGTTGGCCCCATCACCGACATGGCCCGGGATGAAGCCGACAGCCGCATGCTGCGCTTCGCTTTCGAGCATTGGCTGGAGCAGACCTACCGCAAGCTCGACGATACCGGCCGCGACACCGGCCCCTTCACCGCCGCCGAGATCGGCCGATCCATGCATCGCGGCTATCCGGCCGACAAATTCTTGCTCGACATGATGCGGGAGATCCACCGCTATTTCGAGTTCCCCAAATCGAACCGCCTGGCGGTGGGCCTGGGTGGCGGGCATTCGGGCTTCACCGTGTGCGCCCTGCACGTCCTGACTGTCAACGACCCCGCCCAGCATGTCTATGTCGATACCCCTGCCCCCGAGTCAGAACTTGCCAAGGCGTCGGGCTTTTTCCGCCAGAGCTGGGGGGCTCAGATCGTCGAGATGATGCGCTATGCCCGCAACGGCGACGAGGCGCGGCTCCACTTCGCCAGGGCGGAGGGCGCCATCCCCTCGTCCGACATGCTGGAACGCTTAGGGGTCAAGGTGTTTTTCGGCGTCGGTCACGAGACCACGGGCGCCACGACCTATTCCCGCTCCGACATCGAAAACCTCATTGACTGGATCGACCGCAACCCGGCCGAACACCACGCCGTCCTCGATGCCACCTCAATGCTGGGCGCCATGCCCTGGGGCGAGGCGCTGGTGGCGCAGGTGATGTCCAAGTGCTGCCTGTTCATGCCCTTTCAGAAGGCCATCGGCGGCGTCTCCGGATACTTCCTCGTCTCCTTCACGCCCCATGCCCTGGCGCTGGTCGAGGAAAACCAGAAGAAACCGTCCTGGGCCATTCCGCGCCAGCTGAAGCTCGCTGCACCCGTCGACCCGAAGATGCCGCTCACGGGCGAGCGCAAGGTCAACCTCGGGCCGTTCTACGACCCGCAGGAGAACAGGATGGTGGGAGGTGTGATCAACACCTTCTCCACCATTGCCTTCGCCGAGACCACTTTCGGTCTGCTGCGCGTCGAGAAGATGATCGGGCCGGTGAAAGAGATGAACCGCCGCTCGGAGCTGAACCGCGCCGCCCTCAATGAATGGATGAGCAATTCGGACCTGTTCCAGCTGGGCGTGACCAGCGCGGAGCACCGGGGGGCTGCCGTCACCCTCATCAAGGTGACGGACGGCCAGATCACCGATCCGGCGCTCCACGCCCGTATTGTTGCGCACTCGAAGCAGCTGCTCGCCTATGACGGCATCACCCATCCGAACGGTGTGCATGAAGAGGGCCTGGATGTTGCTCGCTACATCAACGCCTTCCCCGGAACACCCGGCGACTATCGCGCCTGGATCGGCGGCATCCGCCCGGTGGAGGACATCCCCGCCCTTCTCGACAGCATCAAATACGCCTATCACCGCGCCCGCATCGTGGTGATGGAGGAAGAGCTGGCCAAACATGGTGTCACCTTCCCCGGTCCCGATCAGGCTGAAGGCCGTGTTCGCAAGGACGATCCGAAGCGCGCCTACAAGGTGCTGATCTGCGACCATGTGGGGCTCAAGTTCGGCAAGGATGGCAAGCCAGACCACTCGGCGGTGAAGGCCCATGTGGCGGCGCAGGGCAGCACCTTCCACGATGCTCCGTACAAGGAGGGCATGAAGCTTTCCCCCGGCATCCACTTTTTCTACCAGCCGCAGTTGTCGAAGCCGGACGAGATCCGCCAGCTGACCGGCAAAGGCCAGTATGACGCGGTGATCGCCGCAGCCACCTTCCTGCCGAAAGAAGCGCAGTTCAGCGAGGGCGGCGTGCGCATCGGGGCTGGCACCGGCAACATGGGTTCTGCCTCATGGGGCGGCGGCAATGGCGAAGGCGGCGTGGCGCCGCTGATGAACACGCCGTCTTTCAACAGCCGCGCCACGGCGCAGATGGGCTTCAAGGCCCTGCTGAAAGTCCTGCCCGACCTGCCGGTGGATGAGATGCACACGCTCACCGCGGCAGGCCAGTTCGACACCGGGCGCGACCTCGCAAAGTTCCCCACCGAGAAGATCGAGGGCAAGCGCATCGGCATCATCGGCTATGGCAACATCGGCCGCGAGATGGCGAAGCTCGCGCAGGCCTTCGGCATGGTGGTGGCCGTCCACGCGCGGCCCCGCCACAAGGAGTGGATCGAGTCCGAAGGCTTCATTTTCGCGGCAACACCGGAAGACGCGGCAAAGGGGGCGGACGTTGTCTCGGTGCACACTGGCCTCGGGCCCCTGAACGCCGCCACCGGTAAATTCGCCAATGCCAATGTGGTGAACTCCTCCGTGCTGGCTCAACTCAACGATGGCGCCATCGTGCTCAACTATGACCGTGGGGAATGCGTCGATGCTGCTGCCCTCGATGCCGCAATGGCATCCGGCAAGGTGCGCCATGCGGCGATCGATGCCGACCTCTTCGTTAATGAAGAAACCGGCGCCACGACCGGGCCGATGGTTCCCTACCTGCCGCTGGCGCGGAAATATCCGGGCCGCGTCGAACTGCTGCCGCATGCGGCGGCTGACACTGAGCACGTGTCGCGAGTCGAGGGCGCCAAGCAGGCGGTGGACCAGATCATTTCCGCCATCCGCTTCAGGGAAGTTGTGAACCTCAAGGGCGACCTGCCGGATGGTTATACACTGGGCGGCTCCAGGACGGTGGCGGGGGTCGGCAAGTGCAATGGCCAGACGATTGCGCAGGCAGTCGAAACCGGTGATGCCATGGTGGCGCGGAACGAGGCGGAAGCAATGGCGGCGATCTGGGCAGCGCTGACGACAGCTTCGACCGGGGACGCCCTCCAGATGCTGGTCGCGCGCCACGGCGCGGCCCTGGTGAAGAGCTTCAACAGCTATTCCGCGCGGATGCGGAAGCTGGGCCTCGAAGGGCCTTATGCCTGAGGCAGCGCCTTCTCGACGAGCCGCGCCCAGAAGGCGGGGCCTTTCACCAGAAGCGCGTCGTTGAAATCATAGCCGGGATCGTGAAGCATCGGCCCCGGCCCTGCACCCAGGCCGAAGTAGCAGGAGGGCACCACTTCCTGCATGGCGGAGAAATCCTCAGAGAACATGAAGGGCCCGCGCATGTCGACCTTGGCAGGGTCCTGCCCCATCTCCAGCGCCACCGCGCGCACCAGTGCGGCCTCTTCCGCGGTATTGAAGCCCGCCGGATAGCTCCAGCTGTCGAGGCCGATCTGCACATCCGCGGCGCAGCCATAGGACTTGGCATGCGCCATCGCGAGGTCCTTGATGCGCGTGAGGATGAGGTCGCGCACCGGCTTGGTCACCGTCCGCACGCCGACAAGCAGCCGCACCTCTTCCGGAATGACCGTCGCCATCGAGCCGCCGTTGATGGCGCCGACGGTGATCACCGCCGGGTCATGTGGGTCGAGGTTGCGGGACACCACAGTCTGCAGCGCCAGCACGATGCTGGAGGCGGCGACGACAGGGTCAACCGACTTGTGCGGCAGCGCGCCATGACCGCCCACGCCGTGCACCACGATGGTGAAGACATCGCAGGAGGCGGTGATGGGGCCCGGCCGCACCATGATCTGGCCCTCCGCCTCGCCCGGCAGATTGTGAAGCGCGAAAACGCGATCGCAGGGAAAGCGGGTGAAGAGCCCGTCCTCGATCATGCGGAAGGCGCCGCCCTCGTCTTCCTCCGACGGCTGGAAGATCAGCCGCACCGTGCCGTCGAAATTGCGGTGTTCGGCGAGATAACGCGCAAGTCCAAGCAGCATGGTGGTGTGGCCGTCATGGCCGCAGGCATGCATCTTGCCCGGGTATTTCGAGGCATATGGCAGATTGGTCTGCTCCTGGATCGGCAGCGCATCCATGTCGGCGCGGATGCCGATGGCGCGCTTCGATGCGCCATTCGTCAGCGACGCAACCACGCCGGTCTTGGCGATGCCCGTCGCCACCTCGAAGCCGAGGCGGCGGCACTCGCCCGCCACGATCTTCGCGGTGCGCTCTTCCTGGAACAGCATTTCCGGGTGGGCGTGCAGGTCATGCCGGACGGCGGTCAATTCCGGCAGGTGATTTCTGAGAATGTCCTCGATCATCGGCGGCTGGGCACCTGACCCTCGATGCGGGAAAACATCTGTGTGACGATCAGCGTGAGGACCATGTAAAGCGCTGCCGCCAGCAGCAATGGCTCGTAAGTGAGGTACGTGTTCTGCCGCACGCGCAGAATGACGCCGAAAATGTCCAGAACGGTGACGGTCGCCGCGAGCGGAGTCGCCTTGAGCATCAAAACCGTCTCGCCGGCAAGGGTTGGAAGGACATTGCGGAAGGCGCGCGGAAGCCAGATCCTCCGCAATACCTGCCACGGCGACATGCCAAAGGCCCTGGCCGATTCCAACTCGCCCCTCGGAACCGACAGGAAGGCGCCGCGCATGATCTCGCCGGCATAGCCCCCTTCATTCAGGGAGAAGGCGAGCACCGCGTAAAAGTACCCCTCCCGCAGGATGGGCCAGAACACGCTCTGCCGGATTTCGGGATATGATGCAAATACCGACCCGAGGCCGAAGTAGAGCAACCAGAGCTGCACCAGGAGCGGCGTCCCGCGCATCACCGTGCAGTAGCCTCGCGCGATGGCGCCAAGCCAGCGGGGGCCTGTTATCTGAACCAGGCCAACCGGCACCGCGATGATCAGGCCAAAGACCATCGAAAGCGCCAGAAGCTGGATCGTCAGCCACATGCCCTGAAGCAGGAGGGGAAAGTACTCGGGAAACCAGCTCCAGTTCATCTGTGCACCTCAAGCCAATCTCGTTTGGCCGCGCCGGTAATGGCGCTCCAAGAGGGAGATCAGGTAGCCCGAGACCAGCGTGATGGTCAGATAGATCAGCGCCGTGGTAAGATAGAACAGCATGTATTTTTTGGTGAACGCCGCGGCGGATGCGGTGATGGACAGAAGCTCGACATTCCCGACCACGGCGACGAGCGCCGTGTCCTTGATCACGATCAGCCAGAGGTTCGAGAGGCCGGGAATGGCGTTCGGCAGCATTGCCGGTCCAATGATGCGCCGGAAGATGAGCAGCCGGCCCATGCCAAAGGCGCGGCCGGCCTCGATCAGACCGGGAGGAACGGCGAGGATTGCGGCGCGAAAGACCTCCGTGTGGTAAGCGCCCTGCACCACCCCGAGCACCACAATGGCGGCCAGCGTTGCGTTTACCTCAACCGGGCCGGCGCCAAAGAACCCGAGCAGCGTGTTGAACCCGCGCGTGCCTGCGAAGTAGAGGATCAGGATGAGCACCAGCTCCGGCACCGACCGGACGATGGAGGTGTACAACACGCCGATCCCCCGCGATATGGGTCCGCCGTAGAGTTTGGCCGCCGCGCCGAGCAAGCCCAAGGCAACACCCAGAAGATAGGCGCAGGCTGCGATCAGAAGCGTGTATTGCGTGCCGCGGAGAAGCTCATCTCCAAAGCCCTTCTCGCCAAAACTCAGGATTTCAGGGAACATTCCGCCCACCAGATCGGCGGCGGCCGCCACGGAGGGCGGCCGCCGCCGGTCATCAGCCCCTGGGGGGAAGCGTCATAAGACCATCAAGGCCATATTTCTTCGTCAACTCTTCGAAGTAACCCTTAGCTGCGAGGGACTTGATCGCCGCGTTGATCTTGTCGCGCAGGGCTGTGTCTTCCTTTCTGAGGCCAACACCCACTCCGTACCCCAATACTTCCTTGTCGTCCGGCACGGCGCCCTTCAGCTCGCAGCAGGCCTTGCCCTCATCCGACATCAGGTAGTCGCGCAACGCCACGCCGTCCGCCATCAGATAGTCGACACGGCCCGCGGCGAGATCGGCATTCGCCTCGTCCTGCTTCTGATAGGCCTTCGAAACCGCACCCTTCGGCACGTAGTACTTGTCGATGTAGTTTTGGTGGATCGTCGCTCCCTGAACGCCGATCGTCTTGCCGGACAGATGTTCGGGCGAGAAGTCCATGTCGCCGTTCTTGGCGCCGATGATGACCGCGGCGGAATTGTAGTACATGTCGGAGAAGTCGATGACTTCCTTGCGCTTGTCGGTGATCGACATCGATCCGAGGATACCGTCCATCTTCTTTTCGAGCAGCGCGGGAATGATGCCGTCCCACGCGATCGCGATCATCGTGCATTTCTCGTTCATTTCGGCGCAGAGGGCGTTCATGAACTCATATTCCCAGCCCTCCCATTCGCCGGCGGCGTTCCTTGAGGTGAACGGCGGGTAGGCTGAAGTGTCGGTTGCGAAGACGAGGTCCGCCCTGGCGGACGTTGCCCCGATCGTCAACGCGGCGGCGGCAGCGACGAGTAGTCTCCTGAAGTTCATTTCCATGCTCCCTGTTATGTGGATTTATTCCGTCTCCGGACATCTCAATGGCTTCCGGAAACGAACTGGCGGCACCGGTCGCTCGCTGGCGAACCGAAGACCTGCGCGGGCGGCCCCTGCTCCTCAATCACACCCTTGTAGAGATAGATCACGTGGCTGGAGACGCTGCGGGCAAATTTCATTTCATGGGTGACGAGGATCATGGTGCGGCCTTCATCGGCGAGGTCGCGGATGACCTTAAGCACCTCGCCCACCAGTTCCGGATCGAGCGCCGAGGTGGGCTCGTCGAAGAGCATGACCTTCGGCTCCATGCACAGCGCGCGCGCAATCGCGGCGCGCTGCTGCTGGCCACCCGACAGGAAGGCCGGATACTGGTCCCGCTTGTCGAAGAGGCCTACCTTGTGCAGCAGCTTCTCGGCCCGATCGATGGCTTCGGCCTTCGGCACGCCCAGCACATGCACGGGCGCCTCGATCACGTTCTGCAGCACCGTCATGTGCTGCCACAGGTTGAAGCTCTGGAACACCATGCCGAGCCTGGTGCGGATGCGCTCGAGCTGTCTGCGGTCCGAGGGATGCAGGTCGCCGTCCTTGTGGCGGGCGAGCGAGACTTTTTCGCCTGTGACCTCGATTTCACCTTGGGTCGGCATTTCGAGAAAGTTGATGCAGCGGAGGAAAGTGGACTTTCCTGAACCAGACGCCCCGATCATCGAAACGACGGAGCCTTCGCGCGCCGTGAGCGACACGCCCTTCAAGACCTCAAGTTCACCGAATTTCTTGTGAAGGTCCGTAACCTGCACCGCCACCGTACGGTCAACAATGACCTTCGTTGCAGCGTTTTCCACGCCTTGACTCCCCGTGGGGACCGCCGGGTCCCTTGTTATTCGATGTCGTACCATAACAAGAAAACCGGCGACTGCAATTAGACAGTAAGCCGGTTTTCCATCATTTCCCCGTCGCTTCGACGGACACTCTCACTCTGACTTGGCCTTCGGCTTGCGCTTTGCCGTCTTCTTCTCGGCCTTGCCGTCACCTTCATCGTCAGTTTCCGTAGAGGCACGCGGCAGGGCCTTGCGCTCCGGCAGGCCAGGCAGCGCCTTCTCCTCGTCACGGCTCAGATACGCGAAGTGCAGCGCATCGCCCTTCAGCAGAATGCGCACCGTGCCGCCCTTCGACAGCTTGCCAAACAGTACCTCTTCCGCCAGCGGCTTCTTGACGTGCTCCTGAATGACCCGGGCGAGCGGCCGCGCACCCATCTGCTGGTCGTAGCCCTTGTTCGCCAGCCAGCCGGCCGCCTCGGAAGAAAGCTCGATGTTGATCTGCCGCTCAGCCAGCTGAGCCTCAAGCTGCAGCACGAACTTCTCCACCACCATGCGCACAACGGACGGCGGCAGGTGGCCGAAGGGGATGACTGCGTCAAGCCGGTTGCGGAACTCCGGCGTGAACAACCGCTGAATGGCCTCCATATCGTCACCCTGGCGGACGCTATTGCCGAAACCTATGGCCTCCCGCGCCATGTCCTGGGCGCCGGCATTGGTGGTCATGATCAGGATCACGTTGCGGAAGTCGACGGACTTGCCGTTGTGGTCGGTCAGCTTGCCGTGGTCCATCACCTGCAGGAGGATGTTGAACAGGTCCGGATGCGCCTTCTCGATCTCGTCGAGCAGCAGCACCGAATAGGGATGCTGGTCGATGCCGTCAGTCAGCAACCCGCCCTGGTCGAAGCCGACATAGCCGGGAGGGGCGCCGATCAGGCGCGAGACCGAGTGACGCTCCATGTATTCCGACATGTCGAAGCGCAGCATGTTGACGCCCATCACTTCGGCCAGCCGCTTGGCGACTTCGGTCTTGCCAACGCCCGTGGGGCCGGAGAAAAGGTAGCAGCCGATGGGCTTCTCAGGCTCGCGCAGGCCGGCACGCGCAAGTTTGATCGAGGCGGCGAGCGCCTCGATCGCCTTGTCCTGGCCGAACACCATGCGCTTCAATTCAGTGTCGAGATTCTTCAGAACCGTGGCGTCGTCCTTCGATACGGTCTTGGCAGGGATGCGGGCCATGGTGGCGATGGTCGCCTCGATCTCCGGCACGCCGATAACCTTGAGGCGCTTGTCCTCGGTGACCAGCATCTGCGAGGCGCCGGTCTCGTCGATCACGTCGATCGCCTTGTCCGGCAGCTTCCGGTCGGCCATGTAGCGGGCCGAAAGCTGCACCGCGGTTTCGATGGCATCATCGGTGTAACGGACCTTGTGGAACTCCTCGTAATAGGGTTTGAGACCTTTCAGGATTTCGATCGCATCCGGGATTGACGGCTCGTTCACGTCGATCTTCTGGAAGCGCCGGACCAGCGCCCTATCCTTCTCGAAATGCTGGCGGTATTCCTTGTAGGTGGTGGAACCGATGCAGCGGAGCGCGCCATTTGCCAATGCCGGCTTGAGCAGGTTCGAGGCATCCATGGAGCCGCCCGACGTGGCGCCAGCACCGATCACCGTGTGAATCTCGTCGATGAACATAATGGCGCCGGGGCGGGACTCGATTTCCTTCACCACCGCCTTCAGCCGCTCCTCGAAGTCGCCGCGGTAGCGGGTGCCGGCCAGCAGCGCGCCCATGTCGAGCTGGTAGACGGTGCAGTTCAGCAGCACCTCCGGTACGTCGCCATTGATGATCTTCCGGGCGAGGCCTTCGGCGATCGCCGTCTTGCCGACGCCGGGATCGCCCACAAACAGCGGGTTGTTCTTCTGGCGGCGGCACAGGATCTGGATGGTGCGCCGGACCTCCGCCTCGCGGCCGATCAGCGGGTCGATCTTGCCCTCGCCCGCCTTCTTGTTGAGATTGATGCAGTAGGCATCGAGTGCGTCGCCCTCGCCCTTTTTCTTTGCGCCACCGTCGTCGCCGTCATTGCTGCCGGCGCCCTGCTGATCCTGGTCGACGCCGCGCACCGGCCGCGTCTCCGACAGGCCCGAACGCTTGGCGATGCCATGCGAGATGTAGTTGACCGCGTCATAGCGCGTCATGTCCTGCTCCTGCAGGAAATAGGCGGCATGGCTCTCGCGCTCGGCAAAGATGGCGACGAGCACGTTGGCGCCGGTCACCTCCTCGCGCCCCGAAGACTGAACATGGATCACCGCGCGCTGGATGACGCGCTGGAAGCCGGCGGTGGGTTTCGAATCCTCGCGCTCGGCCGAGATCATTTGGCCAAGTTCATTATCGATGTAATTTGTCAGGCTGCGGCGCAGCACGTCAAGGTCGACGTTGCAGGCCTTCATGACCGCGGCGGCGTCTTTGTCGTCGGTGAGCGACAGCAGCAGGTGTTCGAGTGTCGCATATTCGTGGCGGCGTTCATTGGCCAGTGCAAGGGCGCGGTGCAGCGCCTTTTCGAGACTGCGGGAGAATGTCGGCATTGGCCTATTCCTTTTCCATCGTGCACTGGAGGGGGTGCTGGTGGTTCCGGGCGAAATCCATAACCTGGGTCACCTTGGTCTCCGCCACCTCGAATGTGTAGACCCCGCAGACGCCGACGCCCTTCTGATGGACATGCAGCATGATGCGGGTTGCCTCGTCGCGTCCCTTGCCGAAAAACCGCTCCAGAACGTGCACGACGAATTCCATCGGCGTGTAGTCGTCGTTGAGCAACAGCACCTTGTAGAGCGAAGGTTTCTTGGTCTTCGCATCGGTCCGGGTAATCACCCCTGTCTGATTGTCGTCTTTGCGGTTGGGCTGCTTCGGCATGAGAGCGATTATATAGGTGCTTCGGCCCGAATGTGGAGGGGTTATTCGCGGCGAAATTCGGGCGTCTAGTTTTCGCCGATTACGCATG
Organism: Aestuariivirga sp.; assembly: GCF_020252395.1. Lineage (GTDB taxonomy): Bacteria > Pseudomonadota > Alphaproteobacteria > Rhizobiales > Aestuariivirgaceae > Aestuariivirga. The sequence continues at coordinate 40,695 of NZ_JADCDB010000038.1, forward strand.
GCGGCTGGCTTTGGTTTCGCTTCAAACGGGGCTCATGGGAGAAAGGCTCCGGTTCACGCCAAAATACGCCTCACCAGGGAGCGTTCTCCGCTGACGCTTGCTCGGAAATGGTGCACCGCGGCAGATTCATCTGCAATCATCAGCTGCGGGCAAGTTCCAGCAAGCGGCGCGTCATCGGGTGGTCCGCCTGGGACAGCAAGCTGCCGACGCTGAAGTGATTCTCTCCGGCCACCTCCTCATAGCGGCAGGCAAGCCCCAGCCCCGCCCAGGCGGCGGCCAGCGACCGGGCCTGGCGGCGGAACTCGAAGCTCTCCTCCGCACCCACCCAGCTGTCGAAGAGGATGTGGCTGGGCACCGGCCAGAACAGCGGGCTCGCTGCCATCGCCTCGACGGGCGAAAGCCGCAGGTCGTCATTGTAAGGCGTCGCCATCAGCGGACGGAGGTCGAAGAGCCCGCTGACTGAAAGACAGGCCTGGATGAGGTCCGCCCGGGCGCCACGGAGCTGCCATTCGGTGGCGGCCATTGCGGCAGCGAGATGACCACCAGCGGAGTGCCCCGTCACCACCAGGCGCCGGCCGAAGCGCTGACCGAGAAACAGGCAGCACTGGCGGATCTCGTCGATGATGTCAGCCAGCGTCACCTCCGGGCACAGCGTATAGCCCGGAACGGCGACGTCAAAACCTGCGGCATTGGCCGGTCCCGCCACATGGCTGAAGGAGGACTTGTCGAAACTCCGCCAGTAACCGCCGTGGATGAAGACGATGACAGGCCCCTGCCCCTGGCCGCCGTGTGCCGGAAACAGGTCCACCCGGTTGCGCGGGCGGGCGCCATAGGCAATGTCGAGGTCTCCACCATACACAGCCCGGTAAGCCGCCGCGTCGCGTTGCCACCGGGCGATGATCTCAGGATGGTCCGGCGCCAGCGCCCGGTTGTTGTATTCGGCGGCAAGGTCCATCACCTCAGGGTCCCCTCACAGGAAGCGCTTCGCCGCAGCGCTATGCGCGGCCCGCAGCGCTTCGATATCGACGCCGACGGGCATCCCGTCAACGACGCGCCAGGCGCCCGCAACCATCACCCGGTCAGCCCTGTGGGCCCCGCAGAGCACAAGGGCCGCCAGCGGATCGCCGGCGCCCGAGAAACGCAATTCGTCGAGCTTGAACAACGCCAGGTCCGCCTGTTTGCCCACGGCAATCTCGCCGATATCGCCGCGCCCGAGGCAGCGGGCGGAACCTTGCGTCGCCCAGCGCAGCGCATCGAGATGGGTGACGGAGGCGTCATAGGTCATGCGGTTGATCATCAGCGCATGGCGCACGCCCTCCATGAGGTTGGACGAGTCGTTCGAGGCGGACCCGTCGACGCCGAGCCCCACCGGCGTGCCGGCGGCCTCGAGCTCGCGCGTGCGGCACTGGCCCGACGCGAGCACCATGTTGGACGTGGGGCAATGGCACACGCCCACCCCGTGCTGGCCAAGCCGTTTCACGTCTCCGTCGGAAAAATGGATGCCATGGGCGAGCCAGGTGCGGTCATTGAGCCAGCCCACATCCTCGAGGTAATCGAGCGGACTCATGCCGAACATCGATCTGCAAAATGCGTCCTCATCATGGGTTTCGGCCAGGTGCGTGTGGAGACGGCAATCATGCTTCTCCGCCAGAGCGCCACAGGCGCACATCAGCGACTTGGTCACACTGAAGGGTGAACATGGGGCGAGCGCGATCTGGATCATCGCGTTCTCGCCCTGCTGATGATACTTGCCAATCACCCGCTCGCAGTCGGCGAGGATCGTGTCCTCGTCCTGCACAACGGAGTCCGGCGGCAGGCCGCCATCCTTCACCGAAAGGTTCATGGCCCCACGCGTGACGGTCATCCGCATGCCCAGCCGCCGCGCTTCCTCGACCTGGATGTCCATCGCGTCATCGAGGCCATCTGGAAAGAGATAGTGATGGTCCGAGGTGGTGGTGACGCCGCACATCAGAAGCTCTGTCAGCGCCAGCCTGGTGGCCAGCCGCAGCGAGTCGGGCGTCAGCCGCGCCCACACCGGGTAGAGCGCCTTCAGCCAGTCGAACAGCTTCTTGTTGATGGCGTCCGGATGGGCGCGGGTCAGCGTCTGGTAGAAGTGGTGATGCGTGTTGACGAGGCCCGGCAACACCACGTGCTGCGATGCATCGAAAACGTCGTCAACAGGCTGCGACGGCTTCTGCCCCAGGGTCAGCAGCTCCGCAATCCGCCCGTTGCGCAGCACAATTCCCCCGGGAGCATCCGCCAGAATGGCGAGCGGAGAGGTAATCCAGACGCTGCGCATGGTTTTACCTAGAATTCTGCCGGGGTTGAACTTCGGGTCCACTTCGGGTCACAATACATGACACGGACCCGAGGGTGCTGCCAAGACGCGCACAGGGGCCCAACAGGGAGCAGACACATGACCTTTATGAAGACAGCGATCGCATCGCTTGCCGCCCTCGCCGCCGTGGCGGGCATTGCCATGGCGCAGGAGGCCAGGAAGGAAATCGGCCCGGGCGAAGGCCAGGTCGATATCGTGGCATGGCCGGGCTATATCGAGCGCGGCGAGACCGACAAGAACTACGACTGGGTGACCGCCTTCGAGAAGGAGACGGGCTGCAAGGTCAACGTCAAGACCGCGGCCACCTCGGATGAGATGGTGACCCTGATGAACCAGGGAGGCTTCGACCTCGTGACAGCCTCGGGCGACGCTTCGCTGCGCCTCGTCGCGGGCAAGAAGGTGCAGCCGATCAACATCTCGCTCATCAAGGACTGGGGCACGCTGGACGACCGCCTGAAGGAGGCGCCCTGGCACACGGTCGATGGCGTGCATTATGGCGTTCCCTATCAGTGGGGCCCCAACGTGCTGGCCTACAACACCAAGGTCTTCAAGGACGCGCCGAAGAGCTGGTCCGTGGTGTTCGAGGAGCAGACGCTGCCCGACGGCAAGTCCAACAAGGGCCGCGTCCAGGCGTTCGACGGACCGATCTATGTGGCCGACGGCGCGCTGTACCTGATGAAGACCAAGCCGGAGCTCGGCATCAAGAACCCCTATGAGCTGAACCAGGCGCAGTTCGACGCCGTCATCGCGCTGCTCAAGAACCAGCGCCAGCTCGTGGGCCGCTACTGGCACGACGCCATGGTGCAGATCGACGACTTCAAGAACGAGGGCGTGGTCGCCTCCGGCTCGTGGCCGTTCCAGGTGAACCTGCTCGAAGCGGACAAGCAGCCCATCTCGTCGACCATTCCGGCGGAAGGCGCCACCGGCTGGGCGGACACCACCATGATGCACGCCGAGGCGCCGCATCCGAACTGCGCCTATCTTTGGCTGAACCACTCGCTTAACCCCAAGCTTCAGGGCGACCTTGCCGCCTGGTTCGGCTCCGTGCCGTCGGTCCCCGCCGCCTGCAAGGGCAACGAGCTGCTGACCGATGCCGGCTGCGCCACCAATGGCTTCGAGAACTTCGACAAGATCTGGTTCTGGCGCACGCCCACCGCGAAGTGCGGCGTGGAAGGCGGCTGCGTTCCCTATTCGCAGTGGGACAAGGCCTACCGCGAAGTCATGAGTCAGTAAGGCTCGAGACAGAAAGAGCTTGACCCCGGCCTCGAGAGGCCGGGGTCTTCAATTCAGGACCCGTCATGCCAGCAGCCGTCAGTTTCCAGCACGTGTCACGCCACTTCGGCCAGGTAAAGGCCGTCGATGACGTGTCCCTCGACATTGCCCGGGGCGAGTTCTTCGCCATGCTGGGGCCGTCCGGTTCAGGCAAGACCACCTGCCTGCGCCTCATCGCCGGTTTCGAACAGCCGACGTCGGGCCATATCGAAATCTTCGGCGAGACCGCAGAGGGACTCCCGCCTTACAAGCGTAATGTCAATACCGTGTTCCAGGACTATGCGCTGTTCCCGCACATGACGGTGGGCGAGAACGTCGCCTATGGCCTGATGATCAAGGGTGTCTCGCGGCCCGAGCGCGAGGCCAAGGCGCTTGACGCGCTCGCCATGGTCAAGCTCAGGGGCTTCGAGCAGCGCCGGCCCTCGCAGCTTTCGGGCGGCCAGCGCCAGCGCGTGGCGCTCGCCCGGGCGCTTGTCAACCAGCCCAAGGTGCTGCTGCTGGACGAGCCCCTTGGCGCGCTCGATCTCAAGCTCCGCGAACAGATGCAGGAGGAGCTGAAGGCGCTGCAGAAGCAGCTCGGCATCACCTTCGTCTTCGTCACCCATGACCAGGGCGAAGCGCTCTCCATGGCCAACCGGGTGGCGATCTTCAACGACGGCCGGATCGTACAAGCGGGCTCGCCGGCAGACGTCTATGAGCGTCCGCGCTCGCGCTTCGTCGCCGATTTCGTCGGCTCCTCCAACGTGCTGCCGCCGGACTTTGCCGCTGCCCATGGCGGAACCCGTGCCTGGACCAGCCTGCGGCCGGAAAAGATTCGTATCGTAAGCCCCGATGAGGCGCTGCCCAGTGGCCAGTTTGGCATCATGGGCCGTGTCGCCTCCGTGAACTATCAGGGCGCCATGACACGCGTGGCCGTCGATGCGAACGGCACCCGCATTGCGGCAGCTCTGCCGGCGGGTCTCACGGCCATTCAGGAAGGGGAAACGGTTACACTCGCATGGAGCGCCGACAACCTCGTCGCAATGGATGCTGCATGAGCGCCGCCACCACGGACCCGCGCGGCGGGCTTTCGGATTTCTTCTACCGCCATTCGGGGCTGCTCACTCTCGCGCTGCTGCTGCCGCCGTTGTTGTGGATCGGCATCGTCTACCTCGGCTCGCTTTTCGCGCTGCTGCTGCAGAGCTTCTACTCGCTCGATGAATTCTCAGGCCTTGTCGTCCACGAGTTTACCCTCACCACCTACGGGCACCTTTTCACCGCCTCGAACCTGACGATCATCCTGCGCACGGCGGTTATGGCGGCGGTCGTCACCATGGCCAGCGCCATCCTCGCCTTCCCCATCGCCTATTACGCGGCGCGCTATGCGAAGGGCGGCTGGAAGGCGCTGTTCTACCTCGCGGTCATGATGCCGCTATGGTCAAGCTATCTCGTCAAGGTCTATGCCTGGAAGCTGATCCTCGCCAAGGAAGGGATCATCACCTGGATGGCGGAGAAGCTGCATATAGGCTGGCTGCTGGACGCGCTGCTGGCCGTGCCGGTGATCGGGGGGTCCTCCCTGTCCTTCAGCTATATCGGCACCTTCATCGTCTTCGTCTATATCTGGCTTCCCTACATGATCCTGCCGACGCAGGCCGCATTGGAGCGCGTGCCGAAGAATTTCATCGAAGCCTCGGCCGACTTGGGCGCCTCGCCGCGCCAAACCTTCCGGACGGTGATCCTCCCCCTCGCGCTGCCCGGGGTGATCGCGGGCTCGATCTTCACCTTCTCGCTGACGCTGGGCGACTACATCATTCCGCAGATTGTCGGCAATTCGCGGCCCTTCATCGGCACCGCGGTCTATGCGCTGCAGGGCACCGCGGGCGACATTCCGCTGGCCGCCGCCTTCACCGTGGTTCCGGTCGTCATCATGGGGTTCTACCTCACGATCGCCCGCCGCATGGGAGCCTTCGATGCGCTCTGAACGCGGCGCTACGCTCCCGCTCAAGGCAGCTGCCATCGGCGGCCTGCTGTTCCTGCACATTCCGCTGGCGCTGATCATCCTCTATGCCTTCACCACGGAGGAGAAGAGCTTTCAGTTCCCGCCCCCGGGGCTGACGCTGCGCTGGTTCCAGGCCGCCTGGTTCGACCGGCCGGATATCTGGGGGCCGCTCTGGCTCTCGCTGCAGGTGGCGGTGCTGGCCACGCTGATTGCGCTGGTGCTCGGCACGCTGGCCGCCGCCGCCCTGTGGCGCGCCCGTTTCTTCGGCAAGGATTCGATCTCGCTCCTCTTCATCCTGCCGATCGCGCTCCCCGGCATCATCACCGGCATCGCACTGCGCTCGGCCTTCGACATCATGTCGATCCCGTTCTCGACCTGGACCATCGTGCTGGGCCACGCCACCTTCTGCATCGTGGTGGTCTACAACAATGCGCTCGCCCGCTTCCGCCGCCTCTCGGGCAGCATGATCGAGGCCTCGATGGATCTGGGCGCAAACGGGCCGCAGACCTTCCGGCATGTGATCCTGCCGCAGATCGGCTCCGCCCTGCTGGCCGGCGGCATGCTGGCCTTCGCGCTGTCCTTCGACGAGGTGATCGTGACGACCTTCACCGCGGGCCAGCAGGCGACATTGCCGATCTGGATGCTGAACGAGCTGATCCGCCCGCGCCAGCGCCCGGTCACCAATGTGGTGGCGCTGATTGTGATTGCCGTCACTTTCCTGCCGATCCTTGCCGCCTATTACCTGACGCGCGAGGGCGAGCATACGGGTGGCTCGGGGAAGTAAGGTCATCCGGCGCGCTCGCTCCGAGGGGGCGAGACGCGAACGACACGCGTCGCGCGTAAGCACCCAAGACTTCCCGCAATCCGCGCACCGCCTTTCACATCAAGCAGGCCGCATATATTTATTTTGTCATCTGTGATGGCTGTCACAGACTCTGACCGGTCTTACGTGTATAGTGAAGTTTCCGCAAAATGGGAGGCTGACAGATGAAGTGGTTCATTTTGGGAAGTGCGGGTGTGTTGATGGCTTTGACCGCGGGCCAGGCGCTGGCGGTTGACAGGCCGACGGTGAACGTCGCTTGCTCCGCCAAGAAAAAGCTACAGGCGGCGATCGACAAAGCCAAGGCCGGCTCCGAGACGACGATCAACGTGACGGGCAACTGCGTGGAGAATTTGGAGATACCGGCCGGCAAGACGATCTACCTGGTCGGCAAGTCCGGCGCCACGATCACAGCCGCAAATGGCGCCTGGGACACTGTGAACTCGATTGGAAGAACTAATATCTATTCGATGAATATCGTCAACCCGAGCGGCACGGCGGACGTCTTGGTGTCCGTCGAGAAAGGGGGTGTGCTGGAGATTTTCGGCTCGACGCTCTCTGCGCCGCAAGCGAACTACGTCTTTGGCGTCTGGCAGGGCTCAACCGGCAGGCTCAGCAATTCGCGGCTGACGGGGGGCACTCAAGGAGGCATCAATATCTGGGAGCGCGGCCTGCTCCGGATCGAAGGCCGGCCAGACCGCATAAGCGGCCCCGATGGCGCGACAACGACCATCACCAGCAGCCGGACAGCACAGGATGGGGTGGTCAGCTGCGGCGTGGGCAGCTCCCTGTGGATCGACGTCAGGAAGAACGCGAGCACCGCTGGGCAAGTGCTGATCAAGGATAGTTACAGGGGGCTCGACCTCTCCTCCGGCTGCTCCGCCTACCTCGACAACAAGACGGGTGACGCCAACAACTTGAAGATCAGCGGCATGTCAAACCGGGGTGTTGGCGCCAATCACAGCATGCTCGTTCTGAGAACCGCCGCCATCACGGGTAACGGCGGCACAGGCATCGATGCAGTGCTGTCTAACGTCGAAATCGGTGGCGGCTCGTCCTTGTCGGGCAACAGTTCCGCCGACATCATATCCGGTCCCGGAAACACGTTCATGATTCAGGGTTGGGATGGCCCGAACGCCATTCCCGATGCATTCAATGCGGGCGATGGCGAACTGTGGTGCTGGCCCAATTCAGAGGCGAGTGCGGACAACGCAGGCAAAATCACGATTGTCAATAATGGTGTTCAAGTTCCCGCTGGCAAGACGATTGGCGATCTCGGTGTCGATGATCGCTGTACCTTCGTAGAGTGATTGCGGACTGCGGGAATACCGATCGACTTGAAGCCGGGGCTGGCACAACTCGCCTTCACCTGCACATGCACGTGGGGGCGAGTTTCTGCGCTTGATTTGGAACCCCGAACACCGCGCCCGGGGAGGTGATCAGCCCGGCTCGCTGACGGCGAGCTTGGCGAAGCTTTCGAAGAACTGGGCGGAAAGCTGCCGGGCCGTCGGCTCGATGAAGCGCTGGGCGAGGCTGGCGATCTTGCCGGTCACCTGGGCATCGACGTCATAGATCATCTTGGTGCCCTCGGGCACCTCCTCAAGACGCACATTGGCGCCGCCGATGGCCCCGCCCATCATCGACTTGCCCTCGCCCGAAATGCGATAGCCATTGGGCGGGTCGAGATCGGACAGGGTGACCGCACCTTTGAAGCTCGCCTTCACGGGTCCCAGCTTCACCGTCACCTTGGCTTCCATCTCGGTGTCGGATTTCTTGACAATCTCCTCGCAGCCGGGAATGGCCTGGCGCAGCACCTCAGGGTCGTTGAGCGCAGCCCAAACCTTCTGGCGGGGCACGGGAATGATCACCTCGTCCGAAAGCTTCATATTGTCCTCCCAAGTTTCGGGCGATTATGACGCGATATCGCCGCGCTTCCACTGTTCCTTCGTCGCAAGCCGAAAATCCTCGAAGCGGTTTTCCGAGATGGCCGCCCGGATGGCCTGCATCAGCGACTGGTAATAGGCGATGTTGGCCCAGGACAGGAGCATCATGCCGAGAAGCTCACCCGAACGGATCAGGTGGTGCAGATAGGCCCGGGAATACTGCGACAGCGCCGGGCACGGATGCTCCGGGTCCAGCGGGCGCGGATCATCCGCGTGCCTGGCATTCCGGAGGTTGATCTTGCCGAAGCGGGTGAAGGCCTGGCCATGGCGGCCGGACCTCGTGGGCAGCACGCAATCGAACATGTCGATGCCCCGCGCCACCGACTCAAGAATGTCCTCCGGTGTGCCCACCCCCATCAGGTAGCGCGGCCGGTCCTCCGGCAGATGCGGAATGGTGTGCTCGATGGCCTCGAGCATCAGATGGTGCCCCTCGCCCACGGCGAGGCCGCCGATGGCATAGCCCTCGAAGCCGATCGCCTTCAGCCCCTCGGCACTTTCCTTGCGGAGCTTCTGGTTGATGCCGCCCTGCACGATGCCGAAATTGCCCCGCCCCGGCTGGCGCCCGAAGGCCTTGCTGGAACGCTCGGCCCAGCGCAGCGACAGCTGCATGGCCTTCTCGGCTTCCTTCTCGGTGTGGGGATATTGGATGCACTGGTCGAGCTGCATCTGGATGTCGGAGCCCAGCAGGCGCTGGATCTCCATCGCCCGCTCCGGCGAAAGCTCGTATTTCCGCCCGTCGATGTGGGACTGGAACATGGCCGACTGCTCGGTGATCTTGCGGATCTTGGACAGCGACATGATCTGAAATCCGCCGGAGTCCGTGAGGATCGGCCGCTTCCAGCCAATGAAATGATGGAGGCCCCCCAGCTTCGCCACCTCCTCCGCCCCGGGCCGCAGCATCAGGTGATAGGTGTTGCCAAGGATGATATCCGCCCCCGTGCCCTCGACCTGGTCGAGGTAGAGGCCCTTCACCGTGCCCACCGTGCCGACCGGCATGAAGGCGGGGGTGCGAATGTCGCCATGGAGCGTGTGGACCGAGCCGAGCCGGGCAGTACCGTCCGTGCCGTGAAGCGTGAAGCCGAATTCAGGGGTCTCTTCTTGGAGAGTCATGGCGCGGGGAATAGCAGGCTCGAGTCGCCATAGGAATAGAACCGATAGTCATTGGCGATGGCATGGGCATAGGCCTGGCGCATGCGGTCGAGCCCGGCGAAGGCCGAGACCAGCATGAACAGCGTCGACTTCGGCAGATGGAAATTGGTGATCAGCAGGTCCGTGGCCCGGAACCGGTAGCCCGGGGTGATGAAGATCTCCGTCGTGCCCGAGAAGGGCTCGAGCCCGGAGCTTTCGAGCAGGCGCAGCGAGGTGGTCCCCACCGCCACAATCCGCCCGCCCTTGGCCCGCGCCGCCTTGAGGCGCTCACAGGTGGCGGCCGTCACCTCCCCCCACTCGGCATGCATCTTATGGTCCCTGGTGTCCTCCGCCTTGACCGGCAGGAAGGTGCCCGCACCGACATGCAGCGTGACGAATTCCTGCGATATTCCAGCAGTCTGCAGCCGCTCCATCACCTGCGGCGTGAAGTGCAGCCCGGCCGTCGGGGCGGCAACCGCACCCCCCTTCTCGGCATAGATCGTCTGATAGTCCGCCTTGTCCTGTTCGTCCGTGCCGCGCTTGCTGGCGATATAGGGCGGCAGCGGCATCTCGCCCACCGCGGCGATGGCCTCGTCCAGCGCGGGACCGTGGGAATCGAAGGCAAGCGTCACCTCGCCCGCCTCGCCTCTTTCCTCAACTGTCGCCTCCAAGGTATCGAGAAGACGGGCTTTTCCCTCGCCACCAAAGCGGACCCGGTCACCCTTCTCCAGCTTCTTGGCGGGCTTCACGAAAGCCTTCCACCGGCTCCCGTCGAGCCGCATATGCAGCAGCGCCTCGATCTTGGGCGTGGTGCCGAGGCGACCGGTCCGATGGCCTGAGAGTGCCGCTGGGATAACTCGGGTGTTGTTGAACACCAGCACATCGCCTGCGCGCAGAAGGTTGGGAAGATCGCGGAAAATGCGGTCCTTAAGGGCGTCGTGCCGGACCACCAGCAGTTTGGATGAGTCGCGCGGGGACGCGGGCCGGAGAGCGATCCGCTCCGGCGGCAATTCGAAATCGAAGTCGGAGACGCGCATGAAACGCCCCTCAACGTGCCGCCCTTCTCCCCTCGTCTTGCGAGGGGAGAAGGGAAGCGGCCGGATGTTAATTGGCGTCCGCGGCGACCTGCATCCTGGCGATCTTGTCCGGCTCGCGCACGGGTTCGCCGCGCTTGATGCCGTCGACGATGTCCATGCCGTCCGTCACCTTGCCCCACACTGTGTACTGGCGGTCAAGGAAGGTGGCGTCATCGAAGCAGATGAAGAACTGGCTGTTGGCCGAATCTGGGTTCTGCGAGCGCGCCATGGAGCAGACGCCGCGGACATGCGGCTCACGCGAGAATTCCTGCTTCAGGTTCGGCTTCTTGGAGCTGCCCGTGCCGGCGCTGCCGGGGCTGAAGCTGGCTGACGTGGTGTTGCCATACTGCACGTCGCCGCCCTGGGCCATGAAGCCCTCAATAACGCGGTGGAATACGACACCGTTATATGCGCCCTCGCGGGCCAGTTCCTTGATGCGGGCGACGTGGTTCGGCGCCAGGTCGGGGCGGAGTTCGATGGTGACGCGGCCCTTGGGCTCGCCCTTGGCGTTGGCCACGTCGAGATAGAGGGTGTTTTCGGGTTCGGCCATGTTCTTACTCCACCATGACCTTGACCATCTTGTCGGGGTTCGCCGGCGGCTCGCCGCGCTCGATCTTGTCGACGCAGGCCATGCCTTGTTCATCGATCTGGCCCCAGACCGTATACTGCCCGTTCAGGAAGTCACCCGGCGCGAACATGATGAAGAACTGACTGTTGCCGGAATCGGGGTCGGACGAGCGGGCCATGCCCACGGTGCCGCGCTTGAACGGCTCCTGGGTGAATTCCGCCTTGATGTCGGGGAGCTTGGAGCCGCCCATGCCGGTGCCCGTCGGGTCGCCCGTCTGGGCCATGAAGCCTTCAATCACGCGGTGGAAGACGATGCCGTTGTAGAAGCCCTCCTTGGCCAGCTGGGTTATCTGCGCCACGTGCTTGGGCGCGAGGTCCGGTCTGAGCATGATGTCGAAGGAGCAGCCCTTGCTGATCTCCACCTTGAGCTTCCCGGCGGCCAGCGCCGGGGTTGCGATGAGGCCCGCGGCAAACGCGGCCAGTGCCAGTTTCCGGATCATGGTAACTCCCATTGTTATCTATGCCGTTCCTGAGGGGACAGGAACAAAATGTCAATGCGAAGGCTTGGCTAGCGCCCCTGCGATCACCTCCTGCGCCTCCTTCGGGATGAACAGCGTGATGTCCCCCCCCATCAGGGCAATCTGCTTCACCAGCGAAGAGGCAATCATGCGGGTGGCCGGCGAGGCAGCAAGGAAAACCGTCTCAATGTCGGGCGCCATGGCCCCGTTCATCTGGCCCATCTGGACCTCATAGTCGAAGTCGGTCGCATCCCGGAGACCGCGAATGATGACGCCCGCATGGGTCTTGCGCGCCGCATCCACCGCGAGCCCGTTGAAGGTGGTGACCGCGATCTTGACGCCGGTGTGCTCCGCAATGGGCTTGGTCACCTGTTCGAGCAGCGCGATGCGGATGCCGGCCGGGATCAGCGCCTGCTTTCCATGATGCACGCCGACGCCCAGCACCAGCGTGTCGACAAGCCGCGCCGCCCGGGTGATGATGTCGAGATGGCCGTAAGTGACGGGGTCGAAGGAGCCGGGGTAGAAACCGGTGCGTGCCATCTCAACGTCCTCTCAGCGCCATCCAGAAGCCGCCGCCCATTAGGAAGCAGCCGCTGACGATTTCCAGCGCGCGGATGCGCGAGCGCGACAGCAAGCTGCCGGCCTTGCCCGCCATCAGCGCATACATCACGTCGCCAAAGCCGGCGATCGCCATGAAAGTAGCGCCCAGCAGCAGGATCTGCTGCATAGCGGACGCATCGGGTGTGATGAAGGGCGGGATCAGCGCCCCGAACAGCACCAGCATCTTGGGGTTGGACATGATGACGAAGAGGCCTTGCAGGAAGAAGCTGCCCCTGGGCCTGGCCCGGTCCACCGCCACCGCAAGATCGCCATTGGAGCGGAACAGCTTGATTGCCAGCCAGACGAGGTAGAGTGCACCCGCCCAGCGCAGCACGTCGAACCAGACGCCCATCAAACTGATTGCGGCCCCCAGCCCCAGCGCAGCAATCGCCAGCCAGATGACGAAGCCTGCTTGCGTGCCGGCGACGTTCATGAGCCCAGCCCGGTGACCGTAGCGCAGGCTGTTGGCGATGATGACCGTCACCGTCGGCCCCGGCACGAAGGCCAGCGCCGCGGCGGCGGCCGTGAAGGCGAGGTAGGATTCGAAGGTCATTGTCAGCTTCCCCAACTCACACAACTCTACTGCAATGGCAAGCCCGAGGGAACATGCCGCTTCCAAGTGTCTTCTCCCGCCAAATCAGGAGAGGACGATAATCATAAAGCCTCGCTCTCGTCGCCATCCTCCTCGGTGATGTGCTCGACGGAGACCACGTGCTTATCATCCGCCGCATTTATGATGATAACGCCCTGGGTGGATCGCCCAGCCTTACGGATGCCATTGACGGGGGTGCGGATCAACTGTCCGCCGTCCGTCACCAGCATGATCTGGTCCGCGTCCTCCACCGGGAAGCTCGCCACCAGCGGTCCGTTGCGCTCGTTCACTGCCATAGCGACGATGCCTTTGCCGCCGCGGCCGGTGATGCGGTATTCGTAGGACGAGGTGCGCTTGCCGTAGCCATTGGCGGAAACCGTCAGGATCACCTGCTCCGCCGCACTCATCTCGGCAAAGCGCTCTTGGGCGAGGGTCGTCTCGGAGGAGGCCTCCTCGTCGCTGCCACTGGCGTCCTGCTCCTCGCCTGCCACGGCGCGCGACATCTTGATGAATGCTGCGCGCTCATCCGGCGTCGCCTTGACATGCCGCAGGATCGACATGGATATGAGGTGATCCTCCCCCTCAAGCCTAATGCCGCGCACGCCCGTCGAATCACGGCCCTTGAAGACGCGAACCTCCCCGACGGGGAAGCGGATGCACTGGCCCTGCGCTGTGGTGAGCAGCACGTCATCCCTCTCGGTGCAGACTTCGACGCCGGCGATCATGTCGCCGTCGTCCAGCTTCATGGCAATCTTGCCCGCGCGATTGATCTGCTCGAAATCCGAAATCTCGTTGCGGCGCACCGTGCCGGAGCGCGTGGCGAACATGAGGAACTGGTCCTCAGCCTCCGCCGCCGTCTCCGGCATGGGCAGGATGGTGGTTATGCGCTCGTCCTGCTCCAGCGGCAGCAGGTTGATCAGCGCCTTGCCGCGCGATTGCGGCGTCCCCAGCGGCAGGCGCCAGACCTTGAGGCGGTAGACCATGCCGGCGGAGGAGAAGAACAGGATCGGCGTGTGGGTCGAGGCGACGAACAGCTTCGTTACGAAATCCTCCTCGCGCGTGCCGCCTGCCTCGCGGCCCTTGCCGCCGCGGCGCTGCGCGCGATAGGTCGAGAGCGGCACGCGCTTCACATAACCTGCGTGGCTCACCGTGACGACCATGTCCTCGCGCTGGATCAGGTCCTCGTCCTCGACCTCGCCTTCATTCTCCACAATCTCGGTGCGGCGCGGGGTGGCGAACTCGTTCCGAATTTCGGCGAGCTCATCCTTGATGATGCCGAACACGCGGGCGCGCGAGCGCAGGATCGCAAGGTAGTCCTTTATCTCCTCCGCGAGATTCTGCAGCTCCTCCCCGATCTCGTCGCGGCCCAGAGCGGTGAGGCGCTGCAGGCGCAAATCGAGAATGGCGCGGGCCTGCTCCTCCGAAAGACGATAAGTGCCCTCTTCCGTCAGCGCATGGCGCGGATCGGCAATGAGCGCGACGAGGGGCGCCATGTCCTTGGCCGGCCAGTCGCGCGCCATCAGAGCTTCGCGGGCCTCTGCCGCGTCTTTCGAGGTGCGGATGAGGTGAATCACCTCGTCAATGTTCGCGACCGCAATGGCAAGACCCACCAAAACATGCGCACGGTCGCGCGCCTTGTTGAGCAGGAACTTGGTGCGGCGGGTGACGACTTCCTCGCGGAAGGTCACGAAGGCCTGAAGCAGGTCTTTCAGGTTCAGCAGCTCGGGCCGGCCGCCTGTCAGGCAGACGTTGTTGATGCCGAAAGTCGATTGCAGCGGCGTGAAGCGATAGAGCTGGTTCAGCACGATCTCGGCCATCGCATCGCGCTTCAGCTCGATGACGACGCGCATGCCCTGGCGGTCGGACTCGTCGCGGATGTCGGAAATGCCCTCGAGCTTTTTCTCGCGGACGAGTTCCGCAATGCGCTCGATCATCAGCGCCTTGTTCACCTGATAGGGGATCTCGGTGACGATCAGCGCCTCGCGTTCCTTGCGGACTTCCTCCACCTCGACCCGGGCCCGCATAACGACGGAACCGCGCCCGGTGTGCGCCGCCGACTTGATGCCCGCCCGGCCGAGGATCAGGCCGCCCGTGGGAAAGTCCGGACCCGGAACGATCCCGATCAGATCGTCGATGCCGATCTCCGGATTGTCGATCACCGCGATGCAGGCGTCGATCGCCTCGCCCAGATTATGCGGCGCCATGTTGGTGGCCATGCCGACGGCGATGCCGCCCGAACCGTTGACCAGCAGGTTGGGATACTTGGCGGGAAGAACCGTAGGTTCGCGGAATTCATTCGAGTAGTTTAGCTGGAAGTCCACCGTGTCCTTGTCCAGGTCGTCGAGCAGCGGAACAGCAGCCTTCGCAAGGCGAGCCTCCGTGTAACGGTCTGCCGCTGGCGGGTCGCCGTCAACCGAGCCGAAATTCCCCTGGCCATCGATGAGCGGGAGCCGCAGTGAAAAGCTCTGCGCCATGCGCACAAGCGCATCGTATATCGCGATGTTGCCGTGCGGGTGATACTTGCCCATCACGTCACCGACCACACGGGCCGATTTCTTGTATGGCTTGTCAGGCGAGAAGCCATTCTCGTCCATGGTGTATAGGATGCGCCGGTGGACCGGCTTCAACCCGTCGCGCACGTCAGGAAGCGCGCGGCTGACGATGACGCTCATCGCGTAATCGAGATAGCTCTTGCGCATCTCCTCTTCGATGGAGATGGGCGCGATCTCGGAAGGATTGGAGGGCGGGGGGGTGCCCTTCTCGTCGTCGTTATCGGCCACGGAAAACCTGCAAGCTAGCCCTGGGAAAAAGCTCCGGACCGAAGCCGGCTAGGCAACGATTCGGCGGTCTAACCAACTTAGGTGGCGGGGCCCGCCGGCACAATGAAAAGCTGTTGATTTTCGGGCCTAAACACCGCTTTTCCGCGCATCCGGAAAGAGCCCGCTTCTGCCCTTCGGGCAGCGCCTCAGAACGGCACTTCGTCGTCGAGGTCGCGGGCCGGAATCGTGGCCTTTCCGCCAGCGCCGCCACGCGGACGGTCCATCGGGCCAGACTGGCCAAACTCGTCGCCGCCGCCGTAACCGCCGCCTGCCCCCTCGCCCGCGCCACCACGGCCGCCGATCATGGTGAGCACGCTGTTGAAGCCCTGCAGCACGATTTCGGTCGAATATTTCTCGACGCCATCCTTGTCGGTGTACTTGCGCGTCTGCAGCTGGCCTTCGATGTAAACGGTCGAACCCTTCTTGAGATATTGCTCAGCAACCTTGGCAAGTCCTTCACTGAAGATCACCACGCGGTGCCACTCGGTCTTTTCCTTGCGCTCGCCGGTGTTGCGGTCGCGCCAGGATTCCGAGGTTGCAATCGACAGGTTGACGATGGGCTTGCCATCCTGAGTGTGTCGCACTTCCGGGTCGCGGCCCAGATTGCCGACGAGAATGACCTTGTTCACCGATCCTGCCATGACACCACTCCTCGCTTTCCGGGCACCCTAATCGCTGACGGCATGGCGCACAGCGGCGCACACAGCCTTATCCACAATGCTTCTATAGTTCTCTTTTTGTTCTTGCGCAAGCGTCATAGGCTGAAAACTTACATATAGACCGAAAAAGTATCGTGGAGACCGCGATGATCCGAACCCTTGAGACCGGCACCGCCCCTAAACCACTTTCCGATTATGCCCAGGGGATCGAAATCCCGCCGGGACATCGCGTGGTACATGTGTCCGGCCAGGTGGGGGTGACGCTGGACGGTCAGATCCCGGCCGACCCCGCCCGCCAACACGAACTTGCGTGGGAGAACGCCCTCGCGGTTCTGGCCGCCGCCGGCATGGACCACCGCCACATCGTGGACGCGCATTGCTACATCACCGAGCGCTCCCACCTCGGCATCTACCGCGCCACGCGGGACCGCTTCCTGAAAGGACACAGGCCCGCCGCGACGCTTCTCATCGTGGCAGGCCTGGCGGATGAGCGGCTGGTGGTCGAAGTCGACCTGGTGGCTGCGGCTGAGGCAACGGACCCGGCCACATAAGGCCGAGCCGCTGGAATTTGTTAGCGGCGCTTGAGCAGACCGAACAGCGGGGCAGGACGGGCATGGACGCGCTCCTTCGCAGGCGCAGCATGATGCTCAGCGTCATTTGACTGCATCATGGCAGTCTTATAAACGTTTGAATAGGTGTCCAAAATCCAGTTCATGATATCTCTCCTCGGGTTTCAAATCAGCTGGTCTTGATGACATCTATATCGTTCTTTCGCTCTTGCAACGCAAACGGCATTAATCTACGCTGCCTGTAATAAAAACTCACAGGTGGGCCGGTGGGACGCCGTTTGCCATCGCTGAACGCGCTCAAGGCTTTCGAAGCTGCCGCCCGGCTCGAGAGCTTCACGGATGCGGCTGCCGATTTGTTCGTCACCCATGCCGCCATCAGCCGCCACGTGCGTGACCTCGAGAACTGGCTGGGCACCTCCCTCTTCCTGCGCACCGGCCGCGGCGTGGAACTGACCGAGGCCGGACGCCGCTTTGCCGCCCGCCTCACCCCCCTTTTCGACCAGCTGGCCGATGCCACGCGTGAGGCTGCCGCCGTCGGGGACGTGCGCCAGCTCAAGGTAACGGTGGAGCCTTCCATCGCCTCGCGCTGGCTGGTGCCGCGCCTCGGCCGTTTCAACGAATTGCACCCGGACATCGAACTCTCCATCGACCCGACCAGCAAGCTCGCCGACTTCCGCTCCGGCGAGGCCGATGTCGGCATCCGCTATGGCGCGGGCCATTGGGATGACGTCGAGGCGCAGAAGCTCACCGACGCCATGATCTTCCCCGTCTGCGCGCCAAAGCTGCTGAAGGGCCGGACAGAGCTGAAGCCCATCGAGCTCTCGGCCTTCAACCTGCTTCATGAATCGCGCAAACAATGGTGGGCGGACTGGCTCGCCGCCGCAGGCGTCTCAGGCGTCGAAGATTGGCGGGGCACGCTGTTCCAGAACCACCTCGCCATCGAGGCGGCGGAGGCCGGCCAGGGTTTTGCGCTCACCGACCAGGTGCTCGCCACCGACTCGATCCTCGAGGGCTGGCTAGTGCGGCCCTTCCAATTCGACATGAAGGACCATTGGCATTACTGGATCGTGCGCGGCAAGGGGCAGAAGGAAACGGTTCCCGTCCGCGCCTTCCGCGAATGGATGATGGGCGAGATCGCGGATACCAACAGGAAATTTGCGCAGCTGAGCGTCCAGAAGCCGCCAGCCGTTGCAGGAAAAGCCGCATCGTCCTAGCCTCCGGTACAACATCGCATCCGGAACCGAGATCCATGGCCCGCCCGAAATACGACTGCATGAAGTGCCCCGGCTATTGCTGCTCCTACCCCGTCATCGAGGTGAAGGACAAGGATGCAGAGCGAATTGCCAGGCACTTCGGCCTCAGCCTCAAGCAGGCTGAGAAGAAGTTCTTCAAGCCGGCGCATGGCTACAAGCGCGTGATGCGCCGCCAGAAGGACGAGCACTTCGGCAAGATCTGCCAATTCTTCGACACCACCGAGCGCCGCTGCACCATCTATACTGCGCGCCCGTCCACCTGCCGGATTTTTCCCGGCGAAGGCCACTGCGGCTACTACGACTTCCTGAAGTTCGAGCGTGCGGGCCAGGAGGACGAGACCTACATCTCGACCACCAATCACTCCGGCAACTGACGTTTTGCCAGAAGCTCGAAGCGCCAAGCAAGCAGCACGGCGGTGAACGCAAGTCCCAAGGCGACGCCGCCCCACAGGCCGGGCGCACCCCAGCCGAAGTGGAACCCGAACAGATAACCGCTGCCCAGCCCGATCAGCCAATAGCCGATGCCGGCGATGATCAGCGGAGCCACCGCATCCTTGAGGCCGCGCAGCGCGTGCGAGGCGATGACCTGCAGCCCGTCGAACACCTGGAACACGGCCGCGATCAGCAGCAATGTGGCCACCAGCCCACCGATCTGCGCAAAGTCCGGGTCTGACGGGCCGAGGAAGACGCGGGTGACGAGACCCGGTGCGAACAACGGGATAACCACCAGCAACGCCGGCACGCCCACCCCCACCAGCATGCCGAGGTTCCCCGCCTGCCGCGCTGCCGCGGGATCCTTTGCGCCCACGAAATAAGCCACGCGAACCATGGCGCCCTCGGAGATGCCCAGCGAAATCACGAAGGGAATGGCAATCCACCCCATCACCATCTGATAGGCCGCCAACTCCACTGTGCCCATGATGCCGGAGAGGAGCGACGTGGCGGCGAACAGCCCGGACTCCATCGCCACGATGCCCGCAACCGGTAGGCCCAGCTTGACCAGCGGACCATAGGCGCGCGGCCCGCCGATCGCGCGGGCGCAGAGCGGCAGGCGCTGCTTGCGGATGAGGAAGAAGACATAGACCCCGAGGCACAGGAACTTGAACCACATGGACACGGCCCAGGCGATACCCGCCCCGGCCATCCCCATCCTGGGAAATCCGAAACTGCCATGCACAAGCCCCTGCATCAGAAAATAATTGAGGATGACGGTCACCACCGTCACCGCCAGCACGAATCCGGTCTTCATCATGGCTGCCGCAAAGCTCCGCAGCACGCCGAACCACACAATAGGCAGCATGGCAAAAGCGAAGCCGGTGTAATAGGGGCCGGCAAGATCGATCACCTCGGGCTGCTGTCCCAGCGCCGTCAGCACATAGCCGAGATTGAGCACAGCACCCGTGACGGCGAGCCCGAGCAATCCGGACAGGATCATGCCGCGGATTAACTCCGGCACTATGCGCTCACGGTCGAGCGCGCCGCGCGCTTCCGAGACGAGAACACCCACAACGGAAAAGAAGCCCATCAGGATGATGCACATCTGGTAGGATAGATCGGTGGAGATGCCGGCCGCCGCGAGATCGATGGCGCCGAGCCTGCCCACCACCATCTTGGCGGTGATGATCATCGCCACATCGGCCAGATAGGCGAAGATCAGCGGCAGGGCGATGATGATCAGCGCCTTGATTTCAAGCAGGCGGGAAGACTTCACGATTCGGTCCTGACGTTCAGGGAGGCTTAGCTGCTGCCTTCCAATCAGGCAACTCCGCTCTCCTGCTGCACATAGCGGGTGATCTCGCCGAGGAAAACGTCGGCGAACTGCTGAAGTTTCGATTCACCCACACCATGCACCTCACCGAAGTCCCACCGCGTGAGCGGCCGTCTCGCGGCCATGTCGATCAGCGTCCGGTCCGTGAACACCACATAGGCAGGAACACGGCGCTCCTTCGCCAGCTTGGCGCGCAGCGACTTCAGGCGCTGCAGCAGCTCGTCGGAAACGCCGCCCTCCTCCACCGCCGCAATCATCTTGCGCGCCCGCTCCGCCTTGCGGGACATGCGCGACGGGTCCTGCCGATAGCGGAACGCCGCCTCGCCGCGCGCCAGCGCGTGGCCCTTGGGCGAGATCGAAAGGCCACCATAGCCTGCAACATCGATCGCAAGATAGCCGCCGCCCACCAGCTGCCGGATCATCGACAGCCAATGCTGCCGGCCATGCGCCTTGCCGATGCCGAAGACGGGCAGCTCCGTGTGCCGCAGCGCATCTATCTTGTCGTTCCCCTTACCCACCAGAATGTCGGCGACATGCGCGGCCCCGAAGCGCTGGCCAGTGCTCTTCACCGCGTCAATCACCCGCAGCGCCTCCACCGTACTGTCAACCAGATGCACCGGGTCGAGGCAGACATCGCAATTGCCACAGGGCAGCGACTCTTCGCCGAAATAGAGCAGAAGGTTCTGCCGCCGGCATTCCGGCGCCTCGCAATAGGCCACCAGCGCATCGAGCCTTTTGTGCTCGCGCCTGCGCCGCTCGTCGCCGCTCTCCTCCTGGTCGATGAAGCGGCGGCGCAGCTGCATGTCGCCCAGGCCATAGACCATCTTCGCATCCGCCGGATTGCCGTCGCGGCCCGCGCGGCCGATCTCCTGATAATAGGCATCGAGCGAGGAGGGTAAATCCGCATGGAACACGAAGCGCACATCCGGCTTGTCAATGCCCATGCCGAAGGCGATAGTGGCGCAGACGATGACCCCCTTCTCCGTCATGAACAGGCTCTGCGCCTCCGCCCGGTCCTCCGCGCTCATGCCCGCGTGATAGGAAATAGCGCGGAAGCCCTTGGAAACGAGGAAGGAAGCCCAATCCTCCGTCGACTTGCGCGACAGCGCATAAACGATGCCGGACTGGCCTGCCCGCCCGTCCAGAAAGTCGAGAAGCTGCGTCTTGGCATTGTCCTTAGGCGCCACGGTTAGGCTGATATTGGGCCGGTCGAAGCCCGCGACATAGATTTCCGCCGTACCGCCGAAGATCTTGCCCACGATATCGCGCCGCGTGGCCTCGTCCGCCGTCGCGGTGAAGGCGCCGATCGGCACGCCTGGGAAGGCCTGCCGCAGCTGCTGCAGCATGTCATATTCAGGCCGGAAGGACGGGCCCCATTGCGAGATGCAATGCGCCTCGTCGATTGCGATGAGCCTGACGTCGCGCTTCGAGAGGGCGGAGATCATGCGCTCCGTCATCAGCCGCTCGGGCGAGAGATAGAGGAGCCTAACCTCCCCCGCCGCCACGCGCCGCCAGATGGCGATATTCTCGTCGCGGTCTTGCGCCGAATTGATGCTCTCCGCGGCTACGCCTGCCAGCTTCAACGCCGCCACCTGGTCCTGCATCAGCGCTACCAGCGGCGACACGACGATAGCGAGCCCGCCCCGCGCCAGCGCCGGCACTTGGTAGCACAGCGACTTTCCCGACCCCGTCGGCATCACGGCGAGCACATTGCGCCCTTCGAGCAAGGTGGTGACGATCCCTTCCTGCCCGGGCCGGAAGCTCTCGTAACCGAAGGTCTTGCGGAGTATTTCGTGCGGGGTCACGGGCTCATATCTCTTCTCTTTCCCCCTTGTGGGGAGGGCGGGGTGGGGGCCGGGCCGCTGACCTGTCACTGATTTTTCGTCCAACAGCTTCTAGAGCCTTGGCCTGTTGTGCTCTGTCCAGCCAAATCTGAAATAATGGGGCTTCCGGGGGCATTTTTTCTTGCCGCCTTATGCACGCTTACAAAGATAGTCTTCTTTAGATTAATCCCTTCTGCATAACCAAACTCCGGCGATACGTTGGGATTTCCGCCGGTGGCATCAAAGATGGCCTCGGTAGAAGTCTGTATTCGTTGCTTTATAACTTCAAAGAGGTTCGCTGCATCCTGGCCATCATTTCTGCCGACAATGGTTAGAAACAGCGGAAACTTCTTCTCAAGAAACTCGATCGCACGCTCATACTTGGGCTTCGCCGTTTTCTACGGGAGTCCCACAAACACCTGGTTCGGTATAAAGTTTTTGTTACGCATACGTGCATTCCCGCGCTATTGTTAAAGTGTAGAGTACTCGTCAAATATCCAACCCCTCCTCGCTCACGAACTCCGCGCGCTCGCTGATGAAGTTGAACCGCTCCTCGGGTTTGTTGCCCATCAGCTGCTCGACCGTCTTGGCCGTCGCGGCGCGGGCGGCGTCTTCGAGCGTTACCCTTAAGAGATGGCGCTTCCTGGGGTCCATCGTCGTTTCCTTCAGCTGGGCGGGCAGCATTTCGCCGAGGCCCTTGAAGCGGCTCACCTCCACCTTGCCGCGGCCGGACATCTCGGTGCGCATCAGCTCCTCGCGGTGCTTTTCGTCGCGGGCATAGGCGACCTTGGGGCCTTGGGCCAACTTGTAGAGCGGCGGCACGGCCAGATAGAGGTGGCCCTCGTCGATGAGCTTCGGCATCTGGCGGTAAAAGAACGTCATCAGCAGCGAGGCGATGTGGGCGCCGTCGACGTCCGCGTCTGTCATGATGATGATCTTGTCGTAGCGCAGGTCCTCCTCGCGGTAGGAGGAGCCTGTGCCGCAGCCCAGCGCCTGGATGAGGTCGGCGAGCTGCTGGTTGCCGGCCAGCTTGTCCTTAGTGGCAGACGCCACGTTGAGGATCTTGCCGCGTAAAGGCAGCACGGCCTGGGTCTCGCGGTTCCTCGCCTGCTTGGCGGAGCCGCCGGCCGAGTCGCCCTCGACGATGAAAAGCTCGGAGCCATCCTTCTGGGTTGCCGAACAATCGGCGAGCTTGCCGGGAAGGCGGAGCTTCCGCACTGCCGTCTTGCGCGAGACGTCCTTCTCCTGCCTTCGCTTGATGCGCTCCTCGGCGCGGTCGATGATGAAGGCGAGGAGGCGGTCGGCCTGGGCGGGGTGGCCCGTCAGCCAGTGGTCGAAATGATCGCGCACCGCGGTCTCGACGATGCGCATGGCCTCCACCGTGGCGAGCTTGTCCTTGGTCTGGCCCTGAAACTCCGGCTCGCGGATGAAAACGGAAAGGAGCGCGCCCGAGGACGTCATCACGTCGTCCGCCGTGATGATGGCGGCGCGCTTGTTCTGGGTGAGGTCGGCATAGTTGCGGATGGAGCGGGTGAGTGCGGTGCGCAAGCCCTGCTCATGCGTGCCGCCCTCGGGTGTCGGGATGGTGTTGCAATAGGAGGACGAGAAGCCGTCATCGCCGCCGAACCAGGCCACCGCCCATTCGACCGTGCCGTGGCTTCCCTCCTTCTCCACGCGGCCGGCGAAGATCTCGTCCACCACGCGGGTGGCGCCCTCGATGCGCTCGGCGAGGAAGTCCTTGAGGCCGCCGGGGAAGTGGAGGACGGCCTTCTCCGGCGTCTCCTTGTCCCTGATGAGGGAGGGATCGCAGGACCAGCGGATCTCGACGCCGCCGAAAAGATAGGATTTGGAGCGCGACATCTTGTAAAGCCGCGCCGCCTGGAAGGAGGTGTTGCCCTTGCCGAAAATCTGCTCGTCCGGGTGGAAGGAGACTTTCGTGCCGCGCCGGCCCGAAACCTTGCCGAGGGTCTGAATGGGACCCGTGGGCTTGCCGCGGCGGAATTCCTGCCGGTAGAGCTGCTGGCCCCGCGCCACCTCGACGATCACGTGATCCGACAGCGCGTTCACCACCGAGACGCCGACGCCATGCAGGCCGCCCGACGTCTCATAGGCACCGGAGTCGAATTTGCCGCCGGCGTGCAGCGTGGTCATGATGACTTCAAGGGCGGACTTGTCCTTGAATTTGGGGTGCGGGTCGACCGGGATGCCGCGCCCATTGTCGGTGACGGAGAGATAGCCGTCCGCGGTGTAGCTGACGTCGATCCAAGTGGCATGGCCGGCCACCGCCTCGTCCATGGCATTGTCCAGCACCTCGGCAAAAAGGTGATGCAGCGCCTTCTCATCCGTGCCGCCAATATACATGCCGGGGCGGCGGCGGACGGGCTCCAGCCCTTCCAGCACCTCAATGTCGGCGGCGGTATAGCTGTCCTCGCCGCGAGACCGAGCAGGCGCCTTGGGGGCTTGCGGGCGGAGTGCGGCGGGAAGGTCGTCAAAGAGCGAGTCTGCGGTCTTAGCGGACTTTGCCATTTTTGTTCCTGAATCGTTTCATCTGGTGAGTATCCCTTCATGGGGGTCACTTGCAACACTTGACTTCGCAAGTCTGTCCCGGGCCTTCTTCCCGCATGCCCGCACCCGTCCTGCTGCCAAACCGCCCAATATTGCCCCGCCTGCTGCTGCTTTTCTGGGTGGCGGAGATCGCGGTCGGCGTGCTCTTCGCCGTTGCAGGCTATGGGCTGCTGGGGCCGTCCGGGAATGGCGGCGCCGCTGTCCTTATCCTGATGGGACTGGTGCTGGCGGTGGCGGGGGCCGTTATGGCCGGCCATTGCTGGCGCAGCGCCCGCCTCACCGGCAACGCCATCGAGATGACCGAGGCCGGGCTGATGGACCGCCGGCTCTCGGCGCACCCGATCCCGTGGGAGGCGATCTCGTGGAAGGTAATCTTCAACGGCCGGTCCTATGCCCTGCAGATGGACGTGGCCGAGCCCGCCCAAAGTGCTGCACAAATCGCGTGGTCCGCCCGCGCGCTCGGCCTTTTCAGCCGCCTGTTACGGCAGCCCGAGTTCAATGTCGCGGCACTCGGCACCGGGCTGTCGGCCCACGATATTGGCCAGCGCATGGCTGCCTTCAAACCCCCGACGGCCTGAATCCGACCTTCTTATGACTGCAGGCGTCTTGATAGCTTGACATCGGCAACAAGCCGGAGTTTCCTCGCAGATAACAAAATTGCTTCGCAGCAATCGACTCACACACAGGGGATTGGCCCAGCCGGCTGCGAGGATAACGGCTGGTCAATGGGAGAAACGCATGTCTGACCTCAATCAACGCATTGAGGCGATGTACCAAGGCGATCGCCGCGGTGCATGGCTGTTCGTGGTCGCGCTTTGGGTGACCATCATCTTCGTCCTCGTCATGTCGTGGCCATACATCCCGGACACCGGGGTGCGGGCCGTGGTGCTCATCGCGGCTGCCGTGCTGCTTATCTTCAACACGGCTTCAGTTTTCGCCATGCTGCGCCACTACGCAGAGGACAAAAAGTTCATCTATTCTCTCGACATCAAGCATCTCGACGAGATGCGGAAGGGACGCTGACCATGGCCCGCTATACCCCTCCTGAACAAAGCCGTTTCATGCAATGGGTCGACATCGTTTTCGTTGTCGCCGCCATTTTCCTCGCCTTGTGGCTTCCGCTGCAGGCCGGATGGGCGGGCGTGTCCCGCTCGATCGTGAAAATCGAGAACCCGACATGGGAAGCACTTGGACAGACCCCGGCGCAGGTCGAGCAATGGGTCAAGCTCGGCTTCGCCGACGCGGCAGCCGCGCATGACATCATTCAGAACAAGTTCGACTATTCGATCGACTGGGTGCAGCTCATCATCCTTGCAGCGGTGATCGCCGGTTACTTCATCTTTCTCTTCCGCGCCTCCGACAAGGAATATCGTGAGGTGATCGCGGAAAAATTCGACGGCAAGGAAAAGTGAGGGAACGGCCATGTGGATCGCAATTGCAAATATCGGCTGGATCCTGTCCGCCGCACTGTTCCTCTGGATGCTTTATGACTGGTTCCGGGTCGACACGACCTATTCCGAAGCAACCCTGACCTCTTCCCGCGAAGGCGAGATCGAGGCTTTTCAAGAAACCCATCGGGTCTAAGGGGCGTCAGATGTCGAACGCAACCGCTTCCGCTGCAGACACGGTGAAGAAAGTCTCATTGCTGCGCATCCTAGGCCCCGGCCATGTCTGGGCGCTGGGTGTTGGCATCGTTCTCGTCGGCGAATACACCGGCTGGAACTTTGCCGCCGACAAGGGCGGCACGCTCGCCGCGCTGATCATCTGCTGGGTGATCGGTCTTCTTTACACCTCCGTCGCCATGATCGATTCTGAGGTGACCTCGACCGTGGCCGCGGCCGGCGGCCAATATGCGCAGGCCAAGCACATTGTCGGTCCTCTCATGGCCTTCAATGTGGCGCTCTACCTCGTCTTCGCCTACACGATGCTGGAGGTGTCCAACGCCATCCTCATCGCCGACACGGTGAAATCCTATGCCGGTGAGGGTTTCAGTGACTGGCACTACAAGGGCATCATCGCCATTGTCATCGTCGGCCTCGCTGCGCTCAACTACCGCGGCGTTCTGATGACGTTAAACGTCAACTTTGTGATCACGGCGATTGCCTATCTGGCCATCATCGTCCTGTTCTTCTCGGTCCAGCCGTGGAGCCAGGGAACGATCCTGAAGCTGAACGAGATGGTGACGCCGGAGAATGCCCTGCCATATGGCTGGATCGGCGTGATTGCCGCATTCCACTGGGGCATCTGGTTCTACCTCGGCATCGAGGGGACGACTCAGGCGGCCGAGGAAGTTCGCTCACCGGCGCGCTCGCTGCCCTATGGCACCATGGCCGGCATGATCACGCTGCTCATCGGCGCATCCCTGACCTGGTACATTTGCGCTTCACTGATGCCCTGGCAGTATCTGGGGTTCACGTACTACCCGCTCCTCGACGCCGGCAAACTAACCGGAAGCGCGGTGCTGGAGAACATGATGTTCGCGGCCACCATCCTCGCCGCGCTGGCCTCGGCCAATGGCTGCATCAACGATGCGGCACGGGCATGGTTCTCACTCGGCCGCGACCGCTATCTGCCGCCGTGGTTTTCGGCGGTGCACCCCGTGTACCGGACCCCCTACCGGTCCATCATCTTCCTGGTGCCGATCGCGCTGGCCTTCGCCTTCATCGCAAACCTGGGGCAGGCAATCACGTTCTCGATCCTGTCGGGTGTGCTTCACTACACGTTCATGAGCGTCAACATCATGATGTTCCGGAACAAGTGGCCACTTGGCACGATCCGGCGCGGATACACGCACCCCTTCCACCCGTTGCCGGCGATCGTCCTGCTGGCACTGTGCGTGGTGACCTATTTCGCCATCTTCCTCGGCTATGGAGCGCAGCTCACGGCAATGGTGGTGTTCTACGTGATCATGTCGCTGTGGTTCCACTTCTACCGCTACCGCTACGTGAAGCGCGGTGACCAATTCACCATGCCCTGGCCAAAGCCCATGGGCTATTGAACCTCGACAACATGCAGGCCCGCCCTTCGTGGCGGGCCTCATGATTTCTGGCGGCCCTCATGTGGCAAATGATCATCGGCACGGCCCTGGCCGCAGCGCTCGCGGCTCTTCTCGCGCGCCATGCCATCTCCACGGCTCGACGGCGCAAGGCTGAGCCTGACCGTTTGCTTTCCGCGGCAGCCACCGTACTGGACAAACCTCGCATCAGCGCAGGCATGACGGCCGGGACATATGTTCTGACGGGCCACTACAAGGGTCGCATCGCCGAGGTGAAGGTGGTGGCCGACACACTGGCGGTGCGTAAGCTGCCCAGCCTGTGGCTGATGGTTACCTTGCCGGGTTCATTGCCGGTGGGAGCAACACTTGACTTGATGATGCGTCCTGCGGGATTCTCCAGCTTCTCGAACTTCGATCATCTGCCAGTTACTGTGCCGAACCCGCCTGACTTCCCGCGGGACGCCGTCATCCGCACCGACGACGCGGCGCACATGCCAGACCCAAGTATCGTCTCCCGCCATCTCGCGCTCTTCCGGGGACGTTATGGCAAGGAACTCCTGCTCACTCCAAAGGGACTTCGCGTCGTGTTGCTCGCAGCAGAAGCAGACCGGGCGCGCTATGGCGTCTTCCGCCAGGCTGACTTCGGGGACGTCAGCATCGATCCGCTGATGGTGACCGACAGTCTCGATCTGCTCATGGCCTTGCGCCAGGAAATCGAAACATCGGAGACGGCTTCATCATGATTGCAAAGCCCTTGAACCCCTATGCCGTTCTCGCCGCCGCCGTCATTCTGCCCGGCGCGGGCCATGTGCTGCTCGGCAAGGCGCAGCGCGGACTGATGTTTCTGTTCTTCACCGTCATTCTCGGATGGGTAAGCCTGCGCCTGACCCCGGAGACGGCGAGTTTCTTCACGCGTCATGCAGGCGGCATCCTGATCTACGGCTTTTCAGTGATAGATGCCTACAAGACAGCGCGGATCGAATGGGAACTGGCGAAGTTCTCCCGCCGCAAGACGCAAGCACATCTTCCTCCAGAAGGCTGATCGGCAAGGCCCAAGACCGGCCGGGTTGTAATCTCACATTTCTCTTTTGAATGACGGTTCAAGGCGCTATAGGCGCTTTCCCAAACCCTCAAACACAGGAGTTTCGATGAAATGACCAACTGGCCCGTGCACGCCGCGTGGAATGGCCCTGTTGTGATGATCGGCTTCGGCTCGATCGGCAGGGGAGCGCTTCCCCTGATCTTGCGACACATTGAATGCGATCCCAAACAGATCACGGTCATCGACCCCGACGCAACACATAGCCAGTTGGCCGAGAGGCAGGGCGCTGCCTTCCTTAAGGAGGCGATCACTCGGAAGAACTACCGCCAGGTGCTGAAACCGCTCCTGACCGCCGGTCGCGGTCCTGCCTTCATCGTGAACCTCTCCGTCGATGTCGACAGCCTCGACATCATGCGGCTCGCGCGCGAAACCCATGCGCTCTACATAGACACGGTGATCGAGCCGTGGCCAGGCTTCTACTACAACACCAAGGTTCCTCAGGGCGAGCGCACAAATTACGCGATGCGCGAGAAGATGCTCGATCTGAAGCGGGCGCTGGGGCCGGGCCCGACGGCCGTTTCATGCTGCGGCGCCAACCCCGGCATGGTGTCATGGTTCGTCAAGCAGGCGCTGATGGATATTGCCAAGGCGACCAAGACGAAGGTGGCGGAGCCCACCACGCGCGACGGCTGGGCCAGGCTGATGAAGAAGCTGGGGGTCAAGGGCATCCATATCGCCGAGCGCGACACGCAGCGCACCAAGCTGCCGAAGCCCTTCGGCACCTTCGTCAACACTTGGTCGGTCGAGGGCTTCATCTCTGAGGGCCTGCAACCCGCCGAGCTCGGCTGGGGCACGCATGAGAAGAAGCTGCCGCCCAAGGGCAAGCGCCACAAGACGGGCTGCGGTGCGGCGATCTACATCGAGACCCCCGGCGCCGACACCCGTGTGCGCACCTGGACGCCGACCGAGGGTCCGCATTTCGGTTTCCTCGTCACCCATAACGAGGCGATCTCGATCTCGGACTATTACACTGTCCGCGCGGGCCGCAAGGTGACTTACCGGCCGACCTGCCACTATGCCTATCACCCCTCCAACGACGCCGTCCTGTCCTGGGTGGAAATGCTGGGCAATGGCGGCAAGCACCCGAAGAACTTCTACGTCCTCGACGAGAACCAGATTGCCGATGGCCGGGATGAGCTCGGCGTGCTGCTCTACGGACACAAGAAGAACGCCTATTGGTACGGCTCGCAGCTCTCGATCGAGGAGGCGCGCAAGCTCGCCCCCTACCAGAGCGCCACGGGCCTGCAGGTGACCTCCGCCGTGCTGAGCGGCATGATCTGGGCTATCGAAAATCCCACGGCCGGCATCGTGGAGACGGACGAGATGGACTACAAGCGCTGCCTCGCAATCCAGACCCCCTACCTGGGTCCGGTGCGCGGCGTCTTCACCGGCTGGACGCCGCTGGACTCGGTGGTCGAGCTCTTCGCCAACGGCCTCGACCGCAAGGACCCCTGGCAATTCCAGAACATCCTGGTCCGCTGATCCAAGACTTTCATGGCCGGGCTTGCCCGGCCATGATGTCTTCCGATTCGCATTGCAATCGAGGGACCATGTCCAAGCTCCGCCGCACCGCCCTCCTCGCCACGGCCTTCCTGGCCTTTACCAGCCTCGCCCAAGCCGAGCCCAAGCACGGCATCGCCATGCTGGGCGAACCCGCCCTGCCGCAAGACTTCAAGAACCTGCCCTATGTCAATCCGGATGCGCCGCAGGGCGGCGAGCTGCGGCAGGCCATCACCGGCGCCTTCGACAGCGTCAACCCCTTCATTGTGAAGGGGCAAGCGGTCATTGGCCCGCGCACCTATGTCTTCGAAAGCCTGCTGGGGCGGAACTGGAACGAGCCCTTCTCGCTCTATGGCCTGATTGCCGAAACGATCGATGTGTCGGATGACCGCCAGACCTTCACCTTCAAGCTGCGGCCCGAGGCAAAATTCTCGGATGGCAGCCCCATCACAGCGGCGGACGTGGTGTTTTCGATGGAAACGTTGCGTGACAAGGGCCGTCCCAATTTCAAGAAATCCTACTCCAAGATCACCAAGGTCGCCACGCCGGACGACCACACCGTCATCTTTCACCAGGATTCGGGAGACCGTGAACTGCCGATGATTGTCGGCCTGATGCCGATCCTTCCCAAGACGCAATGGCAGGGCAAGGATTTCTCCCAGTCGACCCTCGAGCCGCTGATGGGATCCGGTCCCTACGTGATGGACAAGATCAAGGCGGGCGAGTCCATCGCCTATCGCAAGAATCCGGATTACTGGGGCAAGACCCTGCCAATCAGCAAGGGCTTGTGGAATTTTGACACGGTTCGCTTCGATTACTACCGCGACGCGAACGCCGCCTTCGAGGCATTCAAGGCCGGTCTCGCGGACGTCCGCATCGAAACCGATCCGACGCGCTGGAACACGGGTTACACCTTTCCGGCCGTGAATGATGGTAAGATCGCGCTGGAGAAAGTGGACCAGAAGACGCCCGCACCTGCAGCCGGTT
Organism: Aestuariivirga sp.; assembly: GCF_020252395.1. Taxonomy (GTDB): domain Bacteria; phylum Pseudomonadota; class Alphaproteobacteria; order Rhizobiales; family Aestuariivirgaceae; genus Aestuariivirga. The sequence goes on from NZ_JADCDB010000038.1 coordinate 71,567, forward strand.
TCGTTTTCAACACGCGCCGCCCGCTGTTCCAGGATCCTCGCGTGCGCGAGGCGCTGCTAATGGCCTTCGACTTCGAATGGGCCAATGCCAACCTGTTCAACAACGCCTACCACCGCACCTTTGGCTATTACGGGGGCTCAGAACTCTCCTCCGAAGGAAAGCCCGCTGATGAAGCCGAGAAGAAGGTGCTGGGCGATGCGCTCGCGAAGTTGCGTCCGGACTTCGTCGATGGCAGTTACAGGCTGCCGGTCAGCGACGGCTCAGGGCGCGACCGCAAGATGCTGCGCAAGGCGGTGGGGTTGCTAGACGAGGCGGGCTGGACCGTGGGCGACAAAGGTCTCGTGAACGCACAAGGCGAGCCCTTTGTTTTCACCATCTTGGTCAAGGATCGCGACCAGGAGAAGATCGCGCTCCACTATCAGCGCACACTGCAGGCCATCGGCATCACGGCGAATGTCCGCATCGTCGACCCCGCGCAGTTCCTCTTGCTTCAGAATTCCTATGAATTCGACATGATCCCTTGGACATGGTTCAACTCCCTCTCGCCGGGCAATGAGCAGAATGACTACTTCGGCTCCGATGGACGTACGATACAGGGGAGCCGCAACATGCCTGGAATCGCGGACCCGGCTGTGGACCGGGCCATACTGGCGATGCTCGACGCCAAGACGCGTGACGAATTCGTGGCAGCCGTCCGCGCCGAAGACCGGCTGCTGACCTCAGGCTTCTATATGGTGCCCTTCTACAATGCCGGCGGCCAGTGGGTGGCGCGCTGGAACACCATCGGCCGTCCGGACGCCCAGCCGCTGACCGGCTTCGAGACGACGGCGCTCTGGCGCAACAAGTGACGTTCACCGGCGCAGCACCGCCGGAGCGCCTGAACCTCGCGCGCTACTGCCTCGCCGGGAAACCGGCGGAGAAGACGTCGCTTATCGTGGCGGGGATGGCGGACTGGCCGTTCACCGCAGCGACCCCGGCCTGTTCCTTGGCTAGTGGGGCGAGGAGTGCTTTGCCAGGAAATGGTTCGCCACCGGCGACACCGACGAATTCGACCGGGACGGCTATGTCTGGTGCCATGGCCGCATCGACAACATGATGTATGCCGGCGGATTCCGCGTCTCGCCGGTCGAGGTGGAAAACGTGCTGCTGCGGCACCCCGGCATTGCCGAGGCCGGCGTGCGCGAGTGGTGCGTTTCGGACACCGCCTCCATCATCGCCGCCCTTCTTGTGCCGCGGGACGGCGCTGAGGTTGGCGAAGAGGCGGTGATGGGCTTTGCAAGAGAGCGGCTCGCGGCTTATAAGTGCTCCACGCAGATCTGGTTCGTGCCCGCGCTCCCGCGAACAGCCAACGGCAAGCTCAACCGGAAAGCACTGGAGAAGCCCTGAGCCATGGCTGACCGCTTCACCATCGACGTCGTGTCCGACGTCATCTGCCCCTGGTGCTTCCTCGGCAAGCGCAGGCTCGATGCGGCCCTGGCGGCGCTCGGCATGGATGTCCTCATCCGCTGGCGGCCCTACATGCTGGATCCGGGCATCCCGCAGGGAGGGGTCGACCGTCAAGAATACATGCTCAACAAGTTCGGGGCGGAGAAACTGAAGACAATCCACGACCCGCTGATCGAGGCGGGCAAGGAACTGGACATCCCCTATCGCTTCGACCTTATCACGCGCACGCCCAACACTCTCGATGCCCACCGTCTGATCCGCTGGGCCCACACGGTGGACCGCCAGAACGATATGGTGGAGCGCCTGTTCATGGCCTATTGGAGCCAGGGCAAGGACGTCGGCGACCGCGACGTGCTCGCCCAATGCGCGGGCGAGGCCGGCATCAACGCCCAGCAGATCCGCGAATTGCTCGACACCGCGCAGGATGTTGAGGAAACCAAGACGGAAATACAGCACGCCACAAACATCGGCGTAACGGGTGTGCCGACCTTCATCCTGGCGCAGAGCTATGCGCTGGTGGGCGCGCAGTCGCCGGCGGTGCTGGTGGATGCGATCAGCCGCGTGGCGAAAGAGATGGATGAGGGTTGAGAGGGAGCCCGCTGAAGCAGCCCTCATCCGCCCTGCCGGGCACCTTCTCCCACCTTCGGCGGGAGAAGGTGAAGCTGCACCAACGGATCCTTCTCCCGTTGCGCAACAATAGGAGAAGGTGGCCGACAGGCCGGATGGAGGGCTCTCACGCCGCCAGTTTCACCAGCGTCTCCATCAATTGCCGCGTGCCCTTGAGGCGCTCTTCCGGCACCTCCCACTCGCGCATGACGACCAGCTTCATGTCGGGGCGCAGCTTGGCCTTGGCGCCCTGCCCCGTGATCCACTGCACCAGCGCGCCCGGGTTGGCGAAGGCATCGCCGCGGAAGGCCATGACGGCGCCCTTGGGCCCTGCATCCACGCTCTGCACATTGGCGGTGCGGCACAGGAGCTTGATCGAGACCACGGCAAGAAGATGGTTGACCTCCTCCGGCACCGGACCGAAGCGATCACGCAGCTCGGCGCCGAAGGCATCGACCGCTTGTTGGTCGTGCAGGTCGGCGAGACGACGGTAGAGACCGAGGCGCACCTGCAGATCATCGACATAGGTTTCAGGAATGAGGACGGAGGTGCCGATGTTGATTTGCGGCGACCACTTGCCATCCGTCTCGAGCGTGTCCTCGCCGGTGCGGAGCTTGGCCACCGCCTCCTCGATCATCTGCTGGTAGAGCTCGTAGCCCACTTCCTTGATGTGGCCCGACTGCTCGTCGCCCAGCAGATTGCCAGCGCCGCGCAGATCGAGGTCGTGACTCGCCAGCGTGAAGCCCGCGCCGAGTGAATCGAGCGACTGCAGCACCTTGAGGCGCTTGTCGGCCGCTTGCGTGAGGGTCTTGTTGGCGGGGGTCGTGAAGATTGCGTAGGCACGCTGCTTCGACCGGCCCACGCGGCCGCGCAACTGGTAAAGCTGTGCAAGGCCGAACATGTCGGCGCGGTGGATGATCATCGTGTTTGCGGTCGAGATGTCGAGGCCGGATTCCACGATGGTGGTGGACAGAAGGACATCGAATTTCCGGTCATAGAAGCTGGTCATGATGTCCTCGAGCTCGGTCGGCGCCATGCGGCCATGCGCCATGCGGAACTTCACCTCCGGCACGGTCTCGCGCAGGAAGGCGGCGATCTCGTCAAGGTCGGCGATACGCGGCGCCACATAGAAGCTCTGCCCGCCTCGGAAATGTTCGCGCAGCAGGCTCTCGCGGATAATGACGGGGTCGAAGGGCGTGATGTAGGTGCGCACGGCAAGACGGTCGAGTGGCGGCGTGGCGATGAGCGAAAGCTCACGCACGCCGGAGAGCGCCAGCTGCAGGGTGCGCGGGATGGGCGTCGCGGTGAGGGTGAGAACATGCACATTGGCGCGCATCTCCTTCAGCCGCTCCTTGTGTTTCACGCCGAAGTGCTGCTCCTCGTCGATGATCATGAGCCCAAGATCGCGGAACTTGATCGACTCCGCCAGAAGCGCATGCGTGCCGACCACGATGTCGATATCTCCGCTCGCGATACCCGCCCTGACCTGGTCAAGTTCCTTCTTCGGCACCATGCGCGAGGCCTGGGCTATGTTAACGGGAAGCCCCTTGAACCGCGCCTCGAAGGTTGCGAAATGCTGGCGGGCAAGAAGCGTCGTCGGCACCACTACTGCCACCTGCTTGCCGTTCATCGCCGCCACGAAAGCGGAGCGCAGCGCCACCTCCGTCTTTCCGAAACCGACATCGCCGCACACGAGGCGGTCCATTGGGCGGCCCTTCTGGAAATCCTCGATGACGGCGTCGATGGCGGTGAGCTGGTCCTCCGTCTCCTCATAGGGAAAGCGCGCAGCGAATTCCTCATAAGCGCCCTCGGGCGGCGGCAGCACGTCGCCGGCCTTGAGCTCGCGGGCAGCAGCCGTGCGGATCAGGCCCTCGGCGATCTTGAGGATGCGCTCCTTGACCTTCGCCTTCTTCGCCTGCCAGGCCGCGCCGCCCAGCCTGTCGAGTTGCGCACCCTGCTCGTCCGATCCATAGCGCGATAGGAGTTCGATGTTCTCGACCGGTAGGAACAGTCTGTCGCCGCCGGCATAGGACAGAAACAGGCAGTCATGCGGTGCGCCCTGCACGTCGATGGTTTTCAAGCCTTCGAAGCGGCCGATGCCGTGGTCGACATGCACCACGAGATCGCCCGGTGAAAGTGCCGATAGCTCGCTGATGAAGTCGGAGGCCTTCTTGTTGCGCCGGCCGCGGCGCACCATGCGGTCGCCGAGAATGTCCTGCTCCGAAATGATGGCGAAATCTTCGGTCTCGAACCCCCCCTCCAATCCCAGCACGAGAAGGCCGGTGATGGCCTTGTCCCATGTCAGGAACTCCGGCCAGTCCTTGGCGGCGGCAAGCGGCGCCACGTCATGGTCCTTGAGGATCGTCTCCATGCGCTCGCGGGAACCCTCAGTCCACGAGGCGATGGCGACGCGGCGTCCGCCGCGGCGGATGCCGTCCGCATGGCTCTTCACGGCCTCGTAGAGATTATCACCCGCCTGTGCGCGCTCAGCTGCGAAGCTGCGGCCGCGGCGGCCATGGAACGAAATTGCGTTGGGAATTTCGAATGGCGAAAAGGCGAGAACCGTGTAATTCGTCTGCGCTTCCGCCCACTGCGTCTCGGTGACGTAGAGCGTGGCGGGCTTCACCGGCTTATAGGGGGCCGCGCCATAGGTTTCCTTCTTGATGAGGGCCTCGCGACGCGCGTTGTAGAATTCCGCCACCTGCTCCTGCCGGGCGGTCGCCGCCTCTTCAGCCGAATGGTCGAGCGTGATGACGGGGTCATCGAGATAATCGAATAGTGTCGAGAGCTCGTCATGAAAAAGCGGCAGCCAGTGCTCCATGCCCTGATACTTGCGGCCAGCGGTGACGCTCTCATACAGCGGGTCATTGATGTCGATGCCGCCGAAGGCACCGGCATAGTTAACCCGGAACTTGCCGATCGAGGTTTCGTTCAGCAGCACCTCGTTGGCGGGATTGAGGGTGAAGCGCTTGAGCGTCGATGTGGTGCGCTGTGATTCCGGGTCGAAACTGCGGATCGACTCCAGCGTGTCGCCGAAGAAGTCGAGGCGCACCGGTGCATCCGAGCCGGGCGGGAAGATATCGATGATGCCGCCGCGCACTGCAAAATCGCCGGGGTCCACCACCGTTCCGGTTCGTGAGAAGCCGCTCTCGGCGAGAAAAGAGATCAGCTGGTTGGAGTTCACCCGGTTGCCGGGTGCGGCCGAGAAGCGCGTTGCCTCGATCAGCAAGCGCGGCACCACGCGTTGCAGGATGGCTGGAATGGTGGTGAGGAGCAAGGCCGGTTTCGTCACCGGCTCCAGGAGGCGCGCCAGCGTGGCGAGGCGGCGGGCGACGATGTCGGCCACCGGCGAGACCCGGTCGTAAGGCAGGCAGTCCCAGGCGGGGAAGCGCAGCACCTCGAGCTTCGGCGCGAAATAGGCGAGTTGGTCCGCCAGCACGGCGGCGCGCTGGTCATCGACCGCGACATGTACGACGACGCGCTTGCCCGCGGCCCTGGCGATCTCGGGCAGCAGCATTGCGTCCAGCCCCTGCGGCACACCGGAGACGGCGGTGCGGCCGGGCTGTGACAGCCTGGGCGTCAACTTCGAAAGATCAATCATGGCGTATAAGCGAGGATGCGGGTCAGCAAGGGCGACAGGCGCCCGGGCGGCACGTCCGCCTGCTTTGTGGCCCAGGACAGCATGTCCTGGTCGGGGATATCCATGATGCGCTCGAGATCGGCGATCTCTGCCTCCGAGAAGGCGTCCAGATGCTTCGCCACGAAGCCGCCGAAGATCAGATCCATCTCCTTGATGCCGCGATGGGTGGCGCGCCACAGGAGACGCTTGCGGCGGGTTTCGGTTTCGGGGAAGTGCGTCATCACCAGGGTCTCATGCCCCAAGCGCACTTGCGCCGCAACCGGTTCCCGGTGAAATAGCCCCATGCGTCCTCCGCTCCTCAATCCGCTGTTTGCCGGTGCCGCCGGCCTCAAGGGCATTGGCGCCAAGCTGGACAAGCTGCTTGCCTCATTCCTCCGCCCGGCGCACGGGGCGCCGGGCGACACGACGCGCATCATCGACCTGCTGTTCCACCTGCCCTCCGGCGTCGTCGACCGCCGCTTTAGGCCCAAGATCAACGCCCTGCCGCGGGAAGGCGTGGTGACGGTGGAGGCAACCATCATGCGGCACCGCCCGCCGCCCATGGGCAACAAGCGAATGCCCTATCGCGTTGACGTTTCGGACGGCACCGGACCGCTGACGCTGGTCTTCTTCCATGCCTATGCGGACTCGATCCGCCGCATGCTGCCAGAGGGCGAAACGCGCTTCATCTCCGGCAAGATCGATTGGTTCAACGACGAGCCGCAGATGGCGCATCCGGACCATATCGTCCCGGCGGATGAGTTCGATCGGATGCCGCTGATCGAGCCGGTCTATCCGCTGACGGAGGGCGTCTCGCCCAAAGTGCTGGCCAAGGCCATCGCCCAAGCGCTGGGGAAGCTGCCGGAGCTTCCCGAATGGCAGGACGTGCCCTTCCTGCAGCGCCACGGCTGGCCCGGCTTCGCGGCGGCATTACGCACGCTGCACCACCCGGAGATCACCACCGCCACCGGCCCCGAGAGCCCCGCGCGGCGCAGGCTCGCCTATGACGAGTTGCTGGCGAACCAGCTGGCCCTCTCCCTCGTCCGCGCCAACATGAAACGCGCCCAGGGGCGCAGGCTGCCGGGCACGGGCGACCTCAGGGCAAAGCTCATCAATGCTCTGCCCTATAGTCTTACCAATGCCCAGACCGAAGCGGTGAAGGACATCCTGCGCGACATGGCCTCGGGCGACCGCATGCTGCGGCTATTGCAGGGGGACGTCGGCTCCGGAAAAACCGTGGTCGCGCTGTTGGCGCTCGCCACGGCCATCGAGAGTGGCGCACAGGGTGCGCTTATGGCGCCAACGGAAATCCTCGCCAGACAGCATCATGCAACGCTGTCCAGACTGTGTGAGGCGGCAGGCATCACCGTCACGCTGCTGACCGGCCGCGAAAAGGGTAAAACGCGCGACGGCATTATCGCGCGCATTGCCGCGGGCGAGACCTCGCTCGTCGTAGGCACCCATGCGCTGTTCCAGGAGCATGTGGCGTTCAAGGATCTGGGCCTCGTTGTGATCGACGAGCAGCACCGCTTCGGCGTCCACCAGCGTCTTGCGCTGCAGGCCAAGGCGGGCGGCGCAACCGATCTTCTCGTCATGACGGCGACCCCCATTCCGCGCACACTGGCACTCACGGTCTATGGCGACATGGACGTCTCGAAACTGATGGAAAAGCCGGCGGGGCGCCTGCCCATCGACACCCGCGTCATCCCCCTTGCGCGGATGGATGATGTGATCGATGGTCTCGCCCGCACATTGGCGCAGGGCAACCGCGCCTACTGGGTCTGCCCCCTCGTCGAGGAGAGCGAGCAGGTTGACCTCGCCGCCGCCGAGGAGCGCTTCCTGCAGCTGGCCTCGCGCTTCAAGGGCCAGGTGGGCCTCGTCCATGGCCGGATGAAGGGGCCGGACAAGGACCGCGTGATGCAGGACTTCAAGGACGGCACGCTGAAGCTGCTGGTCTCCACCACCGTCATCGAAGTCGGCGTCGATGTGCCGGAGGCCACCGTCATGGTCATCGAGAATGCCGAGCGTTTCGGCCTCGCCCAGCTGCACCAGTTGAGGGGCCGCGTGGGCCGCGGCTCGGGCAAGTCCTCCTGCCTCTTGCTCTACCAGGAGCCCCTGGGCGAGACGGCCAAGGCGCGCCTTTCCATCATGCGCGAGACGGAGGACGGCTTCCGCATCGCCGAGGAGGATTTGCGGCTGCGCGGTGCGGGCGAAATACTGGGAACCCGGCAATCCGGACTGCCGCTGTTCCGCATGGCGGACCTCTCGACCGACGGCGACCTGCTGCAGGCGGCGCGCGACGACGCCCAGCTGGTTCTGAACAGGGACCCGAAGCTCAAAAGCCCCCGCGGCGAGGCGCTGCGCGTGCTGCTCTACCTCTTCGAGCGGGACGAGGCGGTCAGGCTCCTGTCGGCAGGGTGACGGCGGCGGCGGTCTCCTTCTCCGGCGGCAGCGGCTTGTCGGGGAACACGAGGCCCATGGAAATGACGAGTTTCAATCCGTCCTCGACGCTCATGTCGATGATCTTCACGTCCTCGACGTCGACGAAGAAGACGTAGCCCGAGGTCGGATTCGGCGTCGTCGACATGTAGACGGCATACATCGTCCTGCCCTGCTCCAGCCCGATCTGCGCGCCATCCACCTCGCGCGAGATGAAGGCGATCGACCATGTCCCCCGCCGCGGCCATTCGACCAGGCAGACATAGCGGAAGGAGGCGCCCTTCTGCGAAAACAGCGTTTCGAAAATCTGCTTCGAGCCCTTGTAAATCGACCTTACGACCGGCGTGGAGTTGAGAATCTTGTCCCAGATGGCGATCATCGTCCGGCCGGCGAGATTGGCTGCCATGAAGCCGATCAGCGTGATGGCCAGCAGCGCAAAGATCAGGCCGAAACCGGGCACCTTGATGGGGAGATACGTGTCCGGGTTGTAGGAGGCCGGCAGGACCGGCTTGATCCAGGAATCGAACAGCGTGACGAACCAGTAGGTTGCCCAAATCGTGATGGCGATAGGCGCGGTGATCACCAAACCGGTGAAGAAATAGGCGCGCAGCTTGCTGAAAACGGAGCTGTGCGCCTTGATTTCGACGTCAGCGCCCTTCAGTTGAGACGTGGGATCGACCGGATCGGGCATGGGCCATCACTTGACATGAATCGGACCGGGATCACAAGCCCGGCGGGGCGTGCGTGATGAAAGCCCTGCGCCGCCCGGTTCTGCTTTGCGCCGGCTGGCTCTGCGTGGCGCTAGGGGTCTTCGGCATCGTCATGCCGCTGTTCCCGGCCACCCCCTTCCTGCTGGCCGCCATCTAGGCCTTCTCGCGCTCAAGCCCGGTGATGGCCCAGAAAATCCGCTCCCACCGCCATGCCGGCAAGCACATCCGCGACTGGGAAGACCATGGCGTTATCCTCACCGGCGCCAAAGTTATCGCCGTGGTAATGATGACGGCGACGTTCAGTTATCTCCACTTCGGCGCCGAAGCCCCCGCCTGGATCGAAACCGGCGCGGCGCTGACGATGGGGGCCACGGCGGGGTTCATCCTGTCGCGGCCGGGACGGCGCGCCTCATAGGCGACCTCTTTCGCCCCTCCGGACACAAGCCGGATTGGGTTGCCCGAGAATCGTGGGCGCAGGTGGACCAGATCAGTCGCCTGCCGGCTTCACCTTTTCGGCCGGATACTGATCGTCCCATACCTTGGCGCGGGCTTCGGCCTCGATGCGTTCGTCCTCGCCCACGCTGGCCTCGATCTGCTTAGCGCGGGCATAGATTTCCGGGTTTTCGTCGGGCCGGGCCGATTCGCGCGCGAGGATGTACCACATCACGGCACGCGTCCGGTCGGCATTGACGATCTGGCCAGACCAGTAGAGATCGCCGAGATAGGCTTCTGCCGGGGCATATCGTTTGCGGGCCGCGGCCATGAGCCACTTCAGCCCCTGGCCCGGATTTTTCTTCAGGCCCTCGCCCTTGATGCTCATCACGCCAAGCGCGAACTGAGCGGCGGGGTGGCCATAGGCCGTGGCGATCTTGAGGTAGTTCTGAGCTGCAGCCTTGGGGTCGGGCTGGATGCCGGCGTTGACAGCCCCGGTGCGCTGGTAGTCGGCCAGCCGCACCATGGCGTCGACCGTGATTTTCAGGCGGTTTGGATCGGTTTCCTCGGGGTCATAGTGCTCGGCCACGCGCGTGTAGTAGCTATAGGCCATCGCGTCGTCGCGGGGCACGCCCACGCCCTGGTTGTACATGTGGCCAAGGTACCAGTCGGCCACGATGTTGCCGTCGTCCGAAACACGGCGGAACAGCTTCAGCGCACGGGCATAGTCGCCGGTCTTATAGGCGCGCTTCGCCTTCTTGAGGTCATCGGTCCAGAACGGGATCGAGATTTCGGGCAGGTGGATGTCGGGCGCTGCTGGCAGGTAGGAATAGAATTCGGAAAGAGGCCCCTTTCCGTCATCATCGGCGGCGGCGGCGGGCGCCAGCATCAGCATCAGGCCGCAAGCGCCAAGGGCGGCATTGCTGATGCCGAATCGCACCTCCTGCATGCCCCTGAGCACCGCCGGCCAGATCAGCATTCCCTAGGCCTCCCAGCCGTGCTTCGCGATCGCAAAGCTCAAAGTGTGAACGGGATGACCCATGATCGACGACGCCACTTTTTCTCTTCCACATTACGCGGGACACACCAATGGCCCCTGCCAACGCACCACCTTGCCCGCCCGGCTAATTTCCGCGCGATGGCGAAGCGTCGCTCAGCCCTGAGCCCCTCCCGGCCGCGCAGATGGAGTCTTTTCCCCTACACCCCGATCACGCTAGGCAGCAATTTGGGCGGATCAAAGATTGTGATTCTGGCGGAATTGGACAGCGATCACAAATCGGGCAGATGTTGCATCCGCGCCACAGCGGGGCCGCTCAAACCGCCAGAGCCGCGAGCATTCCCTCGTAGACCGCTTCCTCCGCGGTGCGCGGGCTCAATGCGTCGCCGGCGAGGTGATAGGGAATTCCAAGTTCCTCCAGCACCGGCGCCAGCCCGTCCTCCTGCAGATTGGGGGTGTTGAGCACGATGGTGTCGACGTCCTCCATCACGACCGCCTCGCGCGAGGGCGTGTGAATGAAATAGGCCGTCCGGCCATCGCCGCCATAGAGCCGCAGCCACGGGTGGACCTCGACGCCCAGCTTGTGCAGGCGCGCGACCTGCTCGAAGCGGACATAAGTCTGGATCGAAGCCGAGGCACAGTGGTTGTTCACGGCGAGACGCACATGGGCGCCCTCGGCGGCCAGTTTCTCGGCAATGCCGGAGCCGCCCCAATCGCCCATCCAGTCGTAAACCACCACTTTCTGGCCGGTGCTGGCCCGCCCGGCGAGGATATCGGCGACATGGACCATCTGCGCCACCTCGCCCTCGAAAGGCGGAGCATGGGGCCTGGAGCCGGTGGCGAGGATGACGGCATCGGGTTTTTCCGCCAGCAGCATCTCCCGCGTCACCTCGCTTCGGCGATGGATGATGGCGCCATGGCGATCGGCTTCCGCCGTGAGATTGGTGGCAATGCCGCCGAACTCGGCGCGCTTGGGCAGGAGCTGCGCCAGACGGGTCTGGCCGCCGGTCTGGCTCTCGCGCTCGTGGAGGTGCACGTCATGACCGCGCTCGGCTGCCACTGCGGCAGCCTTGAGGCCGGCCGGACCGCCACCGACGACCATGACCTTCTTGCGAACAGAGGCGCGCGGCTTCTCGGCATAGTCAAGCTCGCGCCCGGTTTCCGGGTGCTGGATGCAGGAGATCGGAAGTCCGAGCTGGAAGTGCCCGATGCAGGCCTGGTTGCAGCCGATGCAGGCGCGGATGTGATCAATCTTGCCGGCCCTCGCCTTGTTGGCCATTTCAGGGTCGGCGATCATTGCGCGGGTCATGCCGCACATGTCGGCGGAGCCGGAGGCCAGCACCTGCTCGGCGATCTGCGGCTGGTTGATGCGGCCCGCGACGAACACCGCCGCGCCCGTTGCCTGCTTCACCTTTTGTGCAAAAGGCGCTACGTAAGCCGTTGAATTCGCCATCGACGGGACGATGTGGGTGGCGCCTGAAGCGGTCGCGGAGGTGCCCGCGATGACGTTGATGTAATCGAGCTCCGGCGCCAGCGCCCGGGCAATGGCGACCGAGTCATCCTCCACCAGGCCGTCCTCGTCATGCTCGTCGCCCGACATGCGCATACCGACGATGAAGTCGCCCGGCACCAGGGCTCGGATGGCGGAGATCGTCTCGCGCGTGAAGCGCAGGCGATTGTCCAGCGATCCGCCATAGTGGTCCTGCCGGTGGTTGACCCGGGGGTTCATGAACTGGGCCGGCAGGTAGCCGTGGCTCGCGACGATCTCCACCCCGTCCGCACCCGCCTCCGCCATGCGGCGGGCGGCCTGGGCGAAGCCGTCGACGATCTCGCCGATCATCGATTGCGGCATCTGGCGCGGGATGACCTTGAAGCGCTCGGAGGGGGAATGCGATGGCGCGAAGGCCGGTTGCACCACGCCGTTGGGCCGGCCCAGCAGCTCACGGCCTGGGTGAAAGAGCTGGATGAAGACCTTTGTGCCTTCCCTGTGGATGGAATCCACCAGCCGGCTGAAGGGTTTAATGCAGTCATCTGACGTGCCCATCAATAGCGACTCGGTGTAGCGCGAAGTCTCGTGCACGCCGACGACCTGGATCACGATGAGACCGGCACCGCCCTTGGCGCGGGCACGCTGATAGGCGATCAGCGAGTCAGACGGCAGGCCGCCCTCCGGCAGATAGGTGTCATGCCCCGTCGAGAAGATGCGGTTGCGGATCTCGGTGGACTTAAGGGTGAAGGGCGAGAATAAGTGCGGGAACATCATGATGGCTCGCATGATAAGCAGCCGCCCCGCCCGCCGTCGAGCCTCACATCGAGCGTTCCTCGTATGCGATGAACCACTCGACCATTTCGGTCCACATGGTCTCGACCAGGGCTGGGTCCACATTGTGGGCGCGGGACAGAACGCGCACATGGTCAATGACTTGACGCACGCGGGCGTCATCGCGCGCCGGAAGCCCGTCGCGCTTCTTGACCACCACCGCTTTCTCGACCCAGCGCTGGCGCTCGGCCAGGGTCTTGATGAGGCTTTCATCCAGCCGGTCGATCTCTTTGCGGATATCGCTCATGGTGAGGTGCGGGGTCTTGGTCATGGAGCGCTCTTGCTCCCAACCGCAGGTTCCGTCAACTGGCGTGGCTGCGGCACCACCACCCAGGGCCGCCGCCCCTGCGCGCCGCGTGCCGTGGTAACCAGGGGCCCGGGACCACTCAGGTCGATGGCATGCGCCCCATGCCGCCAAAGATCGAAGCGGTCGATGCGCAAGGTCACGCTCCGGCAGGCGCCCCGCAACGGGAAATCAGCGATAAGAACGTCCATCCCTTTGCAATTCAACGGTTTTCCCTCGCCGCCAGCGAGATAGACGACCGCCCTGCCCCGCACCCTGGCCGCGCAGCGTCCGTGACTGCAGGTCCAACCGGCGCGCTTGGCGGCCTCAGCGAGGCTCACTTCCTCGCCATTGGCCTGCAGCCATTTCTCGACGGCGAAGCGCGCCCGGCGCGGCTGGGCAGGTACGAGATGACCCGCTGCGTCGCGCAGCGCCACGTTGGCGCCCGTTGCCTCGATCAGCAGGTCAGGCGGCGGCGGGGCCGACAGCATGAGCAGCGCGCCCAGCGCCATCACCGCGAGCCCGGCGAGCCGCACCGGACCGGCAAGCAGGCAGAGCAGCACCATACCCGAAACCATTACCACCATGGCCGTCAGCGGCGGCCGGGCAATGACTTCATTGGCGCCTGGAAGCGCCGCGACGCCATTGGAAATTGCAATGACGAGTTCCAGACCCTTGCCCATCACCGCGAGCGGCAGCTCCTCCAGCCCGAACGGCATCAGCAGCACCGCCAGCAGTGCGAAGGGCATGACGAGGACGCCGACCACGGGAATGGCCAGCCCATTGGCCAGCACGCCATAGGGCGAGATGCGGCCGAAGTGATAAGCCGCTGGCAGGGAGGACGAAAAACCGGCAATCAACGAGGTGACAAGGCTGGCGATGAAGGCCGCAGCGGCCCACCGCGCAAGGCGCCATGACCAGTGCGGTGTGGCCCCCTCCTCCGCGCCGCGGTCGGCCCTCCAGCGCGCCCAGGCCTCGTAGAAGGCGACGAGGCCCAGCACGGCGAGGAACGACATCTGGAAGCTTGCCTCGATGGCGGCCTGCGGATCGAGCACGAGGATCACCACGGCGGCCAGCGCAAGATTGCGCATCGAGAGCGCCGGACGATCGACGATCACGGCAAAGAACACGATGGCGACCATGAGGAAGGAGCGCGCCGTCGCCGTGCCGCCTTGCGCCAGAAGCATGTAGAACAGGCCCATCAGCAGCGCCGCAGCGGCAGCCCATTTGCGGATGGGGAAGCGCAGCGCCAGGCCGGGCGCCAGCGCCAGCACCGCGCGCACTGCCCAGAACACGCTGCCAGCCGCCAGCCACATGTGAAGACCTGAGATTGAGAGAATGTGATAGAGCCCTGAAATCAATAGGCTTTTATTGATTTCCGGAGGAATGCTGCTGCGCTCGCCAGTGATCAGCGCCTCGGCGAAGGAGGCATAGGGTTCAGCGAGGGCGGCGTGGATGCGCGCGCCCATGGCGGCGCGGATGGCGGAGAGCCAGCTTTCGAGCGGCATCATGGTCCGTGGATTATCAAGTATTTCAATGGCTTGCGAGGTCACCCGTCCGGTGCCGCCGATGCCGTCGAGCCACAGGCTGCGGCCATAGTCGAAGGCGCCGGGCGCCACGGGTGAGGGCAAGGGTGCGAGACGGGCCTTGAAGGTGACCAGCGCGCCGGGCGGTGTCGCACCCGCCGACTCTGGCAAAGTCAGGCGCAATCGTTTTGGCAGGCGTTCCGGTGCGATTCCGCCGATCTGCTCCGGTGCCAAGATCATCACCAGCCGGGTGCGCGACGAGCGGTCGACGGAGACTGCCCGGCCAGTGACCGCGACTTCGCCCGTGGTGAAGGCCAAGAGCGGCGTCGCGGATCTCCACGACTGGAAACCCGCCAGTGCGAAGCCCCAGAGCACAAGCCCGGCGAGCAGCAGCAGACCCGTTACGCGGCCCAACCAGAAGAGCACCGCGCCTGCTGCCGCAAGGCTTATGAGCAGCAGAGTTCCGGGTTCCTGGCCGAGGGCGAAATAGGTTCCGATTCCAAGGCTTAAGGTCGGCGCGGACCACAGGAAGCTGCGGCCATGCTGGGCCTCCAGAGCCGCGCCGATGGCGGCGGAAAACCACGCACTGCGGGGCGGGGCATCAGCAGCCGCAGGGTCCAGCGTGGCAAGCGACATGGCACTCCCCTTACAGGCCGCGCACGGGTGTGCTAGAGGGCGGCTCGCAGCACGCAATCACCTTCCCCAACGGCAGTCAATACGGAGAACGGCGTCCATGTCATCGCCAGTCGTCACGCGCTTTGCGCCCTCGCCCACGGGCTACCTGCATATCGGCGGCGGGCGCACGGCGCTGTTCAACTGGGCCTATGCCCGGCATACCGGCGGTAAGATGTTGTTACGCATAGAAGATACCGACCGCGAGCGCTCAACCGCCGAGGCCATCGACGCGATCATCGAGGGGCTGACATGGCTCGGTCTCGACTGGGCCGGAGAGCCCGTCTCGCAGTATGGCCGGGCGGAGCGGCACCGGCAGGTGGCGGAGGAATTGCTCGCCCAGGGAAAGGCTTACCGCTGCTACTGCACGCCGGAGGAGCTCGAAGCCATGCGGGCCAAGGCCGAGGCCGAGAAGCGGCCGATCCGCTATGATGGGACGTGGCGCGACCGGACCCCATCGGAGGCGCCGGCGGGTGTGAAACCGGCGATCCGCTTCAAGGCCCCGCAGCAGGGCGAGACTGTTATCGAGGATGCGGTTCAGGGCAGAGTCGTCATTCCGAACAAGGACTTGGACGATCTGATCATCCTGCGTTCGGATGGCAATCCGACCTATAATCTTTCAGTGGTGGTGGACGACCATGACATGGGGGTGACCCATATCATCCGCGGCGTGGACCACCTGACCAATGCCGCCCGGCAGATCCAGATCTACCGCGCGATGGGCTGGCGGGTGCCGCACATGTCGCATATTCCGCTGATCCATGGGCCGGATGGGGCGAAGCTCTCCAAACGGCATGGCGCACTCGGCGTCGAGGCCTATCGCGCCATGGGCTATCTCCCTGAAGCAATGAGGAATTATCTCGCGCGGCTCAGCTGGAGCCATGGCGATGACGAGATCTTTTCGACCGAGCAGCTGGTCGAGTGGTTCGACCTCGATGCCATCGGCAAGTCCGCCGCGCGCTTCGATTTTGCCAAGCTGGAGAACCTGAACGGCCACTACATCCGCCATATGCCGGACGATAAGCTGTTGATGTCGTTCATCGATTTCTTGCCGCATGCCGAGGGCGGGAAGGCGATGAAGGCGAAGATCGACGAGGCCATGATGGCCAAGCTCTTGCGTGCACTTCCTGGATTAAAGGAACGCGCCAAGACGTTGGTAGAATTGAAGAATGGGGCGCAGTTCCTGTTTGCGGAACGGCCGCTGCCGATGGATGACAAAGCGCAACAGATCATCAAGGACGGCGGTGCCGAGGTTCTTGCCGGCGTCGTCCCCGTGCTCGCGCAAGTTTCGAACTGGCACGCGCATGATCTTGAAACAGCTGTGAAATCCCATGCCGAGGCGGCCGGGCTGAAGCTCGGCAAGGTGGCGCAGCCGCTGCGTGCGGCCTTGACGGGCGCCTCGACCTCACCCGGCATCTTCGACGTGCTTGAGGTGCTGGGGCGCGAGGAATCGCTCGCCAGATTGCGGGACCAGGCGTCGTCCTGATGTAGCTTTTGGGTCGCAAACTGGTTGTTGCCGGTGTGCAAAACGGTTGCCGCCGTTGCACGGCGGATGCGTTTTGACATGCAACCGGCTTGTGTTGTGGCGGTTGCCAAAATGCATGCTGCCGGAGCATGGCAATCGGCGATGACCAGCCATGCGGGCGATCGACCAAAGCATCAGGTCAGTGACGTTGACCTTTCTATGGTGCGGTGCAATAGTTCGTGACGAGAAAAAGGCAGACAATGGGAGCCCATCATGGCTGACGATCCGAAGAAGGCAGTTCTTGAGCTTGCGGGAAAGTCGGTCGACATGCCGGTCAAATCCGGCACCATCGGGCCGGACGTGGTCGACATCACCAAGCTCTATGCCCAGACCGGGGCCTTCACCTTCGACCCGGGCTTCACCTCCACGGCGTCATGCGAATCCAAGATCACCTACATCGACGGTGACGAGGGCGTGCTGCTCTATCGCGGCTACCCGATCGAGCAGCTGGCCGAGCACGGCGACTTCCTGGAGACCTGCTACCTGCTCTATTACGGCGAGCTGCCCACGCCCGCGCAGCGCAAGGAATTCGAGAAAAACATCACCTACCACACCATGGTGCACGAGCAGATGACCCGCTTCTACCAGGGGTTCCGCCGCGACGCGCACCCCATGGCGGTGATGGTGGCGGTGGTGGGCGCCATGTCGGCCTTCTACCACGACTCGACCGACGTCAACGACGCGCGCCAGCGCGAGATCGCCTGCCACCGGATGATCGCCAAGCTGCCGACCATCGCCGCCATGGCCTATAAGTACCATATCGGCCAGCCCTTCGTTTACCCGCAGAACGCGCTCTCCTATGCGGCGAACTTCCTGCGCATGTGCTTTGCCGTGCCGTGCGAGGAGTATGTGGTGAACCCAATCCTGGCGCGGGCCATGGACCGGATCTTCATCCTGCACGCCGACCATGAGCAGAATGCCTCGACCTCCACCGTGCGGCTCGCGGGCTCCTCCGGCGCCAACCCCTTCGCCTGCATCGCGGCAGGCATCGCCTGCCTGTGGGGCCCCGCCCATGGCGGCGCCAACGAGGCGGCGCTGGAAATGCTGCAGCAGATCGGCGACCCGGCCAAGGTGCCGGACTTCATCGCCAAGGTGAAGGACAAGACCTCGCACATCCGGCTGATGGGCTTCGGCCACCGCGTCTACAAGAACTATGACCCGCGCGCCAAGATCATGCAGAAGACGGCGCATGAGGTGCTGACCGAGCTCGGCATCAAGGACGACCCGCTGCTGGAAGTGGCGCACGTGCTGGAGCAGGCGGCCCTCTCCGACCCCTATTTCATCGAGCGCAAGCTCTACCCGAACGTCGACTTCTATTCCGGCATCATCCTGCGCGCGCTCGGCTTCCCCACCTCGATGTTCACCGTGCTCTTCGCGCTCGCCCGCACCGTGGGCTGGATCTCGCAGTGGAAGGAAATGATCGAGGACCCCGGCCAGAAGATCGGCCGCCCCCGCCAGCTCTACACCGGCGCGCCAAAGCGCGATTATGTTCCCATGACGAAGCGGGGGACGTGAAATCGTCAGCAGGCTGATGGTTGCGGCGTTGCGCAAGCAACAGGGAGATGAGGGGACGTGAGCCCGGTGGTTCGTTCGGAGCCGGCTTCCCCTCACCTACCCCGAATGCACCGGGGCGTCCTTATATCTCTCCCCCGGTGGGGGCCAGGAAAGACGGGCGCGGGGGCCATATGCGATAGCCCTCCCCCTTGTGGGGAGGGATTAAGGGTGGGGGTCCCCGGGCTCAGATCTTTGAGAATTGGACTCGTGGGCGCCCCACCCCTGCCCCTCCCCACGAGGGGGAGGGAAATCCTAATGGAGTCAATTGACCGCCCGCCGCTCTAGATCGCGAAATGCAAAGAGTTGCAGCGACGAGCAGGCGAGTCGTGACGCTTTTGAAGGAAGAAACTCTTCGGGGTTGCGCTCTGTTCGCGGAGACATAATTGATCTAGATCAATGCACAGCATTGGCGGACATCATAGATTTTCATATTGCGATGACATTCAGGAGCAACTTCCATGTCAATCGGCCTTATCCTCCTCATCATTCTTGTTATCTTCCTTCTCGGTGGCTTTAGCGGGTTTGGCGGTGGCCCCGGCTACGGGTATGGCCATGGCGTCAACGGCGGTCTTGGCCTTCTGCTTGTTGTTATTCTTGTCTTGGTCTTGCTGGGGAAGATATGACTTCCTGAAGCAGCTTTTTTCGATGCACGAATATACCGTTGCGATGCCGGCGCCGGCCGCCGGAAATTGACTTCGCTTCGGCCGCGAGCCGAAGTTCGATTGTGCCGTTTGGCCCACACTCCCAATTCGATTGACACCACAATCTGGAAACGGCGCCGCTCCAGAGCTTCACCAAGCGGCGTCTTATGGAGAAAGTCATGGACTGGAATCGTGTTGAAGGCAGCTGGAAGCAAGTCAAAGGCGCGGTCAAAGAGAAGTGGGGCAAGCTGACTGACGACGACCTTGACGTGATCAATGGCCGCCGCGAGCAGCTCGAAGGCAAGATTCAGGAGCGTTACGGCTTCGCGAAGGACGAAGTCCGCAAGGACATCGAAGGCTGGTATAACGACCAGAAGTGGTAATCCGCCCGTTTCCCTGTCTGACCTTTTTCCAATTTGCTCTGGGAGACATTGCAACCTGGCGGGTCAGACAGGAGACGCGGTGAACGGACTTACATAGTCGTCCGCACTCAGCAGCATCGGCTCCGGCCGGATGACATCCGGCCGCCGGAGGCGTGACGACGATGTCCGATAACTCAGAAAACATCGCCGCATTCAAGGGCGGCCAACATCAGGAGACATTGCCTATGAACTTCTCGAACCTGTTGCACTGGGCGATCATTTTCCTCATCGTGGCGCTGGTCGCTGCGCTTCTCGGATTTGGCGGCGTGGCAGGGACCGCCATGGCGGGCGCCAAGATCCTCTTCTGGGTTGCCATCATCCTTGCGGTCCTGGCATTCGCCGGCAGTCAGCTTCGGAAGTCCTGAGACGCCGCATCGCGCATTAATCCGGCTTCGCGGATGCGAGGTGACGGGCCGGTTCCGGAACGGGTGTGCGGATGTGTCCGCGCCGGAGGCGTTCGAGCAACAATTTCCAATATGCGGCGCACGCACGCATTCCATCGCCCTGCCCTCTCGCCCGATGGGGAAGACGAAAAACAATAGGACGATTATGCGCCGCGCTCGTTCATCAGCATGGCGCCGATTTCGGCTTCGGCGGCTTTCTTGCCCTCGACCATGGCCTCGGCCCAGTATTTCCACACCGGCGGGCGCTTGTGGGTGAGTTTGACATGAATGTGCACGCTGTCACCCGGCGCCACAGGCTTCCGGAAGCGGGCCTTTTCGATCGACATGAAAAAAACGAGCTTGCCGGCGTGCTCGTCGCCCAGGTGATTGAGAACGAGAGCGCCTGCCGTCTGCGCCATGGCCTCGATCAGCAGCACGCCGGGCATGACGGGGCGGCCGGGGAAATGGCCCTGGAAGAAGGGCTCGTTCATGGTGACGTTCTTGACGGCGACGCCGCTCTCCTCGCCATTCATGTCATACATGCGGTCGATGAGCAGGAAGGGATAGCGGTGCGGCAGCAGCTTCATGATGCGCGCGATATCCGCCGTCTGCAGGTGCGGCGCTGCCGCGGTCTCGGTCATTGCCGGTCTTGTCTCCCAAAGAGGCAGCGGCCGGCCCAGCGGCCGGCCACGAGTGTCTTAGGCTGTGCCGCGCCGTCCGTCTAGAAGGCGGTGCCGACCGAGAAGCGGAAATACTCCGTCTTATCGCGCTCGGCCTTCAGCAGCGGATAAGCCGCCTCGAAACGCAGCGGGCCGAAGGGCGAGGACCAGATCACGCCCGTGCCGACCGACAGGCGGAAGGCGGCGGAGTCATAGCTGGTGCAATTACTGGCCTTGGAGCCCAGCGGCAGCTTGTTGTTGCCATAGGAGCAATCGCCTTGCCCCGCGAGAACGGTGTCGACGCCCGAGTCGAAGACCGTGCCGAAGTCGGTGAACGCCTCGCCAAGGACGCCCCACTGCTCGGGCAGGCCGATGGGGAAGGTCATTTCCAGCGTGCCGATGGCATAGGTCTTGCCGCCGACCGCGTCGGTGCTGCCGCTGTTGCCGCGCTGGCGCGGACCCACGCCGGCCGGCTGGAAGCCGCGGAATGTGTCGCCGCCCTTGAAGAAGCGGTCCTGCAGGCGGACATTGTCGCCGTTGAAGGGCAGAATCTGACCCGCGTTGCCCTCGATTTTCAGCACCACGGCGTCCTCGTAGACCGGCAGGAAGTACCAGCCATGGGCCTCCAGCTTGCCGTAATGCACGTCGCCGCCGAGACCCGCGAGTTCACCCTCGAGCTGGCCGCGGAAACCGTTGGTCGGGCGCACCGGGTTGTCGAGATTGTCCCAGGTGTAGGAGGCCATGACGGCCGACTTCGTCGACTCGCCCACCGACTCGATGACCGCAGGCGAGGCCTGGGCCTTGTTGATGCCGTTTACGTCCCGCCAGGTGAAACCGTATCTGAAGCTGATGCCGCTGTATTCGTCGATACGGAATCCGGTGCGCAGCGCGAAGCCCAGCATCTGGCTGTTGTAGTTCGACTCCTGCTGGTTGTCGACGTTGGTGGCGAAGACGTCGAAGCCGGCGGAGACCGGCAGCCCCATGAAATAGGGGTCTGTGAAGCTCAGGGTGACGTTCTGGCGATACCAGCTGCCGGACACGTTCACCTTCACGTCATAGCCCTTGCCGAGGAAGTTGCGCTCCTGCAGCGACACCGAGCCGACGATTTTTTCCTGCCTCGCATAACCGAGCGAGAAATTGACCGAGCCTGTGGACTTTTCCTGCACCACGACGGTGAGCACCACGCGGTCGGGCGCGGAGCCTTCCGACTCCTGGAAGTCGATCTTTTCGAAATAGTCCAGCGCGGTGAGGCGGCGGCGGGCGCGCTCGATGACGACGCGGTTGAAGGCGTCGCCCTCGAAGAGATTGAGTTCGCGGCGGATGACCTCGTCCTCGGTGCGGTAGTTGCCGACGATGTCGATGCGCTCGATATAGGTGCGCGGACCCTCGACGATGTTGT
The DNA here is from genome assembly GCF_020252395.1 of Aestuariivirga sp. Taxonomy (GTDB): domain Bacteria; phylum Pseudomonadota; class Alphaproteobacteria; order Rhizobiales; family Aestuariivirgaceae; genus Aestuariivirga. The sequence continues at coordinate 93,200 of NZ_JADCDB010000038.1, forward strand.
AGGTGATGTTGAGGCTCTTGTCGCCGGCGTCGCGCGCAATATCCGGGTTGACCCGGGCGAAAACGAAGCCCTGGCGCGCCGCCTCGAGGGTGAGCTGTTCGACCGTCTTGTCGACCTTGGTGGCGTCGAAGTAGTCGCCAACCCCGGTCTTGACCTTGGCGATGAGATCCTTGGAATCGAGCTGCGCATCGCCGACGTTAACGGCCACATCGGCCACCTTGTAGCGCGGGCCCTCGTCGATGGTGAAGGTTATTATGAAGCCGTCGCCTGACGGGGTGAGAACCGCTTCGGCCGAGATCACCTGCACATCGGCGAAGCCGTTCCTAAGGTAATAGCGGCGAAGCAGTTCCTTGTCGTATTCGAGGCGGTCTGAATCGTATGTGTCGTTGCGGTTGTAGAAACGCCACCAGGCATACTGCTGGGTGCCGATGACGCTCTTGAGCTGACCGGCGCTGAAAGCATTGTTGCCGACGAAGTCGATCTGCCTGACCTTGGTCTCGCCGCCCTCGTTGATCTCATAAACGAGGTTCACGCGGTTTTCGGGCAGGCGGATGATCTTGGGCGAGACCTTGACGTTGTAATAGCCGGCGCGGCGATAGACGGCGATGATGCGGTTAACGTCGGAAAGGACCTTCGCGCGCGTGAACATCATGCGCTCCCTCAGTTCCACTTCCTTCGCCAGGTCGGTGTCCTTGACCGCCTTGTTGCCCTCGAAGTTCACCTCGTTGACCATGGGGTTTTCATCGACCTTGACCACCAGCGTGTTGCCACTGCGGGTGATCTGAACGTCGGAAAACAGGCCGGTCTGGAACAGCGCCTTGACCGACTCGTCGACCTTTTCGGGCGTGGCGTTCTGCCCGCGGCTGACCTGCACATAGGAGAGGATCGTGTCGCTCTCGATGCGCTTGTTGCCCTCGACGACGATCGCGGTGACAACGTCCGCATAGACTGCCGTTGCGGCAACTCCTGGCGCGGCGACCGGGGCGAGAACACTCAGAACAAAGGCCAGGAAAGCAACGAATACAAACTTATAACGCATCAATTGGCCATTTCCGCTCGCGCGGCGTCCCGTCAGCATCCGAGTCGCCGGGAAGGGTTTTACCCACCCTGCGGTGCATTGCAATTGAAACCTTCCCACGCACTCACCCACCCAGCCACACCGTCGCCACCCGCATGATATCGTTCATGGTGCCGACCAGCATGAGCATGATCACCAGCGAGAAACCAATGCGAAAACCCCACTCCTGCGCGTTCTCGCCCAGGGGCTTGCCCCGCACCGCCTCGACGGCGTAGTAAACAAGGTGACCACCATCGAGCATAGGAATTGGAAAAAGGTTAAGCAGACCGATACTGACCGACAAAAAGGCAATCACCATAATGTATTGCCAGAAGCCGCCGGAAGCCGCGTCGCCCGCCGCCTTGGCAATGGAGATGGGACCACCGAGCTGGTCGGCGTTCTCGCGCCCGGTGAACAGCTTGCCGACATAATCGAGGGTGGCGTGCACGATGAACCAAGTGCGCTCGATGCCGCCTTCGATGGCGGCCACCGGCCCCAGCCGCTCAGAGAAGACCGGCCCCATCGAATCGCTCTTCACGCCGAGGAGGCCCTTGCGCACCTTGCCGCCGAAACCGTCTGGTTCCTCGTGCAATTGCGGCACCACGGTGAGGGTGAGTCTCTCGCCGTTCCTGTCCAGCTCCACCGTCAGCGCTTCGCCGGCCCTGGTCATGACCGCCATTTGCATGTCGGCGAAGTCGCGCATGCGCGCGCCGTCGATCGAGACGATCATGTCGCCCGCACGGATGCCGGCCTTCTCCGCCGCGCTGCCTGGCAGCACCACGTCCGCCCTGGGCGGAATGACCGGCCGCCCCACGATCATGAAAGCGCCGGCAAAGATGGCGATGGCGAGAATAAAATTGGCGATCGGGCCTGCGGCCACCACCGCCGCGCGCTGCCACACCGGCTTGCCGTGGAAATTTCCGGGATCCTGCTTGGCGCGCGCCAGTGCCTCCGCATCGGGCAGGCTGGCGGCATTGGCATCGCCGCGGAAACGGACATAGCCGCCGAGCGGCAGCCAGGCCACCTTCCAGCGCGTGCCCTTGCGGTCGTTCCAGCCGAAAATTTCGCGCCCGAACCCGATGGAAAAGGCCTCGACGTCGACCCCGCACCAGCGCGCCATCAGGAAGTGGCCGAGCTCGTGGATGAACACGATGATGGTGAGCCCCACGAGGAAGGGAATGGCATAGACGGCGAACGTGCTCAGCGGCAGGTGCAGCAGTTCAGACAGGTTCATTTTCCACTTCCCCGGCCCGCCAAGGGGCCGTCATTGTTAACGGTCATGTCCCTCGCGCCCTGACCCGGCACAGGACGGGAGCAATACGGCAAGATTTCGGCCAAATCCGGTCACCAGACCAGGATTCCGGCCCCCGCATGGCCAATCCCGGCGCGCAGCGCGCCAATGAGGGCCGCCGCGGTGGCCACCGCAACGAGCCCGTCCACCCGGTCGATGACACCGCCATGGCCGGGAATGAGCCGGCCCGAATCCTTTACCCCGTAATGGCGCTTCATAGCCGATTTGAACAGGTCGCCACCCTGCTCCACCAGCGCCAGCAAGGCTGCCACCACAAGCAGTATCCACAAGCCGGAGAGGCCCAGAACCAGGCCGGTGCCAAGTGCCGCCAGCGCACTGCCCGCCATGGCGCCACCGAGGCCCGCCCAGGTCTTCTTCGGCGAGATTCGCGGGGCAAGCTTCGGGCCGCCGATGATGCGGCCCGCGAAATAGGCCAGCGTATCCGCCGCCCACACCATCAGCATCACCAGCACGATGGCGGCGGCGCCGCAGGCGGGATCGTCCCGCAGCACCACCAGCGCAATGGGCGGCAGCGACACATAGGGAACGCCCAGATAGCGCCAGACCGGCCCATCCGGCTGCTCGCGGCGCGCCACGAGGATGGACAGCAGGCTCAGCACGGCTATGGCGGCAAGCCCGCCCGCCAGCCCGATGTCGAGCGGCAGCAGCGCGCCGCACAGGGCGCCCGCGGCGTGCAGCGCGAATTGCCGCGGATTGCCGTTGTGGACGATCGCCACCCACTCCTGCGCCATCAGGATGCCGATCAGCGCCACGAAGAGGTGGAACCAGATGCCGCCCGCCCACACATCCGCCAGCACCGCCGGGATCAGCACGGCGGCGGAGAGCGCCCGGACGCCCAAATCGCCCCATTTTGCCACGGGCGGCGAGGGTTCGGCAGCCATCAGGCGGTCTGCGCTTTGAGGCCGCCGAAGCGCCGGTCGCGCCCGCGGAAGATGCCGATGGCGCGGGCCAGGCTCTGGCCGTCGAATTCCGGCCAGTATTCGGGCAGGAACACGAATTCGGTGTAGGCGCATTGCCACAGCAGGAAGTTCGAGATTCTCTGCTCGCCGCCGGTGCGGATGAGGAGGTCCGGATCGGCCAGGCCCGCGGTGTCCAGCTCGCCGGAGATCAGCTCCGGCGTGATCGCGGCGGGCGCCAGAAGGCCCTCCGCCACCCGTGCGGCCAGCGCTTGCACCGCGCGGGCGATTTCCTGGCGGCTGCCATAATTGAAGGCGATGACCAGCTTGAGCCCGGTGTTGCCGCGCGTCAGCGCCTCCGCCTCCTCGAACATGGCGCGCAGGCCCGTTTCCAGCCCGTCACGCCCGCCGATGATCATGACGCGGACATTGGCTTGGTGAAGCTCGGCCACGTCGGTGCGGATGAAGCGGCGCAGCAGTTCGAGCAGAAAGCGCACCTCCGCCTGGGGCCTCGACCAGTTCTCGGTCGAAAAGGAATAGAGGGTGAGAACCCGCAGGCCCTGCTCGGCCGCCGCCCGCACCGTGCGGCGCAGCGCCTCCACCCCCTGGCGGTGACCGGCCGAACGCGGCAGGCCGCGCGCAGTTGCCCAGCGGCCGTTGCCATCCATGATGATGGCGACGTGGGCAGGCGTGCCGTCCGGGCCGGGGCTGGCTGACATGGGAGGGGGCCGCCTGCGCCTCAGACCTGCATGATCTCTTGTTCCTTGTGCTTCAGCGCCTGGTCGATGTCCTTGATGGCGTCATCGGTCATCTTCTGCACCTCGTCGGCCTTCTTCTTGTGCTCATCCTCGCTGATGAGATGGGCTTTTTCGAGTTGCTTCAGGTGGTCCATGCCGTCGCGGCGCACGTTGCGCACGGCCACGCGGGCCTTTTCGGCGTAAGTATGGGCGACCTTGACCAGCTCCTTGCGGCGCTCCTGGGTCAAGTCGGGCATGCGCAGCCGGATCACCTGGCCCTCGGTCTGCGGATTAAGACCGAGGTTCGAGGCGCGGATCGCCTTTTCGACGGCGATGACGAGGCCCCTGTCCCACACGTTGATCTGCAGCATGCGCGGCTCCGGCGCCGAGACGGAGGCGACCTGGGCCAGAGGCATGTTGGCGCCATAGGCATCGACATGGACGGGCTCCAGCAGGCTCGCGGAGGCGCGGCCGGTGCGCAACCCGCCGAAATCGTGCTTCAGCGCGTCAACCGCGCCATGCATGCGGCGCTTGATGTCCGCCGCGTCGAAAGCCTGGGGCTGGGCCATGGGGTCAATCCTTCGTCACCGTGGTAAACAGCCCGCCGCCGTTCACCACTTCGAGCACGGCGCCGGGCTTTCTGATCGAGAAGACCACTACCGGAATCCCATTGTCCCGCGCAAGGGCAATGGCGGCGGGGTCCATGATGCGCAGGTCCCTGGCCAGAATCTCGCCAAACGTGATCCGGTCATAGCGGCGCGCCGAGGGATCGGTCTTGGGATCGGCGGAATAGACGCCGTCAACACTGGTGCCCTTGAACAGCGCGTCGCAGCCGAGCTCGGCCGCGCGCAGCGCCGCCCCGGTGTCGGTGGTGAAAAAGGGAAGCCCGGTGCCCGCCGCGCAGATGATCACCCGGCCCGCCTCGAGGTGGTGAATGCCCTTGGCGCGCGAATAGGTTTCGCACACCGTGGGCATGGCGATGGCGGAGAGCACGCGCGCGTCCATGCCCTTGTGCGTCAGCACCCCCTGCATGGCCAGCGCGTTCATGACGGTGGCCATGATGCCCATGTGATCGGCCGACACCCGGTCCATGCCCTTCGCCGCCCCGGCAACGCCCCGGAAGATGTTGCCGCCGCCGATCACAAGGGCCAGCTGCACCCCCGTGCGGGCCACCGCCAGCACCTCGTCGGCCAACCGGCCAACCGTGTCAAGATCGATGCCATAGGGCTGGCCGCCCATCAGAACTTCGCCGGAAAGCTTGAGGAGGATACGCTTGTAGGTGGAAGTGGACATGACACCCGGACCGCTGCTGAGACGCCGGCACTTTAGAAGCCGCCAACCGATTCGTCACAAGCCGTGGCGGAGAGCCACCTCTTGCCTGTTGCCACGGGGGTCGAGGCGTTCTAGAGCAGTTTTGGTCGCATTTTCGACGGTCAACCGGCGCCCACTTGACCTGAAAATGCTTTGACCACTCCCCACCGCCTGCCAGCCGCAGGCGGCGGAGCGAAGGCCGGATTAGCTCAGCGGTAGAGCAGCGGTTTTGTAATTGGTGGGTCTGTAGGCGATAAGACGAATCGGATCATGCGCTTATGCAGCGTGCGGTTCGAGCGAGTACCGAATAGGCACCGAACGCGGTGTCAGAGGGCCGGATTAGCTCAGCGGTAGAGCAGCGGTTTTGTAAACCGAAGGTCGGGGGTTCAATCCCCTCATCCGGCACCAGTTCTTTAGCCCGCAGCCGCTTTACCCGAAGCCGAAGCTGGAAAGATCCGCTTCTAAGCGACAAGCTGGCCGGCGGTAGCCGTTCTGCTATGTTTCGGCTGAAATGGCCGATTTCATCTCCAAAGAAGCCCGCAGCAGGATCATGCGTAGCGTGAAGGGCAAAGACACGCGACCGGAGCTCAAAGTTAGGTCGTTGCTTCATCGCCTTGGCTATCGCTTCCGGCTGCATCGCAATGACCTTCCGGGCAAGCCGGATATCTGTCTGCCGCGTCACAAGGTCGTCATCTTTGTCCACGGTTGCTTTTGGCATCATCACACGGATTGCCCAGGCGGTCGTCTGCCAATGTCGAACCGAGAATTCTGGGAGACGAAGATCGCCCGGACAATGACTCGCGATGAGAGCGCCACAGTAAGCCTCGAAGCCTTGGGCTGGACCGTAATTGTCGTGTGGGAGTGCGATCTAGAGCATCGGGTGGTCAGATTGAATCTGAAGTCTTCCCAAATCAGTTCTGGAGTGATTCAAGGTAAGCGGAGGTGACCGCCATGCCTAAACCGCTATCGAACGATCTGCGCTTGCGTCTGGTTGAGTGTGTTGAAGCC
>NZ_JADCDB010000039.1 GCF_020252395.1 Aestuariivirga sp.
CGTGCGGCCTGTCCGCGTGATGCTCCGGGAAACGCAACCTGAGGAGGCTGCAATGCGTTCGATGTTTTCGTTGCTGTTCGGTCTGTTTCTCGCCGTGGCCTCCGCAGAGGCGGGCGAGCGCGTGCTGCTGGCGCCGCCGGGGCTGAAGGCGACGCTTGACGCAACGCCCGGTGCGGCCGCCGGGCTGCAGGCGCTGCGCGCCAAAGCGGCCTCCGGGGGCAAGGTGCGGGTGATCGTCGGGCTTAGGGTTCCTTTCGCTCCCGAGGGAATGCTTTCCCCCGGCGAGCAGGAGGCCCAGCGCCGCGACATCGCCTCATCGGGGGAGAGCCTTCGCCGCCGCTTCGCCGCGGCCATCGCCCGCGGCCCCGATTCAGTGAAAAGCTATTCCGCCATCCCCTTCCTCGCCATGCAGGTGACGGCGGCCGAGCTGGAGAGGCTGGCGTCCGATCCTGAGGTCGTCAGCCTCGACGAGGACCAGGCCAATTCCCCGCAACTGGCGCAGTCCGGCCCTCTGGTGCGGGCGCCCGAGGCCTGGGATCTGGGCTATACCGGCAAGGGACAGACCGTCGCCATCATCGATACGGGCGTCGACAGGAAGCATCCCTTCCTGAAGGGCAAGGTGGTGGCGGAGGCCTGCTTCACCTGGGGCAGCTGCCCGGGCGGCGCTTCCGTTGTCAAGGGGCCGGGTGCGGCCCTGCCCTGCGACGGCATATCCGCTTGCGGGCACGGCACGCATGTGGGCGGGATCGCGGCCGGGCGGAACGGAAGCAGCAAAGGCGTCACGTTCTCCGGCATCGCCAAGGACGCAGACCTGATCGCCATCCAGGTGTTCAGCCGTCTCGGCCGCAGATACATCGCTTGGGACAGCGACATTCTGCTGGCCGCGGATTATGTCTACCGCCTGCGCAGCACCTATCGCATCGCCGCCTTGAACATCAGCCTCGGCCGTGGCGCCTATTCGGGCACGTGCGACACGGTGAGCCGGGCCACCACGTCCATGTTCGCGACGCTGAACAGCGCCGGTATTGCCGTTATCTTGTCCAGCGGCAACGATGGGAAAACGAATGCCATCACATTTCCCGCCTGCATCTCCACCGCGGTGAGCGTGGGCTCCGTGTCGGATTCGAACTGGGGACTGTGCTGGGGAAAGCCTTCCGCAACCGACCAGGTGGCCTGCTATTCGAACGTATCCTCGCGCCTTTCTCTTTTGGCGCCCGGTTCGGCCATCACCTCCTCCGTTCCCGGCGGCCGCTATGAGGCGCGGCATGGCACCTCCATGGCGGCCCCGCATGTGGCCGGCGCCTGGGCCATTCTGAAATCGGCCGCGCCGCATGCGAGCGTCGGCAATGTGCTCGAGGCCCTCCGCAGCAGCGGCAAACCGGTGACCGATGACCGCTCGCCGGCGGGCGCCACCATTCCCCGCATCGACATAGCCGCCGCCCTCGGCCAGTTCCGCCCGCTGCAGATCACCCGGAACGACAAGCTGGGCACGGTGGACATCACCGCCAATGGCGTCACCACAAGCTGCGCCCAGCCCGCATGCAGCGTGCAGGTCTATCCCGGAACGCAGGTCACGCTGCTGGCGCACCCCGCCCCGCTCTCAACCCTGACGGGCTGGGGCGGCAGCAGCTGCGCGGCCGCCGGTGCCGGTCCCTGCAGCTTCGCCATGCCGAATGGCGCCGCGTCCGCGCAGGCGCTGTTCGATGGCCCGGTGAGCGTTGTCAGCTACAGCCGTGCGGGAGCGGGCGACGGATCGGTCCATATGGCCACCACCACGGGCGATTATGATTGCAGCGCCGATTGCACCGTGAAGGCGGGCGTCGACACGCAGGTGACAGTGACGGCGAACCCCGCGCCAGGTTGGCGCCTCGGAGGCTGGTCAGGCAGCTGCACGGGCAGTGGCGCCTGCAGCTTCTCCGCCCCGGCGGCGGGGACCGCACTCACCGCCACCTTCGTTCCCGGCCATGTGCTGAACTACGTCAAGGCTGGAACGGGCAGCGGCACGGTCTCCTTCACGCCATCCGCCGATGGCGCCAGCAGCTGCAGCGGCAACTGCACGCTGGGCTACGACCCCGGCGCCGTTGTCACCCTCGCCGCCAAGGCGGCGAAGGGCAGCCTCTTCAGGGGCTGGTCCGGCGCGTGCACCGGCCGGAGGACCTGTGCCGTCACCATGTCGGAAGCCCGCGCCGTGACCGCAACCTTCAACGCCCGATGAGGAAGCGGCGCCATCGTGCCGCGCATGTTGTATCCAACAGCGGGGAAGACCTTGGCGCCGGATTTCGATCTGCATCTGCATCGGGTGTAGCCGGGGCGGGCCACCGTGGGCCGGCAGCCGGGTTATGCGGTCTTGATGGCTTGCGGGTGTAATGGGTTTAGCAGCAATTGGGCGCAGGGTGCGACGGCATGATTGATGACCACCCTCCTTGCAATTTGCGCGGCGTCTGTGCATCCTGAACCGGCAACGCGTGGCCGAGGGGTGCGCATGGATGAAGCCTGCCTGGAAAAGCTGGCCGGCATTCTGATCGGGGTGTCGGTGGCGGGCGCGGCGGCGGCGGGCACGGGGTTGCTTCCGGGCCTGACCGAGGTCGGCACCGGCGCGGCGGGCCTGTGGCTGCGGCTGACCGGCCAACGCCGCCGCAATGCCGATGCGGTGCTGGACAAGCTCACGCAGACCATAAGGCAGGAATGGCAGGCTTGGGGGCAAACCGCCTCCTTCGCCGATGACGGGCTGCGCGCTTCTGTCGTCAAGAGCTTCGAAGAGGTGATCCCGCGCTGCACCATTCCCGCTGCAAGTGTGGTGGCTGCCAGGCTGGACGCGGACGCCGTGGCGGACCTGGTGCTGGCGCAGGCCGAAGTCGCCCTGCCGCAGGTCTATGCCGACAGGAACCCGCGCAATACCGAGGCGCACCATGCCCGGCTGTTCCTGCGCGACGTCACCCGCCGCGCCTATGCGGCCCTGCTGGCCGAACCCGGCTATATCGACACCATCGCCCCCGAGCTGTGGCGCGGGGTGCTGGACGGGATCGGGCGGATCGAGGATACCACAGGGCGGATCGATGCCACCACGCAGGAAACCGCAGAACAGCTTCGCCACCTGACCGAGATGGTTGCCCATTTGACACGGGCCACCGCCGCCCGTGCCAGCGGCATCACCGATGACGCGCTGATCGACCTTGCGCGGCGCATTGCCGCCGATGTGGCTGATCCTGCCACCGCCTTCCGCGAACTGGAAAACGCTGTCGAGATCGCCATCCGGGTACAGGCCGAAGGGCGGCAGAGATCGAACCTTGGCAATTTCGTGGATGAGGTGCTGCGGCGGGTCGCCGCCCTGTCGGCCAAAGGGCAGTATGACAGCGCCGCCGATGAAATCGACGCGGCCCTCGAACAAGAACAGGCCGAATCCACCGCCCGCCGCCTCCGCCTGCTCGACGCAGGGCTTAAGCAGGACATCCTGCGCCGTGACCCGGAATCCGCCGCCCGCCGTCTGGTGCAGAGGGCCGATCTGGAGGCGGGGGGTGCTGCCGACATCGCAACGCTCCGGGCGCTGCGGCGCGAATGGTATGATCGTGGCCTCGACGCGCAACTCAAGTTCGACGAGTCTGACGAGATCGAACCTTGGAATATCAACGGCCTTCATATCGCCATCAACCTTTCCGTCATCACCTTGGCAAGGACAGATGCGATGGATGATCGCGGCGCGGTCCTCAACGACCTCGGTGTTGCTCTACACACCCTCGCGTCACACGTGACTCAGAATGATAAGAATAAGCTGCTGGAAGAGGCCGTTACCGCCTATCGCGCAGCGCTGACGGAATTGAAACAAGACGCGGTGCCGCTTAACTGGGCCATGACCCAGAATGGCCTCGGGAATGCCCTTATGACTCTGTCCAGCGGGACCGATATGACGCGGCTTAAAGAAGCCGTCGGCGCCTATCGAGCCGCCCTGACGGTGCTCACGCAAGACCGGGAGCCGCTGAACCGGGCCGATACACTTGGGAATGAAGCTCGCGCCCGGCTCGCCCTCGCCTTACGTGCCGGGGAATCAGCGAACGCGCGCCAATCGCTTGACCAACTGAAGCTAGTCGAGTCTACCCTACGCAGCGGTGGGGACATTCGTCGGGCGAATCTGCATGCGGTGACCATCCTCTTTGCCCAGACACTCGTCGCCGACCTCATGTCGGGCAGGCAACCCTGAGCGGTGGCCAGACCGTTGCGGCCTATCGCGCAGCGCTGACGGAACGCAGGCAAGACCGGTGCCCCTGCAGCGGGCCGGGACGCAGTACAACCTTGGCACTGCTCTTGCGATCCGCGGGCAGCGCGAGGCCAGAACTGCGCGGCTGGAACAGGCGGTGGAGGCCTATCGCGCCGCGCTTTCGGAATGGACGCATGACCGGGAGCCGCTGCAATGGGCCGGGGTGCTGGGGAATGAAGGGATGGCTCTGCTGACCCTCGCCGAACGCACCGAAGACCCGGCGCAGGCGCGGCAGGCGCTGGAACAATTGACGCTGGCCGAAGCGACGCTGCGCCGTAGCGGGCACATTCCCTGGGCTGATTACTATGCCGGCCAGATCCCCGCTGCCCGGGAACTGGTGGACCGGCTTTCCGCCGGGCCTCCCTGACCGGCGGATCGTCGCGACGGACTGTTTCGGTTGCGGGACGCTTGACCTGTTGTTGCGGCACGAAACCTTGCTTCCGGACAGCGGACCCCGCACGTTCAGCGGAGCGCCTGCTGCTTACGCCCCTGGCGCCAGGCGCGACGCTGGCAAGCGACCCCGCCGCCGCAACCGAGGTGAGTCAGTGCCCCTTGAGGACAAGCGTCCGGACCGGGATGAACAGTGCCTGTGCGCGCAGGATCATGGCGTGAACCAGCGCAATGGCGTCAACGGCATGCATGCCGAAGCGTTGCAGCATTCCGAGGTCCGGATTCTGCAGCTCGGCGTGAAAACTCGTGTAGGCGTTGACGATGCAGTTGCTGCCCGGCGTCATGCCGTCAAGTCCGCCCTCGTAGATTGGCTCCAGGGTGGCCAGAATTGTGCCGGGCTGGGCGATTTCCGCCACATCGACAAGCTGTTCGCCAGCCCGCAACTGGCCCGATGCGATGTAGCCCTGAACCCCCGTCACGACGAGCGGAATGATCTGCAGGGGTTTCGCCACACAGGTGGCCTCGGCCGCCATTCCCGGCTTCAGGACGCCGGCTTCGATCTGGTTGAACCCCGCCTGGATGCGGCGCGGGCCTTCGCCCGCGGGTATCAGGATGCCGGCCGGGCGCAGAACGGGATTCACGATGTCGCCGGCCTGCAGGACGAACTGCTCCAGCTGGCCGTCGACCCCGGCATAGATGGTCTTCTTCGCCAGTTCCACCTCGGCCTGCTTCAGCGCGGCCCGGGCACTGGCCTTTTCCGCGGGCAGCAGGGTGCCGACCCGGATCTCGGCCGCGCTCTGCGTGGCCCGGGCGGAGGCCAGCGTACCCTCGGCGCCCGTCAATGCGGTTTGCAGCCGTTCGAGTTCGCGCGGCGACACGGTGCCGGAATTGCGGTCGAACAGCTCCTGCTTCACCCTCAGCTCGTCGGAAATCTGCTTCAGGGCATTTTCCGCAAGCTGCACCTGGCCGATCGCAACCTCGATGTCGGCCCGCGCCATGACGATCCGCGCGTCGATTTCCGCGCTGCGCCGCCTGGCCAGTTCGAGGGCTGCCTGCTGTTCCGTGCTGTCGAGCTTGAAGAGGATCTGCCCCATCGTCACGCGCTCGCGCGGCTTCACGAAAATCTCCGTGACGCGGCCCACCGACTCCGTCAGCACCGGAATGGTGCGGAACACCGATGTGGCGCTGGTGGTGGCCGGATGAAAGAAGAACACCGTGGTGATCAGAAGCGTGGTGAGGATCAGGCAGCCGGTGATTCCCCAGCGCAGCTCGTACCACACCGAGAAAAAAGTGATCTTCCTGCCCTGGACGAAGCGGCGGACGAGATAATCCGGCAGGATGGTGAGGAGCGAGCAAAGCGTGATTTCAAGCATCAGCCATGCTCCGGGGGAGTGGTGGCAGGCACGCCCCGGTCAAGGGCGGCGGCGGCCGGGGTTTCGGACTGACCGGCCTCGCCGGGGATGCCGGCGATCTTTTCCACCGCGCGGGCGATGCGCCGCTGCGGTCCGATGAAATCCGGGAGATCGATCATGGCGAGGACGAGGCCGATGATCCAGAAGATGTGCATGTGCGTGAACAGGGAGACGAGGCCGAGAACCGCAACGACCTCGAACTGCAGCTTGCGGTGCCCCATGCGCTCCGGCAGCGAATGCAGCCAAAAGAAGCCGACGCCAAGCAGCACGACGATCAGCATGACCAGCAGGGTGGTGATCACGTAGAGCACGTCCGTGTCGCCCGGCGCCGTGAGGAACCACGGCAGGACGTGCGGGGCGAGCGGATTAACCGGTATCGTTGTGGATGCGGACATGAAGGGCGGCCCCTTTCGCTTGGGATCACTCACCGCGCGCTCTGTCTCAAGGGCGGCACTGCCCTGGCGGCGGAAAGAGATGCACAGACCCTGTGCCGAAGCCGCTGCGGCGTCAACCGTCCGGACGCATGCCATTGATGCAGTTACTGTAATATACGCGTAGTTACGCCTCTTGAAGGTCACGCCCGATAGCTCCCGGCGGTGCGGCGGTGTATGCTGCCGGGTGTGCAGGCGCGGCGTGAGCGATATGGGCCGTTCGCCGCGAAGACCCGGTCGGATCGCCGGGCCGCATCGCCGACAGGAGAAAACTTCATGGCAGCCATGGCAGACAAGAACCAAATCGACCGCTTTCTGATGTTGCACTCCGCCCGTTCCGATCAGTGGCGGGAAGTGCTGACGGCCGCCCAGAACTGGGCCGCGGGACAGGGCGATCGGGCCACGGTAGTGGCGGAGCTTTCAGATGTCGCGCTGATCGAGGAGTTGCACGCCTATCCGGGCGTCCGGCTGATGAGCCGCCTGCGGGAGCGGATCGCCGAGGGCGAGGCCGATGCCGTGGTGTCCATGGTGCGGCGCATCTCGGATGCCATCCTGACCGGGGCCTTCGCGCAGCAGACAGATGGCGGCGCCGCGACGGACGGCGACGACGGCTTGCCGGAGGTGTTGCCGAGCGTGCTGTCGGGCCGGGACGCGCACCGCCCCTATTTCGAGGTCTTGCTCGTGACGCCCCAGCCCGCCTCGCGCTGGGCTGCCATGGCGGCCGAGTTCCGCCGGCTGCGCCGGCCCGAGGACCAGTTCGTCTATGAACCCGTCATCGTGGGCAGCTTCGAGGACGCGCTGTGCGCGGTGCTCGTCAACGCCTCCATCCAGGCGGTGATCGCGGCGGAGGGCTTCGCACTCCGCTCCGAGCATGACGCACCCATCCTGCGCACCATTCTGGACAGCGCGCTGGGCAAAATGGAGCCGAGCTCGTCCGCCCTGACGCTCGCCGCGCTCATTAAGAAGATCCGGCCGGAGCTGGACCTCTATGTCACCTCCGACCGGGACATCGAAACGCTCGCCGCCTCGCCGCGGTCGTCCTGCGTGCGGCGCATCTTCTATGCCGTGGAGGAGGTGCTGGAGCTGCACCTTGCCATTCTGGAGGGCGTGGCGGCGCGCTACGAAACGCCGTTCTTCGACAATCTGAAGCGTTATGCCCAACGCCCCATCGGCACATTTCACGCCTTGCCCATCGCGCGCGGAAAGTCGGTTTTCCGGTCGAACTGGATACGGGACATGGGCGAGTTCTATGGCATCAACCTGTTCCTCGCCGAGAGCAGCGCCACCACGGGCGGGCTCGACAGCCTGCTGGAGCCCACCGGAAACATCAAGAAAGCGCAGGACATGGCGGCGCGGGCCTTCGGCGCCGACCATGTGTTCTTCGTCACCAACGGCACCTCGACCAGCAACAAGATGGTGGTGCAGGCGCTGGTCGCACCCGGCGACATCGTGATCGTCGACCGCAACTGTCACAAATCGCACCATTACGGCCTCGTCCTCACTGGCGGCCAGCCGATTTACGCCGAGGCCTATCCGCTCACCCAATATTCGATGTATGGCGCGGTGCCGCTGAAGGCCATCAAGGACGCGCTGCTCAAGCTGAAGGAGGAAGGCCGCCTCGGCCGGCTGCGCCTTCTCGACCTCACCAACTGCACCTTCGACGGCCACATGTACAACACCCGGCGGGTGATGGAGGAATGCCTGGCGATCAAGCCCGACCTCATCTTCCTGTGGGACGAGGCGTGGTCCGGCTTCGCGCATTGGTCGCCCTTCCTCAGGCCGCGCACGGCGATGGGCGCGGCGGCGGCCATCGAGGAGTGGCTCGCGGAGCCAACCTCCGTCGAGGCCTACGAGGCGCAGCAGAAGGAACTTGGCGCGAAGCCCAGCCGACAGAAACTCATGGAGACGCGGTTGATCCCCGACCCGCGCAAGGTGCGGCTGCGCGTTTACCAGACCAACTCCACCCATAAGTCCATGTCGGCGATCCGCCAGGGCTCGATGGTGCTGGTGAAGGATGTCGACTATCGCAAGGTCGAGAGCCAATTCCACGAGGCGGTCTTCACCCATGCGTCCACCAGCCCCAACCAGCAGCTGATCGCCAGCCTGGACGTGGCGCGGCGGCAGATGGAACTGGAAGGCTATGGCCTCGTGATGAACGCCATCTCCATCGCGCTGCGCATCCGGCAGGCGGTGAACAGCCACCCGGTCATCTCGAAGTATTTCCGCATCCTCGGGGCCGATGCGCTGATCCCGGCGGAGTTCCGGCAGTCCGGCTTCAAGGATTACCTCGCCGAGGGCGTGAACTGGGGCGACGTGGTGAAGGCGATGCGCGAGGACGAGTTCTACCTCGACCCCACGCGCATGACGCTGGTCTGCGGCGATGCCGGCTTCGACGGCACCCAGTTCAAGGGCCTGCTCGCCAGCCGCTTCGACATCCAGGTCAACAAGACCTCGCGCAATTCGGTGCTGCTGCAGTCCAACATCAACAACACGCGCAGCGACGTGGCGCACCTGCTGCGCGTGCTGCTGGAAATCTGCGGCGAAATAGAGGAAGGCCTGCGCAACGGCGGCGAAGGCGCCCGCAAGGCCTTTGCGGCGCGCACCAAGTCGCTGATGCACGACGTGCCGGACCTGCCGAACTTCAGCCACTTCCACGACGCCTTCCGCAAGGATGCCGGAAAGCTGACGCCCGAGGGCGACATGCGCACCGCCTTCTTCATGGCTTATGACGAAAGCGCCTGCGAATACGTGCCGCTCAACGGCCCGGAGACCGACAAGCGCCTTGCAGGCGGGCCCGACCTCGTCTCCGCCAACTTCGTCATCCCCTACCCGCCGGGCTTCCCGATCATGGTGCCCGGCCAGGTGCTGACGAAGGAGACCATCGACTTCATGCGCAAGCTCGATGTGAAGGAGATCCACGGTTACGAGGCCGCGCGGGGCCTGAAGCTTATCAAGCCGGACGCGCTCCCGGGCCCGCGCGGCGGCAAGACGGCCCAGGCCTGAGCGAAGGGGAGACTGATCATGGCTGCTTTCTTCGAGTTTCTGGGGGCGAACCCCTTCATCCTGCTGTTCCTCACCGTGGGCCTCGCCGTGTGGCTGGGCCGCGTCACGGTGGGCGGCTACGGCTTGGGCATGGTGGCGGCGGCGATCGTCGTCGGCTGCGGCCTTGCGGTGTGGGGCTCGGCCTATGGCGTGAAGCTGGAGCTGAACAACTTCACCAAGTCGATGTTCTACTACCTCTTCATGTATGGGGTGGGGCTGCGCGTGGGTCCGTCCTTCGTCAACAGCCTCGGCGGCGACGGGCTGAAGTTCAGCCTCCTCGCCATCGTCAGCTGCGTCATCGGCCTTGCTCTCGTGGTGCTGGGCGTGCGCTTCCTGGAATTGCCCCCCGGCACCGCCGGCGGCATCCTCGCGGGCTCGCAAACCATGTCGGCGGCCATCGGCTCCGCCGAGGAGGCGGTGAATGCCGGTGTCGTCACCCTGCCCGATGGCACAACGAAGGAGCAGGTCAGCTCGATGATCGCGCTGTCCTATGGCATCACCTATATCTGGGGCACGGTAGGCATCATCCTGATCACCAAGTACCTGCCGAAATGGTGGGGCCTGGACGCCGCAAAGGCCGCCAAGGAATACGAGACCGAATATGGCGTGACGAGCGGCGACGTGCCCACCCTCTCCGGCTGGACCGCGGCAGCACTCCGGGCCTACCGGCTTGAGAACAGCGAATGGGTTGGCAAACCGGTCTCCGATCTGCTGCGCAGCCACCCGGAGTACAAGGTGGTCAACGTGGTGCGGAACGGCGAGCGTCTGGAGGCGAAGCCGGACCTGCGCCTTGCCCTCGATGACATCATCGCGCTGGGTGGCCGGCGCGAGAAGATGACGGAAAAGATGGGCCTGATCGGACCGGAAGTGTCCGACCGACTCGCCCTCGACGTGCCGCTCGACACGGCCGAAATTCTGGTCGTCAACAAGGACATGCTGAAGCTGTCGCAGGCCGAGCTGCGTGCCCTGCCGGGCGCGGACCAGGTCCAGGTCACCAGGCTGGAGCGCGGCGGCGTGCCGGTTCCGATCGGCACCAACACCAAGCTGCAGCGCATGGACATCCTCACCGTCGTTGGCCTCAAGGACGCGGTGAACGGCATCGGCAACATGTTCGGCCGCGTGGTGCGCCCGAGTGCGGCAACCGATCTTCTGACGCTTTCGATGGGCATGATCCTCGGCTTCCTGATCGGCGCCATCCAGTTCCCGGCATTCGGCGCTTCGGTGGGCCTCGGCAATGCGGGCGGCCTGCTGGTGTCGGGTGTCATCGTATCCTCGCTGGTGTCGCGGCTGCGCTTCTTCGGCAACACGCCGAATGCGGCGCGCAACATCCTCGAGGACCTGGGCCTCGTCGTCTTCGTGGCGATCGTCGGCATCAACTCCGGCAATGCGCTGCTCACTCAGCTCACCGGCGCGCTGGCGGTGAAGATCTTCGTGATCGGCTTCATCGCCTGCTCGATCCCGCCGTTCATTGTGTGGATGCTCGGCCTCTATGTGTTCAAGATGAACCCGGCGGTGCTGATGGGTGGCGTTGCCGGCGCCCGCAGCCACTCCGGCCCCTGCCGCGAGGCGGCGGTGGAGATCAAAAGCAACGTGCCGTGGATCGGCTTCCCCGTCGCCTATGCCGTGTCCGGCGTGCTGCTCACGGTGTTCGGTTACTTCGCCATGGTGCTGGGCCAGTAGGCCCCGCGCCGCCCCCGCGGCCCGGCGGGCCCTCCCCCGCCTGCCGGGCCGGTTGACCAGTGACTGTCAGCAGCCGCGATGGACGCCATGCAACGCTTCGAACTCGATGAACTGTCCACCCTCCTGATCGGCATCATCGCCCTCTTCGCCGGACGCTGGATCAGGCGGTCTGTTCCCTTCCTGAGCCGCATCGACATGCCCAATGCCGTGGTTGGCGCCATGGCGGTGGCGGTCGCCGTGCTGCTGCTGCAGGTGTTCCTGCATTTCGACGTGGTCTTCGGCGCGCGCACCAAGGATGCTCTGCTGCTGATCTTCTTCACCTCCATCGGCCTCTCGGCCAAGCTGTCCGCCCTTAAGAAGGGCGGCATTCCGCTGGTGATACTCTGCGCCGTCACCGTTGTGGCGCTTGTCGCACAAAACCTGTCGGGCGCGGTGCTGGCGAGCCTGTGGGGCGCCCACCCGGCCTATGGCGTGCTGGCGGGTTCGCTGTCCTTCGTCGGCGGGCCCGGCACGGCCATGGCCTGGGCCAGGGAACTGGAGTCACAGGGGCTGGCCCATGCCCAGGTGGTCGCCGTGGGCGCGTCGACACTCGCGGTGATTTCCGGGGCCCTGGTAGCGGGGCCGGTAACGGGCTGGATCGTCAGGCGCCACAAGCTCCATAGCACCGAGGGCGCGCCGACAGACCTTACCTTCATTGCGCCTCCTCCGAAGGAAGAGGCGAAGCCCGGCGACACGCAGATCGAGGCGCTTCTCTCTACCGTCTTCGTATTGGCGCTCTGCGTCCTGCTGGGCGAGAAGCTCAACGGCATTGCGCGCGGCGCCGGCATCGTGCTGCCCGGCTTCCTCTCGGCCATGATCGCCGGCGTGGCGGTGACCAACATCGCCGACGCCTTCAAGTACAAGCTCGACTTCGCGCCCATCGAGCGGGGCGGCGCGCTGGCGCTGCAACTGTTTCTCGTCATGGCCTTGATGTCGACGCCGCTGATCTCGGTCGCGGCCATTATCGTGCCGCTGGCGCTCAACGTCATCGTTCAGGTCATCGTCACGGTGGCGATCGCCTATCTCGTGCTGTTCCGGCTGCTCGGCAGCGACTATGACGCAGCGGTCACCTCGGGCGGCTTCCTCGGTTTCGGCCTGTCCTCCATGCCGGTCGCCATGGCCACGATGGACGAGGTGGGCCACCGCTATGGCCCCTCGCCAAAGGCCTTCCTGCTGATCACCCTGGCAGGTTCGTTCTTCGTCGATCTCGCCAATGCCTTCGTGGCGAAGGGCATGCTCTCCCTTCCCTTCTTCGGGACCGGTGGTGGCTGAGGCCGGTCATGCGGGTATCGACAACGAAAGTGGATGCGATGCACGCGGTGGTCAGCGCCATCATGGAGCGCAAGGTCCTGTGGCTCTTGGCCGTGGTGCCGGTTCTGCTGGTCCTGGCGCCCATCATGCCGGAGGCCTCGAGCCTGCTCTTCATTCTTTCGGTTCTGGCGATCGTCCCGCTCGCCGCCCTCCTCAGCCTCGCGACCGGACAGGTGGCGGCGCGCACCGGCCATGCCATCGGCGGCCTGCTGAACGCGACCCTTGGCAACCTCACCGGGCTGATTATCGGGCTCGCCGCGCTGCGGGCCGGGGAATATCTGCTGGTAAAGGCATCGCTGGCTGGCGCCATCGTCGCCAACACGCTGTTCATGACGGGCGCGGCCTTCCTTCTGGGCGGGGTCAAACACCAGGTGCTGTCGTTCAACAACGCCAGCACGCGGCTGCAGATGGGCTTGCTCTTCCCCGCCGCCTTCGCCCTTATGGCGCCATCGGCGCTGGCCGGCATGGACTCACAGGCCCTGCCGCAATCGCTGAGCCTGACCATCGCCATCATCCTGCTCGTCAGCTATGGCTTCAGCCTCGTCTTCACGCTGGGAACCCACGCCAAGGAATTCGCGGCATGCTCCGGGGGCGAGACCGGGGAACATATCTGGCCGGTCCCGGCCGGCGTGATCGTGCTGCTCGGCACGACTGTCGCGTTGGCTCTCGTCAGCGAAATCTTCGTGGGCTCGCTCGCCGGGGCGAGCGCCAGCCTCGGCCTGACCCCCGCCTTCGCCGGTTTCATCGTGGTGGCCATCGCCGGCGCCACCGCGGACATGACGGCGGCCTTCGGCGCGGCGCGCGACAACCGGCTCGACCTCAGCCTCGCCATTTCCTTCGGCAGTTCGACCCGGATCGCGCTGTTCGTGGCGCCGGTCCTGGTGCTGCTCAGCTATGCGCTGGGCCCCGAACCCATGTCGCTGCAGTTCTGGCCCGGCGCCATTGTCATGATCTTCATCGCCGCCCTCGCCGCCACACTGGCGACGGCATCGGGGCATGCGGCCTGGTTCACCGGGCTGCTGATGCTGATGATCTACGCGGCATTCGGCGCCACGCTGTTCATTCTGCCGCCAGCGCACTGACGCCCCTTTTTCAAAAGACCTCCGGCACAAAACGCCGGCCCTTCAGGCTCCCGATATCGTCATAGGCATTCTTCTTCGAGCGCTCCGGCAGCTTCACCTTGCCGTGCTTCAACTGCTCATAGGGGATGAGCTTCAGGAGCTGGGCGATGAGATTCAGCCGGCCGCGCCGCTTGTCATCCGTGCGCACGACATGCCACGGCGACTGCCCGGTATCGGTTGCCGCCAGCATGCGGTCGCGGGCGCGGGAGTAGTCGTACCAGCGGCTGTAAGATTCGAGGTCCATCGGGCTCAGCTTCCACTGCCGCAGCGGGTCTTCGATGCGGGCGTGGAAACGCTTCTCCTGCTCCTCCATGCCGACCTCCAGCCAGAACTTGATAAGCTGGATGCCGCCATCGATGATATAGTTCTCGATGCGCGGCGCGAGCTTGAGGAAGCGCTCCACCTGCTTGTCCTTGGCAAAGCCCATGACGGAGTCGACACCCGCGCGGTTGTACCAGCTGCGGTCGAAGATCACTATCTCGCCGGCTGCCGGGAAATGCTCGAAATAGCGCTGAATCAGCATCTGGCTCTTCTCGCGGTCGGAGGGGGCGGGCAGCGCCACGACGCGGAACACTCGCGGGCTCACCCGCGCCGTGATGGCCTTGATGGCGCCGCCCTTGCCCGCCGCATCGCGCCCTTCGAAGACCACGATGCAGCGGTGGCCCGTCGCCTTCAGCCAATCCTGAAGATAGCAGAGCTCGACCTGCAGCTTCTCCAGCTCGCGCTCATAATCGATGCGCTTCATGCGCTCGCCCTGACCGTTCGCCACCGCGGATTCGTCGATGGCGGCTGCCGGCGCCGCTGCGGTCTTGACGGTTGCGTTCTCCTTGCGCTTGCCGTCCTTCTTGTGTTTCTTGCCCATGCGAGATCCTTACCGTTGATGTTGCGTCAAATCGGGTTTGCGGAAGATGCGGGTTCCGGCCCGCGCGCCGCCTCGGCTTCGATGACGGAGGCGGCGTCCTCGCCCCGCGCGATGCCTCCCACCTTGTCCGCGAGCCCGTCGGCGCGCAACAGTTCGCGCACCTGGGCGCGGGCGTCGACGATGCGGAGCCGGATGTTCCGCTCAGCGAGAGCGGCGGCCAGCCGGTGCAGCATGGCGGCGCCTGCGAGGTCGATGAAGGGCGAGGCGGAGAGATCGCAAACGGCCAGCCGGAGGCCGGCCGGGGCCGGCAGCGCCACGCGCGCGAGGACCGTCTCGAGAACGGCATCGGCATTGACATAGATGAGGTTCGCTTCGGGCCGGAAGATGAGAACCCCGGGCACCTGCACGTTCTCGGGGTGGCGCGCCAGGTCGGAGTATTCGCGCGAGCCCGGAATTCGGCCGAGGAAGGCGACATGCGGACGCGAGGCGCGGACCAGCAGCATGACGGCGGAAGCAAGCGCCGCCGCCAGCACGCCATTGAGGATGCCAAGCAGCAGCACGGCGACCAGCGCCACGAGGGCGGCGAGGAAGTCGATCCTGCTGATCCGGCTCATGCGCCACAGGGCGGGAATGTCGATCAGGCCCGCGACCGCGGTGAGCACCACGGCCGCCAGCACCGCCTTGGGCAGGTTCTGCAAGAGCCCGGTGAGGAACATGAGGCACAGCGCCAGCGTCAGCGAGGCGAACAGCAGCGCGAGCGGGCTGCGCGCGCCCGCTCTGTCGTTCACGGCGGACTGCGACAGGCCGCCGGCCACCGGATAGCCCTGCCCGAGGGCGGCGGCGAGATTAGCCGCGCCGATGCCGAGAAATTCCTGCCGGGGATCGATCTCATAGCCGTGCCTCACGGCGAAGCTGCGGGCCGCCGACACGCCTTCGATATAGGCCAGCAGCAGCACACCGCCTGCCAGCGGCAGGATGCCCTCGACATCGCGGAGGCGGAGGCCGGGCCACGCAAAGGTGGGAAGGCCGGGCGGAATGAAGCCGGTGACCGGCACGCCCCGGCCGGGCAGGCCAAGCAGCGTCGCGAGAATGATCGCGGCACACACCACGGCCAGCGCCACGGGGCGCCCGGGCAGGAACCTCCCTCCGGCAACCAGTGCGCAGACCGCGAGCCCGCCCACCGCCAGCACCAGCAGGTTCGTATCGCTGAGCTGGCCCAGCAAGAGCCAGACGCGATCGAGAAAGCCGTGTCCGCCGCCAGGCACGCCCAGCAGACTTGGCAGCTGCGTCATGGCGATGGTCAGTCCGGCCCCGGCCTTGAAGCCCACCAGAATGCTGTCGCTAATCAGCTTCACCAGCACGCTGAGACGGAAAGCCCAGGCCAGCAGCGCCAGCAGCGCCACCGCCATTGCGGCGAGGCTGGCGATCTGCAGATAGCGTGAACTGTCGCCCGCGGCCATCAGCGACACCGAACTGGCAACCATGAGCGAAATGGCCGAGGTGGGCCCCACCGCCAGCTGGCGCGATGACCCGAAGAGCGCATAGCCAATGCCGCCAAGAAGATAGCCATAAACGCCGAGCTGCGGCGGCAGCCCGGCGAGCCCGGCATAGGCAAGCGACACCGGAATGGCATAGGCCGCGAGCGTTATCCCGGCCACCACATCGGCCGGCAGGCTGGAAAAGCGGTAGCCCGGAAGCCATTGCAGCGGCGGCAACACGCGGCTCAATCTGCGCTCTGGCGGCGGGGTTTGCATGGCTCAGAACTCAAGCGGCCTGCCGCCGGACGGGCGGCACGCCATGACGCTCACACCCATGACAGGCTCAGCGCCACGTCGCCGGGGACGCCATCCGGAAAATCCACGATCTCGGCCATCAGCTTGTAGCCCTTGGCGCGGAAATACTTGTTCCACAGTTGATAGATCTCCAGCGGCACGCCAGTCAGCGTGGTCTCCCAGCCCTTCTCACCCTGATTGATCGCGCGGCCGCGGTCGGTGCACAGGACGTTCGGGAAGCGATAGACCTGAACCGAGGTCATGCCCTTGTCGGTCGCCCGCTGAATCATGCGCAGGGCGCGGCGGATGCCCTCCTCGTCGGAAACACCCGATGGTTTGCTCAGCTGTTCGATGAAGGCCTGCCGCTCGGCCTCGGCCTCCTTCTGCTGGTTGAGCAGGCGCTGAGCCTCCTCCGCCTGTGACAGCGCGATCTTTTCCGCCAGGGATTTGGCGCTGGGAAGCAAGTCGTCTATCGAAACACTCATTTGCGATCTCTCCATCTATCGGCATGTACCGGCGGATATCCCCGCGCCCGGCGCCAATTTCCTCACCTGATCATGGCAACAATAGCGATGCGCCGCCCGGACAGAAGAAAGCTTATGTATGTTACGCGTCGCTACGCCGCCGGAGCGAGGTTGGCAGCGCCTCATCCGGCGATCATCCGCCAGTGGCATGACAGGCCTTGCGGCGCGCGAGGGCACCCGAGCGCCACGCTGTCACGTGGCGGATGGCGGCGGCTCGCCCCGTGGCGCTTCAGCTTACCGTGAAGCCGGCCTTGCGCAGGGCATTGATGAACTTCGCCTGATCAGCCGGGCGGGCCAGCCGCTGCGGGAGGTCCACCAGCAGCTGGTCCATCTCCCGGGGCGTGTTGTTCTTAAGCCATTCGCGGTGCCGCGCCGCCTCGTCCATGTTTCCCGCTTCGGCGAGAATCGCCGCCGCCATGATGTGATAGGCCGGGTTGTCCTCGGCATCGGCCTGCATGATGAGGCTGGCGGCGCCTGGCACGTCGCCAGCGTAGAAACGGCAAAGCGACAGGGCGGTGGTGAGATAGGCCGCCTGGCGCGCACTGCTGTTCCGCGCCGCCTGGACCAGACTGCAGCCCTCCGTCCAGTTGCCGGCGAGGGCCAGGCGATAGCCATATTCGCCCTTCAGTTCGACGTCGTTCGGGTTGAGGGCAAGGGCTCGCTTGCCCACATCGATTGCCGCATCGAAATCCTTACGGAAGAACAAGACCATCATCAGGGCCTGCTGGGCCCGGACATTGTCCGGGTCCAATTCGGTGGCGCGGCGTGCCGCGTCATAGGCACGCTCGAGCGGCGCCGGCGCGGCAGCCTGTGGCGGCGCAAAACGAAAGCGGTGCTCGTCGATGTCAACAAGCGACAGCAGCGCCCAGGCCGTTGCGTAATCGGCATGCTCCGCCACCGCCCGCTCCAGGCAGGCGCGCACGTCGGGGAACTTCAGCGCCGACGATGTCACCCGATAGGCATAGGCGCTTAGCGTGCAGAGATAGGCATTCATACTGTCCGGCGGCGCATCCCGCAGCTGGCGGCTCTCCGCCTCGAACACGATGCCGCTCGGCCCGGCGATGCGCGCTGCGATCTCGTCCGCCACCCGAAGCTCGACGCCGAAGAGCTGCTGTGGCTGCGGCGGCACATTGAAGCTGTCCGCCCAGATCACGCGGCCATCCATGCGGTCGGCGAGCCGGGCCTGGACCACCAGCTGACTGCCACTCTCGCGCAGCGTGCCGCCAAACTCATAGCGCGCGACAGAAGTTGGCACCTGGGCATTACCGCTGCCGCCGGGGATCACCGCAAGTTCCTTGAAGCGCGCGGTCCTCTCGATGATCCGCTCGGTGAGACCCTGGGCAAAGACCGCCGAGTCGCCGCTGTGGCTGAGGTCGGCCAGCGGCTTCACCAGAAGGCCCGGCGTCATCAGCGCGGCACGCGGAGGAACTTGTCTCTGCGCTGCAGTGAAGACGCCGAAGGCCAGCAGCCCGAGAAGCAGCAGGGAAAGACCGGCCAGAGCCCGGCGCCCGCCAGCGCCCCACGGCGCCAATGTCCAGGCAGCCCCCGGCACGGCAGCATTCGGCGCCTCTGCGGTGCGGCCCGCAGCCCGTGGCAAAAAACGCGGAACGTAACCGCCCTTTGGGATATCGATGATGACGGGGTCATCCGCGCCGTCCGTGAGATAATAATGTTCCAGGTCGCGGCGAAGCCTGGCCGCCTCGATGCGGACGATGGGGTCCTTCTGCGGATCGAAGCTTTCGGGCCGCCCGAAGACGCCGGTGCCGATGCAGTAGGCCTTGATGCGGCCGCCGCGCCCCGCGAGGGTTTCCGTCACCAGAAATGCCAGCAACCGGCGGGAGCGTTCGGTCGCGGTGAACCCGGTGCTGCCGATGATCCTGCGGAGTTCTTCACGGACCCGCTCGCCCGGGATGGGGTGCTCCCCTTGTCCACTGCCGCAAGCGGATTGGAGCAAAGAGTCCGGCGTATGAACGGTAATGGCTCCCATCTTGCAATTATACTCATATCGAGCCGGTCAGGCGCAATAAATCTAACGCTGCAATTGGATATTCTCCGGTTGTGGCATGCGCCTTGACGCGTGTCATTCGCCCAGGCCCGCAGGCGGGTCGTGTCCCCGGGCGTGGTGTAGGTTCTGAAGGTGAGGCCCCTCGCCCGGCGCCGGGCAGGTCGCCGCGCGCCGCACATTCATTCCGGCAATGGCTCTGGACATCCGCAAGGAGGATTGAGAGATGCGCGTGAGAGAAAATGTTTCCCCCAAGTTTCTCCCGCGTTCCGCGTATGCTCTTATGGATGGATTCTTAAGTCTTTGATTTCCTTGGTGGGCGATGAAGGACTCGAACCTTCGACCCGCTGATTAAGAGTCAGCTGCTCTACCACCTGAGCTAATCGCCCGCCCGTTAAGGACGTTCGGCCCCGCACAACCGGGGCCGATGGAGCGCTTAGTACATCGCCCGCCGTCCCCCGTCTAGCTCTTTTTCAACGCCCTGTTCACACCCGAAACAACCGCCTTGAGCGAGGCCACGACGATGTTCTTGTCGATGCCCACGCCGAACAGGCTGAAGCCGTCGGGGAGCCTCAGTTCCACATAGGCGATGGCCGCGGCATTGGCGCCCATGCCGATGGCGTGCTCGCGGTAATCCGCCACGTCGAAGTTCAGCCCTGATTCTTTGCGGATGGCATCGACGAAACCGTCCACCGGGCCATTGCCGTGGCCGAGGATGGTCTTGAGGTTGCCGTCGACAGTGATCTTGGCGACCACGTCCTGCTCCGTCTGGTCCGCGGTTGCCGCGTGGGAGACGAAGCCGTAGCGGCCGTTGCCTTCGAGATACTCGCTCCCGAAAGCGCTCCACAGCCGGTCGGCGGCAAGCTCCACGCCTTCGCCGTCGGCGATGGCCTGCACCACCTTTGAGAACTCGATCTGCAGCCGGCGCGGCAGTTCGATGCTGTGTTCCTTCTCGAGGATATAGGCAATGCCACCCTTGCCCGACTGCGAGTTGATGCGGATCACCGCCTCGTAAGTGCGGCCCAGGTCCATCGGGTCGATCGGCAGATAGGGCACCTCCCACAGCGGCGAATTGGACGCCGCCATGGCCTTGAAGCCCTTGTTGATCGCGTCCTGGTGGGATCCCGAGAAGGCGGTGAACACCAACTCGCCCGCATAAGGATGGCGCGGATGCACCGGCAGCTGGTTGCAGTATTCCGCCATGCGCACGAGTTCGTTGATGTTCGAGCAGTCGAGGCCGGGGTCCACGCCCTGGCTGTACATGTTCATCGCCAGCGTGACGATGTCGACATTGCCGGTGCGCTCGCCATTGCCGAACAGCGTGCCTTCCACGCGGTCCGCACCCGCCAGCAGGCCGAGCTCGGTCGCGGCCACCGCACAGCCGCGGTCATTGTGCGGGTGCAGCGAGATCAGCAGGCAGTCACGCTTCCCGATGTTGCGGCAGAACCACTCGATCTGGTCGGCATGCACATTGGGGGTGGACATCTCCACCGTGGCCGGCAGGTTGAGGATCAGCTTCTTCCGCGGCGCCGGCTCGTAAGCGCCGATCACCGCCTCGCAGATGTCCCTGGCAAAGTCGAGTTCGGTGCCGGTGAAGCTTTCGGGCGAATACTCATGGCGGATCGCCTCCTCCATGCCGAATTCCCTCTCGAGCTTGCGGATCAAGGTGGCGCCCTTCACCGCGATGTCGACGATGCCGGGCTTGTCGAGCTTGAAGACCACGCGGCGCTGCAGCTCGGACGTCGAATTGTAGAGATGCACGATGGCGCTCTTCACACCTTTCAGACTCTCGAAGGTGCGGCGGATCAGCTCCTCGCGGGACTGGGTCAAGACCTGAATGGTGACGCCATCGGGGATCTTGTTCCCTTCGATCAGATAGCGCACGAAGTCGAAATCGGTCTGGGAGGCCGACGGGAAGCCCACCTCAATCTC
The DNA here is from genome assembly GCF_020252395.1 of Aestuariivirga sp. Lineage (GTDB taxonomy): Bacteria > Pseudomonadota > Alphaproteobacteria > Rhizobiales > Aestuariivirgaceae > Aestuariivirga. Next base: position 20,771 of record NZ_JADCDB010000039.1, read on the forward strand.
CCTGAAGCCCATCTTGAGGAGCGCATCGAACATCCGCATCTTGCGGTCCAGCCCCATCGGCTCGATGAGGGACTGGTTGCCGTCACGGAGGTCCACCGAGCACCAGACCGGCGGGCTGGTGATGGTCTTGCTGGGCCACTGCCGGTCCGGCAACTGGACCTGCGGAAACGGGCGGTACTTCTCGCGGGGGGACATCATCATCGGAGGGTTCTTTCGGACATGCCTGGCTTAGCTGGGTTTCTGTGGTTGAGCCCCCCGAGAGCCAAGGCAAATGCCCGGCCGGCCCTCAGGGGCAGCTAAGAAGGAGGCGGCCAAGCGCGAGGCGCAGCGACGAAGCTGCTGGGGCGAACGGGATGTTCCGCGCGTTGGACATGGACCGTTCCTATAAGACAGGACTGCCGCTGGCGCAACCTCGCTTGCCGCGTTTGTCGGTAGCACACGATATGACCGGTTTAAGTAGCACACGATCTGTCCGGTAGGCTGGCCCTTTTTTGGGGGTCAGCATGA
>NZ_JADCDB010000004.1 GCF_020252395.1 Aestuariivirga sp.
CGGGCGTCAGAATTTTTTCCATTGAGATCTTTCAACATGGCTACGTCGAGCATGGCTTCGGCCAACAGCTTCTTCAGCTTGGCGTTCTCATCCTCGAGGACCTTGAGGCGGCGGGCGTCGGAGACATCCATGCCGCCAAACCTGGCCTTCCACTTGAAGAATGCAGCGCTGCTGATGCCATGACGGCGGCAGACCTCCGCCGTCGCCAACCCCTGTTCCTGCTCCCGCAGGATCGCGATGATCTGCTCCTCGGTAAACCGGCTCTTCTTCATCGTCCAACTCCCCTTTTTGAGGCCGTCGGACTCTACTCATTTTTGGATCAGTTTGCGGGGCTCACACCACAATCCGCAAGCAAAGACCGATTTCGCCTTGGCGAAATCGGGGGCGCGCGCAGGCCCTTCGCGACACACCCATGGACTGCGCTCCTGATCAAAAACGATGAGCGATAGAGCGGCTTATGAGTTGCTCCGCTGCGTGGCAGGAACCCAGGAGGATGGCTCAATGGTATGAAAACGGATCAATGCGGAGCATCCCGCGCTCCCGCTTCGAGAATCGCTGCCTCCAGCTCACTTTCCAATGACGGATTCGAGAGCTTTCGTCTTGCTCCCTCCAGCGCCTCGCGCCACTTCAGCCCGCGGTCGCGCGCTTCGATGTAGGCGAGGCCGAGATCAAGCCTGGATGGGCTGTCCGCCAGCGCTTCGATCATTACAGACGCCTGTTCCATATCCTTGCGGGCCTTGCTGGCGCTGTCGCGGTCAGCACGGCGCAACTCGGATACGATCAGCTTGTGGACCGCGAACCGCTCCGGTGATGGAACCAGCACCGCAACGCCGCCCTTGTGCAGCAGCACCGAACGGACCGGCTGATGGATCAGAAAATCAAGATAGCGAAGGGGTTGCGCGGAGGCGCCGCCAAGCGCCGGCATCGGCGCCGGTTCCCCGGCAAAATCGTCCTTGCTTCGGTTGGGCGTGAGGAATTCGACCTTGAAGCCCGCTGCATTGCTGAAGCCGGTTGCCGCCCTCGGATTTACGAGGTTCGGGATTTCGCGGAATGTCGCGTCCACCTGCCGCAAGGCTTCGAGCACGGGCGGAATTGAATCGTTCACCGAAACGGAAATGGAATGGAACTGGGCGAAGTCGACATCGCCCGTCATGAGCGGGGCGCTTGGCAATCGCACGCCCAGCAGCCCCGCATAGGTCTGGAAGGCGGCGGTGCCGACCAGAACGCCATGCAGGCGAAACGGGCCAGCGCGCCAGAGGACGTCGACGATGTCGCCAACGATCGCAGGAGGAGAGGGTAATCCTGCCGCCGTCAGGGATGTGACGAGTGAACGGCGTTCGCGATAATTGGCCTTGACCCTCTGGAAGCGCTCCACCCGCGCCGTAACGTCCGGGTCGGCAACCGGGCCAACATATTTCGAGAAGCGCTTGCTGCCGGCGTTCTCCGCACCGCGGTTGTAGCCCTTATAGTACCAAAACAGTTGGCCGTTTGCGCCTTTCACCCTGGCGAATGAGCCATTCTCGGGAAACGTCTCATCGAACTCGGCGTCCAGGCAGCGCTGGATTAAATCCGAGAACATCGTCTGATGGGCGAGGCTGAGTGGCTTCACTTGAGATTATACCCAAATCTCGATTTTGAGCATAATGCGCCTGTTTGGTGTTGCCGACAAGAGCATTATATCCAAAACAATGATTTGGGTATAATAGCGCCTGCATTGTTGAAGAGCTGGCTTCGCCAAGCTCACTCATGCCAGTTAAATCAGTCATTAAGCTGTTGCTCCTGGCTTTTTCTCGATGCCGTCTGCGGTCCCGTAACCGACGGAGATCGCTCATGAACCGAAGGTCCGCGACAGCGAAAAGCCGCCGCAAAATTCACCCCGCCGATGCCGCCAACGCTGCAATTCTCGCACGGGCCGTTCGCTTTGACGTCGCCCTGTTCCTTGGAACCGGACGCCACGCCCGGGCCAGTGCGCCGACCCTTGGGGAGGCACGGATCGAGGCGATGCGCCTCGTTGCCGAGAACCCCAGCCCATTCGGCAAGCGCCTGCCCTTGATTTACGGCGTCACCGCCGAAGGCCGCTCGGCGCTCGTCACTTCGAACTGAGCCCCATCCTGGAGGAGCACGACCATGACCGCGGAAGCCACGACCTACGACAAGAAGCTCAACGCCCAGCGAGGCGCGCAGCGCACCGGGTTGAAGCCCGGCGAGTTCGAAGTGTTCAAGACGCCCGATGGCCGCTTCGGCTGGCGGGCAATTGCGCCCGCCGGCGACGACCAAGCGCCGATCCAGATCACGGAGCCCGAGCAGGCAACGTCGCCGACCAGCCCAAAGCCCGGCAAGCGCAAGGCGATCATCGAGCAGGCGCAATCGGGTGCGCTTCCGGCAGCGCCGGATTTCTCGAAGCCAACACATGCGCGGTTTTGGGCGAAGCTCGCAAAACTGGTGGCGCTCGCCGAGGCGGGCGATGTCGAAGTCGAAGTCGAAGTCGAAGTCCTCAAGGCCATCGAGATCAATCTGAGCCGAGATGGTATTCGCCTGACAGTCTGGCCCGCCGGTAGGGCGCGCGGACCGCAAGAGTCAAGCGCGCCCGGACCGGTGTGGCCATGCCGCTCCGATGTGGGTTTAGGATGGAGTTGCGACTTCAACCCTGAACCTCGACGAAGAACAACGTGACCACGGACCAGAAGATAGCACGCCGGAAGCTTTCTTTGCTCGAGCTTGCATCCGATCTCTCGAACTATGTGACGGGATGCAGTATAGCAGTCGACGGTGGATATCTGGCGAACTGACATGGGAAGCTGTCGTTTTGGCAGCGCCTAAACCATGATCTTTCGGACTAAGCGGAAACTCACGGATGTCCGTTGACGCGAATCCTGACAATTAGACGTCTTCATAAAGTGATTGCGATTTTTCTTAGCCTCGGATCAACGTCGGCTTGTCTTTGTTGCAGATGCAACTATTATATAAGCGTTTCCGAACGACAGGATCGTCGATGAATGCTCATAAACCTCAGGACAGCATGGTCCGAGCCACGTCAAGCGCGGGTATCGTTGATGGCTATATGTCTGGTTTTGCCAATGACTTCGAAACCGAGGCGCTCCCAGGCGCTTTACCCCAAGGTCAGAATAGCCCGCAGAAGTGCAATTATGGCCTCTACGCCGAGCAGCTCTCGGGATCAGCCTTCACCAAGCCCCACCCGGAGCGCACCTGGTGCTATCGCATCCGCCCGAGCGTGAAGCATACCACGCGGTTCCAGAAGATCGACGTGCAGCACTGGAAGTCGGCGCCGCATGTCCTGCCTGACGTGCTGAGCCTCGGCCAGTATCGCTGGGACCCGGTACCGCACGGCGAGGACGGCCTGACTTGGGTCACCGGCATGCGCACCGTCACCACGGCGGGCGACGTCAACACCCAGGCCGGCATGGCCTCCCACATCTATCTCGTCACGCAGTCCATGAGGGACGAGTACTTCTTCTCGGCCGATGGTGAACTTCTGGTCGTGCCGCAGGAGGGAAAGCTGCGCTTCTGCACAGAACTTGGCATCATCGATGTCGAGCCGAAGGAGATCGCAGTCCTGCCGCGCGGTCTCCTCTACCGCGTCGAAGTCCTGGAGGGACCGTGCCGGGGCTTCGTCTGCGAGAACTATGGCGTGCCCTTCACCCTTCCCAACCGCGGGCCCATCGGCGCCAATTGCCTGGCCAATCCGCGTGACTTCAAGACGCCTGTGGCGGCCTTCGAAGATCGCGAGGCGCCATCACGCGTCATCATCAAGTGGTGCGGCCAGTTTCATGCGACGCCCATCGGCCATAGCCCTCTCGATGTCGTGGCATGGCACGGTAATTACGCGCCCTACAAATATGACCTCCGGACCTACAGCCCGGTGGGCGCGATCCTCTTCGACCACCCGGATCCCTCGATCTTTACGGTTCTGACCGCGCCCTCGGGCCTCGAGGGCACGGCGAACATCGACTTCGTTCTGTTCAGGGAGCGCTGGTTGGTGGCCGAGAACAGCTTCCGTCCGCCCTGGTACCACAAGAATGTGATGTCGGAGCTGATGGGCAACATCTATGGCATCTACGACGCGAAACCCAAGGGCTTTGTTCCCGGCGGCATGAGCCTTCACAACTGCATGCTTCCACATGGACCCGACCGGAATGCATTTGAAGGCGCCTCCAATGCCAATCTGAAGCCCGAGAAGCTCGACGAGACAATGTCCTTCATGTTCGAGACGCGCTTCCCGCAGCACCTCACCGAATGGGCTGCCAAGAACGCGCCGCTGCAGGACGGCTACATCGACTGCTGGAACAGCCTCGACAAAAAGTTCGACGGAACACCTGGCGTCAAGAAGTAGGGTCTGCCAAGCACATGAGCCTCATCCGCAGCTGGGTCGAGACAGCCAACAGGCCCGATCACCCCTTCCCGCTCAACAACCTGCCCTGCGGCGTTTTCTCGGCGGGGCACGGAGCACATTGCGGCGTCGCGATTGGCGACTTCGTCCTCGACGTCTCGGCGCTCGAGCGTGCAGGGCTCCTCACCCTTCAGGCTGCGCCGCTTTTCGGCGAGCCCTCCTGGAACAAGCTGATGGCTGCAGGGCCAGCGGTCTGGTCCGCCATGCGTCAGCGGCTGATGGCGCTCCTCGCGGAGGGCAGCGCGGAACGCAGTGCTGTTGAGCCGCACCTCCACGCCCTGTCAGCGGTCCAACTCGAGATGCCGTTCCGAGTGTCCGAATACACGGACTTCTATGCGGGACGTCACCACGCCTTCAACGTGGGCACGATGTTCCGCGGTCCGGAGAATGCCCTTCCTCCAAATTGGCTGCACATTCCCATTGGCTACAATGGGCGTGCCTCCTCGGTTGTGGTCTCCGGCACGCCGGTGCGGCGGCCCTGGGGCCAAGTCAAGGGGCCGGACGACGCCATGCCAAGCTTGGTACCGTCCCGCCGCTTCGACATCGAACTGGAGATGGGAGCCGTCGTGGCACTTCCGTCCACCAACGGACAGCCGGTCACGGTGGCCGAGGCTGACGACATGATCTTCGGCTACGTCCTGCTGAATGACTGGTCGGCGCGCGACATCCAGGCCTGGGAATACCAGCCGCTCGGCCCCTTCCAGGCCAAGGCCACGGCGACCACGATCTCGCCCTGGATTGTCATGAAGGCCGCTCTCGAGCCGTTCCGGGTCTCCACGCCCCAGCGCGAAGTGCCACTGCTGCCGCACCTGCAGGAGCATGGCCCGCTCCTCTACGACATCGCACTCGAAGTCGGCCTTACGCCGGAGGGTGGCCGCGAGACCATCATCAGCCGCACCAACTACCGGGAAATGTATTACTCTGCCGCCCAGCAGCTGGTGCACCACACGACGTCCGGCTGCGCCATGAACACCGGCGATCTGCTGGGCTCAGGCACAATCTCCGGCCCGACCAAGGACAGCCGGGGAAGCCTGCTGGAACTTTCATGGGGCGGCAAGGAGCCGTTCGAAATTGCGGGCGGAACCCGCAGCTTTATCGAAGACAACGACACACTCACACTTCGCGGGCATGCGCAGGGCGAGGGATACAGGATCGGGTTTGGCGACTGTGCGGGCAAGGTCATTCCCGCACTGGCCGACCCATATGGGAGGACGTGACTTGGCAAAGGCATTTGCATCGCAGGGCGACCTGACGGAAAAGACGATTAGCTTCACTGAAATCGACAAGGGGCTCTACGCCTTCACGGCCGAAGGTGACCCGAACTCGGGCGTCATCATCGGTGATGACAGCGTTATGGTCGTCGAAGCACAGGCAACGCCGCGGCTCGCCTAGAAGGTGATCGACTGCATCCGCAGCGTCACCGACAAGCCGATCACCCACGTCGTTCTCACGCATTACCATGCCGTCCGTGTGCTTGGCGCCTCCGCCTTCAAGGCCCAGCAGATCATCATGTCGGAGGCCGCCCGCAAAATGGTCGCCGAGCGCGGTCAGGAGGACTGGGACAGCGAGTTCCAGCGCTTCCCGCGGTTGTTCCAGGTACACGAGAGCATTCCCGGCCTGACATGGCCCACCACGACGTTCAACGGCAAGATGTCGGTGTGGCTCGGCAAGCGCCGCGTCAACATCATGCAGCTCGGCCGCGCCCACACGGCAGGCGACGCGGTCATCCACGTGCCGGACCAGAACGTGATGTTCACCGGCGACATCGTCGAGGCCCACTCGGCTTGCTATTGCGGCGATGGTCATTTCGCCGACTGGGGCAACACGCTTGAAGCGGTGCGCGCCTATGACCTCGCCGCCATTGCTCCCGGTCGCGGCGATGCCGTCGTCGGACGTGCTGCGGTCAACGGCGCCCTGGATCGCACCAAGGATTTCGTGGACTCGACCTACCGGCCTGTCGCCCGCGTGGCGGCCCGGGGCGGATCGCTCATGGAAGCCTGGGATGCGATGCGCGCGGAGTGTGACCCCAAGTTCAAGGACTACGCGATCTACGAGCACTGCCTGCCCTTCAACGTCTCGCGGGCCTATGACGAAGCCCGCGGCATCCATCATCCGCGCATCTGGACGGCACAGCGCGACATCGACATGTGGGCGGCGCTGCAGGGCTGACAGGCTTGCAAGGGAGGGCATCATGAACGAACTGGTTCCGGACCGCTGCACGCTGGCGTTCCGGCTTTATCCCTACACCCGGTCGCCGGACCAGGACGCCACGTCGCCCGTGCGCCGCAAGGTCGTCATCGCGGGTGGCGGGCCGGTGGGCCTCGCAACGGCCCTCGACCTCGGCCGGCGCGGGGTTCCAGTCGTCGTGCTCGACGACCATGAGGGGCCGGGCCTCGGAAGCCGCGCCCTGTGCTTTGCCAAGCGCACGCTCGAAATCTGCGACCGCCTCGGCGCCGTGCAGCCCATGCTGCAAAAGGGCGTCCAGTGGAACGTCGGCAAGGTCTTTCATGACGACCGCATGCTGTACGAGTTTAATCTCCTGCCCGAAGGCGGCCATGCCCTCCCCGCCTTCATCAATCTCCAGCAGCCATGGTTCGAACACTTTCTGCACGACGCCATCGAAGACGCCCAGACGCAGGGTGCGTGGATTGAAATCCGCGGCAAGAACCGGGTCGACGGCGTGACGCCTGCATCGGACCATGTCGCCCTCGACATCATGACCCCGGACGGCCCCTACAAGCTGGAGGCCGACTGGCTGATCACATGCGATAGTGCCCGGTCGCCGATCCGCAACATGCTGGGCCTGGGTTTCGAAGGCCGCGTCTTCGAGGACAACTTCCTCATTGCCGACGTGAAGATGAGGTCGGACTTCCCGACGGAACGATGGTTCTGGTTCGAGCCGCAATTCAAGTCGGGCGACAGCGCCCTCCTGCACAAGCAGCCGGATGACATCTGGCGGATCGACTTCCAGCTCGGCTGGAACATCGACCGCGCGAAGGAACTGGAACCCGCGCGCATCAGGGCTCGTGTCGATGCCATGCTGGGTCCCAATGTGCATTATGAGCTCGACTGGTGCTCGATCTACACCTTCCAGTGCAGGCGCATGGAAGAGTTCAGGCACGGCCCCGTGCTGTTCGCGGGCGATGCCGCGCATCAGTTTTCGCCATTCGGCGCCCGCGGCGCAAACTCTGGGATACAGGACGCCGATAACCTTGCGTGGAAGCTGGCACTTGTCCTTGCAGGAACGGCGCCCGAGAGCCTGCTCGACAGCTACGACCAGGAGCGAAACCACGGCGCCGACGAGAACAACCTGAACTCCACGCGCGCCACCGACTTCATCACGCCCAAGAGCGCCGTTTCGAAGCTGTTCCGGAATTCCGTCTTGCAGCTTGCTGAGACCGTCCCCTTCGCCCGCACCGTTGTAAACTCCGGTCGGCTGTCGCTCCCCTGCACCTATGACGGTTCGGCTCTGAACGGGCCCGGCGTGTACGGAATGCCGCCACGCAGCCGCCCGGGAAGCCCCTGTGCTGACGCTCCCTTGCCAAACGGCTGGCTCCTGAATGCTCTTGGGCGTGACTTCACATTGATGGCGATCGAGACGGACGAGCCCGAGGCTCTGAGCGCCCACGGCCTGACCGTCCGAACGCTCAAGCTTAACGCGACGGACGCGCTTCGAGACCGATACCTCGGCTCCGCCCGCAGTGCCGTCTACCTCATAAGGCCCGATCAGCACGTCGCAGCGCGCTGAGAACACTACAATGAAGACGCCGTCACGGCTGCGCTCGCGCGTGCCATTGGCAGGAGTTGAACATGCTCATCACGAAGCCAAATCTCGCCAGGCCGGATGAGACCTATGCGCGCCTCATTGCCACGCATGAAGGCCTGAGCGAACAAGAGAGCCACGCCCTCAACGCCCGTCTCATCCTCCTGCTCATGAATCACATCGGGGATGACTCGGTGATCTCGGAGGCACTGAGGATCGCCCGCGACCCAAAGACAGCATCCACCTAGTTGAAGTGGCAGACGGTCCCGTGGATGATTCCACATCTTCACGGCCAGCCAATTCGACCAGTTGCGGGTGCAACTGCGTTCTGTCAGGCTGGTCCCATGATGAATGATTTCGCACTCGAAAATTTTCTGCCTTTCCGGCTGAATGTCCTTGCCCAGACGGTCTCCGAGCGGCTTTCGGTGATCTACGCGACCCGCTTCAACCTCGATATTCCGCAGTGGCGGATCCTTGCGAACCTCGCCTCGCGAGGCGACATGACGGCCCAGGATATTGCCCGCATCACCTACAGCCACAAGTCGACAGTCAGCCGGGCCGTGCAGGAACTGGAGAATCGTGGCCTCATCGCGCGGAAGGTTTCGCCGGCGGACAAGCGAAGCTTCACCTTGGCGCTGACGAGCGAGGGCCGCCGGATGTTCCGGCAGTTGCTGCCCCTCGTGCTCGACTTTGAGCGGAAGCTCATGGCGTCGATTTCCGATGCCGATGCCCGCGCCCTTCTCAAGGGACTGGCGGCACTGGAAACTGTCCTTCTGGATTCGGATGGAGGAGGCGAGTGAGGCTCTATGGCTACTTCCGGTCCTCAGCCGCCTACCGGGTACGCATTGCGCTCAATCTGAAGGGGGTTTCCGTCGAGCATGTGCCCGTACATCTGCTAAAGGAAGGCGGGCAGCAGAAGTTGCCAATTCACCTGCTGCGGAACCCACAGGCGCTTGTACCGGTTCTGGAACTGGATGACGGTACGCTGTTGACCCAGTCGCTGGCGATCATCGAATACCTCGATGCCACCTTCCCCTGCCCCCGCCTCATACCGGAAGATCCGGTGCTTGCGGCAAGGGTACGGGCGGTGGCGCTGGCTATCGGCTGCGAAATTCACCCGCTGAACAACCTCCGGGTCCTCAACTACCTGAAGGGTCAGCTCTGCCAGCCGAAGGAATCCGTCGATGCCTGGATCGGCCACTGGATGCTGAGCGGTGGCCTAGATGCGGTGGAAGCTCTCCTGCCAGGCGATGAATTCTGCTTCGGTCCTGCCCCGACCCTTGCGGATTGCTTTCTCATCCCGCAACTCTTCAATGCGAAGCGTTTCAATGTTCCTTACGACGGGCTCGCCAGGACAAGACGCGCCGAGCAATCCTGTGAGAAGCTCGACGCGTTCATTGAGGCTCACCCGGCCCGCCAGCCAGATGCGGAGTAAATGTGCTTACGCTGCCTTGATGACTCCGCGCTCGATCTGATCGCGCTCGATCGACTCAAAGAGTGCACGGAAGTTGCCTTCGCCGAAGCCATTGTCACCCTTGCGCTGGATGAACTCGAAGAAAATCGGGCCAATCACGGTCTTGGAAAAGATTTGCAGCAGGATCTTGGTCTCGCCGCCGTCCACAACACCTTCACCGTCGATCAGGATACCGTGCTTGGCGAGTTCCTCGATCGGCTCCTCATGTCCCGCAACGCGCTCCCTCGATAGGTCATAGTAGGACTTGGGCGGCTTGGGCATGAACCTGAGACCGCGCGCGGCAATTGCGTCGGCCGAGCTGTAGATGTCGTCGCTGCCAACAGCGATATGCTGGATGCCCTCGCCGTTATAGCGCCCGAGATACTCAACAATCTGACCAGTCTCGCCACGGTCTTCATTGATCGGAATTCGGATGCGGCCACAGGGGCTGGTCAGCGCGCGGGAAAGAAGACCTGTGTACTTGCCCTCGATGTCAAAGAAGCGGATCTGCTTGAAGTTGAAGAGATCACCGTAGAAACTGAACCACGTATCCATGTTGCCCTTGTGGACATTGTGGGTGAGGTGATCGAGATAGCGGAAGCCGACACCCGCCGGCTTGGCCGGAGCGACGAAGTCAAATTCGGCGTCGTAGGGAGAGGCGCCATCGCCATAGCGGTCGGTGAAATAAAGAAGCGAACCGCCGATGCCGACGATGGCGGGCAGGTCGAGCGCCTTGCCCGGTCCGTCATAGGGCTGGGCTCCCTTCGCCACGGCATGCTTGTAGGCATGAGCGGCGTCGACGACGCGCCAAGCCATGGAGGGCGCGCAGGGGCCATGCTCCTTGAGGAAGCCGCGGGCATGGGAGCCCGGCTCGTCATTCAGCACATAGGTGATGTCACCCTGCTGCCAGAGTTCGATCGCCCCGGTCTTGTGGCGGGCTACAAGCGAAAATCCCATGCGGGCGAAGAGATCCCGCAGCTCCTGCGGGTTGGCATGAGCGAACTCGACGAATTCAAAACCGTCTGTACCGGCAGGGTTCTCATCCGAGATCGTGGCGCGCAGTGCCTCGTGTGGAAATGGGCCCATGGTTCGTTCCTCCCCTTGCTGAGCAAGACAAAGAATTCCATGAGCAAAGCACTATCGGTGCGCAAAATGAGAGGTAATGACCTTATTTTCGCGCCCATATTGCATGATCTTCGGTTTGGATGCATAATTCCTGCATGCTGGATGCAGCCGATCGGAAACTCCTCTCGGAGCTTCAAAAAGACTCCGCAGTTACCGCTCAGGAACTGGCTGGGATTCTCGGGCTTTCCGCCAGCCAGGTCGCCCGCCGCCGGCAGCGACTGGAGGACGAGGGACATATCCTCGGCTATGCGGCCAAGCTCGCTCCCTCGAAGCTGGGGCTGGGCGTCCAGGCCTTTGTTCAGATCGAAATGGCCGCCCACAGCCCCGAGGCCGCCCGCAGTTTTGCCAGCCTGGTGGCAACCATGCGCGAGGCGACCGGGTGCTGGACCCTGACGGGCCCCGCGGATTATCTGCTGCGCGTCTGGTGCGCCGACTTGAGCGCCCTGAACGAGCTGATCCAGCACCGGCTGCTGCCGCACCACGCTGTCGCCCGCGTGGAAAGCAAGATCGTCATGGAGGAGCTCAAGCCCGATTCCGGGCTGCCTGTTTTCTGACATTGTCACAGACGCGTTCTCACGGTGACGGCTGCGTCCCAGGTCAAGCTATCGGCCGTACCATCGAAATGGTGGCCTAAAATCATCAGTTTGGCCGTGCCTGGACCCACTGATCCCAGCATGCGCCAGAAACCTTGATCCTAACCACTCAACAGAAAAGACGGTCGGCGAGGCGGAATTCATGCCTCGAACCTTTGCTGACACCACAAACCCGGGTTGAGTGCTTTGAGATAGTCGACAACAAAAATACTTGTTGACGGCAATGAGTGTGCAGTGTTCATTTTCCACGGCATGGGCATACCTTTCCCAGACAACTTCGATCTTATTGTTGTGGGTTCTGGCGCTGCCGGACTGACGGCTGCCCTGGCAGCGCTGGATCAAGGAATGCGCGTGGTGGTGGTAGAGGCAGATGCTCTGATCGGCGGGGCAACCGCCCTCTCGGAAGGGATGATCTGGGTGCCAAACAACCCAGACGCCCGCAATCTCGAAGATGCCCCATCGGTTGAGGCAGAAGAGGATGCCGCACTGACATATCTGCGCGCCACATCGGGTAACTTCTTCGATCAGGAGCGCGCTCGGACCTACATTCGAATGGCGCCAAGGGCCTTGGCCTTCGCCGAAAAGGCTGCGGGGCTTCGCTTCGCGCTCAACAGGCTCTCGCGGGACTACAATCCCGAAGCGGCGGGAGCGACGCTTGGCCGGCGGGCCCTGAACCCGCTTCCGGCATCGATGAGGCGGATGGACAGGAAGCTCTTCGGAAGGATACGTCACCCACTCGGTACAATGATGGTGCTGAAAGGCCTGTCAATCGCCTCGCAAGATACCAGCGACTACCTGAACTTTGGCCGCAGTCCGGCTGCTTTTGCGCGGGTTAGCAGCCAAGCGCTGCGTTACGCGGCCGAGCGGCTGGCCGGCTGGCCCCGCGGCGCCCGCCTTGCGAATGGCAATGTTATCGTGGCGCAGTTGGCGGAGGGAATTCGGCTGCAAGGCGGCACGATCTTGACCGAGTGGCCCGTTGAACGGCTTTTGATGAAAAGGGGTCGGGTTGCAGGCGTCGCTGGCCGCTTGGGTGAAATCCACGCTCAGAAGGGCGTTATCCTGGCTTCGGGAGGTTTCAACGCCAGCCACGCGTCACGAGCAAAGCTGGTCGGTTCCCATAGGCATGTGGCCATTCCGGCTGAAGCTGACATCAGGCCCCTGGATGAACTTGTAGCGGAAACCGGGGCGCACCTTGTGAGAGATGTATCGCAGCCCGTGCTCTGGGCGCCGGCCTCGGTCGTGCCATCGTCAATTGACAGGTCGGGTCCCTGGCCACATTTCGGGGACCGCGCCAAGCCCGGAGTTATCTGCCTTGGCCCCGACGGCAGGAGGTTTGCCAACGAGGCGCAGATTTATCACGACTTCGTTCCAGCAATGATCACGGCAACCGGCGCGCACCCGGAAGGCGCTCATTGCTGGATCATCACGGATCACCGGGCTCTGCGCCGCTACGGCCTTGGTCCGATCGGGCCTTTTCCGGTACGCCTGGGCCCATATTTGAGAGCGGGATATCTAAGAACGGGCCGGACGCCAGCCGATCTCGCCAAAGCGATGAACCTGCCTCCTGAGGTGGTTCAGGACAGCATCGCAAGGTTCAACGGCTTTGCCAGAGCAGGCAAAGACAAAGATTTTGGGCGCGGAGAAAGCGCTTATGATCGCGGCAATGGCGACGCCAGCCACTCCCCCAATCCGACATTGGGCCCGCTTGAAAAAGCACCCTACTATGCCATCCGTCTTGTGCCGGGGGACATCGGTAGCTTCGTCGGCCTAAGGGTTGATTCAAGCGCGCGCGCTCTGGACGAGAATGGAAGTGCGGTACCGGGACTTTGGGCAGCAGGAAGTGCAGCCGCTCCCGTGACCGGAGGAACCTATCCCGCGGCCGGACTGACTATTGGCCAGGCAATGACGTTCGGTTATGTCGCGGCTCTCAATGCGTGCCATGAGCAGCTTGAAGAGAGGGCCAGACCATGACCCCTCTGCAAGGTTTTTCCAACGATCTTTTCCTGAACGACCAAGTCATCATAACAGGCGCTGCCGGGGGAATTGGCCGCGCCATCGCAGCAGCATTTGCGGAATGCGGCGCGCGCCTCGTGCAGATTGATCGACCGGAAGCGGTTCCGCCAAATCAGTCAGGGTGGATCGGATGCGATCTGGCAGACAGGCCCGCCCTGATGCGTGCAGCGGAACAGGTCAAGGGTCCAATCGCAGCCTTGATCAATTGCGCCGGTGTATTCCGGCGAATGGCCCTGACCGATACCGAAGCCGAGAACGAGTGGGATCGCGCACTCTCAATAAACCTCACAGCTCCATATCTCCTGACACGGGCTCTGGTGCCCAACTTGACCGGTGGGGTTGTCGTGAACGTCACCTCCGTCCGGGCAGAGACCGCTGCTGAGCGCGCTTCTGCCTATACCGTGTCGAAGGCTGGACTGGCGGCCCTCACCTTGTCGCTTGCAGATGAGCTGGCCCCTCTGCAAATCCGCGCCAATTCGGTCGCGCCCGGAGATGTTGACACCGAGATGGGCAACGGAGACCCATCCGTTACGGCCAAACTTGTTGCACGAACCCCGCTCAGGCGCATGGCCCGGCCGGAAGAGGTCGCGGCGGCATGCGTGTTTCTCGCATCCCCTCTCGCATCGCACATCACCGGCTCGACCGTGCGTGTCGATGGTGGGTTTCTAGCTGTTTAGAAAAGAACCGCTGGCTCAACAGCGGCGCGATCATAACCAACCAAAGGAGGAAGACATGAACAGAAGACTTTTCGGACTGGTTTGCGCCAGCGTGCTGGCGTTTGGAGCGATGGCCCAAACCGCCATCGCCCGCTCTCTGGAAGATATCATCGCCAGTGGCGTCCTGCGGGTAGGCACCTATGCCGACCAGCCGCCGATGGCATCTCTGAACAATGCCGGGCAATATGAAGGCTTCGACATTGAAGTAGCCAACCACATCGCTAATATCATGAAGGTGAAAGTGGAAATTGTACCGCTGACAACTGCGCAGCGCGTTCCATTTCTGCAGTCTGGCCAGATTGACATTTCGCTTGGCGCCTTGACCCGCACGCCGGAGCGGGCGTTGCTTGTCGATTACACGATCCCGCTGCACTCCGAATCGGTACTGGTCCTGACGACGGAAGGCAACGCAATCAAAACTTGGCGCGACCTCAACGATCCGTCACAAACGCTCGCGTCCGGACGCGGCTATTGGACGACAGACATGGTCAAGACTGAACTCCCGAACGCCAAACAAGAACTCTTTGACTCCCCGGCAGATCAAGTCCGCGCTGTGGCACAAGGGCGCGCTACCGCCATCGTGGACATCATCGATACGATGATGGCCTTTACGAAACAGTATCCGGATGTGAAATGGAAAGTTATCGAGTCCGAGATCTATTCCGCATGGTGCGCCATCGGCGTTCCGCGTGGCGAGGAAGGGCTCAAGAACTTCTTAAATGTCGCAATTTTCGACATGCACAAATCTGGAAAGACGCAGGAATATTGGGCCAAATGGTACGGCGCTCCCAACCCAAAGCCGGTACCGCTTGATCCGGTATTTTGAATTTAGAAGTTGGCTGGGCGCGGGAAACGCGCCCGGTCTGATCCTCAGCCAGGTCAGCAATGAACTACAACCTGCAGTTTGGCCAGATAGCGGCGGATATTCCGTACATTCTCTCCGGCGCTTGGCCAACGCTGTGGATTACCTTCGTTACCTTCTTCTTGGCCTCCGGCCTTGGCCTGTTCATTGCCATGGCACGGCTGAAAGGCGGGCCGATAGCATCGCAGCTGGCTGGACTCTGGGTGACACTGACGACCAATTCGCCGCTATTCGTTGTGCTATACTTTCTGTTCAACGGACTTCCCGAATGGGGCATTCTGCTCTCGCCAATCGCGGCCACCCTCATCGCCTTCATAGCTATCTCTTCCGGCTACCTGGCCGAAATCCAGCGTGGGGGCATTCGGTCGGTTCATCGCGCCGAACTGGATGCTGCTGAAACTCTCGGGATGAGCAGGTTACAGACTCTCCGTTACGTGATTGCGCCGCACGTTATCAAGACCACCTATCCCGCACTATCGAACTTCTTTATCTTCACAATGCTCGGTACTTCAATGGCTTCTCTGGTGGGTGTGAATGAATTAACCGGACGTGCGATCGAGGTGTCATCGCGAAACTTTCGATCGATCGAGGTTTTTACAGTCGTTGCATTGACTTACGTGGCCCTGTCAATCTTGGCCAGTCTTTCACTGGCACTTGCTGGCCGGATCTTCTTCCGGGTGAAGACAAGGATAATCTGATGGCGGAGGATCTGGCGAACCTCTTCACCGCTGGAAACATGAAGTTCCTGCTGCGCGGTGTGGAGATGACATTGTTGCTGACACTGATCGGAGGCGTCACAGGTTTGATTGGCGGTTTTGTTCTTGCCTATGCCCGGAGCAGCAAGGGCAGGCTTCTGGCGCCGGTGCGCTGGTGTGCAACAGTCTTTGTGGAGTTCTTTCGTCGCATCCCCTTCCTGGTAACCCTGTTCCTGGTGCTTTACACTGTTCAGATGGTCTTGCCGCGGGCGCCGCTGTTCTGGGTGGCCGTCATATCGATATGTCTTCTGTGCTCAGCCTATATGGCGGAAATCGTCCGTGCGGGGATGGAGAGCGTGCCCACGCCGCAGATCGAGACAGCCGAAGTCATGAACATGCCGCGCTGGCGTATCACCTGGATGATTGTCCTCCCTCAGGCCTGGAAGGTCATTCTACCCTCTGCAGTCTCGTATATGGTCATGTTCGTGAAGGATACCGCGCTGGCCAGTCAGGCCGGCGTTTTCGAACTGATGTTCGCGGGCAAGGCGCTGGTCAATCGCGGTCTCGACCCTCTCCTCGTCTTTGCGACGGTCCTCCTGGCATACTTCGCCATTTCCTGGCCACTCGCCCGGTTTGGCCGATGGCTCGAGGCACGATTGGCAGACAGGCGTCTCGAAGGAGGAGTCCGATGATCAAGGTAATGTGGTTTCTGAAACGCGCTCCGCATCTGACGCAGGCAGAGTTTGCCGATTGGTGGCTTAATGTACATGCCAAAGATATAGCCGCTGATCAGTCGCCCTACCTCAAGCGCTATGTCATCGATGTGCGGATAGAGGACGAGAGTGGGTTGGCCGGAAAGCCTGCCGCCGATCCGGAGTGGGATGGCATTGCCGAACAGTGGTTCGAGTCTGAAGCGGACTACAACGCCGTCTATTCACGGCCGGATCGCCCGACCCGAGCAGATACACTGGCGCATACCTCCGCTTTCCAGCGACTGGTTGTGCGGGAATACGTGCAAGACCTGAATGGGGCAGCGGATGGCACATCTTGAGATCTCAGGCCTTGATGTCCGTTATGGAGCGACCCGCGTCCTGAGCGGGATTGATCTCAAGGTCGCACGCGGAGAACTTGTGGGCCTGGTTGGCCCATCCGGTTCCGGAAAATCGACGCTTCTGCGGGCTCTGGTGGGGCTGGCGCCGCCATCGGCGGGTCAGGTCGTTCTGGAGGGCAAGATCGTAGATTACGCAAAAAAAGATTCATTGCGCGCCCTGCGCGACCATGTAGCGATCGTGTTTCAGCAGTATAATCTTTTTCAGAACATGACCGTTCTCGACAATATTATTGTTACACCCATCAAAGTGCGCGGCCGAGCACGCGCCGAAGCCGAAGCTGAAGCCCGTGCTCTTCTCTCCCGGGTAGGTCTGTCGGGCAAGGAAAGCGCCTATCCCGATCAATTGTCAGGAGGTCAGCAACAGCGGGTGGCCATCGCTCGCGCCTTGGCGCTCAAGCCTGCCCTGATCCTCCTGGATGAAGTGACGGCAGCCCTTGACCCGGAACTGGTCAGGGATGTCTTGGATGTGATCAGGGATCTTGCGGGCGAAGGTATCACCATGCTTCTCGTCAGCCATGAGATGGGCTTCATTCGCGAAGCCGCACACCGTGTCGTCATGATGGACGCAGGCCGCGTAGTCGAGGTCGGTCCGCCACAGCAGATCTTTGATACCCCTACCGAGGACCGCACGAGAGCATTCATGTCCAAGATCATTCGTCATTGAGTTGGGAAGCGGCCAATGCGATTTGCAGGAAAAACTGTTGTCATAGTCGGAGCGGGATCAGGACTCGGTGCAGCCATAACCGAAGGCTTCGCTTTGGAGGGAGCGCGCTTGGTGCTGATAGATCGAGATAAAGAAGCGCTTGATCGTCAGGCTATCCGGTTTGCCAGTGCTCGCATCGTATGCGGCGACGCAGCGGAGAATCCAATAGTCGAGCAGACCCTTGAGGTTTCCGGGCCAGTCGACATTCTGATTCATACAGCAGGAATTGATCCCCTCTCCGCCACAGACGTGCCCGGCACGAGCCTCGAGGATTGGCAGTCGATCATTTCTGTCAACTTGACTTCGGCCTTCCTTTTCGCACGCGGCGTTCTGCCGGCGATGATCTCCCGCCGGTCTGGCTGCTTGCTTTTCACAGGCTCCATCGCCGGCCTGAAACCTACTCCGCGCGAGGCAGCATACGCCGTTTCCAAAGCTGGCGTCATTCAGTTGGCGCGGGCCATAGCATTGGATCATGCCCGTCAGGGAATCCGGGCTAATGTACTCTGCCCGGGATTTCTGGAGTCCGTCATGGCAGACCGCAAGCAGAGGATGTCGGAGAGCGATCTCGCCAAGCGATCTCAGGCAGCCGCTGCCATGGTCCCGGTCGGGCGGGAGGGCCAATACGGTGAAATGGCCGCGCTTGCATTGACTCTTTGCGATGACGCCGTATCCGGTTACATCACCGGCCAGCCTATTGTTGCTGATGGCGGAATGATGCTGGCATGAATATCTCAAGCAAAATCGGTGAAGACGGGTCTAACGATGGCGGACGAAAACCAAGGGGTGAGAATGTCGACAGGGTCTATGCGGCCTTGCGCGACGATATTCTTGAATTGCGCCGCGCGCCTGGCGAAGTGCTGGATGAAGCAGAGATCGCCGGGACTTTCGGCCTTTCACGCTCTCCGGTTCGCGAAGCGATCATCAGGCTCACGTCCGAGGGGCTGGCCCAACTCTTGAAGAACCGCGGCGCGGTTGTATCACGTCTGGATGTCGAGATGCTTCCCGCTTACTTTGATGCCCAGGCGCTTCTGTTCCGCGTCACGTCGCGGCTTGCCGCGCAGCGGGGCGGATCGGCTGCGGCAGATCGGCTGTTAGGCATACAGAAGCGGCACGATGAAGTTGTTGCAGCGCGCGATCCAAGTGGCGTTATTTTGAGCAATCGGATGTTTCATCTCGAAATCGCAGCCATCGGAGGCAATCGATACTATCTTGATTGGTTGACAAGCATATTGGATCAGGGGCAACGGATCATGCGGCTTTATGTGAGACTGCATGAAGAGCAGGTACCGAACGAACAGCTGTCATTTCACTATGCACTTATCGAGGCGATTCGCCGTAAAGATATAGACGCGGCGGATCGGGCCGCCGCCGCCGATGCTCAGATTGTGCGGGATGAAATCTCTCGACAGATATCATCAGGTTCATCGACTACATTGCCCCTTTAGAGCGGGATGACCCTCGGCGCCCTTCCCCTTGAGTCAATCCGGAGGGTCACCGAGTATGTAGGACGCGCCATTGATGGCGATGTGGGGCGTCACATTCTGGTCCTTGAGCTTGAGCACGAACTCCTCCGCATCGAAGCCCATGCCGGTCGCGGCCGCCCGCCCGGGCGCGGCCATCGCGAAAATCGCCAGATGCATCCTTGGCGCCAGGCAAAAGGTCGATCATCCGGCCGACTGCGGTCACTCATCCCGTGCTGATTGCGCCTGGTTCCTGAATTGCGACGGCGTCATATTGCGGGCCTTGACAAAAGCGCGCGTGAAAGAGGGCACGGAGCTGTAGCCGCAGTGCCGGGCGATCCGGGAGATTGGCAGCCGATTCTTTGCAAGGTTTGCGGCCGCCTTGTCGATGCGCAGCATCGTCAGATAGTTCATGGGTGTCATCCCCAGCCGGTGCCGAAACCCCTGGGCAAAGGCTGATCTCGACATGCCTGCGATTTCCGCCAGATGATTCAGATCCCAGGCGTGACCGGGGCGGGAATGAACGGCTTCCAGGACGCGCCCAAATCGGGGGTCGTTGATGGCGGACAGCCAACCGGTCCCGGACGAGGCTTCATCGGCGAGGATTTGCAGCATCACGATGAACAGGGTTTCGCCCAGCCGGCGCAGGACCGCCGATTGACCGAAGCCCGGCCCATGATGTTCGGTCCGGCACAGGTCCAGCAGCAGGCCCAGTCTGGCGTGATTTCCGGCGGGAATGACAATCAGCGGTTCAATTCCGGATAGCGCGACCGGCGCCAGTGACCCCGTCGTCCTGAAGCTGGCCGTCAGGAGCGTCACACGATCTCCGCCGCCGCCGTGGTTGAGGCGGACCATCTGTCGGTCACGCCGATCCAGGCCGGGAATATCGGCCACCGGAATGGCTTTCACATCCGGACCGGACCGCAAGGCATGAGGCGGATCAAGAGGCAGAAACGCGACATCGCCCGCTTGAAGATGACGCGCCTCCCCACTGCCGGGCAGGTCAATCCGGCAGCGCCCTTCCAGCACGGCATGGACCGCCGCGAGTCGCCCTCCGGGCAGAGCCAGCCCCCAGGGGGCGGTCAGCCGACTTTCGCAAAAGAACCAGCCCTCGAAGTCGAGAGCGCTCAGGATCGCGTCCGGTCCAGACATGCGAGACTCCAGGATAAGGAATTTGGACAAAACAGCATCGATCATACGGCATATTCAAGAGTGTCCTTGAGAAGGAGCTTACCTTGAACAGTCGACGCACCCTTTTGAAGAACATCCTGGCCGCCGTGACGGCTCCATTGCTGCCCGGCAGGCTGTCGGCCTCAGACACATTGGCCCCAACCCCTTTCCTGACCGCTGGACCATTCTATCCGAGGGAGCCGTCCGGTCTTCCGTTTCTTCCCGCAAGAACCACACTTCCCAAGCCCTTGACAAACGACCTGACCCGCACCCGGCCAGAAGGGCGCGCCGAAGGCAGGCACATTCTGATTTCGGGCCGCGTGATGGATGTGACGGGGAGGCCTCTCGCCGGCGCCGTCGTTGAGATCTGGTCGGTCAACGCCAGGAATATCTACCTCGTCGAAGACGGGGGAGCGTCTGATCCGGACTTTGCCGGCTTCGGCATGACCGAAACGGATGGCGAAGGGCGCTACAGCTTCAAAACCATTCGTCCCAACGGTTATGACCGTTATCTGGGTTTGATTCGCCGGACCGCGCATATTCATGTTCTGGTGAAGGTCGCAGGGGCCGAGGCGTTCACCACGGAGATGTGGTTCGCCGATGAACCGCGCAACAGCATCGACAGCTTTTTCCAGCGGGTTTCCGATCCCGGTCTGCAAGACCGGATGGCTGTCATCCTGAGCAGGGGCGAAGGTGTTGATCGCGCGCAGTTCGATCTTGTTCTGGCGCCGCAATATGCCGGGAGAGGCCGCTCATGAGGATCGCTGTCGTCGGGGCAAGCGGGTTGACGGGTCAGCAGGTGCTTCGGTTGGCAAAGCTTCGTGGCATGTCCACACTTGCCGTCGTTCGTGATGCGGCCCGGCTTGGAACGGCCGCCGACTCCATAATCGAGGTGTCGGATTTCGGGTCAGCACCTGAACTGCGGCGTGCTGTGGCAGGGACAGACAGCATCATCGTGACGATGGGGATCAATCGAAAGACCCGGTCACCCTGGGCGCCGCTGGTTTCGCCGCCCGACATCTGCTCCCGGACCGTGGCGGCGCTGATCGATGCGATGCGGCATCCTGATGCTCCGAAACGGATCGTTTACATGAGCAGCTTCGGAGCAGGAGACCAGTGGAACAAGCTTCCCTTCTGGATAAGGGCGCTTATCGCAACTTCGAATATCCGGATCGGATACCGGGACCACACGGCAGCGGAAGCTCTCTTGCGGGCATCCGGGCTCGATTGGACGATCCTGCGCCCGACGGCCCTGAACGACGAAGCCGGACAGGATTGGTCGGAGGCCGGGCCCGAAACCAGTGTCCTCCGCAAGATACCGCGTGCGGCCGTCGCGGCTGCGCTTCTGGAGATGCTGCAGCGTCCGACCGAACACCGCACCATATCGATTACCGGGGCCTGAATGCGAGGCTTGCCCAGGATGGCGACGCCCTGGCTGACAACATCAGCATCCGGGTAAAGCAGAGAAGGAAAAAGCTCCTCCCGCCGGAGCGGGAGATGCGTGTCGGGCCAAGCGGCTTACCACCACGAGGTATAGTAGTCGGCCTCGCCTTGGGCCAAAGCCGCGCGGGCGCGGGCGATGAAGGTGAGATCTTCGCCGTACTCCGAGCCATCGGTCCGGCCAAAGAAGACCCCCTGGTCGTCGGCAGCGTCCGCGAGCGGATCGCATGTTCCAGCGCGTCGAGATCGGCCGCGTCGAGCTGGAGGTTGACGCAGTTGAAGTCCTTGGCCGTGCCGCCCTTGGCGCGGTAGAGATGCTCCATCCAGCCATGGATGGTTCGGATGCTTGCGCCAGTGGGCGAGGTCGTGGCACTCGCCGGCGTTGAAGCCGACCGGCGTGGCTGGCGCGGTGCGGGTTGCGAAGGCGTATATATCGGGGCCCATCGTCGTTTCCTTTCGTTGGTTGGCCGTCCCGAAGGACGTGAACGAAAGGCCGGGCGGCCAGAAGGTGCGATGTCCTGACCCACACGGGTCCCGCCGTGGCGGGGCCGGCGCGCGCCGGTCATGGACAGACAGCCGCCGACCGGCAGGCTCGCGGACGAACCTTCCTCACGGCCAGCCAACGAAAACGGCTGATGGAACCGAATGCGGTTGGCAGGCTGCTAAAAAACACTCAATCATGCCCTGATTTTTGTGATTTTGTTTTTGCGGTGGATAGTGTCGCGCGGCGCTACATGTCTCTTGAAACGCTGGCCCGCATTACCGAGAATACGATCATCAAGTTGCGCGCCGTGGCCGCCTGATAAAGCTCGGACCTCTCCGAAGGCCGGCGCTTTTACACCACGCCGCGGAACACTTTCATCTCTCCCGTATCGCGCCGCTCACGTGGCTTCATCCCCGGGTCCTCCGCCGATCTCACGGCAGAGTGAATCGCGCATGGTGACCGCAGTGAATCGCAAAATGAATTTGCAAGGAACCCAAACCGACCGACCCGCTTCCTGCAAAATCTAAGACTTCGATTGACGCAATTAGATTATGAAATCAATGGCTTGGGAATTGCTCACGGGGGACGGATTCAAGCGTCATGGATTCAAGTGACGGACCGATGTTTCAAGTGAAGGCTGGGGTGGCCGTCTGGGTGGTGGGCGATGCTGAATCGGGGGAGATTCGGGCTCAGTATTGCGTCAACCGCTGGCACTCATACCAGACGCGGGTGCCGCCGCCGTAGGTGTCCAGTTCGTAGGTGCGGCGGAGCACGGCCTTGACGCCTTGCCTGGTGCATTTGCCGGCCGACTTGAAGAGGGCGCCGGCGCTCCACGCGGTGGCCTGACGGCCGGGCAGGCGTTCGAAGATCACCAGGCGATAGGGGCCGCGGCCGGGGTTGAAGCCAGGGTCATAGCCGGGCGGCGCATAGGCTTCGGGGCCGAAGCCCGGCGGCTCCAGGCCGGGGGGCGGGGGCGGATAGCCATCGGGCTCCGGGTAATATTGCTCAGGGTAATATTGCTCAGGGTAATATTGCGGCGGGTTCTCGTAGACGAGGCGGGCGGGCGGCGGCCGTTGGGCTGCCAGGTTCTGCTGCCGCGGCTTCGATGGCTGCTGGGCCGGCTTCTGCTGCTGCGCCTGGCGCGCCGCTGCGGCGGGCCGGGCCTTGGGAAGCGGCGGCAGCGCGGCCGCAGGGACATCGGTTGCGGCAGCAGCCGGAGCATCAGCCGCCTCCATCGCACCGGTGGAGCCGAAGACCGGCTGGCCGGCGGCAGAATTCGTTTGCGGCTCGACGGCGGAAGGGGCCACCGGACTAGCAGGCTTGATGACAGCCGGCTGCGGCGGCTGCGGCGCGGGTATGGCAGCGGCCACCTGAGGCTGCGGCGCGGGCGTCACGGCCGCCACCTGCGGCGGCGAGGGAGACGGGCGCGGCGATGCATCCGGCCCCCTGGGCAGGAACAGCCAGGCGCCGCCGCCCAGCAGCAGCACCAGCACCAGTGGGATAGCGAAGTGCATGCGCGTGGCTTGGCGGCGGTGCGGCGCCGGCTTCTCGCCAGGGCCGCCGGGGCCCGTTACGGGCACCGGGCGGATGTCGCCCAGATCTGGCAGGGGTGCTGCGGCGCGCCCACGCCCGCGCACCGCCAGGCGGCGCTTGGAGGCGATGTGGGTCTGAAGCTCCGCCTCGGTGGCAGCGAGCAACTCAAGATCATAGGCACGGCGGGTTTCGGGCCGGCGCAGCACCTCATAGGCCTGCTGGATCGCCTCGAAACGCTCGGCATCGGCGGTGCCGGCAGCAGCGCCTGTGTCCGGGTGGAACTTCTTGGCCAGCGCCCGGTAAGCGGCGGCGATCACCTCCGGATCCGCCGTTGGGTCTATCCCCAGGGCCGCATAATGGTCAGGAATGGTGATCATCGATGTGGATCGGTCCGCTTGCCGTAACCTGGGCCTCTTCCGCCAACTTCATGGCGGAAGTCAGGCCCCGCGCCCGCGCCGTTCCGCGATGGCCACGGTCAGCGTCATGGCCAGCGTGAGGGTTGCGGCCATCGACCGGAAGCCCTCGAAGTTGGCCTCCGAAATCTCGATCCACAATCCGGCGATCTGGGCCAGCGGCGAAAACGGACTGTCGGTGATGGCTACCAGCGGAACCCCCTTCTCCGCCGCCGCACGGGCGAGGCTGACGGTCTCCGCGGCATATGGCGTGAAAGAGATGGCCAGCACTGCGTCCTTCGGGCCGGCAAAGGTGATCTGCTCCGCCGCGAGGCCTCCCACGGCATCGGCGAGCATGGCCCGCACACCGAGCTTACCCAGTGCATAGGCCATGTAGGAGGCAATGGGAAAGGAGCGCCTGAGGCCGATCAGGTAAAGCATCTCGGCGCCCGCCAGCTGCTCCACCGCGCGGTCGAGGTCGTGGGGGTCGAGCTTTTCGCGCAGCGCCGCTATCGACTTCGCCGAGGCCTCGCAGAAACCGTGAAAGATAACGTTCGGCTTCGATGCCGCCTGGGCATGGGCGCGCAGCTGCTGCAGCCGCTCGTCATAATTCAGAATGCGGTCACGCAGACGCGAGCGGAATATCCCCTGCATGTCGGAGAAGCCCCGATAGCCCAGCGCCTGAGCGAAGCGCACCAGCGTGGAGGGCTGCACCTCCGCCTGCCCGGCGATCGAGGACACCGTGCCGAAGGCGATCTCGTCCGGGTTCTCCAGCGCGAAGGACGCGATCTGGGTGAGGCGCTTCGGCAGCGCGGGAGCGCGCTCGGCGATCAGCGCCTTGAGCGCCGCGAAGTCGCGTGGCGGGGAGAGGGCCTCGTTCATTGGAACGAATATTTCACGAAAGGGCAATCGTTCCAAATGGTTTTGGGGTCAGCCCTCGTCCCAGCCCCGGCTGCGGCGCGAGGGGCCCGAGACGGGCGGGCGGCGGCGCGTGGCGTCGGGGCCGAGGCCGTCGCCCCCTAAGAGCGCGCGGCGCAGGCGGCGTAGGATGACGGCGCGGGCCTTCTCGTCGCCGGCCTTGCCGACCGTGTCCTTGATGTCAAGGATCAGGTCCGCCATGTCGTTGTGGCTGTCGAAGCGGGCAACCATGGCGGGATCGATGCGCGGATGCGTGTCCTCCGCCACGAAGGCACAGGCCTCGCCCGAGAGATCGTAGACCGAATCGAGCGACGGGATGAAGATGCAGTCATGCGCGAGGCCCAAGCCGCGCAGGTCATCCGCCAGGGCGCGCTGGCCCTCCTCCTCGCCATGGGTGAGGAAGATCGAGCGGCCGATGGGAAGGCGTTCCTTCACCCATTGCACGAGTTCGGGGCCATCGGCATGGCCCGAGTAATCCTCGATCTGGCGGATCGCCGCCTTGACGCTGATTTCCTCGCCCATGATGGTGACGGACTTGGCGCCATCCTGCAGGATGCGGCCGAGCGAGCCTTCGGCCTGGAAGCCCGCCAGCAGCACGGTGGTGGAGGGCTGCCAGAGATGGTTCTTGAGGTGGTGGCGGATGCGGCCCGCCTCGCACATGCCGGACGCCGAGACGATGATGCGGAAGCCTGAGAAGCGGGCCAGCGCCTTCGAATCCTCCACACTCTCGGTGATGCGCACGTAAGGCGAGGTGAAGGCGCGGGTGAGATCGCCCCCGTGCTGCAATTCGGCGGCGTGCTTGACGAAGATGGCCGTGGCCTTGGAGGCGAGCGGGCTGTCGATGAAAATGGTGGCCTTGGGCGCCTGACCATTGTCCATCAGCTTGACCAAGTCGGTGACCAGCTCCTGCGTGCGTTCGACCGCGAAGGAGGGGATGAGCAGCGCGCCCTTCTTCTTCGCCGCCTCGTTCACCTCGCGCGCCAGGATCTCGCGCCGGCCGTCCTCGCTGCGCTCGAAACGGTCACGCCCGCCATAGGTCGACTCACAGACGACGAAATCGAAATCGGCGGGGGCTTCCGGATCGTGCTCCAGCATCTTGTTGCCGGGACCGAGATCACCCGAGAACAAGAGGCGCACGGGCTTGGCCCCCTGCTGCTCCACCTCCACCTCTATCGAGGCAGAGCCCAGAAGGTGGCCGGCATTCCAGTAACGCGCGCGGATACCGGGGGCCGGCGAGATCCATGTTTCATAGGCATGGCCTTCAAACTGCGTCAGGCAGTCCATCGCATCCTGCTGGGTGTAAATCGGCTCCACCTCGTCCTGGCCGCGCTTGGAGCGGCGTTGGTTGAGCTGCTTCACTTCCATTTCCTGGATGTTGCCGGAGTCCGGCAGCATGATGGCGCAGAGGTCGGCCGTTGCAGCGGTGCAGTGGATGCGGCCCTTGTAGCCATGCTTGACGAGCTTCGGCAGCACGCCCGAATGATCGATGTGGGCGTGGGTGAGCAGCACTGCGGCGATCGCACCGGCATCGAAAGGGAAGGGCCGGTAGTTCAGCTCGCGTTCGGTCTTGGAGCCCTGGAACATGCCGCAGTCGACGAGCACCTTGGCTTTCTCCGTCTCGATCAGGTAGCAGGAGCCGGTGACGGTGCGCGCCGCGCCATGAAACTTGAGACGGATCATGCTTTCGCTCCCGGCGCCTTGAGGCCACGCTTGACGAGTTGCTCCCAGGCCTGGCGCGGAGAGTCGGCGAAACCGAAGAGATCGAGATCGCGCGTGTTGACCATGCCCATGTCGGCGAAATGCCGGAAGTTGATGAGGCTTTTCCAGAAGGAGGAGTCATAGAGCACGACGGGCAGATTGTCGTCCATCTTGCCGGTCTGGCGCAGGGTGAGAATTTCGAACAGCTCGTCCATGGTGCCGAAGCCGCCGGGGAACACCACCAGCGCCGCGGCCCTTATGGCGAAATGCATCTTGCGCATGGCAAAGTAATGGAAGCGGAAGGTGAGGTCGGGCGTCGAATAGGCGTTAGGCTCCTGCTCCATGGGGAGCGTGATGTTGAAGCCGATGGAGGGTGCGCCGACGTCATGCGCGCCGCGGTTCGCCGCTTCCATGATGCCGGGGCCGCCGCCGGTGGCAATCACGTTCTGGCGCGGCCCGTTGTGCGCGAGCTTGGCGCCGCCCTCCTCCGAGCAGATGCGGGCGAATTCGCGCGCCGCGTCATACCAGCCGTTCTCCTCACCCGCCTTCACCCGCGCCGAGCCGAAGACGATGACGGTCGTCGCCACGCCCCACTTGCGCAGGTGCTCCTCCGCCTTCTGGTATTCGAGCTGGAACCTGAGACCGCGCGTGGTGTCGCCCAGCAGAAAGTCCTGGTCCATGGCAGGCAGGCGGTAGGCGGCGGCGGCCATCTGGGCCTTGTTGGACTCGGGCATGTTGCGGAAAATCCTGATGTGCGGGCGTTTACACACGGATAGGGCAGCCGGAGCCCGGCTTCAAGGGCTGGCCCGAGGGTGGCTTTTCAACCTTGCCCGTGACAGGATGAGCGCTTTGTGACGGAGTGGAAGATGGCTGAGAAACTTAAGGCCTTCGGCGAGCGCTACATGGTGAAGCCGGGCAAGAGCTTCAAACTGTCCGATTGCGACCCGCGCGCCGCAAATGGCTTCGCCGACAAGGAGGCCGCCAAGGCCGACACCATCCGCGATGCCGCCGCCATCGATGCGCTGCAGGACAGGCTGTTCGCGGAAGGAAAGCGCGCGCTGCTCGTAATCCTGCAGGGCATCGACTGTTCCGGCAAGGACGGCACGGTGCGCGCCGTGTTCAACCATTGCGGCCCTCTCGGCGTGAAGGTGGCGCCCTTCAAGGCGCCGAATGCCGAGGAACTTGCCCAGGATTATCTCTGGCGGGTGCATAAGGTGTGCCCGCCCAAGGGCTATATCGGCATTTTCAACCGCTCGCACTACGAGGACGTGCTGGTGGTGAAGGTTAGGGGCTTCGCGCCGGCGGACGTGATCGAGCGGCGCTATGACGAGATCAACGGCTTCGAGAAGCTGCTCTTCGACAACGGCACCAGGATCCTGAAATTCATGCTCAACATCTCGAAGGACGAGCAGGCGGAGCGCCTGCGCGAGCGCATCGCGATGCCAGAGAAACGCTGGAAGTTCAATCCCGCAGACCTCGAGGACAGAAAGCTGTGGGACGACTATATGGCGGCCTATGAGACCGCACTCACCCGTTGCTCCACCCACCATGCGCCGTGGTACGTGATCCCCGCCGACCGCAACTGGGTGCGGAACGCCGCCATCTCCCGCATCGTGCGCGAGACGCTGGAGGAGATGAACCCGAAGTATCCCGAACCCAAGGGCTGGGACCCAAAGACGGTGAAGGTGGTGTGAGGAGAGCCCGGGAAACATCCTGAACGGGGGGAGAAATCCGGGATCGGCCGGCCGGCGTCATCGATGCGCCCGGCATACTCGCCGGCTGCGCGGCGCTGCCGACCTGCATTGCGGTTCGAGGCAGCACGGTGGCCCGGGCGATGGGACGGCTGAAGCCGCGGCCGCGGGCGCCGCAGACCCGCGGCGGGCTGGCGCATCTGCTGTTCTTTGCGTCCATCGTGATTCTGCTGATGTCGCACCTCGCGCAGATCCTCATCTGGTCGATGGTTCTCTACTGGCCGGGAATCCTGCCGAACCCCCACCACGCCGTGCTGCTGGCGGGCAGCACCGACACCACAGTGGGCTTCGTCACTGACACGCTGCCGGAGCAGTGGCAGCTCTTGGAGGTGATCATGGCGGTGACGGGTCTCTTCGCCTTTGCGTGGAGCACCTCGATCTTTTATGCGCTGTCGCAGCAGCTCTACCGGGAAGAGGATTAAGCCCGCGACAGGAAGGCTTCGACCTCCGCCCTGGTCGGGGCAGCCTCGGCGGCGCCCTTCTTCGTGGTGGACAGCGCGCCGCAGGCCGCTGCATAGCGCAGCGCCAACTCGAGGCCCTGGCCATGTTCCAGCGCATGGGCGAGGCCGCCGTTGAAGCTGTCGCCCGCCGCCACCGTGTCGATGGGCGTCACCTTGAAGGCGGGGATGATCTTCTCGATCCCCTCGCCCGCGACAGCGAGGCCCTTGCCGCCGAGCTTAACGACGGCGGTGGCGACGCCGCGGGCGCGCAGTTCCTTCGCAGCCTTGAGGCCCTCTTCTGGTGTCTGCGGTTGCCAGCCGAGCAGCAGGCCCGCCTCGGATTCGTTCGGCGTGATGATGTCGACGGCTTTCAGCACAGACGCATCGAGGTCCTTCGCCGGGGCCGGATCGAGGATGACGGCGCCGCCGTGGGCGCGGACGACGGCGGCTGCGGCAAGCGAAGCTTCGAGCGGCACTTCGAGCTGGAGGAGGAGGACCTTCGCCTGTTCCAGCGCGGCGCGGCCCTTCTCCACATCGCTGACGCCGACGCGGAAATTGCTGCCGGCGATGACGGAGATATAGTTCTCGCCACCCTCACCGACATTGATGATGGCGATGCCGGTGGCGCCATCGGCATCCTTGCGGATGAGCGACATGTCGAGGCCAAAAGACGTGAGCGCGCGCTCGGCCCCCTTGCCGAAATCATCGGCCCCGACGCGGCCGATGAAGGCGACATCGCTGCCGAGCTTGCGCGCCGCCACCGCCTGGTTAGCGCCCTTGCCGCCGAGGCCCACGATGTAGTCCTTGCCGTGCAGCGTCTCGCCCGGCTTCGGCAGCCGGTACATATAGGCCGTCACGTCCATGTTGATGCTGCCGACAACGGCGATGGTCATGACGGTCTCCCTGTCTTCTACGTGTTGCGCTTGCGGGCCGCGAGCGTGCGCAGGCGGAGCGCGTTGAGGCGGATGAAGCCCGCCGCGTCCTTTTGGTCATAGGCGCCGCGGTCATCCTCGAAGGTGACGAGCGCATCGCTGTAAAGCGACTTCTTCGACTTGCGGCCCACCACGGTGACGTTGCCCTTGTAGAGCTTCAGGCGCACCGTGCCTTCGACGTGTTCCTGGCTCTTGTCGATCGCCGCCTGCAGCATCTCGCGCTCCGGCGAGAACCAGAAACCGTAATAGATGAGCTCGGCATATTTCGGGATGAAACTGTCCTTCAGGTGGGCCGCTTCGCGGTCGAGCGTGATCGACTCCATCGCGCGATGCGCAGTCAGGAGAATAGTGCCGCCGGGGGTCTCGTAGACGCCGCGCGACTTCATGCCGACGAAACGGTTCTCCACGAGGTCCAGCCGGCCGATGCCGTTGTCATGGCCCAGCCGGTTGAGCTCGGTGAGAATCGTCGCAGGCGACATCTTCACGCCGCCGATGGCGATGGGATCGCCCTTCAGGAACTCGATCTCGATGGTGGTGGCCTTGTCGGGCGCATCCTCCGGCGCGATGGTGCGCTGGTAGACATAAGGAGGCGGCTCCACCCACGGATCTTCCAGCACCTTGCCTTCGGACGAGGAGTGGAGAAGGTTGGCGTCGACCGAGAAGGGCGCATCGCCGCGCTTGTCCTTGGCGACGGGGATCTGGTGAGTTTCGGCGAAGTCGATGAGATCGGTGCGGCTCTTGAAATTCCACTCGCGCCAGGGGGCAATGACTTTGATATCCGGGTTCAGCGCATAGGCCGTGAGCTCGAAGCGCACCTGGTCATTGCCCTTGCCGGTGGCGCCGTGGGCGATGGCGTCCGCGCCCGTTTCCGCCGCGATCTCGATCAGGCGCTTGGCAATGAGCGGGCGGGCAATCGACGTGCCGAGCAGGTAGACGCCCTCATAGACGGCATTGGCGCGGAACATGGGGAAGACGAAATCGCGCACGAATTCCTCGCGCAGGTCCTCGATGTAGATGTCCTTGATGCCCAGCATCTCCGCCTTCTTGCGGGCGGGCTCAAGCTCGCCGCCCTGGCCAAGGTCGGCGGTGAAGGTCACGACCTCGGCGCCATATTCCGTCTGCAGCCATTTGAGGATGATGGAGGTGTCGAGGCCACCGGAATAGGCGAGGACGACTTTCTTCACTTTCTGCATGGACATGGAGGCACCTGGTTGACTTGCTGGCCGCCACCTATCACGCTGAGGGTTTGGCCCGCAACTGCCTGCTCAGCAGCCTGCTAGAGCAACCTCTCCCTGGCCCGCAGCTTCTGGCTTTCGCTCTTCAATTGGCCGCAGGCCGCCATGATGTCGCGGCCGCGCGGGGTCCTAACCGGCGAGGCGTAGCCGGCGCGGTTCAGCACTTCGGCGAAGGCTTCGATGGTGTCCCAGCCGGAGCACTCATATTGCGTGCCGGGCCAGGGGTTGAAGGGGATGAGGTTCACCTTGGCGGGAATGCCCTTGAGGAGCTGCACCAGGCGCTTGGCGTCCTGCAGGCTGTCGTTCACGCCCTTCAGCATCACATATTCGAAGGTGATGCGGCGCGCGTTGGAGAGGCCGGGATATTTGCGGCAGGCGTCCAGCAGCTCCTCGATCGGGTATTTCTTGTTCAAGGGCACCAGCTTGTCGCGGATCTCGTCGGTGGTGGCATGGAGCGAGATCGCCAGCATGGCGCCGATCTCGTCGCCCGCCCGCGGGATTTCCGGCACGACGCCGGAGGTCGACAGCGTGATCCTCCGCTTCGAAAGCGAGATTCCCTCGCCGTCGGAGACGATCTCCATCGCGTCCTTCACATTGTCGAAGTTATAGAGGGGTTCGCCCATGCCCATGAGCACGACATTGGTGATGTAGCGGCCGCCCAAGGGGGGCGTGGGATTGGCCTCGATGTCCTGCGGCCAGTCCTTGACGCGGTCGCGCGCCGTCATCACCTGCGCAACGATCTCGCCGGCAGTCAGGTTGCGCACCAGCTTCTGCGTGCCCGTGTGGCAGAAGGTGCAGGTGAGCGTGCAGCCGACCTGGGAGGAAATACACAGCGTGCCGCGATCCTCCTCCGGGATATAGACCATCTCGACTTCGTGGCGCGCGCCGCGCCCGTCGGGGGCCAGACGCAGAAGCCACTTCTTTGTGCCGTCGGTCGAGGTCTGCTCGGTGACGATCTCCGGGCGGCCGATGATGAAGGTCTCGTCGAGGCGCTGGCGCAGGTCCTTGGCGATGTTGGTCATCTCGGCGAAGGAGGTGACACCGCGGTGATAGAGCCAGTGCCACACCTGGCCTGCCCGCATGCGGCGCTGCTTTTCCGGCACGCCCGCGCGGCCCATGGCCTCCGCCAGGCCCTCGCGCGTCAGCCCGACGAGCGAGGGGCGCGGGTCGTTGGGGATGTAGCGCGGCAGCGCTTCGAGGGTGGACAGCAGCGTGGTCATGGACCGGGTCCATAGCATGAAATGAATGAAAAATGCGAGCGAGGCCCTGGAATAGGGGCTTCAGGGGCCTTTGACCAGCGCCACGATGGGGCCGAGCGGGGCAAACCCGTCGCTGCGGCCCATGTCCGGGGCATGCAGGCTGGAGATGGAGCCATCGAGGAATAGTGCGTTGGGGCAGTTGAGCCTGTCCTTGAACAGGCGGGCGAAGGAATGGAAGTTCACCCAGTCCTCGCTGATGACGAAGACCAGCGTATGGCCGTCCGGCGCGCCCACGCCGTTCCGCCGCTGCAGCGATGTGCCATCGGGCGAGAATCTTGGGTGGATCTCACCGTCAACCACCAGCATGGGGCCGGACTGGCTGGCGAATTGCGGATGGAGCCCCGCGGCGGCGAAGGCCTCCGTCTCAATCACACCGCTCTTCGCACCGTCAATGTAGAACACGCCATTGGGCTTCATGTGGAAGTTGCCGGGGCCGTCGCGGCGGTTAAGCTTGCGCAGCGTACGGCCATTTTCGATGTAGAGGCCGATGGGCTTCAGGTTTTCGCCATACATGCCGGCATTCATGGCGAAGGCAAGCGTCTGGCCTTTCGGCTCCAGAGCAAGCTCAAGGGAATTGAAGGAGCCAAAGGGCTCGCCCCTGTCATCGAGGCTGAAGAGCTGCAGATGGTCCTGCCTGAGGTCAAAACGGCAGACCGTGTAGTCGTTTCCTTCGTAAGTCTCCGCCGTACAGGCGGCGTCAGCCCGCGCCGCTCCGACGAGCACTGCAAGCACCAAGAGCCAGAGCCTGAAGGCTCCGCCCATGCTACTTGCAGGCCTTGTCGATGGCAGCGAGTGCGGCGGAAATCCCCTGCAGCGAATAGGTGTCCTCCGTGGTCTTTCCGCGCCAGGACGTGCCCTTCACCTTGAGCGACTTACCGTTCTTCATGGCGGCGACGATCTTCTTGTCGCTGCCGGTGTCCACCCAGGCGGTGTCGCCCTTGGAGAACATCTCGTAAGCCTGGTCGTCGATCGTCAGCTTCACGGGCCCGCCCTCCTTGAAGGGGTAGCCGATGATGGTGGAGACCTCGCCCTTCACCGGCGGCTTGCGGCCCGGCATGTTGGTGACGAGGAAAAAGGCAGGGTCACGCTTGACGCCCTTGGGCTCGGTGGCCTTGGGGCTCGACGATACGTAGCAGACCTTGGAATCAGCCGCGTCATAGCTATACGCCGTCCAGTCCTGGAAGGCACCGATCTGCTTGGGTTCATTGTCCGCGAAGGCGAGGCCTGCGGTGAGGGTGAGGAGGGTGATCCCGAGGACACCCGTGCGCCGTAAGTGATTCATGTGGAAACCTTAATCCTGGCCGAGGCGGAAATCCAATGGTGGACGATTCCGGCCCAATTTTGGCGGTTGCTGTGCCAGCAAGGGGCTGGCCGGATGGATTATTGCAGCGCAACAGGCATTGGGCTA
The DNA here is from genome assembly GCF_020252395.1 of Aestuariivirga sp. Taxonomy (GTDB): domain Bacteria; phylum Pseudomonadota; class Alphaproteobacteria; order Rhizobiales; family Aestuariivirgaceae; genus Aestuariivirga. The sequence goes on from NZ_JADCDB010000004.1 coordinate 33,563, forward strand.
GCGTTTTGCCTCATTTGTGAAGGATTTCAATCATGGCGGCAGTGGAGAGCGAAGTGTCCTCAACGGTTTGCGTGACCCATCTCGTGAGCCATTTGGACCAGGCGGCCACCTCCGTGGAGACCATTCTTGCCAAGGCCAAGGCCAGGCTCGCGGCCCGGGTGATGCCGGGTGGCAAGATCAATTCGCGCCTTCTGGATGAGGAACAGCATGCGGCACACGGTCTCGCCTGGCTCGCGACCTATGCCGCGACGCTGCGCGAGCTTGCTAATTACGCCCTCCGCCTCGAGGCGGAAGGCAAGCTCGGCGAGACCGAGCAGCTCACCATCCAGATCGCGGCGGGCGAATATGTGAACCACGTGGCCGGCGGCATTCCGATGAACCAGGGCGAATTCCTGCGCCTGACCGAGCTTGGCCTCACCCGCAGCGAGACGGCGGGGCTGCATGACCTGGTGCTCACCGAGCGCGGCAATACAGTGGCAGCGCGCCGCCGCCTGGTCGAGCTTTTCGCCGACGATAATTTTGGTTCTTCCGGCCTCGACGGGACGCTCACCGAAATGCGCGAGACGATGCGCCGCTTCATCGAGACCAAGGTGGCGCCCCATGCCCACCAGTGGCACCTCGACAATGCCTATGTGCCGATGGAGATCGTCAAGGAGCTGGCGGAGCTCGGCGTCTTCGCGCTCACGCTGCCGGAGGAATATGGCGGCCTCGGCCTGTCCAAGGAATCGATGTGCGTTGTATCCGAGGAGCTGTCGCGCGGCTGGATCGCGGTGGGCTCGCTCGGCACCAGGGCCGAGATCGCCTGCGAGCTGATCCTGTGCGGCGGCACCAAGGAGCAGAAGGAAAAGTGGCTGCCGAAGATCGCGAGCGGGGAGATTCTCCCCACGGCCGTCTTCACCGAACCGAACACCGGCTCCGACCTCGGCAGCTTGCGCACCCGGGCGGTGCGCGATGGCGATGTCTACAAGGTGACGGGCAACAAGACCTGGATCACCCACCCGGTGCGCGCCGACGTGATGACGCTCTTGGCCCGCACCAACCCGGACGAGACGGGCTACAAGGGCCTCTCGATGTTCCTTGCCGAAAAGCCGCGTGGCACCGACGAGAACCCCTTCCCGGCGAAAGGAATGACCGGCGGCGAGATCGAGGTCCTTGGCTATCGCGGCATGAAGGAATACGAAATCCGCTTCGAGGATTTCGAGGTGAAGGCGGAGAACCTGCTCGGCGGCATCGAGGGCCAGGGCTTCAAGCAGTTGATGCAGACCTTCGAGGCCGCGCGAATCCAGACCGCAGCGCGCGCTGTCGGTGTGGCACAGTCGGCGCTCGACATCGGGCTTAAATACGCGACGGACCGCTCGCAGTTCGGCACGCCCATCATCAGCTTCCCGCGCATCGCTGACAAGCTCGCGCTGATGGCGGCGGAGACCATGGCGGCACGCCAGCTGACGCTGTTCGCGGCGCGCGAAAAGGACGCAGGCCGCCGCTGCGACCTTGAGGCAGGCATGGCGAAGCTTTTGGGCGCGCGCGTTGCCTGGGCTGCGGCCGACAATGCGCTGCAGATCCACGGCGGCAATGGTTTTGCTCTGGAGTATAAGGTCAGCCGCGTGCTATGCGATGCGAGGATCCTCAACATCTTCGAGGGCGCCGCGGAAATCCAGGCGCAGGTGATTGCGCGGCGGCTGCTGGAAGGCCGGAATTGACCCGCACGATCCTCATCACCGGCTGTTCCACCGGCATTGGCTGGACCTGTGCGCTTGGCATGAGAGAGCGCGGCTGGCGGGTCTTCGCGACGGCGCGGCAGCCAGAGGACCTTGCGCGGTTGGAAGCGGAAGGCGTCGACGCGGTCCATCTCGATTATGCCGATCCGGCTTCGGTGACGGCCTGCGCGAATGAAGTGGCGGCTCGCACCGGCGGCAAGCTGGATGCGCTGTTCAACAATGGCGCCTTCGGGCAGCCGGGTGCGGTGGAGGACCTGCGGCGCGAGGTGCTGGAACAGCAATTCGCCTGCAATGTCTTTGGCTGGCATCAGCTGACGCGCGACTGCCTGCCGCTGATGCGCGCCAATGGCGGAGGCCGCATCGTGCAGTGCTCCTCCGTCCTCGGCCTCGTGGCGCTTAAATGGCGCGGCGCCTATAACGCATCGAAATTCGCCATCGAGGCGCTGGCCGATACGCTGCGGCTTGAGCTGCGCGGCTCCGGCATCTTCGTGTCGCTAATCGAGCCGGGGCCGATCGCCAGCAAGTTCGTCGAGACCTCGCTGAAGAATTTCGACAGGAACATCGACGAGGCCTCGTCCCACTACAAGGAGGCTTATGCGAAGCAGCGTGCAAGGCTGGGCCGCGGCGGTTCGGCGCGCTACAAGCTGGGGCCGGAGGCGGTGCTGGAGAAACTTGTCCACGCTGTGGAGTCCCCTCGCCCCCGCGCGCGCTATTACGTGACCAAGCCAACGCACTACATGGCCATCGCCCGGCGCATCCTGCCGCAACGGGTATTTGATTACGTGCTCGACAAGGCGTCGGACCAATAGGCCCCGTGCGCGCATTGGCGCCTTGACGGGAACCCCGCCTGCCGCCATGGCTTGGCCCAGACATCGGGAATTCCGGAGCGCGCCGTGTTCTTCCAGTACTTGAGCTACATTGCGACGGGGGCGGTGGCGATCGTGCTGCTGCTCGGCCTTGCCAACATGTTCCGCGGCGGCTCGTCCAACACATCGCAGAAGCTCATGCGCTGGCGCGTGGGGTTGCAGGCCGTGGCCATCGTCATCCTCATGGCCGCCTTCTATGTCACCCACCGGTAGCGCTTGAAAACCGGCTTGCGCCTTCCCATGTCCTTCGCTGCCCGGCGGAGGGATTGCGATGGTTGCCACGGCTGACGAATTCGAGGTGAAGCAGAAATTCTTCCCCAAGCTCGCCCGGGTGCTGGCGCGCGTGCCGCTGGCGGATGAGCTGGTTGCGGCCTATTACGCCGCCTTCGACCGGGCAACACCGCTGAAGGCCAAGGGCATCCTGGTGGGCGCGCTGGCTTATTTCGTCCTGCCGGTCGATGCATTGCCGGACTTCGTGCTGGGGCTGGGCTTCACCGATGACATGGCCGTGCTGCTCGCCGCCTACAACATCGTGCGCAACCATGTGACAGACGAGCACCGCCGGCGCGCACGGGAAACCATCGCCCGCATCAGGGCCGGCGCACCCATTTCCGCGTGACAATCAGAACCGCGCCAGCGCAGACAGTCATGCCGAGGATCTGCACCGGTGCGAGCGTTTCCCCGAAGAGAAAGAACGCCATTAGTGCGGAGACGCCGGGCACCAGGAAGATGAGGCCCGCCACCCGGCCCACGTCGCCCAGCCTGATCATCAGCATCAACAGCGTGATGGCGCCCAGCGACAAAACGATGACGGACCAGCCGAGCGCGAACCATGCATTGAAGCTGCCATCGAAGCGCATCTGCTCGCTCAGCACCGCCGGGATGGCGACGGCCAGGGTTGCGCCCACATATTGCCACGCGCCGCCGCTGGCCAGGTTGAGCGAGGTGACGAAGCGCTTCTGGTAGACCGTGCCGAAAGAGATCGACAGCGCGCCGAAAACGTTGACCGCCGTGGTCACCGGCGTAATGCCGCCGGAGAAACCCGCCTGCAGCCTGGGTGAGACAACCAGCGCCACACCCAAGATGCCGGCAATGAGGCCGAGCCAGTGGCGGAGCGCAATCTTCTCCTTCACCATCCAGGCGGCGAGGATCGCCGTCATCAGGGGCTGCAGCCCGACGATCAAGGCCGAAACACCCGCCGGCATGCCATGCGCCACCGCCCAGTAGACGGGGCCCAGATAGCCGCCATGCAGGAAAGCCCCGGCCACCGTGGCATGCAAGGCTTGAGCGCGGCCCGGCCACGGGGCATGGAGCGCCAGAGCGATGGCGGCGAAGATGACGCCGGCAATGGGAAAGCGGATGGATAGGAAGGTGAGCGGACCGGCATGGGGTGCGGACAGCCTTGCAACCACGAAGCCCGTCGCCCACATGAAGACAAACAGGACAGGAGCCGCGGCAATAAGGGCGCGGGTGGCGGGCGTTGCGTGCGTCATGCCGCCATTTGCCTTGATTTGGGCGGCATGGCGAGACGGTTAATTCAGGGAGCAGGCATGTTCGATCCGCAGAAACTTCTGGAGCAGTTCCTGGGCGGAGGCCAGTCCGGCACGCCGGGCAAGGACACCAAGGCGGGTGGCGGCATGTCGCCCGATTTCATGAAGGGGCTTGCGACGGGGGGCGTGGCGGGCGGCCTCGCCGGCATCCTGCTGGGCGGCAAGACCTCGAAGAAAATGGCCAAGGGGGCGGTGAAGCTCGGCGGCACGGCGGCCCTCGCCGGGCTCGCCTACAAGGCTTACGAGTCATGGCGCGCTTCGCAGCAGGCGCCGGCCGCCGGGGTGCCGCCGCCGATGAAGGACGTGACGCCGAAGCCGGAGGGCACGCGCTTCCTGCCGGCAGCACGCGCCGAGCGCGACGGCATGAGCCTTGCCATCCTGCGCGCCATGATTTCCGCCGCGAAGGCCGATGGCCACATCGATGCGGAAGAGCACCGGCGCATCTTCGCCAAGCTTGACGAGCTTGACCTTGGCACGGAAGAGAAGGCCTTCATCATCGACGAGCTGAGAAGGCCGCTGGACATCGACGCGGTGGTGAAGGCGGCGGTGACGCCGGAACTGGCGGTCGAGATCTATGCCGCCTCCGTCCTTGCTATCGACCCGGACGACCCGGCGGAACAGGCCTATCTCGCCATGCTGGCCTCGCGCCTGAAGCTCGATCCCGGGCTCAGGGCGGCGGTCGAGACGGAAGCCGCGAAGATGATGGCCTGACCCGCCGCCATGCGCTATTGAGCCGCCATGACGGCCAAGCCCGATGACAAGCCCGATGACCTGGGGCCGACCATCGCCCAGTTGGTGCGCGAAAGCTTCTACCGGCTGTTCGCCGACGAAGCCATTCCGCTGGCCGGCAACATCGCCTTCCGCACGCTGTTCTCGCTGTTCCCCTTCCTGATCTTCCTCACGGCGCTGGCCGGCTTCTTCGGCAACGACGATCTGGCGGGGGGTGTGGTCAGCTTCCTGCTCGGCGTCGCCCCGGCCAGGCTGGTGGAGCCGCTGGTGCCGGAGATCCGCTCGGTCCTCACCGTGCCGCGCAGCGGGCTTCTCTCCATCTCGGCGCTGATCACCATCTGGAGCGCCATGGGCGGGGTAGACAGCGTGCGGGTGGGCCTTAACCGGGCCTATGACCTGCGCGAGACGCGGTCGATCTGGTGGCTTTATTTCCAGAACGTGCTGTTCGTCATCGGCTCGGCGATCTTCCTTCTCATCTTCGCGCTGCTCATCGTCTTCGCACCGGTGATGATCCAGATCGCGGAAGTATACGCCCCGGCTCTCAAGGGCCATTTCGTCACCATCGAGCAGCTGCGCTATCCGATCGGAATCGCGCTGCTGACCGCGGGTGTGCTGCTGTGCCACCGCGTGCTGCCAGCCAAAGCGCTCAATGTGCTGGAGGTGCTGCCCGGCGTGGTCATCACCGTCGTCGCCTGGGTGATCATGTCCTCGGCCTTTTCGATCTATCTCCTCAAATTCAACACCTTCGCCTCGACCTATGCCTCGCTGTCGGGCGTCTTCACGGCGATGTTCTTCGTCTATCTCGCCGCCCTGGTGCTGATCCTCGGCGGCGAGGTGAACCGCGTGCTCGAAGTGCGCCGGATCATGCGCATGCAGCGCTTCAAGGAGCGCGAGGACGCGGAGGTATAGGGCGCTTGCGCTGCCGTCTTCCCGCGCTGAAGGAACGGGAGAACACGAGTTTCACGTTCCTGACGCCTCGATCGCGTCGTCCAGCGTTTTGAGCCCCGTCACCGGCGCGGACACCAGCACGGCCATGTTGCCGGGGCGGTGTTCGTTCTTCCACATTTTCATGTGGGCCTTGGGAATGTCAGCCCAGCTATAGACCTCCGACATGCAGGGGTCGATGCGGCGCGCCATAACCAGCTTGTTGGCGGCGGAGGCCTGCATGAGGTTGGCAAAGTGGGAGCCCTGGACGCGCTTCTGGTGCATCCAAAGGTACCGCGCATCCATGGTGAGGTTGAAGCCCGTGGTGCCCGCACAGATAACGATCATGCCACCGCGCCTCGTCATCAGCACCGAGACGGGGAAGGTTGCCTCACCTGGATGTTCCACCACCATGTCGACATTGTTGCCCTTGCCGGTAAAATGCCAGATGGCTTTGCCGAAGTCGCGCGCACCCTTCATCCAGTCGTTGTACTCGGGCGTGCCCACCGTTGGCATCTGGCCCCAGCAGGTGAACTTCTTGCGGTTGATGACGCCCTTGGCGCCGAGCTGCATGACAAAATCCGCCTTGTCGTCCTCGGAGATCACACCGATGGCATTGGCGCCCGTGGTCGCCGCAAGCTGGATGGCCATGGAGCCGAGGCCGCCGGAAGCACCCCAGACGAGAACGTTCTGCCCCGCGCTCAGCACATGCGGGCGGTGGCCGAACAGCATGCGATAGGCGGTGGCAAGGGTGAGGGTATAGCAGGCCGCCTCCTCCCAGCTCAGATGGGCGGGTTTGGGCAGCAATTGCCGGGCCTGCACGCGGGTGAACTGCGCGAATGAGCCATCCGGCGTCTCATAACCCCAAATGCGCTGCGAGTTGGAGAGCATCGGGTCGCCGCCGTTGCACTCCTCGTCGTCGCCATCGTCCTGGTTGCAGTGGATGACGACCTCGTCGCCCAACTTCCAGCGCTTCACCTTGGAGCCCACCGCCCAGACGATCCCTGAGGCATCCGAGCCCGCGATGTGGAAAGGGTTCTTGTGACCGTCGATGGGCGAGATGGGCTTGCCCAATGCCGCCCAGACACCGTTGTAGTTGACGCCGGCCGCCAGAACGAAGACGAGGCACTCGTCCTCGCCGATCTCCCAGGTGGGGACAACCTCAACCTGCATGGCGCCGTCCGGCGCGCCATGGCGATCCCGGCGGATGCACCAAGCATACATCCTGACCGGCACATGGCCAAGCGGCGGGACTTCGCCCACCTCATAGAGGTCCTTCACCGGGGCCTTGGCATTGGCCGTGGCGGCGGATTTGGCGGCGGCGGAACTCATGTCGTCGTCTCCTCGATACAATAATGCCGAGAATACCCGAGGAAGGACGGTCTCGCACCGCAACAAAAGGAGGGGTGTGGAGCCGTTCACCCGCTGACTGGACCACCTTGACAAGAGACTTCTAGAATACAAAATCTAAGGTTGGTAATGACGAGACTCACAGATGTCGAATGTCCTTTACTGGTGGAACAGCGTGTTGCTCCCGCCGACGGTATTGCCGTTGGCACTTGTCTGTTCGATCCTCGGTACAGTGATTTTGTCGATCTACCTGCGTTGGCAGGGGGTGATGACGCTGATGATCAGTGCCGTGGTCCTGTTCATCGGGGCCTATCTCGGCAACGTCCTGACTGCCAATGTCGACATACCACTCGACCAATTCTACGTGAGGCCGATCTTCGTGTCGATCGTCGGCATGTCGGTCGCCGCGCTTGTGCTGCTGCTGATTTTTCTGAAGAACCAGAACGAGTAGAGCGAGGGACCCTCACGGGCCTTGGCATTTGCGGCTGACAGCCGTTAAAGCCTTGAACGTAATCAATCTCTCGTAGCGGAAATAATTGCAGTCGGGCGCTCAGTTCGCTCGCTTGCCCAAAGGTTGAGGTTGCGGTGCAATATGGCCCATGCCAGCATGCGCCATCATGCGCGACAAACCCTGGCTCTTCCGCACTTATGCCGGCCATTCCACGGCGGCTCAATCCAACACGCTGTTCCGGACCAACCTATCCAAGGGGCAGACCGGCCTGTCGGTGGCCTTCGACCTGCCGACTCAGACGGGCTATGATTCCGACCACGTGCTGTCGCGCGGCGAGGTGGGCAAGGTGGGGGTTCCCGTCTCCCACATTGGCGACATGCGGACTCTGTTCGACCAGATCCCGCTCGCCACCATGAACACCTCGATGACCATCAACGCCACCGCGCCGTGGCTGCTGGCGCTCTATGTGGCGGTGGCCGGGGAACAGGGCGCGCCGCGGGCGAGCCTGTCCGGCACGACGCAGAATGACATCATCAAGGAATATCTTTCGCGCGGCACCTATGTTTTCCCACCGGGCTCCTCGTTACGGCTGATCGCCGACACCATCGCCTTCTCCACCCGGGAACTGCCGAAGTGGAACCCGGTGAACGTCTGCTCCTATCACCTGCAAGAAGCGGGTGCGACTCCGGTGCAGGAATTGTCTTATGCGCTGGCCACGGCGATCGCCGTGCTCGACGGCGTGAAGGCAAGCGGGGCGGTGGCGGAGACGGATTTCCCGGAGGTGTTCGGGCGCATCTCGTTTTTCGTCAACGCCGGCATCCGCTTCGTCACTGAGCTCTGCAAGATGCGCGCCTTCACCGAATTGTGGGACGAGATCGGGCGCGAACGCTATGGCATCGAAGACGGAAAGCACCGCCGCTTCCGCTATGGCGTGCAGGTGAATTCGTTGGGCCTCACCGAACAGCAGCCGGAGAACAACGTCACCCGCATCCTGCTCGAGATGCTGGCCGTTGTGCTGTCGAAGAACGCCCGCGCCCGCGCGGTGCAGCTTCCCGCCTGGAACGAGGCGCTGGGCCTGCCCCGCCCCTGGGACCAGCAATGGTCGCTGCGCATGCAGCAGATCGTGGCCTATGAGACCGACCTTCTCGATTATGGCGACATCTTCGACGGCTCCACCGAGATCACGCACAAGGTGGAGGCGCTGAAGGACGAGGCGCGCGGCGAGCTCGCCAAAGTGCTTGCCATGGGCGGCGGCGCCTCGGAAGAGGCGATCGCCTATATGAAGCGCCAGCTCGTCACGTCCAACACCGCAAGGCTGCACGCCATCGAGTCGGGCGAGACCAAGATCGTCGGCGTCAACGTTTTCACAACTAGCGAACCCTCGCCGCTCTCCGCCGGTGCGGACGCCATCATGACGGTGAAGGACGACGTGGAGTTCGAGCAGATCGAGCGGCTGAAGGCCTGGCGCGGCAGCCGCGATGCGCAGGCCGTGAAGGCCGCCCTCGCCGGGCTGGCAAGCGCCGCGAAAGACGGCCGCAACATCATGGAGCCCTCCATCGCCTGTGCGAAGGCCGGGGTCACCACCGGCGAATGGGGCGCGACGCTGCGCGAGATCTTCGGCGAGTACCGCGCGCCCACCGGCGTGGCGCTGACCATGCGGGCGGAGGGCGGCGAGCAGCTCGAGGACCTGCGCTCCCGCGTGAAGCGGCTCGCGGAGCGCATGGGCGAATGCCCACGCTTCCTCGTCGGCAAACCCGGCCTCGACGGACACTCCAACGGCGCGGAACAGATCGCGGTGCGCGCCGCCGATACCGGCCTCGACGTAATCTATGATGGCATCCGCGTGACGCCCGAGCAGCTGGTGAAGACGGTGCAGGAAAGGCAGGTCCACATCCTCGGCCTCTCCATCCTGTCAGGTTCCCACGTGCCGCTGATCCGCGAGGTGATGCAGCGCCTGCGCGCGGCGGGCCTCGCGAATGTTCCCGTCGTCGCCGGCGGCATCATCCCGCAGGATGACGTGAATGTGCTGAAGCAACTGGGCGTCGCCGCCGTCTATACGCCGAAGGACTTCGACATGAACCGCATCATGAGCGATCTCGTGACGCTGATCGAGAAGCGGGTGGGGGAAGAGGCGGCGTGAATGACGAGAGAGGAAGCTCGCCAAATGGACCTGTTGGCGGATTGAACCTGTCACTCATGTCTTACTCCGCTTCTCTCGTGGAAGGGAACGGCGTGGCGAGTGCAGTGGACTGCCCGATGCCTTACTCCAGCTTGTCGCGGCGAATGCAGTTGGGCGGCGGATCGGAGATACGGCAGCTGGCGGGTTCGGCGATGACACTTGTCGCACCGGGGTTGTTGCTGAGCCGGAACATGACGACGCGGTTGTCGTCATAGCTCGCGAGGTCCGGCTGCAGTTTTGCTCGATCGACGGTGAGGGATTTTTCCGGCAATCGCATGGCGCGCATGAAATCCGCGATGAGTTTTTCGGGCGGCTTCCCGGCCTGCCGTGTCACGAAAGGGGCGGCTGCGGGCAGGTTCGAATTTGCGGCCCAGCCGCCGAGGCGGACAACGCCTCCGGCAAACATGAACCAGCACTCGCGCGCACAATCGCCCGGCGTAAAGGCATAGCCGGAGTAAGGCTCGGAGCGCGGTCGGGTGCGGTTGCAATCCGGGTCGCGCGGCGAGCAGCCGAACACCATTGTCGTGGCGGCGAGGGTCGTGGCCTTTCTGAGGCGGATCAGTCGCCCCACCTCCATCGCGGCATCGAGGTCGCCGCCCCGTGAGTCGATCAGGATCGGCAAGAGATCCGCTCCGGGCTGCGCGAAGACCTCCTTGAAGCGGAGAGGCGTTTCCGGCGTGACGATGCCCTGGGCGGCGATCCATTCCGGGCAGAGTGGCTCGCACTTGCCTTTCGCGCGAACGCGGGCGACGAACATCTCCTCGCCGGACGGTACGTCCAGAAAGCGCGGCGCATCCTCCGCGGCCTTCTGGCCCGGCAGGTCCCGGCAGTTGCGCGCCGGCGGTGTTGCCTTGCAGACACTGGGCGCCACGACATCGAGCACCGTGTTGCGGGAGGTGATCAGCCGCAGTTCCTCCAGACGCGCGCCCGTCGGGCGATTGATCTGATTGTAGGAGGCCTTCGCCATTTCATCGAGATAGGCGGGGTCGATTCCCATGTCTTTCAGATAGGCGAGAAGCTTGGCGCGATATTCCTTGTCGATGCCATCCTTGAAGTAGGACGACACGACCTTGCGGCTCATCACGTCGCGCACACGCTTGATCTTGCCGTTCACCTTCCGCTTGGTTTCGCGGTAGGTGATTTTTTCGCGGACCCATTGCCGCCGAATGACATGCAGACCGATGTCACCCAGGCCGGCGTAGCGCTCGGTTCCCGCTGCCAGGATGAGCGGGCAGGCCGAAAGGCAGAAACTCTGCCCCGCCATCGCCATCCCGCGGTAGGGCCCGCCGGACTTTGGCGGTGCGCATGACGAATCGCCGGGCGAACAGCCGTCATAGAGGGTCCAACCCACGCCGACCGGAAGCCCGGCCTTGCGCACCATGCGGCCAATCTCCATCGCGGCCCGCACGTCGCCGCCCGTCGAGCGGATGACGACCGGCAGCCAGCGCTTATCCACCTGCTTCAGGGCCTTGCGGAAGACCGCCGGTGTCGCGGGGGTGATCTCGCCCTCCGCCGCCAGCCATTCGGGGCACAGCGGCTCGCAACCCGGAATGGAGGACCGCACGAGCGCCACCGTCATGGGGCGCTGCCAGGCCTCCTTTGGCGGCTGGGGCTTGGACGGCTGGCGGACCGCTTGCTTCTTTTTCTTGCGTTTCTGCGTCTGCTTCCGGCCGTTGACCGCGGAGGAGTCCGCCGCGGTGACGTAAGCCGTTCCGGCGCGCGCGGCCGGACAGGCGGCATTGAACGTAACCAGCAAGGTGGCCAGCAGGGCGGTCAGCAGGATCTTGCACATGGAAGCAACGAAACCATGCGTTTTCCGCAAGTTCAAGAGAGTGCCCTTACGGGACTGCGCGGGAGAAGCGGTGGTCTCGGGCTGTCAGTTCCCGCTCTGGCGCCGGTAGGCCGCCAGCAAATCCGCGATCTGAATACCATCGATGGTGGCGCCGGCCAGGTTGCAATCGGATATGGCAAGGCCGGAGAGGTTGGCGTTCTGGATCTTGCCGCCGGACAGATTGACGTCGTTGATGAAAAGGCCGGTCATGTTGGAGTCGTTGAAGGTCACGCCGGAAAACGCAATCTGATTGAAGCTGCTGGATGACAGATTGGCATTGTTGAACACGGACGACGACAGATCGGCATCGTCGACATGCAACGTATCGGTGACTCTCTTGAGGTCCATGGCATTCCCTTTCGCGGACGAGGAGACGGAAAGCGAGATGCGGCGCACCCAGACGCTGCGGCAGCCGCAGGTCGATCATGCACAGGAATGCTGTCTAGGCAAGCAGTCTCCGCCGGTTCAGCTGCCTGCACGCTGCCCCCGGAGGTGGACTGTCAGGCCGCCGAAGCCGCCGGCAAGCCTAGTCGATCGCGCCCCAGATGATCATCTTCCCCGGGTTCGGCGGGCGCGGTGCTGCCCGCTGTCGCGGTGGCGCCGCCACACTGACCTTCGCCGGGGCGAGCGGGGGCATCAGGCAGTTTGCCGCGGGGCTGTCGCCCAGGCAGATGCTGGAACCGGTGAAGTCCTCCACCCGCTCGCGGCCCGTGCTTAGGCCGAAATGCAGCATGTCAGACCCGTCCAGCGCGACGCCCGCTTGCCGAAGGCGCACGATAAGGCCGGTCGAAACCCCCATATCGGCCAAATAGCTGGCGATCAGATTGCCAGCCTTGGCGCCGCGTGTGCGGGTCTTGAAGCTGTCCAGCGCGGGAAGGCTGGCCCCGGTAATCCAGAAACCGGCCCGCCGCGCGCCGCCTGCCAGCACGAATAGGCAGGTGCCAGAGCATTCAGCCGGAGAGGAGACATAACCCATGAACAGCTTCAGCGGCTGCTCCTTGCTGCAAGCCTCACGCGGTCCGCAGCCCTCGACCTCGCTGCGGCCGACGATCGTGGTGAGCCCCGCGGCGCGGATCATGCGGCCGATTTCCAGCGCCGAATCAAGGTCGCCGCCCTGCGACTCGAGCACCACTGGAAGCTTGTCCGCGCCGGGCTGTCTCAATACGTCGCGGAAATGCCCGGGCGTGTTGGGGGTGATGATGCCCTGGGCCTTGATCCATTCCGGGCAGCGGTTTCCGCACTGCCCGGTTCCCCGCATGCGCACGACCACCATGGGCTGCGGCGCCGGAGCGGCCGTTTCGACCATCTCCGTGGGGCGGAACGCAACATTGCCGTCCCGCCCACTGGCGAGCGCGGACGAGGTTGCCGAAGCGGCGAAGACTGCGGGCAGCAGCAGGCGCCAGACGCGGAACAAACGAAAGCGGTGGTGATTGGCCATAATCAATCAAAACACGAAATCATTTCTAATTTGATACGAGGTCTGGCGCGGTGGAAGCTCCGTTCCGGATGCCAGAACCCCCAATTCCTTGACTCCAACGCGGCTTTCCCCTATCTCCGGCCATCCGCGCGGAGGGGGCTGCCCCATAGGCGCGTTTTGCGCTGCCCTAGGCAACCCAATTTCGCTTGAGTAATCAAGCACTTGAAGCGCGCCGGACCACGGGTTCACCGGTGCCGCCGAACGGCGCGGGACAACAAGGACGAAACAACATGTACGCAGTCATCAAGACCGGCGGAAAGCAATACCGCGTCGCTGCCGGCGACAAGATCCAGATAGAGAAGCTTGAAGGCGCTCCCGGCGACACCTTGAATTTCACTGAAGTGTTGATGGTCGCCAATGGCGAGGCGGTGAACATCGGCGCCCCGCACGTGGCCGGCGCCATTGTGGTGGCCGAGATCGCCAGCCAGGACCGTGGCCCCCGCGTCATTATCTTCAAGAAGCGCCGCCGCAAGCACTATCGCCGGCGCAACGGCCACCGTCAGGACCTGACCTCGGTGACCATCCGCGAGATCCGCGCTTAAGCGCGCCAGAGAATAGGAGAACATCCCATGGCTCATAAAAAGGCAGGCGGTTCGTCCCGCAACGGCCGCGATACCGCGGGCCGCCGTCTTGGCGTCAAGGCTTTCGGCGGCGAGACCGTCATCGCTGGCAACATCATCATCCGCCAGCGCGGCACCAAGGTTCACCCCGGCACCGGCGTGGGCATCGGACGCGACCACACCATCTTCGCGGTGGTGAACGGCGTCGTCAGCTTCCGCCGCACCAAGGGCGACAAGCAGACCGTGTCCGTGATCCCAGCGGTCGCGGCTGAGTAACCGGCGGGCTCAGGACATATCAAGCCGCCGGATCCACCGATCCGGCATGCTTGGCTGATTTCGAAGCGGAGAGGTGGCAACCACCTCTCCGCTTTTCGTTTGGATCGCTCCCATGACAATCCTCGTGACAGACCGCTTGACGCTTCGACCGCCCGAGGAGCGGGATCGGCAAGCAATGATCCTTGCTTTGAACAATCTGAACGTGTCGCGCTGGACGGGCCGCATCCCTTATCCCTACGGGCCGGAGGACGCCGAAGCCTTCTTCGTCTACTTGCGGCAGAAGCCGGAGGACGCGCTGGTGCTTGCGATCACACGGAATGACGCGCTGATCGGCGTCATCGGACTCGAAGGCGAACTCGGCTACTGGCTGGCGGAACCCCATTGGGGCCAGGGCTACGCAACGGAAGCCGCGCGGTCCGTGGTGGACCATGCCTTCTCCACGCTGGGCTGTGAGGGGCTGGAGGCGAGTTATCATCTCAGCAACACCGCCTCGCGGCGCATTCTGCTTGGATTGGGATTTCAGGAGACAGGCGAGGACATGGCGTTTTCGCGGGCCCGCGCCGCGCAGGTGCCGACCATGCGGCTGGAGCTGACGCGCGATGCCTGGGCAGAGGCGAAGGCGCGGCGGCCATGAGCCATCGCGCCCTCATATCGTCAGAACACCTTGGCAACATAGCTGGCCACGATGGTTCGGCGGCCGAGGCCGGCATTGTGTTTCGATGCCGCAAGCCGCAGGTTGCCGCCGGACTTGCCGATGGCGATCGCCAGATGGCGCAGGCCCCAGTGGATATTGGTGCGCGGATCGAGCAGGGCGGCACAATTGCTGCTGAAGCCGATGTCCTTGGCGGTCGCACACTTCATCTGGAACACGCCATATTCGCCATGGGCGCCACGCATGTGAGGTTGGTAGTTGGATTCGACATGCGCGATGCGCAGCGCAAACCAGGTGGGAACGCCCTGCCCCGGCGCCATGGCCTTGATCAGCGCAATGACATTGCCCTGGGACGCCGTAGCGCTGGCGGGAATGATGATCGCCGCCGCAGTGGTGTTGCCGCGGCGGATGGCGTTCATGCGCTTCGCCTCGGCGCTCGTCTTCGGCGCGGCAGACGTCCGCTTGGTGCCGGAGGCAGCATAAGAGCGCTTGCGCGCGTGGGTGGAGGCCGTGTTAACTGGCGCTTTGCGGACATGGGCCGCCACGGACTTCGCGGTGAGTGTGGTTTTCGTCGTGGTGCCGTAGCAGTGTATGGCACCCTTGCAGGCCGCCTCGGCGGGTATAGCGGCAATGCCAGACAGTACAGCAGCAGACAGCAACCCTGCGATCAGTCTTTTCTTCATCTCTTGCCTTTCGTTCTACACAGAAAAAGCCGGGATGATCTTGTGACTCATTGTGATCATCTTCTCTTGCTAGCCGCCCCATTCGGATGGACCACCCGTAAAACTGCCAAATGTGTCCTCAAGGGGGCCAAAATGGTGCAATGCAGCAGCAGCCGGGAAGCGTGGCTGATGAGCAACAGGGGACTAGGCTCTCACGCCAACCCGCGTTACAAGGCTTGGTTATGAAATTCCTCGACCAGGCAAAGGTTTACGTCCGCTCCGGCGACGGCGGGGCGGGTTCCGTCTCGTTCCGCAGGGAAAAGTTCATCGAGATGGGCGGGCCCGACGGCGGCGACGGCGGCAAGGGCGGCGACGTATGGATCGAGGCCGTGGATGGACTCAACACGCTGATCGACTACCGCTACCAGCAGCATTTCAAGGCGGCGACCGGCGGGCACGGCATGGGCCGCCTGCGCGCCGGCGCCAATTCCGATGACATCGTGCTGAAGGTGCCGGTGGGCACACAGGTGTTCGAGGAAGACAACGAGACGATGGTCGCCGATCTCGCCAAGCTGGGCGACCGCTTCCGCATCGCCAAGGGCGGCAATGGCGGCTTCGGCAATGCCTATTTCAAGTCCTCCACCAACAGAGCACCCCGCCACGCAAATCCGGGCCAGGAGGGCGAGGAGCGCTGGATCTGGCTGCGGCTCAAGCTGATTGCCGACGCCGGCCTTCTCGGACTGCCGAATGCGGGCAAGTCCACCCTGCTCGCAGCAGTCTCGGCGGCGAAGCCCAAGATCGCGGATTATCCCTTCACCACGCTGCACCCGCAGCTGGGTGTGGTACGCGTGGGCATGCAGAGCTTCGTGTTGGCGGACATTCCGGGCCTGATCGAGGGCGCTTCCGAGGGCCATGGCCTTGGCACGCGTTTTCTGGGCCATGTCGAGCGCTGCGCGGTGCTGCTGCATTTGATCGACGTGACGGGCGATGACCCCGTGGCCGCCTATCGCGTGATCCGCAAGGAGCTGAAGTCCTATTCGCCGGAACTGGCCGGGAAGCCGGAGATCATCGCCTTCAACAAGACCGATCTTCTTCCCGGGGAGGAGATCCAGGCGAAGCTCAAGGACTTCAAGCGCCGCGTTCGCAAGACGCCGATGCTGATTTCGGCCGCCACCACCAAGAACGTGCCGGAAGCAATGAAGAAGCTGCTCGAAGTGATCGTCACCGCGCGCCGCGCCGGCAGGGCCAATGACGAGCCCGGGGTGACGACGGAGGAGTGGCGGCCGTGAAATCCCACCTCGAACAGGCGCGGCGCATCGTCGTCAAGATCGGTTCGGCGCTGCTGGTGGATGCGAAGACCGGGACCATCAAAGCTTCGTGGCTCTCATCCTTGATCGACGATCTCGCCGACCGGCGGGTGAAGGGGGCGGAGATCATCATCGTCTCGTCGGGCGCCATTGCGCTGGGCCGCCGCACGCTTGGGTTGCCCAAGGGCACGCTCCGCCTCGAACAGAAGCAGGCGGCGGCGGCCGTGGGCCAGATCGCGCTGGCCCAGGCATGGACGGAAGCGCTCCGTACACGGAACATGGTGGCCGCACAGGTGCTGGTGACCCTCACCGACACCGAAGAGCGCCGCCGCTATCTCAATGCACGGGCCACGCTGTCGACGCTGCTCGAACAAGGTGCGGTGCCCGTGATCAACGAGAACGACACGGTGGCCACCAGCGAAATCCGCTATGGCGACAATGACCGCCTCGCCGCGCGCGTCGCCTCGATGATGTCCGCCGATTGCCTTGTGCTGCTCTCCGACATCGACGGGCTCTACACCGCGCCCCCCAACCAGAAGGGTGCAACCTTGCTTTCGCAAGTCCAGGAGATCACGCCGGAGATCGAGGCCATGGCGGGCAAGCCCGTGTCGGGCGTGGGCTCGGGCGGCATGATCACCAAGATCGAGGCGGGCAAGATCGCGCTCGGCGCCGGCTGCAACATGGTGATCGCATCGGGCCACGAGATGCACCCGCTGAAACGCATCGGCGACGGTGCGCGCTGCACTTGGTTCGTGGCCAATGCCTCGGCCCTGCAATCGCGCAAACGCTGGATCGCCGGAACGCTGCAGCCCATCGGCCATCTCGTGGTCGATGAAGGGGCTGCGGCGGCGCTTGCCAAGGGGAAGAGCCTGCTGCCGGCAGGTGTGAAGAAAGTGGAAGGCAGCTTTGCGCGCGGCGACACGGTGTCGATCGTCACGGCGAAGGGCCGCGAGATCGCACGCGGGCTCGTGACCTATGATGCCAGCGACACGGCGAAAATCCTGGGGCTCAAGTCCTCCGAAATCGAAAAGGTGCTGGGCTTCCGCGGGCGCGACGTGCTGATCCACCGCGACGACATGGTGCTGATGGGCGGAGAGCGCGCATGAACCAGATGACGACCAACCGCGAGCTGATGCTGACGCTGGGCCGCGCCGCGCGCGAAGCGGCGAAGGTTCTGGCGCTCGCGCCAACCAAACAGAAAAACGATGCGCTGATGGCCATGGCGTCGAAGATCCGCCGCTCCGCCGCCGACATCCTGTCCGAGAACGCGCGTGACCTCGAGAACGCCAAGACGAAGGAGCTGAAGAGCAGCTTCGTCGACCGGTTGACGCTGAACGAAAGCCGGCTCGAAGCCATGGCCAGGGGGTTGGAGGAAGTCGCCGCCCTGCCCGACCCCGTGGGCAAGGTGATGTCGAAATGGACCAGGCCCAACGGGCTGGAGATTTCTCGCGTGCGGGTGCCGATCGGCGTCATCGGCATCATCTATGAGTCGCGGCCCAATGTGACGGCAGATGCGGGGGGCCTCTGCCTCAAGTCCGGCAATGCGGCGATCCTGCGCGGCGGCACGGATGGCTTTCATTCTTCCGGCGCCATCATCGCCTGCCTGCAGCGCGGGCTGGACATTGCAGGCCTGCCGCGCACCGCGATCCAAATGGTGCCCAACGCCGACCGCGATTGCGTGGGGCTGATGCTCGAGGGTCTGGGCGGCACGCTGGACCTGATCGTGCCGCGCGGCGGCAAGAGCCTCGTGGCGCGGGTGCAGGCCGATGCGCGCGTGCCCGTCTTCAGCCACCTCGAGGGAATCTGCCACGTCTATGTCGACAAGGCCGCGGACCCCGGGATGGCCCGGACCATCTGCCTCAACGCCAAGATGCGGCGCACCGGCGTCTGCGGCTCGGCCGAGACGATCCTGATCGACCGGGCGGCGGCGGAGGCGAACCTGAAGCCGATCGTCAGTACGCTGATCGATGCGGGCTGCGAAGTGCGCGGCGATAAGGCCACGCAAGCCGCCGACACCCGCGTAAAGCCGGCGACGGAGGAAGACTGGTCCACCGAATATCTCGACGCGATCATTTCGGTGAAGGTGGTGGATGGTGTCGACGCGGCGATGGCGCATATCGCGCGCTATGGCTCGAAGCACACCGACTCGATCATCACCGGGGATGCCGCGACCGCCGAGCGATTCCTGAATGAAGTCGACAGCGCCATCGTGCTGCACAATGCCTCGACGCAATTCGCCGACGGCGGCGAGTTCGGCTTCGGCGCCGAGATCGGCATCGCGACGGGCAAGCTGCATGCGCGCGGGCCTGTGGGCGTCGAGCAGCTGACCACCTTCAAGTACCTGGTGCGGGGCACGGGGCAGACGCGCCCATGATGCTGCGCGCGCCCGCTTTCGGCGAAGGCCAGCGGATTGGGCTGTTCGGCGGCTCCTTCAACCCCGCGCATTACGGCCACTACATGGTGGCGCTCTATGCGCTGAAGCGGCTGGAGCTGGACTGGGTGTGGTGGCTCGTCTCGCCGCAGAACCCCTTGAAGGACCCCTCCGAGACGGGTGAATACGCCGCGCGCCTCGCCTCCACGCGCGAGGTTTCGAAGCACCCGCGTTTCGCCGTCACCGACATCGAGAAGCAGATGGGCGCGCGCACCACGGCGGAAACGCTGCGCGGGCTGAAGCCGCTTCTCGGCCGCGCCCAATTCGTGTGGATCATGGGGGCAGACAGCTTCGCTAACCTGCACCACTGGCACGACTGGCTGGAAATTTCCGAAACGCTCCCGCTCGCCGTTCTTGCGCGGCCGGGCTTCTCGCTGCGGGCGCTAGGCGGGCCTGCGGCCACGCGCTTTGCGGAAGCGCAGATCCCCACCAATCTCGCACCCAAGCTGGTGACGGCGAACCCGCCCGCCTGGTGTTTCATCCCCATGCCGCTCAGACCTGAAAGTTCAACGGCGATCAGAAAGCGCGCCAGGGTGAAAGCCGTCTAAGGGAGACCCTTGAACGGTGGCGCCGAACCCTTTAGCGTCGGGTTCGTTGTTTCACCCTTCAAGCATGCCGTTCGCATCCATGCAGAGACGTAACCGGAACCGAGGACCAGACCACTGAAAGCGCCCGCCAGGAAGTCCGCGGCCAATAAGCCCGCGGCGAAAAAAACTGCTGCCAAGAGCAGCCGCCCTGCCGCCAACAAGGCCGCTGCCCCCAAGGCGAAGCCGCCGTCCAGCAAGGCGAGGCCTGCAGCTGGCAAGGGCAAGCCCGCCGGCCGGACCAGACCCGAAGCCAAGCCGTTCCGGGCAGCGCCCCGCCCCAAAGATCTGCCGCCCAAGGAGCCCATGCCGGAGATTCCGGCCGAGCTTCTGGAAGACGCGCCGCGCGCCAAGAAGCCGCGGAAGCCGCGCGGCCGCAAGGCGGAGGCGGCAAAGCCCGTCAACGCGCTGGACGTGATCCTGGCGCAGCTCGACGACGCCAAAGCGGAGCAGATCGTGTCGATCCCGCTCGATGACCGGCGCGCCGTGGCGGATGCCGTGGTTGTGGCTTCCGGCCGCTCTAACCGGCATGTCGGCGCCATAGCCGATCAGCTTGTGCAGAAGTTGAAGGAAAAGGGCTACCGCGACCTGCGCATCGAAGGCATGCCGCAGTGCGACTGGGTGCTGGTCGATGCCGGCGACGTGGTGGTGCACATCTTCCGGCCCGAGGTGCGGAGCTTCTACAATCTCGAAAAGCTTCTGTCCGCCAGCGCGCCGGATGACCGGGCCGCGATGTGAAGCTGCAGGTGATCGCGGCCGGGCGGCTGAAGCCCGGCCCCGAAAAATCCCTGGCCGAGGACTATCTCACCCGCACGCAAGGCCTGGGCCGCAAATGCGGCATCTCCAAAATCGCAGTCACCGAATTCAATGAATCGCAGGCCTCCTCGCCCGCCGCCCGCATGGCCGGGGAAGGACGCATCATTGCGGGGGCGTTGGCGCCGAAGTGCTTCACCATAGTTCTGGACGAGCGCGGCAAAGCGCTGGCGAGCGAGGCCTTCGCCGAACTGCTGCGCCGCCACCTTGACGGCGGAACGGCCGACATGGCCTTCCTGATCGGCGGACCGGACGGACATGCGCCGGAACTGCGCGGCAATGCCGGACTGCTGATGAGCTTCGGCCCCATGACCTGGCCGCACCGGCTGGTGCGGGTGATGTTGTTCGAACAACTCTACCGCGCAGTGACGGTCATTGCGGGGCACCCGTATCACAGGGTATGAAAGAGATACCCCCTGCGTCTTCCCCCGCGCACGAGAGAAGACGTCTTGTGGAGCCCCGGAACGCGTTACTTCAGGATAAGCGACATGAAGTTCACCCAGCCGCGGGTGCCGAGATTGGCCTGGGTTTGGGCGTCGAGCGTTACCGTATCCATGCCGGCGGGCGGGATGGTGAGGATTGCCTCGTCAGACGGCAAGTCGCCGCCGGCGTCGACATCGGTGAGGAAAAAATTCGCCGGCTTGTCGGTGTCGTTGATGATGTCCAGCGTGAAGGTGAAGGTCACGTTGCCGTCATAGCCGCCGCGCTTGTAGACCGGCATGGCCATGAGCTTCTGCTGGTTGGCCTGCAGCTGCGGCACGTTGAGGAACAGGCCGACCGAGAGCAAGTCGCGCCCGTGCTTGTCGTGCTTGAACACGGCGAAGCGGGCATTGTCGCCGCCCAGCACATTGGCGAGGATCGCCGCATCGGTCTGGCCGCCGTCGGTCTTGATCAGATTGGTGGCCATCTGGAAGGTGCCGATAGCGCCGGTGCTGCCGCCTGGCGCGCAGGCCTGGAGCTGCAGCGGCACGTCCGGCGTCGAGATGGTCTCGACAGCCATGACACCCTCGTCCTTGCACCAGGCCGGTGTTATGAACTGGCCGGTGATGGCGGCGGCGACCGGCGAGGGCACGCCCGAGCGCGCCACTTCCAGGATCTGCGACACCTTGATCGGCGTGCGCGTGTCGATCTGGCAGCCGGTGAGCGCGATGGCGGCCACGCCGAGCGTCAGACCGGCAAGAAAGGTCCTGCGAGTGATCATTCTTTCCTTCTCCCTGAGAGGGCAATCAGCTGATGCGCGCCCGGATTACGAGTTTGTCTTTACAGTTGCGGAGCGGGGCCGTCGAGCCTGCACGTCCATGAATTCACCAGCGGCCGAGGGTCTGCTTCCGGCTGCGGATCAGCGGATGCCCGGGCCCCTGACACCCACGCCCACGCCGTGGAAGCCGACGCCAACGCCACCGCCGACCCCGATCCAGTCGATGAACAGCGCTGTTTCACCGCCCGTGGCCGGCGGCTTTCCGCTGACGAGCTTGTAGGTGTAGACGAGGTCCTTGCCGTCCATCCGCGGATCGAGGATTTCGACGATGGCGAGGGTATTGTTGCTCTGCCCCTCTTCATAAACCGAGAGAGCGGCATTGGGCGGGTCGGCCGCGAAATTGTCCTTGCCGGCCTTCGACGTCCACTCCTCGAGGTAGGCGTCCATCCTGATATGGCCCGCAAGCCGCTCCGGCCGGTCGGCGAAGTAGAGGGTATGGGGCGTGACATTGACGAGACGCACGGTCTTGGCCGCCTCGTCGACCTTCACGCCGCCTGACAGCTGGACGAACATCAGCATCGGCTTGGCGTCCTCCGCCCGCGCCGGACGCGCGGCCGCCAGGGCGGCCGCGGCGGCAGCCACCGACAGGCCCATCAGACCACGGCGACCGACTGCCTTGACTTGCATGTTCTCTTCGAAATTCATCCCGTTCAATCCTTCTGCATCATCTTGTTGCGGAGCATTTCCTCGTCGGCTGCGCTGAGCACCGGCCGGTCGAGCTTCACCGTCAGCTTGTCGAGCTTGGCGGTGAGCGGGAAGGGCGTCTGGTAGTCGGAATCGTCGACGGGGGTGAGCGTATCCGAGCCCACGTCGAAGCTTTCATCCCACTGCAGGATCATGGGCAGTGTTTTCTCCATCGTCTGGGTGGCGACCACCTTGCCGTCGACCGACAGCGTGCCGGTGCCAGGCCGGCCGACGCCGCTGAAGTCATTGAAGGCCAGCGTGCCGGCACCCAGCCCGTCATACTTGAAGTCGAAGACCAGCGTGTGCTTGCCAGGCGTCAACGCGTCCGGTCCCTGCCATTTGATGCGCTTCAGGTCCACCATGTTCCACGTCCAGACCGGCTTGCCCTGAAGGAGGTAAAAGCCATAGCCGCCGAAACGTCCACCGGAGGTGAGGATCATGCCTTCGGCGCCGCCTTCCGGCACCTCGATCTCCGCCGTCACCGTG
Organism: Aestuariivirga sp.; assembly: GCF_020252395.1. Taxonomy (GTDB): domain Bacteria; phylum Pseudomonadota; class Alphaproteobacteria; order Rhizobiales; family Aestuariivirgaceae; genus Aestuariivirga. The sequence continues at coordinate 56,351 of NZ_JADCDB010000004.1, forward strand.
TAAGACGTGTTGAGCAGCAAGGGCGAGTCGCCCTGCGGCAGGCCCACCATGGGCGTGGTATAGACGAAAGTATCGCGCCCCGCGGTGATGTTGGGCCGCGGCGCCACGATGCGTGCGGCAACCGAGGCATCGAGCGGCAGCACGTTGTATTTCTTCGCCTCTTCGTAGAACACCTGCTTCAGCTCCGCGACCTTGTCAGAATTCTGCGCGGCGATGTCCGTCACCTGCGAATAATCGGTGTTGAGGTCGTAGAGCTCCCACTCGACATTGTTGAGCGGGTCCGGATTGGCGGGTCCGAAGGCCTCCCACGGCGCGCGCTTCACCTTGGTGGAGAGCAGCCAGCCATCCTTGTAGATGGCGTGATCGCCCATCATTTCGAAATACTGGACGGAATGGCGCGATGGCACAGCCGCGTTCGCCTTGTCGAAGGTATAGGCGAAGCTGGTGCCTTCGATCGGCGCCTGTTCGATGCCGTCCACGACTTGCGGCGCGGCAATGCCCGCGGCTTCGAGGATGGTCGGCACCACGTCGATCACATGCGCGAACTGGCTGCGGATGCCGCCCACGTCGTCGATGTGGCCAGGCCACGACACGGCCATGCCCTGCCTGACACCGCCCAGATGCGAGGCGATCTGCTTGAACCAGCTGAACGGCGTGTCGAAGGCCCAGGACCAGGCAGCCGACATGTGGTTGTAGGTCTTGTCGGTGCCCCACACGTCATAGAACTTCATCTGCACGTCGACGGGCAGCATGTTGAGGCCATTGAAGAAGGCGACCTCGTTGGGCGTGCCGAGCGGGCCGCCCTCGGCGGACGTGCCATTGTCGCCGTTGATGTAGACGATCAGCGTGTTGTCGAGCTTGCCCATGTCGTCGACCGCCTGGATGACGCGGCCGATCTCGTGGTCGGTGTAGGCCGCATAGGCGGCGAACACCTCGACCTGGCGGATGAACAGCTTCTTCTCGTCATCCGTCGTCTGGTCCCACGGCTTCAAGAGGTCCGAAGGCCATGGCGAGAGCTTGGCATCCTGCGGGATGACGCCGAGCTTCTTCTGGTTGGCGAAGATCCGTTCACGCAGCTTTTCATAGCCGTCGTCGAACAGGTGCATGGCCTGGATCTTGTCCACCCACTCCTGCGTCGGGTGGTGCGGCGCATGGGTGCCGCCCGGCACGTAATAGAGGAAGAAGGGCTTGGACGGCGCCGTCTGGTTCATGCGGTTGAGATAATCGATGGCGTCATCCGCCATGGCGGTCGTCAGGTTCCAGCCGGGTTTGCCCTGGAAGGGGAAGATCTGCGTGGTGTTGCGGAACAGGTTGGGCTGCCACTGGTTGGTGTCGCCACCCACGAAGCCATAAAAATATTCGAAGCCCATGCCGATCGGCCACTGGTCGAAGGGCCCGGCCTGGCTGGCCTGGAAAGCCGGCACATTGTGATCCTTGCCGAACCACGAGGTGGCGTAGCCATTGTCCTTCAGGATGCGGCCGATGGTGGCCATGTTCTTGCCGATGATCGAATTGTAGCCGGGGAAGCCCGTCGACTGTTCCGAGATCACGCCGAACCCCGCCGAGTGGTGGTTGCGGCCGGTGATGAGGGCGGCGCGGGTGGGCGAGCACAGCGCGGTCGAATGCATCTGGGTATAGCGCAGGCCCGCCGCGGCCACGCGGTCGAGCGCGGGGGTGGGAATGACGCCGCCGAAGGTGGAGGGCACGCCATAGCCGGAGTCGTCCGTCATGATGAGCAGCACGTTGGGCGCCTGTTTGGGCGGCACGATGCGCGGCGCCCACCAAGGCGTGGACTGAAGCGCGTTATCCTTGATGACCCCGCCGAAGGGCGGCGCCGGCGCGGGCAGTTGCTCGCCGCTGATGGTGGTGGTGGCGCTGGGAGACCCCGGCGTACCGGTGACCTGCTGAGCCTGGGCACTGCCGCAAAACATGACGAGGCCGATCACGGCCAGTAGGGCGAAACGGGGCTTCATGCCATCCTCCATCCTGCAACTCGTCGGAAAGGATAGATCGACTCCGCTCCGGATGCTTGCCTTTTCGCGACAGGACCTGTCAGCCGGAGGCCGTGTGCTCGCTCTGCCGCCGCCAGGCGGAGGGCGAGGTTCCCGTCCAGCGGCGGAAGGCGCGGACGAAGGCGCTGGGCGTGGCATAGCCGAGCGAACCTGCGACGTCTGACACGGCCATCGCGGTGCGGGCCAGCAACTCGCGGGCGACGGCAAGGCGCACCTCGTCCTTCAGCTGTTCGAAAGTGATGCCCTCCTCCTCCAGCCTTCTCCCCATGGTGCGGGGGTGAAGGTTGAGGTGGGCAGCCACGCGCTTGTGCGAGGCATCGCCGGCCACAAGAAGCGGCCGGATGGCATGCCGCACACGGGGTGCAAAGCCTTGCTGCTGCTGGGCGATCTGCTGTTGCAGGGCACTGATAAGGCGCTCGCGCAGCTTGGCATCCGCGCTGGGCAGCCGGAAGCCCAGGCTGCGGCCCGGCAGGATGAGGCAGTTCTGGCCCTCATTGAAGCGAACCGGGCAGCCGAAGAACCGCCGATAGGGTTCCGGGTTGCGGGGTGCGGGCCTGCCAAGCAGCACCTCGGCGGGCCGGACCGCGCCACCCGTCAGGTCACGCACCATATTGTGACCTATCGCAGCCGAGGCGTCATAGATATGACTTGAGGGAAGGTCTGGCGCATAGATTCCAAAGCCCAGCGCATGGTCTTCACCCACCGGGTGAAGATAGGCGGCGCCCGCCGTGGAGTTGGCCATCTGCAGCATCACGAATGTACCCAGCGCACTGCCCAGCGTCTCGCAGCTCAGCATCAGCTGGCCGACGGGGCCCAGCACCGTGTGGTTCTGCGCCTGGACGATCAGCAGGCCGATGTGCTCCAGTCCGGGATAGGCGGCCGCGCGGTCAAGCATGGCGGAAATGGTGGAGATCGTCAGTTGATTGTCCGCGCGTAGGTCTGCGGCACTGAGCGAAAGCCCTTCCAGCACCGCATCAAGGCTGACGCCATAGCTTGCCAGAACGCCGGGTAGCTGTGCCAGCGGGCCAAGGCGCTGCAGGGCCAGTGATCGCGGACTGTGCATGGGGTTTTAGTGCCCGGCGAAACCCAATCAAGTCAAATCAGAAATTGTAAAGACAAGTAAGGGCCGGGCTGGCCCGTCATGATTAACGGATTGTAAATCGACCGGCGCACAAAGCTGTGGGAAGCAGCTCGCTCGGCTGATGTCAACGCAGGACCCACCGCCGGACCCATGCGGCACCTTGCAACTTCGACGGCTCTTCTGGCGCTGGCGCTCATGTTCCGGGGCGGGCCCGCCCATGCCCAGGAGCAGCAACAGCTCGACACGCTGAGCCAGCAAATCGAGAGCGGAAAGGCCAATGAGGCGCGCATCGCCGGCGAAATCGCCGCCGCGGTTCAGGCGCAGGAGGCGATTGCCGCCAAGCTCTCAGCCATCGCCCGGTCGATCCAGTCGCAAGAAAACGCCGTGGCGCAGAGCGAAAGGGGCCTGGCGAAGCTCCGCCAGGACCGCGCCGAAATCCTCACCGCGCTGGGCGAGAAGCAGGACGTTCTGTCGGAACTCCTCGCCGGTCTGCAGCGGCTGGAACAGAACCCGCCGCCTGCCCTCGTGGTCGATCCCGGCGACATTCTGTCCGCCCTGCGCGGCGCCATGTTGCTCGGCACCATTGCCCCCGAACTCCAGGACGAAGCCAAAGCCCTCGCCGCCAAGCTCGACCAGCTGAAGGCGCTCGAGGCAACCATCGCCACCCGCAAGGAGGACGTCTCCCGCGAGATCGCGCGGCTCAACGGCGAGCGCGCCGCGCTGAAGGACCTCGTGACGCAGAAGAAGGCCCTGGTGAGCCAGGGCACGGCTGAACTCGAGGCCGAGCGCCAGCGCATGGCGGAACTGGCCGAGAAGGCGAAGTCGCTGAAGCAGTTGCTTGCCAACCTCGAGGCCCAGCGCCAGCAGCAGGAGGCCGCCAAGGCCGCGGAACAGCGGCAGCGTGAGAGCCAAGAGGCCCTGCTGCGCCAGCCCAGGCTTGCCTTCCCCGATGCCCGGGGCAAGCTGGCCTTCCCAGCGCAAGGGTCCATCGTCCGCCGCTTTGGCGAGCCGGACGGGCTGGGCCGCGACACGCAAGGGCTGATGATCGCCACCAGCGCCAATGCCCAGGTGACGGCGCCGGCCGATGGCAAGGTGGAGTTCGCAGGCCCCTTTAGGTCTTATGGAAAAGTTGTCATATTGAACCCGGGTGGCGGCTATCGCTTATTGCTAGCGGGGATGGACAAGGTCACGGCGGGCGTGGGAGAGTTCCTGCGGGCGGGGGAGCCCGTCGGCGAAATGGGATCCGGCCCTGCTTCCGTCACACTTTTCGGTGATGTGGTGCCGGACGGTAGGCCAGTGCTATATATCGAATTCCGGGATGGCACAGAGGCCATTGATTCAGGTCCTTGGTGGATCGGCGGTTTGAAAGAGGCGAGTGGATGACGAAGAATACGCGGTTGCAGAATTTCGGCCTGGTGCTGGCGGGTGCGGTCTCCGCCTCTCTGTTGTGGCAGGCCTTCGGCGTGGCCGGCGCGGCCTCCTCCAATGCCGACACCTACAAGCAACTGAACCTCTTCGGCGATGTGTTCGACCGGGTGCGCGCCGATTATGTCGAGGAGCCCGACGAGCAGCAGATGATCGAGGCCGCCATCAACGGCATGCTCGCCTCGCTCGACCCGCACTCAAGCTATATGAACAAGAAGCAGTTCGCCGAAATGAGCGTGCAGACGCGCGGCGAGTTCGGCGGGCTCGGCATCGAGGTGACGATGGAGAACGGCGTGATCAAGGTGGTCTCGCCCATCGACGACACGCCCGCCTCGAAGGCCGGCCTGATGGCCAATGACCTGATCGTCAAGATCGACGGCGCGGACGTGCAGGGCATGACACTGAACGACGCCGTCGAAAAGATGCGCGGCAAGATCGGCACCGACATCACGCTCACCATCGTGCGCGACAAGAAGGACCCCTTCGACCAGAAGCTGACGCGCGACAAGATCCGCGTGCAGTCGGTGAAGTATTCGGTCGAGGACAGCAGCATCGGCTACATCCGCATCTCCTCCTTCACGGAGCAGACGCAGGAAGGCCTCGAAAAGGCGATGGACCACTTCCGCACCACGCTCGGCGACAAGGTGAAGGGCTACATCATCGACCTGCGCAACGATCCGGGCGGCCTGCTCGACATGGCGATCTCGGTCTCCGACACCTTCCTCGACAAGGGCGAGATCGTGTCGACCCGCGGGCGCCACGCCGACGAAACGCAGCGCTTCAACGCCACCAAGGGCGACCTCGCCAACGGCAAACCCGTCGTGGTGCTGATCAACGGCGGTTCGGCCTCTGCCTCCGAAATCGTGTCGGGCGCGCTGCAGGACCACAAGCGCGCTACGCTGATCGGCACCAGGAGCTTCGGCAAGGGCTCGGTGCAGACCATCATCCCGCTCGGTGGCGATGGCGCGCTGCGCCTCACCACAGCGCGCTACTACACGCCATCGGGCCGCTCGATCCAGGCCAAGGGCATCGACGCCGACATCGTGATCGAAGAAGAACTGCCGCCGGAGCTGAAGGACAAGAACGTCTCGACCGAGGGCGAGGCCGGCCTCAGGGGCCACCTCTCCAACGAGGCGGGCGGCGACGAGGGCGGCGGCTCCTCGGCTTACGTTCCGGAAGACAAGACCAAGGACCTGCAGCTCAAGGCGGCGATCGACTTCCTCAACGGGGTGAAGGTCGTGTCCAACGCCAAGCCCAAGGACGAGAAGCCGAAGGACGGCGCCACGCCGGACACCACCGCGAACTGAACCTCAGCGTTACCGGTCGAAGATACCCGGCCCAGCGCCGGGTATTTTGTTGTCACTTGGCGGCGGTTTCATCAACTTTCTGATCAGGATTAACAGGTCGTTAACGGTGCTGACCCGAAAGTCGGTGGCAACCGAATCATGCTTAACGAACAGAATCATGTCCCGTAACGAGATGCGCCAGCCGCTGAAGCGGCTCAGCCCCGCGCAGCGCCTGTGGCGCCGGTGCCCGCCCGCGCTGGTGATGATGTCTGGCGTTGTGGCGCTGGGCTTCGCGAGCGCCGGCCTATGGCTTTCCCGCCCGCCCCCACCGGGAACCGGCGAACCTGTGGTCGTGGCCGCGATCCCGGAACAGGCCGAGATCATCACCTCCTCCATCACCCCTGCCGACGACGCGGAGGCCGACGCCCGGGATCAAGGCCCCGCTGACCCCATCGACCCGAACGCCATCGAGATTATCGGCGGCGAGCAGATAGACGATGCCGGACAGATGCCCGCCGCCCAAGTGGAGGACATTGCCCCGGAGGACGCCATGGCGCCGGAAAAGCACGAGGCAATGATCGTCGTGCCGCCGCACCGGCCACTGAAGAAGGCGCCGGTCGAAGCGGTGACGGAAAAGACGGACCAGGGTCCATTGCCGCGCATCGCTTCGGGTGGCAAGACGCCCTTCGACGTCTATTCGCAGGTGATGCCGCTCTCTGTCGTCCATTCCGACTGGCCGAAGATCACGCTTGTGCTGGGCGGCATGGGAATCAACGCACGGCTGACGAAGAAGGCGGTCGAGCTGCTGCCGGGCGACGTGACGCTGGGCTTCGCCCCCTATGGCGAAAACCTCCAGTCCCAGGTCAATGCCGCGCGCGCCGGGGGACACGAAATCCTGCTGCAGGTGCCCATGGAGCCGGTGGGCTACCCGGGCGCCAACCCCGGACCCAGCACGCTGCTGACCGATGCGAAGCCCGAGCAGAATCTTGCCGCGCTCAAATGGCTGATGAGCCGTTTTGCCGGCTATTCCGGCATCACCAACTACATGGGCGCCCGGCTGCTGGTGACCGAGGATGCCCTGCGGCCGGTAATGAAGGAAGTGAAGGCCCGCGGCCTCGTCTATCTTGAGGACGGCAGCGTGAGCATGACGCTGTCATCGAAACTTGGACAGGAGCTGCGCCTGCCGGTCCAGCGCGCCAGGCTGGTGATCGATGCCGAGCCCACATCGGCGGCCATCAAGGCAGCCCTGGCGAAGCTCGAGCAGGAGGCCGCCGAGAACGGTTCGGCGATCGCCACCGGGTCGGGCCTCGACGTCACCATTGAAACCGTCGCCGAATGGGCCAAGACCTTGCAGCAGAAGGGCATACTTCTGGTGCCGGTGAGCGCCGCCTACAAGGGACGAGCGACCTGATGGCAAAGCGCGGCGAGATCGCCGCCTACCGCCCCTGCGTCGGCGTCATGCTGATCAACAAGGCGGGTCTCGTGTGGATCGGCCGCCGCTTCGACAAGCAGAATGACGAGGGCAAGGGCCACTGGTGGCAGATGCCGCAGGGCGGCATCGACAAGGGCGAAGACGTGCGCGCCGCCGCGCGCCGCGAACTGGCCGAGGAAACCGCTGTCACTTCCGCCGAGATCATCGCCGAGTCCGCCCACTGGTACACCTATGACCTGCCGGAGCACCTGATCGGCAAATCCTGGAACGGCAAGTATCGCGGCCAGACCCAGAAATGGCTGGTCCTGCGCTTCATCGGGGACGACTCTGAAATCGATCTGGCCCCGCCCGGCCACAGCCAGGAATTCGACCGGTGGCGCTGGGCCCGCATGGATGAGCTGTTGGAGCTGATCGTGCCCTTCAAGCGGCCCGTCTATGAGCAGGTGCTGAAGGAATTCAGGCACCTCGGCGCGTGAGGTTGCCCTTGCGGCGGAACCCTTCTAAAGCCAGCCCATGTCCACCGCCCAGATTGTCCAGATCCTCACCACACTCGCCGGCATCGCGCTGGCGGTGGCCGTGTTACTGTTCAGGACCCATGACATGCTGGTGAACGGGGTCATCGCCTTCGTGATCTTCGTGGCAGCGGGGATGGCGGCGGCGACCGCCCATGCGAAGCTCGCGCGGAAGGGCTGACCCCGCGTGGCGCATCTCATCTTCGATTGCGATGGTGTGCTCGTCGATTCCGAGCCTTTGTCGATGCGTGTGGATGTTGCGATTCTCGCTGAGAACGGCGTCGTCATGAGCGAGGCGGAAGCGCATCGGCGCTTCGTCGGGAAAACCTTTGCGGCGATGCTGGAGGAGATGCGCCGGGAGTTCGGTGCGGCCTTCCCCGCCGATGCCTCCACCCAAAAGGACCTGCGGCTCCTGAAGCTCTACGAAACCGACCTGCGCGCCGTCGACGGTGTCGAGCAGGCACTGGAAGCCCTCGGGCCGCAGCGCTTCAGTGTCGCCTCGAACTCTCCATTGGAGCGAGTCGATACTGCGCTGCGCATCACTGGCCTCAGCCGTTTCTTCGGCAACCGCATCACCACCTTCGAACACGTCGCGCGCGGCAAGCCGGAGCCTGACGTGTTCGTCGAGGCCGCCCGCCGCGCGGGCTACGCGCCGGAGAATTGCATCGTGGTGGAAGACTCGGTGACGGGTGTTACGGCGGCGCACCGGGCGGGCTGCCAGGTGCTGGGCTTCACCGGCACCCACCCGCACCCCGAGGAGCAGGCGCAGAAGCTGCTCGCCGCCGGCGCCCGCACCGCTTTCGCAAAGATGGCCGAGCTGCCGCAACTGGTGGCCGAAAGAATACTTTGACATCGCACCGCAACACGCCCATATGGATCGGGTCGCTCGAGGCCGATAGGAATACGTGAGGCGCAGCCAAGCTGCAGCCGTTCTGGCCCAACAGCAAGCGACACTCCCGAACATACCTTTCACGTGGGTAGGTTTCAGCGCCCGCCCGGCCTGGATCAGATTCCCTGATCCTCGCACTTCGGACATGGCTTGCGCTGCCCACTCATGCTCCGAAGACCGAAAGAAGAAATACAAGTGACCAGTTTTACCGACCTCAACCTCTCCGAACCCCTGCTCCGCGCGCTTGCCGCCGAGGGTTACGAGAAGCCAACCCCCATCCAGGCCCAGTCGATCCCCAGCCTGCTCGCAGGCAAGGATCTGCTCGGCATCGCCCAGACCGGCACCGGCAAGACGGCTGCCTTCGCGCTGCCGATCCTGCAGAAACTGGCCGCTCACCCCGAGCGCGCTGCGCGCGGCGCCTGCCGGGCGCTGATCCTCTCTCCCACGCGTGAGCTCGCCGCCCAGATCGGCGAGAGCTTCCGTGTCTATGGCAAGTTCCTGAAAGTGTCGCGCGCCGTCGTCTTCGGCGGCGTGTCGCTGAACAAGCAGATCGACATCCTCAGGGGCGGCGTCGACATCGTGGTGGCCACGCCCGGCCGCCTCGTGGACCTGATCGAGCGCAAGGCGCTGACACTGGCCAAGGTCGAGATCTTCGTCCTTGACGAAGTCGACCAGATGCTCGACCTGGGCTTCATCCATGCCATCCGCAAGATCACGGGCATGCTGCCGGCCCAGCGCCAGAACCTGTTTTTCTCGGCCACCATGCCGAAGGAGATCGCGGGCCTTGCCGACAAGCTGCTCACCGACCCGGTGCGCGTCGAGGTGGCGCCTGTCGCCACCACCGCCGAGCGTGTCAACCAGTCGGTCATCCATGTCGACCCCGCCAACAAGGCCAAGCTTCTGGCGGAGCTGCTCAAGGACAACAACATGACCCGCACGCTGGTGTTCACCCGCACCAAGCACGGCGCCGACAAGGTGATGAAGCATCTCTCCAGCGCGGGCTTCACCGCCGCCGCCATTCACGGCAACAAGAGCCAGAACAACCGCGAGCGTGCGCTGGCGGGCTTTAAGGCTGGCAAGGTGCTGGTGCTGGTGGCAACCGACATCGCCGCGCGCGGCATCGACGTCGATGGCGTGTCCCACGTGGTGAACTACGATCTGCCGCATGTGCCGGAATCCTACGTCCACCGCATCGGCCGCACGGCGCGCGCCGGGGCCGATGGTTCGGCCATCGCCTTCTGCACGCCGGAGGACCGTGGCCTGCTGCGCGACATTGAGAAGACCATCCGCGCCCAGGTGCCGGTGGTGGAACACGCGCTCGGCCTCAGGGGCGTTCAGCAGCTTGCCCCGACCTTCGGCTGGAACCCGGTGAAGGACAAGCCGCAGGGCGGAAAGCCCCACACCAGAGGCCAGAAGCCCAACCGCAACCACGGCGGCGCCCAAGGCCAGAAGCAGAGCAGCGGCAAGCCGCAGGGCCAGAAGCCGCAGGGTGCGAAGCCTCATCAGCCGAAGCACGACGGCGGCAGCACTGGCGGCTCCCAGGCCCCGAAGCGCAGCGGCGGCAGCAATTGGATGACCGAACTCGGCAAGCGCCAGGCCTGAACACCGTATACGGATCAATTTCGGTGAATAGCCCACTGGAGATGGCGGGCTTCTTGGTATGGCTAAGCTGATCCACTCTCGGGTGGCCGAACGCGAAGCAACATGAACTGAAAGAGCCCGTGGACTCTTCCACGAGCCTCCAAGAGGCAGGCTTGGGATTATTGTCAACAACGCGCTGGAGGAGACTGCATTCAACCGGGCGCGGGACTGCCGCAATGCGGCGGCTCTGCGGAAGGCGGGCTGGGCTTATCCTCATCATATGGCAATGCGCTTCGGATCACGTTCTTCGGCGGAAGTTCCGGGCTCCGGAAGAGCGCCAGACGGCCGCTGCCCGCTACGGCATCGTGATCCCGCTACAGCCGCCCTGGTTGCGTTCCAGGGTCTGGCGGTTGGCGGTGGAGAGAGATGAATTGAACACCGTGGCTTCGGAGACGGCGCCGATCCGAAACACGGCTGAGGACGTGCCGAAGCTGGAGAAGTTCGGACCGGTGGTGACGCCGTCCAGCGCACCCACCACGGTATTGCCAGTGGCCGACACCAGGGTGACGATACGCAGAACGAAGAGTACTGCGACGTGGTGCCCAAGGGCATCATCGACCCGGCCAAGGCCGTGCGCATCGCCCTTCAGGACCCGGCCTCGGTCACCCCGCTCTTCATCACCACGGAAGCGATGATCGCCGGGAAGCCCAAGGACAAGCCCACAGGCGCCATGAGCGGCGGCATGGGAGGCATGGACTTCCAAGAAGTCCTGTCAGCTTCAGGCTGAAACGAATGAACCCCGGGTGAAATCCCAGGGTTTTGTCTTTCGCCGCGGTGCGCCCCCCGCCCGTCACGCTTGCATTTCTCAAGTCGGCGGACTAAAGACAGCGCTGGTCAGCGCCCGTAGCTCAGCTGGATAGAGCACCAGACTACGAATCTGGGGGTCATGGGTTCGAATCCTGTCGGGCGCGCCATTTTCTTCAAATGTATCAATATTTTACGAAGCAGCTCCTTGCGCCAGAAACTGCCACCCCCGGCCTGGTCGCGCCCGTGTCGCGTTTTGGCGTTCGGCATCGGTTCCCCGGCATTCAACCGAATTCTACAGACGGTAGACCAGCAAGCGCTATGCGCGGTCGTGTCCCCGGGCGTGGTGTAGGTTCTGGAGGTGGGTGTGACCTGCCAATGAACTTTCATCCAGCAGCTTTTAGAGCCTTGGCCACCCGCGCGACGGCGGCGAAGAGCCAACCAGAGCATGACAGTTGACATTTGCCGCGATCATGGCGCAGGGAACTCAGCGTGATTGACGGAAGGTTGCCGGTGATCGTTCCAGTATTGTTGTGCGGCGGCAGCGGCACCAGGCTCTGGCCGTTGTCGCGGCAGGCCTTTCCGAAGCAGTTCGTGGCGCTTCTGGGCGAGGAAACCCTGTTCCAGGCCGCGGCCCTTCGGTTGTCCGGACCCGGCTTCGCACCGGCCCTGGTGGTGAGCGGCGAGCCCTTGCGCTTTATCGCCGCCCGGCAGCTGCGGGAGATCGGCCATGCCGCCCAGGCGATCCTGGTGGAGCCGGAGCCGCGCAACACGGCACCCGCCGTTCTCGCCGCGGCGCTATACCTGATCGAACAGGGCGGGGACGCCATGATGCTGGTGGCTCCATCGGACCACGCAATTCCCGAAACGCCCCGCTTCCGCGCGGCGGTGATGGCGGCGCTGCCCGCCGCGGAGGCCGGCACGATCGTGACCTTCGGCATCCGGCCGGACAGGCCGGAAACCGGCTACGGCTATCTCAGGCTGGCGCCCGGCGGCGATGCCTCGGCCTCGGCCCCGCAGCCGCTTGCCAGTTTCGTGGAGAAGCCGGACGCCACCGCAGCTGCGGCCATGCTGGCGTCCGGCGATTGCCTGTGGAATGCCGGGATCTTTCTGTTCCGCGCCTCGGCCATCGTGGCGGCCTTCGCGGCGCATGCCCCGGCCATGCTGGCGCCGGCCCGCGCGGCGGTGAAAGAGGCGCGGCGCGACAGCGGTTTCGTGACCCTCGCCGCCGGGCCATGGTCGGCGCTGCCATCGATTTCCCTCGATTACGCGATCATGGAGCAGGCCGCCAACCTGGTGGTGATGCCTTATGACGGCCGCTGGTCGGACCTCGGCTCCTGGACCGCCGTGTGGCAGGAGAGCGAGGCCGACGAGCGTGGCAATGTGCTCTCGGGCCCGGCGCTGGCCATGGATTGCGAGCGGAGCCTGCTCCGCTCCGAGGCGGACAGCGTGCAACTGGTGGCGATCGGGGTCAGCGACATCGTGGCGGTGGCCATGCCGGATGCGGTGCTGGTGGCGCACAGTTCCGCCGCCCAGCGGGTGAAGGAGGTGGCCCAGGCGCTCGGCCAGCGTGGCGCCCGGCAGGCAGCCGCCTTTCCGCATGACCGGCGGCCCTGGGGGTGGTTCGAAAGCCTGAGCAACGGCCCGCGCTATCACGTGAAGCGCATCGGCGTCGACCCCGGCGGCGCGCTGTCGCTGCAGTCGCACAAGCACCGCGCCGAACACTGGATCGTCGTGCAGGGCGTGGCCAAAGTCACCGTGGGAGAGAAGGTCGATGTGTTGACCGAAAACCAGTCGGTCTATATCCCTCTGGGCGCCGTCCACCGGCTGGAAAACCCCGGAACCGAACCCCTGGTAATTATCGAAGTGCAGACGGGAAGTTATTTCGGCGGGGACGACATCGTGCGGTATGAGGATGTGTATGGGAGGGGGTAAGTCTTGAGCGGGTTTATCTTGATTGTGGCAAACTTACGGCTGTTCAACTGGACCTTAGTCTCAGGAGTTTTGCACCCTAAGGCTTCAGCACCAGCCTCCACACTATGCCGGAACTGAAATCCCGTGGTGCTTACGAAACCGGCTTGTCGCATGTAGCTCGGATTCTGATGCCCTCGATCTCCACAGGCGTACTACGGACGAACCCGTTCGTCACGGTTATTGTACCTGTCTTCAACGTTGAACAGTATGTCGGCGCGTGCCTTCGAAGCATTCTAGCTCAAGATTATCCAAATTTTGAACTGTTGATTATTGACGACGGGTCCGCGGATGGCTCTCGAGCAATCTGCGAAGATTACGCAGAATACGACAAGAGAATAAAGGTCTTCTCTAAACGAAATGGTGGCCTGGGCAGCGCTCGCAATTTCGGTCTTGAGCGAGCAAGTGGTGATTTGATTTGTTTCGTCGATAGCGATGATCGAGTCACTACCGATTTTGTTTCATCTTTCCTGGAGCGGATTCTGGATGGTCACGACATCGCCGTGAGCGATTACGCGTCGGTTCTTCCCGATGGACGCATTCTCAACACCAACCTTATTGCTCTATACGATGGAGAGCGAGACCCCGTCACTCACCTAATGTTGTCCGACAATGAGTGCAACGCATGGAACAAGATGTATAGACGGAAGGTATTCGACAACGAAAAACTTCGCTTTGGCTCCGGTTGGTTTGAGGACTTCGCCTGCATCCCTGCGATCATTGGGTCTTCCGATTCCGTTGGATTCACAAACCGAGTCACCTACCAATATGTCCAACGGGAGGGATCTATAATTTCATCGATCAAGATAACGCCACTAAGGGCCCTCGATATCATTGATGCAGCAAAGCGACTAATGCAACTGGAGCCGGTCTTCAAACCGAGGCACTGGCATACTTACTATCAATGGAAACTGGTATTGCACGTCCTGTATTTCCGATGGGCTGACCTCGCTTCAGTCAAAGACCCAGATACGCGGCGCAAGGCTAGAACGGAACTCTCCACATTTGTGAATGACAACATCCCGCTTTGGTTCATGACGGAATTTGTAAAAGAACGGCTCAATACTGGGTCTCTCATCAGAAGGCTTAGGGAGAGAAAGTTTGTCTTTGATGTGAGGGGTAGCGCGTGATGATTTTCGACTGCTATCGGCCTCTGCGGAGCTTGTGATCGAATCCCTCACGCTCTTCGTTGTGGATAATTCTACGTTCCGTAATGGTCGCTATTCAGCGCGTTAGTGACGCTGACCTGCTGACCTGCAAAATCGAAAACTTCAAGCGCCTCGATCAGAGGCGCAAATCAGTGACTTGGGAATTGTTCACGGGGGACTTGTTGCTGTAATGCTCCGCTACCACAGATCAGCGATGAATCTCTGATTGTACAGGAACAGTAATCACCTGACAGTTGCCGCTCGCTGACGCGGGTCAGGCGGCGATGTGGTCTTGGCGGTTTCTGGGCTCCGCTGTCTCCTTCTGTTTCGGTTGGGGGTTGGGCCGGCCGGCGATGAAGTCGTTCTGTGGCGTCCTGCCGTTTATACCGCGGCCCTGGTGGGGACGTTTCGTGTTGTAGCCGGCGAGGTAGTCGTCGAGGACCGCCTGCATCTCGCCGATAGTCTCGAACCAGGTGCGCCGCCCCTCGACCCGGAAGTGCTCGTCGAGCAGGGTGCGGTGGAAGCGTTCGGCCATGCCGTTGGACTGCGGTCGCTGGACACTATCGTTTTCCGAGAGCAGCGCGCGCTGAGCCGGGTCACGCCTGGAGCACGCCGCAGGTACGGGATCGACCCTCCACACAGGCAGACCGGCCGGGCCGCCGGCGGCTTCCGCCCGTCGATCGCGGCATCACGCCATGCCGAGCAGGCGCTTGCGCTGCATCGCCCAGGCGCCGATCAACCGGTCCGCCGTGATGCCGATGAAGGCGATGCCGAGGCCGGCGAGAAGGCCGCGGCCCGTGTCGGCCCCCGGCAGCGCCTTGTAGATTTCCTGGCCAAGATCGCGCGAGCCGATAAGCGCGGTGATGGCCACCATGGCCAGCGCCATCATGATGGTCTGGTTGATGCCCAGCAGGATTTCCGGGAAGGCGATGGGAAGCTCCACCTTGCGCAGGCGCTGCCACTTGGTGGCGCCCGAGGCGACGGCGGCCTCTGTGGTGGCGGCCGGCACGCGCAGCAGGCCAAGATAGGTGAAGCGGATGGCCGGCACCGTCGCATAGGCCAGCATGGCGATGACATTGGAGACATCGCTGGTCTGGAACAGCATGATGACGGGGATCAGGTAGATGAAGCTCGGGAAGGTCTGCAGCGTGTCGCAGACGCCGCGCGTGACACGCGCGGCACGCGGGCTGTGCGCCGCCCAGATGCCGATGGGAATGCCGATCAGCACACAGAGGATGGTGGCGCCGGTGACGAGATAGATCGTCAGCATCAGGGGCTCCCAGAAACCCGCGAGCATCATGAAGCCGAAGAGGCAGACAGGCAGCAGCGCCAGCCGCCAGCCCGAGAAGTGATAGCCGATGGCGGCGAGCACGCCGAGCATCACCGGCCAGGGCAGCCAGAGATAGAAATTGCGGAGCGGCAGCATGAGCCAGACGGTGAGCCAATCACGCAGCGGTTTGATGTAGGGGAAGAGCTCCTTCGACACCCAGCGTACGGCGCTGTTGATGGGGCCGCCATAGGAGAGCGTCAACTCCTTGGGCAGCACGGCGAAGGCGTGGAAAAAACCTGCCGCGGCGCCGGAGGCCGCCAGGAGCAGCAGGAAAAGCGAGATGTGCGGATGGCGGACGATGAAGCCGGTCTTGGGCGCCGAATGCTCCGGCACCTTGCGCATATAGGCCTGGGTGAGCCGGTCGAGCACGATGGCGATAAGGGTGATGGCGACACCCTGCTCCACCGCCTTGCCGATCTGCAGCTGCTGCAGCGAGAACAGGAGCTTCTGCCCCAGCCCCGAGGCCCCGACGAGCGAGGCGATGACCACCATGGCCAGCGTCTGCATGACCACCTGGTTAAGGCCCAGCATCAGCGTCTTTTCGGCCGCCGGGATTTCAACCTTCCACAACAGCTGGCGCGGCGTGCAGCCGGCCATGCGGCCCGCCTCGATCACGTCCTGCGGCACGGTGCGGAGCCCCAGGATGGTGCAGCGGGCCATGGGCGGCAAGGCGAAGCCGAAGGTCGCCAGCATGGCCGGCACCTGGCCGAAACCGAAGAGAATGACGACGGGTCCGAGATAGGCCATGTGCGGGGTGGCCTGCATCACGTCGAACACCGAATTGAGCACGCGCTCGACGCGCGCATTGCGCGTGGCCCACAGGCCGAGAGCGAGCCCGAGCGCCGCGGCGAGCGGCACGGTGACAAGCACGATGGAGAGCGTCTGCATCGCGTCCTGCCACAGGCCGAAGATGGCGAGGTAGAAGGCCGAGAGGCCACAAAAGATGGCAAGCCGGCGGCCCCCCGCCCAGTGGCCGAGAATGGCCGTGCCGCCGACGATGGCGACCCAGGGGAGCGGCGGCAGGTTCAGTGCCGGAAAGCCGCGGAACAAGAGGGCCTCGGAAAGCCATAACGGCCAAGACAGAAGCCATGACAAGGCACGTGTCACCGGCTTCGCCGCCGCAGAGAACCACACGAAGGCCTGTGTCACCCAGTCACGGAAGGGGATGGCCCATTCGGCGGGCCAGCGCTGCAGCGGCGGCCAGATCCAGGCCGCGGCGGCGCCGAGGAGGATGATCGCGACCACAACCGTGGCCAGCGGCAGCCGCGGCGCGGGTGCGAACTGCGGTGCGGCCAGGGCTTGACCGCCGCCGTTCATGTGCGCTCTTCCGGATAGAGCGCGCGGATCATCGCGGCGCGGTCGATGGCGCCGATGGAGCGGCCCTCGGCGTCAATCACCGCGATCGGCTTCTCGGAGGCGAGCACAATGGGCGCCGCCTCGCCGATCTTGGCGGAGGCAAGAATGTTGACACCGTTGAGCGGGGCGGGCACCGGCAAGGCGATGGAGCCCACGGTGAGAACCCGGTCACGCGGCGCGTTGCGCGTGAACTCCCGGACATAATCGTCGGCGGGCGAGGAGACCATGACCTCGGGTGTCGCCAGCTGAACGAGCTTTCCATCCTTCATAATGCCGATGCGGTCGCCCAGACGGATCGCCTCGTCGAAATCATGGGTAATGAAGACGATCGTCTTGCGCAGCAGCTTCTGCAGTCTCAGGAACTCGTCCTGCATCTCGCGGCGGATCAGCGGATCGAGCGCCGAGAAGGGCTCGTCGAGGAACCACACGTCGGGCCCCACCGCGAGCGAGCGCGCAATGCCGACGCGCTGCTGCTGGCCGCCCGAGAGCTCACGCGGGAAATAGTTCTCGCGGCCTTCGAGGCCGACGAGACGGATCATTTCCCGCGCGCGCGCGTCGCGCTCCTCGCGCGCGGCGCCGCGCACCTCGAGCGGAAAGGCGACGTTGGAGAGAACCGTGCGGTGCGGCAGCAGGCCGAAGTGCTGGAACACCATGCCCATCTTGTGCCGGCGGATCTCGATCAGTTCGGCCGATGACGCCTTGAGCAGATCCTTGCCCTCGAAGATGATTTCGCCGGACGTGGGATCATTGAGACGCGTGATGGCCCGGATGAGCGTCGACTTGCCCGAGCCCGAGAGGCCCATGACGATGAGAATCTCGCCGGGATAGACGTCGAAGGACACATCGCGCACCGCGCCGATGTGGCGCCCGGCGGCGAAGTTCTCGGACGTCGGCGCATGGGCGTGGCGCGCCAGGAAGCCCGCGGGGTCGGAGCCGAACACCTTCCACAGGTGGCGGCATGAAATCTTGGGCTGCTCCGTCATGATCGGCCGGTCCGAAGTGTGCCTGTGAAGACGCAGGGCACATGCGCGCCCCGCGTCCCCCCGATTGAGGTGAACGTCACTGCAGCCAGGACTTGACCGTATCCTGGTTGGTCTCGATCCACTTCTTGGCGGCTTCTTCGGGCGTCAGGCCATCGACGTCCACCAGCGCGGCGGCAGCGGCGATCTGCGGGTTGGTGAAGCTCACCTTCTTCAGGATGGCGGCGGCCTTGGGCCACTTCTGGTCAAGCTCCTTGGAGCCAACTTTCTTCAAGTAGCCGCTGGCTGGCGCACCGCAGTCATAGACGGCGTCCGGGTTCTGGCCCCACTTCGGGTCGGTGAGGCAGGCGGGTTCGTATTTCGGGAACTCGACAAACTGGCCATCGAACTTCGCCTCGATGAAGTTGGGCGTCCAGTTAAAGAGCACAATCGGCTCCTTGCGGTCATAGGCCGCCTGGAGTTCGGCCCACAGGGTTGCGGCCTGGCCGACGGGCACTTCCTGGAAGTTCATCTTCAGCGCCTGGATGCGCTCCGAATAATGCTTGCCCCAGTCGGCCGGCGGACCCACGAAGCGGCCCTTGGAACCGGTGTCGGCAGTGGCAAGCTTGGCTGCGCAGGCATCGAGCGCCTTCCAGTCCGGCAGACCCGGACACATCTCGTTCATGTAGGAAGGATACCACCAGTCCTCGCGGGTGACAGCCTGGTGCGCGCCGTAATCGACCGCGCCCGACTTCAGCGACTTGTCGAAGGACTCCGCCATCGAGCCTTCCCAGACCTCGACCTGGAAGTCCATGTCGCCGGCCGCGATGGCGGTGAACTGCAACTGCGTGTCCGACGGCTTGTATTCGACCTTGTCGCCCACCGACTCGAGCACCTGACCGATGACGTTGGAGAGCACCACCTGACTCGTCCAGTTGTTGGTCACGATCTTGATCGGATCGCCCGAATCCTCCGCGAAAGCGCTGCCGGACATGAGGCCCAGGGCTCCGAAAAGAGCGATCATCCTGACATATTTCATGCGTTCCTCCGTTAGTGTTCCGCCGGCAGTTCTCAGTTGCCGGCGCTGCGCTTCACTGTCATGCGCCGGACAGGACCATATCGGCGGGCTGTGAAGCCGTTGGTGGAAGTTGGTGAAAGCTGTGGCGGGACTTGTGAAATCTTGTAAAGACAGTTCCATGAAGCCCTCCCCAGCCCATATCCTGATCGTCGAGGACGATCCGGTGACGCGCGCCAAGCTCGCAGCCTATTTCAAAACCGAGGGCTACCGCGTTAGCGAGGCGGAAGACGGCGAGGCGATGCGCGATATCCTGGCCGCCGACCCCGCCGACCTGCTGATGATCGACATCCAGCTTCCTGGCGAGGACGGGCTCAAGCTGACGCGGGAACTGCGCGCCCAGTCCGACGTGGGCATCATCCTCGTCACCGGACGGAGCGATGCGGTGGACCGCATCGTGGGCCTTGAGATCGGTGCGGACGACTATGTGACCAAGCCTTTCGAGCAGCGCGAACTGCTGGCGCGGGCGAAGAACCTGCTGCGCCGGGTGCGTGGCGGCGGCGGCGCGGGCGCCGCGCCAAAGAAGCGGCAATTCCAAGGCTGGGTCTTCGACCTCGTCAGCCGTACGCTGAGCAGCGCCGAGGGCAAGTTCGTCGATCTGACGCGCGCCGAGTTCAAGGCGCTGGCGCTGCTCACAGCACATACCGGCCAGGTGCTGTCACGCGACCGCCTGCTGCACGAGATCGCCCACCGCGACTGGGACCCGTCCGACCGCACTGTCGACGTGGTGATCCGCCGCCTGCGCAAGAAGCTGGGTGACGACGCGAGCCATCCGCGCCTGATCGTCACGTCACATGGAGAGGGCTATCTCTTCGCGGTTCCGCTCGACCGGGCTTAGGGCATCGTGCAAGCAAGTGGACTTACTTGCGACGCGAAAGATGCTCCAGTTTCACAAGCTGACAAAACTTCACGCCCTCACGTGCGAATGCACCTGAGGGCGCGTTGCGCCAGGCCCGTCCTCCACCGCGGCGAGGCGCCGGTCCGCGTCCGCCAGTGTTGCCGCTATGAGATCGCCGAGGGCGCCCACCGGCTGACGGCAGTCGCCGGTGTCACCACGCTTCGCCGCCATCTCGATAGCGGCGAAGAGCCGCTGCAGCCCGATGAAGTCTGCAGCCGACGCGGCGCTGAACCCCGCATGCGCAACCGTCGCGATCCGCGCGGCATCGCCGGATGCGAGTGCAAGCTGCAGCTCCGCCAGCCGTTCCGGAAGCGTCTTTGCGGCGATCGCCACGATGCGGCGCATCTGCTCAGGCCCCATCGATGCAAGATCGGCTTGCCAGGCGGCATCGTCGATCGCGGATGCTGCCGGAGACGCGCCCATTGCGCGCGCAATCGCGGCGGCCAGCGCCTCCGGCGCCAGCGGCTTCGCCACATAGGAATCCATGCCCGAGGCGAGATAGGTTTCCACCTCCTGGGCGAAGACATGCGCCGACATGGCGATGAAGCGGACGGGCGATGGCGCCAGCGCCTCGCGGATGAGGCAAGCCGCCGACAGGCCATCGAGGCCGGGGAGGCTGATGTCCATCAGCACGATGTCAGGTTTCAGTTCTTGCGCCAGCGCGAGGGCCTCGTAGCCATCGCGCGCCACGCGGCAGGAGTGCCCCAGCGCGGCCATGAAATGCACTGCCACCTCGCGCGTTGCCTCGTCATCCTCGACGACGAGAATCGAGTGGCTTGCAGCCGGCATCAAGGCGCCTTCACGCGCGGCGGTGGCGGCCGGCGCGCTGGCCTCGTCGAGCACCAGCGCCAAGGTGAAGGTGCTGCCCTGCCCCGGCCCGGATTCGACTTCGAGCGTCCCGCCCACTGCCTGCGCCAGCCCGCGCGAAATCGACAGGCCGAGACCCGTGCCGCCATAGCGGCGGGTGATCGAACTGTCGGTCTGGGTGAAGGACTCGAAAATGCTCTGGCGCTTCGCCTCGGGGATGCCGATCCCCGTGTCGGTGACGGAGATGGCAATCTGCTTGCGCCTCTCGCCGGCGGGACTGGCCGTAGCGCGGAGGCCAACCTTTCCGCTCGGCGTGAACTTGATGGCATTGCTGACAAGGTTGAACAGGATCTGCCGGATCTTCCCGGCATCGCCCTCGAACCACGCCGCAACCCCCGGCCCCATCGCAAGCTCGAGCGACAGCCCCTTTTCCTCCGCCGAAGGCCGCATCAGCGAGACGATGCCGGCGAGCGTCTCGTCGAGCCGGAAAACCACCAGGTCGACGGTGATCTTGCCCGACTCGATCTTGGAATAATCGAGGATGCTGTTGAGGATGCCGAGCAACGCCTCGCCGGAGGCGGAGGCCGTTGCCAGGCGGTGCGCCTGCTCGGGGCAGGCCGGTCCGTCCTGCAGCAGGCGCAGCATGCCGAGCATGCCGGTCATCGGAGTCCGGATCTCGTGGCTCATGGTGGCGAGGAATTCGGACTTCGCGCGGCTGGCGCGCTCGGCGGCTTCGCGCGCCGCAGCATGGCTCTTCACCTCATGTTCGAGCTGCGCGGTGCGTTCGGCCACCAGCTCGCGCAGCTCCTCCCGGTGGCGGCGCAGCTCCTCATTGGTGCGCTCGCGCTCGGCCTCCAGCGCGCTGCGCTGACGCGACACATCGCGGAAGGCGGTGACGGCCCCGGCGAGGTCCTTCAACTCATGGGTTCCACCCTGCGTCACCTCGACGGCCAGATCGCCGATGGTGAGCCGCCGCATCGCCTGCGCCAGCTCCTGCAGCCGGCGCACCACGCCACGTTCCACATAGAGCCACACGATCAGCCCCGAGATCAGCACGGCAATCGCCGTGGTGGCGAGCAGCGCGAGGAGACCCGCCGACACGGCGCGGCCGGCCTGCGCCGAAGCGGCGAGCGCAAAACTGCGCGCATTGCTCACCACGGCCTGCGCCACATTGGTGAGCTTGCCCGAGAGCAGGCGGTTGCTCTCGGCCACCTGGTCCAGCTCCTCGCCAATGGCGATCAAGCGCAGCCGGTCCTCGAACAGGCTGGAATCGACCTTCATCTCGCCCACCGCAGAGCGCAGGGCCAGGAGCTGTTCCTCCGCCTGGGACCGCCGGATGGGATCGTCGATGCCGGACACGCGGCGCTTGACGATGCGCAGATTGGCGGCAAACTCGCCCGACAGCGCCAGCACCTCGTCACGCGTCGCCGCGCGCGACAGGCGGTTGGTCAGCAGTGCCAGCTGCGAGGCGCGCAGGCGCAGTTCCCACATGCGGTCGAGAAGGTAGATGTCCTGCTCGATCAGCCGGTCGAGCGCGTCATAGGCCAGAGCGCGCATGCCTTCGCCGTCGATGAGGCCATAGAGACCCGCCACCACGGCGGAAGCGCCGGCCGAGGCATTCGACACCAGCGTCTCGGAGAGGTCGACGAGGTTGGTCGCGGCGGACAGCGTGCCCTCCGCCCGCCGGTCAAAGCTGCGCATAAGCTGCAGCCTGGCCGTCACCAGCCGGTTCTGCTCGCCCAGGTTTGCAATGAGGGTTTCGGCATTGCTCGAAAGCTGGCTCAACAGCGGATAGTCGAGCTTCGAGAGGGCCGCATCGGCCAAATGGCGGCGGATGTTGGCGGCCAGCGCATTGACCTCCGCGGCATGCCGCGCCCGCGCCGCCTCGCCGGAAGAGGCGGCCAGCGACTGGCCTGCGGCGAGAATACGGGTGGTGGCATCGCCCGTCGCCTGGGCGACAGCAACCGCCGGCAGCGCTTCCCCGGTGATGCGTGACTGTGCCTTGGACACGTCACGCAGGATCAACCAGCCGGCCACGCCCGACGACAGCGACAGCGCCGCGATGCCGAGGAAGGCGGCGAACAGCCGCCCGCCGATGCCAAGCCGCGAAAACAGTTTGTCCCTCCCTGCCCGGGCCTTGCCAGCCGCCATGAGGCTTGCCCTCCGGCCGGAACCCGCTAGCTTCAGGATACAGCGTAAGCTGTTTTCAGGAACCCGCCAAATGAGATCGCTCCTCGCTGCCCTCGCCCTGCTCGCCCTCGCGGGCGCCTGCCGCGCGGCGGACACATGGGCGCTGGAGCGCTGGACACCGCCCTTCGACTATCGCGGCACGCCCTCGGAGATCGCTTACCAGCCACTGGAGAAGGCCCGGAAGCGCTGGCGCATCTGCGCCTCCTATCCGCATCTCAAAGATTCCTACTGGCTCTCCGTCAACTATGGCATGGTGCGCCACGCCCGTAAGCTCGGCATCGCACTCGAGATCGTCGAGGCCGGCGGCTATCCGAACCTTGACAAGCAGAAGGCGCAGATCGCTGGCTGCGCCAAGTCGGCCGATGCTCTGATCGTCGGCGCCGTATCCTATGACGGACTGACACCACTCCTGGTGACGCTGTCGAAGCGCATGCCGGTCATCGCAGCGGTGAACGACATCGACAGCGCCGGCGTCGTCGCCAAGTCCGGCGTGTCCTGGATCAGCATGGGCGAGGCCATCGGGCACTATTTTGCAGCCCTTCATCCGAAGGGCTCGGCCAAGGTACGGGTCGCGTGGTTTCCGGGGCCCAAAGGCGCGGGCTGGGTGGGCTTCGTCGAAGAGGGCTTTCAGCGCGGCATTGCCGGAAGTTCGGCCGAAATCGTATCGGTCAAATGGGGCGACACCGGTTTCGAAGATCAGCTGCTGCTGCTCGAGGACCTGCTGGAACAGCACCCCGACGTCGACTACATCATCGGTAGCGCCGTGACGGCGGATGCGGCGGTGAGCCTGCTGCGCGCCAAGAACCTGACCGGCCGTATCGGCGTGCTGGCCGATTACTTCACCCATGGCACTTACCGCGCCATCAAGCGTGGCAAGGTCATCGCCGCTCCGACGGACTTGCCCGTCGTGCAAGGCGAACTCGCCATCGACCAAGCCGTCCGCGCTCTTGAAGGCACGCTGGCGGTTTCTCATGCGGGGCCGGCCATCCGCATCATCGACGGCAATAACATCAACGCCACCGACATCAACGACAGCCTGGCGCCTGCATCCTTCAAGCCAACCTTCAAGGTGGAATAGGACGCAATCGCGACGCCGGACCGGCGTAGTCTGCCCGGACCGCCGCCGTTTCCGCAGCAAAGCGAATCCGCTGGACAATCGCCATCCACCGCTTGGGCAGTAATGTGGCTTTCACGGATCTTCGCAATGAAACTCTCCTTTCACCAGGCGGAACACAATGAGCGATGATTTTTTCCGCAACCGCAATGCCGAGGCGGGATTCGCCACGCGCGCCATTCGCCTCGGCCGGCGCGGTGCTGCTTTCGGCGGCCGCATATGAGCATGATCCGGCCCGCTCTTCAGCGCCAGAGGAATTCCGCGGGCAGGGTTTTCCCCCGCGCCTCCTCGCGCACGATCCGCCAGAAGCGCCGCACCTCGCGGCGCACGTCGTAGCTTTCAACGCCGGCGGCGCGCAGCACCAGTCCCGCTCCATTAGGCAGGCGGCTGACGCCGGAAATGGCGCGCGGCGCGTCTGTTGCGAAATTCGTCCCGCAGCGCGCCTTGATGCGCGCCGCCGTCTCGGGCGGGGTGAGGCACATGATGCTGGCGAAGGCATCGAAGCCCTTCATCACCGCCGCATGTTCCACCGTCACGTCGCCCTGCTCGATCAGGAGCTTCTCGGCGAAGAGCTTGCGCCCGCCCGGGCGGCGCACCGACACCGCCATGGACAGCAGGTCAAGGCCGAAGCGCTCATCCGCGTGGTGATGCTTGCGGCCCGTCATCAGCATCTCGCCATAGAGCAGCGTCGCGCCCTCGGCGATGACGATGTCGGTCTGGTTGATGAAGCGTGAGCCGCGATAGGGAATGGTGAAGTCCGGCAGATATTCGAGATAGGTGTTGGGCGCCAGCGTCACCGTTTGGTGCTGCGAGGCGTAATTGGCGTCCATCTGGTGGATGCGGTTGGCGCTCTGCGTGTTGACCTGCGCGCAGGCGCCCTCTTCGAGATAAATGTCGATCTTGTAGCGGTCACCCTGCAGAATGCCGCCGCCCACCGAGATGATGGCGCAGATCGGCAGGTCCGGCATGGCCTCGTCCCAGTAGAGCGCCTGCTGCACGAGGAGCGGCGCCACACGGTAGAGGTCATGCAGCACCGAGCGGCCGTGGCGCACCGAGAAGCCCAGCCTCAGCTCGCCGGTCTTGCCGGGAGCAGCCGCCCGCATCTGCGCAGGCTCGGTCTGGAAGCTGCGCAGTTCCTTCGCACCGTCAAGCTGGCGGAGCCGCTCGTGAAGAGCCATCGTCTATCCTGCAGTCTTGGCAAGCGGCGCGGGCTTTACGTCGAAGAGCGCCATGTCCATGACGAGTGCAATCAGCTGATCGATCCCCTCTCCCGTCTTGCAGTTGGTGAAGATGAAGGGCTTCTTACCCCGCATCAGCTTCGAGTCGCGGTCCATCACCTCGAGGCTGGCGCCGACATAGGGGGCCAGATCCTTCTTGTTGATGACCAAAATGTCCGACTGGCAGACACCCGCCCCGTTCTTGCGCGGGATCTTGTCGCCGGCGGCGACGTCGATCACGTAGATGTAGAAGTCCGCCAGCGCCGGGCTGAAGGTGAGGGTGAGATTGTCGCCGCCCGACTCGATCAGGATCACGTCGCTGTCCGGGTACTTCTCCTCCATCTCCTCGACAGCCGCGATGTTCATCGAAGGATCTTCGCGCACCGCGGTGTGCGGGCAGGCGCCCGTCTCGACGCCCACGATCTTCTCCTCGACGAGGATGCCCTTCAGGGTGCGGCGCACCTGCTTTGCATCCTCGGTGGTGACGACGTCATTGGTGATGATCAGCGGCTTTATCCCCATGTCGATAAGGCGCGGGGTGATGGTCTCGATGACCGCCGTCTTGCCCGATCCGACCGGGCCGCCAATGCCGATGCGCGTGATTTTCTTCATATATGCCTCCTCTCCCGGCGCTCAGTTCATGAACAGCCGGACATGGGTTGTGGTGTGATGCGCGACGAGAACGTCGAAGACGGGCGCGAATGTGCTCATTTCGTCGAGCGTGAGATCGCGGATCGCCTCGTATTCGGCCTGCGTATGCTGCAGCACGCCGAACAGAGTGCGCTGGGTGTCGAGGTGGTCGATGCGCATCAGCCGCAGCGCAGCGCCGAGGATCATCGAGGCGACGCCATATTGGTGGACGACGAAGGCCTCCGCCTCGTCCGCGCCGAGCTGGGCGAAGGCAATGGCCTGGCCGACCGGGTAGCAGCCGGGAGTGTCCTCCGCGCGGATGCCGGCGAGCCAGCGTTCGAGCATCGGGAAGCTGCTGATCTTGAGCGCGAGTTCGGCAAATTTCTTGCCCATGCGCGACGTCATCATCTGCTGTTCCTCGCCCACCCGGCGGCAGGCGAGTTCACTGTCGGCGGCGAGCACAGTATCGTAATCACCGGCTACCGCCGCCCGGTGGGCGTGGAGCAGCGCAACGCCATCCATGCGCGAGGCCTGACGCATGGCCACCGCCACGAAGTCGCGCAGCGACGCGGGATCCGTGACGACCTGCGTCTGCAACGCGGACTCGAGGCCGTTGGAGAAGGCAAAGGATCCGATGGGCAGCGTCGAATCCGCGAACTGCATCAGCCGCGCGAGATGCACCATCTCGCGTGCGGCGCGTTGCCCTTCGGGTTTTGCTTTTGCGCGGGGCATCAGGCGCCCTAACCACGGGACCGTGTGAGTTCATAGATCGCAGCGTCACCATGATGATGGTGCGGCGTCGCATCGGCCCCGGCAAAGAGCAGGCGCATCTCCTTGGCTGTCAGCAGGCCGGCGATCTCCTCGCCCGGCACAAAGCGCGAAGTGATGTGCTCGAAGGCATGGGTGCGCATGACGGAAGACATGACCTTGCGGTCGACCGACAGCGGCACGTAGACCGTGGCGCCCTTGATGACGGCCGGCCAGTGCTGGTTGCCCAGGCCGTGGCCCAGTTCGAAGCAGATGCGCAGAATCTCGGCGGGCGGCAGGCTCTCGATCTTCCCGAGCTCAATCACCAGCACCTCCTTCAGTGGGATGCGTGCGACGACGATGTGGTTGCGGGCCGCGTCAAAGTAGAGCACGTCGCCGTCATGAAGGTGCTCGCTGCGGGGCAGCGAGATCGCCAGTTCGATGCCGCCCTCGCTCGCCTTGCGCAAACGGCTCTTCGGCGCCTCCCACTGCTCCAGCACGAGGGGGTCGACAGTTCCGATCTTGGCGCGCTCCTGCCAGGCGGCATCTTGCAAATTGCCGAGCTTGCTTTCAACGATGATCATAAAACCTCCTGGCAAGACGGAAACGGAATACGGCACTTCCGGCAGAAGGGAGATTTCCCTTCGCCCCACGGCGCGCGCCATCCTCCGGCGCGGGGACGGACCGCCGCCACCGGCTGTGGGGATCAGCTGAAGAAATAGAGCTGCGTGAGCGGCACATGGGTCGCCGGCTCGACGGTGGCGTGCTTGCCGTTGACGGTGACCGCGAAAGTCTCCGGGTTCACTTCGATAACCGGCAGGCAGTCGTTGCGCACCATGCTGTCCTTGGTGATGGTGCGGGTGCCATAAACCGGAACGACCTTCGACTTCAGTCCATAGCGGCCGGCGATGCCGTCTTGCATGGCAGCGTGCGATGTAAAGGTCACGCGCGTCTTCGGGATCACCGAATTGAGGCCGCCGAACATCGGGCGATAGGTGACCGGCTGAGGCGTGGGCAGCGAGGCGTTGGGATCTCCCATCAGCGACCAGGAGATCATGCCGCCCTTGATCACCATCTTGGGCTTGGCGCCGAAGAAGGCAGGCTCCCAGAGCACCAGGTCGGCCATCTTGCCGACTTCGACCGAGCCAATCACATGGGCAACGCCCTGCGCGATGGCGGGGTTGATCGTCACCTTGGAGACGAAGCGCAGGACGCGCTGATTGTCGTTGCCCGACGTATCGCCCGCATAGGCGCCTGTGCGCTCCTTCATCAGATGCGCGGTCTGGATGGTGCGCATCCAGTTCTCGCCGACGCGGCCCATGGCCTGGCTGTCGCTCGACAGGATGGAGATGGCGCCCATGTCGTGGAGCACGTTTTCCGCCGCGATGGTTTCGGCGCGCACGCGGCTTTCGGCGAAGGCGACGTCGGTCGGGATCTTGGGGCTGAGATTGTGACAGATCATCGTCATGTCGAACAATTCGGCCTGGGAGTTGATGCCGTAGGGCAGGGTCGGGTTGGTCGAGCTCGGGATGACGTTCGACAGGCCCGCCACGCGGATGATGTCCGGGGCATGGCCACCCCCGGCGCCCTCCGTGTGGTAGGTGTGGATGGTGCGGCCCTCGAAGGCGGCGATGGTGTTCTCGACGAAGCCCGACTCGTTCAGCGTGTCGGTGTGGATGCAAACCTGCACGTCTTGCTGGTCCGCCACCGTCAGGGCATTGCGGATCGCCGCCGGGGTGCTGCCCCAGTCTTCATGGATCTTGAAACCCATGGCGCCGGCGCGGATCTGCTCTTCGAGCGGAACAGGAGCGGAGCCATTGCCCTTGCCCAGCACGCCGGCATTCACCGGCCATGAGTCGAAGGCACTCAACATCATTTCGATGTTCCACGTGCCGGACGTGATCGTCGTGCCGTTAGTACCGTCCGAGGGACCGATGCCGCCGCCGAACAGCGTGGTAACGCCATTGCTCAGCGCGGCCTCCGCCTGCTGGGGCGAAATGAAGTGAACGTGCGCATCGATACCGCCGGCGGTGAGGATCAGATGCTCGCCGGAGATCGCGTCGGTGCCCGGTCCAAGCGCCAGGCCGCGGGTCACGCCCGGCATGACCGCCGGGTTGCCAGCCTTGCCGATGCCACAGATCAGGCCGTTCTTGATGCCGACGTCGGCCTTGATGACGCCCAGCACGCCGTCGAGGATGGTGACGCTCGTGATCACCAGGTCCGGCGCGCCGGCAGCGCTGGTCAGTTCGTTGTCGAAGCCCATGCCGTCACGCAGCGTCTTGCCGCCGCCGTACACGGCCTCTTCGCCATAGACCCGGAGGTCCCTCTCGATTTCGATGAAGAGATTTGTGTCACCGAGACGAACCTTGTCGCCCGCCGTCGGACCGA
This sequence comes from Aestuariivirga sp., assembly GCF_020252395.1. Taxonomy (GTDB): domain Bacteria; phylum Pseudomonadota; class Alphaproteobacteria; order Rhizobiales; family Aestuariivirgaceae; genus Aestuariivirga. The sequence continues at coordinate 85,203 of NZ_JADCDB010000004.1, forward strand.
AGAGATCGGCGTATTGCCTTCTTGATATCTTAGCCATCTCAAAGCTCCCTTGAATGATGGTGAGGCGGTGGCTTAGGGCTTGTTCTTAAATCCGTACCGGCCCAACCGCTCCAACGCGTCTGCGAGGCGGGGGCGATAGTCGTCGTTACTCCCGTCACCCACCCAGCCATTGACCAGGCCGTTAAAGCCAAGAACCCGCTGCTTGCCCCGATAGGGAACAAGGCTGACTTCCTTTTCGTCGCCCGGTTCGAAGCGGATGGCGGTGCTGGCAGGGATGTTGAGGCGCTTGCCGAAGGCCTGGCCCCGGTCAAATTCGAGGTCGGCATTGGTTTCGAAGAAGTGGTAGTGAGAGCCCACCTGGATCGGCCGGTCCCCGGTATTGCGCACCTTGATCGCGGTCACCGGATAGCCGGCATTGATCTCGATGTCGCCGGCGGCGAGAAGCAATCCTCCAACCGGGATCGTGTTCTGGTCTTGCGCCATTGCGGCCTCTCCTTTCGGGATCACTTGACGGGTTCGTGAACGGTGACGAGCCGGCTGCCGTCGGTGAACACGGCCTCCACCTGCACGTAAGGGATCATCTCGACGACGCCGTCCATGACATCATCGCGGGTGATGACCTTGCCGGCCAGTTCCATGACCTGCTCCAGCGTCTTGCCGGCGCGTGCGCCTTCGAGTGCCGCCACGGAGATGAGCGACACCGTCTCCGGATGATTGAGCTTCAGCCCCTGGTCCTTCCGGCGCTGGGCCACCTGGGCCATCATATAGATAAGAAGCTTGTCGATCTCGCGTGGCGTGAAATGCATGTGCCGGTCTCCTGACTGCTATGGGGCGGCGATTGCGGCCTCACATCAGCGCCGCCGTCCTTGCGGCACCTCTTGTCTTCAACTCGAAATAAAGCTTCGAATTCCGCCCGAGTAAAGCGTTATTGCCCAATTGCCGCACCTCGAAAACGCGCAAGATGTGTGTAAGGATGGGGCGATCTCAGCCCAGCCATCAGATCCAGCCGGCCGCAATGGCCATGCATGCGAGTGCCCCTCAGACCCGCGTGGCCTGGCCCGAATTGCGGACGAGCAGCTCCACCGGAGTGGGGGGTCCGGCGGCGGCACGTATCCGTCCTGGAGCCAGCCAAGAACGGTGGTAGCGATGCGCACGCCGAAATCCGCGATGCCGCGTCCGGCCGATGCTAGGGTGGGAGAGGCCCGAGCCGGCACAGTGGACGCTGCCAGGGCGCATTTCGCAACGCGGGCAAGGGTGGAGGCCCCGCTCATGCCTGGGCTCCTTGCCATAAGAGGGGCAACCCCTGATATCGGCCACACCGGGCGCCGTTTCCAGTCCCTTTCGCATCGCAAGAGTGTGATGGGAGGTGACGCGACATGGCCGGGAAAACCTGCAATATGGCGAGATGTCTCCGATCACCGACCGCGCCGGACGATTCTCGTGGCTGAAGACCCTGTGCCTGATGCTGCTTGTGGCCCCGGCCGCCTGGCTGGCTTGGCGCGCCCTGAACCATGATCTCGGCCCCCGCGCAATGACAGAGGCGCTGCACGTCACCGGACGTTGGGCGGTGCGCTTCCTGCTGGCGGCACTGGCGGTGACGCCGCTGCAGCGGCTGTTCCGCTGGAACAGGCTGGCGCTGATCCGGCGCATGCTGGGTGTTGGCGCCTTCACCTGGGCGTCGGGGCATCTGCTCCTCTATATCGCCAGCCAGGGCTATGACCTGCCGCATGTCGCGAGCGAGATCGTCCACCGCTACTACCTCGCCATCGGTTTCGCGGCGCTGGCGGGGCTGGCGCTGCTCGCAGCGACATCGACAGATGGCATGATCGCGCGCCTGGGACCTTGGTGGAAGCGCCTGCACCGCGCGGTTTATATTTTGACGGCCCTCGCCATCGTGCATTTCTTCATGCAGTCGAAGCTCGATGCCAGCGAGGCAACGCTGATGGCGGGATTGTTCCTGGCCCTGATGATCTATCGGCTGACCTTCCGCCTTCGCCTGCCGGTGAACGCCGCCATGCTGGCGGGCGTGGCCGTGGCCGCCGCCGCCGCAACCGCACTGGTCGAATTCGCCTGGTACGGGCTCGCCACCGGCGCCAATCCGTGGCGCGTGCTCGCAGCCAATCTCCATGCCACTCAGGGCCTGCGCCCGGCGGTGGACGTGCTGCTGCTGGCCCTGGGCCTTGGCCTCTGCGCCGAGATATACCGGCGGCGCAATGCGCAGTCTCCGGCTGCCGGCCTCCCGCCGCGGCTTTCGCGCGGCGCATGAGAAGGCGCGTCAGAGCTTGACGCGCATCGCCTTGCTTTCCGGATCATAGGGCGAGGCGGGAATGACCCGCGCCTTGCGCGCCTGCCCGGCCACGTGAACCGTCAGTTCGGTGCCAGGCTTGGCGGCGTCACGATCCACCAGCGCCATGGCGAGGCTTTTCTTCACCGTGTGGCCATAGCCGCCCGAGGTCACGTAGCCCACGCGCTTGTCACCAAGCCAGACAGGCTCATAGCCCGAAGCGTCGGCGTCGGTGGCATCGACTTCCAGCGTCACCAGCAGCGTTCTTGCACCCTCCTCGCGCTCCCTCGACGCCGCGCCCTTTCCCACGAAGTCCGGCTTGCCGAAGGCGATGAAGCGGTCCATTCCAGTCATGCCCGGCGTATAGCTCTGGCGGAACTCGGCCGACCAAATGCCGAAGCTCTTCTCCAGCCGCATCGACAGCAGGGCGTTGTAACCATATTCGACGACGCCGAGGTCCTTGCCGACCTCGAGCAGGGTCTTGCGCAACCGCGCATGTTCCACCGACGGGCAGTTGATCTCATAGCCGAGTTCGCCCACGACCGAGAGGCGGCCCACCCGCGTGCGGTGCAGACCGGCATCTAACGTCCTGCACCCAAGGAAGGGCAGCGCCTTCGAGGAGATGTCATCGCTCGTCAGCCGCTGCAGCAACGCATGCGAATTGGGGCCGGACAGCGAGAAGCCGGTAACGGTGTCGGAAATGTCCTTCACCTCGGCGCCTTCGATCAGATGATCCTCGAACCAGCGCATGTGCCACTGGCGGAGATAGTAGGAGCCCATGATCCACCACGAGCCATCGCCCCAGTTGAACACGGTGAGATCGCCCTTAAGGCGGCCGTCATGGCCCAGCATGGGCGCAAGGCGCGCGCGGCCCGGACCGGGAAGCTTGCAGGCCAGCAGCCGGTCGAGCCAGGCCTCGGCCTTGGGCCCCGCCACCTCGTAGCGCGAGAAGCCGGAGATATCGAGCACGCCCACGCCCTCGCGCACCTTGCGGCATTCCTCGCCCACGATGTCAAAAGCATTGGAGCGCTTGAGCGTCGGCTTCTCCTCGAAGCCCTTGGGCGCGAAATAGAGCGGCACCTCGAGGCCCCAGGAGCAGCCCCAGCGCGCGCCTGCCTCTGTCATGTCCTGGTAGGCGCCCGCGGTCTTCAGCGGCCGGCCCGCCCAAAGCTGCTCATTGGGATAGGACATGACGAAGCGGCGGGAATAGAACTGCCCCGTCGTCTGGCGGATGTATTCGCGGTTCTCGGTGAAGGCGCCATAGCGCGCAATGTCCATGCCATAGATGTCGGCTTGCGGTTCGCCCTCGACCATCCATTCCGCCAGCGACTTGCCAACACCGCCGCCCTGCAGGAAGCCTGCCATCACGCCGCAGGCCGTCCAGTAGTTCTTCAGTCCCCGGACGGGTCCGACCAGCGGGTTGCCATCGGGCGAGAAGGTGAAGGCGCCGTTGACCCAGCGCTTGATGCCGGTGCGGTTCATAACGGGATAGCGCTTGTAGACGAAGGCGAGCTCGTCCGAGATGCGGTCGATGTCCTCCTGGATCAGATCGAAGCCATAGTCCCAGGGCGCGCCATCCATGTTCCAGTGCTTGTAGTTCCGCTCATAGATGCCGATGAGCAGGCCCTTCCCTTCCTGGCGCACATAGGTGAATCCCTCGAGATCGATCATCATGGGTATCTCGCGGTCCATGGCCTGGATCTCGGGGATCGACTCGGTGATGAAATAGTGATGCTCCATCGGGCTGAGAGGCAGTTCGATGCCCGCCATGCGGCCCACTTGCTTGGCCCACAACCCGCCGGCATTAACCACATGCCCGGCGGTGATGGTGCCCTTCTCGGTCACGATGGTCCAGCTGCCGTCTGCCTTCGGGTGCAATTCCAGCACGCGGTTGTGCTCCAACACCGTCGCCCCGCGCATGCGCGCCGCCCTGGCATAGGCGTGCACCACGCCCGAAGGGTCGATGTAGCCTTCGCGCTCGGCATAGAGCGCGCCCAGCACATCGCCCGTCTCGAAGATCGGGCAGGCTGCGCGCACTTCATCGGGTCCTGCAAGCCGGACGTCCTCGATACCCATGGTCTGGAACACGCGGTAGGAAGCCTGCAGCCATTCCCAGCGCTCAGGCGCCGACGCCACCGAATAGCCGCCCGTCATGTGCATGCCCACACTCTGGCCAGACTCCTTCTCGATCTCCGAGAGCAGGTCGATGGTATAGGCCTGCAGTGCCGCGATATTCGGATCTGCATTGAGCGCATGAAAGCCGCCGGCCGCATGCCAGCTCGAACCGGCGGTGAGCACCGAGCGTTCGAGCAGGACCGTGTCGTTCCACCCGAACTTGGCGAGGTGATAGAGCACGGATGCGCCGACGACGCCGCCACCGATCACGGCCACCCTGTAATGCGACTTCATGGAAAATCTCCGACCCAAGAAACCCCGATGCGAAAAAGGCTAGTCGAGCCTCCCCGGGCTGTCCAGCGAGGCAAACCGGGCGCGGCGGGATCGCCGTCGCGCTGGAGCATGTCTTTATCGGCCAGGCGGTTCCACCTCGTCGGAACATGCGCTGGGAGCGTGTCTGGATAACCCCGGCTTTGTTGTACTTGTGCATTGGGCTCGGGGTGACGTTCTGTGTCATGTTACGGCTTTGGCCAGTTTGCGGAGGTTGTGGGCGGTGCGGATCAGGCTCCATCCGGCTCCAACGTTGTTCTGCCCCCTGAAGAGGAACTGCCGGAAGCCCCAGGCCTGTTTGATTTGACCGAAGACGGGGTCGAACACCTGCTTTCGAAGCCTCAGCGCGACGGCCGACCGGCCTTCCGGATCTTCTTGGCCATCGCGGCCATGAGCGGTTTGGCTGTCAGTCTGCGATGTCCGGCGGCGTGTGGCTGGCCGTGCTGGCGTTGCCCGCGCTCCTGCATCCCGGAGGAAGGCCCCGCTCCGTCAGAGTCCGGATCGCTTGGATTCCGAGGCGATTCGGCCTCAAGTTCAGACTTGGCGGCGCGGATACCCTCCAGCCGGTGCTGCTTGTTAGCCATCCAGGACGGCGTCTCGTCACCGCGCTGCTGTGCGCCATGTTCAGCGTCCTCCGCCGCATCGGCTGTCTCCGCCGCCGCCAGCCATGCCGCAACCTCCGCGGCAAGCTTCGGCTCCGCCGTCTCTATCCGGCCACAGCTCTCCCGCAAGCCCGCGCCAGCCTTTGCTCGGAATATATGCTACGGCTGTATCCATACAGCAAAAGCGCAAACATTATCACAGCATGATAGGGCGGCTTGCCGCGCTCCTCCTCGCAGCACCTCAGGACCAGCGACAGGTCCAGAGCTTCGCGAAACGTATCGCGAGCAAATGCACCCTAGCGCAACGGGCGATCAAGTGCACTGCACTCGAGGGCGTAAAGTTGCCCCAGCTCTTGACGCTGGAGCATCTTTCGCGCTGCAAGTGATTCGACTTACTTGAACGGTGCTCTCGCCCGCCAAGCGGAGACTGGCGGGAGAATCGCGTCAGACCATCGAACACGCACGGCACCTTGATGGCCCATTTGAAGACGCTCGGCATCTGGCGGAAGGTGGCGACGAAGCAAGACTTGGAGCACCTGAACGGCAGTAGCCCTCCTCAGACGATGAATGCGCCAAGGCGGGTCAGGAGCCAGAAGATTGCGGCCGCGCCGATGCTGTAAGCCATAGCCGTCCGCAAGGGCAAAAGCGGAAGCCGGGTCATGGCTAAGGCGGCCCGGTAAAGGACGACAATGGCTGCCACAAACACCAGCTGCCCCGCCTCTACTCCCAGGTTGAAGGTGAAGAGCGCCAAGGGCACGTCTCCTTGCGGCAGCCCAATCTCCTTCAGCGCGCCCGCGAAGCCGAAGCCATGCAGCAGGCCGAAGCTGAAGGCGACGGCCCAGGGATAGGCTTCCGACAATCGCCGCTCCCCCGGCTTCATCAGCAGAAGCTCGCGCGCGACGAAGGCGATGGAGAGTGCGATCACAGCCTCGACCGGGGCCTGCGGGAGGGAGAGATAGCCCAGAGCTGCGCCGGTGAGGGTGATGCTGTGGGCGAGCGTGAAGGCGGTGATGGTTTTCACCAGCATCCACGGATCGCGGATGAGCAGCATAAGAGCCAGCACGAACAGAAGGTGGTCGATGCCACCCAGTATGTGTTCCACGCCGAGCATGAAATAGGTGCGCGCGACCTCAAGCACGGTCTGCGCGCCCTTGAGCATCAGAGAAGGCTGTTCCGGCGTCAGGCGATCCACCTGGACCGAGCCATCGGCCCAGGAGATGCGGGCGAGGACGTCCGTCAGCGTGCTGCGCAGTCCATCGATAGTGATCGTCTGACCCTTGAGCCCGCCGTCACACGAGACCTTCCAGCGCTCGAAATAGGACACATTCTCAATGACGCCCACGGGCGCCGTGATGTTGCGGCACGTGTCGGGCATGCGGAGATAGAGGCCGAGGCGGCGGTCGCCCGCGGCGGGCACCTTCCACAACACGGAGAACTGCCCGGGCGTCCCTTCGGAGAGTTCGAGATAGGCGGGGCGAAGCTCATGTGCAGCAACGGGCCGGACCAGCGCGAGGATGATCAGCAGCAGGGTGGCCGGCCTGGTCACTGCGCGGCTCCGGCGGGCGGGGCGAAGGGCGCGACCGTCACCTTGTAGCGCTTCAGGAGCTCGTCCAGCTTCTGGCGGGCAATGGCTTCGCGCCGGTCGTTCAACCATTCGCGCTCAACCTGCGGGCGGATCTCGGCAAGTGCCGGAACGCGCCCTGCTTCCTGTCCGGTCACCTTCACGAGATGCAGCCCGAAGCCTGAACCGATAGGGCCCTGCCAGTGACCCGGCGCCAAGGTCACGACGGCCGCTGCGAAGTCATCGCCAAAGAGCTGCGCGATGCCCTGCCGGTTAGTGAGGGGCATTGAAGGCGGAAGCAGCGTGGGATCGCCTGCGCTGGTGGCGAAGGACGCATCCTTCTTCAGCGAGCCGAGGATGGCCGCGGCATCCGCCTGTGCAGCCGCACCGCGTTTCTGCGCATCGAGATAGACCTGCTCGAAGGCGACGCGCGGGGGTTCCTGGAACTTGTCTGGGTGGGCGGCGAGATAGGCGGTGAGATCGGCGCCGGTGGCGGGCATTGCCTCGGCCTGCGCATCGTTCAGGAACTCCATCTTCATGCGCAGGCGGCGGCGGATGACGGTGTCGTCCTTGTCGATGCCGAGACGCATCGCCTCGCGCACGTAGATCTCCTCCTTGACGTAATCGTCGATCAGGCCCTTCAGCTCATCCGCGGTGGCCGGACGCTGCCATGTGCGGGCGAAGATCGAGGCCATCTGCTCGATCTTCGCCGGGGTGACGACGATCGCCTCCTCCGGCTCCACCCTTCCCCCGAGAAGGCCATGGGCCGCGAAGATCAGACATGCCAGACACAGGAAGTGGACCAGCGGTTCGCGGATCAGCCGCCCGGTCATCACTCGCCCTTGGGCGTGTACCAGATGGGGGAGGTATAGGCGCGTTCCTGCGTGGTCATCGGCACATCGTCGCTCATCTTCACCTTGAAGCGGAGCGCGTCATAGGCCGTCCAGCGCGGTGTAGGGATCTCGATGACCTTCGCATAATAGAAGGCCGCCAGCTTCGGGTCGAATTCGGGGTCGGTCCATACGGTGATGAGCTCCGGGGCGCCGATGGTGTTCTTCCAGGTGGCGCGCCCGATGTCCACAGTGTTGCCGACGGGCGGCAGCTTGCCATCGGCGCCGGGCGTGCGGCCGTCGCTCCACGCCACGTCATAGACCTTTTCATGGGTCTCGCCCTTGGCGTCGCGCCAGCCCTTGACGATCTGGATGCGATCGAGATTGCCGCCGATCGGATCCTTCATGGCGGCGGCGAGGAAGGTCGGCGCCTTGCCGGCGGGCGCATCCGGCATGTCGCCGCCCATGGGCACGCCCTTCTGATAACCGGCGGTGGCGGGCATGCGCGTTTCGGCGTCTTCAGCCGTGAAGCCGAAGCCGCCGAAGAAGCGCACCGTCATGCGGGTGCCGGTGGTGGCATAGGTTTCCTTGCGCTTCATGGCGTCGAAGATCGCCTCGCGCGTGTTTTCTGTGGCCCAGACGACGGCCAGTCCGCTTGCCGCCTGCTGCCAGCCATAGACGTTGAACTTGGGGTCGGGTGCGGCGATCACCACATGCTCCCAGCGGTGCGGTTCGGGCTCCACGCCCGAGTGCTTGCCGAAGAAATTGTCTTCCTCGGAGGTCGAAAGCGAGGTGTGCGAGTCGGTGCTGCCCACGAAGCCGAACTTGTAGGGGTTGACGCCCAGCGAGGCATCGAGCTTAAGGCCCGTCTTCAGGGCCTCGCGGGCATATTCGTATTTCAGCATGTCCTTGGTCTTGACCTCGGTGCCGTTGAGGTTGGACCGGTCCCAGATCTCGTAGCCCGCGAACTCGTCGTTCGGCGAGAGATAGGGGTGGGACTCGCCGTCGCCCTTGATCTGCGTGATCTCGATCAGCGGCTCGTACTGGATGCGGCGGGCGGCGAGTTCCTTGGTCAGCGGCTTGCCGTCGAAGCTCTCGACCGTGAACATGCGCCCGTTGCTCAGGTTGCCATTGTGCGGAATGGCCAGCACCTCCGAGCCCGTCTCCTTTTCGAACTTCTCCATGTAGGTCCACAGGTCTTCCGGGTTCTTGCTGTCGAACTGGGAGAAGGGCAGCGTCTGGTTGGCAACGCTCGAATCACCGCGGAACAGCACGTTGCGGTGCAGGTTATAGCCGCCGATTGCCGTCCATTCGAAGCCGATCATGGCGGTGAAGAGGCCAGGCGTGTTGTACCTGTCGGCAAGGGCCGTATAGGCCTGCCAGGCATTGCGCACCGCCTTCGGATTGTCGATCGGCGGCTTGTCGCCCGACAACGAGCCGACGATCTGCATGGCGGTGGCGAAGATCGTGTCGAAATTGCCGCTGGTGAGCGCGGCGTACCATTCGCGGCCCTTCGCGGTCGACAGAATCTCCGGGTCGCCCGCGAGGAGTTGCGGCATCAGCCCGTACATCTCGGCGTGGTCCGAGATTACCAGGAAGTCGAGCGGGCGGGCGAGCTTGGCGCGCAGGCCCCCGGTGGAGAGCACCTCTTCACCGCGGGCGAAGCGGTAGGCCTCCTCCTGCCCCAGCCGGTTCAGCGTTCCGGCATCGACGGACACGTCGGTGTGGAGATGCGTGTCGCCGAACAGGGGCCGCGTCGGGTAGCTGCGCCCGGCATAGGGCGAGAACTGAGGCTTGATCACGGCCGTGACGTTGGGTTTTGTGATCGCCTCGTGATTGTCAGCCTCCTGGGCGGCGGCGGCGGACACGCTGACGCTGGTTGCCAGCGCAGTTGTCAACAGAAAGACGGCAAGCTTCATGGTGTTCCCTCCTCGTCAGGGTTAGGCAAGTTCCTGGTCAAGGCGTATACCAGATGGGTGAAGTATAGGCTCGCTCCTGCACCGTCATCGGCACATTGTCGGCCATCTTGATTCCAAAGCGCTTCTGGTCATAGGCGGTCCAGCGCGGCGTCGGGATCTCGATCACGCGGGCATAGTAGACGGCGCGCAGCTTCGGGTCGAAGTCCGGGTCTTTCCACACGGAGATGAGTTCCGGCGTGCCGATGGTGTTGGTCCATGTCGCGTTTGCCACGTCGACGGTATTGCCGACGGGCGGCAGCTTGCCATCGGCCCCCGGCTTGCGGCGATCGGACCAGGCCACATCATGGACCTTTTCCTGCAGATTGCCGGATTGATCCACCCAGGCCTTGATGATCTGGATGCGGTCGAGGTTGCCGCTCATGGGATCCTTCATCGCGGCGACGAGGAAGCCGGGTGATTTGCCGGCAGGCGCCGCTCTGAGATCGCCGCCCATCGGCACACCCTTGGCATAGCCAGCCTCCGCCGGCATGCGTGTCTGGGCGTCCGCGGGCTCGAAGTCCCAGCCGCCGAAGAAGCGCACCAGGATGCGGGGACCGGTGGTCGAATAGGCTTCCTTGCGCTTCAGCGCATCCCAGATCGCCTCGCGGGTGTTCTCCGTGGCCCACACGCCGGTATAGCCCGCGGCGGCCATCTGCCAGCCCTTGACGTTCACTTGAGGCGTCTTGATGACGTCATGCTCCCAGCGGTGAGGCGAGGGCTCGACGCCCGTGTGCTTGCCAAAGAAATTGTCCTCTTCCGCCGTCGTGAGGCCGGTGTGCGTGTCGGTGCCGCTGACGAAGCCGAACTTGAAGGGATTGACGCCCAGTTCCGCCTCGAGCTTCAGGCCCTGCGCGAGCGCCAGCCTGGCATATTCATGTTCCAGCATGCCGGGCTCCTTGGGCACACCGGCAAGATTGGCCTGGTCCCACTTCTCGAAATTCGCGAACTCGTCGCTGGGCGAGAGCGAGGGGTGGGTTTCGCCGTCACCCTTGATCTGGGTGATCTCATACATCGGCTCCCAGCGCGCGCGGGTTTCCGCCCATTCGCGGGTCAGCGGATCGCCCTCGAAGGTCGAGAGCGCGAACATCTTGCCATTGGAGAGGTTGCCGTTGTGCGGGATGGCCAGCAGCGAGCCGCCGGTCTTTTCTTCCCAGGCATTCATCCACTTCCACAGGTCTTCCGGGTTCTCACTGTCGAAGGTGGTCATCGGCAGCACTTCGTCCGCTTTGTCCTTGCCGTCCCTGTAGATGACGTTGCGGTGCAGGTTGTCGCCGCCTCCGGCGTTGCTGGTCCATTCGAAGCCGTTGAAGGCGGTGAAGCGCCCAGGCTCGTTGTATTTCTCCATGATGGCCGTATTCTTCTGCCAGATCGACATGGCCAGCTTCGGGTCCTTCACGGCATCGGGCAGCGTGCCGTTGGACTGCGCGGCGATCATCGCCGATGCGGCTTCCACACCGCGCCCCGCCGCCATAAGGTCATGCCAGCCGCGCAGGACTGGATCAGCCATGAGGGCGGGATTGCCGTCACGGATTTCGAAGATGATGCCGGCACCGTCAGAATGGTCGGTGACAGCCACCCAGTCGAGCGGGCGGCTGAGCTTGACAGGTTCGCCCAGCGAGGAGGTGACCTGCTCCCCCCGGGCAAAGCGCAGCGCCTCCTCCGGCCCCAGTGTTGCGCCGAAGGCACCCGCGTCGGCGGACCAGCCGGTGTGGACATGCTGGTCGCCCCAGTAGACGCGCGTCGGATAATTGCGGTTCGCGTAGGGCGAGAAGCCGCGCTTGGGGAAGGCGTGTGCGGCAGCCTCGGGATTGAACAGGCCGATATCGTCTGAGGCCACAGGGTCCTGGGCCCAAGCGGCCGTGCTCACCGCAACACCCAGCAGACATGCGCTGAGCCACGAAAAGCTTCTGCAAGAAGGTCTCATCACAGTTCTCTCCCAAGCGTGACCGGCGGAAAAGAGTATAGCCGCTTTCACGCAATCATTGTGCAAAATTACACAGTCCGGGGCATATTCCTGCGGTAGCCAGCAACCGGGGGACCCGGAGCGAAACTGACCAGAAGCGAAATCGAGAACGGCCAGCGCGCGCTTCGGAGCAAAGGCTGGCTCAGCCAATGCGAGGAACCGTTCCGCGAGGCCATTCTGGCCGAAAGCCAATGGTTTCATGTCGGGCAGGCCTATCCACTACCGGCGCAAACGCGGCTTTCTGAAAGACGATACAACCCGCCATCCAAGGGATAGGCAGTCGCCGCGCCCCGGCGAGCGGCAGCCGGGCATCGTTCAGATCAAGGCGTCGGATCGTCTGCATGGAACTTCGCGAAGATCATAGTGAAGACTCCAGCGCTCCACATAGCCGAGGATCGACTGACAGGTGCCCTCAACTTCGGATCGTACCAAGTCCTGCGGAAGGGTCCGGCCTTTCAGCGGCGGCGGTGTCAGGAGTGCCGAGAGTTCGGGCGCAGACATTCCGAGAAATCCCTGCTGCACGTTGCGGGCGTCGAGCCTGTGGTAGTGCGTTGCATGCAGAGTGGCAGCCGTCGACGACGAGGAGCATGCTGCTGGGCTGCGCTGCGTCGCAGCCGCTGTATGCTCGCCGCAGGGTGATGCCATCTGCGCCTTGTCGGTATCGGGTCTCGCCAATCGCCTGAGCGCGGCATGGGCCAGCGCCGCCGCGGGCCACGCCGCCGCCGGCGGGCGGGAATTGGCGCAGAAGACTGGCCTGAGTTGAACCGTCAAAGCGGGGCATCGTCCCGCGTCTGCAGCTGCAGCCGCTCTTCCTCATGCCAGACCGAGATGCGCCTCGAGATCGAGGCGCACGGCGACGCCCGCCGTGGCGATCACCGACACGCCGCCGCGCTCCTCGTCCGGAACGTCGAGCCCGCCCTTCACCACTTTCACAGTCACCTGCCCGTGCGGGAGGCTGGCGGCCACGGCGGCCTTGTCCACCTTGCCGGGTTGCTGCACACCGATGGTGACTTCGATCTGCATCGTCTTCGGTTCGACACCGAGGGTGCGCAGGAAGGGAAGAGACGAATGATGAATGCAGTCCTGAACCGCCCTGAGCGCGGCCTTGGTGTAGTCGCCGCCATGCATGTCGTTGCCATGGCCCATTTCGAGGATGACGCGCTTCAGTGACATTACTTCTTCTCCGGAATATCAAGGTAGACGACGGCTGCGGCGTTTGCCATCAGCGTCAGGTTTGTGCCTTCGTCATTCATGATCTCGAGACCACCCTCGACGACCTCGACGGCCGGCTTGCCATAGGGCAGCGCCGCTGCGACGGCGGCCTTGTCGACCAGGTGCGGCTTCGGAACGCCCACCAGCACCTTGACGTGCATGTCATGCGGGCTGAGACCGACGGCATTGGCAATGGTGAGCGAGTTGTGCCAGAGCGCGTCTTTCAGCGCCCGGATGGCGGCTTTGGTGTAATCGGCCCCGGTGAGGTCCGTTCCCATGCCAAGTTCGACGATCATGCGTTTGAGAGCCATGTCTTCTCCGCTTGCACCAACTATGTTGAGAGGAATGCCGAGACTTCGGCGTTGAAACGGCGGGGGTTTTCGAAGAACATGAAGTGACTTCCTCCTTCATGTTCTTCATAGATCGACGCCCTGGCGTTCGGATTGACCGAGGCGATCCATTCTTGTGATTCAGCCGAAAAAATGCTCTTTCGGCCGCCGATGACCAGGGATGGCAGGCGCGTGTTGACGATCACGTCCCGCCAGTCGTTCAGGCAGTGATCGAACAGCAGGTCGGCGGCAGCGGCGCGCGGCATCTTCAGGTTCTCGCTGGCGATCCAGTTCAGGTCCGTCTCCGGGATGCCCGGCGTGAACATGCCTCTGAGGATCTCCTTGGCGCCCTCGACGGTCGATGTGGCGCGCACCGCATCGCAGAAGCCGGCCACTGACTGCACGTCAGGCAGGAGGCACCCAAACGACTTGCGCGCTTCAGCGTCCCATCCGGGCAGGGCGGCCACCATGGGCGCCTGATCGACGATGACCAGACGCCGCAACCTGTCCTCGCCAAAGAGATCGAGATAGCTCCAGATGACCGAGCTCCCCATGGAATGGCCGAGCACATCCACGCGATCAAGCCCAAGGGCGTCCATCGCCTCGCGAAGGTCCATCGCGAGGCGCTGGATGCGATGTCCGCAGGCGGCATCGGGGCTCTCGCCATGGCTGCGCATGTCGAGGGCGATCACACGTCTGCCCTGAGCAAGCTCCTCAATGTTCCGGCCGTACTCCGCAGCCGACTGCGACCAGCCGGGGATCATGAGGAGTGCGGGGCCGCTGCCGGCCTCCAGCGCGTTAAGCACCGTTCCGCCTGGAAGCGCGACCTGTCTGCTCTTTGCCATATCTGCTCCGCTGCTCCTAAAGCTGCACGCCCTTTGTCAGGGCGCCGTCGATCACCAGATTGGTTCCCATGGTGAAGCTCGAGGCCGGGCTTGCGAGAAAGACAATGCCCTTGCCGATTTCCTCCGCCGTCGCCATGCGGCCCGTCGGGTTCAGCGAGAGAGCCTGCTTGAACAACTCCGGCATATTCTTTTCGATGAAATGCCAGATACCGTCCTTGAAGTAGACGTTGCCCGGCGACACCGAGTTTACCCGAATGAGCTTCGGCGCAAGCTTATGGGCAAGTCCATGCGCATAGTGGATCAGCGCCGCCTTGAAAGCCCCATAGGCAGGCGCCGTGAAGTCGATCTCGCGCCCCGATACCGATGACACGATGACGATGGACGGCCACTTCGACGCCTCGAGATAGGGAAGTGCGGCATTCACCGTGCGCACCGTGTGCATCATGTCAATCTCGAATTCCGCGCGCCAGGACTCTTCCGTGTCCTCGGCGGCTGCCAATGCGGACACATTGGCAATGACGATATCGATGCCGCCAAGCACCTTCGCACTCTCATGCACCCAGCCCTCGAGTTCGGCCTTGTTGCCGACATCGATGGCTTGCCCGAACGATTTCACGTTCTTGCTCGCGAGGGCGGCGGCCGCATCCTTCACCTCGGCGGCGTTGCGGGCGCAGACTGAAACGTTGGAGCCTTCGTCTGCAAACATATCGGCGGCGCGCCGGCCGATGCCCTTGGTGCCGCCAGTCACAAGCACGTTCAGTCCCTTGAGGCCGAGATCCATGTTTTCTCTCCCTGTTTTTGAGTTTCTATTGCCCGAGATATGTCTTCCTGATCGAGGCGCCGAGAGTGTATTTCGGGTCCACCATGTTGCCCACCCGCACGCGGCCCGCCTGGGTGAGCAGGAAATAGGCCTCGAGCTCGTCGAAGCCGTAATCCGCCGCCAGCCAGCGTGTCAGTTCGCGATAGGCAATGCGGGCTGCATCCTCCATCGGCCGCGCGGAGCCAATGGTCATGATGAACTCCTCTGTCTCGAGCCGCGGCCATGCGATCCGCCAGTCCTTGATGAGGTCCACCTGGATCGTCGTGGTGGACGCCATCTCGACGGCCACGCCGCAGAGCTCGCCATCGCCCTGCCGGCCATGGCAGTCGCCGAGGTAGAGATAGGCATCCTTGTGCAGCACCGGGAAGTAGACGACCGCCCCCGGGGCCACATCCGGCAGGTCCATGTTGCCGCCCCAGTAGTCGGGTTGCAGCGAGAGAACCGCCTCGATCAGCGGCGAGACGCCGAGGGTGCCAATGAACGGCTCATATGGCAGCGTGATGCGGTCATTGAACTTCACGCCCGCTTCCGTCACCTCATATTTCATCACCCGCTCGGGGAGCGGCGGGTTCAGCATCGCCGTCTGGCCATTCGAGACGAGTCCGCCGAACTCGGGAATGAGAGCTGAGGTTCCGGCCGGCTGCGGTCCACGTGGAACGATCGACTTGATCGAGACACAGAGCACATCGCCCGGCTCGGCGCCATCAACGGCAATAGGCCCGCATTGCGGGTTGACGAATGGAAAGTGCAACTTCTGGGAAGGCAAGTCATCCACGGTTCTGATCGCTCCAGCGAAGGCGTCCTCGGTCTCGGCGATGACAATGTCGCCGGGCCTGATCGCCATGACGGGCTTCGCGTAGGGCCCATAGACATAGTGATAGTCGCCCTGGACTGCCTTGTTCAGAAGGTGCGTCCTGCCCTCCACACCGCGGGCGACCGCCTTGCGTCCCATGTAGCTATTGGTCAGCCAACTCATATTGCCAGTCCCCATTCTTGCAACTGCGAACGCACGGATGCGTACAGCCGCTACCCCATGCAGGTCGTGTGCCACTGTGCAATGCGGCAGTTTTATTGCGCTGCGGAAGGAGGCTTCGGCGCGCTTGATGCTTGACACACGATTTTTTCGCGTTTGATGTCCGCTTCAGACAGAGGAGGCTGCGATCTCATCCTCGCACACGGATCACATCAAGGAACTCATTCGCGCCGCGGAGGGCGGTCCGACTGAGCGAGATCCGCTTATTCTGGAATCATGGCGGCGCTGCGTGGGCAATCACCGGCTTGACCCAACCGTGCTTCGGCCTGCTGTCATCGTTGAAGATCCCCGGCTTCGGGAGCATCGCGATGCGATGGAGGAACTCTTGCGCACCGCGCGCTTTGGCGTCGAGGCGCTCTACCGGCAAGTGGCAGGGCTCGGCTACGTCGTTCTCCTGAGTGACAATCAGGGCATCACAGTCGATTACATCGGCGATCAAGCGACGACCGACTACCTTCGGGCGGCCGGCCTCTATATGGGTGCAGATTGGAACGAGGCGCGCGCCGGGACCAACGGCACGGGCACCTGCATCGCCACCGGAGAATCCCTCACCATTCACCAGAGTGACCATTTCGACGCCACGCATATTCCGTTGACCTGCACCGTGGCGCCGATCTTCGATCCCGTTGGCAATCTTTCCGCCGTGCTGGACATTTCGGCCCTGCGTTCACCACGCGAAAAGTCAAGCCAGTTCCTTGCCTTGCAAATGGTCAGGAACTTCGCCCACCGCATCGAAACAGCCAGTTTCATCCGGTCCTGCTCGCGCAACTGGATCGTCAAGCTGACTGCCAACCAGGCGTTGGCGGAGGTCGACACCGACTATGTGCTGGCGCTCGATTCATCAGGACGTATCGCGGGTTTCAATCACCATGCCCGCCAGCTTCTGGCGGAGGAGATGAAGACCGGCTGGCGAGACGCCAAGCAGGCGCTTGGCCGGCCCATTTCTGACTTTCTGGACTGCGAGATCGACGGCCTTACCCGATTTGCCAGGCCGAACTCCATCGAACGCAACGTGATGAGGCTCACAGGCTCGGGGCGGAGCTTGTTCATCCAGGTCGTGCCGCCGGCAACGATCCGCGTCCTGCCGGCGCCGGTCCAGCAGGAGGAGAGCAGGATACCAAAGGCCCTGAAGGCGGTGGCGGGCGAAGATCCCTCGATACAACGCAACCTTAATAAGCTTTCGCGCCTGCTCAATACCAACATAAGTGTCCTGGTGAGCGGCGAAACCGGGACGGGCAAGGAATACCTCGCCAAGGCGATCCATCAGTCCTGCGTCCGGGCCCAGGGACCCTTTGTTCCCGTCAATTGCGGCGCACTGCCGGAAAACCTGATTGAGAGCGAACTCTTTGGCTATGAGGGCGGCTCGTTCACCGGCGCCCTGAGCAAGGGCAAGAAGGGCCTAATCCGCGAGGCGCATGGCGGAACGCTGTTCCTCGATGAAATCGGCGACATGCCGCTCGGCTCGCAGACGCGGCTCCTCCGCGTGCTCGCCGAGCGGGAGGTGATGCCCATCGGCGGGACACGGCCCTATCCCGTTGACATGAGGGTCATTGCGGCGTCCCACCGGGACTTGCTCGGCATGGTGAAGAAGGGCTTGTTCCGCGAGGATTTGTATTTCCGCCTCAATGGCGTAACCATCACACTTCCGCCCCTGCGCGATCGTGTCGATTTGGCTTGGCTTGTTGCGCAATTGCTGGAGAGCCGCGCCTATCCCGATGGATCGGCGCGCAGCCTGTCGTCCAAGGCGCTTGGCGTCCTGTCTTCCTATGGGTGGCCCGGCAATATCCGTGAACTCGTCAACGTCATCGATTTTGCATGTGCGGTCGCCAGCGATCCGGAGATTGGGCTGGATGATCTGCCGGATCAGGTGTTCCGGCGCATCGACGGTGACGGCGAGGCCAGCGCTGCGGATGCGGCAAGGTCCAACAGCAAGCAAGCGGCGTCCTTGCGAGAAGATCTGCGCCGTACCGGCTGGAACATATCCGCCACCGCGCGCCTGCTGGGTGTCGATCGCACGACGTTGCATCGCCGCATGCGGCGATTGGGGGTCACGCTGCCGCCGCGCAGCACGTAATTCCACATGTGGCGTGTGTGGCGCCACAGGTGTTGCGCACAGCGCAACAGATCCATTGGTCCATCGGGTTTCTTTCGCATGCGCAAAATTCCATTGCTGCGCTGCTTTTCTTGAAAACCAGATGCGAGGGTCTCTAGCGCCGATTGGCATCGTTATTGCAGATTGGGTTCCGAGAATATTTCAAGAAAACTTGGAAGAGCATGGGAAGCGCCATCGGCATCATCGCCAATCCAGTCTCCGCGCGTGACATCCGCCGGGTGATCGCCAATGCGACTGCCTTGCAGATCACCGACCGCGCCAACATCGTGTTGCGCATCCTGTCCTGCGTGAAGGCCTGCGGCGTCGATCATGTCTGGATGATGCCGGAGAACGGCGGCATCCGGCACCATGTCCGCCGCGGCATCGACCGGGCGGAGAACCAGGGTCAGACGCATTTCCCCAGGGTCGAACATCTCGACTACAAGATTTCCGGCACGGTGGACGACACGCTGAAGGCGGCCCGCCTGATGAAAGAGAAGGGTGTGGCGGCCATTGTGGTGCTAGGTGGCGACGGCACGCACCGTGCGGTGGTCACCGCCTGCGGCGATGTTCCCATCGCCGGCGTCTCGACCGGCACCAACAACGCCTTCCCGGAGCATCGCGAGCCCACCATCACCGGGCTTGCCGTGGGCCTTGCGGTAACGGGCAAGGTGCCGGCCTCGCATGCCTATCTTCCCAACAAGAAGATCACGGTGCGCGTGAACGGCCATGAGGAGATCGCGCTGGTGGACGTGGCGGTGGTGACCGAGCGATATATTGGCGCGCGCGCCCTGTGGCGCACCGAGACGTTCCGCGAGCTCTTCGTGACCTTCGCCGACCCCGAGGTGATCGGCATGTCGGCGATTGCCGGGCTGCTCAGCCCCGTCTCGCGGCTCGATGAGGGCGGGTTGCATGTGCGCCTCGCGCCCGAGGACGAGGCCAGCATCGTTCTCGATACGCCCATAGCGCCTGGTTACATGCGTGGCATCGGCATCCGCGACTATGCGCCGATGAAGCCCAACCACAAATACCGTCCGTCGATTGCCGACGGCTCTATTGCGCTCGACGGCGAGCGCGAAGTCTCCTTCACGCGCGACGACGATGTGACGATCGAACTCGTGCCCAACGCCTTCAGGACCGTGAACGTCAGCGGCTGCATGCAATACGCCGCGCGCCACGGCCTGATGAGAATGAAGCCAGACCAGAAACTGAAGAGAGTGGGAGGACAATGATGACTGCTCCAAACAGCACGGCCGGGATATTCCCCCTGGATAAACCCGGACTTCTGCAAGCCTATCGCACCATGCGCACTATTCGCGAGTTCGAGGAGCGCCTGCACGCCGACTTCGCCAAGGGCGACATTCCGGGCTTCGTCCACCTCTATGCGGGCGAAGAGGCCGCCGGCACCGGCATCATGATGCACCTCGAGGACAAGGACCGCATCGCCTCCACCCACCGTGGCCATGGCCACTGCATCGCCAAGGGTGTGGACACCAGCGGCATGATGGCGGAGATCTACGGCAAGGTGTCGGGCTCCTGCCGCGGCAAGGGCGGTTCCATGCACATCGCCGACTTGTCCAAGGGCATGATGGGCGCCAACGGCATCCTCGGCGCCGGCGCGCCGCTGGTCTGCGGTGCTGCACTTGCCGCCAAGTACCGCGGCGATGGCGGTGTCGCCATTTCCTTCGTCGGGGACGGCGCCTCGAACCAGGGCACCTTCCTCGAGAGCCTCAACCTCGCCGCCGTGTGGAACCTTCCCGCCATCTTCGTGGTGGAGAACAACGGCTATGCCGAATCCACCTCGCGCGATTATGCGGTGGCGGTGGACAGCTTCGTCGACCGCGCCGCGGGCTTCGGCCTTCCCGGCGTCACGGTGGACGGCCTCGACTTCTTCGCCGTTTACGAGGCGGCGGGCGAAATCATCAAGCGGGCGCGCGAGGGCGGTGGACCCGCGCTGCTCGAATGCAAGATGATCCGCATGTATGGCCACTTCGAGGGCGACCAGCAGACCTACCGCGCCAAGGGCGAGCTTGACGACATCCGCGCCAACAAGGACTGCCTCAAGATGTTTACCCAGCGTGTGATGGAGGCTGGCGTGATTAGCCGGGGCGAACTCGATGCCATCGACCGCGAAGTCGTGGCCGAGATTCAGGAAGCCTCCGCTTTCGCCAAAGCTGCACCGCTGCCCACCGCGGCGGACCTTACCACCGACGTCTATGTGAACTACTGAGCGCGAAGGAGAGACAGACAATGGCACGCAAAATCAGCATGCGCCAGGCAATCAACGAGGCGCTCGACCAGGAAATGGCCCGCGACCCATCGGTGTTCGTGATGGGTGAAGACATCGTCGGCGGCGCCGGCGGCATGGGCGAAATCGACGCCTGGGGCGGCGTCCTCGGCGTCACCAAGGGGCTCAACGCCAAATATCCGGGCCGGCTGCTCGATACGCCGCTGTCGGAGTCGGCCTATATCGGCGCCGCCGTGGGCGCCGCGGCCTGCGGCATGAGGCCCGTGGCGGAACTGATGTTCCTTGACTTCATGGGCGTCTGCTTCGACCAGATCTTCAACCAGGCGGCCAAATTCCGCTACATGTTCGGCGGCAAGGCGGAAACACCCGTCGTCATCCGCGCCATGGTGGGTGCGGGCTTCCGTGCGGCCGCCCAGCACAGCCAGATGCTCACCCCGCTGTTCGTGCACATCCCCGGTCTCAAGGTGGTGTGCCCGTCCAACGCCTATGACGCCAAGGGCCTGCTGATCCAGTCGATCCGCGACAATGACCCGGTGATCTTCTGCGAGCACAAGAATCTCTATGGCGCGGAAGCCGACGTGCCGGCCGAGTCCTACGCCATCCCCTTCGGCGAGGCGAATGTGGTGCGTGACGGCAAGCATGCCACCATCGTGACCTATGGCATGATGGTCCAGCGCGCCATGGACGCGGCGGCCGCACTCGCCAAACAGGGCGTCGAGTGCGAGGTCATCGACCTGCGCACGCTCTCGCCCATCGACTGGGATACGGTGATCGACTCCGCCGAGCGCACCGGCCACGTGATCTGCGTGGATGAGGCGCATCCGCGCTGCTCCATCGCGGCGGACGTCTCCGCCATGGTCACCCAGGAGTGCTTCAAGGCCCTGAAGGGCCCGATCCAGATGGTCACCGCGCCGCACACGCCGGTGCCCTTCTCGCCGGTGCTGGAAGACCTCTACATCCCCTCGGCCGAAGCCATCGCCAAGGCGGTGAAGAAGTCGATGGCGCATTGAACGTGATTGATTGTTTGAGGACAGAGAAATGAGTGACCAGCGCATTGTGCCGATCGTCATGCCCAAGTGGGGCCTCTCCATGAAGGAGGGAAAGGTGACGGGCTGGCTCCTCGAGGACGGCTCCCGGATCAATCCGGGAGACGCCATCCTCGAGGTCGAGACGGACAAGATCGCGGGTGCGGTCGAGGCGCATGAAAGCGGCGTCCTGCGCCGGCGGGTCGGAGAGCCGGATACCGTCTATCCAGTGAAGTCGCTCTTGGGCGTCATCGCCGACCCGTCGGTGCCGGAGGAGGAGATCGACGCCTATGTCTCGTCCTTCGTCACGCCCTCGGCGGACGAGGACGAGGCGGAGCAGGGCCCGAAATACGAGTATGCCGAAACCTCCTCTGGCAAACTCCGCTATGCCAAGCGCGGTTCGGGAGATGAAACGGCGATCCTCATCCATGGCTTTGGCGGCGACCTCGACAACTGGCTGTTCAACATCGACGCCCTCGGTGAATCGGCCACCGTTTACGCCCTTGACCTGCCGGGTCACGGCCAGTCGGCAAAGTCTCTCGACAAGCCCGGCCTTGGCGCGCTGGCCGATGCTGTCGCGAGCTTCATGACGACAGTCGGGATCGACAGCGCCCATCTGGTCGGACACTCCATGGGCGGGGCTATTGCCATGCACATGGCGGCCAGCGACCCCGGCAAGGTGGACTCGCTCACCCTCATCTGCTCGGCTGGTTTGGGCCGCGAGATCGGCTCCTATGTCGACAGTTACCTCGCCGCCCAGGGCCGCAAGGACCTGAAGCCGGTGCTTGAGCAGCTCTTCGCCGACAAGAGCCTCGTCAGCCGCCAGCTCGTTGATGACGTGCTGAAATACAAGCGGCTCGATGGCGTCGAGCCCCTGCTGAAGGACCTCGCCGCAGCGCTCTTCGCCGGCCAGACCCAGCAGGACCAGCCGGGCGCCAGGCTCGCGGCGGGCAAAGCCCCGCCGGCGCTTGTCATCTGGGGCAAGCAGGACGAGATCATCCCGCATTCCCACGCCCAGAACCTGCCTGGCGCCAAGGTCGCCGTCTTCGACGGCGCCGGCCACATGGTCTTCATGGAAAAGGCCAGCGATGTGAATGCGCTGATCAAGGCTCACATCGCTGGCTCGTAGCCGATACCTTCGCAAGCCGCTGAAGCGGCCACAGAAAGGAGGAGCGCAGATCACGGAAGTTTGAGACGTTCCGCGAGGCGCCGTAGCGGCATGATGCCCTGGCGGCGCCTGTTTGATCGACAGCAGAGATAAAATCCATATGGGAGAAAACACCTATGTTCTCGATACCGAAAAACGCCGTTTACCGGAGAATCAACCGCAGAAAGTTCCTTGAATTGGGCGGCGGCGCCGCCACTGCTCTCGGTGCTGGCGGCCTGACCCTTGGTCTCGGCTCCACCATCACCCGCTCCAAGGTTCAGGCCGCGTCGACCGACGATGCGAAGTGGAAGCAATATGCCGGTTCGAAGCTTGTCTTCATGTCGGAGAATACCCCTCCGTCCTTCGCGATCCGCGACAATATCAAGGCCTTTACCGATAAAACCGGCATCGAAGTCACAATTCTCACCGACGACCTTCCGGTGGTGCAGCAAAAGGTCGGCATCGACCTGCGCGGCGGCAAAGCGGACTACGTGCTGAACTATGTGCAGGACAAGCCGATCGGTTCGCCCTTCGCGGATTTCTACGCTGACCTCACGCCGATGTTCGGCGACGAAACCCTGCCGCAGGACCCGGAAGGTTATGGTGACGACGCCTGGTTCACAAACTTCCTTTCCGCTTGCGGCCGCTTCTACCAGAAGGGCAAGATCATCGCTCTTCCCTATGACGCGGCAATCGCCTGTACCTTCTACCGTCAGGATCTCTTCGAGGCGAACAGCAAGGACTTCGAAGCCGAGTACGGATACAGGCTGGAGTTCAACAAGGATTCGACATGGCAGAACGTGATCGACATGGCCACCTTCTTCAAGAAGGCCAAGGAGTCCGGCAAGGATGTCCCCTATGGCTATGCCCAGCATCAGGGCTCCTTCGCGTGGACCACGCAGCTTGACATCCAGCGCTTCCTCTTCGCCAATGGCCGCTGGATGGACTGGAATATCGACGACGTCTATGGCTCGAAAGAACCGGGCAAGACGAACTGGGGCGATGAGCAGTCTGTGTTCATGCTGCAGAAGTTCAAGGCACTGGCGGATGTCTGCCATCCGGACAACCTTGCCAACGGCACGCTTGAGCTCAACACCGTCTACCAGTCCGGCAATATCGCGATGCAGACGCAGTATCACGAATTTGCGGCCTCGATCGAGGACGAGTCCAAGTCGCGTGCGGCCGGCGGCAAGACCGCCTACGCGCCCTGCCCGAAGGGCGATCCGAAGTGGATCAAGAACGGCGGCGAGCCGGTGAACGGCACGAATTGCGGCATCGGCGGCATCGGCATCAACGGCAATGCTTCCGACGACCTCAAGCGCGCGGCCTACATCTTTGCAATCTGGTCGGTGTCCCAGGACAACCAGTACAACGTGCTCAAGGGCCTCGGCGGCACGCCGACACGCAAGTCCGTGCTTGAACGCGAAGACGTCAAGAAGGCCGCGCAGCGTCCGACCACCATGCCGAACGCGCTGACCTTCGACGCCGTCTACAACTTCGGCATCAAGGATCCGAACTTCGTACTCGGCCCGAAGATCCCCAACGCCAACGAGTATCACTCGATCCTCGCGGGCGAGGTTCAGAAGTGCCTGTCGAACGAGCTGTCTCCCGAAGAGGCCGCGAAGTCGATCCAGACCCAGCTCGACGAGCTGAACGGCGCGGGCTAATCGCTCCGCTACACATTGACCGGCGGCGGCAATCTGCCGCCGGTGCAAATCCCCTCAACCATCGAGCGAGCCGATGACAGACGCATCCATGCCAAATCGAGGCGGGGCGGCCCGGAAGACTTCGGGCGGCAGCCGAAACATGGACCTTTTCCGTGTCCGCCAGTTTCCGGACAGCGTGGAGTCGCGTCCGGTTCCCATGTCCGTCACGGAACCGGCCTCTCTCAATAAGCCGCGCTCGAAGAGCTTCTACTTCTGGCTCATGGCGCCTGCCATCCTGGTTCTGGCGTTCATATCGATCTATCCGTTCTTCTGGATGATCTACATGAGTCTCCACGACGTTGACATCGGCCACGTCGAGTGGAACAACTTCGCCAATTTCATCAAGCTGCCGTCCGACACACGCTTCCTCATGGGGTGGGTTTTGCTCGCTCAGTACAGCGCCATGTGTCTGACGCTGCAGATCGTCATTGGCGTGTTCCTGGCGCTGGCCCTCAACGGAACACGGCTTGAGAAGATTCTTGTCACGACGCTGTTGATGCCAATGATGATGGCGCCTCTGGTCGCCGGCATGGTGTGGTATTTCCTCTATAACGGAACGTTCGGCTGGTATCACTGGCTGCTGCAGAGCCTTGGGATCCTCGGGCCGAAGTCGATCCTCGCCAGCTCGAATACGGCGATGATCGGTCTCGTGCTTGTCGACGTTTGGCAATGGACGCCGCTCATTACGCTCATCACCCTTGCCGGCCTGAAGCGCGTTCCGCAGGATCAGCTTGAAGCCAACATGGTCGACGGGGCTTCTCCGTTCCGGAACTTCGTTTCCGTTACGCTGCCGAATCTCTATCCGGTGTTGCTGATCGCGATCATGCTCCGGTTCATGGATAATTTCCGCTTCATCGACTCGATTCTCGTGCTCACCGGCGGCGGCCCCGGCAATGCGACCAAGATCCTGCCCGTCTACCTCTTCGAGGTGTCGTTCAAGTTCTTCAAGCTGGGCCGTGGCGCCGCGATCGCACTGATCCTTCTCGTTGTCACCATCATTCTCGGAAAACTCCTGGTGCGTGTGTTCGACCGCCAGCAGCCAAGCAAGGTGTAAGCAATGGCGTCCCGCGAAGTCATTCAGTACGAAACGCCGTTGTCGAGGGCGTTCAGGTGGTTCTCCGCCGTCTTCCTCGCCTTCTATGTGGTGTGGACGGTGCTGCCGCTGTTCATCATGTTTATGTCGTCCTTCAAGGACCTGCTCGAGGCGTTTAAACTTCCGGCGGTGGGAGACTGGGCAGGGGTCACCGTGTTTTTTGAATTCACGCCGACAACCAAGCACTACTATGAGCTCTTCGCCCGTCTTGGCTTCACAACCTACCTGTTCAATTCGCTCGTCGCGGCGGGCGGGTCCGCGGTGGTGTCGGTCATCCTGGGGTCGATGTGCGCCTATTCGCTGTCGCGCATCGATTTCAAGGGCAAGGGCGATCTCTTCTTCTGGATAATCTCGACCCGCATGGCGCCAGTCGTCGCAGTCATGGTTCCTCTCTACTGGATATTCCGGCAGTTGGACCTTGTCGGGACGCTTCCGGGCCTCATTCTCGCATACACGACCTTCAACCTCCCCTTCGCCATCTGGATATTGAAGGGCTTCTTCGACAATGTGCCCTACGCCATCGAGGAGGCGCAGATGATCGATGGCGCAACCAGGTTCCAGGCGCTTCGTGCGATCCTGCCACTGGTTGCACCGGGCATTGGCGCTTTCGTCGTGCTGTGCATACTCTTTGCGTGGAATGACTACCTGTTCGCCGCCATCATCGGTTCGGGTGGCGCCAAGACCTTGCCGGCCGCGACGCGCGAATTGGTGCAGCCCCAGAACATCCAGTGGGGGCAGATCATGGCGGCCGGCGTCGTCACGACGCTGCCGATGATGTTCCTCGGCCTCGTCATCCGTAAGTATCTCGTCACGGGCCTCACCATGGGCGCGGTCAAGGAATAGCAGGAGCTCGCAATGGCAAAGGTGTCATTCAGGAACGTGTGGAAGAAATACGGCGACATGCCCGCCGTCAAGGATCTCAACATCGAGTGTCCGGACGGATCGTTCCTGTCGGTTCTCGGTCCGTCAGGATGCGGCAAATCATCGACGATGCGCATGGTTGCGGGCCTTGAGCATATCACGTCCGGGCAGATCCTGTTCGACGAGCGCCCGATCAACGGCCTGGCTCCCAAGGATCGGGACGTGGCCATGGTGTTCGAGAACTATGCGCTTTATCCGCACAAGAGCGTTTACGAAAACATGGCGAACCCCCTGAAGTTACGGGGGCAGGATGCTTCGGTTATCAAGGAGCGGGTAACGGCTGCCGCCAAGCTCCTCGAGATCAATCATCTTCTTGAACGCCGTCCACAGGAATTGTCCGGCGGTCAGAAGCAGCGCGTTGCCATTGGGCGCGCCATCGTGCGGGAGCCGAATCTGTTTTTGTTCGACGAGCCGATCGCCCATCTTGACGCCAAGCTGCGCGCTCACATGCGTGGCGAAATCAAGCATCTGCAGCGCACGCTGGGAACGACGATGATCTACGTGACCCACGATCAGCTCGAAGCCATGTCGATGGCGGACACGATCGCTGTCATGCATGATGGGGAGTTGCAGCAACTCGGCACGCCGCGGGAAGTTTACAATCATCCGGTAAATGCCTGGGTGGCCGGTTTTGTCGGCGAACCGGCGATGAACTTCGTTGACGTCGGGGTGGAGGACCGCGCCGGACGCGCGCACTTCATTCACCAGAATTTCGCAGTTCCCGTCACCGAGGAACAGCAGCGCCGGCTCTCCGATGGCTCGCGCGGGAGCGCATTGCGCATGGGCGTGCGGCCGGACGCTCTTTCGATTTCGATGACGAAGCCATCGGACAGTTGCATTACGGGCAAGATCTTCGTGACCGAGCTGCTTGGCGGAGACATGATTGTCGATGTCGATCTGGACGATTGCCGCATCCGGGTAAAGACCTCCACCGAGTTTTCGGGCGAAGAAGGTCAGACTTGCTACATGACGGTCAACACGAACAAGTGGCATGCGTTCTCGAAGGAGAACGGCAAGGCATTCTTCTAGGCAAGGAGCACGTCATGGCTGACGCAAAGGAAAAACTCGAGGCAGTCAATAGCCGCCTCATGGGGCTGTTCAAAGCCGAGAAGCAGACGATGATGGCCTTCAACAGCCTCGCCGTGGCGGCCACGAGACCCGGAAAGATCTCCGCCGCGCTGAAGGAATTGACGGCGGTGGCCATTGCCGTCGCAAAGGGTTGCGAGGACTGCATCATTTATCATGCGTCCGCGGCCAGGAAGCACGGCGCCTCGCGCGAAGAGTTGATTGAGATGCTTGCGGTTTCGGTTGAGATGTCGGGAGGACCTGGTGCTGTCTATGCCGCAAAGGCGCTGGAGGCATTTGACCAGTTGACATGATTGTTTGATGTTCGCTCGTTCAGTCGCGCCCTTCGGCCGCGGGCAAGGGATATGGGCTTCCCGCGCTGGCCCGGCCGTTCAAGCGTTCCTCCCGTCGAGGGTCAGAGGGCCATGACGAACTGATTGCTGAAACCGGCAGATGAACCTTGAGCTTGGCGAAGGCCATTTCGATGGGATTGAGGTCGGGGCTGTATGGGGGCAGGAACACGAGCCGGGCGCCACATGCCTTGATGGCTGCTTCAGCGCGGGCAGTCTTGTGACTGGAGAGATTATCCATCGGTTGTGAACAATTCCCAAGCCGTTGATTTCGGACTTTGATCGCATCGCTTGAAGTCTTCGATTCTGCAGGAAAGCGGGGCGTCGATCGTGGTTTCCTTGCAAGTTTATTCTGCGATTCACTGAGGTCGCGATGCGTGATTCACTCTGCCGGCAGATCGGCGGAGGATTGGGCGATGAAGCCACGTGAGCGGCGCGGGACGGGCGAGATGGACTTGTTCCGGTCACGCCTCGGCCAGATCATCAACATTGAACCATGAGTTCGATCGAGCGGTCGAAGAAAGCCAAGGCCGAGGGCCACCGCGCCGCCGGGCAGGGTTGAGCCAGTTACCGGCCTGACGGAAGCTCAGCCTCCGCCTTGGTGAGCAGCCGCCAGCCGGCCACGGCAAAAATCAGTTCGATCACCGTATAGGCCACCAGAAGCGGGTGCGGCCAGCCGTCCACCAGAATGCTGAGGATGCGGCCAGCCGTCCACCAGAATGCTGAGGATGCGGCCCAGCGCCAGCCCAACCATGAACACAACGAGGCTCCAAAGGGCCGGAATACGCAAGCCCGGCATGAAGGCGCCTGCGGCCCAGAAGCAGGCAAGCGCCAGGTAGAGACCCATGACCGCACGGAAAACATGGCGGATGTTGACCGCCGAGGCATCGATGCCGAACAGCCACCCGAGGCTCCGCCCGGGGGACAGACCGTAGGACAGGGCAATCGGGGTGAGCCCGAGGGCGGTCACCAGCAGGAACAGACTCTGGGCGCGGCCTTTCTGCAACTTGCAGCCTCTTCACCGAACGGTTTCTCGGACCTTTCAGAACGCAAGACTGTAACGATGGACCCTTGCCAGCAACCTCTTTGCAAAGCTGCTCCGCACAAGGAAAATGAGCGGGGCGCGCCGGCGCATGAGCTTAGGCCCGCGGCGTCACGTTCCGATCCACGCCACGGCCAGCACCGCGCCGCAGGTGGGGCGCAGCAGGCGCGTGGCCTCCTCGATGTGGCTGCCGGAGGTGGCCACGTCATCGACGAGCAGCGCCGGACCGGAGATCGTCTCCGTCAGCGACATGCGCGCCCGGCGGACATTGTTCTTCGGGTGCGAACTGCCACCACCACGCGGCAGGCTGAGGCAGGACAGCACCGGCAGCCCGGTGAGCGAGCCCAGCGACCGGGCGATCTCGAGCGACAGGCAACTGTCACCGGCGCTGTTGCCGCAGGGCACGGGAACGATGAACTTGAACGCCGACAGGCCGACGAAATGATTGATTTCGCCAGCCATGCGCGATGCCACGGCGTGGCTCAGTTCCAGCGGAACATTCTGCTTCAGGGCCTTGAGCGCGGCGATCTGATAGGTGCGGATCGGCAGCCGCCAGCTTTCGAAGGTGAGATAGCTGATGCCGTTTCTTTCGCGCAGCGCGCGCCGCCGCACCAGCGTGTCGAGGAGGAAGCGCATCGATGGCTCCTCGAAACCGTGAACTTCCTGGTGGGTGGGCTTGAAACGGCGGCTCAGCGTCTCCGCGCGCCGGCTGATGGCGGTGACGTCGCGAGCCGAGAAGTAGACGAAGTACTGCTTCGTATCCATCGGGCTGAAGGGCGTGGCATTGACCACGAAGACCTGCATGCCGCCATCCGGATGCGGCCGGATCACCTCATAGGGCGGCGGCGAAATGCCGGTGTCGAGCGCCTTGCGGAACAGAAACGACGCGGCATCGCCCGACTGCAGCCCGATGTCGCCCACGCGTTGGCCGACGAGATCGGCCACCTTGCGGCCAACGGTTTCGGCAAGCGATGCGCTGATGGCGAGAATCTTCAGCCGGTCATCGACAAGCCCCACCAGGTTGGGCGATATCTCCACGCTGGCGGCCACCTCGGCCAGGGTGGCGACGGCGGACACATGCTCGCTGTCATCGTCGAGAGCCGCGAAATGCGGATCGAGCTTCTCCCGGCTCAGCTGCGCCGCCTCCCTTACCGCCCTGAGCCGCGCCTCGGAAAGCCGCTTCACGCCGGACGTGCCGAGAATGATGAGCGAGGTCGTGTGCCTCCCGGTCACCGAAACCGGCGCCCGCACGAACAGGGTGCAATTCGAAATCCCCAGCGATGCGGCGAAGTTCCGGTAGAACCGCTCGGTCCCGGCGGCATATTTCACCACGAACTGATCGCGCTCATAGGGGGCTTTTTCGAGATCGAATTCGAAGACCCGGAAGCGGTAATCGATGCCATAGCTGGCGAGGAGACGGGTCCGCCCCTCTCGGTGATAAGTGAGGATTGCCGCCTGCCCACCGCAGATTCCGGCCGCCGTCGCGCAGATACGCTCGAGAATGACAAGCGCGCTCTCTTCCGGTTCGACATCCTCCAGCTTCATTGTCGGCACTTTCCCCGAACCATTATGGGATTGATTACAATCAAAGGCTTCGCGTTGACGCAAGGCGCGATTATGGCGGGTGACGAAAAATCATGCAACGGCGCCGACAAGGGGCGGCAACCCGGCGCGCTGCCCGGAAGATGGTCATTTGCAACCCTCCTCCCCCGGTCTGGGAAAGGCGGTGCGGGCTACATCGCGGGCTGTTCGATGCCCCTGGCGGCGCAGGCGGCCTTGACGGTGTTGTAGAGCAGGCAAGCGATGGTCATGGGACCCACGCCGCCCGGCACCGGGGTGATGGCGCCCGCCACCTTTTCGCAGGAAGCATAGTCGCAGTCGCCCACGAGCTTGCCCTTGCCGTCGCGCTCGATACGGTTGATGCCCACGTCGATCACCGTGGCGCCCGGCTTGAGCCAGTCGCCCTTCACCATCTCCGGCCGGCCCACGGCGGCGATGACGAGGTCGGCGCGCCGCACCACGGCGGGCAGGTCACTGGTCTTCGAATGCGCGATGGTGACGGTGCAGTTCTCGGCCAGCAGCAGTTGCGCCACCGGCTTGCCGACGATGTTGGAGCGGCCGATGATGACGGCCTCGATCCCGTCGAGCTTGCCCAGCACGTCCTTGGCCAGCATCACGGAGCCCACCGGCGTGCAGGGCACGAGCGCGTCCTGGCCGGTCGACAGCTTGCCGACATTGACCACATGGAAGCCGTCGACATCCTTCGCCGACGAGATAGCGGCCAGCACCTTCATCGTGTCGATGTGCCTGGGCAGCGGCAACTGGACGAGGATGCCGTGGACGGCGGGGTCGTTGTTGAGCTTGTCGACCAAGGCAAGCAGGTCCTTTTCAGGCGTCCCGGCCGGGAGCTTGTGTTCCCAGGAGTTCATGCCGGCCTCGACCGTCTGCTTGGCCTTGTTGGCCACATAGACCTTGGAGGCCGGGTCCTCGCCCACCAGCACAACGGCAAGGCCGGGGGTGAAGCCATGCCTGGACTTCAGGCTGTCCACAGCCTTGGCGATGCGCCCCCTGAGGCCTTCCGCGAAGGCCTTGCCGTCAATAACTTTCGCCATATTCAATTTTCCTTCCCTGCATTCACTTTCCTGGCAATCCATGCCTCAAGTTCTGCAGGATTTCCAGTGACCAGAATTGTCTTGTTGCGCTCGGTTTCGCCCGAAACCAGTTCGAACGCCGACTTCGGCATCCGGCAGGCCTTGGCGAGGGTCTCGATAACCGCCTTGTTGGCACGCCCATTGTCCGGCACCGCCGTGACCTTCACGGCCAGCGACACCGTGCCGTCAGAGGTTACATGGAGGCCCGAAACCTCGTCCCGCGAGGATTTGGGCGTAACGCGCAGGCTGAGAAGCAGCCCGCCCTTGCCGGGGCGGAGCGGCGAGTTCACGGCGTGAACACACTCATAAACAACTCCGGGATGAACCTCTGGAGGAACAGAATACCCAAGAGCACGATCACCGGAGAAACATCAAGCCCCCCCAAATCGGGCAAAATCCGCCGGATGGGCCTGAATACTGGCTCTGTGAGCCTGTCAAGCACGTGACCGAATTGCCGGACATAAGGATTCGAGCGGTTGACGATCCCAAAGGCGACGAGCCAACTCATGACGACCATAGCAATGATGACGTAAATATAGAGCTGAAGGATCGTCATGATCAGCCACAGAATGGAACTCATCGGAAACAGCCTCTTCACCTAGTGTTGTTCAGATGTAGGCGCAGGGCCGCCTCCAAGCAAGCTTGACGCTGCCGCGGCTGCGGACTAGAACCCGCTCCGCCTGTGGACACAGCCTTGAAAAGGGGCGGTAGCTCAGTTGGGAGAGCGCGGCGTTCGCAATGCCGAGGTCAGGGGTTCGATCCCCCTTCGCTCCACCAGGCACTGCCCTGAAATCGGTTTGCAGCCGTTCCGTACCGGTTGGCCTGTGACAGCGGGAAGAGGGCATCGCGCGCGCCGGTGGCATCGCTTGCGGCGCCAGCAACCGTGCGCCAGATGCAGATACCCGCGCAGCTCTCCGCCCTCGGATGCCGATGACCGTGAGGTCCGGTTTCGCCGGACATGCAGTCCCCGGCGGCCGCCGGAAGCTCGGCAACGATCGCGGCTTCCTGTCCGAGACCTGGCAGCGCGAGCGCTTTGCGGCGGCCAGGATGGTGGACATGGGCTGGGTGCAGGAAAACCACTCCTATTCGGCCGACCATTTCGTGCTCAAAAGTTTGCATCTGAAGTGCGCGCCTGGTTTCGGCGGGTTTCGCGCATGGATTTCTGACGCTCGAACCCGGCGTGCAGGTGCTCTACAAGGCATCGGCGCCCTATGCGCCCGGCTGCGAGCGCAGTATCGCCTGGAACGACCCGGCGCTGGCCATCGACTGGCCGCTGCCGCTGGGCCAGCAGCCGCGCCTCTCCGGCAAGGATGCGGCAGCACCCGTCCTTGCCGCAGTCGCGGCCGGCCTCCGTTTCTGAGCCCGGCGATGGTTGCGAGAGCCCGCATCGCCGCCTTGTTTGCCAGGCAGCCGTACTGCCGGGGCCTTGCGGCCTGATGCGCCTGCTGGTCACGGGACGCTCCGGACAGCTCGCCATGGCCCTGGCGGAGCAGGCAGCGGCGCGCGGCGGTTTCGACCTGCTGGCCCTGGGCCGGCCTGAGTTCGACCTTGCCGCCCGGGGGCCGTCCAAGATGCGCATCCGCGTGGCGCATGACCGCCGTGACGGTGGAGGCCTGAAACTCAGCGGTTGTAGTCCGGCGGTTCCTTGTCCCAGGCGGCGGGCGTCTGGCCCATCTGATAGCCGCGATCGTAGAGCGCCCTCATGTAGGGGCTGTCGAACTCGCTCTTCGCCTTCATGGTGAAGTCCGCCGGGATCGAGGTGAGGTTGAAAACCACGCCGTCCTTCTGGGACTGCGCATACATGCGGTAGGCGTCGCCGATCGACTGGTTCTTGATCAGCGTCGAGATCGAGCGCGCGGCGATCGCCAGCGTCTTGGTCTCGGTCTTTTCCGCCTGCGGCGCGAAAGAGCCATTCATAATGATGTAGAGGCTGCGCTTGCGCGGGAAGTTCAGCGCCTTGTCCACCTCCTTCAGCGAATTCTGCGCCGAAACGAGGAAGGCCTGCGTGGTGGTGCCGCCGTCGACGTGAAGCTCTTCGTAAAGCTTTCCGTCGGCCGTCACCTTGATGAGCTGCGGCGGGAACACGCCGGGAATGGCCGCACTCGCCACCAGCACGCTGCGGAACAGCTGCAGCCGGTCCGGATTGCCACTCGCCGCGATCGCCGTCATGTCCCACACCACGGGGCGCTGGGCATCGAGATTGGTGGTGCCCACGAGCAGGCGGCGGCCCTTGCCGTGCTCGATGGCGATCTTGTCGAGCAGGTCCAGCGTCACGTATTTCGCCACCAGCGCCTTGAGCGGACTGTTGTCGGTCATCGACGAGCCGAAGACGCCGCTGATGGCGCCCTTTTTCTTCATCACGTCCTTGTCGTCGATGGTGGTGTAGATTTCTTTCAGCTTGCCGTCATAGGCGGAGCCGAGAAAGGCATAGGGTGCGGACAGCGCGCCGGTGCTGATGCCGGTGACCACCTCGAACTTCGGCCGGGTGCCGGCTTTAGTCCAGCCATTGAGAATGCCGGCCCCGAAGGCGCCATCACCGCCGCCGCCGGAAATCGCCAGATAATAGGCATGATCGAGCGGAATCGAGGGATCAGCTTTGTGCGCCACCTTCAATTCGGCGAGACGCTCCGCCGAGGCCTCGTTCAGCTTCTTTAACTCGGCATCGCCCCAGTAGCGGATGCCCTTGTAGCCGACGGGCGTCGCATAGGAATTGACTGGCGCATCGTCGAGGCGGGGAACACTGGTTCCGCAGGCAGTGAGCGTGAGCAGCAGCGCAGCGGCGAAGAGCAATCTCAAAGACCGGGTGATCATGATCTGGCCCTCTGTTGGAAGAGCTGTCACTTGTCAACCGGCAAATGACAGCGCCCGCACCGGCGCGCCGTATGGCGGAAAGGCGGGTCACAGCGGCTCGCTCGAGGTTTCATCGAGACCAATTTTCGGCTGAAGAGCGTTGGCGGCAGGCTTCGCGCCACGCCGCCCGGCTGCTTTTCCCGCTCCGCAAAGCCGCCGATTGCATGGGCGGGCAAGCTGCCCTATCATCAGGATTGGGTACCGAGGCCGCCCAACGACAAAAAAGAGGCGGCCCGACAGGGATGAGATGGCACAAGATCAGGAAGAGGCCGGCGGCTTGGCTTCCGTGAAGCCTGACTTTCTCTCCGGCGAAGAGGCCGGGGCCGGCGGCGGTTTTCTGCCGCCGCTCGAGATCACCGTCGACGTTCCCGAATTCCGTTATACCAAGCTCAGCAGGATCGTGGCCGAGCACGTGCTGCCCCAGCTGGTGGCGCTGCATGCGCCGCCCGAAGGCGAAGCGCCGGCCATTCCGCTGCGCACCGCCGAGATCGCCCAGCTGGCGCAGCTGCTGCTCGGCCCCGAGAATGACGACGCCGCCAATTTCGTACTGAAGCTGAAGGACGGCGGCGTGTCGCTCGACGATCTCCATGCCGAACTGCTGGAGCCCGCGGCCCGCCTGCTCGGCGAATTGTGGACCGACGACAAGGCTGATTTCCTAGACGTGACCATCGGCATGTCCAGGCTGCAGCGGCTGGTCCATGTGTTCGAGGGGCTGGGCCAGTTCCCGGATTACGACGAAAAGCGCCGCGTGCTGCTGGCCGCCGCACCGGGCGAGCAGCACAGCCTGGGCAGCACCATCGTGCAGAAGTTCCTGCGCGCAGGCGGCTGGCATGTGTGGAGTTGCCACACCCGCCAGATCGGCGAGCCCGCCGAGATCGTGGCGAAGGAGTGGTTCGGTGTCGTCGGTTTCTCGGTCGGCTCCGACGTGCATGTGCCCTCGCTGAAGGAGGCGATCGCACACGTGCGGGAACGCTCGCTCAACCCGAGGATCGGCATCATGATCGGCGGCTCCGCCGTGGCCCGCCACCCGGAACTGGTGGACGAAGTGGGGGCCGACGGCACGGCGGCCAATGGGCCCGCCGCGGTGATCCTCGCCAAGAAGCTGCTGGCCGGGGCACTCGTCTGAGCTTGCATCGGCCGCGCGATGCGGCATGCTTTCCGCTATGACCACGCGCCGCTTCACACCCACGGCACTCCACAACACGCTGGGCAGCCACCCGCCGGCCCTCGCCATTGCCAGCGGCGACACGGTGATCGCCGCCACCGCCGACGCCCATGGCTTCGACCGGCACGGCGGCAAGATCGCCGAAAAACCGAACCCGATGACCGGACCCTTCTTCATCGAGGGTGCGGAACCCGGTGATGCGCTGCTGATCGCGATCCGCGACATCGCCATGACGCGCGGCACGGGCTGGACCTTCGATGTGCTGAGCCCGAACGTGGTGGACCCCGCGGCGGTGCTGCGCTTGCGCGAGCGGCGCAAGGTGGACTGGCTGATCGATGCGGAGAAGGGTCAAGCCCGCTTGGCGGAGCCGCCGCCGGCGCTCGCCAACTGGTCCGTCGCAGTGGAGCCGATGATCGGCTGCCTCGGCGTTGCGCCCGATCTCGGGCAGGCGATCTCGACCGCCACCAGCGGGCGCCATGGCGGCAACATGGATTACCGCGGCTTCAAGGCCGGGGTCGAAGTTATGTTCCCCGTCGCCGTACCAGGTGCGCTGTTCTTCCTGGGCGACGTGCATGCCCAGCAATGCGACGGCGAGATCGTGGGCACCGGCATTGAGACGGCGGCGGAAGTGACCTTCACCGCGCGCGTGCTGAAGGGCCAGAAGATCGGCTGGCCGCGCGGCCTGAACGAGGCTGAGATCTTCACCATCGGCAACGCGAGGCCGCTGGACCAGGCGCTGCAGCACGCCACAACCGAGATGCTCGACTGGCTGATGGCGGATTACGGGCTCGACGAAGTGGCGGCGAGCCATGTGATGGGGCAGTGCGTGAGATATGACGTAGCGAATGTGTTCAACCCGGCCTATTCGGTGGCGTGCCGCGTGGCGCGGGCAGTGCTGCCGTAAATCATGGCCGGGACGCGCCCGGCCATCCATTGCCCGGCGGAAAGGGATACACGGGACAAGCCCGCGTATGATGAAATTCGGAGATTCGCCGCAGCGAGCCGCGCTCACCCCGCCGCGCTCATCAGCCCCTTCAGCGTCTCCAGCGTATCCGCCTCGTTGGCCGGCTTGTCCCATCTGATGCGGGACACGCGGGGAAAGCGCATGGCGATGCCCGACTTGTGGCGGGTGGACGGCTGGATCGCGTCGAAGGCGATCTCGAGCACCAGCTTGGGCGTCACCGAGCGCACGGGGCCGAAGCGGTCGATGGTGTTCTGGCGCACGAAACGGTCGAGCTGAACCAACTCTTCATCCGTGAAGCCGGAATAGGCCTTGCCGACGGGGACCAGCACCGCCTGCCCGTCCTTCTCCGTCCAGGCGCCGAAAGTGTAGTCCGAATAGAAGGAGGAGCGCTTGCCCGAACCCTTCTGCGCGTAAAGCAGCACGCAGTCGGCGGTGAGTGCGGCGCGCTTCCACTTGTACCAGTGGCCCTTGGGGCGGCCGGCGAGATAGGGGCTCGTGCGGCGCTTCAGCATCAGGCCCTCGATGCCCTCCTCGCGGGTGGCCTCCCAGCGCGACTTGAGTTCCTCCTTGCTGGCAAAGCTCAGGACTTCGGAGAGATCGCTGTGGGCGGGGCCGAACTGGCGGCGCCATTTCTCAAGGCGCCCGCGCCGGTCCGTGAAGGGAAGGCCGCGCAAATCCTCGCCGCCGATTTCGAGCGCATCGTAGAAGCGGACGTGAACGGGATATTTCGTGAGCATGGCGCGCGTCACAGTCTTGCGGTTGAGGCGCTGCTGCAGGTCGGAGAAAGGCGCCACCTCGCCGTTCCGCACCACCAGCAGCTCGCCGTCGAGCACGGCGTCGAATTTGAATTGGTCCACGAGTTCGGGGAAGCTCTGCCCGATGTCATCGCCGGTGCGCGAGAACAGCCGCGTGGCGCCGCCCTTGGCCGCGACCTGGATGCGGATGCCATCCCACTTCCATTCGGCGGCGAAGTCATCGAGGTTCATCGCCTGCCAGTCCGCCTCCTCCAGCGGGTGCGCCAGCATCAAGGGGCGGAAGATGGGCGTGGCGGCGAGCGGCGGGCGCCCGGCCTTCTGCTCCAGCCAGGCAAAGAGCTCCGTATACGGAGGAGCGACGCCGTGCCACAGCTCCTCGATGTCATCCACCGATTTGCCGAAGGCATCGGCCACCGCCTGCTTGGCGAGCCGGGCCGAGACGCCCACGCGCGGGGCGCCGCCGAGGAACTTGAGCAGTGCCCAGCGGCCCGTGGCATCCAGCCGGTCGAGCCATTGCGTGAGGAGCGCCGCGTGCCCGCCCCTGCCCGCCTTCGACAAGGCCGCGACGATCTCGGACAGGCGCGGCGCATCGCCC
This sequence comes from Aestuariivirga sp., assembly GCF_020252395.1. Taxonomy (GTDB): domain Bacteria; phylum Pseudomonadota; class Alphaproteobacteria; order Rhizobiales; family Aestuariivirgaceae; genus Aestuariivirga. The sequence goes on from NZ_JADCDB010000004.1 coordinate 122,754, forward strand.
CCGGCCTCCGTCACCGGCCAGATGAGCGCCACCGTCTCCGCCGTGTCGCCCACGTCGTCGCGCGACATGCGGAAAAGTTCGGGGTCGAAACGGCTCGCGCCAATCTCGGTCAGCACGCGGCGCAGCGGGAAGGAGATGGGAAGGCCGTTGGTGAGCGCGGCAAGCGCATAGCCGCGGTCCGGATCGGGCGTCGCGAGGAAGTAATTGCGCATCAGCATCAGCTTGGCATTGCGCGCCGGTGTGTAGGTGAGGCGGTCGAGGAGCTGCGAGAAGGCCTTCATTCGGCATCATCCTCGCGGCCAACAAGGCGCAGCGCGCGCGCCACGATCTGGCGCTTGGACAGCTCATGCACCAGCGCCTCCTCGCGGCCATGGGTGACCCAGACCTCACGCGCGCCCGTCCCGGTGACGGTGCGGATCAGCTCCGGCCAGTCGCAATGGTCCGAGATGATGAGGGGAAGTTCGACTCCGCGCTGGCGCACGCGGCCCCTGATGCGCATCCAGCCCGAGGCGAAACCGCTGAGCGGATCGGCGAAGCGGCGCGACCAGCGGTCGCCCAGTGCGGAAGGCGGCGACAGCACGATCTCGCCCGCGAGCTTGCCGGGCGCATCGGCCGCATTCGGCACGTCGCCGAGATCGATGCCGCGCGAGACGTAATAGTCCGTCATGGAACGCAGCGCGCCGTGAAGCCAGATGGGGCGGTCATAGCCCGCCTGCCGGATAAGCTTGATCAGGCGCTGGCACTTGCCCAGCCCATAGACTCCGATCTGGTGCGTGCGCTCGGGGAAGTCAGCGAGCGAGGCGAGCAGCTTCTGCACTTCCGCCCAATCGGGCTCATGGCGGTAGACGGGAAGGCCGAAGGTGGCCTCGGTGACGAAGAGATCGCAGGGCACGAGTTCGAAGGGATCGCAGGTCGGGTCGGCGCGGCGCTTGTAGTCGCCCGAAATCACGGCGCGCTGGCCCCGGTAGTCGATGACGATCTGCGCCGAGCCCAGGATGTGGCCGGCGGGGACGAGCGTCACGGTGACGTCCTTCACGGTCAAGGGCTCGCCATAGGCCAGCGCCTGCGCCTGGCCGAGCTCGCCCAGGCGCAGGCGCATGATGGCGAGCGTCTCGGCCGTGGCCAGCACCGCGGCGTGGCCCGCGCGCGCATGGTCGGAATGGCCATGGGTGATGACGGCGCGCGGCGCCGGCCCCGCAGGATCGATGAAGAAATCGCCGGGCGCGCAATAGAGGCCCGAGGGGCCGGGCCGGAGCCAGCTTTCGAAGGGAGGGGACGCCATGACGCCGCAGTGTCACGTGGCGCGGGATATTTCGCAATGGGAAGGGCCAAATGAAACCGGGGGGCCCCGTCAGGGACCCCCCGCAGAAAAGGGTATCCGGGTACGCAGTACATGATCCCGGATCGCCGTGGCGCAAGTCCCACCCGGTCCCCGCTCGCCATATGCGGATCATGGGCCAATGCCGTTTCCAAACAGTTTCGAGTTTGCGAAGAAAGGCTTAACGGGCGCGGACGGGCGTTCCAGCCCGGCACAGCCTCAGGCAAGCCAGCAGTCGAGGAAGCGGGAGAGCCAGTCCTTCACCGGCGCATCATGCAGCAGATTGCCTTCGAGATGTGCTGCCGCATTTTGCGCATTTGGCAGCACGAAACGGTGCGCACCCGTGACACCCCAGCGGTGCATGGTGAGCCTGGTCACCTCCGGGTGGAACTGGAGGCCATAGGCCCTGCCGTTGAAGCGGAAGGCCTGGTTTTCGAAGATCTGCCCCGTGGCAAGCCTCACGGCATCCTTCGGCAGGGTGAGGCCTTCGCGGTGCCAGTGATAGACCTTCTGCGGCCAGGGGCCGTGGGCGCTCCCCTCCTCTGTCGGGATCAGGTCGTAGTAGCCGATCTCCACCAGGCCATCTGCATGAGGCCCGACGCTGCCGCCCAGATGTTTCGACAGCATCTGCGCGCCGAGGCAGATGCCGAGGAACGGCTTCTGCTCCTTCAGCGCCACGCCGATCCAGTCGATCTCGCGGGCAATCCAGTCATCGCTGTCATTGGCGCTCATCGGGCCGCCGAGGATCACCGCCCCGGCGTGGTGCTTCAGGGTTTCGGGCAGCGGGTCGCCGAGGGAATGGCGGCGGATGTCGAGGCGGTAACCCTTCTCCTGCAGCATGCGGCCGATGCGGCCCGGCATCGAGGCCTCGGTGTGGAGCAGGATGAGGACGTCAGGCATCGCGCTAAAGCTCCGCCGGAGCGGGCGCGCCCTGCCGGGTGCGGCCTTCCAGCAGGATGATGGCAAGTCCCGAGGCCATGATCAGCGCCATGCCGGCAATGGCCAGCCAGTTGGGGAACTGCCCGAAGACCAGGATGCCGGATAGGCCGGCCCAGATCATCACCGAATAGCTGAAGGGCGCCACCACGCGCGCCGGCGTGCGGCTGTAGGCCATGAAGACGAAGGAGTGCCCGCACATGAGGAAGAAGCCGGCGATGAACATCAGCCAGGCATGGCGGAATGTGGGCGCGACCTGCGTCTCGAACAGCAGCGACAGGGCGAGGCCGCCGAGCATGACAATCAGCAGGGTGGAGAAGGTGACGGCCAGCGCCGGCGTGCGCGGCGGCACCTTGCGCGAGAGGATGTCGCGGCCCGCAACGCCCACCGCGGTGAGGAAGCCGAAGACCGCGAAGGGCGAGGCCGCGACGCCGCCGGGCTGCGCCACCAGCAGGGCGCCGGTGACGCCGAAGCCGATCAGCAGAAGGCGGAGCCCGCCGACCTTCTCGCCGAAGAGGAGCCACATGCCGAGCAGCACGGCGAGCGGCGAGATCTGGGTGATGGCGGTGAGATCGGCGATCGGCATGTGGGCAAGCGCCGTGATGAAGCACAGGATGGCGAGGAGCTCGCTCGACGACCGCAGCACGACCCAGGGGTTGAAGGCCTTGGGCAGGTGGCGGATCAGCCCCATGAACCAGATCGCCGGCAGGCACCAGATGATGGCCGCGATGCCGCGCATGACGAGGACCTGGAAGGGCGGCGCATCGGCCAGCGCCAGCTTCATGCAGGTGTCATTGGCGACGAAGCCGCCGGTGGCCAGGATGATGGCGGCAATGCCGCGGAGGTTCTGGGAAATGGCCATACGGTCCGGACAGGCGTTTGAGTGATTCGGCGTAAGATAGAACAGAACGGCGGCGCGGGGCGCCGCATTTTCCGCAAACCGGCCCATCGGATGGATCAGATCGTCTTATATTAGGTAAATAGTCCTTGACAGCGCGCGCTCCCTATGCTAGAAAGGCGCATTCTTCCGAAATGGGCCAGCAGGCGGGCCTCAGACCGGAAGGGTAATCGGAACGCGCAGGTAGTGGACGCCGTTCGTGTCGGCCGGCGGCAGCCTGCCGGCGCGCATGTTGACCTGGATCGAGGGCATGAGCAGCGTGGGCGCGGAGAGGGTGGCGTCCCGCGTGGTGCGCATGTTCACGAAGTCGTCCTCGGAGATGCCGTCATGGACGTGGATGTTGTGGGCGCGCTCCTCGGCCACGGTGGTCTCCCAGGCAAAGTGCTTGCGGCCGTCCTTGGGAAGGTAGTCATGGCACATGAAGAGGCGGGTCTCCGGCGGCAGCGCCATGAGGCGGCGGATGGAGCGGTAGAGGATGCGGGCATCGCCGCCGGGGAAATCGGCGCGCGCCGTGCCGTAGTCCGGCATGAACAGCGTGTCGCCGACGAAGATGGCATCGCCGATGCGGTAGGAGACGCAGGCGGGGGTGTGGCCCGGCGTGGCGATGACCTCGCCTTGCAATGTGCCGATGGCGAAGCGGTCGCCATCCCAGAACAGGATGTCGAACTCGGAGCCTTCGCCCGACACATCGATAGCATTGAAGACCGGGCGGAAGATCTTCTGCACCTCCTTGATGCGCTCGCCGATGGCAACCTTGGCGCCGGTCTTGATCTTGAGGTAGGGCGCGCCGGAGAGGTGGTCGGCATGGACGTGGGTTTCGAGGATGAGGGTGATAGCGAACCCCTCCTGCTTCGCCCTGGCAAGGATGGCATCGGCGGAGGTGACATTGGCCTTGCCGGACTTGTGGTCATAGTCGAGGACGGGGTCGATGACGGCGGCCTGTTTCGTTTCGGGGTCGCCGACGAGATAGCTCACCGTGTTGGTTGGCTCATCGAAGAAGGCGTGGATGATGGGTTTCGGCATGACCGGCATCTCCTCGGACACGAAATTCCTTGACAGTATATTAGAGAATTCTAAATTATCAAGCATCGAAATGGAGGAACCGATGGGCACGCTGATGCTCGACCGCTCGCTGGAAGGATTCGCGGAAAAGGCCACGGAAGCCGCGCAGATGCTGAAGGCGCTGAGCAACGAGAAGCGCCTGATGATCCTGTGCAAGCTGCTGGAACACGGCGAAATGAGCGTCAACGCGCTTATCGGGCACGTGGGGCTCTCGCAGTCCGCTTTGTCGCAGCACCTTGCCCGCATGCGGGAGGAGAAGATCGTCGGCACGCGGCGCGACGCGCAGCAGATCTTCTACCGCGTGGCCGACCCCCGCGTTCGCAAAATACTTGGTACACTGAAGAATGCCTTTTGTTGAGGACCGATCGCATGCCGCCCAAGCCCATCACTCCCGCGGACGCCAAGAAGCTGGTTGACGCTGGCGCACTCCTTGTCGACGTGCGCGAAGTAAACGAATACACCGAAGAGAATATTCCTGGCGCGCGCAACGAACCGCTGTCGCGCATCGCAGGCAGGGAGATTACGGGCGCGCCCGCCGTGGTGTTCCACTGCACGTCGGGCGCACGCACGCGGATGAACGCCGCGGCGCTGGCGCGGGCGGCGGATGCGGAGGTCTATATCCTCGACGGCGGCATCGAGGCGTGGAAGGCGGCGGGGTTTCCGGTGCAAAGGGGGTAGCAGTTCCTCCGGCTACTGATGAAATGCCGCCTCAACCTTAAGGGTCAAAGGCTGCGAGTCAGGAACACGCTGTTCGGATCGGGCTTGTAGTCGCCGAAGGGCGGGCACTCGGTGAAGCCGTGCGATTTGTACAAGGCTACGGCGGGTTCGAAATAGCTGAAGGAGCCTGTCTCGAGGCTGAGGCGGGTCAATCCACGCGCGCGGGAGGTTGCGATGATGTGCTTCAGCATGGCGCTGCCCACGCCGCGGCGCCTTGCTGCAGACGCCGTGTGCATCGACTTTACTTCGCCGTGCGTGTCGCTGAGCGGCTTCATGGCGCCGACGCCGAGCAGCGTGTCGCCATTCCAGGCGGCCCAGAAGTCGATCTCCGGGGCCGCGAGCCGCGAGACGTCGAAGACGTGGGCGCTGCCGGGTGGCGTCACCTCGTGGCATTTGTCGAAGTGGTAGCGGAGGAGCGCGGTGATGCGGTCGTTGGACAGGTCACCTTTCAAGATCTTCATGGTCTGCGCCTCCCGGGAGGATGGTAACGTGGTGCCGCCGAAATTTCATTGCTGATTTTGGGGCTGGCTGATTCCTGTCTTGCGCGACGCCCCTCAATCTGGCATGAAGAGATAGGACAGCGACACTGTCCTTTCGCGGTGTTAACAAAGGCAAGTGGACCCCGGATGATCCGGAATGCGACCACCAAGACCCTGAAAGCGACGGCCAAACCGGCCGGCGATGCCGCCCGGCTGCCGCGCGCTACGCTCCGCAAAAGCAACTGAGGGCGAGCGCTCGGGGCCAGGATGCCCAGGAGTTCGATCGCCCAGAAGGGTCCGGCGCCACCCGAAGGCCCCGCCCTTAAGGCCCAAGATCGACACCCCTGCGTATCAGACGATTGAGACCTTCCGGGTTCATGACGGCCCGGGGGGCAAGAATGGGATGAGGACGAGCAAGGAGTTGGCCATGACCATTCAATACCGGCCAGAAGGACTTCCCGAGGCGCATGGGCTCTACGACCCGCGTAACGAGCATGATGCCTGCGGCATCGGCCTCATCGCCAATATCCACAATGTGAAAAGCCACCGCATGGTGGCCGATGGCCTGTCCATCCTCAAGAACCTCGAGCATCGCGGCGCTGTGGGCGCCGACCCCAAGGCCGGCGACGGCGCCGGGTTGATGCTGCAGATCCCGCATGCCTTCTTCGCGGAAGAGGCCGCGCGCATCGGCTTCGAACTGCCGGCCGCCGGGCATTATGGCGTGGGCCAGCTCTTCATGCCGCGCGAGCCCGTCTACCGCCAGGACATCGAGCGCATCTGGTGGGAAACCACGCGCGAGGAAGGCCTGAAGGTTGTGGGCTGGCGCGACGTGCCGGTCGATTCCTCCGTGCTCGGATATTCGGTGAAGGGCACCGAGCCCTTCCACCGCCAGGTCTTCATCGGGCGCGGCCCCACCATCCGCGACGAGGCGCATTTCGAGAGGAAGCTCTTCGTCTGCCGCAAGGTGGTGTCGAACCGCGTCCTCGAAGTGCTGGGGCAGAAGGCCAGGACCTACTACCCGGTCTCCGTCTCCGCCCGCACCATCGTCTATAAGGGCCTCGTGCTCGGCAAGGACCTGGGCGCCTATTACCGCGACCTGGAGGATCCACGCCTCGAATCGGCCTTCGCCATGGTGCACCAGCGCTTTTCGACCAACACCTTCCCCAGCTGGCCGCTGGCGCACCCATACCGCTTCGTCTGCCACAACGGCGAAATCAACACGGTGCGCGGCAACTATAACTGGATGGCCGCGCGCCAGGCCAACATGCGCTCCGACATCCTGGGCGAGGACCTCTCCAAGCTCTGGCCGATTTCCTATGAGGGCCAGTCGGACACGGCCTGCTTCGACAATGCGCTCGAATTCCTGACCATGGGCGGCTACTCCCTGCCGCATGCCATGATGATGCTGATCCCCGAGGCGTGGGCGGGCAACCCGCTGATGGACGAGGACCGCCGCGCCTTCTACGAATACCACGCAGCCCTCATGGAGCCATGGGACGGGCCGGCCGCCATGGTGTTCACCGACGGCAAGATGATCGGCGCCACGCTGGACCGCAACGGCTTGCGCCCCTCGCGCTACATGACCAGCGATGACGGGCGCATCCTGCTCGCCTCCGAAATGGGCTGCCTGCAATTCAACGAAGAGAACATCACCCACAAGTGGCGGCTGCAGCCCGGCAAGATGCTGTTGATCGACCTCGAACAGGGCCGCATGATCTCGGACGAGGAGCTGAAAAAGCAGCTCTCCACCGCGCATCCCTACAAGGAATGGCTGAGGAAGACGCAGATCGTGCTGCGCGACCTGCCCTCCTCCAAGACCAAGCGCGCGAAGTCCACCGTGGCGCTCCTCGACCGCCAGCAGGCCTTTGGCTATACGCAGGAAGACCTGAAGGTGCTGATGGCGCCGATGGCCCAGACCGGCCAGGAGGCCGTGGGCTCCATGGGCAATGACGCGCCGATCTCGGCCCTGTCCGACCGGCCCAAGCTGCTCGACACCTACTTCAAGCAAAACTTCGCCCAGGTGACGAACCCGCCCATCGACCCGATCCGCGAAGAGCTGGTGATGTCGCTCGTCTCCTTCATCGGGCCGCGCCCCAACCTGCTCGACCTCAAGGGCACATCGGCGCATATGCGGCTTGAAGTATCGCAACCGATCCTGACGAACGAGGAGCTGGAGCGCATCCGCACCATTGGCGCGGTGGCCAACAATCCGTTCCGCACGGCAACCATCGACATCACGTACGATGTGGCGAATGGCCATGAATACATGGAGGCCGCACTCGACTCCGTCTGTGCGCTGGCCGAGCGCGGGGTGAAGGACGGATACAACATCATCATCCTGTCCGACCGCGCGGTCTCCGCAGAGCGGGTGCCCATTCCGGCGCTGCTGGCGACGTCGGCCACGCACCACCATTTGATCCGCAAGGGCTTGCGCACCTCGGTGGGGCTCGTGGTCGAAACCGGCGAGGCGCGCGAGGTGCACCAGTTCTGCGCGCTCGCGGGCTATGGCGCGGAAGCCATCAACCCCTATCTCGCCTTCGAGACGCTGGAGGACATGCTCCCCACGCTCGAGGAGAAGATCACGGCCTATGAGGCGGTGAAGCGCTACATCAAGGCGGTCGACAAGGGCATCCTGAAGGTGATGTCCAAGATGGGCATCTCGACCTACCAATCCTATTGCGGCGCGCAGATCTTCGACGCGGTGGGCCTCTCGTCCGATTTCGTGAAAAAGTATTTCACGGGCACCTCCTCGCAGATCGAGGGCGTGGGCCTGCTGGAGATCGCCGAGGAGGCATTCCGCCGCCACGAGGATGCCTTCGGCGAGAACCCGGTGTTCCGCGCCGCGCTCGACGTGGGCGGCGATTATGCCCAGCGCATCCGGGGCGAGGCGCATGTGTGGAATGCCGAGACCATTTCCAACCTGCAGCACGCCGTGCGCGGCAATTCACAAGACAAATACATCGCTTTCGCCAGAGCGGTGAACGAGCAGTCCGAGCGGCTGAAGACCATGCGCGGGCTGTTCCGCATCAAGACGGCGGAGGAGATGGGCCGCAACCCCATCGATATCTCCGAAGTCGAGCCCGCGGCCAACATCGTCAGGCGCTTCTCGACCGGGGCCATGTCCTTCGGCTCGATCAGCCGCGAGGCGCATACGACGCTGGCGATCGCCATGAACCGCATCGGCGGCAAGTCGAACACGGGCGAAGGCGGCGAAGAATCAGACCGGTTCAAGCCGCTGGCCAATGGCGATTCGATGCGCTCGGCGATCAAGCAGGTGGCGAGCGGACGCTTCGGCGTGACGGCCGAATATCTCGTCAACTCAGACATGATGCAGATCAAGATGGCGCAGGGCGCCAAGCCCGGCGAAGGCGGGCAGCTGCCCGGCCACAAGGTGGATGCCACCATCGCCAAGGTGCGCCATTCGACGCCGGGCGTCGGCCTCATCTCGCCGCCGCCGCATCATGACATCTATTCGATCGAGGACCTGGCCCAGCTGATCTTCGACTTGAAGAACGTGAACCCGGCGGGCCAGGTCTCCGTCAAGCTCGTCTCCGAGGTCGGTGTCGGCACGGTCGCGGCGGGCGTCTCCAAGGCGCATGCGGATCATGTGACGATCTCGGGCTATGAAGGCGGCACGGGCGCATCACCGCTCACCTCCATCAAGCATGCGGGCCTGCCCTGGGAGATCGGCCTGGCCGAGACGCAGCAGACGCTGGTGGCCAATGACCTGCGCGGCCGCATCGCGGTGCAGGCCGATGGCGGCATCCGCACCGGGCGCGACGTGGTGATCGCGGCCTTGCTCGGAGCCGACGAGATCGGCTTTGCCACGGCCCCGCTGATCGCGGCCGGCTGCATCATGATGCGCAAGTGTCACCTCAACACCTGCCCCGTGGGTGTCGCCACGCAGGACCCGGAGCTGCGCAAGCGCTTCAAGGGCCAGCCGGAGCATGTGATCAACTACTTCTTCTTCGTCGCCGAGGAACTGCGCGAGCTGATGGCGGCGATGGGGGTCAAGAGCTTCGACGAGCTCGTCGGCGAGACCTCGTGGCTCGACCAGACCAAGGCCATCGCGCATTGGAAGGCGCGCGGCCTCGACTTTTCGAAGATCTTCGCGCGGCCCGACGTCAATGGCCCCATCGCCACCAGGAAGGTGAGCGCACAGGACCATGGCATCGACAAGATTCTCGACCGGAAGCTCATCGCCGAAGCTGCACCCGCGCTGGAGCGCGGCGAGAAGGTGGTGATCAAGGCGAAGATCCACAATTACGACCGCACGGCGGGCGCCATGCTGTCAGGCGAAGTCGCCAGGCTCCATGGCCATGCCGGGCTGCCGGAAGACACCATCACGGTGAAGCTCGACGGCATCGCCGGGCAAAGCTTCGGCGCGTGGGGCGCGAAGGGCGTGACGCTGGAACTGACCGGCGAAGCCAACGACTATGTCGGCAAGGGCCTGTCCGGCGGCAAGCTGATCGTGCGGCCCAAGGAGAAGATCGGCTTCGTGCCGGAGAAGTCCATCATCGTCGGCAATACCGTGCTCTATGGTGCGATCACCGGGGAATGTTATTTCCGCGGTGTTGCGGGCGAGCGCTTCGCGGTGCGGAACTCCGGTGCCATCGCGGTGGTCGAGGGTGTGGGCGACCACGGCTGCGAATACATGACGGGCGGCGTTGTCCTCGTCATCGGCGAGACGGGCCGCAACTTCGCGGCGGGCATGTCGGGCGGTGTCGCCTATGTGCTCGACCAGGCGGGCGACTTCGCCAAGCGCTGCAACCTCGCCATGGTCGACTTGCAGCCGGTTCCGGCGGAGGAGAGGGCCACCGAGAAGCTGCTGCATGCCACGGGTGACCTGCACAACCACGGCCTCGTCGACGTGACCTCGCACATGGACCGCATGGATGCCGAGCGCGTGCGCGAGCTGCTGACGCGGCATATGAAGTACACGGGCTCGACCAGGGCCCGGGACATTCTCGACAACTGGGGCCACTACCTGCCGAAATTCGTGAAGGTGATGCCGGTCGAATATGCCCGGGCGCTGAAGGAACTCGAGCAGGCGCAGAAGGACAGCGACGGCACGACGATCGGCGTGAAGAGGAGCGCATAAGATGGGAAAGATTACGGGTTTCCTCGAGATCGAGCGGCAGGACCGGAAGTATACGCCGGCCGCCGACCGGGTGCGCCACTATAACGAGTTCGTCATTCCGCTGTCGGCGGAAGCGGTGAAGAACCAGGCGGCGCGATGTATGAATTGCGGCATTCCGTTCTGTCACAATGGCTGCCCGGTGAACAACCAGATCCCGGACTGGAACGACCTCGTTTATCTCGGCGACTGGGAAGAAGCGTCGCGCAATCTTCACTCGACCAATAATTTCCCCGAATTCACCGGCCGCGTATGCCCCGCCCCCTGCGAGGCCTCCTGCACGCTGAACCTCGAGGACACGCCGGTCACCATCAAGACCATCGAATGCGCCATTGTCGACAAGGCGTGGGAGCATGGCTGGATCAAGCCTGAGTCTTACCGCGAGAAGACGGGCAAGAAGGTGGCGATCATCGGCTCGGGCCCTGCAGGCCTTGCCGCCGCGCAGCAGCTGGCGCGCGTCGGCCACAGCGTGCATGTGTTCGAGAAGAACGCCAAGGCCGGCGGTCTTCTTCGCTACGGCATTCCCGACTTCAAGATGGAAAAGCACCTCATCGACCGCCGCATCGCACAGATGGAGGCGGAAGGCGTGACTTTCCATTATGGCGTTCACATCGGCGTCACCCAGGATGCGCAGCAGCTGGTCGACAGCTTCGATGCGGTGATCCTGGCGGGTGGCTCCGAGACGCCGCGTGACCTTCCCGTGCCGGGGCGCGAGCTCGGCGGCATTCATTTCGCCATGGAATTCCTGCCGCAGCAGAACCGCCGCGTGGGCAAGGAGCCGCAGATCGACAACCGCCCGATCACGGCGGAGGGAAAGCACGTCGTGGTCATCGGCGGCGGCGACACGGGCTCGGACTGCATCGGCACCTCGGTGCGCCAGGGCGCCCTCTCGGTCGAGCAGCTGGAAGTGATGCCGAAGCCGCCGGAGAAGGAGAACAAGCTGCTCACCTGGCCGAACTGGCCCTTGAAGCTGCGCACGTCCTCCTCTCACATGGAAGGGGCGGACCGCGAATTCTCGGTGCTCACCAAGTCCTTCTCGGGCGAGAACGGCCAGGTGAAGACGCTCAACTGCGTGCGCGTCGATGGCGGCATGAAGGAGATCCCCGGCTCCGAATTCGAACTCAAGGCAGACCTCGTGCTCCTCGCCATGGGCTTCGTGCACCCCGTGCATGAGGGGCTGCTGAAGTCGCTCGAGGTGAAGCTCGACGGCCGCGGCAATGTCGATGCCAATGTGATGAATTACAAGACCTCGGCGCGCAAGGTGTTCTCGGCCGGCGACATGCGGCGCGGCCAGTCGCTCGTCGTCTGGGCCATCCGCGAAGGCCGCCAGGCCGCGCATGCGGTGGATCAATTCCTGATGGGATCGACAACGCTGCCGCGATAATTCCGCTTCTTCCGCGCATGCGGACGCAAAGCTGTGTCCCGGCCTGCGCCGGGACGCCGGCATCAGGGCGGCGGCGCGGTGAAATCATCCGCGCGGCCGGCCGGCGCGGCCTCGGGACTGCCCAGCTTGAAGAGCTTCTCCGCTCCGCTTCCCGTTGGCGCGATGTCGCGCAGCGTTTTCAGGGCCGCATCCGGCCCAAGCCCGGCTGCCGCCAGCAGGATGGCATTGGCGGTGACGCCCTCGGGCCGCACCATATAGGGCGCGCTGTCCATCACCGACTGGCCGAACAGCGGCACGGCATTGGACTTCGCCTCCAGATCGGTCTTGGCGGCCTCGGGCGCGTCGAACAGCGAGGTCTTGCCGCCCTGCGGAGTCTGATCGGCCCGTTCGGCGGCGTCGAGGGCAGCGAGCACTTTCCCGGCCATCAGGTTGTCGCCGGCCTTGAAGAAGGAGATGCCGTCACCCCCGCGCAGCTTGACGATGCTGGCGGCGCCGTCAGCAGCCGATTCCATATAGGGGCCGCCGGAGCTGGCGAGTTCCTTGCGCAGATCGAGGAAAATCATGCCGCGCTTTTCGACTTCGGCTTTCTGCGCGCCGGCGACCGTCTGCATCGCGGCATCGTAGTCCGGATCGCGCATCGGCGGCGGCGCCACCCAGATGACGCGCGCGTTGGACGCCGCCAGCTGGTCCAGCAGCAGGTTCACCTGTTTTGCATAGGCCGCTGTCCATTCCGGCGTGCCGAAATCATAACGGTTGCCGCCATCGCGGATCGTCTGCCGGTCATTGGCGCCGAGCATCACCACGATCGCGTCATAGGCATTGCCGTCGAGAATTTTCGGCAGGGTGGCGGCCCAGTCATAGACCTCCGGCCGCGCGAGACCCGATTCCTCGTTGACGCGGATCGAGACATCGTAATTGCCGCCGGGCTCGCTGACGCGGGCGAGGCCGGCGCCAAGGGCCCCGCTCAACGCATCGCCGATCGACAGCACCTCGACGATGCGATGGTCATCGGTGGGCGGCGGCTGGCCGGCGGCATCGGGCTGGTCCGTCCGGTCAGCCGGCGGAGGCAGGGCCGCCGCGGGCGCATCGGCCGGCTGCGAGCCGGTGGACCCCATGACCGGACCATCCGCCGTCTGCGCCGCGGCGGGCAGACCCCACAGCAGCAGCGCAGCAAGCCGGATGGCGATGCGTTTCATCAGCCGCGCTTCCCGATCGACTGCAGGAGCTTCAGCGACGGCACGCCATCGAGCGGCAGGCCGTTCTTTTTCTGGTAAGCGATGATCGCCTCATAAGTGCGGGCGCCGAAGCGGCCGTCATTGCCGCCCGTCTCGAAGCCCAGCGCGTTGAGGCGGTTCTGCAGCTCCACGCGCTGCTTGTAGGTGAGATCGTAACTGACCTCCGGCCAGGCCGCCACGAACTCGCCCTTTCCGCGGATGCGGTCCGCGAGGTGGCCCACCGCCAGCGCATAGGAATGCGAGAGATTATAGTCCATGATGGCGAGGAAGTTCTTCGTCACCAGGAAGCGCGGGCCGGAGACCCCCTGCGGCACCATGACGAAGGCCTGCGCATCGGGCGAACCGAGTTTCGCCCCATCGGCGCGCTTGACGCCGAGCTTCTGCCACTCCGCCACCGTCTTCCAGTGGCCGCGGCCGATGAGCGCCATATTGAAGCCCTTGGGCAGCGTCACCTCCCAGCCCCAGGGCCGGCCGCTTTTCCAGCCCGCCTCGGCGAGATAGTTGCCAGTGGAGGCCAGCGCGTCCTGATAGCTGTTCCAGATGTCCTTCTTGCCATCGCCCGTCCAGTCCACGGCATAGGAAATGTAGGAAGACGGGATGAATTGCGTGTGGCCCATGGCGGCGGCCCAGGAGCCATCGAAGTCATTGGGCTTCACGATGCCGGACTTCAGGATCCTGAAGGCGGCGGCCATCTGCTCATAGGCGTATTTCTTGCGGCTGCCGGAATAGGCCAGCGTGGCCAGAGAGCGCATGACGCTCATCGAGCCCTTGAGCTTGCCGAAGTTCGACTCCATGCCCCAGATGCCAAGGATAATGTAGCGGTCGACGCCGTATCTGGCCTCAATGGCGTCAAGCAGCTTCTTCTCGCTTTCCGCCTTCTGCTTGCCCGTGTCGATGCGGATCGGCGTCACCGCCTTTGCGAGATAGGCCGAGGTGGTTGAGGTGAATTCGGGCTGGTTGTCGGCGAGCTTCAGCACCACCGGGTCCGGCTCGGTGATGCCGGCAAAGGCGGCGTCGAAAAGCTGCTTCGACACGCCCGCCTTTTTCATGCGCGGCCAGAGGGTGTTCTGGATGAAGGCCAGGAATTCCGGGTCATCGGCCGCCGCCGGCCGCGCCAGCAAGGGTGCGAGCAGCAGAAGAGAGGCAAAGGTCCTTCGGTCCATGGAGTCCCCGTGATTCGGGCGCAGCCGCCCGGACGCTCTTCACTCTACAGGTAAGCGTTCCAGCCGCCAAATGCGGCCTCAATCGGGCATCAGGCCTGGCCGGTGGTGTTACGCCGGGCGAGCTTTCTCTCCCAGTTGAGCGCTGTCTCCACGATGAAATCGAGGTTTTCATGCTTGGGTTGCCAGCCCAGCACCTCGCGCACGCGCCTGGCACCCGCCACGATGGCCGGCGGATCGCCTGGACGGCGTGGGCCGTACTTGACGGCAAGCGGCGCGCCATTGACGCGCTCCACCGCACTGATGACATCGAGCACCGAATAGCCCTTGCCATAGCCGCAATTGAAGATGCCGCTGGCGCCGCCCTTGCGCAGATGCGCCAGCGCATCGACATGGGCAGCAATCAGGTCACTCACGTGGATGTAGTCACGCAAGCAGGTTCCATCCGGCGTGTCATAATCGGCCCCGAAGACCTCGAGCTCGCCACGCTGGCCGAGTGCGGTCTGGCAAGCGACCTTGATCAGGTGCGTGGCGCGTGGCGTGGACTGGCCGATGCGGCCCCCTGGGTCGCCGCCCGCCACGTTGAAATAGCGCAACGCCACATATTGCAGGCCATGGGCGATGCTCGCGTCCTTCAGCATCTGCTCGGTCATGAGCTTGGAGAAGCCATAGGGCGAGACGGGGGCCGGTGCACGGTCCTCGAAGACGGGTTCAGCGGGCACATCGCCATAGACGGCGGCGGTGGAGGAGAAGATGAAGCGCGGAATGCCCGCCTTCACCGCCGAGGCCATGAGCATGCGGGACTTGACCGTGTTGTTGAGGTAATAGCCGAGCGGGTCCTTCACCGAGTCCGGCACCACGATCGAACCCGCGAAATGAACCACGGCATCGAACTTGTGCCGTGACATCACGCGGTCGAGCAGCGCCTCGTCGCCGATGTCGCCCTCGATGAGCTTCGCCTGCGGCTGGATCGCCCACCACATGCCGGTCGAAAGATTGTCGATGACGACAACCTCCTCGCCGCGCTCCACCAGTGCCAGAACCATGTGGCTGCCGATGTAGCCGGCGCCGCCCGTGACGAGAATGGCCATTGAAAACTCCTGCGGGGTGAGTGTAGCGAAGTTCCGGAACTGTCCAAACCTGAACTTCTTTGGGGCGCAAGGTGGGAGTTCCGGTCAACGAGAGGTTACTCATGGTCCGTCCGATCAAGACTGCCGTCTTTCCCGTCGCCGGGCTCGGCACGCGTTTCCTGCCCGCCACCAAGGCGATGCCGAAGGAGATGCTGACCGTGGTGGACAGGCCGGTAATCCAGCTGGCGGTTGACGAGGCGCGCGAGGCGGGGATCGAGCATTTCGTGTTCGTGACGGGCCGCGGCAAGGCGGTGATCGAGGACCATTTCGACAAGGCCTTCGAACTCGACGCGACACTGGCCGCGCGCGGCAAGAAAGCGGAACTCGGCGCGCTGGCGAAGGACCTGCCCAAGGCCGGGCAGGCGAGCTTCACCCGCCAGCAGGAGCCCTTGGGGCTGGGCCACGCCGTGTTGTGCGCGCGCCAGCTCGTCAAGGACGAGCCCTTCGCGCTGCTTCTGCCCGACATGGTGATGCACGCGAGCCCCGGCTGCCTGAAGCAGATGATCGGCGTCTACCAGGCCCACGGCGGCGGCAACGTAGTGGCCGTAGAGGAGGTTCCGTGGGAGCAGGTGAGCCGCTATGGCGTGGTGGGGGCGAAGGACTGGACAGACAATTCCTTCACCATCACTTCCATGGTGGAAAAGCCGAAGACGCGGGAGCTGGCGCCGTCGAACCTGATCATCTCCGGCCGCTACATCCTGCAGCCCGAGATTTTCGGCGAGATCGAGAAACAGGAACCTGGCGCCGGCGGCGAAATCCAGATCACGGACGCGATGATCCGGCTCATGCAGCGCGAGCGCTTCTTTGGCCTCAAATATCGCGGCACGACCTATGACTGCGGCGACAAGGTGGGCTTCCTCGCCGCCAATGCCGCCTTCGCGCTGGACCGCCCGGACATAGGGCCGGGCTTCCGCGAGGCGCTGAGGAAGATATTGGCGGAGAAGGGCGGGTTGTAACTCTTCATTGCCGTCACCCGGCTTTCGCCGGAATGACGGTTTTAGGTGGGCGGCAGCAAGCTTTTGCACCCTCCGCCCAAAAGGTCTAGAAGCCCGGCCATGTCGAACCGGCACCTTAATCCCGTCCCGCCCGGGGCCCAGTGGCGCGAGTCCGCCAAACGGGCGCTCGTCACCGAAACCGAAGGCATGCGGCAGCTGATCGCGGCGCTCGATGGGCCCTTGGGCGATGCGCTGGCGCAGTCGGCCGAAGTCATCCGCAAGGCCAAGGGCCGCGTTGTGATGACCGGCATGGGCAAGTCGGGCCACATCGCGCGCAAGATCGCGGCGACACTCGCTTCGACCGGCACGCCAGCGAGCTTCGTCCACCCGGCGGAAGCAAGCCACGGCGACCTCGGCATGATCACGCCGGACGACGTGGTGGTGATGATCTCCAATTCGGGCGAGTCGCCGGAACTCCGCGACATCCTCACCTATGCCAGGCGCTTCGCGGTGCCGCTGATCGCCATCACCTCGGCGCCGGAGTCCACGCTCGGCAAGGAGGCCGACATCGTTCTGCCGCTGCCGCGCGCCAGGGAGGCCTGCCCCAATGGGCTCGCGCCCACGACATCGACGCTGCTGCAGATGGCGCTGGGCGATGCGCTGGCCATTGCATTGCTGGAGGACAAAGGCTTCAGCGCACATGATTTCCGCAAGTTCCACCCCGGCGGCAAGCTGGGCGCGCAGTTGAAGCATGTGCGCGACATCATGCATGCGCGGGAAGAACTGCCGCTTGGCCCCGAGAGCATGACCATGCCGGACGTGCTGATCGTAATGACGAGGCGCAGCTATGGCTGTTTCGGCGTGGTCGGCGCCGATGGCGCGCTGGTGGGTATCGTGACCGACGGCGACCTGCGCCGCAACATGGCGCCGGACCTCCTGAACCGCACGGCCGGCGCCGTGATGACCAAGGCGCCGAAGACCATCGGCCCCGATGCTCTTGCGTCAGAGGCGCTGGAGCAGCTGAACTCGCTGAAGATCACCAGCCTTTTCGTGATCGATGCGGAAAAGAGGCCGGTGGGCCTGGTGCATATCCACGACCTGCTGCGGATCGGGCTGGTTTAGTTTTTCCCCTTTAACCGTCACCCGGGCGAAAGCCGGGATGACGGAACTCAGGGATGAACCGCCACCACCAGCGTCATGTCATTGACCGCCGTGACCTTCACGCGGGCGCCCGCTTCCATGTCCGGTCCCTCGATCTGCCAGACCGTGTCCTCGATCGTCAGTTTGCCGCGGCCATTCACGATAGGCTGGCCGAGGGTGAAGCTGCGGCCCACATAGCCGTACTGCCGGCGGTTGAGGTGAGGATTGTCTTCCGGTTCCATCGCCGGGCCCTTGTAGAAACGGCGGCCAGCGATGACGGCGATGACCGAAAGAAAGGCGAAGACCACGAGCTCGCCCTGCCAGGCAAGGTCAAGAACATTGTCGATGACGCCGGTGAGGACGGCGGCAATTCCCAGCCAGATGAAAAACACGCCGGGCGACATAAGTTCCAGCATCAGGAAAATGCCCGCCGCCACGAACCACACCCAATTGCCGAGCATGGGGAATAGCTGTTCCATCGCGGCGGCCCCTACTTCCCTGGCCCAGTGACCGGAACGCTGCCGCGGCTGCGCGGAGGCTGCGAGGGCGCTCCGCCACCGAAGGCTTCCCTTGCGATTTCGGAAATGCCGGCAATCGAACCGATGACCGAGGCCGCCTCGACCGGCAGCATGAGCACCTTCTGATTGGGCGAGATGGCGATATGCTCCAGAGCCTTGATATAGTTGTTGGCCACGAAATAGTTGATGGCCTGCACGTCGCCCTCGGCGATGGCCTGCGACACCATCTGGGTGGCCTTGGCCTCGGCTTCCGCCGAGCGCTCGCGCGCCTCGGCATCGCGGAAGGCGGCCTCCCTCCGGCCTTCGGCCTCGAGCACCACCGACTGCTTCTCGCCTTCGGCTTTCAGGATAGCGGCCTGGCGCAGGCCCTCCGCCTCAAGGATGGCGGCGCGCTTGTCACGCTCGGCCTTCATCTGGCGGGCCATCGAGTCGATCAGGTCGCGCGGCGGGTTGATGTCCTTGATCTCGATGCGGTTCATCTTGATACCCCAAGGCTGGGTCGCCTGGTCGACGACATTGAGCAGGCGGTGGTTGATCTCGTCGCGCTGCGACAGCAGATTGTCGAGATCGAGTGAACCCATCACCGTGCGGATATTGGTCATCACCAGATTGATGATGGCGTTCTCGAGATTGCGCACCTCGTAGGCCGCGCGCGCCGCGTCGACGCATTGGTAAAAGGACACGCCATCGACCTTCACCATGGCGTTGTCCTTGGTGATAACCTCCTGTGAGGGAATGTCCAGCACCTGTTCCATCATGTTCTGCTTGGCGCCGACGCGGTCGATGAAGGGCACGATGATGCCGAGCCCCGGCTGCAGCGTGCCGATGTATTTTCCGAAGCGCTCGACGGTGTAGTTATAGCCCTGCGGCACGATGCGGATGGCGCGCAGAAGGTAGAAGATCACCACCGCAAGAAAAACCAGAACGAAAATGCTCAGGCCTTGATACATCATGCCGTCCGCCCCCTGATGCCGCCCATCGCCGGCAGGCCGGATATGGCGATATCGCCGCGGGAGTTCAAGGGTCTAGGCCCAGCCCTTGAGCTCGTTGCGGACGATCGCGTCAAGCATGGCGATGGAGGGTTCGCTGTCGTTGAGGCAGGGCGCCACCGAAAACTTTTCGCCGCCCGCCTCCTCGAAGGTTTCCTTGAGCCCGATGGCCACCTCTTCCAGCGTTTCCACGCAGTCGCTGGCGAAGCCCGGGCAGATCATCACAAGCTTCCTGACGCCCCTGGAGGGAAGCTCCTCCACCGTCTGCTGGGCATAGGGCTGCAGCCATTCGGCTTTGCCGAAGCGAGACTGGAACACGACCTGCAGCTTCTCGCGCGGAAGCCTGAGACGCTCGCCCAGAAGGCGCGCCGTCTTCATGCAATGGCAGTGATAGGGGTCGCCCGCCATGAAGTAATCCTTCGGCAGGCCGTGGAAGGAGGCGAGGATCACGTCCGGCTCCCAGTCCAGCGTCTTGAGGTGCGCCTCGAGCGAGAGGGCCAGCGCCTCGATATGGGCCGGGTTGTCGAAATAGGGCGGCACGGTGCGGATGGCGGGCTGCCAGCGCATGGTCTTCAGCGCGTCATAGGCCTTGTCGAGGGCGGTCGCGGTGGTCGAGGCCGAATATTGCGGATAGAGCGGGAACAGAAGGATGCGGTCGCAGCCCTGCTCCTTCAGCGCTTCGATGCGCTCCTTCGTCGGCGGCAGGCCATAGCGCATGCCCCAGTCAACGATGACATTGGGAAGATCCGCCAGGCGCGCCGCCAGTTTTTCGGCCTGCGAGCGGGTGATGGTCTTGAGCGGCGATTCGTTCCTCTCCCGGTTCCAGATCTGCTCATAGGCATGTCCGGATTTCTTGGGGCGGGTCGACAGGATGATGCCGTTCAGCAGCACCCACCACAGCACGGGGTTTACCTCGATCACGCGGCGGTCGGAGAGGAATTCCTTGAGGTAGCGGCGCATCGGCCAATAGGAGGTTCCCTCCGGCGTGCCGAGGTTGATCAGCAACACGCCGAGCTTGCCCACCTTGAACGGGGGGTGCCCCTGGGGAAGTACGTTCATGGAAATCTCGAAACCGTCCTTTCAGGCCGAAGGCTGCCGGCCGGGGCAGTGACTACCCTGCCGTTAACGGCTTGAAAATGCCAAAAGATCATATTGGGGCCGAATTTGCTTTCTGGCAGGGATATCACATCCATGCGCTTTCCAACCGGGATCAATCCGGGAAAACTGCCTGCTCTTGCAGCACTTGCGGCTGCCGGCGGCTTCACCCTGTTGCTGGCGGGCACGGTCGCCGTTTATGCCACGGTGGACGCGCTGGGTGTTTTGCTGGTTGCAGCTTTCATGGCGGCCGCACTGGGGCTCGCGGCATCGGGCTGGTACATGCATTGGCGCGCGCTCGCCTCCCCAGCGGCAGCGCACCCCAAGGTCGAGCGGCGCTCGACTTTGCGCAACGCCGGGCAGGGTTCGCCCACCCACCGGCTGCTGGAGGCGGTGGCGGTGGAGGTCAAGACCTGCGCCACCACGCTCGCCGGCTTTGCCGAACTGCTGCCGGCCGACACCGCGGACGAAGCGCGCCGCCACCTGCAGGACGGCAGCCGCAACCTGCTCGGCTTCGCCACCCAGCTGCATGACTACATCCGCTTCGAGCGCGGCCGGCTGCGGCTGAAGGAACAGCAGGTCGATGCCGGGGAACTGGTGGAGGCCGCCCTCGCTTCCTGCCGGATGCCGGCCGAGGAGGCAGGCACCACCATTGCTGCAGTCATTCCGGCCGGGATCGAAGTCTCCTGCGATGCCGACCGCATCCGCCAAGCGCTCGTCAGCCTTGTCTTGTGGGCAGTGCGCATCTCAACACCCGGTGGCATCGTCGACGTGAAGCTGCTGCGCCAGCCCGACCGGGGACTTGCCATCGACATCGTGAGCAGCACCGGGGCTAGTAGCGGCGGGGCGCAGCCCCACGACCGGCCGTTCGAGCCGCAACTGGCGCTCACCGGCCTCAAGGGCTTTGCCCTTCCCATTGCCAGGCGCGTGGCGCTTCTCCATGCTGGCGAGGTGACGGTGGCGTCGAGCCCAGGCGAGGGCGCCCGCGCCCGCCTCACGCTGCCGGCGGCGCGCGTGGCCTGGCCGGACCAGCACCGCACCGCCCGCGCCGCCTAAGGACCGAGCTTCGCCGAGCATGACTGCGCTGACCGCCGTTCCGCCCTTCATGGGCGCTATCCGCGCCGCGAGCCCCGAGGGCTTCGATACCGCCGTCTTCGGTGCACCGCACGGCACGCCCTACTCCGAGATCGACAATTCCGTCCACGCCGCCGCGCCGGACGCCTTCCGCACGGCGCTGGCGGCGGATGCCGAATGGCTGGACCACTGGGATTTCGACTTGGGGCGCCCGCTGTTGCGCCACGGCCAGAAAATCTGCGACCTCGGCAACCTGAAAACCCGCCCGAAGGACGGCGCGCACAACCGCGCCCTGATCGAACAGACGACCCGGCGGATTCTTCAGGCCGGCTCCGTGCCCATCATGTTCGGCGGAGATGATTCGGCGTCCATTCCCTTCCTCGCCGCCTATTCGGAGCAGCCTGCAATCGTCATCCTGCAGATCGACGCCCACATCGACTGGCGCCAGGAGCGGAGCGGCGAAGCCATGGGCTTTTCCTCCACCATGCGGCGGGCCTCCGAGCATGACCATGTCTGGCGCATCGTGCAGGCCGGGGCGCGCGGCATCGGCAGCGCCCGCGAACGGGAGGTGAGCGATGCGCTTGCCTGGGGGGCGCATATCGTCACGGCGCGCGAGGTGCACCACAACGGTGTTGCCGAGGTGCTGCGGCACATCCCGGAGGACTGCAACTGCGTCATCTCATTCGACTGCGACGCACTCGATGCGGCGGAAATGCCGGCTGTCGCCTACCCCACGCCCGGCGGGCTCAGCTATACCCAGGTGACCGACCTCATCGCGGGCGTGGCCGCCAAGGCCCGCATCGCAGGTTTCTGCATGGTGGAGTTCGTGCCGCTGCGCGACCGCTCGAAAATCGCCGCCTTCACCGCAGCCCGTATTGCAGCCAATGTGGTGGGGCGGATCGGACCACTCGGAGCGTGATCGGCCGGCTCAGTCCACCTTCTCGCCGGGGTAGATGCCCCAAAGCTGAGTCTGCTCCACGAAGCCGCTATAGCCGCCGGCGCTGAGCTCGCACCAGTCGCCGTCGCAGTTTTCCACTTCGGCCACGACGCCAGAGCCGACTTCGGCCACCACACTTGCCCCGTTCTTCGGGCTCTGCAGCAGCGCCACGTTCTGGCCCTGCTTCCACGGCGCGATCTCGGCCGTGCGTTTGCCGGCCAGCATGTTCTGCAGGATCCAGCCTTCCTCGCCGTCGGAATCGCGCACGCGGCGCCAGTTCTCGAATTCGGCGACGATTTCCACCGGCAGGCCCTTACGCTGGAACACCCAGGCAACCGGATGATCGCTGGAAGGGCCGCGGCGGACATTCACCTTCTCGGCCTTCAGCGACACGAAACGCGGGATAGGAAGCCCGGAGGCGCCCACCGGCCTAGCCACTTCCTCGCCGATCGAGCCCGTCACCGCGCCACGTTCGGCGCTGGCTTGCGACTCAAGGCGTTTACCGAACAGCGACCAGCCCACCGCCCCGGCCACGCCAATGCAGGCCAGACTCAGGATGATCGAGCCATATTGCCGCTTCTTGGCCGGACCTTCCGCCATGACAATCGATAATCCTCTCAACCGCCCGGGCGCTGGGCGCCGGCCATCGCGCCCGATACAACACAAAGACAGTTTACACCACCGGCTGCCCCGTGCAAACGAGAAGGCACGGGACCCGTGACCCCGCACGGACCGCTGACAGGATTGAACCTGAAGGATTAAAATTGTCTTAGAGATTGGGACTGGAGCCAGGATTACCGCATGAGCAAGCGCAAGCCCCTCGTCGTCGTCACCCGCAAGCTGCCCGACGCCGTCGAGACCCGCATGATGGAGCTGTTCAACACCAGGCTCAACACCACCGATGAGCCGATGAGCCGCGCCGCGCTGATCGAGGCGGTGAAGGCGGCCGAGGTGCTGGTGCCTACGGTGACCGACCGCATCGACAAGGCGGCGCTGATGCAGGCCGGCGACCAGCTGAAACTCATCGCCAATTTCGGCAATGGCGTCGACAACATCGACGTCGAGACGGCATTGTCGCGCGGCATCACCGTCACCAACACGCCGGGCGTGCTGACCGAGGATACGGCCGATTTCACCATGGCGCTGATCATGGCCGTCTCGCGCCGCATCATCGAGGGCGCCAAGGTGATCGGGGCCGACAACAGCTGGGCCGGCTGGTCGCCGACGTGGATGCTGGGCCACCGCATCTGGGGCAAGCGGCTCGGCATCATCGGCATGGGCCGCATCGGCGCGGCGGTCGCGCGCCGCGCCAAGGCCTTCGGCCTGCAGATTCACTATCACAACCGCAAGCCCGTCCACCCCCGGGTGGAGGAAGAGCTCGAGGCCACCTATTGGGAAAGCCTCGACCAGATGCTGGCGCGCATGGACATCGTCTCCGTCAACTGCCCGCACACGCCCGCCACCTATCACCTCCTGTCGGCGCGCCGCCTCAAACTGATGAAGCCCGAGGCCATCATCGTCAACACCGCGCGCGGCGAGGTGATCGACGAGAATGCGCTCGCGCGCATGCTGGAGGCGGGCGAACTGGGCGGCGCCGGGCTCGACGTCTTCGAGCATGAGCCCGCGGTCAACCCACGCCTGCTCAAGGCCAAGAAAGCGGTGTTGCTGCCGCACATGGGCTCCGCCACCATCGAGGGCCGCATCGACATGGGCGAGAAGGTGATCATCAACATCAAGACCTGGGTGGATGGGCACAATCCGCCGGACCGCGTGCTGCCGTCGATGCTGTGAGGTTTCTCGTGCTCTCCCGCCGAAGGAGCGGGAAAAGACTTCAGGCTTACGCCACTGTCCTGAGCGACTTCCCCCGCGCCGCCGCATAGGTCCGCACGGCATTGCCAAACGCCGTGAACAGCTTCACCGAATCCGGGTTGTTCAGCGCCTTGAATTCCGGGTGCCATTGCGTGCCGATGGCGAAGCTCTTCGCATCGCGCACCGAGACGGCCTCGATGATGCCGTCTGGCGCAGTGGCTTCGACGGCAAGCCCCTTGGCCAGCCGTTTGATGCCCTGGCGGTGGATCGAGTTCACCATGGTCTCGCGCTTGCCGAGGATCTGCTCGAGCAGGCCGCCGGAGCGGATGTTGATGGCGTGTGCGGGCGCATAGCGCACGTCGACGTCCTCATGCTTTGGCGCGCGGTGATCGAGCCGGCCCTCGATCTCCTGCAATTCGGTTTCGAGCGTGCCGCCCAGCACCACGTTCAGCTCCTGGAAGCCGCGGCAGATGCAGAACAGCGGCAGGCCCTTCTTCAGCACCTTCTCGATTAGCTTCAGCGTGGTGGCGTCGCGGGCATGGTCATAGGGCTCATGCGAAGGTGACGGCTGTTCGCCATAATGCGGCGGGTGCACGTTGGAGACAGCCCCAGTCATCACGATGCCGTCGAAATGCTCAAGCAGGTCATCGATCTGAAGCGCGTCGATCATGGAGGGGATCATCACGGGCGAACACAGCGCCACCTCGGCCACGGCGCGCACATATTTGTCGCCGATCGAATGATACTGAAAGCCGTGGCTTTCATAGGTATCGGCCGGCAGGCCGACGAGGGGAAGGTAGGACATTTCCGAACCTTGTGGGAAGGCTGATTTGCCGTCTAGATAGCAAGACCGAGGGGGAAAAGTCCAACCGATGAGCCAAATCACGCCCGCGCAACAGCTTTTCGACCTTACCGGGCAGGTGGCCCTGGTCACCGGCGCCTCCTCCGGCCTGGGGCGCCGCTTCGCCGAAGTGCTAGCCGCCCACGGCGCGAAGGTGGTGGCAGCGGGCCGCCGCACCAACAGGCTGAAGGACCTTGCTGCCTCTTCCCCCAACATCGCAGCCCTGGCGCTGGACGTCACTGACACCGCCTCCATCGGCCCGGCACTGGACGAGGCCGCGCGCGCCTTCGGGCCGCTGACGCTGCTCGTCAACAACGCCGGCATCGCCAGCGGCGGGCGCATCGTCGATACGCCCGATGCCGAGTGGAACCGCGTGATGGACACCAACGTCAATGCGGTGTGGCGCCTGTCGCGCGCCTTCGCGCAGCGCCTCATCGGCGCCAAGCGGCCGGGCGCCATCATCAACATCGCATCGCTCGTCGCGGGCCGCGTCGGCATGTCCTCGGCGAGTTATGCCATCAGCAAGGCGGCGGTGCTGCACATGACCAAGGCGCAGGCCATGGAATGGGCGCGCTTCGGCATCCGCGTCAACGCCATCTCACCGGGCTTCATCTCGAGCGAGATGACGGACGATTATCTGGCAAGCCCCGCGGGCCAGGAGATGATCAAGCGCGTGCCGCAGCGCCGCTCCGGCCACCCTTCGGACCTCGACGCCACGCTGCTGCTGCTCGCCTCACCGAAGGCGTCCGGCTTCATGACGGGTGCGGAGATCAACATCGACGGCGGCCACGCGCTGGCCTGAGGAAACAGTCATGGATTTCGCACTTTCACCCGACATTGACGCGCTGCGCCTGAAGGTCCGCGCCTTCGTGGCCGGGCACGTGATGCCCCTTGAGTCCGACCGCGCCAATTACAATAAGCATGAGAACATTCGCCTCGATGTCCTGAAGCCGCTGCGCGAGAAGGCCAGGGCCGCAGGCCTGTGGGCGCCGCAGATGCCCAAGGACCGCGGCGGGCTTGGCCTTCCGATGGTGGGCTGGGCCGCCTTCTACGAGGAGGCCAACCGCTCGATCTTCGGCCCGCTCGCCTTCAACTGCTCGGCCCCGGACGATGGCAACATGACCGTGCTCAACAAGGTGCTGAAGACGGATGCGCAAAAGGACCAGTGGCTGCAGCCCATCATCGATGGCAATATCCGCTCGTCCTTCGTGATGACGGAGCCGCACCCGGGCTCCGGCTCCGACCCCGGCGGCATGATGCTGACGCGGGCCGAGAAGCGCGGCGGAAAATATGTTGTATACGGACGAAAATGGTTCATCTCGGGCGCTGACGGCGCCACGCACTTTATTCTCGTCGCGCGCACGTCCGAGGACCCGCGCAATGGCCTCTCGGCCTTCCTCTATCACAAGGACCAGCCGGGCTGGCGCATTGTCCGCCGCGTGCCGACCATGGGGCCGGAGGAACTGGGCGGCACTTGCGAGCTCGACTTTGACGGTCTCGAGATTCCGGAGGAGAACCGGCTGATGGAGGAGGGCGATGGGTTGCGCCTCACCCAGATCCGCTTGGGGCCAGCGCGCCTCACCCATTGCATGCGCTGGACGGGGCTGGCCAAGCGCTGCCTTGAGATTGCGCAAGCCTATGTGAAGGAGCGAAGGGCCTTCGGTTCGGCGCTTGCCGGGCGCGAGAGTGTGCAGATCATGCTGGGGGAAGTGGCGGCCGAGATCGAGAAGGGCCGCCTCCTCACCATGCATGCCGCCTGGAAGCTCGACCAGGGCGAAAAGGCGCAGAAGGAAATCTCCATGGCCAAGATCCACGTGGCCGACACTTTGAACCGCGCGGCGGACGCCGGCGTGCAGCTCTGCGGCGCGCGCGGCTATTCGAAGGACACGGTGCTGGAATGGATCTACCGCTACGCCCGCTGCGCCAAGCTGGTGGACGGCGCGTCCGAAGTGCACAAGATGGTGCTGGCCAGAAGCCTCGCCAAGGAAGGCAATGATTTCTGGAGCTGGGGGTGAGGTTTGGCATCACCCATGTCCTCGTCACCCCTTGGGTTCACAGAACAAGCGCGACACTGCCAGGGTGAGTTGCGATAAGATCATGCGCTTAGAACGCCAGCCGCCACACCGCACCGATCACCGCGCATACCATCAGTGTACGGATGATTCCGAAGTGGAAGCGCAGCAGCACCACTGCCGCCAGAACGCTCAGGCCCAGCGCGAACCAGTCCAGATTGCCCCATGCCGGAACCCATGGCCTGAACCAGCCCTCGCGCCGCGTTACCTCGCCGAACAGCACATGCAGCCCGAACCAGAGTGAGAGATTGAGGATCACCCCCACCACCGCCGCCGTGATGGCCGCAAGCGCGCCTGAGAGCCTTGGCCGCTTGCCGATCGCCTCGATGTAGGGCGCTCCCACGAAGATCCACAGGAAGCAGGGAGCAAATGTCATCCACAGCGTTACCGCGGCGGCGGCAAGCCCGCCCCACACCGACCCCATTTCCCGGAGGCCCGCGAAATAGCCCACGAACTGCGTGACCAGGATCAGCGGCCCCGGCGTCGTCTCGGCAAGCGCCAGCCCGTCGATCATCTCGGCGGCCGAAAGCCAGCCCTCTCTCTCGACCGCGGCCTGCGCCATATAGGCCAGCACCGCATAGGCCCCGCCGAAGGTGACGACGGCCAGCTTGGAGAAGAACACACCCACTTCGGTGAGCACGTGATGGGGGCCCAGCAGCAGCGCCAGAGCTGCAAGCGGCGCCAGCCAGATCGCCCCCCAGACGGTCACCGTGCGGCTCAGCGCATGCCAGGACGGCAATTCGCCGGTATGCTCCCCCGCCACGCCGCGGCCCCGCCAGAAGCCATAGGCCGCGGCCGCGGCGATAATGAGGGGGAAGGGAAGCCCGAAGGCGAAGAGGGCCAGGAAGGCGAGGCCTGCGATGACCCAGTCGGCCGTTGTCTTCAGCGCGCGGCGGGCAACGCGCAGCAGCGCTTCCAGCACGATCGCCAGCACGGCGGCCTTCACGCCGTAAAACAGCGCCTCGACCAGCGGCAGCTTGCCGAAGCCCGCATAGAGCATGCTGAGCCCCAGAACGATGAGCGCCCCCGGCAGCACAAAAAGCAGCCCCGCCGCGAGCCCGCCCCTGACGCCATGCAGCTTCCAGCCTGCATAGGTTGCGAGCTGCATCGCCTCCGGGCCAGGCAGCAGCATGCAGAAATTGAGGGCGGAGAGATAGTCCTTTTCGCTGAGCCAGCCCCGCTGCTCAACGATTTCGCGGTGCATCAGCGCAATCTGGCCTGCGGGTCCGCCGAAGGAGAGAAGCCCGATCCGCGCCCACACCCTCAGCGCTTCGGCGAAGCTGACCCCCGCGGGGGAAGCGTTTGGATTATCCATCTGTTTCAGTATAGTTGAGCCCATGTCCAAGTCGACCCACAGCCTCGCCGACCTTTATGACCTTTCGATCACGCGCCTGTTCCTCACCGGGCCGCAGGCCATCCTGCGCATGGTGCTGATGCAGTCGGAGCGTGACCGGCAGGCCGGGCTCGACACCGCAGGCTACATCTCCGGCTATCGCGGCTCGCCTGTCGGCACGGTGGACAATCAGTTCCAGGCGGCGAGAAAGGTGCTGGAGCCGCGCAACATCGTGTTCCAGCCGGGCCTCAACGAGGACTTGGCCGCCACCGCCTGCTGGGGCACGCAGCAGGCCGAAATGCGCGGCGAGGGCAAGCACGACGGTGTCTTTGCCCTGTGGTACGGCAAGGGCCCGGGGGTCGACCGCACGGGTGACGTGTTCCGCCACGCCAACATGGCCGGCACTTCGCCCCATGGCGGCGTGCTCGCCATTGCGGGCGACGATCACTCGGGCGAATCATCGACCGTTGTCCATGCGAGCGACGTGGCGCTGATGGACGCGATGATCCCTGTCCTCTCGCCCGCAGGCGTGCAGGAGATCATCGACTTCGGCCTGCTGGGCTATGCGCTATCGCGCCACGCGGGCGTCTGGGTGGGCCTCAAATGCGTGCACGACACGGTCGAATCCGCCGCCGTCGTCGAGGCCGGGCCCGGCCGGGTGAACCCCGTTATCCCCTCCGAACCCGCGCCACCCTCCGGAGGCCTGTCGATCCGCCCCAGCGATGACCGCGTCGTGCAGGAAGAGCGCATCCACATGCACAAGCTTCCCGCCGTAAAAACCTTCGCGCGGGCCAATGTCCTCAACCGCATCGTGATGCGCGGCGGAGACAAGCCCACGCTCGGCATTGTCGCTGCCGGCAAGGCCTATCTCGATGTGAGGCAAGCGCTGGATGACCTCGGCATCGACGAGGTGAAGGCGGCAAGGCTCGGCATCCGCCTGCTCAAGATCGGCATGGTCTGGCCGCTGGAGGAGACGGTGGTGAAGGACTTCGCGAAGGGCCTGTCCACCATCATGGTGGTGGAGGAGAAGCGCTCGCTCATCGAAGCGCAGCTGCGCGGCATTCTCTATGCGGAGGACACCCGCCCCGCCGTCATCGGCAAGCAGGACGAGCACGGAAAAACGCTGTTCGCGCCGCATGGCGTGCTGGAGCCGAACCAGATCGCCTTCGCCATCGCCGCCCGCATCCAGGACCGCGCTACGTCAGACCGCGCCTCGGCGCTGCAGGATTTTTCCACCGGCTGCAACCAGGCCGACCTCGTCGCCCGCATTCCCTATTTCTGCGCGGGCTGCCCGCATAACTCCTCCACCGTGCTGCCCGATGGCGCGCGCGGCTATGCCGGCATCGGCTGCCACTGGCTCGCCCAGTTCGTGCCGGGCCGCAAGACCGAGGGCGCCACCCACATGGGCGGCGAGGGCGCCAACTGGGTGGGCGAGGCGCCGTTCTCGACGCGCAGCCACGTGTTCCAGAACATGGGTGACGGCACCTACAATCATTCCGGCCTCATGGCCATCCGCCACGCGGTGGCCACCTCCACCAGCATCACCTACAAGATTCTGTTCAACGATGCCGTGGCGATGACCGGCGGCCAGCGCAATGATGGCGGCCTGACGGTGGAGCGGATCGCCCAGCAGATGCGTGCCATCGGCGTTGAGCGCATTGCGGTCGTCTCCGACGAGCCGGACAAGTATCCCGCGCGCTCGGGTTTCCCGGCCCTCACCAGCTTCAACCACCGCAGCGAGTTGCAGGCGGTGCAGACGGAATTGATGGGTGTGAAGGGCGTCTCGGTGCTCATCTATGACCAGACCTGTGCCGCGGAGAAGCGCCGCCGCCGCCGCAAGGGCCAGTTCCCCGACCCGCAGAAACGCGTGTTCATCAACGAACTTGTCTGCGAGGGTTGCGGCGATTGCGGGGTGCAGTCCAACTGCGTGGCGATCCAGCCGGTGGACACCGAGTTTGGCCGCAAGCGCAAGATCGACCAGTCAAGCTGCAACAAGGATTTCTCCTGCCTAAAGGGCTTCTGCCCCAGCTTCGTGACGGTGGAAGGCGGCGAACTGGTGAAGGGCAGCAGCGGCCCGGCGGTCGACCCCGGGAAGACGCCCTTTCCGCCCGTGCCGGAGCCCGTGCTGCCCACGCTGGACAAGCCGTGGAGCATTCTCGTCACCGGCATCGGCGGCACGGGCGTGGTGACCGTTGGCCATCTGCTCGGCATGGCGGCCCACATCGAGGGCAAGGGTGCGGCCCTCATCGACATGGTGGGCATCTCGCAGAAGAACGGCACAGTGGTCACCCACCTCAAGATCGGCGCCACACCAGAGGCGATCTCCGCCGTGCGCGTGGCGCGCGGCCATGCTGACCTCATTCTCGGCTGCGATCTTGTCACCAGCGCCTCCGAACGCGTCCTCTCCGCCGCGTCGCGCGCGAAGACCCATGCCGTCGTCAACAGCCATGAGGTGATGCCGGCGAACTTCACCCATGATGCCAATTTCGACGTGCAGGGCCAGGCCCTCTCGCTGCGCATCGCGGCGGCAGCGAAGCAGGGCGGCTTCTCCGCCATCGACGCCACCGGGATCGCCACCAAGCTCATGGGCGATTCGATCGCCGCCAATCTCTTCACGCTGGGTTATGCCTGGCAGAAGGGTCTCGTGCCGCTCACGCGCGAGGCAATCGAGGCAGCGGTGCAGCTCAACGGCGTGTCGGTGAAGATGAACCTCGCCGCCTTTGCCTGGGGCCGCCGTGCCGCGGTGGATGAGGCCGCTGTGCGCGCGGTGATCGGCGCGAAGGTGGAGACGAAGGCGGAGACGCTGGACGAGGCGATCGCGCGCCGCGTGGAGTTTCTCACCGCCTACCAGGATGCGGTCTACGCTGAAAGTTACCGCAGCTTCGTCATGAAGGTGCGCCCCGTTTCCGAGCCGCTGGCGCTCGCCGTCGCGAAGAACCTGTTCAAGCTCATGGCCTATAAGGACGAGTATGAGGTCGCCCGCCTCTACAGCGACGGCAGCTTCGCGGAGAAGCTTTCGAAGCAGTTCACGGGTGACTTCACACTCAAGTTCCATCTCGCCCCGCCGATCCGCGGCCGCGTCGATGGCTTCACGGGCAAACCGATGAAAACGGAATATGGTCCGTGGATGATGAGCGCCTTCAGGGTGCTCGCGAAGATGAAGCGCCTGCGCGGCACGCGTTTTGATATCTTCGCCCGCAATCCGGAACGCCGCATGGAGCGCCAGCTCATCGCCGATTACCGCGCCCTCGTGGAGCGCCTCATTGCCACGCCGGAGCGCGCCCGCAGCAGCGTGGCGCTGGACCTCGCTGGCCTGCCGGACATGATCCGCGGCTTCGGCCACGTGAAGGAGGCGAACGCTGCTAAGGCAAAGGAACGCGAGACGGAGCTGCTGGACTTGCTTACGGGTGCTGGCCTGCAGAAGGCGGCGGAGTAGGCTTCCCCGGCGCCTTCAACGCATCATGCCCGGCACGCCGGCCGGGTATGATGAACAACCATGAGAGAGGCGGACCCTCAGCTGCCGAAGCCGTCCCAGAAGGCCCTGGCCTTGGCGAAGAAACCCTCCGACTCGGGGCTGTTGTTCTTCGCTTCCTTTTCGAACTCCTTGAGGAGTTCCTTCTGCCGGCGCGACAGGTTGACCGGGGTCTCGACCGCCACCTGGATATACATGTCGCCCATCTGCGACGACCGCAGCACCGGCATGCCCTTGTTCCTGAGACGGAACTGCTTGCCCGTCTGGGTGCCTTCAGGAACCGAGACGCGGGCCTTATTGCCGTCGATGGTGGGCACTTCGATTTCGCCGCCGATGGCGGCCGCCGTCATCGAGACTGGGACCTTGCAGAACAGGTCCGCGCCGTCGCGCTGAAAGAACTCATGCGGCTTGACGCTCAGGAAGATATAGAGATCGCCCGACGGCCCGCCGCGCAGGCCAGCCTCGCCTTCGCTGGCAAGACGGATGCGCGTGCCGTCCTCGACGCCTGCGGGAATGTTGACCGACAGCGTGCGCTCTCTGGTGACGCGGCCCTGGCCCGAACAGGCGCTGCAAGGGTCCGGGATCACCTGGCCCCGCCCCTGGCACGAGGGACAGGTGCGCTCCACCGTGAAGAAGCCGGACTGCGAACGGACCGCCCCCTGGCCGCCGCAGGCCGAGCAGGTCTTCGGGCTCGTTCCGGACTTGGCGCCCGAACCGCTGCACACCTCGCAGGACACCGAGGACGGGACGCGGATTTGCGCGGATTTGCCGGTGAAAGCCTCGGTGAGGCTGATCTCCATGTTGTAGCGCAGGTCGGAGCCGCGCGTGGCCCCGCTGTTGCGCCCGCCGCCGCTGCGGCGGCCACGTCCGCCGCCACCGCCGCCGCCCATGAAATCGCCGAACAGGTCCTCGAAGATGTCGGACATCGAGGAATTGAAGTCGGGGCCAAAGCCGGCGCCGCCGCGGGCGCCCATGCCGTTCTCGAAGGCCTGGTGGCCGAAACGGTCATAGGCCGCCTTCTTCTGCGGGTCCTTGAGCACGTCATAGGCCTCGTTCAGCTCCTTGAACTTGGCCTCGGTCTTGGCGTCGCCAGGGTTTGCATCGGGATGCAGCTGCTTGGCGAGCTTGCGATAGGCGGCCTTGAGTTCCTTCTCGTCGGCCGACCGGCCAACGCCCAGAACATCGTAATAGTCACGCTTGGCCATGAATGCTTACCGCTGTCGGTTTTCGTCCTGGCGCAAACGGCACGCCGGACCGGAAACAATTTGAAATGCGAAAGAGCGGAACCCCGCCCCGCGCGGCTGGCCCGCTGGGGGCCTGCGACGTGAAGCGGGGTTCCTGGTCATCCGGGGTCTCAGGACTTCCTGTTGTCGTCCTTCACTTCCTCGAAGTCGGCGTCGACCACGTCGTCGGCGCCGGCCTTCGGGGCGCCGGCATCGCGCGCCGCATCCGCCTCGGCCTGGCCGGCCTGAGCCTTGTACATGGCCTCGCCAAGCTTCATCGCGGCCTGCGACAGGGCGTTGGTCTTATCCTTCACGGCCTCGGCGCCATCGTTCTCCAGCGCGGACTTAAGGCTGGCGATGGCGCTTTCGATCGCCGACTTGTCGGCGGCCGAAACCTTGTCGCCGAATTCGCCGAGCGACTTCGACGTCGAGTGGATAAGGGCTTCGGCGTGGTTCTTGGCTTCCACCAGCTCCTTGCGCTTCTTGTCCTCGGCGGCATTGGCTTCCGCTTCCTTGACCATCTTGTTGATCTCGGCATCCGACAGGCCGCCGGAGGCCTGGATGCGGATCTGCTGTTCCTTGTTCGTAGCCTTGTCCTTGGCGGAGACATTGACGATGCCGTTGGCGTCGATGTCGAAGGTCACCTCGATCTGCGGCATGCCGCGCGGGGCCGGTGGAATGCCCATCAGGTCGAACTGACCGAGCATCTTGTTGTCGGCCGCCATTTCACGCTCGCCCTGGAAGACGCGGATGGTCACGGCCGTCTGGTTGTCGTCAGCGGTCGAGAACACCTGGCTCTTCTTGGTCGGGATCGTGGTGTTGCGGTCGATTAGGCGGGTGAACACGCCACCCAGCGTCTCGATGCCGAGAGAAAGCGGCGTCACGTCGAGCAGGAGAACGTCCTTCACTTCGCCCTTCAGGACGCCAGCCTGAATCGCAGCGCCGATGGCCACGACTTCATCGGGGTTAACGCCCTTGTGCGGCTCCTTGCCGAAGAACTGCTTCACCGTCTCGATGACCTTCGGCATGCGCGTCATGCCGCCGACGAGAACCACCTCATCGATCTGACCGGCCGTGATACCGGCGTCCTTGAGCGCGGCGCGGCAGGGCTCGACGGTCCGCTGGATGAGGTCTTCGACCAAGGCTTCGAGCTTGGCGCGGGTGAGCTTCAGGGTGAGGTGCTTGGGGCCCGTCTGGTCCGCCGTGATGAAGGGCAGGTTGATCTCGGTCTGCGTCGCGGACGACAGCTCGATCTTGGCCTTTTCAGCGGCTTCCTTCAGGCGCTGGAGCGCAAGCTTGTCCTTGCGCAGGTCGATGCCCTGCTCCTTCTTGAACTCATCGGCGAGGTAATCGACGATGCGCATGTCGAAGTCCTCGCCGCCAAGGAAGGTGTCGCCGTTGGTCGACTTCACTTCGAACACGCCGTCGCCGATCTCGAGGATCGACACGTCGAAGGTGCCGCCGCCGAGGTCATAGACCGCGATGGTGCCAGCTTCCTTCTTGTCGAGGCCATAGGCAAGCGCCGCGGCCGTCGGCTCGTTGATGATGCGCAGCACTTCGAGGCCGGCGATCTTGCCGGCATCCTTGGTGGCCTGGCGCTGGCTGTCGTTGAAGTAGGCCGGAACGGTGATCACGGCCTGGGTTACAGTCTCACCCAGATAGCGCTCCGCCGTTTCCTTCATCTTGGTCAGAGTAAAGGCGGAAATCTGCGAGGGGGAGAAGCGCTTGTCGCGGCTCTCGACCCAGGCATCGCCGTTGTCGGCCTTGATGATGGAATAGGGAACGAGCTTCTTGTCCTTGGCCACCATCGGATCGTCGAAGCGGCGGCCGATCAGGCGCTTGATCGCGAAGAAGGTGTTCTCGGGGTTGGTCACCGCCTGGCGCTTGGCCGGCTGGCCGACCAGGGTTTCGCCGTCTGCGGTAAACGCGACGATCGAGGGGGTGGTGCGGGCGCCCTCGGCATTTTCGATCACTTTGGGGTTCTTGCCTTCGATCACCGCAACGCAGGAGTTGGTGGTGCCGAGGTCGATACCAATCACTTTCGCCATCTTGATCCTCCAATTGGCAGGCGGAGCTTGGGAAAGCCCTTTAGGCACTTGCCCGACCCCCATTTGGCCAAGGGGGGTCCGCCTCCTGATTAAGATTAGGTCCCGGCTTCCCGATTCTTCGGGTCACCGGCGGTCGGAGGCTATATAGGCAGGGGGCTACGGCCTATCAAGCGGTTCGCCCACGCAAAAGTGATCGGAGTGAGGGCCGCCTCATCCGCCCCGATCCCCCCGGCCTTCCACCAGGTGGAGGAAATGGCTTGCCGGCGCTCGACCGGCAACGGAAAAGCGCTTGATGCAACCCGGACTGCGATATCTGCCCGGCCACCTTGGCCCCGAGGACCAGCGCCAACTGGTGGAAAACCTGCGCGCCGCCGTGGCGGAGGCCCCGCTGTTCACCCCCGTCATGCCGCGCACCGGCCGGCCCTTCACGGTGCGGATGACAAATCTCGGGCCTCTCGGCTGGGTGTCGGACCGGGCGGGCTACCGCTACCAGCCCACCCACCCAGGGACGGGCAGGCCCTGGCCGCCGATCCCTGGCACCCTGCTTGAGCTCTGGCGGGAGGTGTCGGGCTATCCGCATGACCCCGAGGCTTGCCTCGTCAATTTCTACAATGGCGGCGCCAAAATGGGCCTGCACCGGGATGAGGACGAGGAGGATTTCGCGGCCCCCGTGCTCTCCGTCTCGCTTGGCGATACGGCAGTGTTCCGCATCGGCGGGCCGGAGCGCGGCGGCAAGACGGGAACGCTGAAGCTCTCCTCCGGCGACGTTCTGGTGATGGGCGGAGCCTCCCGCCTCTGCTATCACGGCATCGACCGGGTGTTTTCCGGCACCTCCAGCCTGCTGAAGGACGGTGGGCGCATCAATCTCACGCTCAGACGGGTGAGGAGGCCATGACGGGCGCCGGTTTCATCCAGCCGATGACCGCGCCGGCCGGGTCCTGCACAATGGCGATCCGGCCCACTGACGGCACGTCGAACACCGGCGCCAGCAGCTTGCCGCCCACCGCCACAGCCTCGGCCACCCGGGCATCGACGTCATCGACCGCAAGATAGGTAAACCAGCCCATCGGGCTGCCTGGCCGGGAGGTCATGTCCATCAGGCCCCAGACGGACTCGCCGCCCGCCATGGCGACCCAGTAGTTGCCTTCGCCCGAAGGATCGAAAGCCTGAAAGGTGAGACCCAGCGTCTTGCCGTAAAAGGCCTTGGCTTTTTTCACTTCGGTGGTCATCAGTTCCGACCAGACCACGCTTCCTTGCTTTGCCATTCGCCATTACCCCGTTGACACTGCCGCAGCCTGCGGCGGCGGCAGTGACGGGGCCATGACTTGGGTCAAACGTAACAGATAAATACGGGGCCTTAGCCCTCCGCCTTCGCAACCCCCACCATCGCGGGCCTCAGGCAGCGGTCGCCGATGGCGAAGCCGGACTGCATTTCCTGCACCACCGTTCCTGGCGGATACTCGCTGGTGGGCATCTCGAACAGCGCCTGGTGGAAGTTGGGGTCGAACCTGGCGCCCACCGTCTCCACCTTGCGGATGTTGTAACGCTGGAAGACGTTGAGCAACTCGCGCTCCGTCATCTCAATGCCGGCGAAGAGGTTCTTGGTTTCCTCGCTGGCGGTTTCGGCCGGCTTGTGGGCCAGCGCGCGCTGCATGTTGTCGGAGACACTCAGCAGGTCACGGGCGAAATTGGTGGCGGCATAGAGCGTTGCCTCCGCCTTCTCGCGCTCGGCGCGCTTTCTCAGATTGTCCATGTCGGCGGCGGTGCGCAGCAGGCGATCCTTGAGGAATGCGGCCTCTTCCCTGAGCTTCGCGATCTCCAGGTCGCGCTCATCCAGTTCCTCGGCCAGCGCCTGCTCGAGGGCGAGGCCGATGTTCGGCTCGTCGGCGGAATTCTTGTCTTCGGCCATGCTGAAGGTTTTCCAGTCCCTGGGATCTGCGTGATGGCAGGCATATCGGCTGCCTGCCCGCAAAAATCAAGTGAGCAGCCGCCCGATGGCCTTGGCGGTGTAATCAACCATTGGGATGATGCGGGCATAGTTCATCCGGGTCGGCCCGATGATCCCCATGACGCCCACGATCTTCTCCTCGGAGTTGCGGAAGGGCGTGACGATGATCGAGCTCCCCGACAGGGAGAACAGGCGGTTTTCAGAGCCGATGAAGATGCGCACCCCCTCGCCCATTTCGGCGGCCCCCAGAAGCTGCACCAACTCCTTTTTGTTCTCGATATCCTCGAACAGCTTGCGGATGCGCTCCAGGTCCTCGGCCGCGGTGGCATTCTCGATCAGGTTGGCCTGGCCGCGCACGATCAGCGTCTTGTCCTCGCTGTCTCCCTCGCCGGACCACTGCCCGATCCCGGCCTCGACAACGCGGGCCGAAATCTCGTCGAGCTCCGTTCGCAGCTGCGCCATCTCGTCCCGCACGAAGCGCTGCACCTCGTCGATGGTCTTGCCCTGGAACCGCGCCGAGAGATAGTTCGACGCCTGGGCGAGGGTGGAGGGCGGAAGCCCGCGCGGCACCTCGATCACCCGGTTCTCGACGCTGCCATCCTCGCCGACAAGGATCACCAATGCCCGGCCGGGCCCCAGGTTGACGAATTCAATGTGCTTCAGGCGCGCATTCATCTTGGGCGCCAAGATCACGCCAGCGCAATGCGAGAGGCCGGAGAGCAGCGTGGTCGCCTCGCCCAGCAGGTCCTCCACCCTTCGCTGGCGGTTCGATGCGGCGATCTGCGCGTCGATTTTGGCGCGCTCGTCCGTGGGCATGGCGCCCACCTCCATCACGGCATCGACGAAGAAGCGCAGGCCTTGCTCGGTGGGCATACGGCCGGCACTGGTGTGCGGCGAGAAGATCAGCCCCGCATCCTCAAGGTCCATCATCACATTGCGGACGGAGGCGGGCGAGAGGTTCTGCGGCAGGATGCGCGAAATCGTGCGCGAACCCACGGGCTCGCCAGTAGCGAGATAGGTATCGACGAGGCGGCGGAAAATGTCGCGCGAGCGCTGGTCGAGCCCGGCGATGCCGGAAAGCCGCTCCTCGGTGAGGGGTTTAGGCGGGATCATACTCATGACACCGAATGTAGAAATCAAGTTGGCGCGGGTCAATCCGCGCGGTAGAAGGCCCGCTTTCAGACAAGGAATGACCAGAATGCGTCCCTCCGGACGGAAACCCGATGAATTGCGCTCCGTCAGCTTCACCCGCGGCTTCACCCGCCATGCCGAGGGCTCCTGCCTTGTCCGCTTCGGGGACACGCATGTGCTGTGCACCGCCTCGCTGGAAGAGCGCGTGCCCCCCTGGCTGAAGGGCGGCGGAAAGGGCTGGGTCACCGCCGAATACGGCATGCTGCCGCGCGCCACGCATGAGCGCACAAGGCGCGAGGCGGCGTCGGGCAAGCAGTCCGGCCGCACCCAGGAAATCCAGCGCCTCGTCGGCCGGTCCCTGCGCGCCGTCGTCGACCTCGTCGCGCTGGGCGAACGCCAGATCACGCTCGACTGCGACGTGCTGCAGGCCGACGGCGGCACCCGCACCGCCGCCATCACCGGCTCCTGGGTCGCCCTCTTCGATTGCCTGAAGTGGATGGAACAGCGCGCCATGTTCAAGACATGGCCCCTGAAGGACCATGTCGCCGCCATCTCCTGCGGCATCCATGGCGAAACCCCGGTGCTGGACCTCGACTATCCCGAGGACTCGTCTGCCGGCACCGACGCCAACTTCGTGATGACCGGCTCCGGCGGCATCGTCGAGATCCAGGGCACGGCGGAGGGCGAACCCTTCTCCGAGGCGACACTCGCCGAACTGCTGGCACTGGCCAAGAAAGGCATCGGCGAACTCGTGGCCAAGCAGAAGGAGGCCATCGCCTGATGCGCACGCTCCGCGATGCGAAGATCGTCATCGCCACCCACAACAAGGGCAAGCTTGAGGAATTCGCCGCGCTGCTGAAGCCCTATGGGGTGGAGGCAGTGAGCGCAGGAGCGTTGGGCCTGCCCGAACCGGCCGAGACCGAGAACACCTTCGCCGGCAATGCCCGCATCAAGGCGCTCTCCGCCATGACCGCGAGCGGGCTGATCGCCGTCTCCGATGACTCCGGCCTTTGCGTCGAAGCACTCGATGGCGAGCCCGGTGTCCATACCGCCGACTGGGCGGGGCCGGACCGCGACTGGAACCGCGCCATGCGCCTCGTCGAGGAGAAGCTGCAGGCCAAGGGCGCGACCACGCCGGACAAGCGCCGCGCCTGTTTCGCCTGCACGCTCTGCGTGATCTGGCCCGACGGCACGGAGCGCATCTACGAGGGCCGCGCACAAGGGACGCTCGCCTGGCCGCCGCGCGGGGCATTGGGCCACGGCTATGACCCGATGTTCGTGCCGGATGGCGAAACGCGCACCTTCGCGGAGCTGGCGCCTGAGGAGAAGAACCGCATCTCGCACCGCGCCCGCGCGCTGGAACTCCTCGTCCGTGATCTCTTCTGACGCTTTCGGTATTTACGTCCACTGGCCCTTCTGCAAGGCCAAGTGCCCCTATTGCGATTTCAACAGCCATGTGCGGCGCGAGGCGGTGGACACGATGTCCTTCGCGCAGGCGCTAGGCACGGAGCTCGCGTGGTTCGCGGAGCGCACGCCGGGCCGCACCGTCTCCTCGATCTTCTTCGGCGGTGGCACGCCCTCGCTGATGCCTCCGCAAGCCGTCGGCCATGTGCTCGATACCATCGCCAAGCTTTGGCCCGTGTCGCGGGATGTGGAGACCACGCTCGAGGCCAACCCGACTTCCATCGAGGCCGGGAATTTCCGCGGCTATCGCGCGGCGGGCGTCAACCGCGTGTCCGTCGGCGTGCAGGCGCTGAATGAAGGAGACCTCAAGGCGCTGGGCCGCCAACATTCCTCCGAGGAAGCCATCGCCGCCTTCCGCCTCGCGGCGAAAGTTTTCCCACGCTGCTCCTTCGACATGATCTATGCGCGGCCGAACCAGACGCCGGAACAATGGCGCGCCGAACTCACCCGCGCGCTGGCCGAGCAGCAGGGCCACATGTCGCTCTACCAGCTCACCATCGAGCCCGGCACCGCCTATTTCGATCTACACGAAAAGGGCCGCCTGCACACGCCGGGCGATGACCGCGCCGCCGACCTCTATGACATCACGCAGGAGCTGACCGAGGCGGCAGGCCTCGCGACCTACGAGATTTCGAACCATGCGCGGCCCGGCCAGGAGTCGCAGCACAACCTGCTCTACTGGCGCTATGGAGAATATGCCGGCGCCGGCCCCGGCGCGCACAGCCGCCTCGCTGAGGCCGAGAACCGCCGCGCGCTGATCGCCGAACGCCACCCGGAGACGTGGCGTGAACTGGTGCGCAGCCAAGGCCACGGCATCGTCTCCGACACCGCTGTGCCGCCCGCAGATCAGGCCAGCGAATATCTGCTGATGGGCATGCGCATCGCCGAAGGGATCGACATGGACCGCTATGCCACGCTGGCGGGACGCGAGATCGATTCGTCCAAGATCGCGGGCGTGGAATCCATGGGGTTGATCCGGCGCAACGGCCAACGGCTGATGGCCACTGCCGATGGCCGCAAGCTGCTCAATGCGGTGATTGCGGAACTGGCGGGCTGACACTACGGTAGACGTTAACTATTGTGTTCCTCTCCCTCTTCGGGGGAGAGGAATGGAGTGTGCGAGTGCAATGATCGACGCCGCGCCTACCTACATCATCGGCGCTCACCGTTTCGA
The DNA here is from genome assembly GCF_020252395.1 of Aestuariivirga sp. Taxonomy (GTDB): domain Bacteria; phylum Pseudomonadota; class Alphaproteobacteria; order Rhizobiales; family Aestuariivirgaceae; genus Aestuariivirga. The sequence goes on from NZ_JADCDB010000004.1 coordinate 163,413, forward strand.
CGCGGAGCCGCTTGCGCCGGGGCTCTATGTGGTCGCCACGCCTATCGGCAACATGGGCGACATGACGGTCCGCGCGCTTGCCACGCTCGCCGCGGCGGAAACCGTGCTGTGCGAGGATACGCGCACCTCCGGCAAACTTATGGAACGCTTCGCGATCAAGACGCGCCTCGCCCCCTATCACGAGCACAATGCCCAGAAAGTGCGGCCAGAGATACTCGAACGCCTGAAGCAGGGCGCCACCATCGCGCTCATCTCGGATGCCGGCATGCCGCTCGTCTCCGATCCCGGCTACCGGCTGGTGAAGGAGGCAGTGGAACTGGGCATTCCCGTCACCGCCTGCCCCGGCCCATCGGCCGTGCTCACGGGCCTCGCCCTTTCAGGCCTTCCCACCGACCGCTTCCTCTTCGCCGGCTTCATGCCGCAGAAGCAGGGCGAGCGGAAGAAGCTGTTCGCGGAGTTCGCAAAACTCAAGGCCACGTTGATCTTCTTCGAAAGCCCGCACCGCATCGTCGAAACGCTGCATGATCTCTCCGCTGCGCTTCCGGGCCGCCACGTGGCGGTGACGCGCGAGCTCACCAAGCTGCACGAAGAGGTGCTGCGCGGCAGCGCGGAGGAGATCGCATCCCAACTCGGATTCCGCGCCAGCGTGAAGGGCGAGATCACCTTGCTCGTCGGCCCGCCCGAGGGCGAGGCGGAGGTCTCGGAGTCCGAGCTCGACGCCGCCATCTCCGGTGCTCTTGCCAGCATGCCAGCCAGCAAGGCCGCCTCCGAGGTGGCGAAGCGCTTCAGCCTTGGGCGCTCCGATGTTTACCAGCGCATTCTCGCCCGCAAGGATGGCGATGGCGAATGATCGCCGCACACGCGAAGAACAGGGCCGCACGGCGGAACTATTCGCGATGTGGGCGCTGCGGCTGAAGGGCTGGCGCCTGCTGGCCCGGCGTTACAAGGCGTACCAGGGCGAGGTAGACTTGATCATGCGCCGCGGCGACGTGACGGCCTTCATCGAGGTTAAGGCGCGGAAGACCCTTGATGACGCCCTTCTCTCCGTCACGCCCCGGCAGGCCCGGCGCATCGCCGCCGCTGCCCGCCAGTTCATGGCGGAGGACCGCAAGGCTGCAATGCAGGCCTGCCGTTTTGACATCGTCGCGGTGACCCCCTACCACTGGCCCCGGCATATCGAGAACGCGTTCGAGGGAGACGGCTAGATGGCCCTGAAGGTTGCAGTGCAGATGGACCCCATCCAGTCCATCAACATCGCGGGCGATTCGACCTTCGCCATGATGCTGGAAGCCCAGCGGCGCGGCCATCACCTGTTCTACTACCAGACCAAAACGCTGGCGCTGGGCGAGGGATCCCTCTTCGCCACCGGCCACGGCATCACCGTGCGCGATCAGAAGGACAACCACTACATGCTGGGCGGCGAACGCCGCTGCGATCTTGGCAAGGAGGACGTGGTGCTTATGCGCCAGGATCCGCCCTTCGACATGAACTACATCACCGCCACCCACATGCTGGAGACGATCCACCCGAAAACGCTGGTGGTGAATGATCCGGCGCAAGTGAGGAACGCGCCCGAGAAGCTCTTCGTCCTCAACTATCCGCAGTTCATGCCGGAGACGCTGATCACGCGCGACCCCGTGGAGCTCGCCGCCTTCCGCCGCGCCCACGGCGACATCATCCTGAAGCCGCTCTATGGCAATGGCGGTGCGGGCGTGTTCCGGCTGGGCGAGGGCGACCAGAATTTCTCTTCGCTTCTCGAACTCTTCACCCAGACCTTCCGCGAGCCGTTCATCGCGCAGAGATATCTGCCCGACGTGAGAAAGGGCGACAAGCGGATCATCCTGGCGGATGGCAAGGCGGCGGGCGCCATCAACCGCGTGCCGGCGGTGAACGAGAACCGCTCCAACATGCATGTGGGCGGAAAGGCGGAACCCACCAGCATGACCAAGCGCGAGCATGAGATCTGCGAGGCGCTGGGGCCGGACCTGAAGGCGCGCGGCCTGATCTTCGTCGGCATCGACGTGATCGGCGGCTATCTTACCGAGATCAACGTCACCTCGCCCACCGGCATCCGCGAAGTGAAGAGGTTCGGCGGCGCGGACATTGCGAGCCTGATCTGGGATGCGATCGAGGCGCGGCGTTAGGTCAGACGATCCCTGGCAGCTCGCTCAAGTCCTTCACCAGCGCCACCGGCTTTCCCGGCAGCCGATCGTCCTTCAGCCCGAAGCGGTCCACCCGAACCACCTGGAAGCCGAATTGCGCGGCGCCATGGCTGTCCCACGTATTTGACGTCACGAAGCAGACCGACGGCGTCTCGTGGATCTGCAGCTTCTGCATGGCGTGGCGGTAGACGCGGCGCGACGGTTTGTAGATGCCGACATCCTCGACCGAGAGCACCATGTTGAACAGCTTGTCGAGCCCCGCATGGCGCACCGCCGCATCCAGCATCGAGGGGCTGCCGTTGGACAGAATGGCGGTGAGCTTGCCCTTCGCCCTCACCGCGGCGAGCGCGTCTGCCACCTCCTCATAGACATCGAGCTTGAGATAGAGCGCCAGGATCTCGTCACGAATTCCCGGCTCGCTGACGCCATATTGGTCCAGCGCATAGTCCAGCGCATCGCCTGTCACGTGCCAGAAATCGGCGTGCACCCCCATAAGGCTGCGGAGCCAGCTGTATTCGAGCTGCTTCTGCCGCCACAGCCTGGAAATTTCTTCCGCGTGAGGGCCGATTTCCGGGGCCAGCTTGCGCATCGGGGCCCGAACGTCGAACAGGGTTCCATAGGCGTCGAACACGCAGGCCCTGATGCCCTCAAGCTTCTCCATGCCGCTTCCTCTCGCCGGATCTGCCATCTATGATGTAGCCAAACCGCAAGGCTTACAACATGGCGCATGATGGACACCGCCACGATCACGGGGAAGGCTCCGAACTCCCCCCCATCGCGCTGCGCGTAAAGGCCCTGGAATCATTGCTCGTTGAAAAGGGCTATGTCGATCCCAAGGCGCTCGACGTGCTGATTGACACCTACGAGGCCAAGATCGGCCCGCGGAATGGCGCGCGCGTGGTGGCGAAGGCCTGGACCGACGCGGCCTTCGCCGACTGGCTGAAGCGCGACGCCACCGCGGCCATCGCGTCGCTCGGCTATACCGGCCGCCAGGGCGAACACATGGTGGCGCTGTTCAACACGCCCGACACCCACAACATGGTCGTCTGCACGCTGTGCTCCTGCTACCCGTGGCCGGTGCTGGGCCTGCCGCCGGTGTGGTACAAGTCCATGCCCTACCGCTCCCGCGCCGTGATCGAGCCGCGCGAAGTGCTGAGGGAATTCGGCCTGAGCGTGCCGGAGGACAGGGAAGTCCGCGTGTGGGATTCGACGGCGGAAGTGCGCTACCTGGTGATCCCTGAGCGCCCCGAAGGCACCGAGGGCTTGAGCGAGGAACAACTTGCGGCGATCGTCACCCGAAATGCCATGATCGGCACAGGTGTCGTCACCGCATGAACGGCCCGCATGACATGGGCGGCTTCACCGGTTTCGGCCCGGTTGAGCACGCGGAGGACGAGCCCGTCTGGCATGCTGACTGGGAGCCGCGCGCTTTTGCCCTGGTGCTGGCCATGGGCATGACGGGGTCTTGGAACATCGACGAGGCCCGCCACGCCCGCGAGCGGCTGCCGGCCATGCAGTATTGGCGCTCAAGCTATTACGAAATGCGCCATTATGCGCTGATCCTGCAGTTGATTGAGCTGGGCCTGGTCACTGCGATGGAAGAAGAACAGGGCCGCATGGCCGTGGCGCCGAAGCCGGTGAAGCGCGTGGCGACGGCGGAGATGATCCCCGCCATCCTCGCCACCGGCAGCGCATACGACAGGCCGGGCAACCGGCCGCAGGGTTTCGACATTGGCGAAAAGGTCCGTGTACAGAATATCAACCCGGAAGGCCATACCCGGCTGCCGCGCTATGCGCGGGGAAAGAGCGGCGAGATCGTCGCGGTGCATGGCATGCATGTGTTTCCGGACTCGAACGCCCAGGCACAAGGCGAGGACCCGCAGTGGCTCTACACGGTGCGCTTCACTGGTGCTGAACTGTGGGGCAAGGACACGCGGGATTCCGTCTGCATCGACCTGTGGGAGCCCTATCTTGAAGCTTGCTGACTCCGCGCGCCTGCCCAAGGATGCCGATGGGCCGGTCTTCGACGAACCTTGGGAGGCGCAGGCATTCGCCCTAGCGGTGCAGCTCAACGAAGCCGGCGTCTTCGGCTGGAGCGAATGGGCGGAAACGCTGGGGGCGGAGCTGAAGGCGCATCCGCTGCGGCCCTATTACGAAAGCTGGCTCGCTGCCCTCGAACGGCTGGTCGAGGCGAAGGGCGTGATATCGGAAGCAGAGCGCCTCGCCCGCGTCGACGCCTGGGACCGCGCGGCGAAGGCGACGCCGCACGGCCAGCCGATCGAACTCAGCCGAGGTTGAGCAGCACCGGGAAACGTTCGATCAGCCAGTAGGACACCGCCTGCACGCCGCCGGTGATGAACATGACGCCGGAGAGAACGAGCAGCGCACCGGCGATCTTCTCGACAAGGCTCAGGTGCTTCCGGAAGCCCGCGAAGAACCCCATGAAAGTGCCGACACCCGCCGCCGCCAGCAGAAAGGGAATGCCCAGTCCGAGCGAATAGACGGCCAGCAGCCCCGCCCCCTTCGTCATGTCCTGCTCGCTCGCGGCGATGGTCAGGATGGTGCCGAGCACGGGGCCGATGCAGGGTGTCCAGCCGAAGGCGAAGGCCAGCCCGATGAGATAGGCGCCGGCGAGCCCGCCGGGGTGGGACTGGTGGTGATAGCGTACCTCGCGCGAGATCCAGAACATCCGAAACAGCCCAAGGAAGTGCAGGCCCATGGCGATGATGACGAGGCCTGCCACACTGGTGATCGGATTAAAGGAGAACCCGAAGAGCTCCACCTGCCGGCCGAGCTCGCTGCGCAACAGGCTGCCCAGCCATGAGGCGCTCGCCCCCAGCGCCACGAAGACGGTGGAGAAGCCGAGCACGAACATCAGGGCGGCCAGCAGCACCTGCCGCCGCTCCTCTTTCGGCTTCATTTTGTTGTCGACCAGATCCTCCAACGAGGTGCCGGTGATGAAGCAGAGGTATGGCGGCACCAGCGGCAACACGCAGGGGCTGAGGAAACTGATGGCGCCGGCGACCAGCGCGGCGCCCACGGAGACGTCAAGGCTCATGCTTCTCCTCTGGCAGGTTGCTGGGGGAATCGCAATTCGCAAGCCCGCCGCAGGCAATCACCTCTGCGTCAGGCTTGACATGCCGCCCGGCACCAGATATGTTACGTTATAACATTACATATTGAGACATCCATGCGCCACCTGCCAGCCCTGATCGCTGCCGCCCTGCTGACCACCAGCCCCGCCCTCGCCGCTCCGAAGGTGATTGCCTCGGTGGTGCCGGTGCAGTCGATCGCCGCCGCCGTGATGGGCGGCACGGGCACCCCGGAGCTCCTGCTCCAGGGCAGCATGTCGGAGCACCGGGCGGTCTTTACGCCGTCGCAGATCGCGGCCCTGGGCGATGCCGATCTTGTGTTCATCGTCGGCCAGGGGCTGGAAGCGAAGCTCGCGCAGATCAGCGGGTCGGACGCGGTGAACGGCAAGCGTTTCATCGAACTCTCGGATGCCCCCGGCATTATCAGGCTTCCCATCCGCGCGGGCGGCGCCTGGGAGCCGGATGGCGGCGATCATGACCATGACCACGGCGACACTCACGCCGCCGAGGGCGTGCTGACCTTCGATCCCCACATCTGGCTCGACCCCGAAAATGCCAAGGCCATGGCGCGCGCGGTGGCGGATGCGCTGTCCAGGGCGGACCCCGCCAACGCCGCAGCTTATGGCGCCAATGCCGGGGCCTTCGCAGCGGAGATCGACAGGACCTCCGCCGCCATCGCCGCGGAGCTCGCCCCGGTGAAGTCAAAACCCTTCATCGTCTTCCACGACGCCTACCAATATTTCGAGAAGCGCTTCGGCCTCGCCGGCGTGGGATCGATCTCGGACGTCTCCGCCCAGGCGCCCTCCGCCAGGCGGCTGGCTGAGGTGCGCGACAAGATCGCTTCAGCCCACGCCATCTGCGTGTTCCGCGAACCGCAGTTTGACGGCAAAGCGGTGCAGACGGTGATCGAGGGGACAGGCGCCCGCGAGGGCGTGCTCGACCCGCTGGGCGCCAATCTCATACCAGGGCCTGAGGCCTATCCGCAGCTCCTCCGGAACCTTGCGAAAGCATTGAAGGACTGCCTGTCTGGCAGCTGACGCCTTCACGATTTTGCCGCATTGGCGCATCATTGCTCCGGGAGAATCGGAAAGATGGTCGATGCGAGGCGCCTGTCTGAAAGCGCTCCCCGCCCTGGGGATTCTCTGCTGGGCCGCGGCAACGCCGGCGCAGGCTCACCCGCACGTGTGGATTGAGATGCACTCCGGCATAGTGTTCAACGACCGGGGGCTGATCACGGCCGTCAACATTTCCTGGACCTTCGACGACAGCTATGCGCAGATGGCCCTCGATGGCCTGGACAAGAATGGCGATGGCGTTTACGACCCCTCTGAACTCGAGCCGCTGACCCGCGAGAACCTCGACTCGCTTAAGGACTATGGCTACTTCACCCACGTCCGCTACAACAGCAAGCCGCAGGCCATGGGCGCTCCCGTCGATGCCGGGCAAATTTATTCTGAAAACAGGCTGCAGCTTCACTTCCAGCTGCCGCTGGCGACGCCGCTCGATCCCACCAAGGGCGAGTTCGTACTCAAGACCTATGACCCGGAATTCTTCATTGCCTTCGACTATGACAAGGACGAGCCGGTGTCGGTGATTGGCAACATGCCCAAGACTTGCGGGCCTGTGGTGAAGCCAGTGCCCACCGATGCGCAGATCGAGCAGACCCGCGCCATGCTGGCCACCAAGGGCGCCGACTGGCAGCCCTCCGAGGAAGAGGAGTTCGGCTCGCTCTTCGCCCAGCCCGTCACCATCCAATGCAAGGCGTGAGGCGCGCGCTGCTGGGGCTGATGGCCCTGTTCTTCCTGTTTCTCGCCGCCACTCCGCAGGTGGTGGCGCAAACCGCAGGCGCGGCCACGCAGGCCCAGCCCGAATTGACGATCAAGCGCAGCCAGCTGCTGGTGCCGAAGAAGAATGCCGACGGCACGATCAAGGTGACGCCCTTCACCGAAGACCCGGTGATGTGGGCGCGCGACGAGCAGCAGAACTTCTATGGCCGCATGTCCTCCACCCTCAAGGCCATGCGCGGCCCGAATGCTGTTGCTGCAGGCTGGATGCTGATGCTGCTGAGCTTCGTCTATGGAATCTTTCACGCCGCGGGCCCGGGCCATGGCAAGGCGGTGATCTCCACCTGGCTGCTCGCTACCGAAAGCGAACTGCGCCGCGGCATTCTCATCTCCTTCATGAGCGCCATCATCCAGGCGCTCACCGCCATCGTGCTGGTGAGTGTTCTGTTCTTCGTGGTGGCCAGCGTCGGCTCCACGGCGCGCGACGTGGCGGGCGTGCTCGAAAGCGCCAGCTACGCCTTGATCGGCCTGCTCGGGCTCTATCTCATCTGGACAGCGCTGCGCCTGCTGGCCGCGCGGCGCGCCGCTGCCGCACCGGCCGTTGCCGGTCTCGCCACGCGCCAGTCCATCGCCCTCTCCGATTTCGCCAGCTTCCAGCCGATGACGAGCGCGACCGCCGCCAATCACGTGCATGGCCCCGACTGCGGCTGCGGCCACTCGCACCTGCCGGAGGCAAAGGACCTCGCCGGAGACTTTTCCTTCGCGAAGGCCTTCTCGCTGGCCTTCGCGGTGGGGATCAGGCCCTGCACGGGGGCGATCCTGGTGCTGGTCTTCGCCAATGGGCTGGGGCTTTACTGGGCCGGTATCGCGTCGACCTTCGCCATGGCGCTGGGCACCTTCATCACTGTTTCGATGATCGCCGCCATCGCCGTCTATGGCAAGAAGATCGCCGCACGGATGATGCGCGGCAAGTCGGGCCTTCTCGACTGGGCGGGGATCGGCTTGCGCTTCGCCGGTGGAACCGTGATAGCCTTCCTCGGAACGATTCTGTTTCTCGGCTCGTTGGGCTCCACCAACGCCATGATGTGAGCGCGCATGCAAACTGTTGCCCCCCGCCATCAATGGCTCGTCCTCGCAGGCTTCGTCCTGCTCTGCCTCGCCGTCGGCTCGATCGGCGGCTTCGCCACGCAGAATTCCATCGACACCTGGTATGTAAATCTCAACAAGCCTTCGTGGAACCCACCCAACTGGGTCTTCGCGCCGGTCTGGACGCTGCTCTACATCATGATGGGCGCCGCCGCCTGGCTGGTGTGGCGAACGAAGGACCGCATCGGCCCCGCCATGCTGCTGTTCTTCGCACAGCTGGGTTTCAACCTGCTATGGTCGCTGGTTTTTTTCGGCCTGCGCTCGCCGGGCTGGGCGCTGGTCGAGGTGGTGTTCCTCGTCGGCTCGGTGGCGCTCACCATGTTGGCCTTCTTCGGGCGGCAGGCGACGGCTGGCTGGCTCTTCGTGCCCTATCTCGCCTGGGTGAGCTTCGCCGCCATCCTCAACTTCGCCATCTGGTGGCTGAACAGCTGATCAGTGAAAATCCCGGCTCTTCGGGATCACCCGCACCTGGCGCGGGTGACGCGCCGGGGGCTGTTGCTGGTGCGGATCGGGACCCGGCCTTGCCACCTCGTCGGCGCGGGCCAGTGGATTGCGCAGCAGCGTTCCCTCCTCCGTGAGCAGCGCCAGCCAGTCCGAATGATCCTCGACGGCGCCCGCCACCACGTGGATGATGCCGCCAGTCCGCTGCACGCGGCCCTTGATGAGCATCAGCCGCGCGCCCATCACCACGGCGCGGCAGGTTTCCAGCACCTGCGGCCAGATCACCGCGTTGCACACCGAGAACTCGTCCTCCAGGGTGAGGAAGACCACGCCCTTGGCCGAGCCCGGCCGCTGCCGCACCAGCACGACACCGGCCACGGTGACTGGCGCCCCATTGCGCAGCGTCTTCAGCTTCTCCGTGTCCGTCACCTTGCGCCCGGCGCACAGCCTGCGAAGGAACTGCATCGGATGCGCCTTCAGCGACAGTTTCAGCGTCTGGTAATCATTCACCACATGTTCGGAGAGCGGCATGCCGGGGAGCGCCACATGCGCCTCCTCCCCCTGCTCGCGCGTGCCGGCGAAGGCGAAGAGCGGCAGGGCCTTGGCCTTGGTCAGCGCCTTCACCTCCCACAGTGACGCACGCCGGTCGAGGCCCAATGAGCGGAAGCAGTCGGCGGCGGCGAGCCTCTCCAAACCCGCCACCGGCACGCCGAAGCCATGGAGATCGGCGATGCTCATCGGCTTCTTCTGCGAGCGATATTGCAGCAGCAGCGCCACATCCTCGGCGCGCAATCCATCGACCTCGCGGAAACCGAGCCGCATCGCCGCCCGCTCGCCGCGTGATGGCGTCTCCATGATCGAGTCCCAGCGCGAATGGCTGACGTCCACGGGCCGCACCTCCACCCCATGCTCACGCGCATCGCGCACGATCTGGGCGGGCGCATAGAAGCCCATGGGCTGCGAGTTGAGGAGGGCCGCCGCGAAGACCTCCGGGTAATGATGCTTGAGCCAGGACGAGACATAGACCAGATGCGCGAAGCTGGCGGCATGGCTTTCGGGAAAGCCATATTCGCCGAATCCCTTGATCTGGCTGAAGCAGCGCGCGGCAAAGGCGGCATCATAGCCGCGCTCCACCATGCGGCTCACCATCTTCTGCTCCAGCCGGCCGATGGTGCCGCGCCGCCTGAAGGTGGCCATGGCCTTGCGCAGCTCGTTCAATTCTCCCGCCGTGAATTCGGCGGCGACCATGGCGAGCTTCATCGCCTGTTCCTGGAACAGCGGCACGCCCCTGGTGCGGCCCAGCACCTGGCGCAATTCGTCCGGCGGGCCGAAATCGGGGTGGGGCGCGGGATAGTCCTCAGGCTCGATCCCGTCGCGGCGGCGCAGGTAAGGATGCACCATGTCGCCCTGGATGGGGCCGGGCCTCACGATCGCCACCTCGATGACGAGATCGTAGAAGCACTGCGGCTTCAGGCGCGGCAGCATGTTCATCTGCGCCCGGCTCTCCACCTGAAACACGCCGACGGAATCCGCCTTGCAAAGCATGTCATAGACCGCCTTGTCCTCGCGCGGCAGCGTGGCGAGGGAATATTTGAGGCCGTACCACGCCTCCATCATCTCGAAGCTCTTCTGGATGCAGGTGAGCATGCCGAGCGCTAGAACATCGACCTTGAGGATGCCCAGCGTATCGATGTCGTCCTTGTCCCATTCGATGAAGGTGCGCCCCTCCATCGCGGCATTGCCGATGGGAACCGTTTCATCGAGCCGCCCCTTGGTCAGCACGAAGCCACCCACATGCTGCGAAAGATGGCGCGGAAAGCCTTGGATATCATCGGCAAGCCCGATCACCTTGGCGAGCAGCGGATCGTCCGGGTCGAGGCCAGCTTCCTTCAAGCGGCCATTGTGCATCTCCTCGCGCATCTGGCCCCAGACGATGCCGGCGAGCGTTGCCGTCAAATCCTCCGACAGCCCCATCGCCTTGCCGACCTCGCGCATCGCCGAACGGCCGCGATAGGTGATGACCGTGGCGGCAAGCCCCGCCCGCTCGCGGCCATAACGCTGGTAGATATACTGGATCACCTGCTCGCGCCGCTCATGCTCAAAGTCGACGTCGATGTCGGGAGGCTCCTTCCGCTCCTCCGAGATGAAGCGCTCGAACAGGAGCTCGATCTGGTTGGGGTCGACCGCCGTGATGCCAATGACATAGCAGACAGTGGAATTGGCGGCCGACCCCCGCCCTTGGGCCAGGATCGGGGGATCCTGCGTCCGGGCGTAATGGACGATGTCGTGCACGGTGAGGAAGTAAGGCGCGTAGTTGAGCTTCTCGATGAGGGCGAGCTCCTTGGCGATATTCTCCCTCACCTTCGGCGGAATGCCGTCAGGATAGCGCTCCTTGGCTCCTTCCCAGGCGAGATGCGTCAAATGCGCCTGGGGCGTGGAACCTTGCGGAATAGGCTCCTCGGGATATTCGTATTTGAGTTCCTCCAGCGAGAAGCGGCAAGCCTTGGCGATGGCCAGCGTGTTGGCGATGGCCGAAGGATGGTCGCGGAAGAGGCGCCCCATTTCCTCAGGCGTCTTGAGGTGGCGCTCGGCATTGGCTTCAAGCAGGTAACCGGCTTCCGCGATGGTGACGCCCTCGCGGATCGCCGTCACCACATCCTGCAGCACGCGGCGCGAGGCATGGTGATAGAGCACGTCATTGGTGGCGACCAGCCCCGTCTGGTTGCGCTGCGCCAGTTCGGCAAGCCGGTTGATGCGTTCCTTGTCGTCACCGCGATACTGGTGGCTCACAGCGAGGTAGAGCGGCGCCTTGAGGCGCTTGCGGATGCCGGAGAGGCGATCGGCCCCTTCGGAAAGCAGCGCGAAGATCATGCCCGGCGCATGGGCATAGACATCCTCCAGCGTGATCAGGCACTGGCCCTTCTCCGCCCGGCGCTGGCCCATGCTGAGCAGGCGGCAGAGCGCGCCATAGGCCTGGCGGTTGGTGGGATAGGCCAGAAAGGAAATCCCCGGCTCCTGCAGGTCCAGCCTTGTGCCGACGATGAAGGGCAATTCCGCATCCTTCGCCGCCGCATGCGCCCGCACCACGCCGGCCAGCGTGTTGCGGTCGGTCACCGCCAGCGCCGCAAGCCCCAGATGCTTCGCCTGCATGGCGATCTCCTCCGGGTGGGAGGCCCCGCGCAGGAAGGAGAAATTGCTGGTGCACTGCAGCTCGGCGTAGCTGGTCATGCCGACAATCCGTGCACGTACCATTTCGGCTGCTCTTCACCCGGCTCGCCATAGAGCCCCTCGCGGTAGAGCCAGTAACGGCGGCCCTGCTCGTCCTCGATCACATAGTAATCGCGCGGCCGCTCGCCGGCGGTGAGCCGCCACCACTCCGGCGCCACGCGCTCCGGCCCCTGCGCCTTCGCCACGCGCCGCGTCACGCGCCGCCAGGTGAACCGCATCGGCGGCCCATCCGGCACGGCGGCCACCACCTTGGCGGCCTCCGGCTCTTCGAAAATGAGAAGCGGCCGCGCCGTGGGCGCCGGGCGCGCAGGTTTCGGCGGCAAGGTGCGGGCCGAGGGGCGCGGCATCTCGGCGCGTTCGGGAATGTGGCTCTCCACATCCTCCAGCGCCACGAACTGCTGCTTGTGGCGGTTCAGCACGCGGTCGTTCAGCTGCTCCAGCGCCAGCGTGCTGTCATCATCGAGGAAGCCGTGCTGCTGCACGAGGCCCTCCGCCGTCTCGCGCGCCTCCAGCGTCATTGCATCGATGCCGAAGCCGGCATCGACCGTTTCCAATTTCGGCTTCAAGACGCGCAGCATGTGGCGCGGATCATGGCTCGCCACCGAGAAGCCCGCCGGCAGATTGGCGCGTGAACCATCGACGCGGAACAGCTTGAGGATGAGCCGCAGCGCGCCCTTGCCCTTGCTCTCGAGATCCCGGCAGAGCTGGTTGACCAGCCCCTCAAGAACGATTTCCAGCCCCTCGGCATGCATGACCGGCTCCATCAGCGCGCGATGCGCGATGAAGGAGGTGGGTGGATTGAGCGGGTTCAGCGGCTCGTCGCGCACCCCCATCATCTCATCGAGCCTGATCAGAACATTCTCGCCGATGGTCTCGCCACGGAAGCGGCGCGCCAGCGAGGCGCGCGGAATGGCGAGCAGCGATCCAACCGTCTTGAGGCCCAGCCGCCTGAGTGTCTTCGCCGCCGTGCCGTCGATGCGCAGGGCCTCGACGGGCAGCGGCTGGATGTCCTTTGCCTCATAGCGGGCGAGCGCCCAGGCGGCGCCCAGCGTGGCGCCCTGCCCGATCCGCACGCTGAAGCCATATTGCGCCAGCCGCTGGCGGATTTCGGCCATCATGCGCTGCTCTCCGCCGAAGAGGTGCGGCACGCCGGTCACGTCCAGCAAGATTCCGTCAGGCGCATCGGGCGCCACCCAGGGACTGTAGCGCTCCATCCAGCGGCACAGGCCGAGCAGGCTGTTCATGTCCTCCTCCGGCTCATGCGGTTCGGTCAGAAGCTCCGGCAGTTGCGCTCGCGCATCCGCCAGCCGCATGCCGCGCATCAGCCCGAAGCTGCGCGCCGTGGCATTCACCGCGATCAGGCGCAGGCCGGACTTTCCGCTCTCAACCAGCGCGAAGGGCAGGCCCTTGGCGGGCGGCTTGCGGCCCATCTTGATCCGTGAGCGGATGAACCGCTCGACGGGAAAGTCCGGGAACCAGAGAGAAACGAGACTGCGCATGATGCCATTCCAAAATCCAGGCGCCGGGGCGGCCGCCCCGGGCGCGGGTGAGTTCGATGTTCCAGCAGGGTGCGCCCGGTGCCGCTGCGTCATGGACGGGGCTCGACGAGGGCACGGCCGCCGCCGTCCAGCGCGTGTGGCTGGCGGTCGCGGCACAATCCGGCCGCGCGAAGGTGAGGATCGCCGCAGATTTCCCCGCCGCTGCCGCAAGCGACAGGCGGCGCGTGGTGGTCAGGCCGGCATGGGCCGCCTCGGCATCGCCCAGCACGGCGGCAACGGCGCCAGACTTCAGCGCCTCCTCCATGGTCCACAAGAGATTCGCCGGCTTCTTCAGCGTGATGGTGACGAAGCGGTGGCGCGGCAGACCGAGGCGCTCCAGCCCATGGCCATAGAGCCGTCCATGCTCGCGCTCATGCGCGGCCAGCCGGCACCACAGCAGGGGCCGGCGTTCGCCCACGTCGCTCAGCCGCCGCAGGGCCAGCGCCAGCGCGAAGCCCATCGCCGCCGGCTGGTCGCCATAGGCGCGCGGGGAAACGTCATGCAGCCCCGCCCGCTGCAGCCCCTGCGCAGGGAGATGCCGGTCGAGTTCGGCAAGCCCCGTCAGCCAGGGAGACGCCCGGCTTTTCTGCCGCTCGAACTGCGCATGCCCCTGCTCCAGCCGCGTGATATGCGCACGCAGGGCTTCGATGAGTGGCGAAACATCTTCGCCGCGCCGGAAAGGAGCGGCGCTGGCGCAAGTTTCTCCGCCCCGCGCACCATGATGTGCCGTTCCCATACGCATGACCGAATGATCCAGAATGTTCTTATTTTGTTCCATAAACCGAACACAGAGTCAAGCGCAACGGAATCGGAGGTTGGTGGAGAGTCACAGGGGGGCGGTCATGATGCCGCGCCGAAACCTGGCGGCAAGCGTGGCATAAGGCGCCCATGTTGATGCACAGACGCCGCCTGATCCTGAGCCTCGCGGGGCTCGCCGCCTGCCCCGCCCCCGCCCGCGCGCATTCCTATCGGCTGGGCGATCTTGCCATCGGTCACGCCTGGGCGCTGCCGAGCCAGATCCCGGGCGAGGGCCAGGCCTTCGTGCCCATTGTCAACAACGGCAAGACGCCGGATGAACTGGTGGCGGCGCGATCATCCGTCTGCGGAACAATCGAATTGCGGCGGAACAACCGTTACGATGATCCGCCGCTCAGTTCATTCCCGCTCGAACCCGGCAAGCCCTTGCCCATGAGGCCCACGGCGCGGCATCTCCGCCTCATGAGCCTCAGGAACCCGCTTCTCCTCGACCAGCGCTTCACCATCATTCTGGATTTCCTGAATGCGGGCGAAATCGAAGTCGAGTTCCACGTCGAGGAAACGCCGGGCGGCTGACGGCGTCAGAGATCGCCCGTCACGCACTTCTTTGCCAGCGCCTTGTACTGCTTCTCGGTGAACTGAATCGGGTTGCCCCCGGCGGAGGGATCCTTGATCGCCATCTTCGCCACCTCGTCAAGGCGCTTGGTGTCGATGCCGATGTCCTTCAGCGCATGCGGAATGCCGATCTCTTTGCGGAGCGCGAGGATCCACTTGAGGAAGCCGTTGAAGCCGCCCTTGATGCCTAAGTAGGCCGCGGCGCGCGCGATGTCCGTCTCGATCTTGCGGCGGTTGGCCTTCAGCACATAGGGCATGATGATGCCATTGAGCAGGCCGTGATGCGCATCGTAAAGGCCGCCGAAGGGATGCGCCAAAGCATGGATGGCGCCAAGCCCGCGCTGGAAGGCGGTGGCGCCCATGGCGGAGGCGACGAGCATGTTGCCGCGCGCATCAAGATCCTTCGGCTTCTTCACCGCCTTGACGATGTTGTCCTTCACCAGCCGCATGCCTTCCAGCGCCACGCCCTGCGACCAGGGGTGATAGAAGGGCGCGCAATAGGCCTCGAGGTTGTGGGCCAGCGCGTCCATGCCGGTGGCGGCGGTGAGCTTCGGCGGCAGGCCCACGGTGAGCTCCGGATCGAGCAGTGCTACCTTCGGCATGATGGCCGGGTGGAAGATGATCTTCTTCTCATGCGTGATCGGATGAGTGATGACGCCGGCGCGGCCCACTTCCGAGCCCGTTCCCGCCGTGGTCGGCACGGCGATGATGGGCGCAATCAGCGAGGCGTCAGCCCTGGTCCACCAGTCATCGATGTCTTCCAATTCAAATATCGAGATGCTTTGCGAATGCATCAGCGCGATCATCTTGCCGGTGTCGAGGCCCGAGCCGCCGCCAATCGCCACGACGCCATCATGCTTGCCGTCCTTGAAGGCCTTGCAGCCGGCGAGCACGTTTTCCTCGACCGGATTAGGGCGCACGTCGGCGAAGAGCGCGGCCTTGAGGCCAGCCTGCTTCAGGCCGGTCATGATCTCCGCCACCATCGGCATGGCGGCAAGGCCCTTGTCGGTGACGGCCAGCGGCCGCTTGATGCCGTTGGCCTTGCAGAATTCGGCCAGCTCCTTGATACGGCCCGCGCCATACTTGATGGCCGTCGGGTAATTGATGTTGCGGTTCGGAATGGCCATGGGCTGTGTCTCCTGATGCCGTAAGTCTGATTAATACCGCTCAAACCCGCGCTTCAGCTCCAGGTCGGTGATGCGGCGGTCGAATTCGAATTGCTCCCACTCAGCGGTGTGGACGTAGTGGTCGACCACGTCATTGCCCATCGCCTTGCGCAGGAAGTCCGACTCGTCGAGAAGCCTCGTCGCCTCGCGCAGCGTCTTTGGGATTTCGCGCAAGCGCCGCGAGGTGTCGTAGATGTCGCCGGACACCACCGGCTCCAGCTCCATCTTCTTCTCGATGCCGTCGAGGCCCGCGGCGATCAGCGCTGCAAAGGCGAGATAGGGATTGAGGTCCGCGCCACCGATCCGGCATTCGACGCGGATCGCCTTGGTGTCCGCCCCGCAGATGCGGAAGCCCGCCGTGCGGTTGTCGAAGCTCCACACCGCGCGGGTGGGCGCGAAGGTGCCGGCCATGAAGCGCTTGTAGGAGTTGATGTAGGGGGCGAGGAAATAGGTGATCTCGCCCGCATGCGCGAGCTGGCCCGCCAGATAGTGTTTCATCAGGGGCGACATGCCATGCTCGCCCTTTTTGTCGGCGAAGAGCGGCTTTTCGTCCAGCGACCACAGCGACTGGTGAATGTGGGAGGAATTGCCGGCCATGCCATAGTCCCACTTCGCCATGAAGCAGACCGACTTCCCCACATTGTAGGCGATCTCCTTGGCGCCGTTTTTGATGATGGCGTGGCGGTCCGCCATCTCGAGCGCTTCGGCGTAGCGGACGTTGATCTCCTCCTGGCCCGGGCCCCATTCGCCCTTGGAGTTCTCGACCGGGATCCCGGCGCCCGCGAGGCCGTTGCGCAGCGCGCGCATGTAGACCTCCTCCTTGGAGGTCTGCAGGATGTGATAGTCCTCGATGTAGTAACCGGCCGTCTTGAGGTTGCGGTATCCCTTCTGGTGCGCCACCTCGTAAGTGTCGTCGAACAGGAAGAACTCGAGCTCCGAGGCCATGTAGGCCTTCATCTTCATCTTCTCGATGAGCTGCAACTGCTTCTTGAGGATGGCACGCGGCGAATGCGGCACGTCCTCATGGGTATGGTGGTCGAGGATGTCGCAGAGGACGAGTGCGGTTCCGGGAAGCCACGGCGTGCGGCGCAGCGTTGCCATGTCGGGCTTCAGCACGAAGTCGCCATAGCCCTTCTCCCAGCTCGTCGCCTTGTAGCCGGGAACCGGCTCCATCTCGATGTCGACGCCGAGCAGGTAGTTGCAGCCATGCGTCTCCTCATAGCCGCCATCGGCGAAGAACTTGGCATGGAAGCGCTTGCCGATGAGGCGGCCCTGCAGATCGACCATGGCGGCCACCACCGTGTCGATGGCGCCGGCCTTCACCTCGGCCTTCAGTTGGTCCAGAGTCAGCATGCCGTCGCTCATGGTCGTTACTCCCTCGATCAATCTTTATTTCGTTGCGGCCTGGATCAGCGGCACCGACAGGCGCTGGGCCCATTCATCCTGTCCCCGGCCGGTGGCGACCAGGTCATTCCGGATTTCGATCATGGCGTGCTGCAGCCCGCGGGCGAAGCCATGCAGGTTCAGCGTGTGCAGCACACCGTCCTTCGGACCATAAGGCTCGTTCAGCCGGGCATCGACGTTGGGGAAGCTTTTGATGAGCTTGGAAGACAGCGTGGTGTCCCGGTCATGCAGGATGCCGAGTTCGACACTCCTGGGCTTGCCCTTGTAGACCGGCGTGAAGGAATGGATGGAGACGACCAGCGAGTGCTGCCCGCCCGCCGCGCGCCCGTCGAGCACGGCCGAAACGCCGTCATGGAAGGGCCGGTAGATTTCACGGGCGCGCGCCAGCCTGTCTTCGGCGGACAGCTTCCTGTTGCCCGGAATGGCGGTGAGTTCGCTCATCTCCGGAATCGAGTCCGGCGATTCCGGCGGGCGGTTGCAGTCATAGGCCAGTCGCGAATAGCGCTGCAGCAGCAGCGGGGCATCCATCAGGCGCGAAAGCAGGCGGCCCACCTTCTCCGCCCCGATGTCCCAGGCGATATGGCGGGTAAGTTCGGCCTCGGGCAGGCCCAGCGTGCCGAGTTTCTCCGGCATCGCATTCGAGGCGTGTTCGCAGATCAGCACGAAGGGCGAGCGGCCCTGCTCGTTGACGGCAATGAACGGGCTCTCCTCGCCCTGCTGGAGCAGCGCTCCCATGCGCGAAATCTCCGGAAAATCGCGTTGTTGAAGCGATGATTTCAGATTGTATGAAGCCTGTCAAATTCGTTACAGTGGTTGCAGGCATGGGGGAGAGATATATGCCGCCGCAGCGCGCCACCACGGTTGCCGAGAGACTGCGCCTGATGTCCGGCGAACTGACCGCGGCGGAGCGCAAGCTGATGGCCGCACTCTTCGCCAACTATCCCATGGCGGGGCTGGGCTCAATCACCGGCTTCGCGCGCGAGGCGGATGTCTCCACCCCCTCGGTGCTGCGGCTGGCAAAAAAGCTGGGCTTCTCCGGTTTCCCCGCCTTCCAGGAGGAGTTGCGCTCCGAACTCTCCGCCCAGTTGCAGAACCCGATCGCGAAACACGACCGCTGGGCGGCCGAGGCGCCCGACACCCACATCCTCAACACCTTCGCCACGGCGGCGATGGAGAATCTCTCGGGCTCGCTGAAGCTGATGGACCACCGCGCCTTCGACGCCATCGTGGGGCTGATGGCAGACCGGAAACGCAAGGTCTTCGTGGCGGGCGGGCGGATCACCGGGGCGATTGCCGCCTATCTCGTCACCCACCTGCAGATGGCGCGGCCCGGGGTAAGCCTGATGCCCTCCACCCCCACCGTCTGGCCGCAATACCTGATCGACACGGACAAGAACGACGTGCTGCTGTTCTTCGATATCCGCCGTTATGACGCCCGCATGCTCGATCTTGCCGCTTCCGCCCGAGAGCGGGGAGCAACGATCGTGCTCATTACCGATCAGTGGATATCCCCAATCGCGAGACTTGCCGTGCATTCAATTCCCTTGCGCATCGAGGCGCCGTCGAGCTGGGACTCGAACGTCGTGCCGCTGTTCCTGGCCGAGGCCCTGGTGGCCGCGACCGTCAACGCCTCATGGCATGAGACAGAGGCCCGCATCGCCGAGATCGAGACCCTGTCGGACAGCGAGCGGCGCGGCAAATGAATGAGGCTTTCGACTTCGTCATCGTTGGCGCGGGCTCGGCCGGCTGCGCCATGGCTTATCGCCTGTCGGAGGAGGGCAAGAACTCGGTCTGCGTGCTGGAATATGGCGGCAGCGACCGCGGGCCCTTCATCCAGATGCCCTCCGCCCTCTCCTATCCCATGAACATGAAGCTCTATAATTGGGGCTTCGAGTCCGACCCCGAGCCCGGCCTCGGCGGCCGCAGGCTGGCGACCCCGCGCGGCAAGGTGGTGGGAGGCTCCTCCTCGATCAACGGCATGGTCTATGTGCGGGGTCACGCCAGGGACTTCGACACCTGGGAGGAGAT
Organism: Aestuariivirga sp.; assembly: GCF_020252395.1. GTDB lineage: Bacteria > Pseudomonadota > Alphaproteobacteria > Rhizobiales > Aestuariivirgaceae > Aestuariivirga. Next base: position 182,773 of record NZ_JADCDB010000004.1, read on the forward strand.
GGGCGCCAAAGGCTGGGGCTTCCGCCACGTGCTGCCCTATTTCAAGCGCCAAGAATCCTGCCCCGACGGCGAAGACGGCTGGCGGGGCACGAAGGGCCCGCTGCATGTGCGCCGTGGGCGCCGCGACAACCCGCTCTACCAGGCCTTCGTCGAAGCGGGCCGCGAGGCGGGCTATCCCGTCACCGAAGATTACAACGGCCGCGCCCAGGAGGGTTTCGGCCCGATGGAGATGACCGTTCACAATGGCATCCGCTGGTCAGCCGCAAATGCCTATCTCAAGCCCGCGCTGAAGCGTGGCAACGTGAAGCTCATCACCAGGGCCTTTGCGCACCGCGTCATCCTCGAGGGCAGGCGCGCCGTGGGCGTCGAATATGACGTGGGCGGCGAAATGAGGCAGGTGAAGGCCAGGCGCGAGGTGATCATCGCCGCCTCTTCCATCAATTCGCCCAAGCTCCTCCAGATGTCCGGCGTTGGAGCGCCTGAGGTTCTCAAGGCCGCGGGCATCGACGTGGTCCACGCGCTGCCGGGCGTAGGCGAGAACCTGCACGACCATCTCGAAATCTATTTCCAGGTCAAGTCGAAGGAACCGGTGACGCTGTACTCGAAGCTCAACTGGTTCTCCAAGGGTCTGATTGGGGCCGAGTGGCTGTTCTTCAAGTCCGGGCTGGGCGCCACAAACCATTTCGAAACCTGCGGCTTCATCCGCTCCGCCGCGGGTGTGCAGTATCCCGACATCCAGTATCACTTCCTGCCCGCCGCCATGCGTTATGACGGCAAGGCTGCCTTCGCGGGGCACGGCTTCCAGGTGCATGTGGGGCCAATGCGCGCCAAGTCGCGAGGTTTCGTCCGTGTGCGGAGCACACAGGCGCGGCAGCCGCCGCAGATATTGTTCAACTACCTCACCCACCCAGACGACCTGCCGGAATGGCGCCGCGCCGTCAGGCTCACGCGCGAATTGTTCCAGCAACCGGCCATGCGGCGCTTCGCGGCAGACGAAATCCAGCCGGGGCCAAAGGTGAACACGGATGCCGAGATCGACGCCTTCATCCGCGAGCATTGCGAGAGTGCATATCACCCCTGCGGCACATGCAAGATGGGTGCGGTCGATGATCCGGCGGCGGTGGTGGACCCGGAGTGCCGGGTGATCGGTATCGAGGGCCTGCGGGTGGCCGATTCCTCCATCATGCCGCAGGTCACCAACGGCAACCTGAACGGACCGGCCATCATGATCGGCGAGAAGGCGAGCGATCACATCCTCGGCAAGCAGCCGCTTGCGCCGTCCAACCAGGAGCCGTGGATCAATCCGGACTGGAAGGTCAGCCAGCGGTAACGGCGCGGAGGAACATCTTCTCCCGCTTCAACGGGAGAGGAGGGAAGCCGCACATCATTTTGGAAATAATTCCTTGACTTTTAATCCTAGATGTGCCATATACGGGACGGAAAGTTCCTGCTGATAGACATTGTGAATCTTTTCTCCGGACCCCCAAATCCGTCATCCCGGCGCCGGGATGACGGATTTGGGGTGCTCCTCCGCGCGTGCCTCAGGCCCCAGCTTCCTTCAGGAACAGTTCCCGCAGCTTCCTGACCACCGGCCCCGGCTGGCCGCCGCCGATGCGGCGCCCGTCGATCTCCACGATGGGCATGACGAATTGCGAGGCGGAGGTGAGGAAGGCCTCGTCCGCCGCGAGAGCCTCCTCCACCGTGAACTTGCGTTCGACGATCTCCACACCCTCTTCCCTGGCCAGCCGCATCAGTGCCCGCCTCGTGCAGCCGGCGAGGATCTCGTTGGAGAGGTGCCTCGTGACGACCTTGCCGTCCTTGACGATATAGGCGTTGGAGGACGTGCCCTCGGTCACGTAGCCGTGCTCCACCATCCAGGCTTCCTGTGCGCCCTTCTCATAGGCCTCCTGCTTGCCGAGTGCGGGGGCCAGCAGCATCACCGTCTTGATGTCGCGCCGCGCCCAGCGCAGGTCCGGCGTGGTGACGACCTTGATGCCGGTCACCGCATTGGGATTGCTGACAAGACTCATGGCCTGGGTGAAGGCGATGAGGGTGGGCTTCACGTCACCCTTTGGGAAGTTGAAGGCGCGGTCCGCGCTCCCTCGCGTCACCTGCATGTAGATGATGCCTTCATTGAGCTCGTTGCGCCTGATGAGCCCGGCATGCATGGCGTCCAGCTCCTCGCGCGTGCAGGGCCAGGCTATGCGAAGTTCGTTGAGCGAACGGCCCAGCCGCTCCATGTGCGCCTGATAGTCGACCAGCTTGCCATTGATCACGGCACTGACTTCGTAAACCCCGTCGGCGAACAGGAAGCCACGGTCGAAGATCGAGATTTTCCCCTCGGTTTCAGGGAGATACTCGCCATTCACGAAGACGGTGCGGACCATGGCCTGGGCTCCTTCATGCTGCACCGCCTCTAAGCATGATTCCGCCAATCGAATCCATGGGGGTTGTGGCAGTCCTGCCGGGCGGCTAGGAGAGTAGCCGTCGTCAACGGTCATACAGGATATCATGCCGCGCACCATTCCGGAGCAAGCGATAAAGGCCATGCTGGAGCGCGAAGAGGCCCTCTTCACACAGCGCAACCCGACTTCCAGAAAGCTCTCGGACGATGCGGCACGGAACTGGCTGAAAGGTGTGCCCATGCACTGGATGGTGGACTGGGGCACCCCCTTCCCGCTGTTCGTCGCCAAGGCCAACGGCGTGGACGTGACCGACGCCGACGGCAACCATTACGTGGATTTCTGCCTGGGCGACACCGGCGCCATGTTCGGCCATTCGCCGCCTGCCGTGGTCGAGGCCTTGCAGCGCGAAGGGGCCAACGGCTTCACGACCATGATGCCGTCTCCAGATGCCGCAGTCGTGGGCAAGCTTCTCGAAGACCGCTTCGGCCTGCCCTGCTGGCAGGTCACCGCCACCGCATCGGATGCCAACCGCGCGGTCATCAAGTGGTGCCGCGCCATCACCGGCCGTAAGAAGATCCTCGTTTTCAACCATTGCTACCATGGCGCTGTGGACGACACCTGCGTGACCATCGACGGCGGCACGCCCCATGCCGACCCGGCCTTGATCGGCGAAGTGCGCGACCTGACGCAGTTCACCGAGGTCGTGGAGTTCAACGACATCCCCGCGCTGGAGAAGGCGCTGGCCGGCCGCGGCGTCGCCTGCGTGCTGGCCGAGCCCATCATGACGAATGTGGGCATGGTGCTGGCGGATGAAGGCTATCATACAGCGCTGCGCGAGCTCACCCGCAAATACGGCACGCTGCTAATCATCGACGAGACGCATTGCATGTCATCCGGCCCCGGCGGCTATGCCCGCGAATACGGACTGGAGCCCGACGGCATGGTGCTGGGCAAACCCATTGCCGGTGGCATTCCCGCCGCGGTCTATGGCTTCACGCAGGACGTCACCGGCCGCATCGCCAAGTTCCTCGAGACGCGCACGCCCGGTCATTCCGGCATCGGCACCACGCTGTCCGGCTCCAAAATTCAGCTGGCGCTGATGCGCGCCGTGCTCGAGACCTACTTCACCGAGGAGGCGTTCGGCCCCCTCGTGGCGCTGGCCAGGCGCCTCGAGAAGGGGATAGCCGATGTCATCATCAAACATGGCGTGCCGTGGCACGTCGTCCGTGTTGGCGCCCGGGTGGAGTTCATGTGTACGCCGAACCGGCCCCGCAACGGCGGCGAAGCTGCGAAGGTGATCCACCGGCCGATCGACGAGGCCGTGCATCACTATCTGCTCAATCGCGGGGTGATCGTCACCCCGTTCCACAACATGATGCTCATCTGCCCGGCAACGGCCGAGGCACACGTGAACCAGCTGGTCGAGGGATTGGACCGCTGCCTCACAGAACTGATGGGCTGAGGAGTAAGTCAAATGACACTCGTGTTCCCCCGCCGCGAAGCCGAAGCGCAGGCGTTCCTCGACCAGAACCCCGACATCGAAAGCGTGCACGTGATCTGGACCGACATGTGCGGCGTTGCCCGCGGCAAGATCCTGCGCCGCGACGAGGTGGCGCCGGCCTGGAGGGACGGCCGCTTCATGCCGGTCTCAGCCCTCGTGCTGGATGTCACCGGCCAGGACGTTCCCGAAACCGGCCTCGTCTTCGACGAGGGCGACCGCGACATGCTGATGTGGCCGGCGCCCGGCTCCATGGTGCGCGTGCCGTGGGCCAGCGTGCCGGCCGCGCAATACATCGCCACGGTGCATGACCTGGACGGCACGCCGCATTACGCCGACCCGCGCAATGCGCTGGAGAAGATCGTCAAGCGCTTCGAGCTGACACTGGGCATGACGCCCGTGGGCGCGGTCGAACTCGAATTCTTCCTGATGGACCGGGCGTCCGCGCTCGCCGGCAAGCCGGCGGCGCCGCGGTCGCTGATCAATGAGGCGAGGCCGCAGCATTACCAGGCCTATTACCTTCAGGACACGGAAGACTTCGCGCCCTTCTTCAAGGATCTCTATGCCATGTGCGAGATCCAGGGCCTGCCGGCCAAGACGCTGATCTCGGAATACGCGCCGGGCCAGATGGAAATCGTGCTCAGGCACAGGGCCGACGTGCTGAAGGCCTGCGACGAGGGCATCATGCTGAAGCGGCTGATCAAGAACGTGGCCGAGAAGCATGGGCTGGCCGCCACCTTCATGGCCAAACCCTATTCCGCCTGGACGGGCTCGGGCATGCACATCCATGTCTCGCTCGGCGACGGGCAGGGCAACAACCTGTTCGCGGCGGAAGATCCCACGCAGAATGAGCTGCTGATGCACGCGATCGGCGGCCTCAAGGCGGCGATGGCGGAGTCGATGCTGATCTTCGCGCCCAATGCGAACAGCTACCGCCGGTTTCGCCGCAATTCCTATGCGCCGGTCTCAGCCTCATGGGGCATCAACAATCGCACCGTGAGCTTGCGCATTCCCGCCGGACCGCCCAAGGCCTGCCACATCGAACACCGCCCATCGGGCGCCGACGCCAACCCCTATCTCGTGATGGCGGCCATCCTTGCGGGCATGCATTACGGCATCACCGAAAAGTCCGACCCCGGCAACCCGGTGAACGGCAATGGCTATGAGCGCCGGGCCAAGTATGTTCCGGGCAACTGGTTCGACGCCATCGACGCCTTCTGGCGCGCCTCGATCCTGAAGGAATATTTCGGCAAGGAATTCGTCGACACGTATTGCACGCTGAAGGAGGTCGAGGCCGACCGCTTCTATGCGGAGCCGACGGCCCGCGACTTTGAATGGTATCTCAGAACGGTCTAGTGTCCTGAGTCAAAGGTTCGCAGGGTTTGTATTGATTGATTTTGCCATGGTGTTCCCGCTTTTGCGAGGAGGGCTGCATGGCGTCTGTACGAAGAGCCCCTGAGATTGTTTTGCCCCCGGAGGAGCGTGCTGAACTTGAAGGTTTGGCGTCGCGGCGCAAGACGGCGCAAGCGTTGGCCATGCGGGCGCGGGTCGTGCTTGCCAGCGCGCGGGTCACGCAGAGCAAGGACATTGCCGTGGTACTTGGCGTATGCGCCAACACGGTGGGAAAGTGGCGCCGGCGGTTCGCGGCTCTCGGACTTGACGGATTGTATGACGAACCGCGTTCAGGCAAGCCTCGCAGCATTGATGACGCGCGCATTGAAGCGCTGATTGCGAGAACCCTGGAAAGCTTGCCCGCCAATGCCACGCACTGGAGTTGGCGCGGCATGGCTGGGGCGAGCGGGCTGTCTGTGTCCAGCGTGCGGCGCATCTGGCGCGCTTTCGGGCTTCAGCCGCACCGGCTCGAGACCTTCAAGCTGTGCTGGCATGCGCACCTCACGCCCATTAGCGCATCATGGCTCAACCAGGTCGAACGCTTCTTCGCCCTCATCACCGAAAGGAAGATGAGGCGTGGCATCCACAAAAGCGTGGCCGCTCTCAAGGCGGACATCGAAGCCCTCATCAACGCCCACAACGCGAATCCAAGGCCGTTCAGTTGGATCAAATCAGCAGACCAAATCCTTGCCTCGATCGAGAGGTTCTGTTTAAAAACCCCAGTTCAAAAGACCACAAATCAATCACACGAACTTCCGGTTCAGGACACTAGATTGCGTTTCGCATGAACACGCCCCCGGTTTTTCCATCCGCCCGCATGACCGTCACGACTGTCTTCGTCAGCTTCGGCGTGGCGATCGGGGCTCTTGCAGGCTCGATGCCGTCGGTGATGCGCCAGGCGGGAATTTCGCCCGAGACCTTCGGCCTCGGACTCACAATTTCGACGTTCCTGACCGTGGGCGCGATGGCGCTTGGCGGACAGATCGCACGCTTTATATCGAACCGCACCGTGCTGCTTGTCGTGCTGCCATGCTTTGCGTTGACGCTCGGCGCCTATCTGATGGCTGCGACACCACTATGGTTCTTCATTGCCATTCCCATCATGGGCCTGTGCTTCGGCCTCACCGATCTCTTCATGAATGCCGAGGCGGTTGCGCTCGAGCATGAATTGCGGCGGCCTGTGTTTATGACTTTCCATGGTGGCGTCTCCGCGGCTGTGGGCGTCATGGCCGTGGCGGCGAGCTGGATCGCAACGCAATGGGGCACTTGGGCCGTGGCCTTGGTCGCGGCACTGATGTTCGCGCTTTCTTGGATCATGGTGGCCCGCAGTATCGTGCCGCGGCCGCTTGCTATGGGCAAGTCTGCACGTATCTCCACTCTTCCCAACAAGCAGCCACTGATGCTGCTTGGCATCGCGGCGGGCCTCATCATCGCGGCGGAAACCGCAGCGCTGATGTGGTCGGCCAAGCTACTCGACGACATTGCGCCCTCGCTCGCGGCGATCGCCGGACTCGGCGCAGCGTTCTTCGGGGTCTGCAATGCAGTGGTGCGCTTCCCCGGTGACAGGATGCGGCGCAGCCTGGGGGAGATGCGCCTGATGATCGGATCGCTCGTCGTGGCGATCACCGGCTTCGTTGCGCTGGTTCTTTCACATAGCTACGTGTTGAGCGTCGCGGCCTTCGCATCGACGGGCTTCGGGCTGGCGCTGCTCATCCCCTCGATCTTCGCCATTTCGGCAAGCCTGGTTCCCGAGAACCGGGCCGGCGCTTTGAGCTTCGTCAGCCTTCTCACGGCACTGCCGCGAATTCTCGCTCCGCTCGCCTTCGGCGTCGTGGCAGCCCGTTTCGGAACGGCCGTGTCCTTCGGACTCGTCGCTGTCGGCCTGTGTGCCGCACTGATGCTGATCCTGGCCTTTGCCAAAAGGCATCCCTGATCGCTTTCGAGTGGTTGCGAGGCTTTGGGGCGCGTAGGCGAACCCGGAGTTGGCGCCTGATCACTCGCGTTTTATTAAATCTGCGATTGCCCTGGTCCATGACGCAAGAAGCCCGCTGGGCATTTCTGCGCTGCGGGGTTTTGGTTTGTATTGTGTGATGAAGGGATTGTCTCTGTTCTTTGCGGGCCTGGCAGCGGCCTACTCTTCCGCGTCTTGAGACGAAGTACCATTGGCGCTGGGGCGATTTACGGCCGAGTTCGGGATGGGATCGGGTATGGACGCCCCGCCAGAGCCA
>NZ_JADCDB010000040.1 GCF_020252395.1 Aestuariivirga sp.
CATGGCGTGGTCCGCAGCGCGAGCGAGGCGGCACGGTGGTTCGCCCAGGCCGCCGCGAGCGGCCATGCGCCGGCGAAATCCATGCTGGCGGTCATGATCCTCTACGGTTGGCCGGCCACCACAACGGCATCTGGGGATTTGTTCGGCGATCGTGCCGGAGCCGCGAAGGCCGACCCAGCCGCGGCGGCGCGTCTGGCCGCTGAGGCGGCCCAAGCTGGCGTCCCCGAGGGACAGGCGCTCTATGCCTATCTCCTTGCGACGGGGACAGGCGTGGATCAGGACCACGCCGCAGCCGAGGCATGGTACCGGAAGGCGCTGGCCGCAGCCGACTTGCCGCAGGCGGCGCTTGGGCTTGGCGTCTTGCGGATCTCCGGCAATGGTGGGCCTGCCGATCTTGTTGAAGGTGCCGCGCTCATCGGCCAGGCCGCCAGTGCGGGATTGGCGACGGCCATCTATCTCCTCGGCATGATGCACGAAGGGGGCACAGGCGTCGCGCAGGACCTCGGGGCGGCCGCGTCGCTGTATCGGGCTGCGGCGGAAGCGGGGCATCGCCCGGCCCAGGCGCGCCTGGGCTTGGCGCTGATCGAGGGCCGCGGCGCCCCGGCCGATCCGCAGGATGGCGAGACCTGGTTGCGACGGGCCGCCGTGGCGGGGGACGCCGAAGCCGCGGCTCTGCTCGGGGATCTCTACGCGCATGGTCGGGATGGCCTGCCGCCGAACTATCTGGAAGCCGCCTCCTGGTATCGGCGAGCGGCCGATGGGGGGCATCAGCTGGCCCAGCGCGCGCTGGGCATGTTGTACCTGACCGGTGCCGGCGTACCGCGCGACCCGGACGAGGCTGTCCGGCTTTTTGCCGCGGCTGCGGCCGCCGGCGACGCATCGGCCAAGGCGGATGTTGGGAACCTTGTGTTGAGCGGCACACGGACCGAGCGCGACCTGCCCGCGACGATGGCCGGCTGGTTCCGCGAAGCGGCCTCTCGCGGGGATCTTGTCGCGGCCTATAATCTTGCGGTTTGTCATGCGCATGGAGTAGGCGTGCGGCCTGATCCGCGTGAGGCTGGCGAGTGGCTGAAGGTGGCCGCGACCGGCGTGGTGAATGCCCAGTATTGGTATGCGCGCATGTTGTCCGGCGATGACCCTTCGATGGCGGATTTGCCACAGGCGCGCGCGTGGTTCCGCCGGGCTTCCGACGAGGGCTATATTGAGGCGACCGCCGCCTTGGCCGAAATGCTTGGCAATGGCCGGGGCGGGCCTGCGGACCCGGAAGCTGCGCTCAAGCTCTATCTGCATGCGGCGGAAGCCGGGCATGTGGGTGCGATGTTCGGCGCCGGTGCCCTGCTGGCTGGAGGGCACGGCCTTCCGCCCAATAGGGAGGCTGCGGCGGTCTGGTTCCGCCGAGCCGCCGAGGCGGGCCATCCGGAGGCGCAATTGATGCTGGGGCGCTTTCTGCTGCGTGGGTTTGTCCCGGCGAGGGAGCCCGATGAGGCCCGCGGATGGTTGGAACGGGCTGCCAAGGCGGGCGTGACCGATGCGATCCAGGAACTTGAAGCTGCCCGCCCATGCCTTGTGGTTTAGAGCACTGAGCTTAGTACAGGCAGACGACATCCGGCGGCCTGACTTCATGACTTTCGTCATGTGGACGGCTTGGCTGCTGCGCGGGGATGTGCGTGGGAGTAGCTCGACCGCCAGTGCCGAAGGCCAGCGCGAGTTTGTGGCCTGGTGGCTGCTGTTTGGCCGGGACGAGTACCCGAAAGCCTGGGGGGCCGGTCCGGTGCAGGTCGCCGTCGCCATGGAATCGGTCGAGGCAGGCAGATCGGGCTTCAGACTGCCCAGGCTGCTGCGGCGTCTTCACGCCAGTCGGGCCGATCTGCAGCTCGCCTTTCCCTTGACGAGCCGTAAGGCGGTGACGGCTTTCTGCAGTTGGTACGTTGTTCATGGCCCGCATGAACTCGCCTACGCGCCGCCATTGCCGGCTGAGTTTGCGGATCTGATTGGCCTCTCCACGGGCGGGCCGTGGTCGGGATCAAATCGAACTGCGCCTGCCCCAGTGGCCCTTTCATTGCGCGCCGCGCGGGCGGATTTGCAGTCGTTGTTCAACGTTGACACAGCGGCGGGGCGGGTCCGTTTCGAGGCATGGTTCGCGGCGAGCGGTCGCCGGTTGCTACCGCAATCGACCTTCCCTGCCGCCGCAAAGTCGCCGTTGACCGCGGCGGAACGGAAGGCAGCCTGGCGCGGCTCACGGCGCTTTGGCGTGAATTTGGTCGGTTTCGCTCGGGCGGAGTTCGGCATTGGCGAAGATGTCCGTATGGCGGCGGCCGCCATGGACGAGGCTGAGGTGCCTTTCTGTGTAGTCGATGTGCGGCCGGTTGGGAGCAAGGCAAGGCTGCAGGACCGCACATTGGAGGAGCGCCTGACAGACGATCTAGAATATCCCGTCACCCTCCTTTGCATGACTGGTTTTGACACAGCTTCCCTACTCCTCTCGGGACATGGCCATCTTCTGCGCGCGCCGAAGAACATCGGCTACTGGCCCTGGGAGCTGCCTCGCTTCCCGATGGAATGGCAGGATGCCTATTCCCTAGTCGACGAGGTGTGGGCGGCCAGCTCGTACACGGCAGCAGCTTACGAGGCGGATGGAGTGGTGCCGGTCAGAATGGTGCCGCCTGTCGTGGCCGTGTCGGCGGTCCATTCCGTCAGCCGGTCCAGCCTGGGACTCCCCGAGGACGCCTGGGTCGTGGTGTGTCCCTTCGACCCAAACTCCTCTGTCGCTCGAAAGAACCCCGGTGGCGCCATACGCGCCTTCCAACAGGCATTTCCGGATGAACCTGACGTGCTCCTACTCTTGCGTGCCAACGGTGACCCGCACTTTGCGCCAGGCTGGGATGTTATTCAGGCGGCGATCGACAGCGACAGCCGGATACGTCTTCTGGAAGGCACGCTTGAGCGTGCGGACGCGCTTGGCGTCTTGGCGTGCTGTAACGCTATGCTTTCGTTGCATCGCGCTGAAGGCTTTGGTCGAAACATCGCCGAAGCAATTTTGTTGGGAGTGCCTGTGCTGGCGACAGGATTCTCCGGATGCGCAGACTTCCGCGAAGACGAC
>NZ_JADCDB010000041.1 GCF_020252395.1 Aestuariivirga sp.
GCCGCTCATCCCCATGGCTTTCACCAGATCGTCGACCGAGCGGGTCGATATCCCCTGCACATAGGCTTCCTGGATGACGGCGGTGAGCGCCTTCTCGGCCATGCGCCGGGGGTCGAGAAAGCCCGGGAAGCAGCTGCCCTTGTAGACGAAAATTCACTCTAAGTATCTAAGTATATTGGTGAGCCCGTCGGGGTTCGAACCCGAGACCCTCTGATTAAAAGTCAGATGCTCTACCGCTGAGCTACGGGCCCACAGCCGGGCACAAGACCTGGCGGATAGATGCGGAACATAGAGGGGGGGATGGGGGGCGGTCAACTGATTTGCAAATGCCCTTGCTATCGCCTCAAGGCTGGCGACATGCTAGCGGAAACACATGAGAATCTCCAAACGGCCGGAACTGGGATGACGGATATCGCGATTATCGTCCTCGCCGCGGGCAAGGGCACGCGGATGAAATCCGACCTTCCCAAAGTCTTGCACAGGGCGGCTGGCCGCAGCCTGCTCGGTCATGTGCTTCATGCCGCGCGGGAGCTGGAGCCGCGTGAAGCCGTCGTCGTCGTGGGTCCGGATATGGAGGCTGTGTCGCGCGAGGCGCAATGGGTCTTCCCGGATGCCCGGAAGGCCGTGCAGGTGGAGAGGCTGGGGACCGGCCATGCGGTGTCCATGGCGCGGGACGCCCTGCAGGACTTTTCGGGAACCGTGCTTATTCTTTACGGCGACGTTCCCTTGGTCGCCACGGAGAGCCTGCGGAAGCTCGCTGGTCTTGTGGGCGCCGGCATGGCGCTGCTGGGTTTCGAGGCCGCTAACCCCCACGGTTATGGCCGCCTGGTGCAGGATGCCTCCGGCCATGTAGTGAAGATCCGCGAGGAGCTTGATGCCAGCCCGGCGGAGCGCGCCATCCGCCTGTGCAATTCGGGAATCATGGCCATTGACTCCGCCTTGCTCTGGTCGCTCTTGCCGAAGCTCGGTAATGCCAATGCCAAGGGTGAGTATTACCTCACCGATCTGGTGGAACTGGCCGCCGCGGCGGGCGCGGCCTGCCGGCTTGCCACTTGCGCTGAGCAGGAGGTGGCAGGCGTCAACGACCGCATTCAACTCGCTGCCATCGAGTCGGCGCTGCAGCAGACCTACCGCCGCCGCCACATGCTCAATGGCGCCACGCTGGTGGCGCCGGAGACGGTGTTCTTCTCGGCCGACACGGTGATCGGGCAGGATGTGGTGATCGAACCGAATGTGGTGTTCGGACCCGGTGTAGAGATCGGCGGCGGTGTCGAGATTCTTGCCTTTTCCCATATCGAGGGGGCGCGGGTTGCGGTGGGCGCCCGCATCGGCCCCTATGCACGGCTGCGCCCTGGCGCCGATATTGGCGAAGAGGTCCATATCGGCAATTTCGTCGAGGTGAAGAAGGCGGCGATCGGCAAGGGGGCCAAGGCCAATCACCTGACCTATATCGGCGACGCGCGGGTGGGGGCGAGGACCAACGTCGGAGCCGGGACCATCACCTGCAACTACGATGGCTTCGAGAAACACCTCACGGATATCGGCGAGAACGTCTTCGTCGGTTCCAACACGGCGTTCGTCGCCCCGGTCAGCGTCGGGGACGGCGCATCGATCGCGGCGGGCAGCGTCATCACGCGCAATGTTCCTCCCGACGCTTTGGCCATGACGCGCGCGGAATTGGAGCTGCGCGAAGGCTGGGCAAAGCGCTATCGCGACATGAAGGCAGCCCGCAAGGCCGAGCGGAACAAATAGGATCAGAATTCATGTGCGGCATCGTCGGCATTCTTGGCAAGGAACCCGTGGCGGACAAAATCGTCGAGGCGCTGCGGCGGCTCGAGTATCGCGGTTATGACTCCGCCGGTGTCGCCACGCTGACGCCCAACGGGATCGAGCGCCGCCGTGCCGTGGGCAAGCTCAAGAACCTCGCCACCCTTCTGGCGCGCGAGCCGCTGGAGGGCGCCTCTGGCATCGGCCACACGCGCTGGGCGACGCATGGCGGCGTCACCGAGACCAACGCGCATCCGCACACCGTGGGGGACGTGGTGGTGGTGCATAACGGCATCATCGAGAACTTCCGTCCGCTCAAGGATGAGCTGATTGCGGACGGTGCGGTGTTCGCCACCCAGACGGACACGGAAGTCGTAGCGCAACTCCTGTCGCGCGAGTTGCGGCGCGGACATGCGCCGCGCGCGGCCGTGAAGGCGGTGCTGGCGCGGCTCCATGGCGCTTTCGCGCTGGCCATCCTGTTTAAGGGCGAGAACGGCCTGATGATCGCCGCACGCAACGGCCCGCCGCTGGCCATCGGCCATGGTGACGGCGAGATGTTCGTGGGCAGCGACGCTATTGCGCTCTCTCCCTTCACCAACCGCATCACCTATCTCGAGGATGGCGACTGGGCGGTGCTAACGCATAACTCAGTTGATATCTATGATGCCCAGGGCAAGCCGGTAAAGCGGCCGATGAGCTTCAGCCAGGCCTCGGCCATGCTGGTGGACAAGGGCAACCACCGGCACTTCATGGCCAAGGAGATCGAAGAGCAGCCCGAGGTCATCGGCCACACGCTGGCGGAATATGTCGACTTCGCGGAAGGCACGGTGCGCGCGCAGGAGAAGCTGCCCTTCGATTTCGCGGCCCTCGACCGCGTCACCATCACCGCCTGCGGGACGGCCTCATATGCGGGGCTCACCGCCAAATACTGGTTCGAGCGCATCGCGCGGCTGCCGGCCGAAGTCGATATCGCCTCCGAGTTCCGCTACCGCGAGGCGCCGCTGCCGAAGAAGGGGCTGGCCATCGTCGTGTCGCAGTCAGGCGAGACCGCGGATACGCTGGCAGCCCTGCGTTATTGCAAGCAGCAGGGGCAGCACACGCTGGCCATTGTCAATGTGCCTGAGTCGACCATTGCACGCGAAAGCGATATGGTGTTGCGCACCTATGCCGGCCCCGAAATCGGTGTGGCCTCCACCAAGGCCTTCACCTGTCAGCTGGCAGCGCTTGCGTGCCTCGCCATCCTGGCCGGCAAGATGCGAGGAACGGTCACCGTCGAGCAGGAGAAGGAGCTGGTCGCGGCGCTGATCATGGCCCCGCGGCAGATGACCGAGATCCTGAAGGATGAGAAGCACATTGCGGACATTGCCCGGGAGATTGCCAATGCGCGTGACGTGCTGTTCCTGGGGCGCGGACTCAATTATCCGATCGCGCTGGAAGGTGCGCTGAAGCTGAAGGAGATTTCCTACATTCATGCCGAGGGCTATGCGGCGGGGGAGCTGAAGCATGGGCCGATTGCGCTGATTGACGAGAACGTGCCGGTGATCGTCATTGCGCCGCATGACGAGCTTTACGACAAGACGATTTCCAACATGGAGGAGGTTGCGGCGCGCGGCGGCAAGATCGTGCTGCTGACGGACGGCGACAGCATGAAGGACAACGGGCACAAGGCCTTCCGCACCATCCGCGTGCCAAGGGCAAACCCCTTCGTCAGCCCGCTGCTCTATGCGGTTCCGGTGCAGCTCCTCGCCTATCACGCGGCGGTTTTCATCGGCACCGACGTGGACCAGCCGCGGAACCTTGCGAAGTCCGTTACCGTCGAGTGACAGTTCCGCAGCTGACGCTACGCCAAGCGCGGCAAGGCGCGATCCGGCAATGTCCAAGCAATGCGGGCTGATGATTCTCCTGCGGCCGGGCGGTTCGCCAGGCGTTAGAGAGGTGTCGGGTCTGAGATGCGCGGTGATCGTCTGTTTTTCCTCAACTCATGGATCACGTCTCCGCAGCGGGTCGGCGCCGTGGCGCCCTCTGGCGCTGCGCTCGCCAATCTCATGACACGGGATTGCACGGCTGCGACTGCACCGATCCTCGAGCTTGGACCGGGGACGGGCGCCTTCAGCTCCCGCCTGATCCAGCGGGGCGTCCGCGAGGAAGATCTCACTCTCGTTGAAAGCGGCCCAGAGTTCGTCAAACTGCTGCAAGAGCGCTTGCCGCGGGCGCGCGTGCTCTGCATGGATGCCGCGGGCCTGGCATCGGTGCGGCTCTACGCGTGCGGCGGAGCTGGAGCCGCGATCAGCGGTCTTCCGCTGTTGAACATGTCCACTCGCAAGATCGTGAAGATTCTCGCGGGGACGTTCAGGCAGCTGCGCCCCGGGGGCGCGCTTTATCAGTTTTCCTACGGCATGAGATGCCCCGTGCCGAGGCCGGTTCTTGACCGGCTGGGACTTCGCGCCACATTCGTCGGGCGCGCGATGATGAACGTGCCGCCGGCAGCGGTCTACCGCTTGACGCGGCGCCCCCCAACCAAGATTGCCTCCGCGCCCGCGTCTTGGGCCGGCCAGCGGTGATCCTCATTCCTTGCCGCGGGGATGTCCCCTCGCCGTCTCGCGCATCCACTGAAAGGTGACGTAGAGCAGCGGAATGAGGAAGATGCCGAGCACCGAGGCGCCGATCATGCCGCCGAAGACGGTGGTGCCCACGCCACGGCGGCTGAGCATGCCCGCGCCTTCCGCGAAGACCAGCGGCACGAGTCCGGCGATGAAGGCGAAGCTCGTCATCATCACCGCGCGGAAGCGCTCCTTGGCGCCGGTGGTGGCCGCATCCATGATGCTCTTGCCCTTCCGTCTGGCCTCCATGGCGAACTCGACGATAAGGATGCCATTCTTCGCGGCAAGCGCAATCAACACCACGAGGCCGATCTGGGCGTAGAGATTGTTGGAGAGACCCGAGACCTTGATCGCCAGCAGCGAGCCCATGACGCCTGCCGACACAGAGAGCAGGACCGCGATGGGGATAGACCAGCTTTCATAGAGTCCGACGAGGAAGAGATAGGCGAAGAGCACAGCGAGTCCGAGGATCATCGCCGTCTTGCCGCTCGCCTCCTTTTCCTGCAGCGCGGTGCCCGTCCACTCATAGCCGAAGCCCCTGGGTAGCGAGACGGATGCCACTTGTTCCATGGCGGCAATAGCCTGGCCAGAGCTGAAGCCCGGGGCAGGGCTGCCGTTGATGGTGGCGCTCCGCACGTTGTTGAAGCGCGTGATGGACTGCGGGGCAAGGATGAGCCGCGCCTCGGCGAAGGAGCGCATCGAGACCATCTCGCCCTCCTTGTTCCGCACCGAGATGCGGTAGATGTCGTCGATCTTGGCGCGGTCCACCGCCTCGCCCTGAACCGTCACCTGCCAGGTGCGGCCGAAGAGGTTGAAGTCGTTGACGTAGGACCCGCCGAGCACGGCCTGCAGCGTGGCGAAAACGTCGGAGAGATCGACGCCCAGCGTCTGGACCTTGTCGCGGTCGATGTCGAGGAAGAGCTGCGGCGTGTTGGCGGAGAAGGTGGTGAAGACGCGGCCCAACTGCGGATTCTGGTTGGCGGCAAAAACCAGGCCGCGGGCGACGGCCGCCAGTTCACGCGGGGGCGAGCCGGAGAAATCCTGAAGCTGGAATTCGAAACCCGAGCCGGTGCCGAGCCCGATGATGGGCGGCAGGTTGTAGAAAACAACGTTGGCCTGCTTAATCGCCTGGCCCTTGGCCAGCAGTCTGCCGATGATGGCGTTGACGTTGAGCGACGGATCGCTGCGCTGGGCGAAGGGATCGAGCGTCAGCACAAGCAACGCCGCGTTCGACTTCACCTGGCCATCGAGCATGGAGTAGCCCACGACCGTCATGACGCCGGCAACGCCCGCTTCCTGCCCAGCCAAGTCGGAGACCTGCCTGGCCACCGCCTCGGTGACGTTGACAGAGGAGCCCTCCGGCAGCACCACTTCGCCGAAGATTGCGCCCTGGTCCTCGGCGGGGAGGAAGCCCGAGGGCGTGACCTTGAACAGCCAGCCCGTCACCGGGAAAATCACCGCGAGCGCGATGAGGCCGATGAAAGCCATGCGGACGAGGCGCTTGACGACGGCGGCATAGCCATCGCGCGCCATGTTGATGCCGCCGAGGATATGCCCCATCGGGAAGCGCTTGGGGCCATGGCTGTTCTTGAGCAGCACGCCGCATAGCGCGGGCGAAAGTGTCAGCGCATTGAGCGCCGAGATCGTCATCGAGACGGTGACGACCACGGCGAACTGCTTGAACAGCTCGCCGGAGATGCCGGGGATGAAGGCCACCGGCACGAAGACCGACATAAGCACGAGGGTGATGGCGATGATGGGTGCCGTGATTTCGCCCATGGCTTGGCGAGCGGCTTCCTTCGGCGTGATGTTGGGGTCTTCCTCCATCTTGGCCTCGACCGCCTCGACCACCACGATGGCGTCGTCCACCACAATGCCGATGGCCAGCACGAGCGCCAGCAGCGACACGGTGTTGGCGGAGAAGCCCAGCGCCATCATGACGGCGAAGGTGCCGATAAGGGAGACCGGCACGGCGATGAGCGGAATAATGGTAGCGCGGACTGACCCAAGGAACAGGAACACAACGATGACCACCAGCGCGAAGGCCTCGAGCAGGGTCTTCACGACCTCGTGGATGCTTTCCTCCACGAATTTTGTGGTGTCATAGGTGACCTTGTAGCTCATGCCTTCGGGAAAATTAGCCTTGGCCTCCTCAAGGAGAGCGTCGACGGCTTCGGCACTGGCGAGCGCGTTGCCGCCGGGGGCCTGATAGACGCCGATGACGGCGGCGGGCAGACCGTCCTGCCGGCCCAGCGTTTCCATCAGGCGCGCGCCGAGTTCGACGCGGGCCACGTCCTTGAGCCTTACGAAGGAGCCGCCTTCGGTGGCGCGGATGACGACATTGCCGAATTCCTCCGGCGTGGTGAGGCGGCCCTGGGCCTGGATTGACAGCTGAAAGGCCTGGTCGGGCAGCGACGGGGCGGACCCGATGCGGCCGATGGCGGCCTGCACGTTCTGCTTCTTCAGCGCATTGATGATGTCGGCCGGCATCATCCGATAGTCGATCAGGCGCTGCGGATCGACCCAGATGCGCATCGAATAGTCAGTGGGGGTGAGCAGGCTCACGTCGCCCACACCGCGTACGCGCTTCAGCCGGTCGAGCAGGTTTATGGTGACGTAGTTGGACAGGAACAGCTGGTCCTGCTTGGGATCTGTCGAGGTGAAGGCCACCATTTGCAGAATGGCGGAGGACTTTTTCATCACGCTGACGCCCTGGGCGCGGACCTCCTGTGGGAGTTGCGCCTCCGCGAGCTTCACGCGGTTCTGGACATTGACGGTGTTGAGGTCGGGGTCGGTGCCCACCGCGAAGGTGATGGTGAGGGTGTAACTGCCGTCATTCCCGCTCGTGGACTTCATGTAGAGCATGTTGTCGACGCCGACCACGCGGGATTCGATGGGCTGACCCACGGTGCTTTCGACGACCTCGGCGGAGGCGCCAGCATAACTCGCGGTGACCTGCACCTGCGGCGGCACGATGTCCGGGAACTGGGCAACCGGAATCTGCGTCATCGCCACGAAGCCGGCGATGGTGATGACGAGCGAGATGACGGCCGCGAGACGGGGGCGGCCGATGAAGATCGAGGAAAACATGCCGTTTACGCCTCCGGCTTCACTTCGGTGACGTCCACGGCCTGTCCGGGCCTCACCTTCTGCACGCCTTCGGTGACCACCAGCTCGCCCGCCGAGAGGCCCTTGGCGATGGCGATGAAATTGGCGTCCTGCCGCAGTAGCTCGACCCGCTTGACCTCGATCTTCTTCTCGGAATTGACGATCAGCACGAAGGGGCCGGACTGGTCGATCTGGATGGCGTTGACAGGCACGACCAGCGTTGGTTCGGCTGATGAGGACTCGATTGTGGCCGTGACCAGCTGGCCATCGACCAGCCTGCCTTGCGGGTTGGGGAAGGTGGCGCGCACGTTGACGGCATCGGTGCCGGTGTTCACGGCAACGTCGAGGAAGTCGACTTTGCCGGGATACTCGTAGCGTTTTCCCTTGCCGATCTCGACATAGACGGTGTAATCGCGCAGACGGGCATTATCGCCCATTTCCTCCTTCACCGCGAGAAGGTCGCGCTGACTCACCGGGAAGGTGACGCCGATCGGGTCCTGCTGGACGATGGTGGCGAGCGTGCCGCTCTGCGGGCTGACGAAGCTGCCCACGGAGAGCAGCGACTTGCCGATACGGCCATCGATGGGCGCGTGGATCTCGGTGTAGGAGAGCTGAAGCTTGGCCTGGTCCAGCTCGGCCATCAGCTTGTCATACTGCCCTTTGGCCTCATTGCGCGCGGTGCGGGCATCGTCAAGCTTGGTCTGGGCGGAGGCTTCCTTGCTCACCAGCGTGGTCTGGCGGGCGAGTTCGATCTCCGTGCGGTCAAGGCGGGCCCTGGCCACGGCCACAGCGGCCTCGGCGGCGGAGACCTTGGCCTGATAGGGTTCCTGCTCGATCACAAAGAGCAGGTCACCCGTCTTGACATCCGCACCTTCGGTGAAGTTCTGCGTGTCCAGATAGCCTTCGATCCGCGCGCGCAGGTCCACCTTGTGGAGCGCCTCGACACGGGCGGAGAAACTGACTGCCGGCCGCAGGTCCTTGGCCTCGACCTTGACCACGGTGACGGCGGGGATGGGGGCAGGGGCGGCGGCCTGCTGCTGCTTGGAACCATCGTCACAGCCGGTGAGCAGGCCGAAGAGGAGAAGCATGACGCCAAGTCCTGCGCCGCGTGCCGAGATTGCCATGTCGCCCCTCTGTCAGAGAATCCGCTGCCTGTTTGATTAAGGCCTCAGCCCCGTGAAAGAAAGCACGCGATTGTGAAGGCCCGGCTTCATCTGCCTTCGCGGGAATGAGTGCCGGCGGAGAGTGGCGGCCGGCTAGTGATGCTGCATGTCCTTCGGGCGGTAGCTCTTTCTACGGCTGTCGTAACCGGCGAAGTAGTCGCGCACCTGTGGGTGGCGCACGGGTTCGCCGGTGTCATCGACAAGCAGGTTCTGTTCGGAGACATAGGCGACGTATTCCGTCTCATCGTTCTCGGCGAGCAGGTGATAGAAGGGCTGGTCCTTGCGGGGGCGGATTTCCTCCGGGATCGCGTTCCACCATTCCTCCGTGTTGTTGAACACCGGGTCGACGTCGAAGATGACGCCACGGAATGGGAACAGCCGGTGGCGCACAACCTGGCCGATAGAGAATTTCGCGGTCGAAGCGTAGCCCATCGCCCCTGCTTGCCAAGGATAGCGGCCGAAGGCAAGAGGCTGTGCCCGGTTTGCCCGCCGGTTGCTTCCAACGGTCCTCGCCGTCCTAATTTGCCAATCGGGCAGGCCCAGACGGGGCGGCACGCATCGCGCGCGGCAGATTCGATGACGGCGCCAGCCCATATTGCATCGCGGCGCGGCGGAGGGGGCCGAATTGGGAGAGCAGCGTCAGCCCCATGGCGCGGCCGGTCTCCAGCGCCATGAAGCCTGACAGCAAGGAGCGGTTCATCAGGTCGATCACCTGCTGGCGCGGCTGCACGTCGCGCCGGCGCATGGCGTCGTAATCCGCCAGGATGGCGGGCGCTCCGGGATCGTCCTCGCCTTCCATCAGGCCGGCGGCCTCAGCGGCATCGCGCAGCGACATGTTGAGGCCCTGGGCGCCGATGGGCGGCACGACGTGCGCGGCCTCGCCGATGAGCATGATGCGGTTGCGCGCAAAGTCCCTCGCCACCAGCCCCTGCATGGGGAAAAGGCGGCGCGCGCCAATATCGGAGACGAGGCCGAGTGCGCCATGTGCGCCGATCTGGATCTCGGCGGCGAGTTCGCGGCCGGACAGTTCCATCAACTCCGCGGCGCGGGCCGGGCGTTCCATCCAGACCAGTGCGGAGCGATTGCCCGGCATCGGAACGGTGGTAAAGGGGCCCGCCGTCTTGTGGTGTTCGGTCGAGATGCCGTCATGGGGTCCCGAATGCGTGAAGCTGGTGGCCAGCGCCGTCTGGTCATAGCTCCAGCGGTTGGTGCGGATGCCGGCTGCCTCGCGCAGGAGAGAATTGCGGCCATCTGCAGCGAGCGCCACGCGCGCGGTGAGGCGCTGACCATCGGTGGTGGTGACGGAGACGGAGCCGGCGCCTGTGTGCACGGAGGCCGCATCGGCGCCCGTGAAAGTGACGCCCAGCTCCTGGGCACGGGAGAAGAGGGCAGTGATGAGAATACCGAGTGGGAAGTTCCAGCCGAAGGCCTCCTCGCCGAGTTCAGCCGGGTCGAAGGTGATGGTGGGCGCCTTGAACAGCGAGCCCGTGTCATCGATGAGGCGCAGCTTGCGCAGCGGTTGGGTCGCCTCCTTCAATTGTCCAGGCCAGAGGCCCAGATGCATGAGAAGCCGAATCGAGGGCAGCATGAGGGCCACGGTGCGCGGGTCCGTTGCGTCCGCGTGATCCTTCGCCACCAGCGCCACGCGGCGGCCGTCCAGCGCCAGAAGGCAGGCGGCGGACAGCCCGGCGGGGCCGGCCCCGGTCACGATCGCATCGAATTCGCTCATGGCGCGAAAATGGGCTTCCGCGGAACCGGGTGCAAGGGCGCTTTCGCCGCAGTCAGCGGTTGGCGATCGAGGTCGCTTTCATACTGTCGCGGCCGGAGAAATGCGCATGCCAGTGGCCGAGCTTGGGGTGGCCGTTGCGCCAGTGAAGATCGGGCAGGCGGAAGTCGATGTAGGCGAGGGTGACGGCCACCGCGATAGAGCCTGCGTTGACGTCCTGCAGGAGGTCCATCCAGTTGGCCTCGAGTTCGTCGAAGCTTGCGTGAAGGCGCGTCTCGGTGCGGGCCATCCAGTCCTCCCACTGCAAGCCCTTGGGGCGGGCAGCGGTCTCATAACGGTAGGCGACGGCGGCATCGGCCAGCCCCTGGCCCAGCGCCTGCAATGTCAGCACACGGAAGCGCTTGGCGGGCTCGTGCGGGATGAGATTGGTGTTGCCGGCGGCGTGGGCGAGATATTCGATGATCACGCGGGAGTCATAGACGCCATGGCCATGGCCGGTCTCCAGAACCGGTATCTTGCCGATGGGGGAGAGGCTCGCGAGCTTGGCGTTGACCTCGGTGGGCTTCACCGGCTCCACGATGTGCTGCACCTTGTCACCCAATCCCACCTCATGGGCGGCGACAACGGACATGCGGACGAAGGGGGAAATCAGGTCGCCGTAAATCTTCATGTTGCAGCACTCCTCGCAAGACTGTGGAGGCCAGAGGCTAGGCGAAGATCCCGCCGCTTCCAAGGGGCGGCGGGATGTTCTCAATATTTACGGAGAAGGCCGATGAGGCGGCCCTGCACGCGCACTCTGTCAGGCCCGAAAATGCGGGTCTCATAGGATGGGTTGGCGGCTTCCAGCGCCACCGAGTCGCCCTTGCGGCGCAGGCGCTTCAGGGTTGCCTCCTCGTCGTCGACGAGGGCCACGATGATGTCGCCGTTGTGCGCGGTGTCGCCCTTGCGGATGATGACCGTGTCGCCGTCGAAGATGCCGGCCTCGATCATCGAGTCGCCCTTGACCTCGAGCGCGAAATGCTCGCCGCCCGAGAGCATTTCCGGCGGCACGGCGATGTTGGCCGTGTGATCCTGGATGGCCGAGACCGGAACGCCCGCCGCGATGCGTCCCATCAGCGGCACGACAGCGGCTTTGGGCGCGCCGTCATTGGTGGCGGAGACCGGCTTGACGCGGCCAAGATTGCCCTGGATGACGTTGGGCGTGAAGCCCGGAGCCTTCTTCGGCGTGAGGCTGGGCGAATGGGCATCGGGGAGCTTCAGCACTTCCAGCGCGCGGGCCCGGTTGGGCATGCGGCGCAGGAAGCCGCGCTCCTCCAGCGCCACGATCAGGCGGTGGACGCCGGATTTGGACTGCAGGTTGAGGGCTTCCTTCATTTCCTCGAAGGAGGGGGGAACGCCTTCCTCCTTCAATCGTTCATTGATGAACAGGAGGAGTTCGAGTTGCTTCCGCGTCAGCATGGGTCTGGTCTTTCGCTAGGGCTCGTTGTCCGGAATCGGAACAAATCCAAAACAAAGATATCCGTACCCTTTTAGTTCTGCAAGTGTTTACTTTCCGTAACTGTTCAGAAGTCCAGACGTAAGATTTTCACGACGTCACCCTGGCCTGCCACTTTGGCGAAGGGTGGCCTGACGATCAGCGCCTGGGCCTCGCGGAAGGTGCGCTGCATCGCGGAATCCTGCCTGGCGAAGGGGGTGACGGTGCGGCTGCCGTCCGCAGCCTCCACCAGCGTGGCGCGGACATAGTCCTGCCGGCTGTCGTTCTCCTTCATTGGCGCGCCGAGGCGAGCCTCGGTGAGGTCATCGCTGGCGGGAAGCCCAAGCAGCGCATCGATGAGGGGCTTGAGGAACAGGCGCGCGCAGACGAGGGCGGAAACCGGGTTGCCGGGAAGGCCCAGCACGTGCTGGCCCCCGCGGCGTCCATACATGAAGGGCTTGCCCGGCCGCATGGCGATCTTCCAGAAGCCGATCTTCACGCCGGAGTTCTTCAGCGCCTCCTGTACATAGTCATGATCGCCCACCGAGGCGCCGCCGGTGGTGACGAGGATGTCGGCCTTCGCCGCTTTCGCGATGGCGCGCTCGGTGGCTTTCGGATTGTCGGCGACGATGCCGAGACTGACGGCCTCCGCCCCGAACAGCCGCGCCATGGCGGCCAGCGCGTGGCTGTTGGAAGAAACGATCTGATCCCGCTTGGGCCGCCCGCCCGGCGCCACCAGCTCATCGCCGGTGGCGAGGATGGCGATGCGCGGCCGCCGCACCGCCGCCACCGTCCCGGCATTGGCGGCGGCGGCCAGTGCCATGTCACGGGCGTTGAGCCGGAGGCCCTTCGGCAGCAGCGCCTCGCCGCGCCGGAAATCGAGGCCGCGCACCCGCACATTCTGGCCCTGCCGGGCGGCCTGGAGGATCTCGACGCGGCCGCCGTCCAGCGGTTTTGCGTTCTCCTGGATCGCCACCGTATCAGCGCCCGGCGGCACCGGCGCCCCGGTGAAGATCCGCACGCATTGCCCTGGCCTGACGCGGCCCTTGAAGCCGTGGCCGGCGGCGGAGAGGCCCATGAGCTTGAGCGTGGCGGGTGCATTTACGACATCCGCCGCCATCACGGCATAGCCATCCATGGCCGAGGCATCGAATGGCGGCTGGTTGCGCGCCGCCTTCAGCGGTTTGGCGAGCACGCGGCCCAGCGCCTGGTCGAGTTTCACGATCTCCGCAGGCAGCGGCTTCACACCCTTCAGGATGCGCGTACGCGCCTCGTCGACGGGGATGAGCGCCATGGCCTTACTCCGCCGTGAAATGTCCGGACTTGCCGCCGGTCTTTTCCACAAGCCGGAGGTTGGTGATCTTCATGCCGCGGTCTGCCGCTTTCAGCATGTCGTAGAGCGTGAGGCAGGCGACGGCGCAGGCGGTGAGGGCTTCCATTTCGACGCCGGTCTTGCCGTCGACCTTCACGGTGGCTTCGACATGGATGGCGGACGCGGCTTCGTCCGGCGTGAACTCTACCGTCACCCTGGTCACCGCCAGCGGGTGGCAGAGCGGGATCAGCTCATGCGTCTTCTTGGCCGCCATGATGCCGGCGATGCGGGCGGTGGCGATGACGTCGCCCTTCTTGGCCTTGCCCTCGAGGATAAGCGCAAGCGTCGCGGGTTGCAATTCGACAAGCGCCTTCGCAGTAGCCGTGCGGCTGGTGACATGCTTTTCGGAGACGTCCACCATGTGGGCGTTGCCGTCGGCGTCGAGATGGGTGAGGCGGCTCATGGTTTTTCCAGAATGGCGCGGGTGGCGGCGGTCACGTCCTGCTGGCGCATCAGGCTTTCGCCGATCAGGAAGGCGTTGACGCCGGAGCGCGCCAGCCTCGCCAGATCGTGCGGCGTGAACAGCCCGCTCTCGCCCACCACGGTGCGGCCCTTCGGGATCAGCGGGGCGAGCCGCTCGGTGGTTTCAAGCGTGGTTTCGAAGGTGTGCAGGTTGCGGTTGTTGATGCCGATGAGCGGCGAGCGGAGTTTCAGGGCGCGTTCCAGCTCCGGCTCGTCATGGACTTCGATCAGCACGTCGAGGCCCCAGTGCCCGGCTGCACTTTCGAGCTCGGCGGCGAGCGTGTCGCCGATCATCGCCATGATGAGCAGGATGCAGTCGCCGCCCCAGGCGCGCGCCTCCACCACCTGCCAGGTGTCGAGCATGAAGTCCTTGCGGAGCGTGGGGAGCGCGCAGGCGGCGCGGGCTGCGGTGAGGAATTCGGGGGCGCCCTGAAAGGACGGCGTGTCGGTGAGTACGGAAAGGCAAGCTGCGCCACCGGCCTCATAGGCCCTGGCCAGCGCCGGCGGATCGAAGCCGGCGCGGATGAGGCCCTTGGAGGGGCTCGCTTTCTTGATCTCGGCGATGAGGCCCCACTGGCCCGCCGCTGCCTTGGCGTCGAGCGCCCTGGCGAAGCCGCGCACCGGCGGGGCGGCCTTGGCGCGCGCTTCCAGCTCGGAGAGCGCGGTGAGGGTCTTTGCCTTCGCCACTTCCTCGCGCTTGTAGGCGGCGATCTTGTCGAGAATGGTTGCCATCAGCCGTTCGATACCTTGATGAGCCTGGTGAGAGCGGCTTCCGCCGCACCGCTGTCGATCGCCGTTTGCGCGGCAGCCACAGCCTGCTTGAGGCCGGGCTCGCGGCCCGCCACAACGAGAGCGGCCGCCGCCGTCATCACCGCGGCGTCGCGGAAGGCGGAAGGTTTGCCGGCCAGCACGTGGCGAAGCGCATCGGCATTGTGCCCGGCGTCGCCGCCTTTCAGGTCGTCGGCGGACGAGCGGGCGAGGCCCGCTTCCTCCGGCGTGAGGGTGAAGGATGTGATCTTGCCGTTCTTGAGTTCGGAGATCCATGTCGTGCCGGTGGGCACGATCTCGTCCATGCCGCCTTCGCCGTGGCAGATCCAGCAGGCCTCGCAGCCGAGGTTCTGCAACACCTGAGCGAGCGGCTCCACCCACTGTTTCGAGAATACGCCGGTTACCTGCCGCTTGGCGCCGGCCGGATTGGACAGGGGACCCAGCAAATTGAAGATGGTCCGCGTGCCGAGCTCGACGCGCGAGGGGCCGACGAACTTCATCGACGAGTGGTGAGACGGCGCGAACATGAAGCCGAGGCCCGCCTCCGCAATGCATTCGGAAATTTTTCCGGGCGGAACATCGATCTTGACTCCCAGCGCCATCAGCACGTCGGCGGCGCCCGAACGCGACGACAGGGCGCGGTTGCCGTGCTTGGCCACCTTCAGCCCCGCGCCGGCGGCAACGAAGGCCGCGCAGGTGGAGATGTTGTAGGAGCCCGAGGCATCGCCCCCGGTGCCGACGATGTCGATGGCGCCGGCGGGGGCTTCCACTGGCAGCATCCTCTCGCGCATGATCTCGACGGCCCCGGTGATCTCGTCCACCGTTTCGCCGCGCACGCGCAGTGCCATGAGGAAGCCGCCGATCTGCGAGGGCGTCGCATCGCCCGACATCATCACGTCGAAGGCCTCGCGCGCTTCGGCGCGTGTGAGCGGCGTTCCGGCCGCGACCTTGGCGATCAGGGGTTTCAGTTCAGCCATCAGCGGGCCCTCGCCAGTTCGAGGAAGTTCTTGAGGATCATGTGGCCATGCTCGGAGGCAATCGACTCCGGATGGAACTGCACGCCATGCACGTTCCGCGTCCTGTGCTGCAGGCCCATGATGAGCCCGTCGGCCTCGGCAGTCACTTCGAGGCAGTCCGGCAGGCTGTCACGCTCGACGACGAGGGAATGATAGCGCGTGGCGGTGAAGTCCTGCGGCAGGCCCTTGAACACGCCCTGGCTGGTGTGGCGGATCTGGCTGGTCTTGCCGTGCATTTGCGAAGGCGCACGCACCACCTTGCCGCCAAAGGCCTGGCCCATGGACTGGAGGCCGAGGCAGACGCCGAAGACGGGGATCGTCTCCGAGGCTTTCTCGATCAACTCAAGGCAGATGCCCGCTTCGTCCGGCGTGGCGGGGCCGGGCGAGATGACGATGGCCTCCGGCTTGGCCGAGATCACCTGGCCGACGCCGATCTTGTCGTTGCGGTGGACCACCGTCTCGGCGCCGATGTCGCCCAGTACGTGATAGAGGTTCCAGGTGAAGCTGTCGTAATTGTCGATGAGGATGATCATTGCGCCCTCCCGGCCCGGCCGGCGAAGCGAACCGCTTCCTCCGCGGCGCGGAACAGCGCCTTGGCCTTGTTCACGCATTCCTGGTGCTCGGACTCAGGCACGCTGTCGGCGACGACGCCCGCTCCAGCCTGGACATACATCTTGCCGTCCTTGACGATTGCCGTGCGCAGCACAATGCAGGTGTCCATTTCCCCGCCGGCGGAGAAGTAACCCACGCAGCCCGCATAGACGCCGCGCTTGTTCTTTTCGACCTCGTCGATGATCTCCATGGCGCGCACCTTGGGCGCACCCGAGACGGTGCCAGCCGGAAAGCCCGCCACCAGCGCGTCGATCGCGTCATACTTGTTCGAGAGCTTGCCCTCGACGTTCGACACGATGTGCATCACCTGGCTGTAGTATTCGAGAATGAACTGGTCAGTGACCTTGATCGAACCGATGTCGGCGACGCGGCCCACGTCGTTCCTCCCGAGGTCGAGCAGCATCAAATGCTCGGAGCGCTCCTTGGGGTCTGCCAGAAGCTCGGCGGCGAGTGCCCGGTCTTCCGCCGGTGTTGCGCCGCGCCGGCGCGTGCCGGCGATCGGGCGGATCGTCACCTTGCCATCGCGCACGCGCACCAGGATTTCGGGGCTGGAGCCGATCACCGAAAAGCGGTCGAAGTCGAGGTAGTAGAGAAAGGGCGATGGGTTTACCCGGCGCAGCGAGCGGTAGAGCGCGAAGGGTGGCAGCGTGAAGTCGGTCTCGAAGCGCTGCGACAGCACCACCTGGAAGATGTCGCCCGCCGCGATGTACTCCTTCGCCTTCAGCACCATCGCCTTGTATTCCTCTGGGCTGGCGTTGGAGCGCGGGTTGCCGATGGGCGAGAGGTCCGTCTCCTTGAGCGAGAGATCGAGCGGACGGTCGAGTGCGTCGACCACCTCGCCGATGCGCTCGCTGGCCCGCGCATAGGCCGCCTTCGCCGAGACGCCGGGGGCAGGGTAGACGGGGGAGGTGACCGTCACCTCGTCCCTCACGCTGTCGAAGATCGCCATGACGGTGGGCCGGATCATCATCGAGTCCGGCAGGCCCAGCGTATCAGGGTTGGGCTCCGGCAGCTCCTCCATGAGGCGCACCATGTCATAGCCCATGTAGCCGAAGACGCCGGCGGCCATGGGGGGTGCATCCTCCGCGAGCTTGATGCGGCTCTCGGCGAGCAGTGCCCGCAGCGACGGCAGCGGGTGGAGGCCGGTGTCCTCGAAGAAGCCGTCAGGATCGAGCGCGGCCTTGCGGTTTATCTGGGCCTTGCCGTTCTCGACCTTCCAGATCAGGTCCGGGTTGAGCCCGATGATCGAGTAGCGGCCGCGGACCGCACCGCCCTCGACGGACTCGAGCAAGAAGGAATAGCGCGCGTTGCGGGCAAGCTTCAGCTTGGCCGAAACGGGGGTTTCGAGGTCGGCAACGAGCCTGGTCGATACGATCTGCGCTTCGCCGCGGTCATAGGCGTGGGCGAAGCTGTCGTAATCGGGGGAAATGATCATGGAGCTGTTCCGGCAAGTGGGTCACGGGCTCAGTTCGTCTGCTGTCCCGCAACCTGTTGCCAGAGGGCCTCGTTGATGCTGACCCCCACCTGGCTCTGCAGTGCGTTGAGATAGGCCGTGAGCATGGCGTCGGCCATCTCCGGCTTGAGCCTTTCGGCGATGCTCTTCGCATCGGGCGAATTGGGGTCGAAGGGCGGCAGCAGAACCGGCGCCGACTGCATCACGCGCGCGCCCTTGCCGTCAGGCTCGACAGCATAGGCGAAGCCGCTGTCCGGCACGGAGAACAGCGCGCGGACGGCGGCGGGCCCGAAGCCGGCGCCCGCCTCGCCGCGCTTCAGCCCCTGGGCGGTCTGCACCTGGGCATTGGCTTCCTTGGCGAGGCCGTCGAGGCTGGCGCCGGACCTGGCGCGCTCCACCAGCTTCCTGGCCTTGTCTTCCGAGGCGGCTTTGACCTTGGCGGCGATCACCGCGGCACGGGCCTGGTCCTTCACCTGGTCGAAGGGTTTCAGCGCCGCTGGCACGACTTCGCGCACCTCGTACCAGACGTAGCCGTTGTCGAGCGGGATCGCGTCATTCTCGACGCCGACGTCGCTGGAGAAGCTGGCCTGCAGCACCTCCGCCGCATGCGGAATGTCGATGGGCTTGCCCGCCTTGTCGTTGCCCCGGGCGTCGGTCCCGGTGATCAGGATGAAGGGAATGCCGGCCTTGGCGGCAATGTCCTCGAATTTGGTCTGGGCGGCGCGCGCGTCTTCCACCGCTTCATAGGTGGACTGGATCTGCTCCATCGCCTGGTCCATCTTGACGCGTTCGGAAAGCTGCGGCTTCACCTCGTCGAGTGTCGCCTGGTGTTCCGGCTCGATCTTCACCACCTTGAGGAGTGCGGTGGACAGCGTGCCCTTGATCGGGTCGCTCACCGTGCCCTCTTGCAGCGCGAAGGCGGCATCGGCAATGGCCGGGTCGATAAAGTCGGCCTTGGTCTTGCCAGCGAAGGTGGCGTCGGCCTCGGTGAAGCCGCGCTCCCTGGCCAGCGCCAGAAAATCGGCGCCGGCCGCCAGCTTGGCCTTGGCGGCCTCGGCTTCGGCGAGGCTGGGGAAGGTGATCTGCAGCACGGTGCGCTTCTCGGGCGAGAAATACTCGGCCTTGTGCTTGGCATAGCCGTCGGCGAGGTCCTGGCCGGTGAGCGTGATCCTGGCGGCGATGTCGGCGGGTTCCGCCTTCATGATGGCGATCGAGCGGTATTCGGGCGCGGTGTAAGCGGCTGGATCGGCGTCATATTCCTTCTTGATCTCGTCGGCGGTGGGGGCTGCCACTTCGCTGTCGGCGGTGGTGACCGTGAAATAGCGCGCATCGCGCTGTTCGTTCTCATAGCGGTACTGGGCCTCGATCAGGCCGCCGCCGGGGGCCGCGCCGGCGGCGGCCGTGCCGGTCAGTGCCCCGCGCAGCATGCGCTTGCGCTCCTCCGCGAAAAAGGTCGATTCGCTGTAGCCGTTTTGCGCCAGAGCCTGCTTGAAGCGGCCAGCGTCGAACTTGCCGGCCGAATCGAGGAAGGCCGGATTGGCCATCATGTAGGTGGCCAGGAACTGGTCGGACACGCCGAGCTTCAGCTTGGCGGCCTCGTCGTCCAGCGCCGCGCCCTGGATCAAAAAGGTCAGCACGCCCTTGTCGATGCCGAAGGCGCGCGCCTGCTCGGGCGTGATGCCCTGGCCGGTCTGGCGGGCGATGTCCTGCAGCCGGTCCCGAAAGGCCTTGTCATATTCCTCGGCGGTTACCTTCTGGCTGCCGACGGTGGCAAGCCCGCCGGACGAACCGAAACGGAACACGTCGGCGATGCCCCACACGCCGAAGCTCACGGCCAGCAGGCCGATGAGGAGCTTCGCCACCCAACCCTTGGCGGCTTTGCGCATGGAATCCATCATGTCGGAACGTCCCTCTGAAATTGCCGGACCTCGGCGGTTGCACAGCACTATAGGTAGGCGAACACCCCCTCGCAAGCGGGGGATGCGTCTGCTAAGAGTCTGTTTCGCAAAGGAGTGAGAGCAGTCAATCATGGCAAGCGAAGGGCCGCGGCCGCTGGTCGCCGGAAATTGGAAGATGAACGGCAGCCTGGCGATGTTGAAGGAGCCGCGCCTCCTTGCCGCCATGCTCAAGGACGTGAAGCTGAAGGCCGACGTGATGGTCTGCCCGCCGGCGATTCTGGTCCGCCGGGTGAAGTCGGTGCTGAAAGGTTCCAAGATCAAGGTCGGCGGCCAGGACTGCCACTGGTCCGCGTCCGGCGCCCATACCGGCGACATTTCGGCGGACATGCTGAAGGAGGCGGGCTGCACTGCCGTCATCGTCGGTCATTCCGAGCGCCGCACCAACCATGGCGAAACCGACGAGATCGTGGCGAAGAAGGCCAGGGCCGCGCAGAAGTCGGGCATGAAGGCCATCATCTGCATCGGCGAGACGCTGGAGGAGCGGAAAGCGGGCAGGACGCTGGACTTGGTCGCCCGCCAGCTCAAAGGCTCCCTCCCGGAAGGTTCGTCCGCGTCCGATACGGTGATCGCCTATGAGCCGGTCTGGGCTATCGGAACCGGGCTCACCCCCACAACGGCGGAAGTGGCCGAAGTCCACGCTCTCATCCGTCAGGAACTCTCCGGGCTGATGGGAAATGACGGTGCAGCGGTGCGCATCCTCTATGGCGGCTCGGTCAAGCCGTCCAACGCCGGGGAGCTGATGAGCCAGCCCAACGTGAACGGCGCACTGGTCGGTGGGGCGAGCCTCAAGGCATCTGATTTCCTTGGGATTATCAAGGTGTTCGCGTAATGTCTGAAATCCCTACTTTAACGAAGCGCAGGCTGCAGGCCGAGGTCATCGGGCCGATCTATGCCGAGATGGTGGAGCAGCTCGGCGAGGAAAAGGCGGCCGCCATCCTCGACTCCGCCATCCGCAAGGCCGCGGTGGCTGAGGGCAAGTATTTCGCCGGGAAGACCGGCGGCCAGACGTCCATGGCCGATTTCATCAGGCTATACGACAACTGGACGGCAGACGGGGCGCTGGAGATGGAGGTGCTGAAGGCCGATGACGCCTCCTTCGACTTCGACATCACCCGCTGCCGCTATGCCGAGACGTATAAGGAAATGGGGCTGGGCAAGATCGGTCACCTCCTGTCCTGCAACCGCGACGGCACCTTCTGTGAAGGCTATGACCCCAACATCACGCTGGAGCGCAAGCAGACCATCATGGAGGGTGCTCCCTGCTGCACCTTCCGTTACAAATACAAATCAGCCTAAATCTATAGAAGCTCAAGGCGAGTAGCCCTCGGCCGTCTCGATCCGGCAGGCCGATGAATTCTGGCGCAGGGTTTTGCGCGGGGCATGTTCCGGCGAAGACCACAAGGCCTGCAGACGCGCAATGGCCGGGGCCTCTGTTTCTGCCTTCGTCACCTTCTGACCCTGCTTCGGGGGTTGCAAGCCTTGGCCGCTGCCGGTTGCTTTCCCCATATGAAGCAGGTAAAGCCCACCCGCTATTCGATCGGAAAGTCGCGGAACACCCATGGAAACCGTCATTCTCGTGATTCATCTCATCGTCGCGCTGGCGCTGATCGGGGTGGTGATGCTGCAGCGCTCCGAGGGCGGCGCACTTGGCATCGGCGGCGGCGGCGGTTCGGCGGGCAACCTGTTCACGGCGCGCGGCGCCGGCAATGCGCTGACGCGCACCACGGCCTGGCTGGCGGTGGCCTTTTTCTGCACCTCGATCGCGCTCACCGTGATCGCCACCCACCGCGGCTCCGGCTCGGTGATCGACACTGTGGCGCCGCCGGCGGCAACCGGAACCCAGCCGGTGGCGCCGGCACAAGGGGCGGGCGACAGCAGCCTGCTGCCCAAGCTTGCACCCGCCGAACCGGCCCAGCCGCAGGTTCCAGTCAACCCGTAAGGGCGCGCACCCGTTTAGTTATCCACACGGCCCGGAAACTCCGTTTCCGGGCTTTAAAACGTGATTTGAAGAAGATAGGGTGAAGGTCCATGGCGCGATATATTTTCATCACCGGCGGCGTGGTCTCCTCACTCGGAAAAGGTCTGGCATCGGCGGCGCTGGGCGCCCTGCTGCAGGCCCGCGGCTTCACCGTGAGGCTCAGGAAACTCGACCCCTACTTGAACGTCGACCCGGGCACCATGAGCCCTTACCAGCATGGCGAGGTCTTCGTCACCGATGACGGGGCCGAGACCGACCTCGACCTCGGCCATTATGAGCGCTTCACCGGGCGCCACGCCAATAAGCAGGACAACATCACGACGGGCCGCATCTACCAGGAGATTATAGCAAGGGAGCGGCGCGGCGACTTCCTCGGCGGCACGGTGCAAGTGATCCCGCATGTCACCGATGCCATCAAGGAGTTTATCCGCAGCGGCAATGAGGGCTATGATTTCGTGCTGGTTGAGATCGGCGGCACGGTGGGCGACATCGAGGGCCTGCCGTTCTTCGAAGCGATCCGCCAGTTCGGGCAGGAGCAGCCGCGAGGCGACTGCCTCTACATCCACCTCACCCTGCTGCCCTTCATCCCGACGGCGGGCGAATTGAAGACCAAGCCCACCCAGCATTCGGTGAAGGAGCTGCGTTCGATCGGCATCCAGCCTGACATTCTGCTCTGCCGGGCCGACCGCGAGATTCCGGTGAACGAGCGCCGCAAGATTGCGCTCTTCTGCAATGTGCGCCCGTCGGCCGTCATCCAGGCGCTGGACGTCAAATCGATCTACGACGTGCCGCGCGCCTATCACAACGAGGGCCTCGACAGGGAAGTCCTCGATACTTTCGGCTTCAAGGACGTGCGCGCGCCCGATCTCTCGCAGTGGACGGAGATCATGAACCGCATCACCCAGCCCGAAGGCGAGGTGAACATCGCGGTGGTGGGCAAGTACACAGGGCTGCTCGATGCCTACAAGTCGCTGCAGGAAGCGCTCGTCCATGGCGGCATCGCCAACAAGGTGAAGGTCAACCTCGACTGGATCGAGTCGGAGATCTTCGAAAAGGAAGACCCCGCACCCTATCTTGAGGCCGTGCACGGCATCCTCGTTCCCGGCGGCTTCGGCGAGCGAGGGTCCGAGGGCAAGATCAAGGCTGCAACCTTCGCGAGGACGCGCAAGGTACCGTATTTCGGTATCTGCTTCGGCATGCAGATGGCCTGCATCGAGGCGGCGCGCTCGCTGTGCGGCATCGAGGGCGCCAGCTCCACCGAGTTCGGCGAAACGAAGGAACCCGTGGTCGGCGCCATGACAGAGTGGATGAAGGGCAATGAGCTCGAAATCCGCAAGCAGGGCGGCGACCTTGGCGGCACCATGCGGCTCGGCGCCTTCGACGCGGAGCTGAAGCCTGGCAGCAAGATTGCCGGGATCTATGGCGCGACCCACATTTCCGAGCGCCACCGCCACCGCTACGAGGTGAACACCCACTACCGCGGCCGGCTGGAAAGGGCAGGCCTGCTCTTTGCCGGCATGTCGCCCGACGGGTTGCTGCCCGAGACGGTCGAATACCCGGACCATCCGTGGTTCATCGGCGTGCAGTATCATCCGGAACTGAAGTCCAAGCCCTTCGATCCGCATCCGCTGTTCTCTTCCTTCATTGCGGCGGCGGTCGAACAGAGCCGGCTGGTCTAGCCCGATGCGCGCGGCACGGGTCCTGCTGTCCGCTTTTGTCGCGCTCTGCCTTGCATTTACTGCGGCGGCAGCCCTCGACCGGGCCATCATCGGCGAGACGGACCGCGCGCTGCAGCAGCTGCGCATCGACCTCGACGGCTCGGGCATGCAGCTGCGGCGGCCCAACCTCAGCGACAAGGAGCTCGCCAACCTTAAGGTCACACTCGAGAAAATTCGCACCACCGCGGCGGACCGCTCGATCAGACTGCTGGCCCCGCTGGGGGAGGTGACGCAGCAGCTGAACTCGCTGGGCGCCGCACCCGCCGCCGGTCAGAAGGAGGATGACGGCGTCGCCCAGTCGCGCGCCGACCTGACAGCAACGCGCGACAAACTGCAGAGCCTCAAGGCGCAGCTCGACGTCGTCACGGTCGAGGCCGAGCAGCTGTCGAAGTCGGTTTCGACCATGCAGCGCGACCAGTTCTTCGGCCGCATCTTCGACCGCACCCGGTCCGTCTTCAACCCGCAGCTCTGGTATGACCTGGTGGCTGGCGTGGGCGTGCTGTCCGCCGGCCTGTCGCTGATGCTGCGCAACTGGTGGGCGGACGTATCGCAGACGGCGCAGCCGCTGGGGCTGCTGCTGATTCCGGTGTTCATCATGGCCTGCGCATTTGCCTTCCGGCTTCTCAACCGGTTCTTCGCGCGCTGGCTGACCGGCTATTCCGCCTCGGGCCGCCCCATCGACAACATGACCCGGCTGTGGATCATTCTCCGCGCCCTGATGGTGGCATTCGCGGCGCTGGCGATCCTCTTCTTCCCGATCCGCCTCGCGCTGGAGACGAGCGGCTATTTCACCGACGCGACGCCGCGCATGGTGATGCTGTGGGAGGCGCTGCGCGACACGGCCTTCACCACCATCTTCTATTACGTGCTCGGCCGGCGCGTGGCGGCCCCCGGCCGCCCCGAAATCCGCATCGTCGACATGGACGAACGGTCGGCCCGGCAGTTCGCCTGGCTGGTGGGCCTCACGGCCTTCGCCGCCACCTTTAATAAACAGCTTGGCCAGCTCTCGGCCGGCATGTACTTGAGCCTCAACTACACGCAGGGACAGTCGGCGCTGGGCGCGATCACGCTTCTGGTGCTTGCCAGCCTCATGCTGCTGGCGCTGCGCAAGCAGCCGGGCCTTCCGGAGCAGGACAAGCGGCGCTTCTATTTCGGCTGGGCCGCCAGGCTGGCGCCCCTCGTGTGGACGCTGATCTTCGCCGGCTTCGCGGCGCTGGCTACGGGTTACCTGGCGCTCGGCGACTATATCGCGCATCAGATCGTGCGCACCGCCATGGTGGTAACGCTGGTGTTCCTCGTCTACCACCTGCTCGACGCCATGGTGCAGGCGAGCTTCGATCCGCAGTCGAACTTCGGCGCCTTCCTGCGCCGCATCACGGGGCTCGGCGAACGCGCCATCGAGCGGCTGGGCCTGATGTTCCGCACCATCGTCGATCTCGTGCTGGTGATCGCCGGCGTGCCCACCCTGTTGCTGCTGTGGACGCTGAACTGGGTGGACCTGCGGGGCCTTCTCACCACCCTGTCCCTTGGCATCACCATTGGCGACGTTACCATCCTGCCGGGCACGCTCGCCATCATGCTGGCGATCCTGGTTCTCGGCATCATCGCCACCAAGCTGTTCAACAGCTGGCTCGACCACCGCATCCTGTCGGACACGCGGATCAAGAAGGGCGTGCAGGATTCGATCCTCACGGGATCGGGCTACATCGGATACTTCCTCGCGGGCGTCTTCGCGCTCAGCGCGGCGGGCGTCGATTTCTCGAGCCTCGCCATCATCGCCGGCGCGCTGGGCCTCGGCATCGGTCTCGGCCTGCAGTCGATCATCAACAATTTCGTATCGGGCGTCATCTTGCTGGCTGAGCGGCCGATCCGCGTGGGCGACTGGGTGTCGCTGCCGGAGGGCGAGGGCATCGTGAGGCGCATCAATGTGCGCTCGACCGAGATCGAGACCTTCGATTCCTGCTCGATCATTCTACCGAACTCGGCTCTCGTTACGGAACCTGTGAAGAACTGGACCCACAATGACGACATGGGCCGCTTCTCGATCGACGTGGTGGTCGACTACGACACAGACGCCGAAGTGATGAAGAAACTGCTGCTCGAGGTCGCCAGCGCCCACCCCAAGGTGCTGAAGCACCCGGCCCCCGTGGTTATGCTCACCAGCTTCGGCAAGAACGGTCTCGAATTCGTGGTCAGAGCCTTCGTGGCCGACGTCCTGACAGGCTCACAGGTCGCAAGCGACATCCGCTTCGCGCTGTTGTCGCAGTTCCGCGAAAGGGGCATAACCATTGCACAGGCCGTGCCGGTGGTGCAGGCCGCCAAATGACGGACGCCATGGACGCCGGAGAAAACAAGGCTCATCCGCAAAGCGGGCTCGACTTTCTGCGCGCGCTGCTGCGGGACTGGCATGGCTCGGCCATGGCCGAAGCCATGAATTTCCGCCTCATTGCGGTCGACGACGGCACGGCGACCTTCGAGGCCTTCCCCTCGCCCAAGTACTACAACCCGCAAATGCGCCTTCATGGCGGCTATGCGGCAACGCTGATCGATTCTGCCACCGGCTGCGCGGTGCAGACCAAGCTGCCCGCCGGCATTGGCTATGGCACCATCGAACTCAAAGTGAACTACGTCGGCAAGATCGACGCTTCAGTGCCGCGCCTCATTTGCACCGGCACGGTGATCCACGCCGGCCGCACCTTGCTGACGGCCGATGCGCGGCTCACCGATGACAACGGCAAACTCTATGCCCACGGCTCGGGCACATTCCTGGTGTATCCAAAGCAATGACCCCCAACAGCATCGTTTCGACCAACAAAGTCTCCTTCGGTAACGCGCTGCCGATCGCGCTCATCGCCGGTCCCTGCCAGATGGAGAGCCGCGAGCATGCCTTCATGATGGCCGGGCGCCTCAGGGAGATCTGCGGGCGCCTGGGCATCGGGCTGGTCTACAAATCGAGCTTCGACAAGGCCAACCGCACGAGCCTCAAGGGCCAGCGCGGCCTGGGGCTGGAGAAGTCGCTTGCCGTCTTCGCCGACATCCGCAAAGAGCTGGGCCTGCCCGTGCTGACCGACGTGCATGAGAGAGCTCAGTGCGCCGAGGTGGCGAGCGTAGTCGATGTGCTGCAGATTCCCGCCTTCCTCTGCCGCCAAACCGACCTTCTCATCGCGGCGGCCAAGACGGGCCGCATTGTAAACGTGAAGAAGGGCCAGTTCCTCGCCCCGTGGGACATGAAGAACGTGCTGGCCAAGATCGTGGACAGCGGCAATCCCAACGTGCTCCTCACCGAGCGCGGCGTGTCCTTCGGCTACAACACTTTGGTCTCCGACATGCGCTCGCTGCCGGTCATGGCGGAGATGGGCGCGCCGGTGATCTTCGATGCAACACATTCCGTGCAACAGCCGGGAGGCCAGGGCGCCTCGTCAGGCGGCGAGCGCAGTATGGTGCCGGTGCTGGCGCGCGCCGCCGTGGCGGTGGGTGTCGCCGGCGTCTTCATCGAAACTCACCAGGACCCGGATAATGCGCCTTCGGATGGGCCCAACATGGTGCCCATCGGCCAGCTGGAGGCGTTGCTGCGGACGCTGATGGCGCTGGACAAGGTGGTGAAGGCGGCGTGAGGCCATGATCCCTCCCGTAACCGTCTTGCAAACGCCATTGGCCCCCGCCATAACCGCCCTCTGATTTGCGCACATCAAGGGACAAGGCCATGACCACCATCATCGACATCACCGCCCGCGAAGTCCTCGACAGCCGCGGTAACCCGACGGTGGAGGTGGATGTGGTGCTGGAAGACGGCTCCATCGGCCGGGCCGCGGTTCCCTCGGGCGCCTCGACGGGTGCGCACGAGGCGGTGGAACTGCGCGACGGCGACAAGGCGCGCTACTTCGGCAAGGGCGTCACCAAGGCGGTGGCCGCGGTCAACGGCGAGATCTTCGATGCTCTGGCCGGCATGGAGGCCGAGGACCAGATCGCCATAGACCAGGCGATGATCGAGCTCGACGGCACGCCTAACAAGGCGCGCCTTGGCGCCAACGCCATCCTCGGCGTGTCGCTCGGCGTGGCCAAGGCTGCGGCGGAGGCGGCCGGCCTGCCGCTCTACCGTTACGTCGGCGGCGCGGCCTCGCGCGTTCTTCCCGTTCCGATGATGAATATCATCAATGGCGGTGTCCACGCTGACAACCCGATCGACTTTCAGGAATTCATGATCATGCCGGTGGGCGCGGACAGCTTCCGCGAGGGCCTGCGCATGGGCGCCGAAATCTTCCACACACTGAAAGGTGCCCTTAAGAAGGCCGGCCACAACACCAATGTCGGCGACGAGGGCGGCTTCGCGCCCAACCTGCCGTCGGCGGAGGGGGCTCTGGACTTCGTCATGAAGGCTGTGGAGCAGGCCGGCTACAAGCCCGGCAAGGACGTCTACCTGGCGCTCGACTGCGCGGCGACCGAGTTCTTCAAGAACGGTGTTTATGACTATGAGGGCGAGGGCAAGAAGCGCTCGATCACGGAGCAGGCGGAATATCTCGCCAGGCTCGCCAGGGCCTATCCGATCTTCTCGATCGAGGACGGCATGGCGGAGGACGACTGGGACGGCTGGAAGCAGGTGACCGATCTCATCGGCAAGACGCACCAGCTGGTGGGTGACGATCTCTTCGTCACCAACACCAAGCGCCTGAAGAAGGGTATTTCCGGGGGAATCGCCAATTCGATACTTGTCAAGGTGAACCAGATCGGCTCGCTCACCGAAACGCTCGAGGCCGTCGAGATGGCGCACAAGGCGGGCTATTCCGCCGTCATGTCGCACCGTTCGGGCGAAACCGAGGACTCGACGATTGCAGACCTTGCTGTTGCCACAAACTGCGGTCAGATCAAGACCGGATCGCTGGCGCGTTCGGACCGGCTGGCCAAATACAATCAACTTCTTCGCATCGAAGAGGAACTGGGATCGCAGGCGGCATATGCGGGACGGAGCATCCTCAAAGCCTAGTTCGGTGAAGCTCACCAATTTCCAGATCGTGGTTTCGAGCCTGGCGGCCGTGGCCAGCGTTGGCCTCGCCGCCTATCAAACCTTCGCGCCCCGCGAGGCGGCGCAGCCGCCGGTGAATGTGGTGGTGACGGTCGATCCGCAAAAGGCCGATGCGATCGTCCCCGACGAGACGATTGCGAAAACCGGTTCCCCGGCGCTGAAGACTGAAACCATGGACCTTGCCGAGGGGGCGAGTTTTACCGCCGCGCTGAAGGATGGCAGCGATTCACGCTACGCCTTCGCCACCCTGTTCGACGCGCAGGACGACACCTTCCTGGCCATCAATCCGCCGGATACCGAAATCAACGTGCTCGTGCTGTTCAAGGGCGATACGGCGCATCAGGTCACGGCGCTTGAATACACGCCACCTTCCGGCGTGAACCCGGCTTCGATGGCCAAGGCCGTCGACGTGATGGTGCTGCCGGAAGGCGAGCTTGGCGCCTCGGGGCGCCCGGTGATGAGTTTCGGCCTGCCACAATCGGGTGAAGCCCGCACGTTCGCCTTTCCCAGCGGCGAGGCCGGTAAGGGCCTTTGGTTGCGCGTCGCCGGCGCGCCCGGCGTGTCGAAGAGCTATGTCGGCGATTTCCGGATCCTGAGCGAGCAGGTGGCGCCTTAAGCCTTCGAACTCCTGACCGCGAAGATGCCCGCCGCGATGATGATAACGGTGCCCACCACCGTGGTCCACTTCGGCACTTCCGCGAAGAACAGGAAGCCCCACAGCGGCACCCACAGCATGCCGGTGTATTCGAACACCGTGACGAGATTGGCCCGCGCCAGACGGTAGGCATGGGTCAGCAGCGTCATGCCCAGCGCCGCGATGAGGCCGCACAGGCCCATGAGGAAGAGATCGCGCGGGTCCGGCACGGCCCAGGGCCTGACCAGGAATTCGAGGCTCGGATGCGCCGCTTGGGCGATGCCGAGCAGGTGGAAAAGGAGCGCCACGCCCGCCGCGGCGACCATGTAGACGGCGTTGACATAGAAGGCCATGACGGTGGTGGGCTCGTCCGCGCTGTAGCGCCGCGCCAGCACCATCGAAAGGGCATAGGCCGCGGCGCTGAAAAGGCTCAGCAGGGCTGCGGGTTCGAACAGACCGGTGCCGGGGCGCAGGATGATGAGCACGCCGATGAAGCCGGCAATCACCGCGGCCCACGCTTTCAGCGTCACCTTCTCGCGCAGGAAGATCGCTGCGAGGATGGTGACGAAGATCGGCGAGGTGAAGAAGAGCGCCACGGCCTCCGCCAGCGGCAGCACCGGGAAGGCCATGTAATAGGTGGTGTAGGAGGTGAGGAGGATCAGCCCGCGCGCCACCAGCAGCTTCCAGTTCCTGGTGCGCAGCGCCCCCGGACCCTTCTCGGCCCATACCATGGCGAAAAGGATGGGAAGTCCCACGATGGAGCGCAGCACGATGGCCAGCGTGACCGCATGGCTGCCGCTCAGCCCCTTCAGGATCGCATCCTGGGTGGAGAACACCAGCACGCCGGCGCAGAGCGAGACAACGCCGATCAGGTTGCGGTTCATGCCGGGGGACGACTGATTCATGCGCTCAGCTTGGCGGGCAGAGGGGGCGGCTGCCAGCCAAGGCGCGGCATTTCAGGTCTGCTTGCGGCGTATGGCGCTATTCCGCGGCGGTGGCGAGCGGGGGCCTTCGGTCTTCATGCCCTGCGTTCCCTCGAAAAGATGTAGAGTCCGGATCCGATGATAAGCGCGGCCCCGGCCCACGTCCACAGGTCCGGCCAGTCGCCCCAGATCACGAAGCCGAAGAGTGTAGCCCACACCAGAGAGGAGTAGGAGAAGGGCGCTACAACGGAAGCGGGTGCCGAACGGAAGGCGCGGATCAGGAACAGGTGCCCGAGGCCGCCGGCAACGCCGGTGCCGGCCAGCAGCAACCAGTCGAAAGCCGTGGGCCAGGACCAGAACCACGGCACCAGGAAACTGGTGACCACCGCGCCGGCCGTCGCGGTGTAGAGGAGCGAGGTGAGCGGATCGTCGCCGCGCACCCGGCGTGTCAGGATCTGGTAATTGGCGTTGAGCGCCGCGGCGACCAGCAGGAAGATGACGCCGATGCCATGGGCACCCAGATCCTCCTGCCAGGGCCTCACCACGATCACGGCGCCGATGAAGCCAAGAAGCACGCCCATCCAGCGCTGCAGCCCCACCTTCTCGCCCAGCAGCGGAATGGCCAGCACGGTCACCAGCACCGGGTTCAGGAACATGATGGTGGTGGCGGTGGCCAGCGGCACGGTGCGAATGCCGGCGTTGAACATGCCGGTCGTCGACATCAGGAACACCGAGCGCAGGAGTTGCTGCTTCGGGTGGCAGCTGATGGCAAGCTGGCCGATGCGCGGCCCGCAGGCCACGATTGCGACCACCGTGGCGAAGAAGAACCGGGCCCAGGTGACCTGCACCAGCGAATAGGTCTCCATCAGATATTTCATCATCGTGTCGAGCGCGATGAAGCAGAACATGGTGGCCAGCATCCACAGGATGCCGCGCGTCCTGTTCTCCTTGAGGTCGGGCGCCATCAGAACTCCAGCGGCACGCCTGCTTTCGCGGCTGCGCCGGCCAGTTCGGCATAGAGGCCGTCAGGCAGTGGAATGCCCTCCGCCTCGCGCTTGCGGTAGCACTCCCACTCGGGGCCACCCGCGGCATAGGTTCCGGGCTGGGCCTTGAAGCGGTCGATATAGGTCTGGACGCCCTGTCCGAAGGCCTCGAGGGTCATGTAGAGGGTTGGGTCGATGGCCATGACGAAATGGCCGACTTTGGTGTCGCCCAGCGCCAGCCCGTCCTGATCGGAGGACAGCCGCATGCCGGTAAGCATGCCGCCCAGCACCTCTGTGAGGCCCGCGAGGCCAGCGCCCTTGTAACCGAATGCCGGTCCGCCCACCGGGGCGAGCGCCCGCGCGGCATTGGGATCCGTGACGAAGGCACCCCGTTCGTCGACGGCAACTCCCTCAGGCAATTCAATATCTTCGGTACGATACCTCAGAACCTTGTTCCACGGCACGGCGCTTGTCGCCATGTCAAGCAGAAAGGGGTCGCCGCCGGGGTTGGGTGCGGCGAGCGAAATCGGGCTCGTTCCGTGGATCGGCTTCGAGCCGCCATGCGGCACCACGAAGGCGCCGGAGTTGCAGCTGGCGAAGCCAATAAAGCCCGCATCCGCCGCCGCCAGCGTGTAGGCCCCGGCCGCGCCGAAATGGGTGGAGTTGATGACGCTGGCCATGCCGATGCCGCAGTCCCTGGCGATGGCGCAGGCTTCGTCCATGGCGCGGTACATGGCGATGTGGCCAAGCCCGTCATCGGCATCGACCAGCGCCACGGCGCGGCGCGGGTGGGTAACAGTGACGTTGGGTTTGGGCTTGGCGATGCCGTTCCTCAGGCAGTCGGCGTACCACGGCAGGAGGCGGATGCCGTGGCTGTCCACGCCGTGCAGCGAGGCATGGAGCATGGCCCAGGTGGCGGCTTCTGCCGAAGCCTCATCCGCGCCGGCTGACCTCAGCACGGCGAGCGAGAAGGGCGCCAGCCCGGCAACCGTAGCGGTCCGGCCCATCAGGCGATCTTGCCGCCGAGCTCGTCCTCGATGTGGACGCGGATAATGTCCTCGAAGCTGTTCTCGGCCTGGAAGCCCAGTTCACAGCCGCGCTTTGCCTCGAAATTCCGGGGCCAGCCGGCGACGATCTTCATGATTGTCTCGTTGGGCTCGCGTTTGATGCGGGCCACCACCTTGTCGCCCGCCACTTTCCGGAGCGCTTCGATCTGTTCGCCCACCGTGCAGGAAACGCCGGGCAGCGTGATGTTGCGCCGTGCGCCCAAGGCACCGGTGTCCATGGTCGCGGCATGGATCAGGAAGCCGGCGGCAGCGCGGGGGGAGGCGTGCCAGTGCCGCACGTCCTCCGGCACAGGGAGCACCGCTTCCTGCCCCGCCAGCGGTTCGCGGATGATGTTGGAGAAAAAGCCG
This sequence comes from Aestuariivirga sp., assembly GCF_020252395.1. Lineage (GTDB taxonomy): Bacteria > Pseudomonadota > Alphaproteobacteria > Rhizobiales > Aestuariivirgaceae > Aestuariivirga. Next base: position 32,151 of record NZ_JADCDB010000041.1, read on the forward strand.
GACGCCGCCAGGTTGGGCTTGCCCGGGCGCACGCAGATCGTCGGGAATCGAAGGCCCACGCCGTCGAAGAAGCCGCGGCGCGAATAATCCGCCAGCAGCAATTCGCAGATCGTCTTCTGCGTGCCGTAGCTGGTGAGCGGGGTGTTGAAGAACTCGTCCGGGATCGCCTCGGGGAAGGGCGCGCCGAACACGGCGATCGAGGATGTGAAGATGAGTTTCGGCTTGTAGCCCTGGTCCGCCTTGCGGATCGCCTCGAACAGATAGCGCGTGCCGTCGAGATTGATGCGGTAGCCCTTCTCGAAATCGGCCTCCGCCTCGCCCGACACAATTGCCGCGAGATGGAAGATCGTGTCCGGCTTCAGCGCCACAAGCTTCTCCGCCTCGCCCGGCGTCGAAAGGTCGCCGATCAGCGTCTCGATAGGGAAGGCGGAGGCAGGCGGCGGAGGCGGCAGCACAACGTCATGCCGGATAATCTTGGAGATTGCCGCATCGCCCAACGCGCCGTCCTTGGCCAGCCGGTTGATCAATTTGACGCCAACCATGCCGCCGCCGCCGATGACCAGAATATTCATGTCATTCCTCCTGAGTATCGCGAGATTGGCGGAGTCCCGGCGGGGGAACAAGGGCTCGCCGGGCGGGGTGAGGATGCGGCAAGGGCATGGCGGCATGCCGCGCAGCGCCCTCATCCGGCCTGCCGGGCACCGTCTTGCTTCCATCCCTAGGCGAAGCAGGGCTATCGCATATGGGTTAGTGCGTTGATAAGGCGGTCATTGTCCCAGTTGCAAGGCTTGATGCGCTGGCTGTTTCGGCGCTTTGGGTTGTCGCTGGCGGTTTGCAGGATGTTTCGTGCGATCCGCTTGATGAAGGCGGTGTTTGCCGGGGCATTGTCCTTGCGGGCTCTTGAGGCGTCCTCGAAGAGACGGACCGAGCATCCATTGGAGATTGCTCTCGATCTTCCAATGCGCCCTGACTCCGGCGAGGCCTTCACCTGGGCTGAACAGGCGCGAACTGAGATATTTGCGCACCAGAGGTTTGGCCGTGCCGGTTGACATTTAATGGCCCACGAAGCGTTCGCCGAATAGGACGGCGAACTGGACCCGCGCCTCGTTCCACTCCCGCGGCGCCCGTTTCCAGTCCGCTGCGGCGTGATTGAGAACGAGATAGATCAGGTTCATCGCCGCGTCATCCGTTGGAAAA
>NZ_JADCDB010000042.1 GCF_020252395.1 Aestuariivirga sp.
CCGGCTTCAACACACTCAACCAGACGCAAGCGCAGATCGTTCGATAGCGGTTTAGGCATGGCGGTCACCTCCGCTTACCTTGAATCACTCCAGAACTGATTTGGGAAGACTTCAGATTCAATCTGACCGCCCGATGCTCTAATGTACAATAAAGGCTCGTTTCCGCATATTATACAACCAAAGAATGTACCTCTCGGCAGCCGAGATTGCCGCCTGTGAAGCCGGGCTGACAGTCTGGCCTGCGGGAATCGCCACCATGTCCCGGAACGGCCCTCGCGGGTCGACGTCCGGCAGCATGGCCCCGGTCTTGCCCGTGCCGGCCTGCAACGGCGTGATCGGAATCCTCACTCCGGATGACCCTCGTGCCGCCCAGTGGCGGCAAGATCATGGCAGGGGTGCTAGTCCCTCATCTCATAGGTGTTCTCAGGACCGGGGAAGGCGCGGCTTCTCACATCCTCGGCATACATGCGGATGGCGCCCTCGATGGCCGCGCCCACCTTGCCGAATTCCTTCACGAATTTCGGCACGCGCGGGGAAAGGCCCAGCATGTCTTCCATGACCAGGATCTGGCCATCGCAAGCCGGCGATGCCCCGATGCCGATGGTGGGAATGGCGATGGACCTGGTGATCCTGGCGGCGAGCGGCTCGGCAATCGCCTCCAGCACCACGGCGAAGGCGCCGGCCTCGGTGACGGCCTGGGCATCCTCCTCGATGATGGCCCACTGCTCCTTCGTGCGGCCTTGCGTCTTGAAACCGCCGAGGATGTTGATCGACTGCGGCGTGAGGCCGATATGCGCCATCACCGGAATGCCGCGCTCGGAGAGGAAGCGGATGGTCTCCGCCATGCGCTTGCCGCCCTCGAGCTTGATTGCGCCGCACTGGGTTTCCTTCATCACCAGGGCGGCGTTGCGGAAGGCCTGGGCCGGGCTCTCCTCATAGGAGCCGAAGGGCATGTCGACCACGACGAGCGCGCGCTTGGCCCCGCGCATCACCGCGCGGCCATGCAGGATCATGAGGTCGAGCGGCACGGGCAAAGTGGACTCGAAGCCGTGCATCACCATGCCCAGCGAGTCCCCCACTAGCAGGAAGTCGACATATTTGTCGGCAATCGCCGCCGTGTGGGCGTGGTAGGAGGTGAGCGAGACGATGGGGTCCTTGCCCTTGCGGGCGGTGATTTCGGGCGCCGTCAGGCGGCGCATGGCAACATGTTGCGACATGAGCCGGAGCCTAGTACCGCAACATCATGCGGGCAAGTGCGTCAGCTGAGCTGGAACACCGGAACGCCGATCAGCGCCATATGGAGCTGGGTCATCACGCCATAGAGCGCGATGCCGCCGAGGACAGAAAGCAGGTTGTGGCCCTCGCGCACCACGGGCGACGGCCTCACGCCGTTTGCCGTGCCGATGAGGATGTGCAGAACGGCATAGATCAGGAAGCCGCCGAACAGGATGATGCTGGCCATGTCGCCATTGGCAAGCAGGTGCCCCGTGGCCCAGAAGACCGCCGCGAAGGCCATGGGAAAACGAAGCTTCCGCCGCCACGAACCGCGGAACAGGAAGATGCCGAGGAAGACGAAGGCGATGAGCGTGAGGACGCCGTTGGCAATCCACCCCCATTCCGGCGGCTCGTAGACGAATACGAAGCCGGCGGCGCGCCAGCCCAGCACGATGAGCAGGATGCCGAGGAGCGAGGCGATGCCGAAGGCCGGGCCATAGGCCTTGTCGCCCACCCGCTGCTTGATGCGCTGCTTGAGCGGGGGCACGGCCGCCACGAGATGGAGCGCGGCCGTGAAGAAAACACCGAAGGAAAGCAACAGCATCACACCACCGGGATGCCGAGAACATAAGGGTGGAAGCCGAAGAGGAACGCGGCATAAAGCACGATGCCGATGACCACGGCCAGGACATCGGAGCGCACGCGCGGAATATACTCCGGCCGCTTGCCGCGGATTTCCGACATGACGATGTCGGCAAGCCCTACCACGAGGAAGGCGCCGAACAGCCAGATGTCGGCGCGGCGGCCATTGACCAGCAGGTGGCCCGCCGACCACAGCACGATGCCGATCGACATCGGGTTGTGCAGCCATTTTTTGAGATATCCCTTGCCATGCGAGGCGCCGATCAGGATGAAGGCCAGAAGCACCATGAGCATGGTGAGATGCTTCAGGCCGGGAAGGCCGTCGTAGATCACGTCCGGCGCGGCCCGCGCCTGGATGAAGCCGGCGATCATCAAGGCCAGCCCGGCGAGCGAAACGAGACCAAATAACGTTTTCCAGCGCTTTTCCCCCATCTGGGCGCGGAAACTGTCGCGCAGCCCCGGAAACAGAATGCCGAAAAGGTGCGTGCCGCCGAACAGCAGGCTGCCGATATAGAGCAGAGTCATGTCGTGTTTCCTTCTCCCGCCGCCGCTTGTGCCAGAATATTCAGGGCGTTCCAAGCCCGCGAAGCGCCGCGGGCAGGCTTGCGAGGCTCTGCGCGATCACCCGGTCGGTCTCGAGTCCGGGCGGCAAGCGCCCGTCGATGACGAGGCTGGCAAAGCCATGGACCAGCGCGAAGACGTGGGCGGCGCGCGCATCGACGTCCCCGCGCTCCACCCCGATGACGGCGGCGACCGCTTCCCCAAGCTGCACCCATGCCGCCTCCGCGGCCACAACGTAATGCGGCGTGCGTTCGAAACTGTCCCGGTCGCGGAACATCATCTTGTAGGCGGCGGAATTGGCGGTGGCGAAGCGCACATAGGCCTTGCCCATCGCGATGAGGCGGGCGTCCGCCGACTGTGACAGTGCGGCATCGGCCGCCGCCGCGAGCACGCGGTGCATCTGCTCGAAACCGCGGGCCCCGATCTCGGCCTTCAGATGGTCGACGGTGGGGAAATGGTTCTTGGGCGCGGCGTGGGAGACCCCGGCGCGCCGGGCGCATTCGCGCAGCGTGAAGCCGGCGAGATCACCCTCCGTCAGAATGTCGATGCCGGCCTGCACCAGGGCCTCGCGCAGATCGCCATGGTGGTAGGGCCTCTTGTCCGGTGCTGCGCGCCGCATGGACCACTCTCTCGCATAGGTTGTTTACACTGTCAAGATTTATGTTGACGACGTCAATTTGTCTGACATAGGATGGCCTCTTCGGCATCGGACAAGGAGGATTGCAATGCCCGAAACAATGTTTTCCCTCGCCGGCTACCTTGCCTTGGCGGGCTGGCTCGTTCTCATCCTCGGCATCGTGCTGAACAAGCCGCTGTTGCGCGACCGCATCGCCGGGCAGTGGATTCCCCTCGTGCTGGCGGCCGCCTATACCGTGCTCATCGCAGTGTTCTGGTGGGACGCGGAGGGCGGCTTCGACAACCTCGCCAGCGTGCAGAAGCTGTTCACCTGGCCCTGGGTGGCGCTTGCCGGCTGGGTTCATTACCTGGCCTATGACCTGTTCGTCGGCGCGCTCATGTCACGCCGCATCATGGAGGCGAAGATCAACCGCCTCGTGCTCATTCCCATCCTGCCTCTGGCCTTCTTGTTCGGCCCCATCGGCTTTGTCTTGGCGCAGGCCCTGCTTCTCACCCGGAAGGAAACCGCATCGTGACCTCTCTCTCCCCCACGCTTCGCCCCACCGTGGCCTCGCTTTCCGATCTGCGCCGGGCCAACCCCGCCATGTGGAACACCGGCATCGCCTTCCTCGTGCTGTGCGCCGTCTGCCTCGGACTGACGCAGATCGACCACCGGCTGTTCAACGGCATCGATGTGTGGATCAAGCCGGCCAAGTTCTTCGGCTCCGTCGGCCTGCACTTCCTGACCGTGACGGCGGCGCTCCTGCTGCTGCCGGAGAAGACCCGCGCCAGCGTCAATATAAGGACCCTCGCGTGGCTGATGGTGGCGATGATGGTCTTCGAGACGTCCTACATCTCGTTCCGCGCCGCGCGCCTAGAGGCCTCGCACTACAATGAAACGCCGTGGGGCGCGGTGGCCTATTCGCTGATGGGGTTTGGCGCGGTTGCTTTCGTGCTGTTCACCGCCTGGATCGGCGTGCTCGTTCTTCGCCAGGGGCCGGCGACGCTGCTCGCCAGGGCCGTCGGCTGGTCGTTCATCATCTCGGCCCCGCTCACCATCGTCACCGCGGGGATGCTGAGCGCCATGGAAACGCACTGGGTCGGCGGCGACCAGACCGATGCGACGGGCCTGCCCTTCTTCCACTGGTCGACCACCGGGGGCGACCTGCGGCCGGCGCATTTCTTCGCGCTGCATCTCATCCAGATCGTGCCGGCCGCCGCGCTGACAGGCAGCAAGCGCCTGACCCTGGCAGCCGGCATTCTGACGGTGGCGGCAGCCATCGGCAGTTTCGGACTGGGTCTTGCCGGCATCCCGCTCATTCCGCTGCATTGACAAAACGCCTTGCCGCCGCCCCGGGGGAGGCGGCATTTACCAAGCGCATACCGGCGAGCGGCATGCTAAATTCCCGGCTTCCGTTGCGGGCAGGAATCAGCCTGCCTGCCGACGGGCGCCATGTCTGAAACCGGTCGAATGCCCGTAACGCCCACCATCTACATCGTCTGCTCGGACCGCGGCCGCAATGGCAAGACGCTGCTCGCCCGCATCCTCGTCGACCATCTGCTGATCGCGGAGCGCGACCCCTTCTGCTTCGACCTGAGCGCCCCGGAGGGCGCGCTGCGAGCCTATTTCCCCGGGCGCACCGCGCTGATCGACATGGGCGACGAGAACAGCCGGGCGAAGCTCTTCGGCATCCTGCTGGCCCGCGCCGGGCGCGACTATGTCATCGACGTGCCAAGCGCCCAGCTCGCCCGCTTCAGCGAGGCGGCGGGCGCGATCGGGCTGCACGGGAAGGCCGCCGCCATGGGCCTCCGGCTATGCATCCTCTTCGTCGTCGACCGCGACCCGGCCTCGCTCAAGACCGCCGTGGCGCTGGAGGAGATGCTGGCGCCCGACCTGCTGGCGCCCGTCGTCAACCGCTCCGTGGGAACCTCGCTTCCCGAAGGCGTGCCGGGTCCGGTGATCGTCATCGACAAGGTCGAGGGCGAATTGCGGGCGATCATGTCGCACCGCCGCTTCTCGCTGCGGAGCTTCCTGCTGGGCGACGAGAACGACGTGCCGCCGCGGCTCCGGCCGCAGCTCAAGAATATGCTGCACGGAGCGATCGACGGCATCCGCAATCTCGACCCGGCCATGACCCTGCAATCGCTGCACGCCGCCGGCCCTTGAAATTTCAATTTGAACGGCTTCGCTGCGCCGACTAGACTGTTGTCTGATCATCTGCCGGAGTTGCCATGAAGTCCCTCGGGGCCCTGCCCCTCGCTCTCGCTCTGCTTTCCGCCGCCGCGATCCTTCCGGCCGCAGCGCCTGCCGCGCTTGCGCAGGTGACCAACATCGACGCGCAATCTGCCACCTCCGCGATTCAGATGGCCGGAAAACGGGCCAACCAGATTCCCGGCATCAAGAAGGTGCCGAGCGTCGGCGTCATCCGCCTCGACGTGCCGACGGTGCCGATGCTCAGCGGCGACATTCCGGACTGGCAGGAATTCAGGATCATGACCCAGCGCAACGCGGCGGGCGTGGCCAAACTGCAAAAAAACCTGGCCGCCAACCCGGTGACGGCCGCGGCACTGGCCAAGAACCGCGTCAAGCCCTCGCAGGTGGCCGGCGCGCAGATCGGCAGCAACGGCTCGCTGCGGCTCTACATCTTCTCCGCGCGCAACTGGTAGACCGGGCAGCGGCGGCGCGGCCGGACCGTCGGCATGGAGAACGGCCGTCAGGCGGTCATCTCCCCGCGAAGGGCTGACCGGCGCGGACTTCGGGCGGGGTGGCTTTGCGCTGTTCCGCCCGGTCGATTTCGATCTGCAGGAAGAAGTTCAGCGCTGTCCGGATGGCGGCAATTGCCGCAAGCTGGCCGATCTCCGACCAGCTGGGCGCCACGGCGGTGCGCAGGATATCGGCGGCGAGCAGGAATTCCAGCGCGAGCGCCAGCCAGCGTCCAAGCCTCAGGCGCACGTCCTCTTTCGCCTCATGGCCGGACGCGGCCTCCCCGCCCGAAAAGCTCTGCAGGATGACGAGCAGGGTGCGGAACGCGGCCTCGATCACCGCAACGGCGATAACGAAAGCTGCCACGCCTTCGGTGATGGTGGAGAGGAGAAGGGTCAGTTCCTTGATCACATCGTAGGGCATCGGCTGTCCTTGAGCACGGAAATCCTGCCGCTGGGCAGTCGCACCGCCAGCAGCACCTGAGTCATGTCCTCTCAGCTCACCGCATGCAAGACCTGCGTGAAACCGGCCGCGCCGATGGCATGGCGGGTGAGCTTGCCCGCAGGCTTCAGGCTGGCGCAACGGATCCGGCCAAAGCCGCATGCTCCATTGACAGGCCGCAGTAGCTTGGCGAAATTTCTTCCGATGCACCGCCTCCGTCTCATAAGTCTTGTGCTGCTTCTTGGCGGGCTTCCTGCCTATGGGGCAAGGCCCGAGGCCAAGGTGATTGACTTTCCCTGCTTCAAGAACCTGGACGACGGCCGGGTGCTGGTGGACGGCGGCCGATGGGACCAAAGGATGAAAGACCTTGGCTACCGCCTCAAGGACGGCGAATATGTTCCCTGGAAGGTCCTTTCCTTCACGCAGACCAAGCTCGAAGATGGGGATTGGGCCGATGGCATGTGCCGGATGCGGCTCCTGCCGGTGCAGAAATAGGCAAGCTCAATAATGCGGCGGCGGCGGTTCACGTTCGCCGGGCCGGCCCAGGGCCGCAGCATCGAATTCGTCACGCAATTCGCCCAAGCGGCGTTCCAGGCTGTCGATCTTGCGCCATTGCGCCACCACCATGTCGTTCAAGTCGGCGATCACCTTGTCCTGCTCGGCAATGCGCCGCTCGAGATCGGCCATGCGGGCGTGTTGTCCCAGATCGGCCATCGGTCCCTCCTGCTGCGCCAACACGGGCATTCCAGCCGATTCCCGCGCGGATTGCCATCGGCAATGCCGCATACTCCGCCTGTGTCCGCAGGCTGCGGATGCGCCCGCAAGATCTGCTTCCACGCGCCTCTTCTGCAGGATAGTGTTGCACGCCGTGGCAGGGACGCGATCAATGGCGGAGGCAATGAGAACTGACATCGGCGCGGCGGATGAGCTGCGCGTCGGCGCCGTGCCGATGGAGGCGATAGCGTGAAACCCCGAACCACGGCGATCCTTGCCGCCGCCGCGCTGGCCGCCGCGCTCGCCACCTGGGCGTGGTTCTCCGGCTGGTTCGGCGGCGAGACGCTGGTGGGCTTCGCCAGGGCAAACGGCCGCATCGAGGTCGCGCGCGTCGATATCGCCTCGAAGTATGACGGCCGCATCGCCTCCATACTCGTCCACGAGGGCGACCCCGTGACTGCGGGCATGGTCGTCGCCCAAATGGACACGAGCGAGATCGAGGCCCGGCTCACAGAGGCCAAGGCGCTGGCCCGGCAGGCGGCGCAGGCTATCCGCCGCGCCGAGGCGGAAGCGGCACAGCGGGTGGCCGACGCCGGGCTCGCCGAGGTCGAACTGAAGCGGGCGCGCTATCTCGAAAGCCGCGACGCCGGCACCGTCGCCGATGTCGACCGGCGCACCGCGGAGCGCGACGTCGCGGTCGCCGCAGTCGATTCGGCGAGAGCCGCCGTCGGCGACGCCGAGGCGGCTAAGGAGGCGGCGGAGGCGCGCGTCGCCGCGCTCGCGGTGGTGATCGCCGAAATGAAACTGGTCTCGCCGGTGTCGGGCCGGGTCGAATACCGCCTCGGCCAGCCGGGAACGGTGATCGGCGCGGGCGAGAGGGTCGCGACCGTGCTCGACCTTTCCGACGTGCACATGACTGTGTTCCTGCCGGCCGGCGAGGCCGGGGCGCTCGCGATCGGCGAGGAGGCGCGCATTGTGCTCGACGCCGCGCCGGGCTATGTCTTTCCCGCCCGCATCGCTTTCGTCGCGTCGGAAGCCCAATTCACGCCAAAGACGGTCGAGACGAGCGATGAGCGTCAGAAGCTTGTCTATCGCGTCAAGCTCTCCGCCGATCCTGAGCTTCTCGCAACCTATCGCGACCAGATCAAGGCCGGATTGACGGGCGACGCATGGGTCCGGCTCGATCCTGCCGCGGCGTGGCCGGAGAAGCTCGCTGTGAGGCTGCCGGATGCCCATTGACGCCGCAGCATGTGTCGTCGCCTCGTCTGTCTCGCATCGCTACGGCGCGACGCTTGCGCTTGACCAGGCCTCGCTGACGATCCCGGCCGCTTCCTTCACTGCCGTCGTCGGCCCTGACGGCGTCGGGAAATCGACAATGCTTGGCTTGATCGCCGGCGCGCGCGCCCTTCAGTCGGGCGAACTCACGGTGCTCGGCGCGCGCATGGGCGAGAAGCGAGAGCGCGAGGCCGTTTTTGGACGCATCGCCTTCATGCCGCAGGGGCTCGGCCGGAACCTCTACCCGACGCTGTCCGTCCTCGAGAATATCGACTTCATCGGCCGGCTGCACGGGCTTGACGACGCGGATCGCGCGGCGCGCATCGCGCGGCTAACGCATGCGACCGGCCTTTCGCCCTTTCTCGACCGGCCGGCCGGAAAGCTTTCGGGCGGCATGAAGCAGAAACTGTCGCTCTGCGCCGCGCTGATTCACGATCCAGATCTGCTGATCCTTGACGAGCCGACCACCGGCGTCGATCCGCTGTCGCGCCGCCGGTTCTGGGCGCTGATCGGCGCGCTTCGCGCCGGCCGGCCATCGATGACCGTGCTCGTCTCGACCGCCTATATGGAGGAGGCGGAGCGCTTCGAACGCCTTGTCATGATGGATCGTGGCCGGATCCTCGCCGCAGGTCCGACGCGCGAGGTCATCGCCGGCACCGGCCAGGCGAGCCTAGAGGCGGCGTTTCGCGCGCTGTCCGATCCGCAGTGGCGTGGCGACGCCCTTGTCATTCCGCCAAGGATCGAACGGCACGACGGGCCGGCGATCGTCGCAGAAGGGCTGACGCGGCGCTTCGGCGATTTCGTCGCGGTGGACCATGTCAGCTTCACCATCGCGCGCGGCGAGATCTTCGGCTTTCTCGGCTCGAACGGCTGCGGCAAGACGACGACGATGAAGATGCTCACCGGCCTCTTGCCGGCGACCGAGGGGCGGGCCGAACTTCTCGGCGAGCCGATCGCGCAACCGCGTCTCGAACAGCGGCTGCGCATCGGCTACATGTCGCAGGGTTTCTCGCTTTACGAGGAGCTGAGCGTGCGCGCCAATCTCGAATTGCACGGCAAGCTCTACCAGATTCCGGCCGCGGGGATCGGCCCGCGCGTCGAGGCGGCGCTCGCCCGGTTCGACCTCGCGGACTTCGCCGGTGTCTTGCCGAAATCGCTGCCGCTCGGCATCCGCCAGCGCCTGCAACTTGCGGCCGCCTGCCTGCACGAGCCCGAAGTGCTGATCCTTGACGAGCCGACGTCCGGCGTCGATCCTGCGGCGCGCGACCTGTTCTGGCGCAGAATGGTCGAATTGTCACGCGACCGCGGCGTGACGATCTTTGTCTCGACGCATTTCATGAACGAGGCCGAACGCTGCGATCGCATCTCGCTGATGCATGCCGGCAAGGTGATCGCCATCGGTACGCCGGCCGAACTGGCCGAGCGGTCCGGCGCGGCCTCGCTCGAGGACGTCTTCACGGTCTATCTGGAGAAGGCCGCGATCGAGGCTGGCGAAGGACCTGCCGAAGTGCCGGCCGAAACCGCCGAACTTCCGCCGCCCGGCCCGCCACCGCGGCACGGCCTCGCCGCGCCGCTTGTCCGGATCGCGGCTTTTGCGCGGCGCGAGACGGTTGAACTGCTGCGCGATCCGATCCGGCTTGTCTTCGCCCTTGCCAGCCCGATGCTGCTTCTGTTCGCCTTCGGCTATGGCATTGGCTTCGACGTCGACCACGTCGCCTTCGCCGCGCTCGACCGCGACCAGACCGCCGCAAGCCGCGAGCTGATCGAGGAATTCAGCAGCTCGCCCTGGTTCGAGGCGCACCCGCCGCTCTCCACCGAGGATGATGCCGGGCAGGCTTTGGCTTCGGGCAGGGTCGTGCTTGTCATCGACATTCCGCCGGGCTTCGGGCGCGATCTCGCGCAGGGCCTCAGGCCGGAGGTCGCCTTTGTGCAGGACGGCGCGAAACCCTTCGAGGCGGAGACAGTGCGCAACTATTTCGAAAGCGTGATGCTTGGCCTGATGGCCCGCGTGACGGCCGAAACGCCGGCCCGCCCCGCCGAGGTCCTGCCGTTCCGGATCGAGTCGCGCTATCGCTATAATCAGGAGTTTCGCAGCGTCTTTGCCATCGTACCCGGCAGTATCATGATGGTTCTTGCCCTGATTCCGGCGATGTTGACGGCGCTCGCCGTCGTGCGCGAACGCGAGATTGGTTCGATCAGCAATTTCCGGGTCTCGCCGGCCCGTGTTGTGGAATTCCTGATCGGCAAGCAGATTCCCTATGTCGCGGTTTGCTTCCTGAGCTTCCTGTCGCTGATCGCGCTGGCGGTGCTGCAATTCGGCCTGACTGCGAAGGGGTCAATGCCGGCGCTGCTGCTCGGCGGTCTTCTCTATGTCTTCGCCACGTCCGGGCTCGGTCTTCTCGTCTCAAGCTTCGCGCGCACCCAGGTCGCCGCTCTGGTCGCGACCGCAGTGATCGTCGTCGTGCCCGCGCTGCAGTTTTCGGGCTATCTCTCTCCAGCGGCCGCGCTTGATGGGTTCGGCTACTGGATGGGCCATCTGTTTCCCTCGCTGTGGTTTCAGAACATCAGCATCGGCGTCTTCGCCAAAGGTAGGAGCCTTGCGGCGCTGGCGACGGACCTTGCCGTCCTGTCGCTTTTCGGCCTTGTCTTCCTTGTGGCCGCGAGCCTGGTCCTGAAAAAGCAGGAGCGGTGAGAATGCGCTGGCTCCGCAATGTCTGGTATCTTGGCCGCAAGGAGATCGCCAGCCTCGGGCGCGATACCGTGCTGTTGCTGTTCTTGGTCTATTCCTTCTCCTTCACCGTGTATTCCGAAGCGACGGGCGTCGAGATCGAGGTGCGCGACGCCAGTATAGCCATCATCGACGGCGACCATTCGACGCTTTCGCGCTCGATCAGCGCGGCGCTGCGGCCGCCCTGGTTTCGCCCGCCGGTGTTGATCGACCGCTCCGATCTCGACCAGGCGATGGATTCGGGCCGTTTCAGCTTCGCGCTTGAGATTCCGCCCGGCTTCGAGGCCGACCTGCTGCGCGGTCGGCGACCGGAATTGAGGCTTGACGTCGACGCAACCGCCATGGCGCAGGCCGGGATCGGCGACTCCTACATCCAGCGCATCGTGCTCGACGAGGTCCTCGCCTTTCTGAAGAGCCGCGGCATCGAGGCCGATCTGCCGATCGCGATCGTCGTCCGCGCCTGGTTCAACCCGAATCTCGACAGCGTCTGGCAGAATTCGTTGATGTCGGTGATAGAGCAGATCACGCTCATGTCGATTCTGCTTGTCGGGGCTGCCGTCATCCGCGAGCGCGAGCATGGCACGATCGAGCATCTTCTGGTGATGCCGGTGCGCGCCTCCGAGATCGCCATGGCTAAGGTCGCGGCGAACGGGCTTGTGGTGCTCGTCGCCACCGCGCTTTCGCTCATGCTTGTCGTGCGCGGCGTCCTGACGGTACCGATCGCCGGGTCCGTTCCGCTGTTCCTGCTCGGCGCGCTGCTCTATCTCTTCGCCACGAATTCGCTCGGTATCCTGCTTGCGACGATCGCCAATTCGATGCCGCAATTCGGTCTCCTCGCGACGCCTGTGTTCCTGGTGCTGGTCATGCTGTCGGGCGCGAATTCGCCGATCGACTCGATGCCGGCGCAACTGCGATTTCTGATGCAGGGATCGCCCACCGTGCATTTCGTCGACGTCACGAACGCCGTCCTGTTTCGTGGCGCCGGGATCGGCGTGGTCTGGCCGCAATTCCTCGCGCTCGCAGCTTTCGGCACGATCGCGTTCACGGTCGCGCTCGCCCGTTTTCGCGGCATGCTGGCGCGGCAGGGCTAAGACATGGGCGGGGAACGGACACGGCACGATGGCGGACGTAATACAAACTGACATCGGCGCGGCGGATGAAGTGCGCGCCGGCTGATCGGCGAAACGTAATGCACGGTGCTTGCACTCAACGCGGGAAGCGCCCCATAAGCAGTTTCGTCACGCGGTGCGGGTTTCCCCTCTACGGCTACTTGACGGCGTAGATGCTGCCATTGACCGTCATGACGCCGGCACTCTCGTTGAACACCCGGATAAAGAACCACTTGGGTCCCAGAACATCGAAGACCTTCCGGTAGTTGGCGCCCCCGAACTGATCTGTCGTGCCGTCGCCAATGTCGATGTTCAGCTGCTGCACGCTTCCCGCGGGTCCGTAAAGTTCATTGATCTTGAAGGTGGAATTGGGTGGACCATCGATCCGCAGCACCAGCCGGTAATCACGGTAGCCGGACAGGTCCAAGCCGCCCACCGGACCAATCACGTTTCCTCCCGCCGCGACCTGCGCGCCGCTGAAAACAGCCACGTTTAGAACCGTCGGCTCGCAGGTGCACCGGCACTGGAGTACCGGCGGCTTCGCCGGAATCTTCACAGCTGGCTTCTTTACTGCGGGCTTCTTTACTGCGGGCTTCTTGGCCGCAAATTTCTTGGCTGCCATGGAATCTATCCTCGCGATCGAACCCGGCTAAGAATCAAAACCTTTGCTCAGATCCCCGAAAATGTCAATCCGACCGGGCATGGAAAGCATATGCCAGAGGGCGACCCACTCGCTTCCCAGCCGCCGTTGCCCTCACTCCCACTCGATCGTGCCGGGTGGCTTGCTCGTCACGTCATAGACCACGCGGCTCACGCCTTTCACCTCATTGATGATGCGCGTTGCCACGCGGGCGAGGAAGGCGTGGTCGAAGGGGTAGCTCTCGGCCGTCATGCCGTCGGTGGAGGTGACCGCGCGCAGGCCCAGAACGCGGTCATAGGTGCGGCCGTCGCCCATGACACCCACGGTGCGCACGGGCAGCAGCACGGCGAAGGCCTGCCAGATGGCGTCATAGAGGCCGGCCCTGCGGATTTCGTCCAAATAGATCGCATCGGCCTTGCGCAGGATGTCGAGCTTCTCAACCGTGATGTCGTCATGCGGAATGCGGATAGCGAGGCCCGGACCGGGGAACGGGTGGCGGCTGACGAAATGCGGCGGCAAGCCCAGTTCCTTGCCCAGCAGCCGCACCTCGTCCTTGAACAGCTCGCGCAAGGGTTCGACGAGCTTCATGTTCATGCGCTCAGGCAGCCCACCCACATTGTGGTGCGACTTGATGGTGACGGAGGGGCCCCCGGTAAAGGAGACGCTCTCGATCACATCCGGATACAGCGTGCCCTGCGCGAGAAAGGCCGCACCACCGATCTTCCTGGCCTCCGCCTCGAAAACATCGATGAACAGCTTGCCGATGATCTTGCGCTTCTTCTCCGGGTCGGTGATGCCCTTGAGCTCCTTGAGGAACAGCTTCGAGGCATCCACATGCACGAGCGGGATGTTGTAGGCCTCGCGGAACAGCTTCACTACCTCGTCCGCCTCGTTGAGGCGCATCAGTCCGTGGTCGACGAAGATGCAGGTGAGCTGCTCGCCGATGGCCTCGTGGATCAGCACCGCGGTGACGGCGGAGTCCACACCGCCCGAAAGGCCGCAGATCACCCGGTCGAGGCCGACCTGCTTCTTGATCCTGTGCACCATCTCCGGCTTGAAATGCGCCATCGACCAGTCGCCCCCGCAGCCGCAGATGTCGAGGGCGAAATTGCGCAAGAGCTTCGCGCCGTCCGGCGTGTGGACGACTTCCATGTGGAACTGCGTCGCATAGAACTGCCGCTTCTCGTCGGCGATCGCCGCGAAGGGCGCCCCCTCCGACGTGGCGATGGCCTTGAAGCCAGGCGGGATGGCGGTCACGCGGTCGCCATGGCTCATCCAAACCTGGTGGCGCTCGCCCTTTTCCCACACGCCGTCGAACAGCGCGTTGGGCTCCTTCACCTCGACGAAGGCCTTGCCGAATTCGCGGTGGTCCGAGGGTTCGACCTTGCCGCCCAATTGGGCGCACATGGTCTGCTCGCCATAGCAGATGCCGAGCACGGGAAGGCCGCGGGTGAACACCCGGCCGGGTGCGCGGGGGCTGCCGCCCTCATGCACGGAAGCCGGGCCACCAGACAGGATGATGCCCTTGAGCCCCGGCCAGTCCAGCGCCTTGTCTGCCGACTGGAAGGGCACAATTTCCGAATAGACCCCCGCCTCCCGGATGCGCCGGGCGATGAGCTGGGTGACCTGGGAGCCAAAGTCGATGATGAGGATACGGTCTTGCATGCGGGGCTATTAAGGAAGAGGACACGAGTCGGCAAGATGCGCCCGGCCCTGCCCCGCTATTTCAGGCTGGAGATGTAATCCGCCACGCCTTCCGCTTAGGCATCGGCAATCGACTTGGTGGCGGCCTGCACGGCAGCGGTATCATACTTGGTTTCGCCCATGAGCATCGGCACGAGGCCCTTCATGGCCTTCATGTTGATCTTCATCTCTGCCTGGCGGGCATTGATCATGCCGGCTGCGGCGCCGGGGCGCCCGGTCAGGCGCCCCGCAACTTGTCCGCCCGGCCCTACTTGCAGGCCTTGCCTTCCTTCTGGGTGAAGGTAACCTTGCTGCCCTTCACGGTGACGTTGCTGATCGTGCACAGCACGCCCTCATCCGGGGCGGACAGCTGGAAATCATACTTGCCATCGGCCAGGGCAGCGATGGTGAGGGTTTTGCCGTCATCGAGGGCTCCTTCCTTGACGCCGTCCATCAGGTTGGCGCCGAAGGCGTTCTTGCCGGCCGGCGAAGCGGTCAGCTCGTCGATGGGGAGGCCGCTGTGGTTGGTGACGGTCAGGCCCGGCGCCGCGAAGGCGGAAGAAGCCAGGGCCAGCAGCGGAAGAGCAAG
Source organism: Aestuariivirga sp. (assembly GCF_020252395.1). Taxonomy (GTDB): domain Bacteria; phylum Pseudomonadota; class Alphaproteobacteria; order Rhizobiales; family Aestuariivirgaceae; genus Aestuariivirga. The sequence goes on from NZ_JADCDB010000042.1 coordinate 14,917, forward strand.
GAGAACTCGCTTCATGTTGTTCAATTCCCGAAATTGTTCTGATTTATGGTGACTCAGGGGCGGTTAGTTCCGCCCTGAGTCGTTCGCCGCATCAGCGAACAGGCCGGGAATTACATGCTGCACTGCCGAAGAGCCATTGGGCTGGAGTTTAACCGGGCTTTTCTGAACCCCGGACGCGGCTTTCTAAACCCAAGTTTAGGCCGGTTTCAGCCCAAAGCGACCTCCCACAGCAGCTTGACGTTGAGTGAGATGATGATGATGGCGATGGCGGCGGCGATAACGGTCAGCCACGCCGGCGCAGCGAAGACACCCATCTTGGCCCTGTCGCGGGTGAACATCACCAGCGGCACGATGGCGAAGGGCAGCTGAAAGGCCAGGATGACCTGGCTCAGGATCAGCAGCATGCCCGTACCTTCCGCTCCGTAATACAGGGTGACCCCCGCCGCCGGAACGATAGCCACGACGCGGGTGATGAGGCGGCGAAGCCATGCGGGCAGCCGGATGTCGAGAAACCCCTCCATGACGATCTGTCCCGCCATGGTTGCCGTAACGGTCGAATTGAGGCCGCAGCAGAGAAGCGCGATGGCAAACAGCTTCGGCGCCAGAAGGGAGCCGACGAGGGGGGCCAGCATGGAATGCGCCTCGCCGATCTCGGTCACCGTGGTCTGGCCGGCGGCATGGAAGGTGGCGGCGGCGAGGATGAGGATCGAGGCATTGATCAGCAGCGCGAACATCAGCGCCACCGTCGAATCCCAGGTGGCAAAGCGCAGGGCCTCGCGTTTTTCGGTGATGCTCTCGCCATAGGCCCGGGTCTGCACGATGCCGGAGTGGAGGTAGAGGTTGTGCGGCATGACCGTGGCGCCGATGATGCCGAGCGCCAGATAGAGCATGGCCGGGTTGTGGATGATGTCGGTCGTCGGCGCGAAACCGCGGATCACCTGCCCCCAGTCCGGGTCGGCCAGCGCGATCTGGACGAGGAAGCACAGGAAGATCACGCCCAAGAGCGTGATGATGAAGGCCTCGATCCAGCGGAAGCCCAACCTCTGCAGCCACAGGATCACGAACACGTCCAGCGCCGTGATGATGACGCCCAATTCCAGCGGAATGCCGAACAGCAGGTTGAGGCCGATGGCGGTGCCAACGACCTCCGCGATGTCTGTGGCGATGATGGCCACCTCGGCAAAGAGCCAGAGGATCCACGCCACGGGCCGCGGGAAGGCATCGCGGCAGGCCTGCGCCAGATCCCGGCCCGAACCAATTGCCAGGCGCGCGCACAGCGATTGGAGGATGATGGCCATGATGTTGGACATCAGGGCCACGGTGAGCAGCGCATAGCCGAACTGCGCGCCGCCGGCGATGGAGGTGGCCCAGTTGCCGGGGTCCATGTAACCCACCGCCACAAGGAAGCCGGGACCGGCGAAAGCCATGGCACGGCGGAAGAGCGAACCCTTGTCCGCCACGCGCACGGTGCGGAAAACATCGACGAGCGGCGGCTCGCCCCGGCTGCGGCGCCAGCCCGTTCCTTCCGGCAATTCGGCGGATGTGCTCACGCGGTCGGCCATACCGGAAAGTTTAGCATTGGCTAAACCTATTGCAATGGGCTAATTGTCAAATCGTCGAGGAGGCCCCATTGCCGCAGAGGACAAGAAAACCAGGCCCGTCCAAGATACGCTCCGCGGCCTTCCAGAGGATCAGGGCCGATCATTCCTCCGAACTGGCCGAGGACTATGTGGAGCTGATCGCCGACCTGATCGACGAAAAGGGCGAGGCCCGCGGCTCGGACGTCGCCATGCGGCTGGGCGTCGCCAACGCCACCGTGGTCAAGACCATGAAGCGCCTGCAGGACGCAGGCCTCGTCACCCAGGAACCCTACCGCTCCATCTTCCTCACCGGCGAAGGCTGGAAGATGGCCGAGGACGGCCGCCGCAAGCACAAGATCGTCGAGGGCTTCCTGCTGGCGCTGGGGGTTCCGGAGGAGACAGCGAGGATCGATTCCGAAGGCATCGAGCACCACGTGAGCGAAGCGACGCTCCGGGCCATGGCACGCTTTCTGGCGCGGAAGGTGATGTAATCTATCCGCCGTCGTACCGGAGTGTCGCGTCCCGGATGGTTGGGTTGATCGTCCGGGTGTGGTCATGGGACCGTCTTGGTGTCAGGAACACCTCTCATTTTGATCAAGCGGCACCCTAATGCCACCACCACCCCGAGGGTCAGGGCCTATATCGAGGCGATCACCACATCGGCCGCCGAAGTGGCCAGGGAACACAGTGCCGGCAAGACCGCGGTCCGCCACTGGCGCAAACGGTCAACCGCGGAAGGCCGCTCGCACAACCTATCCGGCTGCAGACCAGTTTCGACGCCACCGAAGAAGGGATTGTTGACAAGATCAGAACGCGCCCTGGCCTCCGTCGCACGCGGTTCCAACCCGTTCTCTCCGTCCATGTTCCACCGCCGTCGATGCGACCGGTGGCGCGGCGGACTCCAATCCGCAAACCGTGCCCCGGCCCCATGGACACAGAAATCAGCAGAAACGGGGGTACTCACACGGGATACACCTGATGTCTCGGGGGTGAATCTCCACGCTCTGGGGTCTGAGGGAACATGATGGCGTTTCATGGATCGCTTTCTGCTGCTGGGTGATGCTGGGGAACCCGTCTTATGTAACAAGAAATGTAACAGTTCGAGCATGGCGTTGGACAGACGCGGGGGTTGCGCCGTAAGAGAGGCCCGATAGATGGAGTTTCCGATGCATCGTTTCGCGCTTGCCGCTCTCGCTGTCCTGACGCTGGCCGCCCCGGCGCGCGCCGACTTCATCAAGAATGCCGAGGAATGGCGGCGCCTGGGCCCGGAGGGCCAGGCAGCCTATGCCATGGCGATCTTCGACGTGCAGTCGGTGGTGACCGCCGACAACAAATACACGGCCGCGCGGGCCATGGGCTTGCGCGCCTGCGGCATCGGCCTGCAGCTCAAGGGCGCCATGGTGGCCCAGGCCATCAATATCTTTTACCGCGACCATCCGGAGGCGCGGTTGGCCACGCCTTTCGTCGCCTTCAACGGTTATTTCGAGCGCGGTGTCTGCAGCCCCTTCATCAACAAGGCGCGCGAGGACTTGGGCCTCAAGCCGATGAAAGCAGCACCCCTTCCGGAGGCGAAGCAGCAGCCGGAAGAGCGGCAGCAAGGCCAACAGCCGGACCAAGGCCAGCAGCAACCGGATACGATGCAGCAGTAGTCAGCCGAAGATCGGCCTGAAGGTTTTCCGAAGCGCCACGTCGAGGCCGGCCATGGTCACAGGCAAGCCGAGGTCGACGAGGCTCGTCACCCCGTGCTCGCGGATGCCGCAGGGCACGATGCCGGAGAAATGCGAAAGATCCGGCTCGACGTTGATCGAAATGCCGTGAAACGTCACCCAGTGGCGCACGCGGATGCCGATGGCGGCAATCTTGTCTTCGCGCGCGCCGCGCCTCACCCACACGCCCACCCGGTCCTCGCGCCGTTCGCCCGTCACGTTGAACTGGCCGAGCGTGTCGATCACCCATTGCTCGAGTGCCGCCACGAAGGCCCGAACGTCGCCGCCGCGGCGCTTCAGGTCCAGCATCGCATAGGCCACGCGCTGGCCGGGGCCGTGATAGGTGTATTGTCCGCCGCGCCCGGTCTTGAACACAGGCAAGCGCCCGCGTTCCACCAGGTCCTCCTCATGCGCCGAGGTGCCCGCCGTGTAGAGCGGCGGATGCTCCAGCAGCCAGATGCGCTCCTGCTCCGTGCCCCTGGCGATCGCGTCCACATGCGCGTCCATCTTCGCCATGGCCTCCGGATAGGGCACGGGCCCATCCGCCACCTCCCAGGTGACGGGATCGATAGATCTCAGCGAGAGTCGTATGTCGTCGCGCGCGGCCACGTCCGCTTTTCCCAGTTTCGCAATCGTCACGCAACCGATAGGATTGGATGCAAGGAGAACGGAAAATGGATGGCTTTTTCTTTCTGGTCGCGATCGCCGCCTCCATAGCGGCTTGGGTTGCCCTCCGGCGGACGGCAGAGCTGCAACGGTCCGTTTCCGGCCTCTCGCGGGAGTTGCAACGGCTGTCCGAGTCGTACAAGGTTCTGGCAGCCGCGCTCAGACCTCCGTTGGAAACCGCCGCGCAGCCCATCGTCGAGCCTGCCACGGCAACACCTCCGTCAACGCCCGGCGAAGCGCTGCTTCAGAGCGCCGCTGGAGACGCTAATCCGCTGGCCATTCCAGCCTCCAACTGGCCGCGCGGCGGTTCCAATTGGAAGCCGGCCTCCTCGACCAGGACATTCGAACAGCCCGTCCAACAACGTGGCGAAAAGCCCGCCGCACAGCCCGCCGAGAGAACCGACGTGGAGCAGGCGCTGGCTGGCCGCTGGTTCGTATGGATCGGTGGCGTGGCCATTGCGATGGGCGGGTTGCTCTTCGTCAAATATGCCTATGACAGCGGGCTCATTCCGCCGGTGCTGCAGATTATGCTCGGGCTGCTCGCGGGTTTGGCCTTGGTCGGGGCAGGCGAGTGGCTCAGGCGCCGCGCGCAGCTGGCGGAAGGATCGGCGCCCAACTATGTGCCCGCCGCACTGTCTGCCGCGGGCCTGGCGATGCTCTTCGGGTCGATCTATGCCGCTTACGCGCTCTACGAAATCGTCCAACCGGCGCCGGCCTTCTTCGGCCTCGCCGCCGTTGGGCTGGGGGCAATCGTCCTGTCGCGCTGGCAAGGGCCGTTCATCGCCGCACTCGGACTGCTCGGTTCTTATGTGACACCGGCTCTCATTTCATCCTCGGAGCCCTCAGCTTGGGGATTGTTTCCCTATCTTCTCATCATCCTCATGGCCTCGCTGCTGACGCTGCGCGGGCGGAACTGGTGGTGGCTCGGTTATACCGCCATTGGCGGCACGCTGCTGTGGGGATTGTTGTGGATCAATGGGCCCTTTACGGCGGCGGATGTCTGGCCGGTCGGCCTCTCGGCGCTGGCCATGGGGCTCGCCGCGATGCTGGCGATTGAAGGTCCCCGCATATTGCGCGATGAAAGCGGTCCTCGCCCCCTGGCGGAGGCGCTTCATCCGGCGATCAACATCGCCCTGGCAGGTCTTGCCGCCGCCGCCGTTTTGCTGGCCGGGCTTGTTTTGGCGAGCGCCCACAGCGGCGCCGCACTATTCTTGTTCACGCTCGGGCTGGCGCTGATCACGTTCTTCGCCTGGCGCAAACCAATGCTGGAACTGCTCGCACCGGCAGCAGCGCTGGCGATGTTGGCGATTCTGATGAGCTGGCGGGATGCTGCCTTCCGCGCCCCGGCGCTGAACGAACTGGGCCTGTGGAGCCAGAGCAACTTCATCGGGCCGCAGAGTCAGCGCTTCCTCAATTGGATGCTGGGCTCCGGCGCCGCCTTTACGCTCGTCGGCATCTCCGGCATTTTCTGGCGGCAGAACACGTGGCCTTGGGGGGCGCTGGCGGCAGGCTCGTCCGTGCTCTTCCTCTGGGGCGCATGGATCCGGGCCGGGTTCCTGCTGGCCGATGGCACTTGGGCGCTCCTCTTCGCACTGACGGCCATAGCTCACCTGTTCGCGGTTCTGCGCTGGAGCCGCAGCCAACGCGCCAACGATCTTGGCGCCGGACTTCTGGCCGCGGCTGCGGCAGCGCTGCTTGTCCTGGCCGCTGGCCGGCTGCTCGAAGATATCTGGCTCACGCTCGCCGTGGCGGGGCTGGCATTCGCGTTCGCACTCATGTGCGGCGCTCTGAAGCCGCGCGCCATGGGCCCCATCACCGTGGCGCTGGCGAGCCTCGCGGCACTCCGCCTCTTCGTCTCGCGCGAGCTGTGGTTCGGCGACCGGGGCCTGCCAATGGGCGAGCACTGGGTGCTCTATGGCTATGGTCTTCCCGCCGTCCTGTTCTATGCGGGCAGCCGGGTGCTGCGCCGCAGCGCTCATGCCAGCGCCGCCCTGGCGCTGGAGGGCCTCAGCCTCGGCCTCATGATCTCGCTGGTCTCGCTCGAAATCCGCGTGCTCATCGCCGGCGGCATCGCTTACGAGAAACCGCAGTTCCTTGAGATGGCGGCGCACATCCTCACTTGGGCCGGAGCGGCCTATGGCCTTATGCACCGGCAGCGGCTGTTCTCCTCGGTCATCGCGCAGTGGGGCGCGCGGGTGTTGCTGATCATGGCCGCGTCGGGCGTGGTGGGGTTCAGCCTGCTCCTGTTCAACCCAGTGGTGACGGGCGAGCCCGTCGCCGGGGGGTCTGTCTTCAATGCGCTCTTGCTGGCCTATCTGCTTCCCGTTCCGCTCATCATGCTGATCGCGCGGCGGCTGGATGTCGTCGGCTGGGCGGCCTTCCGGCCCGTGGCTCATGTTCTGGCGCTGGTGTTGCTCTTCGCCTACGTCACCCTTGAGACGAAGCGCCTCTTTCAGGGCACGCTGTTGACGCCCTGGTCGCAGTCGCTGGGCGAGACCTATGCCTATTCGGCGGTGTGGCTGGTCTTCGCACTGGCGCTGTTCGTGGCGGGCATCAGGCTCGCCCGGCAACCGGTGCGGCTTGCCGGGCTGGCGGTGCTGGCGCTGGTGGTTCTGAAGGTGTTCATTGGCGACATGTCGAACCTCGATGGTCTGCTGCGCATCGCCAGCTTCATCGGGCTTGGGTTCTGCCTCGTCGGCATCGGGTGGCTCTACCAACGCTTCGTGGACGGACTGCCGCAGGTCAGGAAATAAGAAATAATTCATGGGAAAGACAACCGGAACCGCTGGCGCGCTCGACGTTTGTTCCGGGGCGCATGCTGCCCGTGAGGCGTCCATTCCCGCCGGGGTGCGCGCCGGGACGGCTAAGCCCGGCTCGGATGCCGTCATGCAGACCGGGCCGGAGCAGGTGGCCTTCATGGGACGGCCCGCCAAGCTGATGGGCGCCCGGAGGGTGATCGAGTTTGGCTCCTTCACAGGCTATTCCTCCCTCGCCTTAGCGCTGGCCGGGGCGGAGCGCATTACCTGCGCCGCCGTGTCGAAGAAGTTCACCGGCATTGCCCGGCTCTATTGGCAGTAGCACGGTGTGGCGGACCGCGCCGGGCTTCACCTCGATGGCGGCAATGCCGCGATCGCGCGGACGCCCGCCGCGGGGGAGGCCGGCCGCTTCAACCTCGCCTTGATCGGCGCCGACAAGTCCGGTTACGCCGCCTGTTACGAAAGCGCCCTGAAGCTCGTCCGTCCCGGCTGCCTCGTGCCCATCGACAACGCGCTGGGGGACGGCGACGTCGCCGATCCAGCGAAGCAGGACGCCGGCATCAGGGCGATCCGCGCGCTGAACCGCAAGTTGCCAATCCGCTCGCGTTGCGGCAATTGAGCGGCGCATGAGCACCGAACAGCCAGCGGCGCCCGGGAAGGGTCTGCTTATTCTTCTTTGCGCCCTTTACGGCGGGATTTGGGTTTGGTCGGCGTGGCAGCCGGGCGACCGCCTCGCCTGGTTGCTCGAAAACATCCTGCCCACCGCCCTGGCCGCCGCGCTGCTGATCGGGTGGCGGCGGCACCCGCTTTCCGCCACCTCCTGCATCCTGCTGTTTCTGTTCATGGCCCTGCACCAGACCGGGGCGCATTACGTCTATTCGGAGGTGCCCTGGGGCCGGTCCATAGGGGCCGCCTTCGGCAGGCAACGCAATGACTTCGACAGGCTGGTGCATTTCGGTTTCGGACTGCTGTTGTTCTTGCCCCTGCGCGAAGTGCTGCAGGCCTGGCTGAACCCCTCCGGGATCAAGGCTGGCCTTGGCGCCATCGTCCTCATCCTCGCGGCCTCCGCACTCTACGAGATCATGGAAATGCTGGTTGTGCTGGTGGTCTATCCGGAAACCGGTTCCGCCTTCCTCGGCCTCCAGGGGGATATCTGGGACACCCAGAAGGACATGGCGCTGGCATTCCTCGGCAGTGCGCTGGCATTCTGCGCCGCCGCCCTCTTATCGGCCGCCCGGGGCCGCCGGCAGCCGGGCTGAGCCCCCCTGTCCTGGATCAAACAGAAGTGAGACGATTGCTTTAGAGTCTTCTCGAAGAGATCATGCTGAATTGCATAGCTTTCTCAGCATGAGGCGGATCGAGGCCAGACGCAGGAATGCGAGGCCCTTCCGGTTCAGGCATTCCCAGTCTTTCGCGCGTCGCCTCCACCTGCCGAACCATGCGAAGGTGCGCTCGACGACCCATCGTTTCGGCAAGACAACGAAACCTCTCACGGCGCCGGAACGTTTGACGATCTCGACGTTGACCTGCTTCATGAGTTTCTTGACGGCGGCGCGAAACAGCGGTCCCTGATAGCCTCCGTCGGCGTAGAGCTTCAGCAGAAACGGGTACATACCGAACAGCGCCGCCATCACAAGTTCGCCGCCATCGCGATCCTGGATGTCGGCGGCGTGGATCAGCAGGCCCTGCGTATCGACGAGGATGTGGCGTTTCTTACCCTTGATCTTCTTACCAGCGTCGCACCCCGGCGGATCATGAGGCCCCCTTTTTCAGCGCTTTTGACGCTTTGGGAATCGATCACTGCGGCTGTCGGGTTGGCCTCGCGGCCAATCGCTTCGCGACACTTCACGTAGAGCTCGTGATGGATGCGATCGAGCGTGCCGTCCCAGTCCCACAAATCGAATTAGCCATGCACGGTTGAACGCGGCGGCAGGTCTTTCGGCATCGCGCGCCATTGGCAGCCGGTGGACAGAACGTACATGACCCCGTTTACGACCTCGCGGATGTTCACCGTACGCTTGCCGCCGCCGCGTTTGGCCGGCGGGATCAGCGGCTCGACGAGCTTCCATTCCTCGTTGGTCAAATCGCTCGGTTAGCGTAAAAGGCTGCGGCCGTATCGTCCACGATTTTCCGTTGTCCACATCGGCGGTTCCCTCGCATCAAGCCGCCTTCATTGAATCACAAACAATTCATATAATTCAATATCTCACTGGACAGACACCTAGATCTTGATGGTGGCCGCTGTGGGACTCGAACCCACACGGGCGATGCCCGAGGCATTTTAAGTGCCTTCCGTCTACCAGTTTCGGCAAGCGGCCTTCCGTCGTCGTCTCGTCCCTCTACACAGGCCTGCGGCTCATGTCAGCCACGCGCGTCGGGCCTATGTCGGGTCTTTTCCGGCACGCTTCGACCTAAGCGCATGATCGGGTTAGCATATTCCGCGGACACAGAAAGATCTTGTGTCCGCTGCGTCTGCCATTCCGCCACGCCCAGCTCTGCCTCTAACTGTCTACACCGAACTCCCTCCCTGCGCCACTCGCGGAAGTGGAGACGATGATCCGCAATGAGGACGCTTCAGTTGGGCATTCCCCAGAAGCCCCGCCACCGGGAACGCCCTCTGAGCAAGCGTCGAATGGTCCGGCGTGCGGGACGCATATGCGGCTGCGACTCCGGCCTCGCCGGGTTCGTCGGGTCGGGTCCCCGGGTGTGGTTTAGGTTCTGGAGGTGAAGCCGTTCGCGAAGCGCGCCCTCGGGAGGGCGCCGTAGCGAGCGAACGGCTTTGGGTAGTCACCGGGGTTTGCGGTAGGGTCTGGTTGCTGAACCTCACCCACAAGACCGGAGAACCACCGATGACCGACGACATGATGAACCTGCGCAGCCTTCTGGAAAAGGCTCCAGATGCAGATCTGCTGCGCGAGATAATCAGCTTTGCCGCCGAGCGGCTGATGGAGCTGGAGGTGGGTGCGCTCACCGCGGCGGCCCACGGCGAGAAGAGCCCGCTGCGGCTGGCCCAGCGCAATGGCTACCGCGAGAGGGACTGGGAGACGCGCGCTGGGACGGCGGAACTGCGCATCGCCTTCGACAAGGCCTATACGCCCTATTCGTCGGCCTTGGAGAACACCACCCCGGCGGGAATGATGAACGCGGCCGGGGAACCTGCGAAGCAGCTCCTTCTGGAACAGTAAGCGCTCGTCTGCGCCGGTCTGGCGCTTTCCTCCCCCTTGTGGGGAGGGCCGGGGTGGGGGCCGGGCCCCGCATGGGAGCGTCTCTTGTAGCACCGTGCTGCAGTAAACGACTCCCCCGCCCCACAGGAAAAGTTGTTCAGGGGCGGAAAGGCCTGGGACAGGCGCTAGCGCCTCCGCCCACGATTCGGGGGACCGGTATCGGCTTTCTTTGCGTCAGCCCGCCACGGGTCATCGTCACGCTGAAACCTCCGCGCAGCCGTGTCCCCGTCAGGAATGACCTGCCACCTGCGCCCTTTCGCAGCTGGCCATCCTCCCGTCACTGCGGATTGCCGTTTCGCGACACCTCAGCGACCGCAGCAAGGCATTGCGACCATCGTTCAGCAGCCGAACCTGATATCAGGCGCCAGTTTGCGCCCACCTGCTCAAGCAACTGCCGGCATCGCAGATGAAACTGCTCCCTGGCAGCCGGTTCTGCCTGGTACCGGGTTCCGTCATCATGCCACGGAATGTCCGTGTCGAGCAGAAGATACAGGTCGGCGAGCGGATGCCGCAGCTCATTCGGCGGGGTCTCTCCTAGCAGATATTCTTCCCATACACGGGTCAGCAGCGGGTCTGTATCCTCGAATAGCAGATAGCCTGCTTCAGGCGCGATGGCGGCGCGCATTGCCTCGTGACCGCGTGCGATTGCCGCAAAGTCATCCTTCGTCCAGACGGCTTGCTTGCGGTTGGCATCGTAGGTCCTGCCATATTCCGGCACGTGCAGCGTATCGAAGTGCCAGGCCAGTGCTTTGGCGAGCGTTGTCTTGCCAGTGCTTTCGGCGCCGAACAGAATGACGCGTTTCTGATAGTATGGCCGCACAGGCCCCGGAACGAAGCGCCAGACGGAAGCGGGGTTTTGTCTCACCGCCGTTCCGCTAACCGGAAATGCCAGCCTCGCCGAGTCCAGCACCATCGCTTCGGCTTCAAGTTCCGCTGCCAGTTGTGTGACGTAGGTCTCGGAGCCGAACAAAAAATCGATTGGTTCCGGATGGGCACGGCGACAGATATTGCGCCAGATGTCCCAAAACTCTGGATGATCCTGCGGCTCCTGCGGCGCCGGGCTGTCATAATGAAGGACCCTGACGCCTGGGAGAAGATCCTTCATCCACGCGAACCGCAACATACCCGGGATCGGATCACCGGGCAGCGAACACACCAGCACCGTCAGCCGGTCACAGAGCTGGGCGGCCGTTTTGCAAAGAAAGACATGCCCTGCATGAGGCGGCATGAACTTGCCGAGCAGAAATCCATGGGTCACGCTTCTTCCCCCTGGCGTTCGGCCGCTCTCCGCCAATCGAGCAGCCCAGCAATCGCAAGAATCAGGAATATGCCGTAGAGGGCCGCCGTGGGATGCAGATCCTTCGCGACGTAGACGCCTATGGCAATCACGTCGACGATGATCCAAAGAACCCAGTTTTCGACGAAGCGGCGGGCGAGAAGCATCTGGGCAACGACGCTGAGGACCATGACCGCGGCATCAGGGTATGGCAGCGCTGCATTGGTCCAGTTGGCCATCACCCCACCCATTGCAGCGATTCCGCAGACGGCAACCGCAGCCGTGATCTGCAGCTGCCGAACTGGCAGTTTCCGGACCATCAATTCGCCGCCACAATTTCTCCCGCGGATCCACCAAACAATGCCGAACAGCTGAATGATGAAGAAGAACACCTGCAATATCGAGTCGCTATACAGCCGGGCGTTAAAGAAAATCCACGCGTAAAGCGTGACCATCACCAGCCCGAACGGGTAGTTCCAGAGACTCCGCCGGATGATGAGCAGTACATTTGCCAAGCCGCACAGCACGGCGACGATCTCGACCGCCCTTGTTCCGAACATGCCTCCCAGGAATGACTGGACCTCATTCAAGACGGATTGTCTGTCCTTTCGCGTCGCGAACATAGGAATACATCTGCTGACAGACTGCCACGGGACATTGACACCCGGCAACCGCCGCGTATTCTGGCAATCGGTCCGGCGTGACCTGCCGCTGCATGGCTCTGCCACCTCAAGATGGTGTTGATAAGCCGAACTGCGGCGGAAGCCTGTGCGTATCCTGCCATATAACGGGTCCATCCTTGCAGCCGTTCTCTTTTTGATCTAGTCGAGGGCTCATGCCAGAGCATAAGAAAGTCCTGTCGATCCAGGGCGCGCGCGAGCACAACCTGAAGAATGTCTCCCTCGAACTGCCGCGGGACAAGCTGATCGTTTTTACCGGGCTGTCGGGCTCCGGCAAATCCTCGCTCGCCTTTGACACGATCTATGCCGAGGGCCAGCGCCGCTATGTCGAGTCGCTTTCGGCCTATGCGCGGCAATTCCTGGAGATGATGCAGAAGCCGGATGTCGACCAGATCGACGGCCTCTCGCCCGCCATCTCGATCGAGCAGAAGACCACGAGCCGCAACCCGCGCTCGACCGTTGGCACCGTCACCGAGATCTATGACTACATGCGCCTCCTCTTCGCGCGCATCGGTGTCGCCTATTCGCCGGCCACCGGCCTTCCCATCGAGAGCCAGACGGTGACCCAGATGGTCGACCGCGTGCTGGCGCTGGACGAAGGTACGCGCCTTTACCTGATGGCCCCCATCGTCCGCGGGCGGAAGGGCGAGTACCGCAAGGAACTGGCCGAGCTGCAAAAGAAGGGCTTCACCCGCGTTAAGGTCGACGGCAAGTTCCACGAGATCGACGCGGTGCCTGCCCTCGACAAGAAATTCAAGCACGACATCGACGTGGTGGTGGACCGCCTCGTGGTCAAGCCCGACATCGGCACCAGGCTTGCCGACAGCTTCGAGACCGCGCTCAAGCTGGCCGATGGCCTGGCCGTCGCCGAATTTGCCGACAAGCCGCTTCCCGCTTCGGCCACCACCGAGGAAGGCGCCAACAAGTCGAAGAACGATACGCATGAGCGCCTGCTGTTCTCGGAGCGCTTCGCCTGCCCCGTCTCGGGCTTCACCATCGACGAGATCGAGCCCCGGCTCTTCTCCTTCAACAACCCCTATGGCGCCTGCCCGAAATGCGACGGCCTTGGCACCGAGCTCCATTTCGAGCCCGAACTCGTCGTGCCCGATGCCTCCCTCTCGATGAAGGCTGGCGCGATCCTGCCCTGGGCCCGCACCGGCAATACTTCCCCCTATTACAACCAGACGCTGGAGGCGCTGGCCAAGCACTACAAGGTGTCGATGAACACGCCCTGGAAGGATATTCCGAAGAAGGTTCGCGAGGCGATCCTGTTCGGCACGGGGACCGATGAAGTCACCATCACGTACGATGACGGCATCCGCGCCTACAAGACGAAGAAGCCTTTCGAAGGCGTCATCGGCAACATCGAGCGGCGCTGGCGCGAGACCGATTCCGAGTGGATGCGCGAGGAACTCTCCAAATACCAGTCGGACCACCCCTGCTCCGAATGCAACGGCTTCCGGCTGAAGCCGCAGGCCCTGGCCGTGAAGGTTGACCGCAAGCATATCGGCGAAATCTCGGCCATGGCGATCCGCGAGGCCAACGACTGGTTCGCGTCTCTGCCGAAGAAGCTCAAGGCGAAGGACCAGGAAATCGCCGCGCGCATCCTCAAGGAAATCCGCGACCGCCTGAAGTTCCTCGTTGACGTGGGGCTCGACTATCTCAACCTGTCGCGCACCTCCGGCACGCTGTCGGGCGGCGAGAGCCAGCGCATCCGTCTCGCCTCGCAGATCGGCTCCGGCCTGACTGGCGTGCTCTATGTGCTGGATGAACCGTCGATCGGCCTGCACCAGCGCGACAATGCGCGCCTCCTCGAAACGCTCGTACGCCTGCGCGACCTTGGCAACACGGTGATCGTCGTCGAGCATGACGAGGATGCGATCCGGCTTGCCGACTATGTCGTCGACATCGGCCCGGGCGCCGGCGTCCATGGCGGCCAGATCATCGCCCAAGGAACGCCCGCCGAGGTGATGGCAAACCCCAAGTCGCTGACCGGGCAATATCTCACCGGCCAGCAGGCCGTGCCGGTGCCCGGCCTTCGCCGCAAGTGGGAGAAGGGCCGCTCCATCCGCGTTAAGGGTGCGCGCGCCAACAACCTGAAGAATGTTTCGGCGGAAATCCCGCTGGGCGTCTTCACCTGCGTCACCGGTGTCTCGGGCGGCGGCAAGTCCACGCTGCTGATCGATACGGTTTACAAGGCCGCGGCGCGCAAGCTCATGGGCTCGCGTGAGGCGCCCGCCGTGCATGACCGCATCGAGGGCCTCGAACTGCTCGACAAGATCATCGACATCGACCAGAGCCCCATCGGCCGCACGCCGCGCTCGAACCCCGCAACCTATACCGGCGCCTTCACCCCGATCCGCGACTGGTTCGCGGGCCTGCCGGAAGCCAAGGCCCGCGGCTACGAACCGGGGCGCTTCTCCTTCAACGTCAAGGGCGGGCGCTGCGAAACCTGCCAGGGCGACGGCGTCATCAAGATCGAGATGCACTTCCTCCCCGACGTCTATGTCACCTGCGACGCCTGCCACGGCCACCGCTACAATCGCGAGACGCTGGAGATCAAGTTCAAGGACAAGTCCATCGCCGGCGTGCTGGAGATGACGGTGTCGGAGGCGGCGGACTTCTTCCGCGCCGTACCGTCCGTGCGCGACAAGATGGAGACGCTGGAGCGCGTCGGCCTTGGTTACATCAAGGTCGGCCAGCAGGCCACCACGCTGTCGGGCGGCGAGGCGCAGCGCGTCAAGCTCGCCAAGGAGCTCTCGCGCCGCGCCACCGGCCGCACCCTCTACCTGCTCGACGAGCCAACCACGGGGCTTCACTTCCATGATGTGAAGAAACTCCTCGAAGTGCTGCATGAACTCGTCGATCAGGGCAACAGCGTCGTCGTCATCGAGCACAATCTCGAGGTCATCAAGACCGCCGACTGGATCATCGACTTGGGCCCCGAAGGCGGCGACGGCGGCGGCGAGATCGTGGTGGCCGGAACGCCCGAGGACGTGGCGCGCGAGAAGCGCAGCTACACCGGCCAGTTCCTGAAAGAGGTGCTCCGCCGCGGAAAGAGGCAGGCTGCGGAGTAGTGCTCTACTTTGCCTATGGCGCCAACATGTGCAGGAGCCAAATGCGCGCGCTGCCCGGACCATGAGTGCATAGGAATTGCAGTGCTGAAAGACCATGCCCTGTGCTTCCTCCGCCATTCCCCCATCCGCAACTGTGGCGTGGCGGGACTAGAGGAGACGCCGCGGGCGGAAGTCTGGGGCGGCGGGTCCGCTTGTGATAAGCCTTACCGGCATAGACCGCCTTCTCGCCGCCCATGATGAGATCGCCGGTCACTTCGCTCTCATAGGTCTTGGCGCCCGTCAGCCGGCGCGCCCGGATCAGGCCCGATCCCTGATCGAC
>NZ_JADCDB010000043.1 GCF_020252395.1 Aestuariivirga sp.
AAAGCGAATGCGAAAATTTCCTCACTCATGCAGGATATCGAAGCTAACTGTGAAAATGCTCTAGAAGCATGATGCGCAAGAGTGGAACCCACTTTTGCGATAAGATCATGCTCAAGCTATTGATCTGGCGCATATTCTTATCGATCAGGTGATTCCACCTGATCGGAACGTGCGCCAAGGTCCGCAAGCCGGCCATTGTACGGCGGGTCAACGATCCCGCCACCATAATGCCATGCGCCCTCCCCGCTCCCGCCGGGTTTGGAGGACATTTTGATGTTTGAGGGCCGGTCGGTACAACGTTTGTGCAATTCTTCCGGACCCTGCCCGCAGGCTCTGCGTTGATAGACGCAACCGACTGCCAGTTTGGCCAGCATGGCTCCTGTCGCCGTCCCGAGCCGTGAAGGCCATAGGCCCGTCCATACCCTGCCGGTATGGGCGGGCCACTTAACTTTGGGGAACCGAATCGGCGTAGTCTTCATCCATGGACCTCAACCGCACCCTGCTTGAGATCGGCGGCTCTCCCGTCACGCTCCTTCATTTGCTGTTGGCCGCCGGGCTCTTAGCCCTGCTACTGCTCATCGCAGCCGTCGTGCTGTCATGGCGGGCCCAGGCGAACCGCGCGGCCGAGTCGATCTCCGCCCAGCGCCGCGCCGCGGACCTCGAATACCGCATCGCCGAACTCTCCGGCGCGCTCAAGAGCCTCGTCGACCAAGCCCAGGGCTCGCAGATCCAGCTCGTCTCCACCCTCGACGAGCGCCTCACCGACCAGGCGGAGCGCACCGGCCAATCGCTGAAGCAGCTGCATGAGCGCCTCGCGGTCATCGACGCGGCACAGAAGAACATCGCTGCGCTGTCGGGCGAGATGCTGAGCCTCAAGGACATCCTGTCCAACAAGCAGGCGCGCGGCGCCTATGGCCAGGCGCGCATGGAGGCGATCATCCGCGACGGGCTGCCATCGCAGGCCTATGCCTTCCAGGGCGCCTTGAGCAACAACACCCGGCCCGACTGCCTGGTGTCGCTGCCGGATTCGGACATCAAGCTGGTGATCGACGCCAAGTTCCCGCTCGAGGCTTTCAATGCGTTGAAGGCGGCAAGAGGCGAAACCGGGCTGCGCAACGCCGAGGCGCGGCTCAGGGGCGACGTGCTGAAACACGTGAAGGACATTGCGGAGAAATATCTCCTGCCCGGCGAAACGCATGAGACGGCGATCATGTTCGTGCCCTCCGAGTCCGTCTATGCCGAGCTCTACGAGACCTTCGAGGACGTGATCCAGAAGGCGCATCGCGCCCGCGTCATCATCGCCTCGCCCAATGTGCTGATGCTGCTCGTCCAGACCCTCCAGGCCATCTTCCGCGACGCCCGCATGCGCGAGCAGGCGGGCCTCATCAAGGTGGAGGTGACGAAGCTGCTCGACGACGTGGGCCGGCTGAGGGAGCGCGTGGGCGACCTGCAGAAGCATTTCGGTGCCGCCGCGGTGGACCTCGAAAAACTCGGTGTCTCCGCCGACAAGGTGACTCGGCGGGGGCTGAGGATCGAGAGCCTGGATTTGCAGGAAGAGATGGAAGCCACGCGGCCGAAGCTGGTGGAGCGTGGGTGACGGCGCCCCGATCAGAGTTTTCGCCATTGCCTCGTGATGCCAAGGCCTGATGGCGGCATCGGAGCTTTCTCCCCCATTTCTTCATGCTACGGCTTGACCCTGGCATCCTTTTCCGTGGCAGCCAGAAAGGATCGCCCGCTCGGAGGCGGGCAAAGCCGAGAAGGAGGGGCGCGCCTGCAATGTGCTGATCCACGCCCCTCGAATTCTTCGGGACCCCAATCCAGTCCGGTGTGCAGTACCCGCAAACCGACTACGATGGATTTTCTCTAATGACGTTCAGAGTCTTCATGTCCACGATGACATCGACGTCGGCTCCTGCGCGCGATATCGCGTCAGCCTCAAACCGGCCATTGACGACATCGACATCGGAAATCCGCGTATAGCCCACCTTCTTGAGGTGCTGTACGACCCGATCGCGCTCGGATGGCGTCGCATCCCGTTCAGATGCAGCAACTGGTGATGCCAGCATTACGGCTGCCAAAGCGATGACACCGGAAGAATACATCATGTCTTGTGATCCCAATATTTCTCGACATATCGGGAGTTGGGACTTTGTTCAGACCTTTCAAGTGGCACTGACGGATATTGCTAAAGTTTAACGCCAACCAGATATTTCATGCAGCTGGCGGAGGCGGCGACGGGCCAGCAACTGCCGATTCCGCTCACGCTTACAAGGGCCGCCTTGCCCTGATCGCCTGGGTCAGCGTGCCCTCGTCGAGGTAATCCAGCTCGCCGCCGACCGGCACGCCATGGGCGAGGCGCGAGGTGGCGATGCCCAGCGTCTTCAGGCGCTCCGTGATATAGTGAGCGGTGGTCTGTCCCTCGACCGTGGCGTTCAGCGCCAGCACTACTTCCTTTGTTTGCGCCTGACCGGCACGCTCGATCAGAGACCCGATTGCGAGGTCCTCCGGGTGGACACCCTCGATCGCCGACAGCGTGCCGCCGAGAACGTGATAGAGGCCATTCCAGGCGCCCGCGCGTTCCAGCGCCCAGAGATCGCCCACCTCCTCCACGACGCAGATCGTGGTGCGGTCACGCCGCACGTCGGTGCAGAGCGTGCAGGGATCCACCGTGTCGACATTGCCGCATTCCATGCAAATTGTGACCTTCTCCCGCGCTTCCGCCATGGCGAGCGCCATGGGGGCCAGAAGGCGTTCGCGGTTCTTGATCAGGAACAGGGCCGCACGCCGGGCCGAGCGGGGGCCGAGCCCCGGCAGTTTCGCCAGGAGCTGGATCAGCCTCTCGATCTCGGGTCCTGTCGTGCGGCGCGACATCAGAAGGGCAGCTTGAAGCCGGGCGGCAGCGGCAAGCCGCCGGTCACCGACTTCATCTCCTCCGCCATCATGGCTTCGGACTTGGACTTGGCATCGGTGTGGGCGGCGAGGATCAGGTCCTCGAGAATGTCCTTCTCCTCCGCCTTCATCAGCGAGGGGTCGATGAAGAGCGCGGTCATGACACCCTTGCCGGAGAGTGTCACCTTCACAAGCCCGCCGCCAGACTGGCCGGTGACGGTGGCCTGCTCCAGCTTGGCCTGCATCTCGGCCATGCGGGACTGCATGGCCTGGACCTGTTTCATCATGTCACCGAGGTTCTTCATCGCTCTCACTCATGTTGGGGGACGGCAGGCTGTCATCGGGCAGCTTGACGTCGACGATCTCCGCCCCGGGGAAACGCTTCAGCACCGCCTGCACGTCCGGGTGTTCGCGCGCGGTCATGAACAGGTTGTCCTTGGCCTCCTGGCGCTGGCGGGCCACCGGCTTTTCGCCGCCGTCCTTTGCCACCATCACGATCCAGCGCATGCCCGTAAAGGCTTCGAGCTTACGGCCAATCTCGTTGGCGAGACCCGGATATGCGCCGGGCTCCAGCGCCAGCTCGAACTGCCCCGGCGCCACGCGGATCGGGCGGATCATGCTTTCGAGATCGGTCTTGAGCTTGATGTCGCGCTTCTCGGTCGCAAGCGCCACCAGGTCCTTGAGGCTCGAGAAGGCGCGCGTTTCCGCCGGGGCGGCCACCTGCGGCTTCACCGCGAGCGCGCCCCGCGATTCGACGGGTGTATCGGAATTGTTACGCAGCAGCTCGCGCGCGCTCATCGGCGCCACGCGCTCGGAGGATTGCGCCTGCTTGACGATCTTGGCGAGTTCCTCGCCGCCCGGAAGATCGGCGGCATGGCAGAGGCGGATCAGCACCATCTCGGCCGCCATCAGCGGGTCGGAATGGATATCCGCCTCGCGGATGCCCTTGAGCAGCATGGACCAGGCTCGCGTCAGATGCGCAATGCCGCATTTCCGCGCGTGCCCGGCGCCACGCGTCTTCTCCGCCTCGGTGCGCGAGGAATCCGCGAGTGCGCCTTCCTTCACCACCTTGAGGCGCGTGACCCAGTGCACATAATCGGCAAGGCCGCTGAGAATTGTGGCCGGATCGCCGCCGCTCTGATGCTGCGCTTCGATCTCCTCGATGGCGCCCTTGGCGTCGCCCGCCATCACCTTCTCGAAAAGGTCGATGATGCGCGAGCGGTCCATGAGGCCCAGCATGGCGGCGACATCCGCCGCCTTCACCTTGCCCTCGCCATAGGCGATGGCCTGGTCAAGCAGCGACAACCCGTCACGCACCGAGCCTTCGGCCGCGCGCGCGATCATGGCAAGTGCGTCCGCCTCGGCCTCGACACCTTCCTTCACCGCGATATTGCCGTAGTGCGAGGCAAGGAGCGCGGCATCGAGCCGCTTCAGGTCGAAGCGCTGGCAGCGCGACAGGATGGTGACGGGAACCTTGTTGATCTCGGTGGTGGCGAAGATGAACTTCACATGCGGCGGCGGCTCTTCCAGTGTCTTGAGCAGCGCGTTGAAGGCGCTCTTCGAGAGCATGTGCACTTCGTCGATGATATAGACCTTGTAGCGCGCCTGGACGGGTGCATAGCGCACGCTGTCGATGATCTCGCGCATGTTGTCGACGCCGGTGTTGGAGGCAGCGTCCATCTCGATCACGTCCATGTGGCGCGATTCGAGGATGGCCTCGCAGTGCGGACCCATCTCAGCCATGTCGATGGCCGGCCGGTCGCCATAGTTCAGGGCGCGGGCGATCAGGCGGGCGGTGGTCGTCTTGCCGACGCCGCGCACACCCGTCAGCATGAAGCCCTGCGCGATTCGGCCGGAGGCGAAGGCGTTGGTGAGGGTGCGCACCATCGCTTCCTGGCCGATGAGGTCAGGGAAGGTGCGCGGGCGGTATTTCCGGGCAAGAACGCGATAGCCGCCCGGGTTCGCGCCGCTCTGTGTCTCGTCCATGGCGGGCATCCGCGGGGGAGCTTAAAGGGTGGGAGGCTGGACGGGCAACCCGTTCCGGTCTCGTTGGGGCTGCTTCCTTCCGGACCTGACCCGGTTGGCGAGCGGCACGTCCGCCGCCAACCTCCCGGAAGGCTATATGGGCGCTCGGGGAACAAAAGGCAAGCGCGGCGGCTTGCAAAGCACTGCGCCGGGCTGCATTCTGACCATCCGTCAGCGTCCCCGCCCGGAGGGGATTTCAGGGAGAATTTCAGCCATGTTCAGGACGATCCTCGCCCCCCTTCTGGGCCTCCCCGGCATCGCTGCGCTGGCGGCCGGCGCCTGGGCCTCCGATCCCTATGGCACGGACAAGGACGGCGTGAAGACCTGGAAGCCCTATGTGATCGAAAAGACCTGCGCCGACGGAATTTTCGAATGCGCGGCCCGGATGGATTACACGCCGTTCCAGCGCGCCATGGTGGCCCGTCCCGGCAGCTACTGGTACCAGAAACCCTTCCAGGTCCACCGCTACGGCGATTTCCGCCCGCCGGCCGCGCAGCGGCACTCCGGTTCAAGCCATGAGGCCTGGTGCAGCGCCCGCTACCGCAGCTATGACCCGGCCACCGATACCTATGTGGGCCACGGCTACGAGCGCACCCCCTGCATCAGCCCCTGAGGCCTGATTGACCGGCGTTCACGGCTTGACTATGGGACGGCCATGTCGCTCCTCCCGATCATAACGCTCCCCGACGAGAAGACGCTCCGCGAGGTGTCGAAGCCCGTGGCAACCATCGATTCCCACGTGAAGGCGCTGTGGGACGACATGCTGGAGACCATGTACCGTGCCCCCGGCATCGGCCTTGCCGCGATCCAGGTCGGCGTGCCGCAGCGCCTGCTGGTGATCGACCTGGCCAAGGACGGCGAGCCCAAGGCGCCGCTCTTCGTCGCCAATCCGGAAATCACGTGGGCGAGCGAGCAGCAGAGCGATTACGAGGAAGGCTGCCTTTCGATCCCCGATTACTACGAGATGGTCACCAGGCCCGCAGAGATCAAGGTGCGCTACCTCAACCGCCAGGGCGAGCCGAACGAAATGCACGCCACCGGGCTGATGGCCACCTGCCTGCAGCACGAGATCGACCATTTGAACGGTGTGCTGTTCATCGACCACATCTCGCGGCTGAAGCGCGAGCGGGTGATCAAGAAATTCCAGAAGGCCCACAAGCTCGGAAAGCTCTGAAGCCCATGCGTCTCGTCTTCATGGGCACGCCGGACTTCGCGGTCGCAACGCTGAAGGCCCTGATCGCCGCAGGCCACGAGGTGGCTTCAGTCTATTCCCAGCCACCGCGCCCCGCCGGCCGCGGCATGGCGGAACGGCCGTCGCCCGTCCACGCCTTTGCCGCAGAACAGGGCATCGCGGTGCGAACCCCCACCTCGCTCAAGCCGGAGGAAGAACAGGCCCGCTTTGCGGCGCTCAAGGCAGATGCGGCCGTCGTCGTTGCCTATGGCCTGCTGCTGCCGAAGCCGGTGCTCGATGCGCCGCGCTTGGGCTGCTTCAACGTTCACGCCTCGCTGTTGCCGCGCTGGCGGGGTGCGGCTCCCATCCAGCGCGCCATCATGTCGGGCGATGCCGAGACCGGCGTTACCATCATGCGCATGGAGGAAGGGCTCGACACGGGCCCGATGTGCAAGACGGGACGCGTCGCCATCACGCCCACGACCACCGCGCAGTCGCTGCATGATGAACTCGCCAGCCTCGGCGCGCGACTGATGGTCGAGGTGCTGGCCCAGACGGAGATCAGCTGTACGCCACAGCCAGAGGACGGCGTGACCTATGCGAAGAAGATCGACAAGTCTGAGGCCCGCATCGACTTCACCAGGAGCGCGGACGACGTGCGCAACCGCATCCACGGCCTCTCGCCCTTCCCCGGCGCGTGGTTCCCGGTGAAGGGCACGCGCCTCAAGGCGCTGCTGTGCGACGTCACCGCTGGCCAGGGCACGCCCGGAACCTTCCTCGACGATGCACTCACCATCGCCTGCGGCTCAGGTGCGATCCGTCTCCTCAAGCTCCAGCGCGAGGGCAAGGGCGCCGTGGAGGCGTCGGGGTTCCTCCGTGGCTTCCCCATCCCCAAGGGCACGGAGGCCGCGTGATGCCGCGCTATCGCCTCACCATCGAATATGACGGCGGCCCCTTCACCGGCTGGCAATCCCAAGCGGGCGGCACCTCTGTGCAGGACGTGCTGGAGCGCGCCGTCAGCATCATCAACGGCGGCCATTCCATGGTCTATGGCGCGGGCCGCACCGATGCGGGCGTGCATGCACTGGCGCAGGTGGCGCATGTCGATCTCGCCAAGGCGTGGGACCCGTTCAAGCTCCGCAATGCGCTCAATGGCAACACACGCGGGCACCCGGTGAGCGTGCTCGAGGCGGAAGAAGTGGGGCAAGACTTCCATGCCCGCTTCTCCGCCACGCGCCGCTATTACCTCTACCGCATCCTCAACCGCCGTGCGCCGCCGGCACTCGACCGCGGCAAGGTGTGGTGGCTGCCGGTCGACCTCGACTCGGATGCGATGCACGAGGCGGCACAGCAACTCGTCGGCAAGCATGACTTCACCACCTTCCGCGCCGCGCAGTGCCAGGCCAATTCGCCGGTGAAGACGCTCGACCGTTTCGAGGTTGCGCGCTATGGCGAACTGATCGAGCTGCGCGCCGATGCGCGCTCCTTCCTGCACAACCAGGTGCGCTCGATGGTGGGTTCGCTGCGCCTTGTCGGCGAGGGCAAGTGGACGCCGCATGACATGAAGCGCGCTCTGGACGCGGCGGACCGCACAGCCTGCGGGCCGGTGGCCCCGCCGGACGGGCTCTACCTGCTGCGCGTCGGCTACAGTTCCGCCGAGAAGTAATCCGCGATGATGCGGGCGTAGACGGCCTGCGTGGCGCGCAGTTCGCCGATCGCAATGCGCTCGTCCGTCTGGTGAATCGTGGCATTGGTCGGGCCGAATTCCAGCACCGGGCAATAATCCTTCAAGAAGCGCGCGTCCGACGTACCGCCACTGGTGGAGAGCTTGGGCAGCACGCCAGTCTCATGCTCCACTGCATCCTGCACCAGACCGACGAAGCGTCCGGGCTCGGTGATGAAGGCATCGGCTCCCTCGGTGGCGCACACCGTCCACGTGCCGCCCATCTCGGACTTCACCACGGCGACCTGCGCGTCCACCCACTGCCGCAGCGAGGCAAAGCTGTGCTCCGTCGAGAAGCGGATATTGAACTTGGTGGTGGCGCGCGACGGGATGACATTGCCCGCCGGGTTGCCGACGTCGAAGGTGGTGACGGCGAGCGTCGAAGGGTCGAAGTGGTCATTGCCCTCGTCGAGTGCGGCGTGAGCGATGCGGTCGACGAAGCGCACGAGCTTGGGGATCGGGTTGTCGGCCTTGTGCGGATAGGCGGCATGGCCCTGCCGGCCATCGACCGTCACGGTGAAACTCACCGACCCCCGGCGCCCGATCTTGATGGTGTCGCCGAGCCGTTCCGCGCAGCTCGGCTCGCCGACGATGCAATGGTCGGGAATGTGCCCGTTCTCGCGCATCCACTGCAGCACCTTCACCGTGCCGTTGATGGCAGGGCCTTCCTCGTCACCGGTGATGAGGAAGGAGAGCGAGCCCTTGAACTTTCCGGCACTCCGCACGAAGTCGATGGCAGCCCCGGCGAAGGCCGCAACCGAACCCTTCATGTCAGTGGCGCCGCGGCCATAGACGAAGCCATCGGCAATCTCGGCGGCAAAGGGCTGGTGCGTCCAGCTCTCCACGATGCCCTCCGGCACGACGTCGGTGTGCCCCGCGAAGCAGAGATGTGGGCTCCCCGTCCCGATCCGCGCAAAGAGGTTCTCGACATCGGGCGTTCCCGCCTCGCGGAAGATCAGCCGCTGGCAGACGAAGCCATGGGTTGAGAGCAGGTTCTCGAGATAGGTCAGCGCTCCCCCCTCGGCGGGCGTGACGGACTTGGCTCGGATCAGGTCCTGCAGCAGCGGAACGGGATCGGTCGGGGTGTTCTTCATGGAGAGCAGTGTAGAGCATCGCCGCGCGGGAGGGAATCAGCACCTCGCCGCGCCCATCACACTTGCCGTCTTTGCGGTACTCGCGTCGCCATTCCGGCACGGCTCTAATCGCTCAGCGGATCCGGCCCATACTTATTGGCGCCATCCGTGCCCCGAAGGACGCCCAGTTCGATGAGCATCCATACAGCACCGATGAACGGCACGAGGCCGATCAGCGTCCACCAGCCGGATTTGTCGCGGTCGTGCCAGCGTTTCGCGTGAAGAGCGATCCAGGACCAGGAGGTGACCGCCGTCACGACTGCGGAGAACGGGCCGAAGCCGTCCGCGTCGGCATTTCCAGTCGCGCGGTCAAGAAAGTACGCCCCGACGGCGGGGACGGTAAGCACGACCACACCTAACCAATAGTCCAGTCGGCGGACGCGTCCCTCCAGCCTGAAGAAAAGCCACCATAGTTCCACTATTCTTTCCGCCTCTTATCGCATGTAAGGCATGAACGATCTTAATCTGAGATAGATGCCGCCAGATTGATTTGCAACGATAAATGGTAATTCAGTCCCGCAGCAGCTCGTTGATCGAAGTCTTCGACCGCGTCTTCTCGTCCACCCGCTTGACGATCACCGCGCAGTAGAGCGACGGCGAGGGCGAGCCATCTGCATAGGGCTTCTGCGGCAGCGAGCCCGAGACAACCACCGAATAGGGCGGCACCTTGCCCATGTGCACCCTGCCGGTGTCGCGCTCGATGATCTTGGTCGACTGGCCGATGAACACGCCCATGGAGATGACCGAGCCTTCGCCCACGACGACGCCCTCGACCACCTCGGAGCGGGCGCCGATGAAGCAGTTGTCCTCAATGATGGTGGGGCCGGCCTGCATCGGCTCCAGCACGCCGCCGATGCCCACGCCACCCGAGAGATGCACGTTCTTGCCGATCTGGGCGCAGGAGCCGACCGTCACCCAGGTGTCGACCATGGTGCCGGTGTCCACATAGGCGCCGAGATTGACGAAGGACGGCATAAGGATGGCGCCCGGCGCGATATAGGCCGACTTGCGAACCACGCAGTTGGGCACGGTGCGGAAGCCCGCGGCGCGGAAGTCCTTCTCGGCCCAGCCATCGAACTTGGAGGGAACCTTGTCCCACCAGCTGGACCCGCCGGGGCCGCCGGAGATCAAAGCCATGTCGTTCAGACGGAAGGACAGCAGCACCGCCTTCTTCAGCCACTGGTTCACGTGCCATTCGCCGTCGCGCTTCTCGGCGACGCGGGCCTTGCCGGAATCGAGCAGGTCGAGGGCGGCCGCCACGGCGTCACGCACCGGGCCCTTGGTCTCGAGGTTGGCCTTGTCGCGGGCCTCCCAGGCCTGTTCGATGGTGGTCTGAAGATCGGTCATGGCTGTCCCCTCGTGCGTTTCGGGCTGGCTTTCGCCAAAAAGGTTTCTCCGGTCAAGACCGGGTTTTGAGGTCTCTTGTCAATCCCGCCAAGAAGCTGGCGAGGTCGTCGGTCACGTGGTGGATGTGCTCCTGCGCCGTGCCGCCGCTAGCCTTGTTCAGGTGCTCGGCGTCGTTGTTCCCGGGGCTCACCACCAGCACCGTTGCCATGCCCAGCGCATGCGGCGCCTCGAGGTTGCGGGCGATGTCCTCGAACATGGCGGAGGTCCCAGGCGTGATCCCCATCTGGCGCACGAACTTCTTGTAGGGCTCCATCCCGGGTTTGGGGATGAAGTCCGAATGCACGATGTCGAAGATGCCGCCGAAGTGATGCGTGATGCCGATGCGGGCCAGCACCTTCTCGGCATGGGCCACGGTGCCGTTGGTGAAGATCAGCTTGCGGCCGGGCAGCGCGTGCAGCGCATCGTCAAGCGGCCTGTTCAACGGCACCGGCGAATGGTCGATGTCGTGGACATAGTCGAGGAAGTCGTCCGGCGTGATGCCGTGCTCGGTCATCAGCCCGCGCAGCGTGGTGCCGTATTTGTAGAACATATCCTTTTGGCGGCGCTTTGCTTCGTCATAATCGACGTTGAGCAGCTTCGAGACGAAGTTCCCCATCTTCACGTCGATCTGGTCGAACAGCCGGCAGGAGGCCGGGTAGAGCGTGTTGTCGAGGTCGAAGACCCAGGTATCGACGTGCGCAAAACCCTTCATGCCCCGGCCCGCGAGATGCGCGTGCCCACGCCATGCGGCGTCAGGAGCTCGAGCAGAACCGAATGCGGCACCCGGCCATCGAGGATGATGACGCCCTCAACCCCGGACTCGACCACCGCCGCGGCACTTTCCACCTTGGGGATCATGCCGCCGGTGATGGTGCCGTTCTCGATGAGCTTCGGCAATTCTTCCACCGCCAGTTCGCTGATCAGGTTCTTGTCCTTGTCGAGCACGCCTGCAACGTCGGTCAGCAGCAGCAGACGCTTGGCCTTCGTGGCCGTTGCCACCGCACCCGCCGCCGTGTCGGCGTTGACGTTGAAGGTCTCGCCGTTGATGCCCACGCCGACGGGCGCGATCACCGGAATGGCGTCGGACTTCATGATAGTCTGGAGGATCTCGGTATTGACCTTCACCGGCTCGCCGACGAAGCCGAAGTCGATCTCGACCGTCTTGCCGGTTTCGGGGTCGGTCTTCTTCCTGGTCAGCTTCCCGGCGATCATCAGGTTGCCGTCCTTGCCGGAGATGCCGACCGCGCGGCCGCCCGCCTGCTGGATCGAGGCGACGATCGACTTGTTGATCGAGCCCGACAGCACCATCTCGACCACCGACATGGTGGCTTCGTCGGTGACGCGCAAGCCCTCGCGAAACTCCGGCTGAACTTCCAGCTTGTCGAGCATCTTGTTGATCTGGGGTCCGCCGCCATGCACCACGATGGGGTTGAGGCCGCAGACCTTGAGCATCACCATGTCGCGTGCGAACTGGTGGGCGAGCTTCGGGTCCACCATGGCGTGGCCGCCATATTTCACCACGATGATCTGATCGTCATAGCGCTGCAGGAAGGGCAGCGCCTCGGATAGGATTCGGGCCGTGGTGGCGATTTCGTCCATGGAGATTCCCCGTCAGTCGCGAAGCGTCCTACAGGACATTCGTTCCGGTTTCAAAGGCCTAAAGCAGCCCGGCGATCTCCGCACGGAGCTCGGGGATGCCGAGGCCCTTGCCGCTGGAGGTGGCATGGATCTGCGGAAAGGCTGCCGGGTGCTTCTTGACCGCCGCCGTCACCGTCTCGCGCATTTTTTCGAGTTCCGCGGGTTTGATCTTGTCGGTCTTGGTCAGCACCGCCTGGTAGGTGACGGCGGCCTCGTCGAGGAGGCCGAACATCTCTTCATCGGCCTTCAGGATGCCGTGCCGGCTGTCGATCAGCACGAAGGCGCGGGTGAGGCCGGGGCGGCCGCGGAGATAGCCCTTCAGCACCGCCTGCCACTGCTTCACCTCATGTTTCGGCGCCTTGGCATAGCCATAGCCCGGCATGTCGACCAGCGTCAGCGCTTCGTTCACGTCGAAGAAGTTGAGCTCCCGGGTGCGTCCCGGCGTGTTGGAGGCGCGTGCCAGGCCGTTGACATTGGTCAGCGCATTGATCAGCGACGACTTGCCGACATTGGAGCGGCCGGCGAAGGCAATCTCCACGCCCTTGGAGGGCGGCAGCTGCTCGAGCTTCGCGACACCCAGCAGGAAACGCGACGGGCCACCGAACAGACGGCGGCCCGCGTCGATTTGGGTATCGGTGAAGGCCTCGCTCAACTGGCGGCCTTCTTCTTCAGGAAGGGGATGCTGTTCTTCACATTGCCGAAGAAGTCGATGTCGACGCCATGGCGCTTCATGATGAAGGACTGCTGCAGGATGGAGAGCGTATTGCTCCACGCCCAGTAGATGACAAGGCCGGCCGGAAATGTGCCGAGCATGAAGGTGAACATCACCGGCATCCAGTTGAACAGGCTCGCCTGCACCGGGTCCGGCGGCGTGGGGTTAAGGCGCATCTGCAGCCACATGGTGATGCCCATGATGATCGGCCACACGCCGATCATCAGCATATGGGGCGGCGTCCAGGGGATGAGGCCGAAGAGATTGAACAGGCTCGTCGGATCGGGCGCGGACAGGTCATGGATCCACCCGAAGAACGGCGCATGCCTGAGTTCGATCGAGGTGAGGATCACCTTGTATAGCGCGAAGAAGATGGGAATCTGCACGACGACGGGCAGGCAGCCCGACAGCGGCGAAACCTTCTCGCGCTTATAGAGGGCCATCATCTCCTGCTGCTGCTTCATCTTGTCGTCGGGATATTCCTTCTTCAGCCGCTCCATCTCGGGTTGCAGCTTTTTCATCTTGCTCATCGAGGCATAGGACTTGTTGGCAAGCGGGAAGACCGCCGCCTTGACGAGCACGGTGGCGATGAGGATGGCCACGCCGAAATTGCCAACGAGGCCCTTGATCCAGTCGAGCAAATGGAAGAACGGCTTGGTCAGGAAGTAGAACCAGCCCCAGTCGATGATATAGCTGAAGCCCTGGATTTGGTGCAGGTTCTCGATCGCGTTGATGGTGCGCACCACCTTGGCGCCGGCGAACAGGCGGCTGGTCGAGGAGGCCGACTTGCCCGGCGGCACCACCATCGCCGTCTTGGCGAGATAGTCCGTCTGGTAGAGGTCGCGGCTGCCGAGCTTGGTGTGGATGAAGCTCGCCGTCACCGGCGCCGTCTGGTCGGGAATTGCGGCCGCGGCCCAGTACTTGTCGGTGAATCCGACCCACCCACCCGTGGTTTCGCGGCGGTCGGGCTCGGTCTGGCCGTTGACGTCCTTGTAGTGGATCTCGTGCAGGCTGCCGTCCAGCCAGCCCAGCATGCCTTCGAAGAACACCCAGTAGCCCGAGACCACGGGCGTATCCTGACGCTGGATGCGCGCATAGGGAATCATCGCCACGGCGGCGGCAGAGCCGTTCTCCACCGTCTGCTCGACAGTGAAGAGATATTCGTCGCTGATCTGGATCTTGCGGGAGAACTTCAGGCCCGCGCCATTGTCCCACGTGATGGTGACGGGATTATTCTCGCTCAGCACAGCGCCGGCGGGCGCGGTCCACAGAGTGTTCGAGTCCGGCAGCTTCGCCGTCGCGCCGGTGGCGGCAACCAAGCCTTGCTCGGCGAACAACGCGCCCGCCGTGCCGGACGGCGAGAAGAAGGTGATGGTCGGGCTCTTGGGATCGATCGTCTCGCGGTAGCGCAGCAGGTGCAGGTCGTCGATCATCGCGCCCTTCAGGTTGATCGAGCCTGAGACATAGTCAGTCTTGATGGCCAGGCGCGGCGACTTGGCAAGGGCTTCCTCGCGCGAGGCGGCGATCGCCTCCGGCGTCATGCCGGGAACCGCCCCGCCGCTGACCGGCGTGGCGGCTTGCTGCGTCTCAGCCACCTGCGTCTGCGCCGTCAGTTTCTGCTGCAGCGGCCCTGCATAGAAATACTGCCAGCCGAAGATG
Source organism: Aestuariivirga sp. (assembly GCF_020252395.1). Taxonomy (GTDB): domain Bacteria; phylum Pseudomonadota; class Alphaproteobacteria; order Rhizobiales; family Aestuariivirgaceae; genus Aestuariivirga. The sequence goes on from NZ_JADCDB010000043.1 coordinate 14,337, forward strand.
ATCAGCATCGACAGCACGATGGCGAGAATGAAATTCTTGTTCTCGAAGTTCATGGTGTTCCCTTGTCCGCCGGGAGGTGGGCAGTGCGGTGCAGCCTTTTCAAGGCGGCGCTGAGATCATTCTCGAGGTCGGGGAAGGCGCGCTCAGCTGTGGACGCCCGGCCGATCAGCACATAGTCGTGGCCGGGGCGGGCTTCTGCCGAAAGCCGCAGCCGAGCCAGCGCGCGCAGCCGGCGCTTCACCCGGTTGCGGACCACCGCATTGCCGATCTTCTTCGTCGCAGTGAAGCCGACTCGCGGCGTGGCCCCGTCACCGCGGGCGCGCATTTGCACGACCAGGCCCGGCATTGCAGCATACTGCGACCGGGCGGCGGCAACGAAATCCTGCCGACGCTTCAGGCGCTCCATTGTCAGGCTGTCCGGCGCTTAGGCCGAGAGGCGCTTGCGGCCCTTGGCGCGGCGGCGGGCGAGGACGTTGCGGCCGCCAACCGTCGCCATGCGGGCGCGGAAGCCATGACGGCGCTTGCGGACGAGCTTGGACGGCTGGTAGGTGCGCTTCACGATCTTAACTCCATTTCGGCTTGTTCAGCCAATGATATCAACAACATGTCCAAACAGGCCGGACAGGCCCAGGCGACTGTCTTAGCGGCCTCGGGAATATGGACCGGGCTTATGAGGGAAAAGCCGCGCGAAGTCAACGAGGCGCGCGGCACGCTGGGCGCCGGCGCGGGCGCATGCCAGCGTGACCCCCTTCCGCTCCGCGGCCTGATGGTTCAAGCATACAGACACAATGATGACGCCCGCCAGCCGCCCCCAGCCGGATGACACCCTGCCCGCCCTCGCCCGGGCCCGGCGCTGGTTGCCGGTGGCCGTGCTGCTGGGCTTGGTGGCGCTGGTCTTCGGACTCGGCCTGCAGAACCAGCTCTCGCTCCCCGCGCTGATCGAGCACCGCGACGCCATCAGCGGCTGGGTCGATGGTCATTTCGCACTGGCGCTGGCCGGCTTCGCGCTGCTCTATGTGGCTGTCGTCGCCCTGTCGATCCCGGCGGCGGCGGCGATGAGCCTGGCGGGGGGCTTTCTGTTCGGCTGGGCGGTCAGCGCCCCCATCGCCACGCTGGCGGCGACGGCGGGAGCGGCCATCGTCTTCCAGATCGTGAAGACATCGCTTGGGGCAGCCCTGGCGGAACGTTCCGGCCCCTTCCTCACGCGGCTGTCGCGCGGCTTTGCCGAGAATGGCTTCAGCCTGCTCCTGTTCCTGCGTCTCACCCCCGTTTTCCCCTTCTGGACGGTGAATGCCGTGGCGGGTTTGAGCCGCATGCCGTTCGCCACTTTTCTCGCAGCCACGGCGATCGGCATCATACCCGGCGCTATTGCCTTCGCGCTTGTTGGCTCCGGCCTCGACACGGTAATCGACGACCAGGCGCTGGCCTTCAAGGTCTGCGCCGCGCAGAATGGAGCGGAAAACTGCCAAGTCTCGCTTAGCCCCGCGGCCCTGATCTCGCCGGAGCTGCTGTGGGGCCTCACCGGGCTCGGCCTCGTCGCGCTGGCGCCCATGCTGGTGAAACTGTGGAAGGGCCATAAGCCATGAGCACGGAATGCTTCGACATCGCGGTGATCGGCGCGGGCTCCGGCGGCCTCTATTTCGCGGCCGCCGCCGTGCAATTCGGGCAGCGCGTGGTGCTGTTCGAAAAAGCCGAGATGGGCGGCGAGTGCCTCAACACCGGCTGCGTGCCCTCCAAGGCCTTGCTCGCCGCCGCGAAGCAGGCCCAGGCGATGCGCGATGCGGCGCGCGCCGGCATCACATCGGTGGAGCCGCACATCGACTTCGCCGCGGTGCGCGCCCATGTGCAGGGCGCCATAGCCGCCATTGCGCATCATGACAGCCAGCAGCGCTTCGAAGATCTCGGCGTCACCGTCGTCCGCGCCGCGGCTCGTTTCATCGACGGCCGCACCCTGGAAGCCGGGGGCCGGCGCTTCACCGCGCGGCGCACTGTCATCGCCACCGGCTCTCACCCGGCCGTGCCGCCCATCCCGGGCCTCGGCGATGTCCCTTACCTCACCAACGAGACGCTGTTCGCGAACGAAACCCTGCCCTCGCACCTCCTCATCATCGGCGGCGGCCCCATCGGCATGGAGATGGCGCAGGCGCACCGGCGGCTTGGCGCGCGCGTCACCGTCATCGAAGCCGCCACGCCGCTGGCGCAGGATGACCCAGAACTTGCGGCGGCCGTGCTTGCGCAGCTTGCGGCGGAAGGCGTCGAAATCGCCGCATCGACCGCCGTGACGCGCGTCACCCGCGCCGGCATGGGCATCGCTCTCGAAGCGGGCGGCCGCAGTTTCACCGGCTCGCACCTCCTGGTCGCCACCGGCCGCAAGCCCAATATCGAAGATCTCGGGCTCGGCGCCGCGGGCATCGCCTTCACGCCGAAGGGCATCACCGTCGACAAGGGCCAGCGCACGACGAACCGCCGCGTCTATGCCATCGGCGACGTGGCGGGCGGGCGTTTCACCCACGAGGCGGGCTACCAATCCGGCATCGTCATCCGCAACGCGCTGTTCGGCCTTCCTGCCAGAGCGGCGGCCGCCATCCCGCATGTCACCTACACCGATCCAGAGCTTGCGCAGATCGGCCTTACCGAGGCTGAGGCGCGCGCCGCCCATGGCGATGCCATCCGCGTGCTGCGCGCGCCCTTCAGCGGCAATGACCGCGCCATTGCCGAAGGCCACGCCGGGGGCCTCGTCAAGATCGTCACCACCCGCCGCGGCCGCATCCTCGGCGCTGGCATTGTGGGGCCGGGCGCGGGCGATCTTCTGCAGCCCTGGATCCTGGCGCTGGAACGCAGCCTCAGGATCGGCTCGCTCGCCACCTCCGTCCTGCCCTACCCCACCCGCGGCGAGGCCTCGCGCCGCGCCGCCATCGGTTATTTTGCGGATTTCGCATCCAATCGCCTCGTCCGCCACGTAATAGGTCTCATGAGCAGGATCAGACCATGACGGGCGGCTCCGCGCGGCGCGAGGGTCCGGGCCTCCTGCGGGGGCTGTCCGGCAAGGTGCTGCTCATGACCATTCTCTTCGTCATGCTCGGCGAAGTTCTGATCTTCCTGCCCTCCATCGCCAATTTCCGCATCCAGTGGCTGAAGGGCCGCATCGCCCAGGCCGAAATCGCGGCGCTCGCGGCAGAAGCCGCCCCCGACCGCATTCTCTCGCCCGACCTCCGCACCGAGATCCTGAAAGGAGCGGGCGTGCTCGTCGTCTCCCTCACCCGCGGCGAAACGCGCAAACTGATGCTCAGAAGCGAGACCGATCACATGATCGATGCCTCCTACGATCTGCGCAACGTCTCCTGGCCCGCGGCCATCGGCGACGCCTTCGCGGTTCTGCTGCAGCCCGGCGGCCGCGTCATCGGCGTCATCGACAAGCCGCCCAACATGTCGGGCGACATGATCGAGGTGGCGCTGTTCGAAAATCCGCTGCGCGAGGCGATGCTGCGCTCCGGTCTCAATATCTTCCTGCTTTCCGTCGTGCTGTCCGTCATCGTCGCGGGCCTTGTCTATCTCGCCCTCAACATCGTGCTCATCCGCCCGATGAAACGGCTGACGCGCAACATGATGATATTCGCGCAGAACCCGGAGGACCGCTCGCGCATCATCGTCCCCTCGGCGCGCAACGATGAGATCGGCATCGCCGAGCGCGAGCTTCATGACATGCAGTCGGAACTCGCCGCCATGCTGCAGCAGAAGAGCCGGCTTGCGGCTTTGGGCCTTGCGGTGGCGAAGGTGAGCCACGATCTGCGCAACATGCTCTCCTCGGCGCACGTGATCTCCGACCGCCTGTCGATGGCGGAGGACCCGACGGTTAAGCGCTTTGCGCCCAAACTCATCGTCAGCCTCGACCGCGCCATCTCCTTCCTCACCGCCACGCTGAAGTTCGGCCGCGCCGAGGAAGCCGCCCCCATGCGCGAGCGCCTGCCGCTCAAGGACGTGGCGGAGGAGGTGATCGACACCGCCGTGCTGCAGGCCTCCTCGCGCGTCGTGCTGTTCAACCACGTGCCGCCGGGCCTCATCATCGATGCCGACCGCGAGCATTTGAACCGCGTGCTCACCAACCTGATGCGCAACGCCATCCAGGCGCTGGAAGCGCGGGACGATGGCATGGATGGCCGCGTCATCGTCTCCGCCTGGCGGGAAGGCGCGGTGGTGGTGATCGAGGTCCGGGACAATGGCCCCGGCATTCCGGAGCGGGTGCGGCCAAAGCTGTTCGAAGCCTTCCAGAGCGCCGCGAAGCCGGGCGGCGTGGGTCTGGGCCTCACCATCGCGGCGGAGCTGATCCGCGCCCATGGCGGCGAGATCAGGCTCAAGGGAACTGGGCCGGAGGGAACCGTCTTCCAAGTCGTGGTGCCGGACGCGGTGGTGGAACTGCGCCCTGGCCGAAGAGGCGCCCGCAGCCATTCATAAACCGGGCCTTTTCCGCGCTTGACGGGGGCGGCTCATTCAATATCTATAGCATCCGTAATCGAACCACAGGGGGTGGAGAAACACCAGGCCCCCGAACACAGGAGCGCAAGACCACTTGTCAATGCCACCCAGGAGGCCGTCACTCAGCCGCGGAGCCGCCCCCCCGCAAAAGGAAGAAGGACACAGGATCAACCACCGCATCGACGCCCGCGAAGTGCGTCTGATCGGCGCCGATGGCGCCAATGTCGGCGTCGTGCCGATCCGCCAAGCCATCATGATGGCCGAGGAAGCGAACCTCGACCTGGTCGAGATTTCGCCGGACGCCAAGCCCCCGGTCTGCAAGATCCTCGACTACGGTAAGTTCAAGTTTCAGGAACAGAAGAAGGCCGCCGAGGCACGCAAGAAGCAGAAGGTCATCGAGATCAAGGAGATCAAGATGCGCCCGATGATCGACGATCACGACTACGATGTGAAGATGAAGGCGGTTAAACGCTTCTTCGAGGAGGGCGACAAGGTCAAGATCACGCTGCGCTTCAGGGGCCGCGAAATGGCCCACCAGGAACTGGGCCAGCAGCTCCTCGACCGCGTCAAGAAGGATGTTGCCGAGATCGCCAAGGTCGAGTCGGAACCCCGCTTCGAAGGCCGCCAGATCGTCATGGTCCTGGCGCCGAAGTAAGGGACGGTGGACGTTACTGCTGGCGCGCTGTCATTCCTTTCCCGATCTCGGGAGAGGAATCTATGTGCTTGAATTGTGCTAAGACGGAAACTTGCTGCGGTACATCAGAGGCCAGGAAGCCGGGGTTCTTCATCAGTTTCTTCTTTCTTTAGGCGCCGCGCGGCCAAGTCGTACGGATTCTCCAGAGGCTTGGGCATTCGTACCCTTGCACGGAGCTCGGCTAGGCTTGGTGACGCGCGATAAGCGCGCCCTCGTTTTTCTCCGATGGGGATGAGCAGCCCGGCTTCGCAAATCTTCTTGAGATCCCTGGACGCAACCAATTCCGTAACTTCCGCATCGGCGCGGTAGCGTGAATTTGTGAGCCGGAAGCCAAGTGCAGTATCGAACAAGGAGACACTGCTGCGATCCGGAAGGCGGAGACTGGCGAGGAGTGCTGTGATCTGATCGAATAGCCTTGAATATTCGTCGTTACGCCGAATGAGTGTTGCTGCTTGTTGATAGTGGGCTTTCAAGCAAAATCGCACCCAAGTTTGCGTGTCTCGCTCTGGGTTCCAGGCGCCATGTCCCGTTATGGCAAGGACTGTGTAGTACTCCTCTGTGTTGCGGCCGAGCCATTCTTCGATGCTGGAGAACACGGGATGAAGCGTACTGCCCTGCGCCAGCACAAGTGTTTGGATGGCTCGTGCCATCCTTCCGTTGCCGTCTCGAAATGGATGAATCATCGTAAGGTTCAAGTGCGCCATCGCCGCCTTGATGATGGTAGGCTCTTTCGTACCGGCTTTAAGATAGGCAACGAACTCCTCAATAAGCGGATTCACCATCTCCACGTCCGGGGCCTCGTAAACCGTCTCTCCGGTTCTCTGGTTCACGACAGCGACACTACCAGGCCGCCATTGCCCTGGATTCTTGCTTATGTCGTGCCCGAGCATCATGAAATGCAAGCTCTTGAGGAACTGCTTGCTGAACTCGAAGTACGGATCTTGTGAGGCTTGCCCAATGTAGGTTAGAGCGTCCCTGTATCCTTTAATAGCGAAGGCTGTCTCCGTGCCCTCGTCTAGAGGCTGCTCTCCCTCGACCACTGCTATAGCATCATCCAGCGTCGCATTGTACCCTTCGATGCTGTTGGACCCCTGAATCGCACGTGCGAACGTGCTCCTCCTTAAGGATCCTAGAGCATTTTCACAGTTAGCTTCGATATCCTGCATGAGTGAGGAAATTTTCGCATTCGCTTTGTGTGAAGCCTGAGAGGGCGTTGGCGACGGCAGTGGTGAGGTCGTCGAGCGTTCGTGCTGCGGTCTTGCGCAACAGG
>NZ_JADCDB010000044.1 GCF_020252395.1 Aestuariivirga sp.
CACCTCAGAGCCAAAGCAGCACGCACCATCGATGATCTCTGGAAGGCCATCGGAAACATCTGCTCGCTCTTCACTCCAAACGAATGCGCCAACTACTTCGCCGCTGCAGGATATGGATTCAATTGACCGCCCGATGCTCTATTGTGAATATCACTCTGAGATCGCAGGCATCCGTCGTTAACGGAATAAGAAAAAACACATACTCGAAAGGGTGTTTGTTGACTTTAAAGTAGTGTCTGAGAGTATATATTGCCGCCTCATTTGGCGCATACTGTTCGTGTGTGAGGTAGAGGAGTAGATGGATTGGAATAGTGTGCGAAAAACCATATTTTCGCACCTTTTTTTCTACGGCTCCAAATATGTTACTAGCATAAGCAAGAGGTTCATGCCATTGCTGCCCATTTTGAAAGGGTATTGTAGAGGGTTCAGGTATGACCACTTCCATTAGTTCAACATACGCCTGGCCTCCCGGAAGAGTAACCCGGAAGTCCAAGTCTTTTGTGCCGCCATCTTCAATCCGCAAGAACTTGGCACCGGTGCGTTCGAATTCGCTTACAAACAGCTCAAGAATTTTCCGTTCAACATCCTTTTGGTCTGACGGCCAAACGATCTTCTGTTGTTCAGCAGAGGTACGGCCATCTGACGTGGTTATTGTGAGGGGCCCTAATGTACCTGTGGGCTTTTTCGCCATTATCTATCCAAGAATTTTTTTGAATAACCCTCGATTCGCAACCTAGAATATCCTATCACAATGTTCCGAAATATCCACAAGATCAATGATATCAGTCGCCGCTCATCGGCCACGCAAGGGTCCTAGTGACGCGCGACCTCGAGGACGCGGAGGTCAAGCTGACGCCGGTCTGGCGGCTGAGCCGGTATTGTTGAGATAAAGCGCTCCCATCAGCACCGCGAGCGACACGAAAAGCCAGATATCCGCGCCACCATAGAAGGCCAGTGCGATGACCACCGCGGCAGGGGTGGAGAGATAGACCGCCTGCACGGTGAAGACCGCCCCCTTCTCCTGGATGAGGGTGAAGAAGGCGATGCGCTCCAGCGTCCACATTCCGCAGGCCAGCAGCACCGTCCAGTAGGCGGTGAGCGGCAGTTGGTCAGGTGACCAGGGTGGCGCCAGCAGCAGCAGGAAGGGCAGGGCCAGCAGGCCGGACCATGTCGATTCCGCCACGCCAGCCGCTATCGGATGGCACCCGTGCGGCCACCAGATCGCGGCAAACCAGTTGTAGGCCGAATAGAGAATGGGCAATGAAAACGCGGCGATGAGCCACCATGAGACCTGGCCCGACAGCATGCCCTGGCGCGTGATGACGAGGATGGCGGTGGACAGGAAACCCAGCAGGATCGCCAGTAGCCGCCGGGGGGCAGCATTTTCCCGCCGCGTCGCCAGCGCCACGAGGTAGTTCACGATGGGTGCCGTCGAGATGATCAGCGCCAGCTCGGTGGGCGGCACGTGGCGGGCGAAGAACAGGCCGAGCGCAAAGGGCACGTTCATCAGCACGGCGCAGCCCAGCCCGAAGAACTGCAGGCTTTTACCGCCGATCCAGTCGATGCCGCGCAGCTGGCAGATGAGCGCCAGCGCGGCGGCGACCCCGATGCCGGTCAAGACGATGACATGCGACACCGGCATGCCCAGAACGCCCCAGTGCCGGTAGAGGCTGGGGGAAACACCCCAGAACAGGCCGAGGGTGATGAACAGGCTGAGGTGCCGGGGGGACGTCATTGCCCGCTTCTTAGACAGGAGTCTCATTGCAGGCTATAGAACGCGGGGTCAAAAGAGCCTTAAATCGGCATGTCTGGGAGGAATGCGCCTATGTCCGAGAAAGTCTATCCCGTCCCCGCCTCGTGGAAGAAGACCGCCTATGTGGACGATGCCGGCTACAAGAAAATGTATGCCGAATCGATCAAGGACCCGGCCAAGTTCTGGGCCAAGCATGCGAAGCGCCTGGACTGGTTCAAGGCCCCCAAGAAGATCAAGAACACGACCTATGCCTACCCCAAGGTTTCGATCAAGTGGTACGAGGACGGCGTCCTGAACGTCTCCTACAACTGCATCGACCGCCACCTGAAAAAGCGCGGCGACCAGGTGGCCATCATCTGGGAAGGCGACGACCCCTATTACGACAAGAAGATCACCTACAACGAGCTCTATGAGAACGTCTGCCGCTTCGCCAACGTGTTGAAAAGGAACGGTGTCAAGAAGGGCGACTGCGTCACCATCTACCTGCCGATGATACCCGAGGCCGCCTATGCCATGCTGGCCTGCACGCGCATCGGCGCGGTGCACTCGATCGTCTTCGGCGGCTTCTCGCCGGACTCGCTCGCAAGCCGCATCAACGACGCCAATTCGAAGCTCATCATCACGGCGGATGAAGGCATGCGTGGCGGCCGCAAGGTGCCGCTCAAGGCCAATTGCGACGACGCGCTGAAGCGTTGCGCGGGCAACGAGAAGGTGGTCGTCGTGCGCCGCACCGGCGGCGCCGTCACCATGACCCCCGGCCGTGACGTCTGGTACCACGAAGAGGCCGCCAGCGTCCCCGCAGAGTGCAGGCCCGAGAAGATGAAGGCGGAGGATCCGCTTTTTATTCTCTATACTTCGGGCTCCACCGGCAAGCCGAAGGGGGTGCTCCACACCACCGGTGGCTATCTCGTCTATGCCGCGATGACCCATCAGTATGTCTTCGACTACCATGACGGCGACATCTACTGGTGCACGGCGGATGTGGGCTGGGTGACCGGCCACAGCTACATCGTCTATGGTCCGCTCGCGAATGGCGCCACGACGCTGATGTTCGAGGGCGTGCCGAATTACCCGTCGAACTCCCGCTTCTGGGAGGTGATCGACAAGCACAAGGTCAACATCTTCTACACCGCCCCCACCGCGATTCGCGCGCTGATGGGGGCGGGCGAAGGCCCGGTCGCCAAGACCTCGCGCAAGTCCCTGAAGTTGCTGGGTTCCGTGGGCGAGCCCATCAATCCGGAAGCCTGGGAATGGTACCACCGCGTGGTCGGCGACGAGCGCTGCCCGATCGTCGACACCTGGTGGCAGACCGAGACCGGCGGCATCCTGATCACGCCGCTGCCCGGCGCCACCAAGCTGAAGCCCGGTTCCGCCACCCGCCCCTTCTTCGGCATCCAGCCGGCCCTCGTTGACGACAAGGGCGTGATCCTCGACGGCGAAAATTCCGGAAACCTCGTGATTCTCGATAGTTGGCCGGGCCAGATGCGCACCGTGTTCGGCGACCATGACCGCTTCGTGCAAACCTATTTCTCGGCCTATAAGGGAATGTATTTCACCGGCGACGGCTGCAAGCGGGACAAGGATGGCTATTATTGGATCACCGGCCGCGTCGACGACGTGATCAACGTGTCGGGCCACCGTTTGGGCACCGCGGAAGTCGAGTCGGCGCTGGTCGCGCATCCCAAAGTCTCGGAAGCCGCCGTGGTCGGTTATCCCCACGATATCAAGGGGCAAGGCATCTACTGCTATGTGACCCTGATGGCCGGCGAAGAGGGCGATGACGATCTCCGCAAGGACCTCGTGGCCCATGTACGCAAGGAAATCGGCCCGCTGGCGACACCCGACAAGATCCAGTTCGCGCCGGGTCTACCCAAGACCCGCTCCGGCAAGATCATGCGCCGTATCCTGCGCAAGATCGCCGAGGACGATTTCGGCGCCCTGGGCGACACCTCGACGCTAGCCGACCCCACCGTCGTCGATGACCTGATCGAGAAGCGCCAGAACAAGCGAGGCTGACGGCCCGTCTGGAGTTGCCGCCGGGCGGGGGGAGCGATCCTCCCGCCCGCCTTGTTTTGGGCGTTGCCGGAGCATGGTTCAGGGTTGCGGGCAGCATGCTTTTCGGTTGCCGCCGTTCGTGGCCTGTCTGTTGCAGACACCGGACCGGCATGTTAGAAATCTGGATCACCCGTGCATGGGGACGTGGCGTGAAGAGACGGGACCTGCTTTCGATGCTGGGGATGGTCGTGCCGGGGCTACCCTTTCTTGCCGGACCCGCCTTGGCCTCTGCCAGCGACAACGAGCTTGCCGGGCCGAAGCGGCCTCCGTTGAAGAAGCAACCGGTCCAGAATAAGGGCACTGCCAGGAAATACAAGGGCCGCAGGGTCGTAGCCTTCAGGACGGCGGAGAAGCCTGGCACCATCATAATCAACACCTGGGAGCGGGCGCTTTACCAAGTCATGCCGGATGGCGAGGCGATGCGCTACCTGGTAGCGGTGGGCAAGGAGGGCTTCTCCTGGTCGGGCACCGCGCGGGTCGGCATGAAGCGGGTCAACCCCACCTGGACGCCGCCGCCGGAGATGATCAAGCGGACGCCCAAATACGCCAGGTGGGTCAATGGCATGCCTGGCGGCATCCCCGAGAACCCGCTCGGGGTGCGCGCGCTCTACCTCTTCAACAAGCGGGGCGACACCGGCTTCCGCATCCACGGCACCCATGCGCCGTCCTCGATCGGAACCGCCGCCTCTTCGGGCTGTATCCGCATGCTGAACGAGGAAGTGGTGGAGCTGTTCGATGCGACGCCGGTGGGGACCAAAGTGATCGTGCAATAGAGCATCATGTTTTCTCCCGCTGCTTCAGCGGAATTGGATCGGACGTTCCTGTGTGGCATCGGCTTGCACTGCGCGACATGGCGCAGCCCCGGACAAACGGCCAATCGGACATGGGGAACTTGACCCCAAAATCCATGTTATCATCTGCAATCGCGCGCTGAATCGAGATATTCCCGCACTCTGGTCAGATCGGGAAGCAGCGAACCGGCAAGGCCGGGCAATGCGCGCTCGATTGCGGCAAGGTCCGGTCCCAACGACAGGATCACCTCATCGCGGAAGTGCCTGCCGGTCCTGGTCAGCCAAACCTGCTTGGATCGCGCGTCCTGCGGGTTGCGGCGCTCTTCAACCCAAGCCCGCTCCTTTAACCCCGACAGCGTATGGGTCATGGTCGTCTTCGGCACCTGGAAGGCCCGCGCCAGTTCAAGCGGTGTCGACCCGTCCCGAACGCGAACGAGATGGTTCAGAACCGTGAAGTGCGGCACAAGAACGCCTTTCGGCAGGTGCGATTGCAGGATCGCACTTGCCAATTGGTTGATGATCCCGATCTCGTTAAACAAACGGAACAGGTTGGGGATATTCTCATCCATTCAAACGACAAGCTTTTCCTCAAGCCTCCAGCGCGGCGCGGCCGGTACGGGGGGCGCAAATCCAACACGTGCAAGCATCTGTACAGTCTGACCGGGTTGAGCGTAAAGTGCGTGAATGCGGGCATAGGGAGCCGCCATTTCAGGATATTCCTGCAATGCCTGGCTGAGCGGCTGCAGTGACAGGCCGCGCTGGGCTGCCGCCAAGCTCAGTCTCATCCAGCGGGAGCCTGCGTCGAGTTGATCGCGCCGGGTGTTTCCCTCCGAGACCTGCACAACAAAGGCGGGGGTCGCGGCGATTGCGTCGTTGAAGGCGTCCATCGCCGTCTGCCAACCCATGCTGCCCTGCGGCAGTTGCGCCTCCCGCGTGACCAGGCCCAACCCGGCAAGAAGGTTGATGAATCCGCCCCGAACGGCCAGTCCGTCCGGCGTCGCATCGATCTGCCGGGCTCCGAAGCGCAGCTCATCGACACTCTCCTTCCAGGCGCGTGGCGTCATCAGCTCGATATCCCAGGCCTCCTTCGCGAGCGCGCGCAGGTTTGCCACCGCCTCAGGCTCGCTGACCACGACCCCGTATTCGGACAGAATTGCTGTCTCTTCTGACGGCAAGGGCCGCACGTCATAAGCCAGCCGGTTGGTCCGCCGGTCTTGCGCCGCGACAAACAGCGCGTCAGGCTGTGCTGCATTCGGGCGGAACCGGGCGCGGACGACCGGAGCCTGCGCGCCCTCTCCCTCAGGATAGAAATCCAGATCGACGCCGTATCCCGATTGAGCGGCTGCCATTCGCATCAACTCGATGAAGCAGCCAAGGCCGATCACGATCTGGCGGCCGAACGGGTCCGTCTGAGGCAAGGAACGTTCTGGGTCTAGAAACAGGGCAACGCTGTCCTCCCCAATCAGTTGCGCCCTCCAGGGCTGAAGGTTATGCGGGTTCGGCGCGAGAAGCGCCCAGGACAGGGCATTACGGCGGATTTCGCCATAGCTGCCTGCAAGTGACCAGGGCTCCATCGCCCGGGATGGGGTGCGGCTTGCCTCCACCGCGCCGACTCCTGCCGCCACAATTGCGCCCCCGCCAACCAACAACAGCACCTTTCGCCTTGTAAGTCGCATCGCTCTTTCTCTCCTTTTGGTTCATGGGGTTAGAGTTTCGGAGTCGCAATCGGCCAGCTGTGCGTCGTCCTCATCGAGACCGCGGATTGCGGTCGGGGACCGGCGGCAGAGCAGGCTTGCAAGACCGTCGATCTTCCTATATAGTACGATATCGTACTTTACAAGGAGGCGGATGATGGCGGCAGGCGGAAAGCACATCGGGCTGGCAAGGCCATGAGCAACAGGACGCTTGTCTTTCTGGGGCATCCGGATCAGCAAAGCTATTGCGGCGCAATGGCCGAACGCGCTGTTGAGCAGGCCCTCGCCAAAGGCGACGATGTGGAACTTCTCAGGCTCGCCGATCTCCATTTCTCGAACCCGGTGCCGCGGCGGGCGGAGGATGACCGCAGTCTCGAACCGGATGTTGCCCGCTTCCAGGAAGCGATTCGCGCAGCCGGCCATCTGGTCTTCATCTTTCCGATCTGGTGGGGAGGGATGCCGGGTCGCTTCAAATTGCTGCTCGAACTGGCGCTGACACCGGGTTTTGCGTTTAAATATGTCCCGAATTCAATCCGTTGGACCCGTCTTCTGAATGGCAAGACGGCGGAGTTGCTGGTCACCATGGACACGCCGCCATGGTTCTACCGCACCATCTACCGCGATGCCGGGATCAGCGAACTGCGACGCAACATTCTCGAATTCTGCGGCGTGAAGGTCACGCGGGTACGGCGTTTCGGCTCCATGCGCATCTCGACCGAAAGCCAGCGTCAGGGCTGGCTCGCCGGCCTGTAACCATCGATTGTGACTGATAGGACCCGCACCATGACCCCCGACGCCCCGTCTCACCATGTCCTGGCACCCACGCATCCCGTTTATCTTATTGCCGGGATCGTCCTGCTCCTTCAGGGGTTCAGCATCTTTGCGCCCATGGCGGTACTCGGCGGGGCGATCCAATGGCCTGACAGCCTCGATTACCCTCCCGCGAAGATGCTGCCCTTGCTTTTGGAGCAGCTTGGCGCGGTGCGGCTGGGCTATGGGCTGTATCTTGGCTATTCATTGCTGTTCCTGGCGACGGGTGTTCTCACCGTGCGTTTGGCGGCACGGCCTGGCCCGTTAAGCATCTTGGGCCTGATTGCCATAGGAGCCGCAGCGGTTTCGACGCTGGCAAGGGCTGTGGGAATCATTCGCTGGCTCACCGGCAGCACCGCCCTGGCGGAGGCCTATTCGGCTCCCGGTCTGTCGCCGGATGCGCGCATTGCAATCGAGGCGATGCAGGCGGCGATCAATGCCTGGGGCGGGGCGATAGGTGAGGCATTGGGCGTTGCGGTTTTTGCAGCGATCTGGGCGATCTCAGTAAGTGTACTGATCCTGCGCGACCGGCAGCTTCCGGCCTGGGCAGGTTGGGCCGGGCTGGTTGCGGGTGTGTTGGTCGCGCTTCCTGGCCTGGAACTCTTCGGCATCGCGCCGCCGGTTTCAATCGTGCTCTCCACGACCGGTATCCAGCTTTGGTTCATGGCGCTTGGCCTTCTGTTCCTGTGGCGTGCACTGCGCCGCGGCGCATGAGGAGAGAGACGGCCGGGCCAACACGGTCGGTGATATGAGCGGATTTCGGGGCTGAAGACCGCGAGGGTGCCTGCGCGACCCCGGAAGCCTTCAATGATCATACGATCATGCCGCAGCCACCTGCCCGGGACGCCGCGCGGGAACACCCCGATGCGCGAGGCTGCCTTCCTGAACCCCGGCGCCATCATCTTGCGGGAGCCGCACCAGCCGGCCCACAAAAACACAACCAGAGGTATGCTGCTGAGGGCGACCGTCTTTTCGGAGTTGGCCGCGGCGAGCTCCACTGGGGTGCCCGAGAACTGCGGCTGACAGCATTTGCCGCAACGGGGCTATGCTGCCGGTTTTCGCGCGGTGCACGGTTCACGGCGGCGCGGGCGGGAAAGACGATTTCTGTCATGGAATCCTCAACGATTTTACCTTATCCATGAGGCTGGCGGCTGCGCAGCTATGATCTGCGTCAAGCGGTCTCAAGGCCCAACCGGCCTATGCCTTTCGGCGTAATTGCGATACCGCAGCGCACAAGGTACAAATCAGGACCGCGAACGGGAAAGGGTAAGATGGCAGACACCAGAAATGCAGGGCGCCCGCTGTCGCCGCACCTGCAGGTTTACCGCGGCGGATTGACGATGCTGATGTCGATCGTCCACCGCGTCACCGGCGTGGCGCTCTATGCGGGCACGCTGCTGCTCGTCTGGTGGCTCGCCGCCGGCGCGACCTCGGACCAGTATTTCGACATGGTGCAGGCGGTGTTCGGGAGTTGGGCTGGCAAGTTGGTGCTATTCGGCTTCACCTGGGCGCTGATCCACCACACGTTGGGCGGCATCCGCCACCTTGTGTGGGACGCGGGCCACGGCTTCGAGCTGAAAGACGTCGAGATGGGCGCGAAGCTGACGCTCGCCAGCTCTATCATCCTCACGCTCGTCGTCTGGGCCATCGCATTGGGAGTGTCGTGATGCTGAAGAAGACCCCCCTCGGCCAGGTCCTGGGGCTCGGCTCCGCCAAGGCCGGCACCGAACACTGGTGGCGCCAGCGCGTGACGGCAATCGCCGGCATTCCGCTCGTGGTGTTCCTCATCGGCTATCTGCTTATGCACCGCGGTGCATCGCGCGCTGAGATCGTGGCCAGCATGCACAATCCCATGGTGGCGATCCTCATGGGCCTCACCATCCTGAACCTGGTCTGGCACATGCGGTTGGGCCTGCAGGTGGTGATCGAGGACTACGTCCGCACCGGCCACACCAAATATGCCCTGATGCTGCTCAACACCTTCTTCGCATGGGTGATGGCTCTGGCGGGCGTTTATGCAATTCTCAAGATGAGCTTCGGATTGTGATGGCTGCTGTCGAACCCAAGAAGAAGGCGCCAAAGAGCTTCACCATCGGGGACCGCGCCTATCCGGTGACGGATCATAGCTATGACGTCGTTGTGGTGGGCGCCGGAGGTGCTGGCTTGCGCGCCGCGCTCGGCGCCTCGCAGGCGGGACTTCGCACCGCCTGCATCTCCAAAGTTTTCCCGACCCGCTCCCACACGGTGGCGGCCCAGGGCGGCATTGCCGCCTCGCTCGCCAATATGGGCGCCGACGACTGGCGCTGGCACATGTATGACACGGTGAAGGGTGCGGACTGGCTGGGCGACCAGGACGCCATCGAATATCTCTGCCGCAATGCGCCGACTGCCGTTTACGAACTTGAGCACTTCGGCATGCCTTTTTCGCGCACCGAGGATGGTAAGATCTACCAGCGGCCCTTCGGTGGCCATATGATGAATTTTGGCGACGGCCCGCCAGTGCAGCGCACATGCGCTGCCGCCGACCGCACCGGCCATGCCATGCTGCACACGCTCTATGGCCAGTCGCTGCGCTATTCCACCGAATTCTTCATCGAGTATTTCGCGCTCGACCTGATCATGGAGAATGGCGCCTGCCGCGGTGTCGTGGCGATGAACATGGAAGACGGCGCGATCCACCGCTTCCGCGCGCACGAGACGATCCTCGCCACCGGCGGCTATGGCCGGGCCTATTTCTCGGCGACCTCGGCCCACACCTGTACGGGCGACGGCAATGCCATGGTGCTGCGGGCCGGCCTTCCATGCCAGGATATGGAGTTCGTGCAGTTTCACCCGACGGGAATCTATGGCGCGGGCTGCCTCATCACCGAGGGTGCGCGCGGCGAGGGCGGCTACCTGACGAACAGCCAAGGCGAGCGCTTCATGGAGCGCTATGCACCCTCCGCCAAGGACTTGGCCTCCCGCGACGTCGTCTCGCGCTCGATGACCATCGAGATCCGCGAGGGCCGCGGGGTGGGCGAGCACAGGGATCACATCCACCTGCACCTCGAGCACCTCGATCCCAAGGTGCTGCATGAGCGGCTGCCCGGCATTTCCGAGTCGGCGAAGATCTTCGCCGGCGTCGACGTGACGCGCGAGCCGATCCCGATCCTGCCCACCGTGCACTACAACATGGGCGGCATCCCGACGAATTATCATGGCGAGGTTCTGGCCGGCGATCCGGCCGACCCCGAGAAGACCGTGCCCGGCCTGATGGCGGTGGGCGAGGCAGCCTGCGTGTCCGTCCATGGCGCCAACCGGCTTGGTTCCAACTCGCTGATCGACCTTGTGGTCTTCGGCCGCGCGGCCGCACTGCGCTGCGCGGAGCTGGTGAAGCCTAATTCACCGCATGCGAATCTTCCGGCGGATGCCGGCGAATTCTCGGTTGCGCGCCTCGACCATTACCGCTTCGCCAATGGGTCGACCCCGACGGCGGAATTGCGCGCCCGCATGCAGAAGACCATGCAGGAAGACGCCGCGGTGTTCCGCACCGGCGAGACGCTGCGGCAGGGTGTCAAACGCCTAGCCGAAGTCTGGCAGGCGATCGACGGCATCAGGGTCTCCGATCGTTCGCTCGTCTGGAACAGCGACCTGATCGAGACGCTGGAATTCGAGAACCTCATCCTGCAGGCGGCAGCCACCGTGGTGAGCGCCGAAGCCCGCAAGGAAAGCCGCGGCGCGCATGCCCGCGAGGACTTCCCAACCCGTGACGACGCCAACTGGATGAAGCACACGCTGGCCTGGGCCGACCGCGACAAGAAGACCGTCACATTGGGTTACCGCCCGGTGCATGACTTCACCATGTCTTCCGATATTGATTACATCAAGCCGAAAGCACGGGTTTACTAGGGACTGCGATGGGAGTTCCGCACGATGAGACAAGCCTCAATCGGTCACAATAGAGTTGGCTCGGGGAAGGGACAGAGGATGTACGCCATCGTGTTCGACTTCGATACACAGACGCTGGAGCAGACGTATCCGAATGCCTCTTGGCGCAACGCCTATACGGACGTTTGCAATTACTTGGGCGATCGATGCTTTGAATGGAAACAGGGCAGCACCTACTTCGGTGACGATACCGTCGATGCTGTCAAGTGCATGACCGTCGTTCATCGCCTCGCCAGAAAATACCCATGGTTCAAGGCATCGGTGCGTGACATTCGCATGCTGCGAATTGAAGAGAACAATGATCTTCTGACTGCTCTCGATGATACTGAAGAAAGCTGACAATGGCCGAATTCACACTTCCCAAGAACTCCAAGGTCCAGCCGGGCAAGACCTGGCCGAAGCCTTCGGGCAAGCGGCTGAAGGACTTCAGGATCTACCGCTGGAACCCCGATGACGGGCAGAACCCGCACATCGACACCTATACGGTCGACATGGACAAGTGCGGCCCGATGGTTCTGGACGCGCTGATCAAGATCAAGAACGAGCAGGACCCGACGCTGACCTTTAGGCGCTCGTGCCGCGAGGGGATCTGCGGCTCCTGCGCGATGAACATCGACGGCACCAACACGCTCGCCTGCCTCAAATCCTGCGACGAGGTGAAGGGCGACGTGAAGATCTATCCCCTCCCGCACATGCCGGTGATCAAGGACCTGGTGCCCGACCTCACCCGCTTCTATGCCCAGCACCGCTCGATCCAGCCCTGGCTCATCATACAGTCGCCCGAGCCGCAGACCGAGTGGAAGCAGTACCCGGAGGACCGCAAGAAGCTCGACGGCCTCTACGAGTGCATCCTCTGCGCCTGCTGCTCGACGTCGTGTCCCTCCTACTGGTGGAACGGCGACCGTTATCTCGGCCCCGCCGCCCTGCTGCAGGCCTACCGATGGCTCATCGATTCGCGCGACGAGGGAACGGGCGGGCGGCTGGACAATCTGGAAGACCCGTTCCGGCTCTACCGCTGCCACACCATCATGAACTGCGCCAAGACCTGCCCCAAGGGGCTGAGCCCGGCGAAGGCCATTGCGGAGATCAAGAAGATGATGGTGGAGCGGCGGGTCTGAGAGCGCTGCTATTCGTCCTCTACCGCAAGGCGGGAGAAGACGGAGGAGCCATCGAACCAATTCATGGCTTCCACCCTTGGTTCAACTGGTGCCGCGGCGGCAAAGCGATTAGAAGGGCGGCATCCCATTCCTGAAAGAGGCCCCCGATGTCGCTCGACAGCTTCACGTGCCGCAAGACCCTCAAGGCCGGCGGCAAGACCTATACCTATTTCAGCCTCAAGGCGGCCGAGAAGAACGGCCTGGCCGGCATTTCCAAGCTGCCTTATTCGCTGAAGGTGCTGCTCGAAAACCTGCTGCGCTTCGAGGATGGCCGGTCGGTGACCAAGGACGACATCGTGGCGGTTGCCAAGTGGGTGCAGAACCGTGGCAAGGACGAGAAGGAAATCGCCTTCCGCCCGGCCCGCGTGCTGATGCAGGATTTCACAGGCGTTCCGGCGGTGGTCGACCTCGCCGCCATGCGCGACGCGATGAAGGGCCTCGGCAAGGACCCCAAGAAGATCAATCCGCTTGCCCCCGTCGACCTCGTCATCGACCACTCGGTGATGGTTGACTTCTTCGCCAATTCGAAGGCCTTCAGGAACAACGTCAACCTCGAATATGACCGCAATGGCGAGCGATATACCTTCCTCAAGTGGGGGCAGGGGGCGTTTGACAATTTCCGCGTCGTGCCGCCGGGCACCGGCATCTGCCACCAGGTGAACCTCGAATATCTGGCCAAGACCGTTTGGACCCGCACCGAAAAGGTGAAGGGCAAGACCGTGACCTATGCCTATCCCGACACGCTGGTCGGCACCGATTCGCACACCACCATGGTGAATGGGCTCGCCGTTCTGGGCTGGGGTGTGGGCGGTATCGAGGCCGAGGCCGCGATGCTGGGCCAGCCCATCTCCATGCTGATCCCCGAGGTGGTGGGCTTCCGGCTTGACGGTACGCTGCCTGAAGGCACGACGGCGACCGACCTTGTGCTGACAGTCACGCAGATGCTGCGCAACAAGGGCGTGGTCGGCAAGTTCGTGGAATTCCATGGCCCGGGCCTTGCGCACCTCTCGCTCGAGGACATGGCGACGGTCGCCAACATGGCGCCGGAATATGGCGCGACCTGCGGCTTTTTCCCCGTCAATGCCGAGACCATCGGCTACCTCAAGGGCACGGCGCGTTCCGCCGCGCAGGTGGCGCTCGTCGAGAAATACGCCAAGGCACAGGACATGTTCTGGACGCCCAAGGCGGAAGAGCCCGTGTTCTCCGATACGCTCGAACTGAACCTCGCCACCGTGGTGCCGTCCATGGCCGGGCCGAAGCGCCCGCAGGACCGCGTGGAACTGGGCAATGCCGCCGCCGGTTTCGCCAAGGTGATGGCCGGCGAGTTCAAGAAGGCCGGGGAACTCTCCAAGCGCTTCAAGGTCGAGAACGCCAACTACGATCTGGGCCACGGCGACGTGGTGATCGCCGCCATCACATCCTGCACCAATACCTCGAACCCCTCCGTGATGATCGGCGCCGGGCTCTTGGCGCGCAACGCGGTGAAGGCCGGAATCACGGTGAAGCCATGGGTTAAGACCTCGCTCGCCCCCGGCAGCCAGGTCGTCACCGAGTATCTCGATAGCTCAGGCCTGCAGAAGGACCTCGACAAAATCGGCTTCAATCTCGTCGGCTATGGCTGCACCACCTGCATCGGCAATTCCGGTCCGCTGCCCGGGAACATTTCGGATTCGATCCGCAAGAACGATCTCGTGGCGGCCGCGGTGCTCTCCGGCAACCGCAACTTCGAAGGCCGCGTGAACCCCGACGTGCGCGCCAACTATCTCGCCTCCCCGCCGCTTGTCGTCGCCTATGCGCTGGCCGGTTCGCTGAACGTGGACCTGACGAAGGACCCGCTCGGCTACGACAGGAAGGGCAAGCCCGTCTACCTGAAAGACATCTGGCCCAGTTCCAAGGACATCGCCGCCGCGGTGCGCAGGAACGTCACGCGCAAGGCCTATGCGTCCCGCTACAAGGACGTGTTCAGGGGCGACAAGCACTGGCGCGCCATCAAAGTGACAAAGGGCATGAACTATGCCTGGGACCAGAAGAGCACCTATGTGGCGAACCCCCCCTATTTCGAGGAGCTTAGCATGACTCCGGCGCCGGTGAAGGACGTCGAGAATGCCCGCATTCTCGGTCTGTTCCTCGACTCGATCACGACAGACCACATCTCGCCCGCCGGTGACATCAAGGCGGCCTCTCCGGCCGGCATGTATCTCAACGCGCGCGGCGTGGAGAAGGTCGACTTCAACAGCTACGGCGCGCGCCGCGGCCACCACGAGGTGATGATGCGCGGCACCTTCGCCAATATCCGCATCAAGAACCAGATGGTGCCGGGTGTGGAAGGCGGCGTCACCAAGTTCTATCCCGGCGGCGAGACCATGCCGATCTATGACGCGGCGATGAAATATGCCGAAAAGGGCACGCCGCTCGTCATCTTCGCCGGCAAGGAATATGGCACCGGCTCGTCACGCGACTGGGCGGCCAAGGGCACCAGGCTTCTCGGCGTGCGCGCCGTGATCGCGCAGAGCTTCGAGCGCATCCACCGCTCGAACCTGATCGGCATGGGCGTTGTGCCGCTGCAGTTCCGCGACGGTGAAGGCTGGCAGACGCTGGGTCTGAAAGGCGACGAGACCGTCACCATCAAGGGCCTCGCTGAAGGCCTGAGGCCGCGCGCCGCCATGGCGGTGGAAATCACCCGTGCGGATGGCTCCAAGGCTTTGGCCCAGGTGCTCTGCCGCATCGATACACTCGATGAGTTGGACTATTATAAGAACGGCGGAATCATGCCTTACGTGCTGCGCAACCTCGCCAGGGCGGGGTGAAGACCTGCACGCTTTCGTGAACGGCCTGGACGGCTCGTGAGTGGCGCTCACGGGCTCTTCACGGCATAAGAAAGCATGCTTGACATTCTTTCCATCACCCGCCGCGACTGTCTTGCACTTGGTGCTGGGGTGGGCGTTTCGCTTCTGGCTGGGCCTGCCCGGGCGGCGAAGCCGGTCGACGTGGTGGTGGAGCTGTTCTCGAGCCAGGGCTGCAACTCCTGCCCCCCGGCTGACCGGCTGCTGGGCGAGATCCGCGACAAGCCGGGCGTGCTGGCGCTCACCTTCCACGTCGACTACTGGGACTATCTCGGCTGGAAAGACACGCTGGCAGGGCCTGACTTCTCGCAGCGCCAGTATGACTATGCCAAAGCTCGCGGCGACATGGATGTCTACACCCCTCAGATGATCGTCAATGGCCAAAAGCAGATGGTGGGAAGCCAGCGCTCCGAAGTCCTCGCGGTGCTGGAGCAGTCCCGCCGGCCGTCCTGGCCCGTGGCGCTGAGCATCGCCGGCAAGGACAAGGAACTGGTCTTCGAGGCGGGCGTCGGCCAGGGCGAGGCGACGCTGTGGGTGATGCCCATTCTCGACCGGATCTCGGTGAAGATCGAGAAGGGCGAGATGGCGGGGCGCGAGGTGAGCTACACCAATGTCGTGCGCAAGCTGGCGCCCGCCGCGATGTGGACAGGTGCGGCCACGCAGGTGTCGCTGCCCAAGGACGGTTTGCTGACGCCCGACGCCACGGGATGCGTGGCGCTGCTGCAGACGGGCAAGGTGGGCCCAGTGCTGGGTGCTGCCGCCTGGGGCCGCGTGATCAGCTGATCGCCGCGGCGCGCTGGCGCAACGCTTCAGGCGGCCTTTTTGACGAGCCCGCGGTTGATCATGCTCTCGGCGATCTGCACGGCGTTCAGCGCCGCGCCCTTGCGCAGATTGTCGGAGACGACCCACATGTTGAGGCCGTTCTCGATCGTCGCGTCCTCGCGGATGCGCGAGATGAAGGTGGCAAAGTCGCCCACGCATTCGACCGGCGTAATGTAGCCGCCGTTCTCGCGCTTGTCGATCACCATGCAGCCCGGCGCCTCGCGCAGGATCTCGCGCGCCTCCTCGGCCGAGATCGGCTGCTCGAACTCGATGTTCACGGCCTCGGAGTGACCGACGAACACCGGAACGCGCACGCAAGTTGCGGTGAGCTTGATCCTGGGGTCGAGGATCTTCTTGGTCTCGGCCACCATCTTCCACTCCTCTTTGGTGTCGCCCGAATCCATGAACACGTCGATGTGCGGAATGACGTTGAAGGCGATCTGCTTGGTGAACTTCTTCGGCGTGGGCTGGTCGGTGACGAAGATGCCCTTGGTCTGGTTCCAAAGCTCGTCGAGGCCTTCCTTGCCGGCCCCCGAGACTGACTGATAGGTGGCGACGACGACGCGCTTGATCCTGGCCACGTCATGCAGCGGCTTCAGCACCACGACAAGCTGGGCGGTGGAGCAATTGGGATTGGCGATGATGTTGCGGCGGTTGTTCCGCGCCATGTAGCCGGACAGCACATTGGCGTTCACCTCCGGAACGACGAGCGGCACATCCGGGTCGTAGCGCCAGCAGGAGGAATTGTCGATGACGATGCAGCCGGCAGCGCCGATCCTGGGCGACCAGTCCTTCGACACGGCGGAGCCCGCCGACATCAGGCAGAAATCGACCTTGGAGAAATCGAACTGCTCGAGGTCCTGGCACTTCAGCGTCCTGTCGCCGAAGGAGACTTCGACGCCCATCGACTTGCGCGAGGCGATGGCATGCACTTCATCCACCGGAAACTGGCGCTCCTCGAGGATCGCCAGCATTTCGCGGCCCACATTGCCCGTGGCGCCGACGACCGCAACCTTGTAACCCATGTTCTTACTCCTGCTAGCCGTCCAGCCCGTCCCCCGCGAGCGCGTCCGCTCCGCTTTCGGGCAAGAAAGGGTTCGGCCCTCCACCCCCGCGGGGGAAGGCCGGGGGAGAAGGCTCACGCCGTCTTGGTGGTTTTCGCGCGTTTCACAGCCACGGCACGGCGCGTGCGGCCCGCGGAAGCGGCGCAACTCAAACCAGCGATGGCGGCAAAAAGGGCCATGGCCCGCCTGATATCCTGCCTGTTCTTGACCGGGCGGTTTCTAACCAGCGGGAGGGCGCAAGTCAACCTTGCGGAAAATCGGCCCAAAAGGGGGTTGGCAGGACCCTGATCGTCGGCTATCAACCGCCCGCGATCCTCAGGCACGCCTGTATAGCGGAGAGGTGGCAGAGTGGTCGATCGCGCCGCACTCGAAATGCGGAGTACGGGTGACCGTACCGGGGGTTCGAATCCCTCCCTCTCCGCCACTTTATCAGTCTTATGATATTGAAATAGCGAGACAATCTTCTGGAACCACTGAGACTGTCCTACCATTTGTCCTACCTGCGGACTGATTTCGAAGGTCCGGAAGGCAAGGGACCGGGATGACCTGCCACTGAATTTTCATCCAGCAGCTTTTAGAGTCTTGGCCTGTTGTATGCCCGGTTGGGCGGGTTGAGCAACAGGCTGGCATGCGGAGCCCCGGAGGGGCGTAGCGTGCCAGCCTGTTGCTGCGAACTTCGCGGCGTAGGCCGCGGGCGTTTCATAGGCCAGCGACGAGTGCGGCCTTCGGGTGTTGTAGTCCGCGGCCCACTCGGCGACCGCCTCTCGGACCTGGTCGAGAGAGAAGAACAAGGTCTCGTTCAGCAGCTCGTCCCGCATCTTGCCATTGAAGCTTTCAACGTAGCCGTTCTGCATGGGCTTCCCCGGCATGATGTAGTGCCACGCGATGCGCTGATCCTTCGCCCAGGCGAAGATGGCATGCGAGGTGAGCTCGGTTCCCGTCCTCGGGGAAACGATCCACTGGATCGTTTCCTGGTCCTCGTCCATCGCTGACGATCATGCCGGGCCTGCCTCTCCGCTCGATGAGAGCCGTGAGCTCCCTGGCCACGCGGTGGCCGGAAATCGAGGTGTCCGGGATAGCGGCCAGGCATTCATGGGTGACGTCGTCGACGATGTTTAGGATCCTGAACCGCCGGCCGTTCGCCATCTGGTCATGTACGAAGTCCAGCGACCACCGGGCATTCGGCCTTGCCTCCACGAGGATAGGCGCCCTGATGCCAGTGGCCCGCTTGCGGCCCTTGCGCCTGCGCACCCCCAGCCCTTCCTCATGGGTTGTGCCGGTAGATGCGGTTGATGCCCGAGGGCTCGCCCTCCCGCCGCAGCAGGATGAACAGCCTTCGGTAGCCGAACCTTCGGCGCTGGTTGGCAAGGTCTCGCAGCTTCTCCCGCAGCTCCGTCTCCGGTGGCCTCCGTGACGTGTAGCGGATCGTCTTGCGGTCGGCGGCAAGCACGGTGCAGGCCCGGCGCTCGCTCATCTGGAAGTGCTCTCTCAGATGTGCGACAGCCTCACGCTTGGCGGCGGGCCTTACCATTTTTTTGACAGAAGGTCCTTCAGGGCCGTGTTGTCCAGCATGGCGTCGGCCAGCAACCGCTTCAGCTTGCCATTCTCGTCCTCCAGAGCCTTCAGGCGCCTGGCATCCGAGACGTCCATCCCGCCGAACTTCGCTTTCCAGTTATAGAGCGTCGCCTCCGAGACCCCATGCTTCCGGGCAAGGTCCGCCGTCTTCGCTCCCGCCTCCTGCTCCCGCAGGATGCAGATGATCTGCTCTTCCGTAAACCGCTTCCTCTTCATCGTCCGTCTCCATCTCCTGGCCCGGACTCTAAATCTATCTGGAGGAAATCTTTAGGGGCAGGTCAGCCTGACTGGCTCACTCCGCTTCAGCCTGTTTCGCTGTATTTCACTGCTCCGCACACCCCGGGCGCACCCAGCGCCAATTCTGACGCCTGCGCCGCTACAGCCTCCGTCACCCAAGTCACCGCAATGTCGAAGAAAAAATGGTGCCCAGGGGCGGAATCGAACCACCGACACGCGGATTTTCAGTCCGCTGCTCTACCAACTGAGCTACCTGGGCGACCGTGCGGTGGCGGGTGTATAGGAGATCGACCCGCGGCTGGCAAGCGGAACCTTGGCGGCATGCCATTGTTCCTGCAAAATCATATACCTGCCGCAGGTGCGAAAGCATTGCTGAGCAGACCCTGCGAAAGTCCAATAAACGTGGGCGCGCATTGCAGATATGACTCAGCACCCAAGGATGGGTGGCCTAGGGAGAGGTCTCGCCCGATCCGCGGCAACCACGCGATGCCCCGGCTGGGGCATGCGGTTCAAAGGGGAGACATATGGCAAACACAGCGACGGGTCACGTCAAGGGTGACCTCGATCAAGGCAAGGCGATGGTCGTCTTCGCCTCCTCGCTCGGCACGGTGTTCGAGTGGTACGACTTCTATCTTTATGGCTCGCTGGCGGCCATCATCGCCAAGCAGTTCTTCTCCGGCGTCAACGAGACGGCGGGCTTCATCTTCGCGCTTGCCGCCTTCGCGGCGGGCTTCATCGTGCGCCCCTTCGGTGCCCTCGTGTTCGGCCGCCTCGGCGATCTCGTCGGCCGCAAGTATACCTTCCTCATCACCATCCTGATCATGGGTCTGTCGACCTTTGGCGTCGGCCTCCTGCCGACTTACGCCACGATCGGCATTGCGGCGCCCATCATCCTCGTGCTGCTGCGCGTGCTGCAGGGCCTGGCGCTGGGCGGTGAATATGGCGGTGCGGCCACCTATGTGGCCGAGCACGCGCCGGATAACAAGCGCGGCCTCTATACCTCGTGGATCCAGACCACGGCGACGCTCGGCCTGTTCCTCTCGCTGCTCGTCATCCTCGGGTGCCGCACTTACTTTGGCCCTGAGTTCGATGTCTGGGCCTGGCGCATTCCGTTCCTGCTCTCGGTTGTGCTGCTGGCGATCTCCGTCTGGATCCGTCTGATGCTGAACGAGTCGCCAGTGTTCCAGAAGATGAAGGAAGAGGGCAAGGGCTCCAAGGCCCCGCTCACCGAAGCCTTCGCCAACTGGGGCAACCTGAAGATCGTTATTCTCGCGCTGTTCGGCCTCGTCGCCGGCCAGGCTGTGGTGTGGTACACGGGCCAGTTCTATGCCCTGTTCTTCCTCACCCAGACGCTGAAGGTCGATCCGGTCTCGGCCAATCTGTGGATCGCCGCGTCGCTGGCGCTCGGCACGCCCTTCTTCATCTTCTGGGGCTGGCTGTCGGACAAGATTGGCCGCAAGCCGATCATCATGCTCGGCTGTTTCCTGGCGTTGGCCTCCTATTTCACGATCTTCGAGCAGATCACGAAGAACGCCAACCCGGCGCTTTATGACGCCATGGCGAAGTCGAAGGTGACGGTGGTGGCCGACCCGGCGGACTGCTCATTCCAGTTCAATCCCGTAGGCACGTCCAAGTTCACCTCGGCCTGCGACATCGCGAAGACGGCGCTGGTCAAGGCCGGCGTACCCTACAGCAACGAAGCTGGCCCGGCAGGCTCCGCCCAGATCAAGATCGGCGACGTGACCATCCCGTCCTTCTCGGCCGCACAGATCGCCGAGCAGGCAAAGCCCAAGAACGAGGAGCTCGCGGCCTCACTCAAGGCTGCCGGCGTTGATGGCATCGCCGCTGTGGCGGCTGCGGCCGATACGGCGATCGGCGAATTCGTCACGGCCGCCGGCCTGAAGGACGGCCGCCACAATGACGACCCGGCGAAAGATAAGACGCTCGCCGGCCTCATCGCTGCCGGCATGGCGTCGGACGCCTTCAAGAACGCCCCCGACAAGACCGTGGCGCTGGGCACTCTGGTCGATGCAGCCGTCAAGGCCGGCGGCTTCGGTTCTGCCATGACCGAAGGCTTCAACGCAGCACTCGGCGGCGCACTGAAGGCTGCAGGCTATCCGGCCAAGGCCGATCCCGCCAAGTGGAATGCCCCGATGGTGATCTTCCTTCTGTGGCTCTTGGTGCTGCTCGTCACCATGGTCTATGGCCCGATTGCCGCCATGCTGGTCGAAATGTTCCCGACCCGCATCCGTTACTCTTCCATGTCGCTGCCTTATCACATCGGCAATGGCTGGTTCGGCGGCTTGCTGCCCACCTTCGCCTTCGCGATCGTGGCGGCCACCGGCAACATCTACTCGGGTCTCTGGTATCCGATCATCATCGCCGGCATGACGCTCGTCATCGGCATGCTGTTCGTGAAGGACACCCGCAACGTCGACATCCACCGCTGAGCGGCGGACCGACGTGACAGTCATCGGCCGCATGGGCGAACCTCATGCGGCCGTTCTGTTTTGCA
The DNA here is from genome assembly GCF_020252395.1 of Aestuariivirga sp. GTDB lineage: Bacteria > Pseudomonadota > Alphaproteobacteria > Rhizobiales > Aestuariivirgaceae > Aestuariivirga. The sequence continues at coordinate 21,244 of NZ_JADCDB010000044.1, forward strand.
GAATTTGATTCAGTTCAAGGTCCGGGTCACGCAAACCCGGCAATGTGAGGCGACGGGAGGACGGCCATGCGGCTCGGCATCATCAGCGACGTGCATGCCAATGCGCCGGCGCTTGAGGCGAGCCTCGCGGCCCTGGCGGGCCTGAAGGTCGACCGCCTCGTCATCCTCGGCGACGTGGTGGGCTATGGCCCCGATCCCGAGCCGGTGACGCAGCGGATCGCTGGCCTCGTCACGCAGGGCGCGATCTGCCTGATGGGCAATCATGATGCCGCCGCGGTCGGCGCGAAGGCCTCCATGAATGACGGAGCCGCGGCGGCCATTGCTTGGACCAAGCCGCGCCTCAGCGAGTCTTCGCGCGGCTTCCTCTCCGGCTTGCCGATGACGGCGATGCTGGAGGACATGCTCTTCGTCCATGCCGATGCTTCGAACCCGGCGGACTGGATCTATGTGCTCGATGCGGCAACCGCCATGCAGTCGCTGCTGGCGGTGAAAGCGCGCGTCACCTTCGTGGGCCATGTGCACCGGCCGCAGGTCTATTGCCTCACCGCCACCGCCAAGGTGATCGCGCATACGCCCACCACCAACACCGCGGTGCCCTTGAGCCCGCAGCGCCAGTGGCTGGCCGTGGCGGGTGCGGTGGGCCAGCCGCGCGACGGCAACCCGGCGGCTTCGTTCCTGACCTATGACACGGGCTCGCGCGAGCTCACCTTCCACCGCGCCACCTATGATTATGAGGCCACCGCCCAGCGCGTGCGCGATGCCGGTCTGCCGGAGCGCCTGGCCGAGCGCCTCATCAGCGGAACCTGATCCATGGCCAAGACGCGACTTGAGACCGGTGCCGTGCTCGATGGCTTCACCATCGGCGAGCTCATCCACCGCGGCGGCATGGCGAGCCTGTGGGAGGTGACGCGCGAGGGCGATCCCACCTCCTGTCTCATGAAGATCCCGGTGCTGCAGGAGGGCGAGGACCCCGCGGCCATCGTCAGCTTCGAGATGGAGCAGATGATCATGCCGCGCCTTAAGGGCCCGCATGTGCCGCGCCACATCGCCAATGGCGATTTCGCGGTGCAGCCCTATATCGTGATGGAGCGCCTCACCGGCGAAACGCTGCTGCCGCAGATCGACCATGTGCCCATGCCGGCGGAGAAGGTGGCGGCGATCGGCGCTGGCCTTGCCGATGCGGTGGAGGCCCTGCACCGGCAGGGTGTCATTCACCTCGACATCAAGCCCTCCAACATCATGTTCCGCCCCACGGGCGAGACGGTGCTGATCGATTATGGCCTCGCCCATCACCGCGACCTGCCCGATCTGCTGCAGGAGGAATTCCGCGTGCCCTATGGCACCGCGCCCTACATGGCGCCGGAACAGGTGATGGGCATCCGCAGCGATCCCAGGAGCGACATCTTCGCCATCGGCTGCCTGATGTATTTCTTCGCCACCGGGGTGCGCCCCTTCGGCGACCCGCAGAAGTTCAAGGGCCTCAAGAAGCGGCTGTGGCGCGACCCCGTGCCGCCGCGCAAGCTTAGGCCCGATATTCCGCCTTGGTTCCAGGAGATCGTACTGCGCTGTCTCGAGGTGAAGGCCGGCCGCCGCTATCCGACGCCCGCACAGCTGGCCCATGACCTGCGGAACCCGACCCAAGTGCAGCTCACCGCGCGCGCCGGGAAGCTGGAGAAGGATGGCTTCTTTGCCGTGCTCAAGCGCAAGGGCGAACCGCATCGCACGCTGATCGACAAGCCTCTGGAGCGCGAGGCGGAGGCCTCCGACGCCCCCATCGTCGCCGCTGCCGTCAACCTCGATGACATGACGCCGGAGCTCGCCGGCAAGATCAGGCGCACTTTGCAGCGCATCCTCGAGCGTTCGCCGGAGGCGCGGCTTGCGGTGCTGAATGTGCTGAAGCTCAACCGCATCGCCATGGACCAGTCGCTCGACGATGAGGGCAACAACAAGCATGTGGCACGCCTCGTCGGCCTCAAGGACTGGACCAGGCCGATGAAGGTGGCGCAGGGCCGCGTCACCTATCACGTGCTGGAAGCCATCGACCCGGCGGACAAGATCCTCGACTATGCCCGCGTCAACAACGTCGATCACATCGTGATGGGGGCCCGCGCCAACTCGACGATGCGCAGGATCCTGGGCAGCGTCTCCGGCAAGGTGGCCATGGAAGCGCCCTGCACCGTCACCGTGGTGCGCGTGCGCGGCGCGGAAGAATGATCATTGCATCATCGTCCTCTCCCGCCTGCGGGAGAGGAGGGGGCCCCAACGAAGTTGGGGTAGGTGAGGGGAAGGCGCTAGCGATCTATCTCACTCCACTTGCCCTCATCTCCCCGTTGCTTCGCAACGGGTCCCGTCTTCTCCCGCCGAAGGACCGGGAGAAGACGGCGGTCGGCAGTTTGCCTTTATGTCTTCCGTGCACGGATCGAATAGGCCACCGGCATCTTCGGCAGGCCCTCGGGTATCGCCCACATGCGGCGGCGGCCCTCGACCGGCGCCATCCAGGGCGCGAACTGCCACGCGAGCCGTTCGTGTTCGTTCAATCTTTCGATTGAAAGACCGGCATCGATCACGGCGTTCACGACCTCCGAGATCGGGTGCAGCCACTCGTGCGTCACCGCGTGGACGATCTTCGCCGTGTCTCCGGTATAGGTCGTCTCCTCGTTCATGGTCAGCGGCTCGTCCGGCGGGTTCTTCCAGTCGAAGCCGATGCGCAGGTCCTCCGCAGTCTCGTCGATCTGCATGAAGGATGGGTGGCCTTCGAGCAGATAGAGCCGTCCGCCAGGCTTCAGCAGAGAGGCCACGACACGGGCCCAGCGGCCAATGTCCGGCAGCCAGCCGATGGCGCCCCAGGTGACATAGACCATGTCGAAGTCACCCTCGATCAGCTGGCGCGCGTCATAAACATTGCCTTCGACGAAGGGCACGTCGAGGCCCGTCTTCGCCGCCAGCATGCGCGCCGCGGCAATGGCTTTGGGCGAGAAGTCGAGGCCCACGCAGCTCGCGCCCCGCCGCGCCAGGCACAGCGTGTCGATGCCGATGTGACACTGAAGATGCGCGATGCGAAGTCCCGAGACATTGCCGATCTCGTCATGCTCGATGTCATGGAGATTGTCCTCGCCGGCGAGGAAGGCCTCGATGCGATAGCCGCCCGCCTCGTCCCGGATATGAATCTCGGCGCGGTCATCCCAGTTCAGGCGGTTCTGCTCGAAGTAAGCGTCGGTCATGGCGGTGGCTCCCGGATCAAAGCAAAAGGGCCGGATCAATCCGGCCCTTCAGGAATGGGTGCGGCGGGCGCGTGAGCTCCCGGTTCACTCGGCGGCCTTCTCGGGCGCCGCGGCGAGGCCCATGGCCTTCTGCTTCTCGGCGATGCGGGCCGACTTACCGGTGCGGCCACGGAGGTAATAAAGCTTGGCGCGGCGGACCGCACCACGGCGCACCACCTTGATCGAGTCGATCATGGGCGAGAAGACCGGGAACACGCGCTCCACGCCCTCGCCGTAGGACATCTTGCGGACAGTGAAGTTCTCGTTCAGGCCGCCGCCGGAGCGGGCGATGCACACGCCCTCATAGGCCTGCACGCGCGAACGGTCGCCTTCCTTGACCTTCACGTTGACGATGACGGTGTCGCCCGGGCCGAATTCCGGCACGGCGCGCTGGGCGGCCACGACTGCGGCCTGCTCTTTTTCGAGCTGAGCGATGATATCCATGACTGACTGTCTTCCTTAAAGGGATGCGGGCCTATAGCCCCAACCCGGTTCAAAATCAATTCTTTCCCGACTGGTGGCGCTGCCACAGGTCGGGCCGTCTTTCCCTGGTCAGGGCTTCCCGCCGCTCCTGCTTCCACCGGGCAATCGCCTTGTGGTCGCCGGAGAGGAGAATACCCGGAATTTCAACACCTTCCCAAACATTGGGCTTGGTGTAGTGCGGGTGCTCCAGGAGCCCCCCTTCGAAACTTTCCTCTTCGCCCGAAGCCTGCTTTCCCATGACTCCGGGCAGCAGCCTCACGATGGCGTCGAGCAGCACCAGTGCGGCCGGCTCTCCGCCCGACAGCACGTAATCCCCGATCGAGACCTCGCGCAGTTGGCGCTTCTCGATCACCCGCTCGTCCACGCCCTCGAAGCGGCCGCAGACGATGAGGCAGCCGGGGCCTCCCGCCAGCTCGCGCACGAGCCTCTGGGAGAGCGGTTCGCCGCGCGGGCTCATCAGCAGCCTCGGACCTTCATGTGGGGCGGCATCGATCGCCGCCGCCAGCACATCGGGCTTCAGCACCATGCCCGCGCCGCCGGCCGCCGGGTGATCGTCCACCGTGCGGTGGCGGTCGGTGGCGGAGGCGCGGATGTCGCGCGCTTCCAGCGACCAGATACCCTGTTCCAGCGCGCGTCCGGCGAGCGAGAGGCCCAGCGGCCCCGGAAACATTTCCGGGAAGAGGGTCAGCACGGTGGACTTGAAGATGGGGGCATTGAAGCTCATCGCTCCTCATCCTCCCGCTTTGCCTCGGCATCGAGGTAGCCCTCGGGCAGATCGACCACGATCCGGTCCTCCGCCGTCTCCAGCACATACTGGTCTGCGAAGGGGATCAGCACCGTGCCGTTGCGGCCCTCGACCTTCACGTCGATCAGGTCGCCCGCCCCATAATCCGCCACGTCAACGATCTCGCCCAGGAGCGCGCCATCGGCCAGGTGAACCGGCATGCCGATGAGGTCATGCACATAGACCTCGCCGTCGCCGGTCTCGGGAAGGCGCTCGCGCGGCACGAAGAGTTCCGTGCCCCGAAGCGCCTCCGCCGCGTTGCGGCCGGCGACACCCTTCAGGATGGCGATGAAGCCCTCCTTCCGGGCGCGCAGCTTCGCGATCTCGATCTTCCGCCCCGACGCTGTTTCCAGCGGCGAGTAGGAGGCGATGGCCGCGGGGTCCGCGGTGAAGCTCCTCAGCCTCACCTCGCCCCGGATGCCATGTGCAGCGGTGATGGCGCCGACAAGGACCATGCCGCGCGGCGCCATGGGCTAGGCTCAGCCGTTGGCGGCAACGGCCGCCGCGGCGGCCTTCTCGCGCTCCTGGCGCTTCTTGCCGGGCTGGGCCTTCTGCGGGTTGTTGCGGGCTTCGCGCTTGGCAAGCCCGGCCTTGTCGAGGAATCGCAGCACGCGGTCGGTGGGCTGCGCGCCCTTCTTCAGCCATTGGGCGGCCTTCTCGGCATCGAGCTTCACGCGGTTGGCGTCGTCCTTCTTCAGCATCGGGTTGAAGGCGCCGACCACGTCGATGAACTTGCCGTCGCGGGGCGCGGCCGCGTCGGCGATCACGATGTGGTAATAGGGGCGCTTCTTGGAACCCGCGCGGGCGAGCCTCATCTTTACTGCCATTTCATTTTCTCCTTGGAATGCAGTTGAAATGCTTCACGGTTGAGGTGTCGGTAAATGGTGCAGGTTTCCCCGCGGTATTCGTAAGGTGCTTCGGGTGCAGCACCCAGTCTTTCGGCCACGGCAATCGAAGCCTTGTTGGAATTGGCGACAAGGCTGATTGCCGTTGTCCAGCCAAGCGTTTCATAGGCGTATAGAAGCGAGCGCGCGGCGGCCTCGGTCGCATAGCCTTTGCCCTGGTGCGGGCGGAAGATGCCCCAGCCAATCTCCGGCTCGGGCCACTCCTTGGGAAAGTAAGGACCGCAATACCCCACATTCTCGCCAGTGGCCTTAAGCTCAAGTGACCAGAAACCGAATCCAAGCAAGTTCCAGTGGCCGGCACAGAACGCCATGGCCCGCCATGCATCGCCACGGGACAGAACGCCGATATGGCGGCAGGCCTCTGGGTCCGCCCGGAAGGCCGCATAGGCCTCGAAGTCAGACTCGCGCCACGCGCGCAGCAGCAGGCGGCTGGTTTCCATCGTCGGAATCACTTCTTCTTCCCCAGCCCCGGCAATCCCTTGAAGGGCAAGTTGCCGCCCAGCCCCGGCAATCCGCCGAGACCGGGAAGCTTTCCCGCCCCGAGGCCCGGAAGCCACGGCATGGAGGGGAGCGAGCCACCCTTCATCATCTCCTTCAAATCCTCGGGCAGCGCCTCGGGGTCCAGCCCTGCGAGTTCCGCCTGCATCTTCTCGAGTTCGGCGGCATCGGGCGCGCCCTTGCCCATCATCTTGCCGAACAGGCCCTTGCCCTGGCCCATCTGCTTCATCATGCCGGCCATCTGGATGTGCATCTTGAGAAGGCGGTTGATCTCCTCGACCTTGGTGCCGGAGCCCGCGGCCACGCGCTTCTTGCGCCTGGCGTCCATCACCTTGGGGTTCCGGCGCTCGTAAGGCGTCATCGAGCTGATGATCGCCATCTGGCGCTTCAACAGCTTGTTGTCGAGGTCCATACCCTCCATCTGCTTCCTGATCTTGCCCATGCCGGGCAGCATGTTCATCACGCCGCCCATGCCGCCCAGCTTCTGCAGCTGCTTCAGCTGGTCGGACAGGTCGTCGAGATCGAAAGCGCCCTTCTTCATGCGCTCGGCGATCTTCTGCGCCTTGGCCTGGTCGATGTTGAGGGCAGCTTTCTCAACGAGAGAGACCACATCGCCCATGCCGAGGATGCGGCCGGCGATGCGCTCCGGGTGGAAGTCCTCCAGCCCGTCGAGCTTTTCGCCCGTGCCCATCAGCTTGATGGGCTTGCCCGTCACCTGGCGCATCGAAAGGGCCGCACCACCGCGGCCATCGCCGTCGATACGGGTCAGCACGATGCCGGAGACACCGATCTTCTCATCGAAGTTTCGCGCCAGCACCACGGCATCCTGGCCGGTGAGCGCATCGGCGACGAGCAGCGTTTCGTTCGGCTTCACGATGTCGCGCACGGCAGCGGCTTCCGCGAGCAGTTCCTCGTCGATCGACAGGCGGCCCGCGGTGTCGAGCATCACGACGTCATAGCCGCCCTTGCGGGCTTCCGACATGGCGCGCTTGGCAATTTCAATCGGCTGCTGGCCGGGAACGATGGGCAGCGTGTCGACCTTGACCTGCTTGCCAAGGATGGCGAGCTGCTCCTGCGCGGCGGGGCGGCGGGTGTCGAGTGAGGCCATCAGCACGCGGCGCTTGTCGCGCTCGGTCAGGCGCTTGGCGATCTTCGCGGTGGTCGTCGTCTTGCCGGAGCCCTGCAGGCCCACCATGAGAATGGCGACGGGCGGCGAGGCGCGGAGATTGAGGGCGGAGGCTTCACCGCCGCCCAGCGTCTCGACCATCGCGTCATGGACGATCTTGACCACCATCTGGCCGGGCTTCACGGACTTCACGATCTCGGCGCCCACCGCCTTCTCGCGCACCTTGTCGGTGAAGGACTTCACCACCTCGAGCGCCACGTCGGCTTCGAGCAGCGCGCGGCGCACTTCGCGCAGCGCGTCCTCGACGTCTCCTTCCGACAGGGCGCCGCGTCCGGTGATCTTGTCCAGAATGCCCGACAGGCGATCGCTTAAGGTGTCAAACATGGTCCGTGTCCTTTAGCCCAAAAGCGTTTCGCACCCGGGGGCGAAGCTCGCTGCCGGATGTTGGCCGCCTCACCCCCCGGGAATGTCAGAACCCCATGTGTGAGACCGCCTGAAGACGTTCAAGCCGTCATGTGATGGTGGGCAAATAGGGGAATTGGGCGGGAGAGTCAAATTTTGTGCGCAGTGGAATCCGCTTGAGGGCCAGGGCGTTCCGGTCGGTTCAGCAGGGGAGACTGACCGATGCTTTCCGACGAGACGCCCGACATCGAACTCTCGGTTTCGACCGAACAGGTCTAAATCATCATTGCCAGGGCCCTTCAGTTCGAGGTGAAGGACCTGCCCGCCGTCTCCGACCCGGGGTCCAACGCCACCGACGACCACATGGTGAGCGTGCTTGAAGCCCGTGGCAACGACCCCGCCGCGCTCGAAATCTGCAGTTCCGTCAATGCGATGGACGAGGACCGGCAGATCGACCTGGTGGCGGCGGCCCATGATGCCCGCACCGCCGAATATCTCCATGGTCTACCTCTGCTTTCCGAGTTCTTCGAGGACGCGCTCAGCGACTGCGGGCGGAGTTGCGAGGATGAGGAAATGGGAAGTGGTGTGAGCCCCGTTTACGATCCATCCGGGAGTAGAGTCTCGGCGGCATGATTGCCCTGTTGGGCGGTTGATGCAATGGCCATGGGCGCGGAGCCCCGGCGTAGCGCAGCGCGCGGCCGTGGTTGAGGCTGGTGGCCACCGCCGGTCTTCGGAGCAGGTTCGGGTTGGAAGACCTGTAACCTGGAACGGAGACGACGATGACCGGCGACAGAATGACCCTTATGGAGCTTGTTGAAAAGCAGGCTGATGGCGGCCTGGTGCGTGAGATGCTGGCCTTCGCAGCCCAGCGCATCATGGAAGCGGAGGTTGAGGCGCGCGCCGGAAGCGGCGAAGGGCGCCCGCTCTCCCCTGCGCGAGGTTCAGCGCAATGGATATAGGGAGCGCGACTGGGACACCCGGGCGGGCCGGATCGCGCTGGAGATCCCGAAGCTGCGCAAGGGCAGCTACTTCCCCAGCTTCCTCGAGCCGCGGCGGACGGCTGAGAAGGCCCTGGTGGCGGTGATCCATGAGTCCTGCGTCCACGGGGTCTCGACCCGGTCAGTGGACGATCTGGTGAAGGCCATGGGTGCTGGCGGCGTGTCGAAGAGCCAGGTCAGCCGCCTGTGTGCCAGGATCGACGAGCGGGTGAATGCCTTCCTGTCCCGGCCGCTGGAGGGATGCTGGCCCTATCTGTGGCTCGATGCGACCTATCTGAAGGTGCGCGAGGGAGGCCGGATCGTCAGCCGTGCCGTGATAATTGCTGTGGCTGTGAACGAGGACGGCAAGCGCGAGGTTCTGGGTGTTGCGACCGGCCCATCGGAGGCCGAAACCTTCTGGACCGAGTTTCTGCGCAGCCTCGCCAGCCGCGGGCTGCGCGGCGTCAAGCTGGTCATCGCCGGCGACCACAAGGGCCTGCGGGCAGCGGCGCGCCGGGTCTTCAACGCAACCCACCAGCGCTGCCGGATCCACTGGATGCGGAATGCTCTGGCGCACGC
>NZ_JADCDB010000045.1 GCF_020252395.1 Aestuariivirga sp.
ACGCGGCGCACGCGGTCGTCGCGCAGCGTGGCGAGTAGCATGTCCATTTCGTCCGGGAGTTCGAAGCGAAGATTGGGATAACCGTCCTCCAGCCCCTCCGAGAGACGGCAGCCGGCCCCCTCATCCCAAGGGCGGAGGATGATCGGACGCAGGCCGGTCGCACGCAGCATGGCGCAGCGCTCGGCCAAGTGACGATCGACGCCGCCGCCGCGGCCATGTGACACCATCACGACAGCGCCCATGGTGCCGCGCGCCACGCGCCAGCGGGCAAGATCGGCGGCGCGGCGTGGGGCCGCCAGGCTGTCCTCCTCATGGAAGCGCTTGACGAGTGTTTCATAGCCAGGGTGCAGCGCCTCGAGAATCACGCCGTTGCGCCGCATCAGAACCGCCTTCGCGGAACCGAAGGACCGACCGCCGACATGCGCGACGAAGACGCCCGCTGCAAGCACATGCCGCCAGCCGAGCCGGCGGGCGCGCATGCACCAATCATTCTCCTCGCCATAGCCCTGGGCAAAGACGTCGTCGCGGAATGGCCCGGTCTCGGCGAGGCAGTCGTGGCGCAGGAACATGCAGAAACCGACGCCGGTTGGGATATCCACCGCAGCATCGCCATTGCCGGCACGGATGGCGGCGTCGATCGCCTGCAGGCCAGCCGAATCGGCCGGCGGCTTGGAGCCTGCCGGATCAGGGTAGGAGGCGATCGAGCCGTCATTGGTAAAGGGGGTGACGCTGCCGATGTCGTGGGAGCTATAGGCGACGCCGTGTAGGCGACCAAGCCAGCCGGCGGGCAGGACCGTATCGCTGTTGAGGATCACCACGTCGTCATTCTTAGCAGCCCGCAGCCCAGTATTGATGGCCGAAGGAAAACCGAGATTAACGGGGTGCCGGATCACTTCAACCCGGTCAAGGCCTTCGACCCCGGTAACCTCTGCGCGCAATGCTGCATCGGGTGACCCATCCTCGACAATGATAATCCGGGCATAGGCCGGCAGATCCAATCGAAGGGAGGCGAAACATGCCCGGAAGTCAGCAGCCCCGCGATAGACCGGGATGATGATGGCAATGCCCGGGGCGCGCCTGGGCTTCCGCTTCTCTCTCGGTGGCACGAAATTGAGAGCCGGCAGAGGGCGGATCGGATCGGCGTCAGGCGTCATCCGCTTGCCCTGCTTCCGGGCCAGGGCGGCCCCCATGCGCTCTGCGGCCTTGGCCGCCAGGCGTTCTTCGAGCGTCGGGTCGATTGGGCTCCCGAGGAGGTCGCGCCCACCCCAATCGGTCACGCGCAGGTTTCCCCGCCAGGGAATCGCGCTGCGTGGGATGACGAAAGCCCAGCGCGGACCGTCCAGCGCGACCTCTGCGCTTTCGGTGACGTCGAGTCCGAAGGGCTCGAAGCTCAAAGCGCTCCGGCTCGGATCGCTGGCGGGGGCGACATGCACGCTGGGTTTCTTCGCAAAGTCGGCCGGGTATCGAACCCAACCCCGCATGCCGCCATCGCAGGCAATGACCACACCTTCGACACGGCGCAGGGCGCCAAGGTTCAGCGGACTGCCGAGCAGCGGAACGCCAGCCGCCGTGATGATCACCTGTCCCTCGCGGAGATCAGCCTGCGCGGAGCCCTCCCAGACCATGGGAAGGCCCGCCTCAACTTGCTGAAACCGCATTTCGCATGAACCCACCATACCCGCCGGCGGGCCCGCCCAGCCCGGGAGCAGTTGGACGCGCACGCGGCCCTCCGAATCGGCTGACGCCCAGCCTGGCAGACCGAGCGCCGCGGCGATCTGCCCCGCCAGTTGAGCGATATCCGCATCGCGCGTCGCAAAGCGGCCCAGCATAGCGCCGAGGGCCGTGCCGGCCTCCTTCGGTCGGCCCTGCCGCAGATGGATCATGCCGAGTCCGAGAGAAGCTTCCTTGATTGGAGCGAATCGGGCCAAATCCTCGAACAGATTGCGCGCCCGGTCGTCATCCTGGCCCACCAGGGCGATCGCGAGCGAGAGCCGCACGAAGGGATCGTCAGGCGCCAAGCGCGCGGCCCGATCCAACCATTCGACGGCGCTGGGGTGATTACCGGCATCCAGATAGCCACGCCCTTTTCGGGCGGCGATAGCTGCTGGATGCTCGCCCTTGCGATCAGGGCCGCTTTGCATGCCAACCACCCAACATCAGGCAAAAAAACGGGCGGGGAAATGGTCTTCCCCGCCCGCAGCACGATTGTTTTGGCTTGTCGAAATCAGCCAAAGATACCGTTTGTCGAAGTAATCCCAGAGAGGGTCACACGGGTGCCATCGGCCAGGGTAAGGCTGGTGTTGCCGCCTGATGTAACAGCAGTAGCCAAAACGCTGCTCACATCAGTGCCAAAGCCGATGAGTGCCACGCGGTCTGTTCCGACCGTGAAGTCGCCAATCGTGACATTGGCGGTTGCACCACCGCGCCCATTGGAGAAGGCGAAAACGTCGTTACCGCCGCCGCCGCGTACCGTCGCGTTGCCAGAGCCGCCGAAGATCGTGTCGTTCCCAACGCCGCCGCCGATGACATTATTGCCGGAGCCAGCAACGAAGGTGTTGTTTCCGGTGCTGGTTCCGCCGCTGAGGGTTTGGTTCCCCGTACCAGCGACCAGCACGTCCGCGCCGGACCCGGCAGCGAAAAGCTGACTGCCGGTGCCGCCACCAACTATCGTCGATGCGCCGTCTGCGGCAACGATGATGTTATTCCCGCGATCGCCGCCGGCGAATACACCACCGCCCGTGCCACCGAACACCGTCGCGCTGCCGGAGCCGCCGACGACCGTCTGAGTACCGCTACCACCA
>NZ_JADCDB010000046.1 GCF_020252395.1 Aestuariivirga sp.
CACGTCGGCGTGAAGATAAGAGGTCACCACGCCCTGCGGATCGGCCTGGCCGAACAGCACCTCCGCATCCGCCCCGAGATAGAAGTGCCTGGCGCCCACGAAGGTCTTGCCCGCCCGCTCGCCATCCGGCCCATAATCGAAGCTGGCCGCGGAGCCGAAGGCGGTGACGGAGACCGGACGGTTCTCCCCGTCATAGGCGATTGCGCGCGCCTCAAGCGGCCCCGGCCCGTCCGGGTCATAACTCAGCGTGTTGCCATTGGCGTCATAAGTGACGGGACTGCCGCAGATCGAGACCGGCGCATGCGGGCGCTGACTGCCGGCGGGCGGATAGACCAGCCCCGCGCCCCCGCAGAGGGCGGAGTTGGCGGTGAGATTATCCGCATCGTCATAGGCGAAGACGCGGTCCTCGGCCGTGCCGTTCTGGTTGTCCGCCGAGACCAGCCGGTCCAGCCCGTCATAGCCATAGGCCCAGGCGCGGGTGGGGTCGGGTGAGTCGATGCGGGTGACGAGCCCCCTGGCATCGCGCGTGTAGCTCAGGTCCAGCGCCGTCTGGCCGTTCTTCTGCGTGAGCACGCGGGCAAGGAAGCCGCGCGCGTCATTATAGCTGAAGCCGGTGGCAACCCCGCCGCCATAGGCGATGGCGGTGGTCTGGCCCCGGGCGTTGTAATAGATGGACGAAACATACTGCGCCGGCTCGCTGGCGGAGGGCGTATAGGCATTGCCGATGCTGAAGAGACGGCCCGCGGCATCATAGGAATAGGTCCCGGTCCACGACCCATCCGCCAGCCGCTTGCGCTTCGGGCTGCCGTCCGGCCAGTAGTCGAAGGCCTGGGTGAAGGTTTGGCCGTTGACCCCGGCGTCGGTGCGCTGGGCGAGGCGGCCGGCCACATCATAATCATAGGCCTGGGTGAAGCGCTTGCCGCCCGCCTCACGCTGGGCCGTGGTGAGCTGCCCGGTGTTGAAGTAGCCGGTGCGGGCTTCGTCATAGCTGTTGGTGGTGGTCTCGTCGCCGCCCGTGCCGCGCACCAGTTTGCCGGTGACGCGGGAGAGCGCGTCATAGGAAAGCTCCGAACGCTGGCCCTTGGCGTCCGTCTGGACGGTGAGGCGCGAGGCATTGTCATAGGCATAGGACCATGAACCCAGGTCCGGGTCATTGACGCCCACCCGCCGCCCGAGGCCGTCATAGCTGTAGGACCACTGATTGCCCAGGGGATCGACGACGCGGGTGATGCGGCCCAGGCCATCGCGCCGGTATTGCGTGGTGACGGGGCTGGCGTCCTTCATGCGGGTGCGCCTCACCCGCTTGCCGTTGGCATCCGTCGCTTCGACCTGCTTGTGGCCGCTCTCGTCCGTCAGCGTGGTGGCGAGAAGCTCCGCCGTGCCCGTGCCGCCCAGACCATAGGAGATGCTGGAACTGGTGTTGTCCGGGTTGGTGGTGCGCGTCAGGCGGTTCAGCTTGTCATAGTCATAGCTGGTGGAGAAGACCGGCTCGCCGAAATGATAGGGCGCGCTGCTGCGGGCGAGGCCCCAGCGGGCGTTATAGGCCTTCTCGGCGCGAATGGGCGCACCGGCGGTGGGGCCGGTCTGCTCGGTGAGGAAGCCGCGGCCAAAACCGTCGATATACTCCGCGCTGTAGCGCGGGTCCGCCTGGCCGCCGGGGGCGGGATAGACGACCTTCGTATACTGGCCGTTGGGCTGGCCGAAGTTCACATAGCTGCGGTACTCGGCATAGCCGCCCGGCAGCTGGCGGCTGGTTTCGCGGCACAGCGCATCATAGCCGAAGCTGCTGACCTGGCCGTTGAGGTCCGTCTGGGTGGCGGGCTGGCCGCAGGCCAGGTTCCAGCCGGTGAGGGTGTGGAGGCGGCCGTCCGTGGCGAAGCCGGGAAGCTGGGTCTCGACCGGAAAGAGTTTGAAGCCGCCATCATAGACGGTGGCGGTGGTGTTGCCGGCGCCATCCGTTTCCGTCACGCGGTTGCCGGCGGTATCGTAACTCCAGCCATGGGTGGTGATCCAGCTGCTGCCGGAGACCCAGTCGTCCTGCCGGGTCTTCTCGCAGCGCGACGGGGCCGCGCCGGGGGCGCCGCCGTCATAGGAGAGGCTGGTTCCGGACAGCAGCGGACCGGCCGTGGATGTGCCCTGGTAGACCAGCGTGCGCCACGGGCAGGAGACCACATAGTCCCCGGTGTTGGGAGTGAAGGAGGCAAGCGTCAGGGTCTCGTCGCCCGCCACCCCGGCCACGCCATTGTCGGTGACCTGCGTGGTGTTGCCGTAAAGATCATAGGCGAAGCTGCGGCTTACCGCGCGCGAATCGGCGCCCGAAAAGGTCCGCTCCTCCGTGGAGGTAGCAAGACAGGTGAAGGGCAGCTGGCTGTCCTCGGCAAAGCTGGTGGTGTTCTGCGACAGCACGGCGCCGCCGGGACCGTCAAGCACCTGCTCCTGCAGCGTCCGGCCCATGCAGGCCGGAGTCTGGGCATAGGTGCGGACCTGCTGCGGGCAGGCGGTTTCGCCCGCGATGCACGGCAGGCTGGTGGTGATCTTCTGGAAGCCGAGGAACTGCCGCTCCTGCTGGGACCATGTACCGCCCTCATAGGCGAAACCCAGCGTCGACAAGCCACCCCGCCCGTCATCGAGGGTGAGCGACTTCACCACCTGCATGTTGAAGGGCATCCGGTTCCCCGGCGCTCCGGCAGAGGGACCATAGGTTACGGAAACCCGGCCGCCCAGGGGTTCCTGGATCGAGGTCAACAGGTCCGCCTGGCCGAAGCGGGAGAGCCAGACATAGTTGTCCGTGTAGCGTGGGTCTCCCACCCCCCACGGGATATTCGCGCGGGCGATGTCGTCCGCACCATCTCCGTTGTAGTCGGCGATCTGGGTCACCATGCGGGTGCCGGGAATGATGCTGGGTTGGCTCTCGAATCCCGTGCCAATGGAACGTGAAACGCCCGTTCCCGGGGCCGATCCCTTGTTCAGACTCCCGACAATATCGACCCGGCCATCGCCGTTGAAGTCACCCATTTTGTACTGAGTGAAGCCGAACAAATCGATCTTCTGCGAGGTGTAGTGAAGTGCCGTGGCATCTGCGGCCGATCCGAAGGTTGAACTTGGGACCGATCGCGGTCCCGAATCAGGACCAAAGCTGCGGCCGTTCGAAAATGCGACGACGATCTGTCCTCCGGTGTTGTAGATCAGGTCGCTCAGCCCATCGCCGTTGACATCGCCGAGGGTTTGCCTTGCCGTACCCTTCGGAAGATCGAAGGATGGCTGCGCGGCCAAACCACTCCCCGTGGAGATATAGAGGCGATAGGTGCTGGTCTTCTCCTTGTGGATCAGCACATCGGCTCTTCCGTCACCGTTCGCGTCTCCGATCAGCGAGCGGTACTTCGTCCTGAAGTCCTTGACGTCGCGCAGGCCCCAGTTCACCAGGCCGACGCTGCTATCCCTCAGCAGCGCAATTCTGCCATCCTGAAGCAGGAAGTCGTCCTTGCCGTCCCCGTCGAAATCGCCCGGCTGCCCATTCGCACTCTTGAGATCGTTAAATTGCTTGCTCAACCCCCCTGCTTGGCCACCGAAACCGATGCCAGAGAAACTCCATGTCCGCCAACATTTGTCAGTCCCGCAGTCCTCGTCAAAGCTAAACGTTGCCCTCGCAAACCTCGATCTGCCATCTCCAGAAAAGTTGCCCACGCCCACAACGACATCTGGCTCAGGTAACTTGCCTGGCTCTTTGGCTGTCTTGAACGGAACCAGGGGATAACTGATGAGGGACGGGGTTCCTGTGGAGAAAGTCTTCATCTTGCTTACGCACACACGGGCGGGAAGCTCCGGAGGGACGCCATCATGTACATCCGGTTTACCGGTTATGGATGCTCCCACGCACAGCGACGGCATGTAGTAATCCGTTGCCCAGCCGTCGCCGTCGAAATCGCCGACGATCGTGCGGGTGGTGGGATAATCGATCGGAAAGCCAATACTATCGAAGTCTTTAGGCGGCTTGATCGCGCCAACGCCCGGTCCAGACCAGTCCAGACGCTTGTCGAACACAGGGTGCCCGTCGGCATCCCCATTCTCCGAATAGCTCATCACATAAGGCGGCAGCGCGGTTCCGGCATTGGGGGTCACGATGCCGCCCGAAATCACCGCGTCAGACCCATATTTCTGCACCGCCACGAGGCGCGACAGGCCGGTGGAGGCGGAGGTCTGGTAGCCCAGCCGGTAGGCCGACTGCGGCGCGCCGCCGCTCTTGATCTGGATCGCCGTGATGCGCTTCGTCATGGCGCGCATGCCGCGGCCGTCACCATAGGTGATGCGGTCCGGCCGGGCCTCCGTGAAGAACAGAACTTCACTGGCCGGAGCGGACGTGCCCTGGCTGAAGGCCCTGATGCTGGCGATGGTGCAGTGGCCGCTGTCGCAGCTCCAGCCATAATCCACGCGGTTGCCACGCCGGTCCGCGACGGAGGCGAGATGCCAGCGGTAGGTGAGATCGGCGGAGCCGCCCTCGAGCGAGGTATAGAGCGACTTGACGCCGTCGCGGCCCGTCACCTCCCAGCTGCTGGCCCCAACATCCCGGCGGATGCGCAGATAGGTTTCGAGCCGGCTGGTGTGGGTGCCGCCCGCGGCGCAGGATGGCGTCGACTGCGGGTCCGCCACCTCGGTGCAAGCGACGAGTTCCGTGCTGTCAAGCAGGAAGCTGTCCGGCGCGAAGCCGGCGGCCCCATAGGCCGGAACGCCGCGCCCGCTTGGGGCCTTGTTCTGCCCCGCGGCCGGCGGCGCGGTGCCCGACACGCGCTGGATGGCGGAGACGCCTTGCAGCGTCCAGCCCACGCCCAGCTCGCCGCCTGCCGGGGGTAGGTTTCGGATGCCGGAGGATGAATCATAAACGAGCCGCAGGTCAGGCGCGAGTCCGCGAAAGCCAGGAACATCGATCCCGATGACGCGGCTGAAGCTGCCGTTCCGGCCTTCGACGGGGAGTTTCGGGTCCTTCGCGTCCTCATCGTCGACGGCGTGAGCGGACGTCGCAAGGATGCAGAGCAGCGCAGCAGCCAACCACGGACGCATGGGACCCTCCCTCTCAGTTGACCATAGGGAATCTAACTCCACCTACAGGATTGGCAACAAAAAAGTGATCAGCCGTGATGAATATTTGCTGCAATTGATTGCAGCCGCAAGATCCGGCATTGCCGGATCCAGCGCCAGTCCTTCCACGTTACGGCAACCGCCATCATGCCGGTGACGGTGATCCCTTAGGCATGGGCCAGCGCGCCCGGGGATTTGAAGGTCAGCACCGCCATGGGCGCCAGCCCCCGGTCCGGCGCCATGCGGAAGAACGGGTTGTCGATTGGGGCCAGGTCGGACCGCTCTCCGCGCCGGCGGGACACCCGCCAGGGCTGGACCGCAAGAGAAAGCGCAGCTCTCGCCTCTGGAGCATGTTGCGCTTCGCAAGCGATTCCGCTTGCCCGCACGATGCTCTACACCGTCACCTGGCTTCCCACCTCGATCACCCGGCCCGGCCGCAGGCGGAAGTAGGTGCTGGCGTCGTTGGCGTTTCTCGCCATCATGATGAAGAGCTT
The DNA here is from genome assembly GCF_020252395.1 of Aestuariivirga sp. GTDB lineage: Bacteria > Pseudomonadota > Alphaproteobacteria > Rhizobiales > Aestuariivirgaceae > Aestuariivirga. The sequence goes on from NZ_JADCDB010000046.1 coordinate 5,568, forward strand.
GTCCTGCCACACTGGCATGCCCTGGTACTTCGAAGCCCGCACGCTGCGGCGGGAGAGGAAAAAGGAGGTATCCATCATCGCGAAGCTCATCTTGTCCTTCGGGATGGCGAGCAGTGTTGCCGGCACATTGGGGTTCTCCATGAAGCCGAACGTTGCCTCGATGCGCCAGAACCGGTCGGAGAGTCTCTCGATCTTCAGGCGGCGTGGGTCATCCACCACCGGCACCGTGGCGCCCTTGACGGTGAGGATCACGTTGCGCTCATGCAGCACCTTATAGTGCTTGAGGCTGTGCAGCAGCGCCGTGGGCGCGCTTTCGGAATCGCCCGTGAGGAACACCGCCGTGCCCGGCACGGTCGGAGGCTGGCGCTTGGCGAGCGAGGCAACAAGATCGTCGAGCGGCACTTCCGAAAGCCGCGTCTTCTCGGCGAGCAGCCGCGAACCTTCGCGCCATGTCCACATGAGGAGGAAGATCGCAGCGCCCAGCACCAGCGGCATCCAGCCGCCCTCGAGGATCTTCAGCGAATTGGCGCCGAAGAACACGAGGTCCAGCGCCAGCAGTGGCAGCATGATGGGCAGCACCAGCCACAAAGGCCAGCGCCAGTCCTTCCACATCACAGCAACCGCCATCATGGCGGTAACCACCATGGTGCCTGTCACCGCAATGCCATAGGCATGTGCGAGCGCGCCCGAGGACTTGAAAGCCAGCACCAGGATGACGACACCCGCCAGCAGCAGCCAGTTCACCTGCGGCAGATAGGTCTGCCCGGCATGGGCTTCTGAGGTGAAGCGGATTTCCATGCGCGGCAGAAGTCCGAGCTGGATCGCCTGCTGGGTGAGCGAATAGGCGCCGGTGATGACGGCTTGGGATGCGATGATGGTGGCGGCGGTGGCCAGCGCCACCATGGGCGCCAGCCCCCAGTCCGGCACCATGCGGAAGAAGGGATTGTCAATCGCGACCGGGTTCGCCAGCAGCAGCGCGCCCTGCCCCATGTAATTGAGAACGAGGGCCGGAAGCACGACGACGAGCCACGCCGCCTGGATCGGCCGCTTGCCGAAGTGACCCAGATCGGCATAAAGCGCTTCGGCCCCGGTGACGGAAAGGAACACCGCCCCGAGCACGGCAAGCCCGATCCAGCCATGGTTGGCAAGGAAGTGCGCCGCTTTGAGCGGGTTGAAGGCCATCAGCACCGAGGGATTGTCGAAAATGTGCCACAGACCGACGGCGGCGAGGGCGGCAAACCACACCAGCGTGATCGGGCCGAAGAAGGCGGCGACACGGCTGGTGCCCTGCGCCTGCACGAGGAACAGACCGAGGATGATCGCCAGCGTGAGCGGCAGGATATAGGGCTCGAATTCGGGCGTCACCACCTTGAGGCCCTCGACAGCGGAGAGCACGGAGATCGCCGGGGTGATGATCGCGTCGCCATAAAACAGCGCCGCACCGATCATGCCGAGCACGGCGATCCAGGTGATGGAGCGCCCGAAGGCGCGCTGCGCCAGCGCCATGAGGGACAGCGTGCCGCCCTCGCCCTTGTTGTCGGCATTGAGCAGGATCAGCACATATTTGACGGTGACAACGAGGATGAGCGACCAGATGATGAGCGACAAGACGCCATGCACCAGCGCATCTGAAATGTGCCCGTCCTGCCGCATGCCGGCGGCGACGGCCTCGCGCAGTGCATAGAGAGGGCTCGTTCCGATGTCGCCATAGACGACGCCGATGGAGCCCAGGGTGAGAATGAAAAAACCAGGCGGCCGGGGGCCGTGCCCGTGAATTGCGGCTTCGTCGGAAGCCTCCTTGTGGTCCTTCAAATTGGTCATGATGGGTCTCCATGCCTTGCTGCAGCGCAACAGAAGCGGCGATATGCGCCTGCGCGCGGAGGTTTACTTGCGGCATTTGATCGGGTCAGGCTTGCAATTAGTGAAGCGTAAGCCTTACTTCCCCGAGGCGTGAGGAGGCCGAAATGACCGAGACCCATACCGGAGGTTGCCAGTGCGGCGCGATCCGCTATCGCATCGAAGGGCCATTGGGCGATGCCAGCTTCTGCCATTGCCGCATGTGCCAGAAGGCCTTCGGCTCTCTGGGCGCTGCGCTCGTCAGCGTCGGCCCGGAGCACTTCCGCTGGACAAGGGGGCAGCCCGCAACTTTCCGCTCCTCGCCCGTCGTGGCGCGCGGCTTCTGCCGCGACTGCGGCACGCCGCTGTTCATGATCGAGGATGATTACGGGCCGATCGAACTCGCGATCGGCTCGCTGGATGACCCCAATGCCGCCGCCCCCGGCCACGCGGTGGGAGTGGAGAGCAAGCTCGCCTGGGCCGACACCCTGCCGGGCCTGCCGCCGAAGCGCACCGAGGACGACCGGACGCCGGAGGACCTGACGAAGCTCCGCTCGCTTCAGCACCCGGACCATGACACGGCGTCCTGGCCGGTATAACTTTTGGAATTCGCCTCTTCGCCTTTTGCTGCTTGCGGGAAAGGAGGAGGCGGGCGCGCGTCACTGGGCGGGGCTGACCGCTTCCCCGGCGTTTTTGCCGGTCTTTTTCACGGGCTTCATCGGCTCGCAGCGGCTTGAGTATTCGAAGAACTTGCGCAGGAAGCCGGGGGCCATGGCCGAGACCGGGTTCATCTGGAAGTCCGGCTTGTCCACCGTGCCGCCCATGGCGAAGGTGACTCCGATGATGCCCTGGCCCTTGCCGCCGGTGATGATATCGCCCAGCAGCGGAATGTCGCCCAGCGCGGCATTGAGTGCATAGGCCGGGGTGATGGTGCCTGCAATGTCAATGGCGCCATCCGACTTGCGGATAAGGCCCGCGGCACTGGCGCCCAGCTCCGGCCCGCGCACTAGCGCCTCGCCGATGCAGATGAAGCGGCTGTCGGAGGTGAAGGGCAGGCTGAGCTTCTTGAAGCTGAGCGCATCCCGCCGCGGGCCGTCACGCCGCGGCGCATCGCGCTTCGGCTTGCCGCGGGCATCGAGCTCGGCCAAGGCTGCCTCGTTCCTGACCTCGAAGTCGCGCAGCACCAGCTTGCCGTTGCGCACCGAGCCCTCGCGCCCAAGCAGCGCATAGAACTCGATCTGGCCGCCTGCCACTTTGGAATAGAGATTGGCCGCACGGATCGCCGCCCCGCCGTCACGCCCATTGATACGCATCTCGCGTCCGCCATCAACCGGCGTCATGCGGAACACGATGGGCTGGCCGCTGAGGAATGTGCCGTTGATCTCGGCATGGGTGAGGCGCGAAGACTGCGAGGTGAGAGTGCCGCTGACGCTGGTGATGATCTCGCCCATATAGGCGTAGACGCGGCCGACCGTCAGGTCGATGCGCACGGTGCGTCCGGAATTGGCCTTGGCCTGCTGCGCCGCCTGGGCCGCCTCGTCGCGGTTCCGGTTGCCGAAAAGGCCGCGGATCAGGGGGCGGGCGTCGAAACTGTCGCCTGTCACCTGCACGTCCATCACATTGTCGCCGCTGACTTTCACGTTGGCGGCAAAGCGGTTCTCGTCCGAGAGCTTCATTTCGGTGAAACTGGCGGAGCGCAGGCCCTGGCGGTTGGGTGCGAGAAGCATGCTGCCCTTGATCGACAGGTCCGTGCCTTTGATCTCGAGGTTCTCGACGCGCGGAGCCTTGTCGCCCTTCGAATAGTAGGTCAATTTGGCGGTGGTCTTGGGAACGGCCGGGCGCGCCCAGCCGATCTGCTGGATGCGCATTTCCGCCTCGTCCAGGCCGGCATCGATCTCCACCTTGCCCTGCGGGTCGGCCAGATTGTCCAGCGTGGCGGTGACGCCGATGGGACCGCGCACAAAGGTGCCGAGGTCGATGCCGAGCTTGCGGCGCTGCTCGCCGTCGAGCGTGGTCTTGATGACGGCCGACTGCACGAAGCCAGGCGCTGCGCCGCGCTCCCAAAGGATCTCGACCGGAATGCCGGCAATCCTGGCCGGACCGCTGGCGGTAAGCACGCCCTTGTCCATGACCAGGTCGATCTTGCCCTCCGTTACGTCGAAACCCGGCAGAGCGTCCCTCAGCGCGGCATTCTTGAGCTTTGCAGCGGCCTTCACCTCGATCCTCCCCGGCGGCAGGGGCTTGATCATCGGGAAGGCCAGGTGAACCTTCATGGTCGCATCGCCCTCAAGCTTCGAGGTGTCGATGCCGGTGTGGCGGATCAGGCCGAGGTCCGGCTGGTCGAGATATTCGATCAGCGCCTGGGCGCCGGCAGCAATGTCGAGATCGAAATCCGACATGGTCTCAGCCGCAAGGATGTCCCTGACGAACATGGCGCCGGAGGCAAGCCGGCCCTTTGCGCCGGACGGCAGAACGATATCGGCGCCTTCGATCTTGAGGGAGAATTCATTGTCGGCGAGATTCGCCTCGCCCGCGGCGTTCTGCAAGGGCGGCAGCTTCCTGAAATAGCCGCTGCTCACCCCTTCCATTTTCATGTTCATGCGGACGGAGCCCGGCGGCAGCTTGCGCGTGCGCTTGGCCTCGGCAATTGCGTCAGCGGGCAGCACGACTTTGAACTCGCCATCGGTGATGACGCCGTCCTGTACGTTTGCATTGACGAAGGCGCGGGTCCTTTCCGCGATGATCGGCGGCCACAGCCGCTTCAGCAGGGCCGCCGGCATGCGCTGCACGCGGCCAGCCATGGAGATGGCGGGCGATTCGTTGCCGCCGGCAATGGCGCCGGTGAGGCGCACCACTGCATTGCCCGAGATAACCTGCAGATCGCCGATGTCGACCCGTGCCTCCTCGATGCCCGCACGGCCCTGGAAGATCACCTGGTCAATGGTGACCGGGTCGCGGATCGAACCCTGGGCATCGATGGCCGCGTTGCGCGCGCCAAGCGAGATGCCGATCGCCGTTAGACGTCCGTCGGCCGAGCGCTCGGGCGACAGGCGGCCGGTCATCTGGGCATGCGAGCTGCCGATGAGCAGCGCGGAGTCGGTGATGGCGATGCTGCCGGTGACGGGGTCATATTCGGCGCGCAGCGAGCCTTCGTCGACGTTGATCTTGCCGGCGAGATATTCGGGGAGTTCGACAACGCCCGCCGCCGCCGTGAATTCGCCCGCCGCACGGGTGACGAGGCCTGTATCGGTCATCTCCATATCGACGCGGCCGGACAGCGGCACATCGACGCGGGCCAGTTTCGAGAAGGCATAGATCTGGCTCGAGATCTTGGCCGGGGACACATCCGTCACGTGCGCGCTGACGAGAAAGGAATGCGTATCGCGCCGGTAGCTGGCGCTGCCGCCCGCCGTCCAGCTGCCGCCGCTCCGGTCGCCGTTCAGCACGGAGGCATTGGCCTCGACCTTGAAGCCGTCCTGCTGGCGCTTGAAGGACAGGTCCGCGTTGCGGATTGCCCAGTTCGCGTCATTAGCCTCGTCATAGAAGCTGATGGTCGCGCCGTCGATGTTGATGGCGTCGATCGAACCCATGCCGGTGGCTCCGGGGCCGCCGCTGACAAGATCGATGAGGGGCGCGCCGGAGCCATTGAACTTCGGCGGCGCCACACCGGACGCTCCCGGCTCGAGATCGGCCTTGCCGTCCTCGCCGGCATCCACGGTGACGGCTTCGCTTTCCGGCGTGGGATTGTCGAAGCCCAGCGCGAACGTGCCATCGAGGTCGCGGCGGGCCCTGATCCTCGGTCCGATCAGGGTGATGGCGGTGGGCACCACGCGGCCCGTCAGCAGCGCCACTTTGTCGATTTCCAGCGAGGCATGGGGGGCGCTGGCAAGGTAGTTGCCCTGCTTGTCGTCGAGCCGGAGATTGGCGAGCAGCACATGCGGAACCGCGCCGGAGCCAGTGCGCTGCAAGGTGACGCCGCCCACCGTGACGGTCATGCCGGGCAGGCTCTGGTTGATCTTGTTCTGAACGGTGGCGCGCAGGAAATCGAGAGGCACCGGCCCCTGCGCCAGCCGTATGGAGAGGCCAACGGCGAGAAGCAGCAGAACCGCCAAGACCGACATCAAGCTGTAAGCGCTTATGCTCGCAAGGCGCCGCAACGTCTTCCCGTTCCACTGACCCGATTCGGACCGAACATGTGCCATTCCGGACCGCCGCAGGCAATCCGGAAAGGCGCGGTGGCCAATTCGGCCCTCATTGGCCACCAAACATGGGCCAAACCGTGGCTTTCAAAGCTGTAATGTTGCCTGTCCGCGGCGCCGGCAAACCGGGCCGCCGGCCGGCTGCAGGGCAGCGTCTCAGACCGCGCCTTCATCCGGAATATTGAGGACCCGGCCGCAGGCCTTGCAGTGCACCGCGTCGCGGTCATGGCGGGTGAGGCCGCAATCGGGGCATTTGAAATAGAGCTTGTCCGGCCGCAGCATGACCTGGATGAGGCGCAGGAAGAGCGAGACGCCGAAGATCATGATGACGACGGCGATCATCCGCCCGCCAGTGCCAGTGAGCACAACGTCACCGAACCCCGTGGTGGTGAGCGCAGTGACCGTGAAGTAAAGCGCATCGGCGTAGTTGCCGATTTCAGGGTTCGTGAAGTGCTGGGTCTCATAGACCAGCGCCGTCATGATGAAGATGAAGACGCCCAAGTTCAGCGCCGACATGACGATCTGCTCGTTCTTGCGGAACCACCGGAAATCCTGGCGGAGCCGCGTCATCATAGTGTAGGAGTGCAGAAGCCGCAGGACGCGCGCGACGCGCAGAAAGGCCAGGCCCTCGCCCACGATGGGGGCAAGCATCGAGACGATGACCACGATGTCGATGAGACCATAGGTGCTGAGCACCATGCGCAGCGGGCGCCTTGCGATCCACAGCCGGGCAGCGAAATCGACGAGCAGGACCACGCCGATCACCGCATCGACGTATTCCGTCTCATGCCACTGCAGAAAGGAGGTGGCGATGACGAAGGCGATGGTGAGGAGGTCGAAAATCAGCAGGGCGTAGCGGAAGCGGTGGGCCGCCGGCACGTCGCCCTCATAGAGGGTCCGGATGCGCTCATGCAGGGTCTCGGGCTTGGGCCGGGCCGCCGTGTCCATGGCCCATGGTTAGGCCACGGTACGGCCGCCGTCCAGATGGGACGGCGCGATGTTTCTCCTGATTTCAGACCGTTACTGCAGGACCGTCGCGGATTTTACGAGGCGAACGAGATTTATGAACCCAGCCCGGAAAATCTTTTCGCAGCCCCCCACCCCGCGCTATGCTGCGCCTGAAATCAAGGAGTTGCGAGAATGCCCAAGGGATACTGGATCGCCCATGTGACGGTCACCAACCCGGACCAGTACCAGCTTTATGCCACTGGCACGCGGGAGGCGTTCCAGAAGTATGGCGCCAATATCCTGGCGCGCGGCGGGGCGTTCAAACAGCTCGAAGGCGAAGGCCATCCGCGCAACGTCGTGATCGAGTTCCCCAGCCTGCAGGCAGCGATCGATTGCTACAATTCGCCGGAGTACCAGGCGGCCAAGGCCAAGCGCGCGGGGGCGGGCATCGCCAATATCGTGCTCGTCGAGGGCGTCTAGGCGCTTTGCATCACGAGGGTCCGTTGCTAAAGCCGGTCCCAACGAGGGGTAACGACCTATGAAGCTAGCAATCGCCGGGGCGGCGGGCCGGATGGGCCGGGTGCTGACGCGCGTCATCAACGAGACGCCGGGGGCAGAAGTCGCCGGTGGGCTGGAGCCCAAGGGCTCGGCCCATGTGGGGGCCGACATGGGCGAGCTCGCCGGGATCGGGCGGCTGGACGTAGCGATCAGCGATGACCCGATCGCACTCCTCACCCATGTCGACGGCATCATCGACTTCACGGTGCCGGCTGCAACGCTGGCGCTGGCGGAGCTTTCCGCCCAGGCGCGCATCGTGCATGTGATCGGCACCACCGGAATCGACGCGGCGGGCGAGGCGAAGATCAAGGCGGCCGCGCGGCATGCGCGCATCGTCAAGTCCGGCAATATGAGCCTTGGCGTCAACCTGCTCGCGGTGATGGTGAAGAAGGTGGCAGCAGCCCTGGGCGAGGACTTCGACATCGAGGTGCTGGAGATGCACCACAAGCACAAGATCGATGCGCCCTCGGGCACGGCCCTGCTGCTGGGCCAGGCGGCCGCCGAGGGCCGCGGAATTGACTTGAAGACGCGCTCGGTGCGCGCGCGCGACGGGCATACGGGGGCGCGGCCAGTAGGCGACATCGGCTTTGCAACACTGCGCGGCGGATCGGTGGTGGGCGAGCATACGGTGATGTTCGCAGGGCCTGCCGAGCGCATTGAGCTCACCCACAAGGCCGAGAGCCGGGACATTTTCGCACGCGGTGCGGTGCACGCCGCACTCTGGGGCTTCGACAAGACGCCCGGACTCTATTCGATGACCGACGTTTTGGGACTGGAGTGAGATATGGACCGTCTTCTCGTGCTCGTCCGCCATGGGCAGAGCGAATGGAACCTCAAGAACTTGTTCACCGGCTGGAAGGACCCTGACCTCACCGAGCAGGGTGTTCGCGAAGCCCATGAGGCGGGCAAGAAGCTGAAGGCCAGGGGCTTCCGGTTCGACATCGCCTATACGAGTGCGCTCAGCCGCGCCCAGCGCACGCTGAAGATCATGCTGGATGAGCTGGGCCAGCCTGGCCTCCAGACGGTGAAGGATCAGGCGCTGAACGAGCGCGACTATGGCGACTTGACCGGCCTCAACAAGGACGATGCCCGCAAGAAGTGGGGCGAGGAACAAGTGCATATCTGGCGCCGCTCCTATGACGTGGCGCCCCCCGGCGGCGAGAGCCTGAAGGACACGCTGGCGCGGTCCCTTCCCTATTACATGCAGCACATCCAGCCGGATGTGCTGTCCGGCAAGCGCGTGCTGGTGGCGGCGCATGGCAATTCCATCCGTTCACTGATCATGGCGATCGAGGGGCTGACGCCGGAGCAGATCCTGAAGCGGGAGCTGGAGACGGGTGTTCCGGTGGTCTACCGGCTGGGGGCGGATTCGCGGCCGTTGTCGGTTGAGGTATTGTCGTAATCGTCCTTCAACCCGGCCTTCGCCGGGGCGACGGCGTTTAGGAGAGGCTCTCTTTCACGCGATCCTGGAAGTAATGAACGCCCTGCTCATGGCGCGCAATAGCCGCTCCGGCGGGATCGAGGGACGTCCGAAATCAGCGTACAGCCCGCAAAACGCGCCGTCCAAGCCCTCCAGCGCCGCATTCGCCAGCCGCCGCATCGCTCGCAGCGGGTGTTTGGCCGGTATGCGCGCCTCCGCATCAACGTAGGAAAACAGCGTCCCGCTCCTCCCATCTTCGCCCCGCATCCCCCAAACTCCTCCATGCGCCTCAGCACACAGAGTCACGTCACACCTCAACGTCCAACAAAATCACGCGACTTTTTCAACAGCCTGTTAGTTCTTCACCACCCGGCAGTCGGCATAGGCTTGGTTGAACACCTCTTGCCAGCGCGGCGTCTTGCCCATGCGCGCCAGAGTTCCGCCCAGTCCGCCCCCGGCGAGCCGGTCGATGCCCGGTTCCGCCGGGGCCGTGCCGCCCTTGCCGGCCTCTGCCCTCTGGCGCGGCCCCGCCTTGTCCGCGGCCGCGCCTTGCGACTCATATAGCACGTTGTTGTTCGCCACGCCGGCGGCCCAGCGGCGGCAGAAGCTTTTCGGCCGCGCCTCGGCACTTTGCGCGGCAAGGCTGACCATCAGGGCCGAAATAACGGCAATCGTAAAAGCACGCTGGCTCATAAGGGCTCCGCTAACGTCTCATCCTTCCATTATCGGGCGATTATGTCGCCATTTTGGAACGTCCGGCCGATAAAGCCTCCGCAGGGCCGGCGGCGCTGCGCAGCCTGCCGCAATAGTGTCATGGTTTCGTGAATTTGTGATGCGGAGGAGACAGTGCATGACAACGATCGCCACGCTTCCCGCCGTCGAAACGCAATCCCTGTTGGTCCGCGAGATCGAATTGGGCGATGCGCCGGCGTTCTGCAACTTCATGACGCAGGACGCCTATCAGCGCCACATCGCGATGCGGCTCGCCTCCGAGCAGGAGGTACGCGCCTTCGTCACCCGCTGCGTGGCCCGCCAGGGCGGCGACCGGCGCAACTGCTTTCACCTCGCCGCCGAGGAAAAGCTCTCGGGCGAGGCGATCGGCGACGGTTTTCTGATCCTTCAGCATCCCCGCACGGTGGAGATCGGCTGGGGCCTGCACCCCGCCATGTGGGGCATGGGGCTCGGCACCGAGATCGGGCAGGCGCTGCTCGGTCTCGCCTTCGAGCGGCTCAGGGCCAACAGCGTGTGGTGCAAGGTGATGGACGGCAATGCGGCCTCCTCCAAGCTGGCGCAACGCATCGGGCTGCGCCACCTGAAAACCCATCCGCATTACCCCGCCAACCCGGGCCGGCGCTGCCGGGTGGACTTCTACGCCATGGACGAGAGCGACTACTTCAACCTCGCCTATTAAAGCATCGGGCTGTCACACGACGCAGGGATGTGTTACGGGCAACGTCTTCTGCCGCCGAAGCGGGAGAGGACGCCGGATAAAACTCAGCGGCAATTGCCCCGCGCCGGCTGGCCCGCAAGGCGCTGGGCGAGCCAGCTCACCGCCTGCACGCGGCCTGCCTCCATCGCGCCCGAATGGCCCTTGCCCTTCAGCATCACATACTGGACGTTGGCCCCCGCCTGGCACGCGCCGCGCACGAACAGCGTCGTCACTTCGGGCTTCACGATATCGTCGGCGCCCCCCTGGATGATCAGCGCCGGCGCGCGGTTGTTCAGTGCATAGAGTGAGTTCTGCACCATCAGGCCGTTCCACGGCTGCACGCGCGATGGGTCGGCCTTGAGAAACTGCTTGTCGAGGCCCTTCTGTGCTGCCGCGGCATCGATCTGGCTGCCGAGGTCGTCGACGCAGTTCCTGCTCACCTCGTCGATCAGCTGCTGCGACACACCGTCGAGCAGGCCCGTCAGCGGCGCGCCGTATTTCGCGTTCCACGAGGCAAGCGTGAAGGAGGCAAGGATGCGCCCGGCGATCGAGTTAAGATTGGCTTTGAGCAGCGTCGCCAGGTCGGTGGGGGGGGCTATTGCGGCAACGCCCTTGAGGTTCAGCTCCGGCGCATATTGTGCCGCCAGCTGCGCAGCGAACAGCACGGCATGCCCGCCTTGCGAAAAGCCCCACAGGCCGAAATCATTGCCGCCGCCCACCTCCGGAATCTGCTTTGCGGCCCGGATGGAATCGATCACCGCATAGGCCTGGCCCTTGCCGACAAGATAGCCGATCGGCCCCGGTGTGCCGAGGCCCGGATAGTCGGTGGCCGCCACTACCAGCCCATGCGCCACCAAGTCGTTCAAGCCGCCGATGGCCTTGGTCGGCGTGGCCCGCAGCGACGGCGCGCATTTCCACGCCACCCCCGTCGTCGGGTGCGCCCAGGCGATGAACTTGCGCGCCGCCGGATTGGCCGGCGCATTGCCTGGCAGCACCACGATGCCGGTGGACAGGATGGGGCGCAGTTTATAGTCGCGCGTCACGTATTTGATGCGCCACGCCGTGGCGCGGTAATTGCGGGCAAGCCCGATCTGCTCATAGCTCAGCAGCGTGCCGGGTTTCTGCTGGGCGGCGGGAATGCCGTTCGGGCCGGAGGACGCGGGCCGCGCATCGGCGGCGGCGGCGAACCCGAGAGAGAAGGTCAGCAAGACAAAAAGGGCGGCAATGCGTTTCACGTGCAGTCTCCATGCGAACCTCCGCTTGTGCTGCGCTGGTCCACGAGTCATCATATACCGGTCACCACCGGTTGGCGCCCCGTGCCGTGCGGTCAACCGGCGCCAACGTCGAATTTTGCCGGGAAAAGAGAGGAAACTATGACAAACGTGCCGCTCCGTGCCCGCCGCGAGGACGGCGGAACCCCGAAGATGACGGGCCGCTTCCAGATCAAGTCGGAAACAGGCGTGCTGAAGGACGTGCTGCTGGGCCCCGCCGAAAGCTTCCGCTGGATGGGGCTGGAGAATGCCGCTTGGTCGTCCCTCGTGCGTGACACCCTGCGCAAGGGTTACAAGTTCGACAAGCAGGTGGCCATGCGCCAGCACCGCGAGATGGTGGATGCCTATACCCAGGCCGGCGTCACCACCCATTTCCTGCCGCTCGACATGACCAACCCCTACCAGGTCTATGCGCGTGACAGCTCCTTCATGTCGCCCTATGGCGCGGTCGTGTGCCAGCTCGCCAACCCGCGGCGGCGTGGCGAATATGCCGCCGTGTTGCGCTTCTATCTCGAGAACCACATCCCGGTCTACGACATGATCTCGGCGGGCAATTTCGAAGGCGGCGACTTCAACATCATCCGCGAGGGCGCGGCGCTCGTCGGCTACACCGACCACCGCTCCGAGGAAGTGGCGGCTCGGCAGGCCGCTGACTGGTTCGTCAAGGAAGGCTGGGAAATCAAATATGCGCCCATCGACCAGTTCTACGTCCACATCGACCTGATGGTCTGCATGCTGAACGAACACTGCGCCGCCGTCTGCCTCGAAACCACGGAAGACGACGTCATCGCCTGGCTGAAGTCGAAAGAAATCGAAATCATCCCCGCCACTTTCAAGGAGACCATGGCGCTCGGCTGCAACGTCGTCACGCTGGGCGGCGACCGCGTGCTCTCCACCGAAAGCGCCAAAGACCTCAACGCCAAGATGCGCGCCGCGGGCTTTACCGTCTACGACCCGGACATGACCATGTTCCTGCAAGCCGGCGGCGGCGTGCACTGCATGTGCCAACCGTTGAGCAGGGAGGCGGCTTAGGGCCGGACGTCCGTTCCGCTTACCCGCACATCCTTCCACCGCCATCATGGCCGGGCGCGTCCCGGCCATCGTTCTTCCGGCCGCCAAAGAGGATCGCCGGAACAAGCCCGGCGATGATGCGAAAAAAGCGAGCACGCCCATGATGCACACCCACCAGTCCGACATGCCATCCCCCTCCCCAACGCAAGAACCGGCTTTCGCCGGTTCATTGTTCCAAAACACAATTTCTGAGTATGCCATCTTCTACCACATCGAGCGCGCGCTGTCAAGGACTTTTTTCCAATATTAGGAGCGCCTTATCGGCGCCCCAACCCCTCCCCACTTTCCCGTCTCCCCCGGGCTTGACCCGGGCGTCCTTTTCCCATCGCAACAAGAAGGATGCGTGGATCAAGTCCGCGCAAGATGAGAACTCCACCTGTCCGGATGGAATTCTTCTCTTGCATCCCACCCCCATCCTGGCGAAAGCCCGTGCCGAACAAGGAGCGCAGCCGTGGCGGACGTCAAGATCATCGGAGCGGGCCCCGCAGGGCTGATGGCCGCGGAGGTGCTTGCCACCGCAGGCCACCGCGTCACCATCCACGACCACATGCCAGCCCCCGCCCGCAAGTTCCTGCTCGCCGGGCGGGGCGGGCTGAACCTCACCCACTCCGAACCGCTCGGCGCCTTCCTCGATCGCTACGGCGAAGCGAAGGATTTTCTCGAGCCTGCGATCCGCGCCTTCCCGCCCGCGGCGCTCATCGCCTGGGCCAATGGCCTGGGCATCGAGACTTTCACCGGCTCGTCCGGCCGCGTGTTCCCCAGGCAAATGAAAGCCTCGCCCCTGCTGCGCGCCTGGCTGCGCCGCCTCGACTCCCTTGGCGTCGGGCTCATCGCCCGCTCGGAGTGGCCAGGCTTCGATGGAATGCCCACCATCCTCGCCCTCGGCGGCGCCAGCTGGCCGCACCTGGGCTCCGATGCCGCATGGGTTCCGCTGTTCCGGGAGAAGGGCATCACCGTCCACCCTTTCAAGCCGGCGAACAGCCGCTTCCTCGTCCACTGGTCGCCCGTCTTCCGCGAGAAATTCGCCGGCACCCCGGTCAAGAACGTGGCGCTCACCTATGCCGGAAAGCGCGTGCGCGGCGAGCTGATGATCTCGCAGGAAGGGATCGAGGGCGGCGCCATCTATGCCCTCTCCAAGGGCCTGCGCGAGAAGCCCGGCTATCCGCTGATGATCGACTTCCGCCCCGATCTCAGCGAGGAGGTCCTGACCCAACGCCTGCAGAAACCGCGCGGCAAGGACTCGCTGTCGACCCATCTGCGCAAGGTCGCGGGCCTTTCGCCGGTCGCCATCAACCTTCTGCGCGAGACGGGAACTGCGCCGGACGCCACGGGCATCAAGGCCATGCCACTGAAGCTCGAACGCCCGGCAGGCCTCGCCCGCGCCATCTCCTCCGCCGGCGGCGTTGCGCGTGACGAGGTCGACGAACACTTCCAGCTCCGGAAAGTCCCCCTCACCTATTGCGTGGGCGAGATGCTGGACTGGGAAGCCCCCACCGGCGGGTATCTCCTGCAGGCCTGTTTCTCCACCGCCGTCTTCGCCGCGCGCCATCTTGCCAGCACGCTGGAAACGCGCTGAGCTTCCCCCATGAATAGCGATCTCCGCAACAGCAAGCCGTGAGTCTCCCCATCGACTCCCGCTGGCCCTTCCGCCTGCTGCTGGCCTTTCCCGCACTGGCCATGCTGATTCAGTTCGCGGTGCTCGACAGCTGGAGCCGCCTCATCGGCCAGTCGGGCGAATGGGCGATCCGCATGCTGATTCTCACGCTCGCCGTGTCGCCCCTCCGCACCCTGATGAAGCAGCTCCGCATGGGACCCTACTGGCCAGGCTGGCTGCTGAAGCGCCGCCGCGATCTCGGCATGGCCTGCTTCCTCTATGCTTTGCTCCACCTGACGGTCTATCTGCTGCGGCAGTGGAACATCCATGTCGTGCTCTTCGACCTCGGGTCGGCTGCCTACATGCTGGGCTGGTTTGGCTTCGCAACGCTGCTGGCGCTCGCCATCACCAGCAACGATGCGAGCGTCCACCGGCTCGGCCGCTGGTGGAAGCCGCTGCAGCGCACCGTCTATCTCTCGGCCATCGCCGTCTTCCTGCACTGGTACCTGATCCGGCAGAACCACGATGGCCTGTGGCTGCACCTCATCCCGCTCGCCGTGCTGGAGGGATACCGCGTGCTGCACAATTTCGCGCGGCCGGCGGGCGTGAAGCACTGACTACCTTGCATCCCCCAGCATGATTTCCGCCCCGCGCCAGCCCACCATCATGGCGGGTGCGTTGGTGTTGCCGGCGATCAGGTTGGGGAAGACCGAAGCATCGCAGACGCGCAGGCCCTCGACGCCATGCACGCGGAGCCGGGTGTCGACCACCGAGTGACCCGCGTCCGGCCCCATGCGGCAGGTGCAGGAGTGGTGATAGACGGTGCCGCTGCGCTGGCGGAAGTCGTCGATCAGCGCATCGTCAGCCGTCACCGCGGGGCCCGGCCGCAGCTCTTCGGCCATCAAGCCCTTCAGTGGCTCCTGTGCGGCGATCTTGCGGAGGAACTTCACGGCAGCCAGCATCTCCTCGACGTCCGAATTTGTCGAGTAGGCGTTGAAGGAAATCTTCGGATGCACCAGTGGGTCGGGCGACCTGATCATCACTTCGCCCGTGCTGGTCGGGCGGCAGTTGCTCAGTCCCAGGGAAAGCCCGGAGAAGGGATCGGGGCTGAGGATCGGCCGCTCGCCGGCCTTGGGGATCAGCGTCGAGAAGGCCTGCATGTAGAGCTGCATGTTGGGCCTGACCATCTCCGGGTGGGTGCGGAAGAAGCCGCCGCCCTGGTTGATGGACAGCGACAGCGGACCTTTCCGCGTCAGGATATACCGCACGCCCGCCCTGAGCTTGCCCCACCACGGGCGCAGCTCGTCGTTCAGCGTCGGCACGCTCATCCGCCAGGTGTAATTGACGCCGTGATGGTCCTGCATGCGCGCGCCCACGTTGGGATTGTCGCGCACAACCGGAATCCCTAATGACTGCATCAGAGCGCCGGGCCCGATACCGGAGAGCTGGAGGAGCTGCGGCGAATTGATTGCACCACCGGCGAGGATGATCTCGCGCCCCTTGGCATCGAGTTTCATGCCGCGCTGGATATAAGCCACACCCACCGCGCGGTTGCCCTCGAACAGAATCTTCGTCGCCAGTGCGTGAGTCTCGACGAGCAGGTTCTTGCGCTTCATCGCGGGCTTGAGGAAGGCGCGCGCCGCGGAATTGCGGATGCCACCCTTGATGGTGAACTGGTAAAGGCCCACCCCTTCCTGCTCCGAGCCGTTGAAGTCCGGCGTGAACCTGAGACCCGCTTTCCCGGCCGCTTCAAGATAGGGCTTGCACAGCGGGTGCGCCTGGCCGCCCAAATCAGTGATGGTCAGTGGCCCGCCACGCCCGCGAAAGGCCGGGTCGCCCGCGGCATAGTCTTCCATCGCCTTGTAGGCGGCGAGCACCTCGTCCCAGCCCCAGCCGGCATTGCCAGCCGCGCGCCAGTCTTCGTAGTCCTGCCGGTGGCCGCGGATATAGACCATGGCATTGATCGAGGATGAGCCTCCCAGCAATTTGCCCCTCGGATAGAAATCGCTCTGGCCGTTGAGCCCCGGATCGGGCTCGGCTTTGTACATCCAGTTCACCGACTTATCGTAAAAAGTCTTGCCGTAGCCCAGCGGCATCTGCACGTAGAAGCGCCAGTCGGTTCCGCCCGCTTCCAGCAACAGCACGCGGTGCTTGCCGCCGGCGGTGAGCCGGTCAGCCAGCACGCAGCCGGCCGAACCGGCGCCCACGATAATGTAATCGAATATCTCTGCCACGATGCACCGTCTGGTGAGGAATGCCCGCTTTTGCCCCCGTTCGGGCAATCAGAACAAGTGTTTCCGCCTCACAGCCGGTTAGAAATTTTCATCGCCTTGCGGCTTGGCGGCCTGCTAGAACCGCCGCCATTGCGGAAGGGCGCTACCCATGAAAGTCAAGGATCTCAAAACCTTCATCGTCGGCAATCCGCCGCCCTCCTGGGGCGGGCGCTATTTCATCTTCGTCAAGCTCACCACCGGCAATGGCATCACCGGCATCGGCGAATGCTATTGCGACACGTTCGGCCCCAAGGCCATGACAGCAATGATCGAGGACACTTTTTGCCGCTATATCGAAGGCATGGACCCGTTCCATCTCGAATCCATGTGGCGCAAGGTCTATGGCTCGGGCTTCTCGATGCGGCCGGACATTTCGCTGATGGGCGTCCTCTCCGGCCTCGAGATCGCGCTGTGGGACATCAAGGGCAAGGCGCTGGGGAAGCCCGTCTATGAACTCCTTGGCGGCCGCGTGCACGAGAAGCTGCGCTCCTACACCTACATCTATCCCGACCCGGCCAAGGGCCAGGACTCAGGCATCTTCTGGAATGCCGAACAGTCGGCCGAGCGCGCGGCTTTCTATGCCAGCCGCGGCTTCACCGGCATCAAGTTCGATCCCGCCGCCCCATATTCAGCCTTCGACCCGCGCCAGCCCTCGCTCGAGTCGATCGAGCTCTGTGTCAAGTTCTGCAAGCTGATCCGCGAGGCGGTGGGCACCAAGGCGGACCTGCTCTTCGGCACGCATGGCCAGTTCACGGCGTCGGGCGCCATCCGCTTCGCCAAGAAAATCGAGCCCTATGATCCCCTGTGGTTCGAGGAGCCCACACCGCCGGACAAGCCGGAGGAAATGGCCCTCGTCGCGCGTGCCACCTCGATCCCGATTGCCACGGGTGAACGCCTCACCACCAAATACGAATTCGGCCGCGTGCTGGAAAACCGCGCCGCCTCGATCCTGCAGATGGCGCTGGGCCGTGTGGGCGGCCTGATGGAGGCGAAGAAGATCGCCGGCATGGCCGAGACCTTCTATGCCCAGATCGCGCCGCACCTCTATGCCGGCCCCGTCGAGGGTGCAGCCAACGTGCATTACGCAGCCTCGCTTCCCAACTTCCTCATCCTCGAGTCGATCGAGGAATGGGGCGGCTTCCATGCGGAGGTGCTGAAGAAGCCCATCCTCTGGCAGGATGGCTATGTGATCCCGCCCACGGAACCGGGGCTGGGCATCGAGCTCAATGAAGAGGTGTGCGAGGCGCACCCTTACACGGGCACCAACCTCCACCTCGAAATGACCAATCGTCCTTTGCGCAAGGAAGAATAGACAGATGCGTTACGGCTATATCGGACTGGGCAATCTCGGCGGCCACCTGGCGCATTCGCTGGTGAAGAAGGGCTATGACGTCACGGTCTATGACCTCGACCCCAAGCTCGCCGAACGCCACCTCAAGGACGGCGCCAAGTGGGCGGCCTCGCCCGCCGAACTTGCCTCCAAGGTGGACGTGGTCTTCACCTGCCTGCCCTCACCCGCGGTGTCGGAGAAGGTGCTGGCGGAAATGCTCACCACGCTGAAGCCCGGCGCCACCTGGATCGAGAACTCCACCAATGGCCGCGACGAGATGATCCGGCTTGCCGCGATGGCCGAGGCCAAAGGTGTGAAGGTGCTGGAAGCCCCGGTCACGGGTGGCGTTCATCTCGCGGCGCGCGGCGAGATCACCGTTCTGGTGGGCGGCGACAAGGCGCTGTTCGAGGAGTTCCGCCCGGCGCTCGAAACCATCGGCAAGAAAATATTCCATATGGGCCCCATCGGCTCGGCGGCGATCATCAAGGTCATCACCAACATGCTGGCCTTCATCCACCTGGTGGCGGATGCCGAGGCACTGATGCTGGCAAAGCGCGGCGGTCTCGATCTCGCGCAGGCGTGGCACGCCATCACCGCATCCTCGGGCTCGAGCTTCGTGCACGAGACGGAAGGCCAGCTGATCCTCAACGGCAGCTACGACATCGCCTTCACCATGGACCTGGCGCTGAAGGACCTGGGCTTCGCCATGAATTTCGGCAAGGAATTCGGCGTGCCGCTCGACCTTGCCTCCATGACGCAGCAAACCTTCATGAAGGGCAAGGCGGCCTATGGTGGCGCGGCACAATCAACCCAGATCGCCAAGCTGCTGGAAGACGTGCTCAGCACCGACCTCCGCGCGCCAGGCTTCCCGGCGCGGCTGGAGTAGGCTATCGCCGCACGTATCCAAGGGAATCAACTTAGTGAGCGGCAGACCGCTTTACTTTCCCCGCCCTCTCCGATACGCCTCCAGCGCATCGGGCGCGAGGGGAGAAGATATTATTCGCAGCGGTAGGCAAGGGCAGCGCGGCGAGGCGCAGCGATGACGCTGGCGTTCTGGCCCCGCCTTGCGGCGCGCCATAACGGCCCGCGCGCGCTGGGCCTGCTGCTGCTCATCGCAATCGTGCTGTGCCCGCTCCTGCCGTTCTACAATGTTGTCGACTTCGACGTCGCCTTCCTGGCCTGGACGGCGGAGAAATGGCTGCACGGCGCCGTCTATGGGCGCGACATCCTCGAAATCAATCCGCCGCTCTGCATGTTTCTCTATCTGCCGGCGGCCCTTCTGGCGCCAATCACCGGCCTCGAGTGGGGCGTAAGGCTGTCGATGCTGGGGCTGACACTGCTCTCGATCGCTGCGCTGTGGCGCTCGGCAGGCGCGGGGCTGCGGCTGCCGCTCGCCGCGATGCTGCTCGCCTTCGTCAGCCTCGCCTTTCCCAATTTCTTCGCCCAGCGCGAGCAGATCGTCCTGCTGCTCACGGCGCCCTATGTGGCAGGGGCCATGCCCGGGCGGCGCTGGGGCCTTCTCAGCGGCCTGATGGCCGCGGTGGGCTTTCTCATGAAGCCGCACTTCCTGATCCCGCTTGCGCTGATCGTGGCGCTGCGGCGGAGCATCGGGCGCGAGGAGAAGGTGATCCTCGCCGCCGGCATCGCCTATGGCGTCATTTTGCTCGCCTTCTTCCGCCCCTATCTGACGGAGATGATTCCCATGGGCATTGCCCCTTACCGGGCGGTCGGCTTGCCGGTGGAGCAGCTGATTTTGCAGGCTGCCGTCGTGTTGCTGTCAGCCTTGCCGCTGGCAGCCGCCGCCCCGGCAGAGCCCGCCGCGCGGCCATATCTGCTGGCGGCACTGGGCTTCACGGCCGCGGCCGTCCTGCAGGGCAAGGGCTTCTACTACCACTTCCTGCCGGCCTTTGGCTTTCTCTCGCTTTATCTTACGGTCTTGACATTCAACCCGCGGCCGCTGGTGGCGGGTGCAGCGGCGGCCTTCCTCGCGGCCAATGCTTTGCTGATCGGGAGTATGGCGGCGTACTGGTTCGCCCTCGCAGAGGAGCTCGCCCCCACGGAAGTCACGCTGCTGGCGGAACTGAACCGCAGCGACAGCTTTATTTCCTTCGTACCGCAGCCCTACCCGGCCTTTCCGACAGCGATCCACACGCGCGCGCGCTATGTGGGGCTGGCAACCAGCGGGGTGGCCTTTTCCAGTGCGGTGGCGCGCTACGAAACAGGTCTTTCAACCAGCGTCCCGACGGAGGCCGAGCGCCTGACGCTGTGGCAGGCGCTGCGGGAACTGGCGCAGCAGCCGGAGATCGTCATCACGCTCGACACGCCGGTGGCCGTCGAGGGGCGGCCCTTCGACATTCTCGACTGGCTGATGAAGGATGAGGCCTTCCGCGCGGCGTGGTCACATTACCAGGCGGACCGGGTGATCGGCCCCTTCCGCCTTTACCGCCGTGTCGAGGCTGTACCCTGAGGGCGGAGCGTCCGGCGCAGGAAGGCATCGAGCTCAGGTGCGGACCGCGCGCTTGGTTGCAAGCTTTCGACAATGAAAGTTAGAGATTGCAGCGCGGCAAGTGGCTTCACCTGACTTCTTGACGGGTCCCCATGACCTGCCCCGCCTGGCTGTCGGGGCGGACCTGGCGAAAGGACGGCCCCTTTTTCGTCCGTGATCGGAGGAGTTTCAGTCCTCCGTGATCAGCCGGTGGACGATGGCGCCGAGAACGCCGCCCACCAGCGGAGCGATCCAGAACACCCACATCTGCTGCATCGCCCAGGGCTCGGAGAAGAAGGCCACGGCCAGCGATCGGGCCGGGTTCACCGAGGTGTTGGAAACCGGGATCGACACGAGGTGGATCAGTGTCAGGCACAGGCCGATGGCCAGCGGCGCGAAGCCGGCGGGCGCGTTCTTGTGGGTGACGCCGAGGATGACGACGAGGAACATGGCGGTCATCACGATTTCGCAGACGAGGACGGAGGACAGCGCATAGCCGCCCGGCGAATGCTCGCCGAAGCCGTTGGCCGCGAAGCCGCCGGCCACGAAGTCGGCCTTGCCGCTGGCGATCAGGTAGAGCACCGCCGCCGCCACGATTCCGCCAAGCACCTGCGAGGCGATGTAGCCCGGCACGTGGCCCCAAGGCATGCGGCCGGCGGTGGCGAGGCCAACCGACACGGCAGGGTTGAAATGCGCGCCCGAGACATGGCCCACGGCGTAGGCCATGGTGAGCACGGTGAGGCCAAAGGCCAGCGCCACGCCAACGAAGCCAATACCGAGTGCCGGGAAGGCGGCGGCCAGCACGGCCGAGCCGCAGCCGCCGAAAACCAGCCAAAATGTGCCGAAGAATTCGGCGAAGTACTTCTTCATGAGTTCAGTCCCCCGGTTATGACATGTGGCCGCCCCGATGCGAATCGGCCAAGCCGGGCTGGAATAGAACCCGGCGGAAGCGAAGAATGTCGCCCGGAAGGCATTTCCGCAAGCCAAAGGCCTGCCTGAATTGACTTTCCCCACTGGAAACCCTATGTGCGGCGTAATCCGGTGCCCGGGCTCTTTTGGCGCAATTCGCCCGTGGCGCGTTCTTGGACATCAAACCATAGCCGCCAGAACGGTTCTTACCTCCACATGCAGTTTTCCGAGCTCGGACTGAGCCCCAGAACCCTCGAGGCGGTCACCGCCGCGGGTTACACCACCCCCACCCCCATCCAGGCGGAAGCCATCCCCCCAGCCCTCCAGCGCCGTGACGTGATGGGCCTCGCCCAGACGGGCTCCGGCAAGACGGCGGCCTTCGTGCTGCCCATGCTGTCGCTCCTCGAAAAGGGCCGGGCCCGCGCCCGCATGCCGCGCACGCTCATCCTCGAGCCCACCCGGGAGCTCGCCGACCAGGTGCGCGAGGCTTTCGAGACGCTGGGCAAGCTGCACAATCTTTCCGTCGCGCTATTGATCGGCGGCGTGGCCTTCGAGCCGCAGGCCCTGAAGATTGACCGCGGCGCCGACGTCGTCATCGCCACGCCGGGGCGGCTCCTCGATCATTTCGAGCGCGGCAAGCTGCTGCTCACCGGTATCGACATGCTGGTGATCGACGAGGCGGACCGCATGCTCGACATGGGCTTCATTCCGGACATCGAGCGCATCTGCAAGCTCTTGCCCTTCACCCGGCAGACCATGTTCTTCTCCGCCACCATGCCGCCGGAGATCCAGCGCCTCACCACCGCCTTCCTGCACAATCCGGTGCGCGTCGAGGTCTCGCGTCCGTCCTCCACGGCGGAGACCATCACCCAGATGCTGGTCAAGGCCCCGCATGACGCGAAGGCCAAGCGCGAGGCGCTGCGGCAATTGCTCCGTACCCAGACCAATGTCAAGAACGGCATCATCTTCGCCAACCGCAAGACCACCGTGGCGCTGCTCGAGAAGTCGCTTGCCGTCCACGGCTTCAATGTGGGCGCTCTCCATGGCGACATGGATCAGTCGGCCCGCCTCAAGACGCTCCAGGCCTTCCGCAACAACGAGATCACTTATCTGATCGCGTCGGACGTCGCGGCCCGCGGGCTGGACATTCCGGAAGTCTCCCATGTCTTCAACTTCGACGTTCCCACACATGCGGAGGATTACGTCCACCGCATCGGCCGCACGGGGCGCGCGGGGCGCGAGGGCGCGGCCTTCACCATGGTGTCGAAGGAGGACGGCAAGTACCTCAAGGCCATCGAGCAGCTCATCAAGAAGGACATCCCCTATTTCGAATTGAGTGCGGAGGCCGAAGCCGCCATCGAAACCCGCGCCGCCGAGCCTGACCGCCATGCCGCACGCGAAGGCCGCGGCGGCGGACGCCGCGGCCGCGAGCGTGACCGCCGCCCGCGCGAGGTGAAGGACCACGGCGAACGCGCCGCGATGGAACCGGCGAAACGCATCGAACGCCCGGAGAGTGAGGCTGCCCCCGCCCCGCGCCCGTCACGCGCCGAACGCCCCCCGCGCGAGGCGAGGCCCGAGCGGGACGCGCGCCGCGAGTCCGCGCCGAAACCCACCGCCTCCGCCACCACGCCGCGGGCCGACAAGCCCCGCCGTGAGCCGCGCAGTGACCGCCACCCCCAGCGCAACGTCACCGACGCGCCCGACCACCGCGGCTTCACCGAACAGAACATGCCGGCCTTCCTCACGCGCAGCGTGAAGGCCTGATCCTCGTCCTCCCCCGCGCCGCGGCTGTCTGATGCACTCATCTTTCTGTTAATCTCGCTGGGCTTGGCTGATTGACTGTGGTGATATGGTACTGGGGGTTTTGATGGATCTTGCGTTGGTTGATGTTGAGCGCTTTGAGGTTGGCGGGTTTGGGGACCGGCGGCCGCAAAGAAGTGGGCCTGGCGCCATCAGGCTTTGGTGTCATCTCCTGGGTCTTGCATCTTGGCTTTGGCGGGTGGGCAGCGGCGGGGTGCGATTGGGTTTGGGCGGTTCTTGCGCAATCCGCCGGTGACGATTGACGAGTTGAGCGCTGCTGTGGCGGGGCGCGAGGTTCTGGCTATTCAGGACACGAGCGAGATCGTCTTGGGAGTGTCCAAGGCGCGGGCCTGCGGCTTTGGCCCGGTGGGCAAGGGCGAGGGCCTTGGCGGCGTGCTGTCGCATCCTGTTCTTGCGGTTGATGCGCTGAGCGGGGAGATGTTTGGGCTTGCCGTCATCGCCTTATGGAACCGGGGACCGCGCCAGGATCTGCATTATTCGCAGCGCGGTGCGGAAGAGAAGGAATCGGGGCGCTGGCTTTCTGGCATCAGGCGGGCGGGGGAGGTTCTGAGCTAGGCCGCACAGGTGACGGTTGTGTGCGACCGGGAAGCCGACATCTATCAGGATCGGGACTGGTCAGGAATCTTGTGCGCGGGGCCGGTTGACATTTACTGGCCCACGAAGCGTTCGCCGAATAGGACGGCGAACTGGACCCGCGCCTCGTTCCACTCCCGCGGCGCCCGTTTCCAGTCCGCTGCGGCGTGATTGAGAACGAGATAGATCAGGTTCATCGCCGCGTCATCCGTTGGAAAA
>NZ_JADCDB010000005.1 GCF_020252395.1 Aestuariivirga sp.
CACCTCAGAGCCAAAGCAGCACGCACCATCGATGATCTCCGGAAGGCCATCGGAAACATCTGCTCGCTCTTCACTCCAAACGAATGCGCCAACTACTTCGCCGCCGCAGGATATGGATTCAATTGACCGCCCGATGCTCTAAAGGATGAACTAGCGTTAGGCACCCGACTCACGGCAAGGCTAGGGTCCCCCAAGAATCAACCCGTTCTTCATGATTCACCCGCATGCTGCATTTGATCTGATAGTTAACGGGTGCTCTCCAAATCCTGGGCTTGCCCCGGATCTTCTTTAGGGGTTCAATGGGCGCGAAAGGCAGACAACCAGCATTTATTGATGCCTTCGCTGGCTGCGGAGGACTTTCGCTCGGTTTGATGCAAGCCGGCTTGAAAGGCCTATTCGCCGTTGAGAAGGACAATTTTGCGTTCGCCACGCTGCGTCATAACTTGATCGATGGTGACGGGACCAACAAGTTCGACTGGCCCAAATGGCTTGAGCAGCAGCCGAAGGCAATCGAAGACCTGTTGGTTGAACACCAAGACGCCCTTGTTGCCCTCCGGGGGGAAGTTGACGTGCTCGCTGGTGGGCCGCCCTGCCAAGGCTTTTCCTCTGCTGGTCGCCGGCGCTCGGACGACCCCCGCAACCGGCTTTTCAAATCCTACGTCGAACTCGTGCGGCTCGTAGAGCCGCGCATCGTGCTCATGGAGAATGTAAAGGGCTTCACCCTAAGCTTCGGCGGGCAGGAAGGCGTCGACAACTACGCGAGCAGCCTGCGGAACCTCTTATCCGATCGCTATCGCGTTCACGAGCGCCTTTTGGATCTCTCAAGGTTTGGCGTGCCGCAACAACGGATCCGATACATCCTGATCGCTCTGCACCCGTCTTGCGGTGACGTCGACCCCTTCAAGATTATTGAAGAAAGGATGGCGAGCTTTTTGCGATCGCAGCGTCTGCAGGCGCCGGTTAGCTCCTGGTCAGCGATCTCTGACCTTGAGACCGGGAAGGTCGGCGTCCAGCCCAGCACTGACACACCTGGCTTCAAAGAGACGCTTCCGGCCATGCGCATCACCTCCTACCAGAAGCTGATGGGTGAGGGTGCGGAAGGCGTCACTGATCTGCGCCTGGCGCGCCACGCCAGCGAGATTGCAAGGCGCTTCGCTGAGATCATTGAAAGCTGTCATGCTGAAGGGCGGCTAAACACCTCGATCGGCGCGGAGACCCGGCAGCGGTACGGACTGAAGAAGTTGGCGCTGCGTGTGCTTGATCCCGATCGTCCTTCACCTACGATCACCAGCATGCCGGATGACCTCCTACATTACAGCGAACCTCGAACGCTAACGGTGCGCGAGAATGCTCGCCTACAGTCATTCCCCGACTGGTTCGCCTTCAAAGGCAAATACACCACAGGCGGACACCGCCGACGTCTTGAGGTTCCCAGATTTACCCAAGTCGCTAACGCAGTGCCGCCGCTTGCGGCCTGCGCGATCGGCGAAGCCCTTCTTGCGATAATGAAAATGCCCGTAGCAAAGAATAAGCCGCTAGCGAGCAGAAAGGCCCGCGTGGAGCAACCGGAACTCATTACGCAGTTCTAGCAAAGCGCGGCGCAGCGCGCGCATTTCGTCCAGCGCGACGACTTGCCCGTTAGCGCCTGCGATTCCGAATGGCTTCCCGTCGGGTGTCAGAACCTTGTGACCCAAAACGTTTCGCTTAGGCACGATGTCCGCCATGTACCGTTTCACGCTGGCCTGATGTCCTTGATGAATCGCGAATGCTGGTAGGTCGAGCAAGCGTGAAAGGATGCGCAGGCCGTCGTTAGCCGTGAAAGTTGCGTGGGCCTTCAGGATGTCCACTACCGCTGGGCTGCCCTTAAGCTTCGCAATGGCCCGCTCAACGTTGGGAACCTTCTCATCAAGCAGGTCGATCATTTCTCTGAGGACGCCCGCCTTGCCAGCATTGTCGAGCATGTCGTGAGCAAGTTGCAAGCATTCGCGAGCCATCTGGTCGACGTCACTGGTCGCACCCATCACAATCCCCCTCGTGTGGTCCAGATCCAGCACCTTCTTGATCATCACATGAAAGAGCTGGTTAACCTCTTCGGGCAGCTCGTTTCTAGAGACAAAATAAACGCCTTCGTGGCCTTCAGCGAAGGAAGCACGCCGCAATTCGAGAATGTCAATGTTGGCTGAGTAGAAGACAACATCTTTATAGGCGATGTGACATCGTATCTCAGAGATTACAGTCTCGCCACGTAGCCCTGCACCGAGGTCCCAATCAACCAAGATTAGGTCAACCTCATCGCGGAAAAGGTCATCGCCCAAATAGCGAGTCACATCGTTCATTGTGGCGCAGAACGTAGGCTTCAGTTCGAAGCCTTCGTCGGCCATGATCCGCGTCAAGTTAGTAACGGCACCAGCCACCATACGCTGTTGGTCTTCCACCCACAGGACATTAAAATCTAGCCTCATGTTCGTTTCCGAGCTGGTGCGATGACGACCTGAAAGGCGATACCACGACCCTCGTAATCACGGTTAAGCTCAATGCTACCGTTCATTTCACCAAGCACTTGGCGTACGTGATACAGGCCTAGTCCCGAGCCCGTGTTCGTGGCAGTGTAGCCCATGTCAAAGATGCGGTTGGGGTCAACTCCTCTGGCGAGGCCTTGGCCATCATCCACCACGTCAATAACAAGTGCGTTGTCTTCATCGCGGCCATGGATGTCGAAATTGATTCGAGGAGCCCTCGCCTTTTTCGCATTGCTGACGAGGTTCTCGACCACGATTGAGATATCCATGGGGTTGAAGCGCAAGGTCAGGCCAGAGTGACTGTTGGTCACGGAAATTCTAGTGCCTTTGCCTAACGATAGGCGCTCGAGCTTCGATACGTAGTCCTCGATGAAAGCGGCTAGGTCTGTCTCGATCATGCCCGAGTCCAATTCAAAATTCGCCATCGTAGCGAACTTTGATGCGGCCTGGATGCGGCGGTTCAAGATTGAAATTTGTTCCAGTGCAGCGACGACTACATCGCGCGAAATAACAGCTTGCTCCGTTGTACCACGCAGAAGGTTCTCGATCTGCTGGTTCAACTCAAACGCGTATATTCCAACTTGATGCTGAAGGTTGATCGTGCGAGCGACGTCCAAGCTAACGATGCTGTCAAGAAAATGCGCCCGTCGTCGCTCAATCTCCACCTCGGCTTCGGCCCGAAGTGCGCGTTCATTTGCTCGCAGCGCAGCAGTCCGCTCTTTGTCGGCCGCCTTGCGTGCTTCGACCTCGGCTCGTTTCAGTTCGTCGTAGCGCTTCTCGGCCGTTTCCAGTCTACGAAGGAAGTCCTTATCACCTGTCTTTTCAGCAATAGCACGAAGGCTGCCTAGCGACGCCTCGAAGCCGGCGGAGCGTTCATTCAGGAGGCCGACTAGACGGCGGCTGTAGTCCAATAGCTCGACCTCATCGTTGTCGACTAGCTTTGCAACAGCGGTGGAGACTCGCGCTCGTCCGGCATCCGTCAGCAAGCGCGAAACATCCTCGGCGCTAGCGTCGGCGCTGTCTGCCCACGACACGGGCACAACGTACTTTTCGAGCCGCTTCAGGCAATGTTCTGTGAAGCAATTTTGCAACTCGCGCACAGCCGGTGTCTCAATCAGGCCTTGGTTGCGGCTTGAAGCTTCTTGGAAGTCTTCGTCAGTACCAAAAACATCGACCCGCCCAATGATCTCGCGGCTGCCGAGAAACCGCGAATAGCCTTGCTGCTTGCGGCGGTCATAGCCGAACCAGTCGTTGGCCTCCTCCCCAATGGGGAAAACCCGGAAGCCATTGCGGAAAAGGAAGACCGAGCCGAAACGAACTGAGGGCAAGCCGACCCGGCGCGCAAAGGTCTGCTTGGCAGACTGGTTCAGGTAATAGAGCTCGCAGCGGAAGCCAGCGTCGCTGAGTAGGCCGTAGGGATTGGGCTCTCGTATCTTGTAAACGACTTCGCCACGATCGGTCAGCGTCGAACTGATCCAATCACCGCTAATCTCAACCTCGATGAACGTCGTCTTCCCGCGCAAATCCGAGAAAATGAAGTTGCCAACGCGGCCGTTGACGATATCTCGCGAGGAAAGCTCCTTCCCTTTGGCTTTCGACTGTGCCTCTAGAGCCTTGTCCTTCTCCAACTCGTCCGGAGCGGTGATGTGGATCACAAAAGAGTCCGTCGCGCTACCGAACGGGTTAATGAGCTTGGCGAGCGCGGCTTTCAGGGATTTCAGGTCTTCTCGCGTCCAGATGTGACGAAGTCTTTGGATCTCAATGATCGTGCCGTGTAAGAGTTTTGCGCCAAAATCCTGAAGTTCCGGCGGGACTTCGAACCGTTCGATGTCGCTATAGTTGAGTGGTATCGTCTCAAACCGTTGGGTATCATCCTTTTCAAAATCATCCCAGTTGATATCCAGGCGGTGAATTTCTGAGCCGCCCTTCTCTGGACGACTTTGCAAGATGATCGTTTGGCCAAGTCGGTCCGAGGAAAATCGACCAATACCCTTGCTGCCAGCGAAATGGCCGCGGCTCGATGCCTTATCACGATAATCGCGATTTGCGTCCCGCTTCGAGGAATAGGCGACGAACAGCCACTTCTTTTCGAGGTCGTCTCGGTCCATCCCCGAGCCATCATCTGCGACGATGATTTTCTCGGAATCGAAGAAGAGGTGGACGTTCGATGCTCCGGCATCGAACGAATTCTTGACCATCTCAAAAATCGCAACTTCGTCATCGGTGATCAGTTCGCGGCCAAGGACGCGCTTGAGCCCGACGCTGACGTCGAAATGAAGCTTACTCTTGGCCAATAGATCCGCCCGCTCCCAGTTCCCTAGATGTAGTCAGCGACTCAGCAAACGACAGTTTGATAACATGCCTGCCTTGTACTCGTCTGGACAGACAAATAGGAGCATCCGCTCTTGGACAAGCTTAATCGCAGATGATCGCCATTCCGGATCGTTGCATTGCTCGAAAGCCCTCGGAGCAGGCGAATCAAGTGTCACAGAAAGCTCGATGGGGAACGACCAAAAATCCACTGTCTGCCCCTCGCGGACCGAACGACGTCCGGATATCGCGCAACTCAGTTTTTTAGTCATGAAGTACTGTCTGGGCCATATCCTTTTCTCCACCTTCTGAGCAGCACGTCCTCTCCACGCCTCCGCATTTGACTGGAATACCGCCTGAAGGACTCCTCGCTCGCGGCTAAATACTTGATATGACCGTTGACCTCCTCAGCAAGGCACCGGTAGGTCCAGTCGGGGCGCTCGACGATCAGGTACTCGGAGCCCGCCTACCTGAGTCCAGCAATATGGCCAACTGCAGCAGCCGGATCAAATCCGAGAATGCTGCCGAGCTCTATCAGTTCAACCACGTCCACGCGCCGCTGGCCGCTCTCCAGCCGCGCAACGTAGCAAGTTGATTGGCTGCGTTGGGTTTCTTGTAGAGGCCGGCTGGCCGGAAGCCCGCCAACTGTTCCAGAGTTTGCCAGAGCTTCTTCAGTAGTGGTGTAAGCCCCTTCCACGATCCACCCATACGTGACGTACCGGCCGCGTGACCGCCCTGTTGGGCGGTTGATGCAATGGCCATGGGCGCGGGGTCCTCAGGCTGGGCGGCGCCCGATGGCCATTGTTTGTTCAGGCGGCAGCGATCGGCGAACCCTGGCTGCCTCAGGTGGCGGGTGCTTGCTTCACATGCTCGTCGAGCGCGTCGCGCAGGGCTTTTTCTTTGGTTTCGTCGAGCGAGGTGCGCAGCACGGTGCCGCCATGGGGGGCGAGGTCGGCCAGCACCTTGTCGGCGGTCATGTTCTTGACGAGCAGGAACAGCGCGGCATTGCCCGGCTTGATCGCTTCGGCCACGCCCTTCATGAAATCGTCCCTGATGCCGTAATCGCTGAGCTTGCCGCCCAGCGCACCCGCCGCCGCGCCCAGCAGCACGCCGGCCAGCGGCATCATGAACAGCAGGCCGACGAGGAAGCCCCAGAAACTGCCCGAAGCCGCGCCGGCGGCAGTGGTGTTCAACAGCTGATTGAGCTTGATCTTGCCGTCGGCGTCCTTGACGACCACCACGGCATCCTCCAGCGAGATCAGATACTCGTTCTGGAGCTCCAGCACGCGCTTGCGGACAGTTTCCGCCTTTTCCTCGTTCTCATAAGTAATCGCAATAAGATCGGCCATCCGCAACCTCCTGTCAGCGCATATCCCGGGTGGCGTTCAACCGTCCCGCCGGGCCCATGGGACATCATTACCGGCCAAACCAGGCGTTCACAAGCGGCAGAGCGCGGTGTTCATCCGTGCCGGGTGGATGAGAGCGTGTTTGGCGAGGGGGTCCGGATCGTGCCTGGCCTTGCCGGCGACGGCTCCCCGTCATGGGCCGGGCGGCGCGTGTCCGGCTGGCGCCCCGCCCCGGGCGATGTGGCCCGCAATATATTCGGCATCGGCCCACACGCCCCAGATGAAGGCGGAGGCGCGGCGCGACAGCCAGGGGAGGCCAAGGAAATAAAGCCCAGGCGCTTTGCTGGAGACGCCACGCTCATGCGCGGGCCTGCCCTTGCCGTCGAAGGCGTCGAACTTGATCCAGCCGAAGTCCAGCGCATAGCCGGTGGCCCAGACGATGGAGCTGACGCCGGCCTGCGCGAGGCCGTACCGAAGGGCGGCATGGGAGACACCGTCCGGAGACATGCATAACGCATTTGCCTGATCCGGAGGGAGGCGGGCGATGCCATGGGGAACCGCATCCGGGATTGAATTGAAGAAGGAGTTCTGCGATTTGGCCTGCGTCGAAGGAGCCAACCTCCGGCTGATGCTCTAAATTCTTGCCCCGCCCGCCGCATCGAACAGATAGCAGCGCGCCACGTCGAAGCTGAGGCCGATCGGCGTTTCGAGCTCCTGGCGGAAGTTGCGCGCGCCCTTGGCGACGACCATCTGCTCGCCGGCGAGTGCCGAGACCAGTGTCTGGTCGCCTGTCGGTTCCAGCGAATAGAGGCTGGAATTGAGATGGCCCTGGCCGGGGGCGGCCACCGAAATATCCTCCGGGCGGATGCCGAGGATGACGCCCTGGCGGCTTCCCTTGCCCACACCCTCGACGCGCGTCGAAGGGCCGATGAAGGCGCCGTTCTCGATGTCGCCCTTCAGCAGGTTCATCGGCGGCGAGCCGATGAAACCGGCGACGAAGACATTGGCGGGGTTGTTGTAGACCTCGTCGGGCGTTCCCAGCTGCTGGATCTTGCCCCTGTTCATGATGGCGATGCGGTCGGCCAGCGTCATGGCCTCGATCTGGTCATGGGTCACATAGACCGTCGTCGTCTCCAGCCGGCGCTGGATGTGCTTCAATTGCGCGCGCATGGTGAGGCGCAGCTTGGCGTCGAGGTTGGACAAGGGCTCGTCCATCAGGAAGACGCGCGGATGGCGCACCACGGCGCGCGCGAGCGCTGCGCGCTGGCGCTGGCCGCCGGACAGGGCGCGCGGCTTGCGGTCAAGCAGATCGCCCAGCTCCACGATGGCGGCGGCCTCGCGCACCATCCGGTCGTGCTTTTCCTTCGGCACGCCGCGCATGCGCAAGGGAAAGCGGATGTTCTCGTAGATCGTCATATTGGGGTAGAGCGCGTAGGACTGGAACACCATGGCCACGTCCCGGTCGCGCGCGTCCACGTCGTTCACCGTCTCGCCGTCAATCAGGATCTCGCCGCCCGTCGGGTCTTCGAGGCCCGCAATCATCCGCATGGTCGTCGTCTTGCCGCAGCCCGAGGGGCCGAGGAAAACCATGAACTCCTTGTCGCGGATGTCGAGGTCGATCGCATCCACGCCGACCACCGGGCCCCAGGCCTTGCTGATCTTGTTGAGGCTGATCGATGCCATGCGCGACTCCCCTTTTCACAGAAGTGTTGCACATCCGACACTAAATGCAAGATCACGGCGCGATTGTTTCGTAATTCCATGTCCTGCAGCGAATCGGAAGCACCCGCTGCCGGCCGGGGCGGCCCACTCCACAGGCGGGTCACGCCTTCGCACTTGCGAAATCACACGCAACTCTGATTAACAATACTTATTGACAGGCAAAGGCCCAAAAGTATCTTATTCTCCGCATCCAGCAATCAGGAGACCGGTATGCCGGCAGACGATATCCCGCGCGGTCCACGCCGCATCGGCGCGACAACCGGCCTTGCAGCTGATCTCGCCCGCCGCCTCGAGAAAGAGGGCCGGCCGATCCGCGTCGGCCTCATCGGCTCGGGCGAGATGGGCACCGACATCGTCACCCAATGCCAGCAGATGACAGGCATCACGGTGGCCGCCATCGCCGAGATCAATCTCGCCTCGGCGCGCAAGGCCCTCGGCATTGCGGGCCGCGCCGATGACCAGGTTGCCGAAGCCGCAACCGCATCGGCCCTCGCATCGGCGCTTGAGGGCGGCAGGACCGCCATCACGCAGGATGCACAGCTTGTCTGCACCTCGCCCCACATTGATGTGGTGATCGACGCCACCGGCAAGCCCGCCGTGGGCGCCGAAATCGGCCTCGCCGCCATGGAACATGGCAAGCACCTTGTCATGATGAATGTCGAGGCCGACGTTACCATCGGCGCCTATCTGGCGCGCGAGGCGAAACGGCTGGGCGTCGTCTATACGCTGGGCGCGGGCGACGAGCCCTCCTCCGCCATGGAGCTCGTCAATTTCGTCACCGGCCTCGGCTACCCCATCGTCGCTGCCGGCAAGGGCAAGAACAACCCGCTCAACATCGATGCCACCCCGGCCCAGTACATGGACGAGGCCAAGCGGCGGAACATGAACCCGCGCATGCTGGTGGAGTTCGTCGACGGCTCCAAGACCATGGTGGAAATGGCCGCCATCGCCAATGCCACCGGCCTCGTGCCTGACTGCCCCGGCATGCACGGCCCCGCGGCAACACTCGACCAGCTGGAGAAGGTGCTGTGCCCGAAAGCCGATGGCGGCGTTCTGTCTAAGAAGGGCGTTGTCGACTATTCGATCGGCAAGGGTGTTGCCCCCGGCGTCTTCGTCATCGCCGAAATGGCGCACCCGCGCGTGCGCGAGCGCATGCATGACCTGAAGCTCGGCCCTGGCCCCTACTACACCTTCTACCGGCCCTACCACCTCACCAGCCTCGAGGTGCCGCTCTCCTGTGCCCGCGCCGTGCTCTACCACGCGGCCGACATGGCGCCGCTTGATGTGCCCTCGGCCGAGGTCTGCGCCGTGGCCAAGAAGGCTCTCGTTCCGGGCGAGCGTCTCGACGCCATCGGCGAGTACACCTACCGCGCCTGGATCATGACGGTGGCCGATGCCCTGCGCGACCGCGCCATCCCCTGCGGCCTGCTGGAAAACGGCAAGGCCACGAAGCCCATCGGGAAGGGCGAACTCCTCACCTACGACAATTGCGCGGTGGATGATTCCGCCCGCATCGTGGCGCTGCGCCAGCGCCAGGACGACATGCTGAAAGGGTCGCTGACATGAACGCCGTGGGCAAGATCAAGCCGAACGCCCGGCCTTTCTACCAGAAGTATTCAGCCGGCCAGCTGAAGGAAGCCTTGCGCAAGATGTATTTGATCCGCCGCTTCGAGGAAGGTGCTGAAGAGGCCTATATGCGCGGGCTGATCCACGGCACCATGCATCTCTCCATTGGCCAGGAGGGCTCCGCCGTTGGCGCCACCATGGCGCTGCGCAACTCCGACTACATCACATCGACGCATCGCGGCCATGGCCACTGCATCGGCAAGGGGGCGGACCCCAAGCTGATGTTCGCCGAGTTCTTCGGCAAGGAAGAGGGCTATTGCCGGGGCCGCGGCGGCTCCATGCACATCGCCGATGTGGCGACGGGCAACCTTGGCGCCAATGGCATCGTGGGCGGCGGGCTTCCCATTGCGGTGGGGGCGGCACTCGCCATCAAGAAGCAGAAGCGAGACGACGTGGCCATGTGCTTCTTCGGCGATGGCGCCTCCAATGAAGGCGCCTTCCACGAGGCGCTCAACATGGCGGCGGTCTGGAAGCTGCCCGTGGTCTTCGTCTGCGAGAACAATAAATACGGCATGTCGGTGCCGACCGAGCGGTCCATGGCGGTGGCGAATGTGGCGGACCGTGCATCCGCCTATGGCATGCCCGGCGTCATCGCCGACGGCAATTCCATTGCCGACGTGGAAGAGGCGATTGACGAGGCCATCGCACGGGCGCGCCGCGGCGATGGTCCGACGCTCGTCGAATGCAAGACCTACCGCACCCGCGGCCACTCCCGCTCCGACCGCAACCGCTATCGGACCAGGGAAGAGATCGAGGAATGGAAGGCGCGTGACCCCATTCCGCATTTCGAGGCCGAACTGATGGCGCACGGCCTCGCCACCGAGGCGGAGGTGAACGCCATCCGCAACTCCGCCGAGGCCGAGATCGCCGCTGGCATCGAATTCGCGCGGCTGGGCACCGATCCCAACCCCGCCGAAGTGACGCGCGACGTCTATTCCAACGAGGCCGCTTGATGCGTGAACTGACTTACGCTCAGGCCATCCAGGAGGCGCTTGCGCAGGCGATGGATGCCGATCCCGCGGTGTTCCTCATGGGCGAGGATATCGGCGTCTATGGCGGCGCCTTCCAGGTGACGGGCGACCTCGTGCATCGTTACGGCGAGGAGCGGGTGATGGATGCCCCGATTTCCGAGCTTGGCCAGGCCGGTGTCGCGGTGGGAGCCGCGCTTGCGGGCTGCAAGCCGGTGCTGGAATTCCAGTTCTCGGATTTCGCGACACTCGCCATGGAGCAGATCGTCAACCAGGCGGCCAAGCTCCGCTACATGCTCGGCGGCAAGGTGAACGTACCGCTGGTCATGCGCTTTCCCGCCGGTTCCGGCACGGGTGCGGCAGCACAGCATTCGCAGTCGCTCGATGCCTGGCTCGCCCATGTGCCGGGCCTCAAGGTGGTGCAACCGTCCACTCCGGCGGACGTGAAGGGCATGCTGCTCGCCGCCATCGACGACCCCGACCCCGTCATGGTCTTCGAGCACAAGCTTCTCTACAAGATGAAGGGCGAGGTGCCGGAGGAGCCCTATCGCATTCCCATCGGCAAGGCGCATGTGGCGCGCAAGGGGCGTGACGTCACCGTGGTCGCCACCTCCATCATGGTTCACAAGTCGCTGGAAGCGGCGGAGACGCTTGCGGCGGAAGGAATCGACGTCGAGGTGATCGACCTGCGCACGCTGCGGCCCATCGACACCGCCACCATCATCGGCAGCGTGAAGAAGACCTCGCGCATGGCCTGCGTCTATGAGGGCGTGAAGACGCTCGGCATCGGCGCGGAGATCAGCGCGCGCATCGCCGAGAGCGAGGCGTTCGACTATCTCGACGCGCCGATCCTGCGGCTGGGCGGGGCCGAGTCCCCCATTCCCTACAACCCGGAACTCGAGAAGGCGGCCGTGCCGCAGGCGCCGGGCATTGTCGAGGGACTTCGCAACCTCGTCCGCGGGCGCCTGTAGCATGGCCGTCGAAGTGATTCTTCCGCGCGTCGACATGGACATGGCGACGGGCAAGATTTCCAAGTGGCACCACAAGGATGGCGACAAGGTCGCCAAGGGCGCCGCCCTGTTCGAGATCGAGACCGACAAGGCCGCGATGGAGATCGACGCGCCCGCCGATGGCATTCTGCGCAACATCGTGGTGAGCGAGGGGTGCACGGCCCCCGTCGGCTCCGCCGTGGCGTGGATCTATGCCGAAGGCGAGGCGGTCAGTGCTCCTGCCCCTGCGAAGGTGGCCGCAGCGCCTGTAGCGCCCGCCGCTACACCGGCAGCTGCTGCGCCCGTCGCTTCAGCCCCAGCCGCCAACGGCGAAGCCCCGCGCGCCACACCACTCGCCCGCCGTATGGCGCGGCAGGCCGGTCTGACACTTAGCGCCATCGCAGGCAGCGGCCCACGCGGCCGTATCGTCGCGGCGGATGTGCGCGGTGCGGGCGAGGCAAAGCCAGCACCCGTCGCAGCCCCTGCCCCCTCCACCGGCAGCGTGCAGAATCTCCACGTCCCCGGCAGCTTCGAGGTGATCCCGGTCGACGGCATGCGCCGCACCATCGCGGCGCGGCTGACGGAGTCGAAGCAGACCGTCCCGCATTTCTACCTCTCCGTCACCTGCACGCTCGACACCCTGCTGGCCACGCGCGAGCGGCTGAACGCCTCAGCCCCCAAGGGCGCCGGCGGCAAGCCGCTGTGGAAGCTGTCGATCAACGACTTCATCATCAAGGCCATGGGCGCCGCACTCCAGAAGGTGCCTGCCGCGAATGTCACATGGGCCGGGGACTCGATCCTGCGGCACAAATCGAGCGATGTGGGTGTTGCGGTGGCTGTCGAGGGCGGGCTCTTCACCCCCGTCCTGCGCGCCGTCGAGACGAAGACGCTCGCCGCCATTTCCGCCGAAATGAAGGAACTCGCCGCCAAGTCCCGCGCCCGCAAGCTTCAGCCATCCGAATACCAGGGCGGAACCACGGCCATCTCCAATCTCGGCATGTATGGGATCGAGCAGTTCACTGCCATCATCAACCCGCCGCAGGCCACGATCCTGGCGGTCGGCACCGCAGTGGAGCGCTTCGTGCCGGTCAACGGCCAGCCGGTTCTGGCCACCCAGATGACCGCCACCCTCTCCTGCGATCACCGGGCGGTGGACGGCGCGGTGGGTGCCGAGTTGCTGCAGGCCTTCCGGAGCCTTATTGAAGAACCGTTGCTGATGCTGGCCTGAGACAGGCACGGCCGATCAAGGGAGTTTTCCGTGCCGCGCTACGACTATGTCTCGATGGGGTTCTACACCTTTGATTGCCTCGGCTGGCCCTTCACCGAAATCCCGCCCGGGGGCGGCACGGTGTTCATCGACGAACTGACGCTCGCCGTTTCGGGTGCGGGCGGTACGGCTGCCATCGCCGCCGCCAAGATGGGCCTCAACACGCTGGCCGTCGCGGGCGTCGGCGAGGACCTAATGGGCGACTGGGTGCTGCAGCGGCTCGCCCATTTTGGCGTCGACACGTGGGGCGTGCAGCGCCAGCCCGGCTGGAAGACCTCCTCCTCCATCGTCACCACGCGTGCCGACGGCTCACGCCCCGCACTTCACATGAAGGGCGCCACATCGAACTTCTTCGTGACCGGCGAAATGATCCCGCGCGCCACCGACACCAAAGTGTTCCACGCCGGCGGCGTCGGGCTGATGGATGCCATGGACAAGGGCCAGACGGCGGTGGTGATGAAGACCGCCAAGGCTCATGGCGCCACGACCACGGTGGACGTCTTCGCCGGGAGTCCGAAGGACCTGCCGGCCATCGCCCGAGTGCTGCCCTATACCGACTATTTCATGCCCTCGATCGAGGAGGCCCAGGCGCTGTGCGGCCGCAGCGAGCATGGCGACACGGCGAAGTTCTTCCTCGACATGGGGGTGAAGGCCTGCGTGCTGACACTGGGCGGCGACGGCGCCTATTACCATGACCGCGACGGCGTGAAGTTCCGTGTGCCAGCCTTCGACATCGCCGTCAAATGCACCTGCGGCTGCGGCGATGCCTTCGATGCGGGCTTCGCGGTGGCGCTGGTGCATGGCTTCGACATGGAAACGGCGGTGCGGTTCGCGCAGGCGACCTCGGCGCTCAACGCCACCGGGCTCGGCTCGCAGGCGGGCGTGAAGGATTTCGAGCATACGCTGGAATTTATGAAGCGGACGAGGATGCGGGGCTGACAGCGGCGTCGCCCGCTTCTCCAGCGGGTGAAGACGGGACCGGTTGCGAAAGCAACGGGGAGATGAGGGGACGTCGAGTGAACGATTGTGGGTGGAGCTGACGTGCCCTCACCTACCTTAACTTTATTGGGCCCCTTCCCCGCAAGCCGGTGAGGACGAGAAAGGAACAAGCCTCAGAACGAACCGAACATCCCGCCCAGCACGATCACAACCACCAGCGCCAGGATGGCGCCGAGGATGCCGACCATGACGATGTCGCGGTAGGCTTCCTTGTGGTTCGACCCGCACACGGCCAGCAGTGTGACCACCGCGCCATTGTGCGGCAGGCTGTCGAGCGTGCCGGAGCTGATGACGGCCACCCGGTGCAGGAGTGCCGGATCCATGCCGATGGCCGCGGCGCGCTGCATGAAGGTGCCCCCCAGCGCATCGAGCGCGATGGTGAGGCCGCCCGAGGCCGAGCCCGTTAAAGCCGCGAGTACGTTGACCGCCACCGACAGCGAAACGAGCGGGCCGCCGCCGATGCCCAGCACCCAGCCGCTCACATCCTTGAAGGCCGGCATGGCGGCCACAACAGCGCCGAAGCCGACGAGGCTCGCCACCGACATGATGGGCAGGACCGAGGCATTGGCGCCGGCGTCGATGGTGCTCTTGAGGGCCGGCAGCCGGCGGACGTTGATGGCAAGGGCCGTGACGATGGCCGCCGCCAGCGCGGTGATCACCGCCCACACCCCGCTCAGCGCCGAAAGCGACGTCGCCCCGAACTCCGGCTTGGCCAGAAAGTCCGCATTGACCTGCGGAAGAATGAAAAAGGACATGAGGATGTTGACGATGATCACCACCACCAGCGGCAGCGCCGCAAGCGCGACGGAGGGTGGCTTCAGCGCCACAGCACCGCTGTTGATTTCCGCCGGATCGAATTCGCGGGCCGTGGTGGCGCGCTCGCGCAGCTTTTCATTCTCGGCCAGGTCGCGCGCCGTGGCCGGGCGGCCGTCGCCGAAACCCTCGCCGCGCGTTGCGGCGCGGGCCTGCTCGCGGTTGAGCCACCACAGGCCGAAGCCCAGCATGACGAGGGACGCGATGATGCCAAGGCCCGGTGCTGCAAAAGGCGTGGTGCCGAAGAAGGGCATGGGGATGGCGTTCTGGATCGAGGGCGTTCCCGGCAAGGCCGACATGGTGAAGGTGGAGGTGCCGAGCACGATGGCCGCCGGCATCAGCCGGCGCGGGATTGAGGCCGAGCGGAACAGCTCCTGCGCCATGGGGGCGAGCACGAAGAAGGCGACGAAAAGGCTGACGCCGCCATAGGTGACGAGTGCGCCCGCCAGCACGACCGCGAGAATGGCGCGGCCGGCGCCGAGCCTTTCCACCATCCACTTGGCGATGACCGTGACGGAGCCCGAATCCTCCATCAGCTTGCCGAACAGCGCGCCCAGCAGAAACAGCGGAAAGAACTGGGCGATGAAACCCGCCCCGCTCACCATGAACACCTGCGTCCAGTGCGCCAGCAGCGGCTCGCCCGAGAACATGGCCGTGACCAGCGCCGCGATGGGCGCCAGCAGCAGGATGCTCCAGCCGCGGAAGGCAAGCGCGATGAGGATCGCGAGGCCGGCGAGAATTCCCAGCAGTCCCATGGTTCAGCTCTCCGCCAAAAGCACGTCGATGTCGGCACTGCTGCGCTTGCCCACGTCATCGCCATGTAGGGCGATGAACCGGTCAGCGGCGCGGCGCCCCTCGGAATGCAGCATCTCGATGAAGTCCCACTCGGCATTGAGCTTGGAGGAAGCGCCAAGCTCGGCCAGCTTCTCCGTCATGATGCGGTGGGTGCGCATGCGGGCCCAGCGGGCCCCCTCGCCCGTGCCGGGATCCACCACCTGGCGCAGCAGGGCGATCATGCGGATCTCCTTCATCAGCGGCGAATTGAAGGAAATCTCGTTCAGGCGGTTGAGGATGTCCGCGGCAGTTCGCGGCACCTCGGAACGCTCACGCGGATTGATCTGCACCAGGATCGTGTCACGCGCGTTGCTCTCGCGCACCAGCGGGGTGATGGTCGGGTTGC
Source organism: Aestuariivirga sp. (assembly GCF_020252395.1). Classification (GTDB taxonomy): domain Bacteria; phylum Pseudomonadota; class Alphaproteobacteria; order Rhizobiales; family Aestuariivirgaceae; genus Aestuariivirga. The sequence continues at coordinate 15,740 of NZ_JADCDB010000005.1, forward strand.
CGGCATAGCCGCCGTCCCAATAGGCCTCGCCGCCGATCTCCACCGCCTGGAACATGGTTGGCAGGCAGGCGGAGGCCAGCAGCACGTCCGCGGTGATCTCGGCATTGCGGAAGATGTGGCCGCGCCCGGTGCGCACATTGGTGGCGGTGATGAAGAGCTTGATGGGGGACTTCGCCAGCCCGGCGAAATCGATACTTTCCTCAAGAATGGGCTTCAGCGGATTGTAGCCCGCCGGGTTGAGATCATAAGGCGAGGCGACGCGCGTGAGCAGGTCCATCGCGAGATAAACAGGCGAATGGTCGAGCGACCAGCGCCCCAGCATCTTGTCCAGCGGCGTCCTCTGGAAGGGGCTGAAGGCGGCGGCATCGGACACGCGCTTCCAATAGGCGAAGAGCGCAGCCTTGGCGCCTTCCGGGCCACCCTTGTTCCAGCCATCGGCCAGCACCGCGGCATTCATGGCCCCGGCGGAGGTGCCCGAAATCGCCTCGATCAGGAACCGCGGTTCCTCCAGCATGCGGTCGATCACGCCCCAGGTGAAAGCCCCGTGCGAGCCCCCGCCCTGCAGCGCGAGGTCAATGAGGATCGGTTTTCCATCGTTGTTACGGGGCTTTGCCATCCGGCCTGACTTTCAAAGAGGCACAAGAGTGTGCGTTGCAGCAATTATTGCAATGCAGCATCGCTATCACACTTGCACGACAGAGTCATGTGCTGGTTGCAGGATTAATCGCTTCCGGCGTTCCTACCGCCCGACCACCAGCTTGCCGGTGCGGCCGATCTCGGCGGCGAGGCCCGCGAGGCGTTTTTCCACGCGCTCGCCCGCGAGATCCGCGAGCTTGCCCGGAAGCCGCAGGATCAGCGTCTTGTTGTCGCCGAGCCTGAGCGAGATGTTGGGCAGCATGCCCGGCATGGCAGCGGAGAGGATATAGGCCAGCCGGAAGATCGACGCCAGAAGATGGGCGCGCTGGTGGGCGTCATCGTCGAGGAGGCGGTTGAGGCCGTCGCCGTCCTCGCCTTCGCCGTCATAGCGGTAGAACACCGTAAGCGCCACGAAGATGCGGCCCGGATGATCGACGCCGACGAAGGCCGCCTGCGAGATCATGGAGAGGGAGCGCTCGGCGCGATAGTCCGGATGCGCGCGCCAGCCGATGTCGGCCAAGAGACAGGCCGCATAGCGGAGCCGCCGCTGGTCATCCGTCTCCGGCAGTTTGCCGGGGCCGAAGAGCTGGTCGGTCCAGTCGCAGAGTTCGAGCTCATGCTCGGGCGAGCGGGCATAGCGCCTGGCGAAATCCCAGCAGGAGGAGAGCAGCGCATCGGAGTTGCGCTTCCGCGCGGGGAGCTTCGAGAACAGCAGGCCCTCGCGCACGCCAAAGACGGAGATTTCGACGGCGGCGGGCTGGCAATGCGCCAGCAGCCGTTCGAGCACCAGCGCGCCGAAGGGCATGGTGTCCGAGCGGCTTTTCGAGACTTCGCGGATTTCCTTCAGCGAATTGGGCGAAAGATGCGCCACAAGGCCGGCCAATGACATGGCCTGCTGCTTGGCGAGCCGGTAGCAGTGCAGCACATGCAGCGGATAATGGCTCTGCGCCATGTGCAGCTTGGCGAGGTTTCGCCAGGTGCCGCCCACGGCATAAAAGGTGCGGCCCTGAAGGAGCTTGAGGATGCCGGTCCTGGCGAAGGACTCGTCGATGATCTCGCGCGCCTTCTCGATCGATCCGCCCGAGAGGTCGATAAGGCGCAAGGGGCCGAGCGGCAGGGTGATGCCCTCCCTCAGCTTGCCGTCCTTAATGTCGATGAGTTCGAGAGAGCCACCCCCTAAGTCACCCGCCACGCCATCCGCACCCGGAATGCCGGCGATGACGCCCAGAGCCGCGTAACGCGCCTCTTCCTTGCCGGTGAGCACCTTGATGCCGCAGCCCAGTGCCTTTTCCGCCCGGGCGACGAATTGCGGGCCGTTGGACGCCTCGCGCGCGGCGGCGGTGGCCACGGCATAGACATGTTTGGCGCCGATCTGCCGCGCCAGCGCGCGGAAGCGCTTCAGCGCCGCGATCGCGCGGGTGATGCCCTCCTCCGCCAGCATGCCCCTGGTGGCCACGCCGCGGCCGAGGCCGCAGAGAATCTTCTCGTTGAAAATGGGCGACGGCGAGCGGCGCAGACCGTCATAGACGACGAGGCGGACGGAGTTCGACCCGATGTCGACAACGGCCACCGGCCGGTATTTCGGCGGCTCGGTGCGGAAGCCCTTGTGCCAGTTGTCCCACTTCACGGCTTCGGCCTGGCCTTCTTCTTCCTGGCGCGCTCGATAATTTCCGGCGGCAGAGCCTGGCTGCGTCCGCGGCCGGAGAGCGAGGGATTCTTCATGAAATAGTCATGGGCGTTGAACGGTTCCTCGTCCGGGCCGGGCGCGATGCGGCGCGAGGCGCCGTCGGCCAACAGCTCCCAGCTCTGCTGGTTGTCCATCATGTTGGCCATCATGATCTGGTCGAGGATCTGGTCATGCACGGTGGGGTTTTCGATGGGGATCAGCGTTTCGACGCGGCGGTGCAGGTTGCGCTGCATCCAGTCGGCGGAGGAAATATAGACCTTGGCCCGCTTGTTGGGCAGCGCGTGGCCGCCGCCGAAGCACACAATGCGCGAGTGCTCCAGGAAGCGGCCGATGATGCTCTTGACGCGGATGTTCCCGGAGAGGCCCGGCACGCCTGGCCTCAGGCAGCAGATGCCGCGCACCACGAGATCGATCTGAACGCCCGCCTGGCTCGCCTTGTAGAGTGCATCGATGATGCCGGGATCGACGATGGAATTGAGCTTGGCCCAGATCTGCGCCGGGCGGCCCGCCTTGGCGTGCTCGATCTCCTCGTCAATGTGATCGAGCAGCCGGCGCTTCAGGTTGATGGGCGAGAGCGCGATCTTCTCCAAGTCCTCGGGCTGGGCATAGCCCGAGATGAAGTTGAACAGCCGTGCCGCGTCACGCACCAAGGCCGGATCGCAGGTGAAGAAGGAGAGATCGGTATAGACCTTGGCGGTGATCGGGTGATAGTTGCCGGTGCCGAAATGCACATAACTGCGCATGGCGCCCGACTCGCGGCGCACCACCATCGAGACCTTGGCATGGGTCTTGAGCTCGATGAAGCCGAAGACCACCTGTACGCCGGCGCGTTCGAGATCCCTCGCCCACTGAATGTTGGCCTCCTCGTCGAAGCGCGCCTTGAGCTCGACCAGCGCCATGACGGATTTTCCCGCCTCCGCCGCCTTGGCCAGCGCCGCGACGATGGGCGAGTCCTTCGAGGTGCGGTAGAGCGTCTGCTTGATGGCGACGACGTCCGGGTCATTCGCCGCCTGCAGCACGAATTGCACCACGACGTCGAAGGACTCGTACGGGTGGTGGACGACGATGTCCTTCTGGCGGATCGCCGCGAAGCAATCGCCTCCGTGGTCGCGGATGCGCTCTGGAAAGCGCGCCATGAAGGGTTTGAACTTCAGGTCCGGCCGCTCGTCCAGGATGAGGAGCCTGGTGTCGGAATAGCCCACGAGACCGGCGCATTCGACGATGGCGTCGCGGTGAACGGCCAGTTCCGCGGCGATGAATTCGCGCAGCGGAGGCGGCGTTGCGGCATCGAACTCCATGCGGATCACCGAACCGCGGCGGCGGCGCTTCAGGGCGCTTTCGAACACGCGCACGAGATCTTCCGCCTCTTCCTCGATTTCGATATCGCTGTCACGGATCAGCCGCATCACGCCCTTGCCGGTGAGGTCGTAGCCGGGGAACAGCCGCGGGATGAACAGTCCCAGCATATTCTCGAGCGAAATGAAGCGCAGATCGCGCTGGCCTTCGATGGCGGGCAGCCGCACGAAGCGGTCAAGCTGCTGCGGAATGGGCAGCAGCGCGTTCATCTGCTCGTTGTCCTTCCGCCGCCTGAGATCGAGCGCAATGATGAAGCCGCGGTTGGGGATGAAGGGAAAGGGATGGGCCGGATCGATGGCGATGGGCGTCACCACGGGCAGAATCTGTTCGAGGAAGCGCTGATCGAGCCAGGACTTTTCATGGCCCAGCAGGTCGCTGCCGTCGGTGATGACGATGCCGTTCTGGGCCAGCTCCTGGGTGAGCTGGTGCCAGCGCCGGTCCTGCTCGGCCATCAGCTCCTGGGCGAGCGCGCGCACCCGGTCGAGCTGTTCCTGGGCGGTGAGGCCGTCATCGCTGGCTTGCGTCAGCTTCTCGCGCACCTGGCCGACGAGGCCCGCCACGCGCACCATGAAGAACTCGTCCAGGTTGTTGCCCGAGATCGACAGGAAGCGCAGCCGTTCGAGCAGCGGATGCGCCGTATTCCGCGCCTCCTCCAGCACCCGCATGTTGAAGCCCAGCCACGAGATCTCGCGGTTGATGAAACGCTGCGGGTCGGCGGCCGTGATGGCCCCGGCCAAGGGAAGCTGCTCGTTCATGGCCGCCTTTCGGAAAGTGGAGCCGGAACGGCACTATAACAGGCTTGTAACGGTTGGGTGAACCCCGTCCTGGGACAGCCTTAACCCTCGTCGGGAAACAGCGTGGGCTCGGTCATCTGCTGCAGCACGCGGGCGGCGAGGCCGCGGGTGACGGCGGTCTTTTCGGTCAGCGCCAGCCGGTCGAGTTCCGCCACCACGGCACGGGCGGCATCGAGCGAGCGCGGCATGCGCAGCATGAGGTAGGAGATCACCGGTTCCTCGACGCCGATCTGCCGGTCGGCGAAGTGCTTCACCAGCACGCCCCGCAGCAGCGCGTCATCGGGCGGGTCGAGGCGCGCCACGGCCAGCGCCTTGAGGCGGGATGCCAGATCGGGAAGTTGCACCGTCCACTGCGCCGGGTCGAGCTCAGCGGCGATCAGCACGTGGCTGCCGGTCTGCCGCGTGAGGTTGAGGAGATGGAACAGCGCGCGCTCGTCCAGGGCCGCGCCCGGCGCATTGTCGATGGCGAGCGATCCTTGCGCCAGAAGCCTGTCCGGCGGCTCGTTGCCCAGCGCACCGGCGGTGACGAGCCGTGCGCCCGAGGCCTGCCGCCACACTTCGAGCAAATGCGACTTGCCCGAGCCGCTGCCGCCCACCAGCACCACGCCGTGGTGCGGCCAGTCCGGGTAGCGGTCGATCATAGCCACGGCGGCGGCGTTGGACGGCGTCACCAGGAAATCGTCCCGCCCCAGCGCGGTGCGCAGCGGCAGGTCGAGCACCAGCTGGCGGCTCATGCCGGGCGGTTCTCGATGGCCTCGGGTGGCCCGGCGGGATCAACCGGAACCGGCGAACCCCCGGCGCCGTCAACGCCGAGATAGAGACGGCTGGCGAGGTATTGCTTGAGTGCGAAGCGCACCAGCACGCCGGCCGCCGCCGCCATGGGCACCGCCAGCAGCAGGCCGACGAAGCCAAAGGCATAGCCGAAGGCGAAGAGCGCGAACATCAGCCAGACGGGATGAAGCCCGATGCTCTTGCCGACGAGCTTCGGCGACAGGAAATTGCCTTCAAGGAACTGGCCCACCGCGAAGATGCCGGCCACCAGCCCGATCGCCCAGTAATCCGGCCAGAACTGGACGAGCGCCACGCCGATGGCCAGCACGCCGCCGGTCATGGCGCCGGCATAGGGAATGAAGGTGAGCGCCCCGGCGAGAAGGCCGATGGCGAGGCCGAACTTGAGACCGGCGAGGGTGAGGCCCGCGGCATAGAAGATGCCGAGCACGAGGCAGACCGTGCCCTGGCCGCGGATGAAGCCGGCCATGGCGGCGTTCACGTCGCGGCCCAGCTCGCGCACCGTGTCGACGTAGTCGCGCGGCACCCAGCTGTCGATGGTGGCGATCATGCGGTCCCAGTCGACCAGCATGTAGAAGGCGACGATCGGCGTCACCACCAGCAGCGACACCAGGTTGACGAGCGCCAGGCCGCCCGACAGCAGCGTCTTCAGCACGCTCAGGATCCAATCCGCCGCCTTGCCGGCGAATTGCGTGACCGAGGCCTGGATGTCGGTGCCGCTCTTGTTCACCGCCTCCTTCATCCACTCCGGCGCCCAGGCGTTGAGCCGCGCGGCAAGCGACTGGATCAGGGCCGGAAGCTCGCTGGCGAATCGCCCCACCTGGTCGACCAGCATGGGCACGAAAATCACCAGGGCAGCGACCAGCGCAAGCAGCGCCACGATGACGATCAACAGGGCGGCGGTCAGCCGCGAGAAACCCCATTTCTGCAGCCTGTCGGCGATGGGATCGAGAAAATAGGCCAGCACGAAGCCGGCGAGAAAGGGCAGCAGGATGGGGCTCAGCAGCCACAGCACGAGCACCGCCACCGCAAAGCATGCGGCCCAGATCAGCACCTGTCTCTGCAGCGTCACGGCGCGCCATCCTCATCAGGCTGCTCCGCCATATGGCGCAGCCAGGCCGAGAGATAGTCAGCCCCTGACAGCGCCGTCAACAGGGCGACGGGAATGCCGCCATACTCCACAATCGTTCCCACCGGCTTTCCCAGCGCCGCCACGCCCAGCACAGAAACCGCAAAAACGATCTGAACCACGGTGTTGACCTTGCTCACCATCAGCGGGCGCACGTGGACCGGGTGGTCCAACAGGCGGGACAGCAGCACGGCCCCCACGATCAGCGCATCGCGCGACACCACCGCAATGGCGAGCCATGCGGGGATCAGCTTGAGAAAGCCCAGCGTGACGAAAACCGAAACCAGCAGCGCCTTGTCGGCCAGCGGGTCCAGATAGGCGCCGAGCCTGGTGCGCCAGTCGAAACGGCGGGCAAGATAACCGTCGATGCCGTCCGAAATTCCCGCCGCCATGAAGGTGAGAAATGCCCAGCCATGGGCCTCCGAAATGATCAGCCACACGGTGACCGGCACCAGCAGCAGCCTCATGACGGAGATGAGATTGGGGATGTTGTGCATGGCGCCGGCCGCTACATGGGCTGGATCACCCAGCCATTGCCACCCTGGCTGAGGTTCAGCCCCACGCGCTGCATGTTGGCCTGCAGTTCCTCGAGGCTGCGGGTGTAGACCAGCCGGATGGTGGCGCCGCCGAAATCGAGGCTGGAGAGATCGACGCCTGAAACACTGGGGGTGTTGAGGATGCGGGCGCGGATCGCGTTCCACTCGCGCGGCGAGCTAAAGGGCACGGTGACGGCCAGCAACTGGGGCGTGTTGTCGCGCGCCGCCTTCGCCTCGGCCTCGGCGATGGCTTGCACTTCATAGGCTTTGTATAGAACCTTTTTGAAGGCCAACGTGGCCGCCGTCTCGGCGGCAACCGGCGTGCCGTCCTCGCCGGTCTCGGGCGTGTAGATCTTGTTTATGTTCACGCGGCCGAGCTTGATATCGCCCTCGATGTAGACGTGGAGACCGCCATCATCCGTGGGTTGAGCCTGGGCCACCAGCACGCTTGCGGCGTCATAGCGTTTGCGAATGGCGTCGAGTTTCACCGTGTCGCCCGCCAGCGCCTCTCCGGTGGTCAGCGTGTCGATGTCGTCCTTGTCGCCCAGCGGGATGATGATCGGCACCATGCCCTGCTCCGCCTTGAGGTTCAGCCAGGCCTGACGCCAGGGATTGTCCTCCCACAACTTCGGGCCATCCGGCGCGCGGTGGACAGGGATGACCAGCACGGGATCAGCCTGCACCGTGGACACACTGATGTTGTAGCCCGCGAGAAATTTCTCCATCTTGCCTGGCAGGAAGCGCACGGTGAAGGTGCCGATGTAGCGGCCGGGGGCGGAGGTTTCCTTCTCAATCGACAGCGAGCGGAGAAGGGGTGCGATCTCCTCCGGCTTCATTTTCGCCCTGAGCTGGGCCACAAGCCCGGGCGAGCCCAGCTTCTCCACAAGCTGGAAGAAGGCCTTCACCTGCACGTCCATCAGGGCCTGGTTCTTGGCCGAGGTGGCGTCCGTCGAGGTGACGTCGATATCGACCCCCTGCACGGCAAAGGGGCTGGTTTCGACCGGGCCTCCGGCCAGTCCAGGCATAGCGAAGGCGGCCAAAGCCAGGAACCCGGCGAGGGCCGCCGCCACGGCGCGGCCCTGCAACATGCGAATGACGTTCAATATGCCGGTTCCAACTTTCCACTCGTTGTCCGGGCGTGCCTTCGGCGCTTTATTCCGTGCGCGCTTCGGGCTAAGGACGCCCACCGGGCATCTCCACCAGGAATTTGGGGCAAACTAGCGGCATGAGCAGGGCGAAACAAGCAGCAGGAAACGGCGTCAGCTACGCCGATGCCGGGGTCGACATCTCCGCCGGAAACGCACTCGTCGATGCGATCAAGCCGCTGGCGCGCTCCACCCGCCGCAAGGGCGCCAACTCGGCGCTGGGCGGCTTCGGCGGGCTGTTCGACCTCAAGGCCTGCGGCTTCAAGGACCCCGTGCTGGTGGCCGCGAATGATGGCGTGGGCACCAAACTGCGCATCGCCATCGAAACCGGGCGGCACCATGGCGTGGGCATCGACCTTGTCGCCATGTCGGTGAACGATCTCGTGGTCCAGGGCGCCGAGCCCTTGTTCTTCCTCGACTATTACGCCACCGGCAAGCTGGACGTGAAGTGCGCCACCCAGGTGATCGCCGGCATTGCCGATGGCTGCAAACAGGCGGGCTGTGCGCTCATCGGCGGCGAGACCGCCGAAATGCCCGGCATGTATCACGCTGACGATTATGACCTCGCGGGCTTCGCCGTGGGCGCGGCCGAGCGCAAGAAACTGCTGCCGCGCGATGTGAAGCCAGGCGACGCGATCCTCGGGCTGGCCTCCTCGGGCCCGCACTCCAACGGCTATTCGCTGGTGCGCAAGCTCGTCCACATGAGCGGCCTCTCCTATGCCGGCCGAGCCCCCTTCGACAGAAAGGTCACGCTGGGCGACGCCCTGCTCGCCCCCACCCGCATCTATGTGAAGCCCCTGCTCAAGGCGATGAAGCAGACCGATGCCATCAAGGCGCTGGCCCACATCACCGGCGGCGGCTTCATCGAAAACATTCCGCGCGTGCTGCCCAAGACGGCGGTCGCCGAGATCGACCTCGACAGTGTGCCCTATCCGCCGGTCTTCGACTGGCTGCAGTCTGTGGGCGGCGTTGCCGAGCGCGAGATGCTGCGCACCTTCAACTGCGGCATCGGCATGATCGTGGTCGTGGCCGAGAAGGATGCGAAGAAAGTTACGGCCTCCTTGAAGCGCTCGGGCGAGACGGTCGTCACGCTCGGCATCATCCGCAAGCGGAAGGGCCTGGAAGAACAAGTGGCCCTCAAGGGCGCCCTTGCCGTGACATGAGAAAGGTCCGCACCGCCATCCTGATCTCGGGACGCGGCTCCAACATGATGGCGCTGGTGGATGCGGCGCGGGCCGCCGGCTACCCGGCGGAGATTGTTTGCGTCCTCTCCAACAGAGCCGATGCCAAGGGGCTGGAGTTTGCCGCTACCAACGGCATCTCCACCAAGGTGATCGACCACAAGGCCTATGCCACGCGTGAGGCCTGCGACGCTGCAATCGACGTCTACATGCGTTCCATGATGGTCGAGGTCATCGCGCTCGCAGGATTCATGCGCGTGCTTTCGGCTGACTTCATTGCGGGATGGGACGGGCGCATCCTCAACATCCACCCCTCCCTGCTGCCGGCCTACAAGGGTCTCCATACCCATGAGCGCGCGCTTGCCGATGGCGCGAAGGTGGCGGGTTGCAGCGTGCATCTCGTGACGCCCGAGTTGGATGGCGGCCCGGTGCTGCTGCAGGCCGAAGTGCCCGTGCTGCCGCACGACACACCCGCCATGCTCGCCGCGCGCGTGCTCGCCGAGGAACACCGGATCTATCCCCAGGCGCTGGCCTGGCTCGCCAATCGCATCATCGAGGACCGCGAATGACCAAGCCACTCCCCATCATTATCGACACCGATCCTGGCCAGGACGATGCCGTAGCCATCCTGCTGGCGCTGGCCTCGCCCGAATTCGAGGTGCTGGGCATCACGGCGGTGGCCGGCAACGTGCCGCTGGCGCTGACCGAGAAGAATGCGCGGAAGATTTGCGAGCTCGCGGGAAAGCCGGAGACCAAGGTCTTCGCCGGCGCCATCCGCCCGATGGTGCGCCCGCTGGTCACCGCCGAGGAGGTGCATGGCAGCACGGGTCTCGACGGCCCCGTGCTGCCCGAGCCGCAGATGCCGCTGCAGGGCCAACATGCCGTCGACTTCATCGTCGGGACGATCATGTCGCGCCCGGCAGGAACCGTGACGCTGTGCACGCTCGGACCCTTGACCAACATCGGCCTCGCGCTGGTGCGCGAACCCCGCATCGCGGGCCGGGTGAAGCAGATCGTGGCCATGGGCGGGGGTTATTTCGAGCAGGGCAACGTGACGCCCGCGGCCGAGTTCAACATCTATGTCGACCCGCATGCGGCGCGGCTGGTGCTCGACTCAGGGATTCCCTTCACGCTGATCCCACTCGACTGCACGCACCAAGCGCTGACCACGGCCAAGCGCGTGGAGGCCTTCCGCAAGATGCCGAACAAATCCGGCCCCGCCGTGGCCGCCATGCTCGATTTCTTCGAGCGCTTCGACGAGAACAAATACGGCACCGACGGCGGCCCGCTGCACGACCCCTGTGTGATCGCCTGGCTCTTGAAGCCCGAGTTGTTCAAGGGGCGGCTGGTGAATGTGTCGGTCGAATGCGAGTCGGAGCTCACCATGGGGGCCACAGTGGTGGATTGGTGGCGCGTGACCAAGCGCCCGGTCAATGCCACCGTCATACGGGACGTCGATGCTGAGGGCTTTTTCAACCTGCTGGCGGAGCGGATCGGCACGCTGCCCTAAACATATCGTCCTCTCCCGCCGAAGGAGCGGGAGAACACGAAGACTACGCTACCGACAGCACGAATTCCGACACCGCCCGCAAAGGTGCGGGAACGGCGGTGGCGGCGGTGGCGGCGGCGAGCAGGACGGCCATGGCGATCAATGCACGGCGGGACATAGGAACCTCGATTCGATGCTTCCTTATCGCGCCGAAAGGCGAAGAGTTCGCGGCATGATTGCGGCCACAACGTGGAATGGCGCGCCGGAGTTCCCTCCGTACACGGATTGGCGAATCGCCGGCGGCGTCAGGCAGCCCTTATCCACACCCGGTTGTCATGAAAGGCGCCGCCGCCATTGGGGGCCGGCTGGTCCGCCCCGGTCAGCGTATTGATGCCCTGCCCGTCCTCATGGGCGTCATTGGGCCAGATCGACTCGGCGATCAGCACGCCCCGGCGCTGGCCGGCATGGGACTTGGTGTGGAGCGTGACCGCGCCCCGTGCGCTGCCGACCTTGACCTTCTGACCGTCGGCGAGGCCCAGCGCTGCAAGGTCCTCGGGGTGCACGAAGACCGTGGGCCGCCCCTCGCGCTTCCGCGACGAGGGCGTTTCGTTGAAGGTCGAGTTGAGGAAGGTGCGCGCCGGGCTGGTGGCGAGCCGGAAGGGATAGTCCGCCGTCGCTTCCTCAATGGTTTCGCAATGGTCGGGGAAGCCTGGCAGCCTGTCCATGGGGCCGACCGGCGCCTCGGTCGAGCGGAAGCGCACCTTGCGCCAGTCGGCGCGGAAGCGGAACTTGCCATCCGGAAAGCCGAAACCTTTGAGGAAATGCGCCTGCTCGAAATCAGGCATGACGTCGGCCCAGTTCTCCTGGTCGAGGAACTCAAGGCCCGGCTTCTTCGAGTTGACCAGCGTCCAGTCGATCAATTCGCGCGGGCTCATGGCGAAGCCCGGGTGCGCGGCGCCCACACGCTGGGCAAGATCGCAGATCACCTCATGGTTGTTGCGGCATTCGCCCGGCGCCTCCACCAGCTTGCGGCCATAGAGCAGATGCGAGTGGCCGCCGCCCTGATAGATGTCGTCATGCTCGAGGAACATGGTGGCGGGCAGCACGATGTCGGCGAATTTCGCCGTCTCGGTCATGAACTGCTCGTGGACGCAAGTGAACAGGTCTTCGCGCGCCAGGCCCTGCTTCACCCTGGTCTGGTCGGGCGCCACCGAGGCCGGATTGGTGGACTGCACCAGCAGCATCTTGACCGGCGGGCCGCCCTGCAGATCATAGGGGTCGTTCAGCAGCACCGCGCCGATGCGGCTCTGGTCGAGGATGCGGATGCCTCGCTTCTTGACGTCCAGCCCCTCGATCATCGTCTTGTTCATGCGGTACATGCCGCTGTTCGAATGCAGCGCCCCGCCGCCCTCGTGAGCCCAGGCGCCCGTCACCGCCGGGATGCAACTCACCGCATGCATGTTGGGTGCGCCATTGCGCGAGCGGGTGAAGCCATAGCCGATGCGGAAGAAGGTCCGCTTGGTCTCGCCGATGAGCCTGGCGAAGGCCTCGATGTCGGCCACCGGGAGATCGCAAATCTTCGACGCCCACTCCGGCGTCTTCGTCTTCAGGTGCTGGGCGAACTCCCGCGGCGCATCGGTGAATTTTTCCATATAGGGCCAGTCGGCATGGCCATCGCGGAACAGCACATGCATCACCGCGCAGGCGAGCGCCCCGTCCGTACCCGGACGAATGATGAGCTTCAGGTCGGCCTGTTTCATCGTGCCGGTGTCGTAGATGTCGACGCAGGCAATCTTCGCAGCCCGGTTCTTGCGCGCCATCATGGCGTGGGTCATCACGTTGACCTGGGTGTTCACCGGATTGCCGCCCCAGATGACGATCAGGTCTGACACCTGCATCTCGCGCGGGTCCACGCCGGAGATGGAGCCCGTGCCCGCCAGGTAACCCGACCAAGAGAGCGCCACGCAGAACGTGTCACCCAAATTGGAATAGCCCTTGGCGTGGCGCAGCCGGTTGATGCCGTCACGCATCACATAGCCCATGGTGCCGGCGTAGAAATAGGGCCAGACGGAGGTGGGGCCGTATTCGGCCTCCGCCTTCAGCATCGCCTCCGCCGTCTCCGCCAGCGCGTCGTCCCACGGGATGCGCTGGAATTCGCCCGAACCTTTCGGTCCCTTCCGCTTCAGCGGATGGAGAAGCCGGTCCGGATGGTGGATGCGCTCGGCATAGCGCGCCACTTTCTCGCAGATCACGCCCAGCGTGTAGCTGTTGTCCTTGGCCCCCCTCACACGGCCGATGGTGCGTTCATCCAGCACCTCCACCTCAAGAGCGCAGGTGGAGGGACAGTCATGCGGGCAGACCGAAATGCCGGTCTTGATATTGGGCAGGATGTTCATGGAGTAGAGTATAGCCGCTTACTCCGGTTCCGTCATGCCAGCGAAAGCTGGCACCCAGCTGCCTTTTTGGCAAAGCTGGACCCCAGCTTTCGCTGGGGTGACGGACGCGTGAGAGAGGGCTATCAAGCGTCCATGCTCCACGTCACCTCGGCCCAGAACCCCACGATCAAGCTCATCCGCTCGCTGGCCGAGAAGAAGCACCGGCAAGAACATGGGCTATTCGTCGCGGAAGGTGAGAAGGTCCTGGAGCGCGCCCGGCAGACGGGCTGGGAGCCGGTCTACCTCCTGACGACGGACCACAGCGACCCCTGGGGCGCGGCCTCCCTGCTGCGGGTCGACGAGAAGATCATGGGCCAGGTCAGTGCCCAGAAGAACCCGCCCTCCCAAATCGGCGTGTTCCGCCAGCGCTGGACGGAAACGGTGAAGCCTGAGGGCATCTGGGTGGCGCTGGAGGACATGCGCGATCCCGGCAACCTCGGCACGATCATCCGTACGGCGGATGCAGCGGGCGCTGCGGGCGTGATCCTCGCCGGGCAATGCTGCGACCCGTTCTCGCCCGACTGCGTGCGCGCCACCACGGGCTCTATTTTCGGCGTGAAACTTGTGAGGATGGAGCAGCCGCAGTTCCTCTCGTTCCTGCGGCAGTGGCCGGGGGAGAGCGCCGGCACCCACCTGAAGGCCACGGAGACCTATCGCCGGACCTACAAGACCCCGTCCCTCCTCGTCATGGGCAGCGAGGGCAAGGGGCTTTCGGATGAGGCGGCCGCCGCCTGTTCGACCCTCGTCCGCATCCCGATGAAGGGCGGAGCGGAATCCCTCAATGTGGCGATTGCCACGGGGCTGATGCTGTTCGAGGCCCAGAATCTCTGAGGGTTGAGGCCCGTTCACCACCCCCTGCCCGATTTCGCCCTGAAATCAACTTTGAACGGTTGAAGCGGATTGACTGGACCTTGAGCCGGGAGAGGCCTCCGTCCTATCTTTGCTCCAGCAGAATCCGGAGATGACGATGAAGTCGCATGCGCGTGTGGTGGTGGTTGGCGGTGGCGTGATGGGCGTAGGGCTCCTCTACCACCTGGCGCTCGAAGGCTGGACGGACATCGTCCTCATCGAGAAGGGCGAGCTCACCTCGGGCTCCACCTGGCATGCGGCGGGCCAGTGCCCGCATTTCAACGGCTCGCTCAATATGACCAAGGTGCATGTCTATGGCACCGAGCTTTACCCGCGGCTCGAAAAGCTCACCGGACAAGCCGTTTCCTGGCATGGCTGCGGCGGCTTGCGGCTGGCCTGCACCGATGAGGAGGTGAACTGGCTCAAATACGTCTACGGCATCTCGCGGCTGGCGGGCTACGAATGCGAGATCATCGGCCCCTCCGAGATCAAGCAGTACCACCCGTTCCTCGACACCACGGGCGTGAAGGCCGCCTTCCGCACCGTGCATGACGGGCACGTGGCCCCGGCCGACATCACTAATGCCATGGCGGCGGGCGCCCGCCAACTCGGGGCTGAGATCTATCGCCGCAACCGCGTCATGGACATCAAGCCGCTGCCCAACGGCGAATGGCGCGTCTTCACCGGGCAGGGCAATATCGACTGCGAGCATGTGGTGAATGCGGCGGGCTCCTATTGCGACGTGGTGGGCAGCTGGACCGGCCATAATGTGCCCATCGCCAACATGCTGCACCACTACGTCATCACCGAGCCCTTGAAGGAGCTGATCGACCTCGAGATGGAACTTCCCGTGGTGCGCGACCCCTACTCCCACGCCTACTTGCGCGAGGAAACGAACGGCGTGCTGGTCGGCCCCTACGAAACGGCAACCGCGCATGTGTGCTGGGACGGCAAGCCGCCGCGCTGGGATTACGAGAGCGAGCTCGAGGCCCCCGAACTCGACCGCATCATGCCCTGGCTTGAGCGCGCCACCGAGCGCCTGCCGCTGTTCGGCGAAACGGGCATCAAGGCGATCATCTCGGGCGCCATCACCCACACACCGGACGGCGTCTATCTCTCCGGCCCCGCCCATGGCCCCAGGAACTACTGGATGCATTGCGGCGCCTCGATCGGCATCTGCCAGGGCGGCGGTGCCGGCAAGTATCTCGCGCAATGGATGGTGCATGGCCAGGCCGAGATCAACATGCGCGAGTTCGACCCGCGCCGCTTCGGCAACTGGGCGACCAAGGATTACACCGCCGAAGTATCGGTCGCCGACTATCACCACATGTATTACTGCTACAAGCCAGCCGAGCAGCACGAGGTGGGCCGCGGACTGAGGAAGTCCGCGCTCTACGACAAGCTCAAGGCCGAGGGCGCGCAGTTCGCGCAAGTTTTCGGCTGGGAGCGGCCGCGGTGGTATGACAAGAGCGGTGAAGGCGAAAAATACTCCTTCAAGCGCTCCAACTGGTTCCCGGCGGTGAAGGAAGAAGCCCTTGCCGTGCGCGACCGCGTGGGGCTGATGGACCTGTCGACCTTCTCGAAATTCGAGGTCAGGGGAAAGGATGCGTATTCCTTCCTCGAGCGCATCTGCGCCAACAAGACCCCGGCCAAGGACGGCGGCATCATCCTCGGCCATCTCCTCAATGAGAATGGCTTCATCGAGTCCGAAATCACTGTGACGCGCCTTGCCGCCGATCGTTTCTACGTGCTGTCGGCTGCCGTCGCCCAGCTCCACGACCTTGACCAGCTCACCTGGCGCAAGCGCGCGGATGAGGAGGTCACCATCACCGACGTGACGGACGACTTCGGCGTCCTGGTGCTGGCGGGCCCGCTGTCACGCGAGGTGCTGGCGAAGTGCACCGGCATAGACCTCACCAACGCGTCGTTCCGCTGGCTGACGGGCAAGACAGCCACCGTTGCAGGTGTTTCGGGCGTGCGCCTGCTGCGCGTCAATTATGTGGGCGAGCTGGGCTGGGAGCTGCATGTGCCGATGGCACAGATGCCCAAGGTCTTCGACGCCCTCATGGCGGCGGGCAAGCCCCAAGGCATCCGCCTGTTCGGCACCTATGCCATGAATGCGCTCAGGATCGAGAAGGCCTATCGCGGCTGGGGTTCGGAGCTCACTGCCGAGATCGACATGATCGAGGCCTCGATGGAGCGCTTCCTGCGCCTCGACAAGGAGGACTTCATCGGCAAGGCGGCGACACTCCGGCGCAAGCAGCAGGGTCCGCGCATGAAGCTGGTCTACATGGAGGTGGACAACACCGACAGCGATTGTGTGGGCAATGAGCCGGTCTACAGCGGCGGCAAGGTGGTCGGCCTCACCACGTCGGGCGGCTTCGGCCAGAAGACGGGCAGGTCGCTGGCCTTCGCCTATGTGCCGCCGGAACTCTCCGCCAACGGCACCGAGCTTGAGGTGATGATGTTCACCGAGATGCGCAAGGCGCGGATCATCCCTGACTCGATCTGGGACCCGGCCAACGAACGGCTCCGCGCCTAGAATGGCGGCTGAAGATGTGGCGGAGTTCATTCATACGAGGCAGGTAGCGTGTTCTCCCGCGTCGGCGGAATAAGAACCCGTTGCGATCGGCAACGGACGATGAGGGGAAGTCGGAAACGCATGGACAGTGAAACTCACTTCCCCTCACCGGCCCCAACTTCGTTGGGGCGTCCTCTCCCGCTGAAGCGGGAGAGGCTGAATGAGGAATTCTGCCGGCTTCCGGC
The DNA here is from genome assembly GCF_020252395.1 of Aestuariivirga sp. Lineage (GTDB taxonomy): Bacteria > Pseudomonadota > Alphaproteobacteria > Rhizobiales > Aestuariivirgaceae > Aestuariivirga. The sequence goes on from NZ_JADCDB010000005.1 coordinate 32,532, forward strand.
AGAGAATAAATGGCGGATTCTTCCAATTTGAGGGAGAGATTTGACCGATTTTATCTGGATGTCCGCCGCTCAACGATGCCCGCATGACCCGCCCCGCTTCCAGCCGCACCCTGATCGGCATCGGCCTGATGCTCACCGCCATGGCGGTGCTGCCCTTCCTCGACGCCATTGCCAAGTATCTGGGACAGCAGGGCGTGCCGGTGCTGCAAATCGTCTGGGGGCGGCTGTTTTTCGGCGCATTCCTCACCCTGCCTTTCGCGCTGAAGCTGGCGGGGCCGAGGGGCCTCGTCCCCAACATGCCGCTGATCCATGCGGTGCGCGCCGCGCTGATGATCGCCGCCACCGCCTTCTTCTTCATGGGCCTGCACTATCTTCCGATCGCCGACACGCTGGCGATCTTCTTCGTCCAGCCGCTGATCGTCACCCTGCTCTCGCCCTTCGTGCTGGGCGAGACAGTGGGCGTCCGCCGCTGGGCGGCGGTGACCGTGGGTTTCATCGGCACACTGATCATCATCCGGCCGGGCTTCCAGGAGCTGAACCCGGGGGTGTTTCTGGCACTGGCCTCGGGGGCCAGCCTGGCGATTTATCTCCTCCTCACCCGGCGCATCTCCGGCTCGGCGCCCGCCATGCTGACGACCTTCTACACCAGCCTGACGGGCGCCATCATCATGTGCGTGCTCGTGCTCTTCGTCTGGCAGCCGCTCACCCCCGTGCAATGGCTGCTGCTCGTGCTGCTCTCGGCCATTGCCAATGGCGGCCACTACCTGATCATCCGCGCCTATGACCATGCCGAGGCCTCGCTGCTCGCTCCGCTGGCCTACAGCGAGATGATCATGGCCACCATTCTCGGCTGGTACATCTTCGGCGACTTCCCCGATCTCTGGACCCTCGTGGGCGTGGGCATCCTGATCGCCTGCGCCATCTATATCTCGTGGCGCGAGCGGGTGCGGCACGTGGAGCCGATCAGGGACTTCGAGCAGCCGTAAGGCGTTTCAGGAGCCGCCCTATGTTTCCAGCACCGCCCGCACCGCGTCCATCGCCTCGAGCTGGGTCAGGTTCATGTGCAGCGGCGTCACCGAGATGCGGCGGTTGAAGGCGGCCCAGAGGTCGGTGCCGAGGGCTGGGTTGCCGCGCTCGCGCTTGAAGCCGAGCCAGTAGTAATTGTTGCCGCGCATGTCGACGCGCTCGTCGACGGTCAAGAGGTTCACATCGCGCTTGCCCTGGCGGGTGACCTCGATGCCCTGCACCTCGTCCGGCCGGCAATCGGGGAAGTTGACGTTCATCAGGATACCGGGGCCGAAGCTGAGCGTGATGAGCTTCTTGACGATGCCCGGGCCATGCTGCTCCGCCACCTCATAGGAGAAGCCGTTGCCGTGAATGCCGGTGACCTGGGAGAGTGCTATCGACTTGAAACCGAGCTGTGTGCCCTCCATCGCCGCGGCGATGGTGCCGGAATAGGTGACGTCGTCGGCGATGTTCTGGCCGCGGTTGACGCCGGAGAGCACGAGGTCCGGGTCGCCCGGCAGGATCTTGCGCGCCGCCATCACCACGCAGTCGGTGGGCGTGCCAGCCACTTCGAAGCGCTTCTCGGCAATTTTCCGGTAGCGGATCGGTTCGGCCAGCGACAGCGAGTGCCCCGCCCCCGAATTCTCCTCCGCCGGAGCCACGATCCAGACGTCATTCGACAGCGTCCGCGCGATGCGCTCCAGCGTTTCGAGGCCCGGCGCGTGGATGCCGTCGTCATTGGTCACGAGAATGCGCATTATCTTAAGCCCCTGGTGATCTTGTCAGCACCACCCATATAGGGGCGCAGCGCCTCGGGGATCGTCACCGACCCGTCGGCATTCTGGTAATTCTCGAGGATCGCCACCATGGTGCGGCCCACAGCAAGGCCGGAGCCGTTGAGCGTGTGGACATAGCGCGTGCCCTTGCCATCGGCCGGCTTGAAGCGCGCATCCATGCGCCGCGCCTGGAAGTCGCCGCAGACCGAGCAGGACGAGATCTCGCGATAGGCGTTCTGGCCCGGCAGCCAGACCTCGAGGTCATAGGTCATGCGGCTGCCGAAGCCCATGTCGCCGGTGCAGAGCTGCATCACGCGGTAGGGAAGCTTCAGGGCCTGCAGCACGCTCTCGGCCGCCCCCGTCATGCGCTCCAGCTCGTCCCGCGATTGCCCGGGCGTAGTGATGGAGACGAGCTCGACCTTCGAGAACTGGTGCTGGCGGATCATGCCGCGTGTGTCGCGCCCCGCTGCCCCCGCTTCGGCGCGGAAGCACGGCGTATAGGCGGTCAAGCGCAGCGGCAGGTCCTTCTCCTCCAGAACCTTCTCTCGCACGAGATTGGTGAGCGAGACTTCCGCCGTGGGAATCAGCCAGCGGCCATCGGTAGTGCGGAACAGGTCCTCGGCGAATTTCGGCAGCTGGCCGGTGCCATGCATGGCGTTTTCGTTGACCATATAGGGCACGTAATGCTCGGTATAGCCGTTCACGCCGGTCTGGTGATCCAGCATGAACTGCGCAAGCGCGCGTTCCAGCCGCGCGAGCTGGCCCTTCATCACCACGAAGCGCGCGCCCGAAATCCTCGCCGCCGCCTCGAAGTCCATGAGGCCCAGCCACTCGCCGATGTCGAAATGCTGGCGCAGCTCATAGTTGAAGCTGGGCGGCGTGCCCCAGCGGCGGACCTCGACGTTCCCCGTCTCGTCCTTGCCGTCCGGCACGTCATCGAGCGGAATGTTGGGGATCACGGCCAGCGCCGCGGAGAGCCGCTGGCCGATGTCGCGCTCGACGGCCTCGCCGGAAGCGATGAAATCCTTGATCGCGCCCATCTCGGCCTTCAGCGCCTCGGCACGGGCCTTGTCGCCCGACTTCATCGCTTCGCCGATCTCCTTCGAGGCCGCGTTGCGGCGCGCCTGGGCGTCCTGCAGTTTCTGCACATGGTCGCGGCGCTCGGCGTCGATCCTGAGCAATTCCGAGGCCATGGGCGGCAGGCCGCGGCGGGTGAGGCCTAAATCGAACGCTGCCGGGTTGTCGCGGATGGCCTTTAAGTCATGCATGGTGGTCTCAGTCCTGGTTTGCGCCATCCTATAGGACGGCGGGACCACGACGGGAAGACCGCAAAGAGGAGATCAGACCGCCTCTTCCGCCGCCTTGCGCTTCTTGCGGCGGGCATCGATGAGGCGGACGGCCTGCACCGAGACCTCGTAGAGCCCCATCAGCGGCACGGCCATGGCGATCTGCGAAATCGGGTCCGGCGGGGTGAGCACGGCAGCGACAACGAACACGCCGACGATGGCGAACTTCCGGCCGGACTTGAGCTGCTCATAGCTGACGATGCCGATCTGGCCGAGTAAAGTGAGGATGACGGGCAGCTGGAAACACAGACCGAAGGCAAGGATCAGCATCATCACGAAATCAAGATAGGCCTCGATGTCGGGCATCAGGGCCACGCCGGAAGTGCCGGCCAGCGCCGTGAAGAAGTGGATCGCCACCGGCAGCAGGAAGAAATAGACCAGAGACGCGCCGAGGATAAAGAAGATCGGCGTGGCCACCAGGTAAGGCAGGAAGGCCTGCTTCTCGTGCTTGTAGAGACCCGGCGCCACGAAGCGGTAGATCTGGGTGGCGATCAGCGGGAAGCCGATGAACAGGCCGCCGAAGAAGGCGATCTTGAGCTTCACCAGAAACACGCCCAGGAGTTTGATCGAGATCAGCGACACGTCCTGCCCGGTGCCCCATTTGAACGGCATCACAAGCAAATGCAGAATGTCGGAGGAGAAGAAGAAGCTGACGATGAAAGCGCCGATGAAGCCGATGACGCACCAGATAAGCCGGGTGCGCAGCTCGATCAGGTGCTCGATCAGCGGGGCTTCGGAGGCGTCGATCTCCTGCTGGGTCATGAGGCGGCTGCGGGGGTATCCGTGGAGCCCGCAGCGCCGGAAGCGGCCTTGGGCGCATCGGCCGCCGGCACGTCGCCGAACAGCTTCCTGAAGTCGTCGACCTGTTTCTTGGTGGCGTCCTCGGTGGCCTTCCCGGGCGCCGGGGGATCGATGAAATTGGCCGGGTTCCGGATGTTGTCAAATTCCTTCTTCACCTCGTCGAAGCCCGTTTCCTTCATGGCCTGGTCGAGCTGTCCCTGGAACTCGCGGGCCATGCCGCGCATCTTGGCCACAGTCTTGCCGAAAGCGCGCAGCACCTTGGGCAGGTCCTTGGGGCCGATGACAATGATCGCCACGACAGCGATCACGAACATCTCGCTATAGCCAAACCCGAAATCGAACATGTGCGTTTCCGGCTGAGGGTGCGCCGGCCTGCCTGATCAGCGTGCCAAATCAGCTCTGGGCCTTTTCGGTCTCGGACTTCACGGCGGTCTGCTGCTGGATGGGCTTGGGATCGGCGGACGCGACAGGCGCGTCGTCTTCGGCGAGGCCCTTCTTGAAGCTCTTGATGCCCTTGGCGACATCGCCCATCAGGTCGGACACCTTGCCGCGGCCAAACAGCAGAACCACGACCAGAATGACGAGCGCCCAATGCCAGATCGACAGCGAACCCATGAGACAAACTCCCTTTCTCCGGAGAGAGGAAACTCCCTCCTCAGATTTCGAAACACTTAAGCAGAAACGCCGGCGCGCCGCAACCGAAGCGCAATAACCCTCACATAGGTGGCGGACTGGCCGTTTCAAAGACGAAAACGTGATCCGGGTCGATGCGGAACAGCCCCGTTTCGCCGCGCTGGGGGGCGGCACGGGACTCAAGCAAAGCATTAAGAGGCTCCTCCAAACCCTTAAAAATAATAGAACACTTGACGTCGTCACCCTGAAAGCGCGTGTCCGTGATGAGGCCTTCAACCCCCTGCCCGCCCTCGGCGCGGCGAATGCCCTGCGGCCGGATCAGGACGAGTGCATCCGGCCCCTTCACCCGCTCCGGGCAAGGGAAGGCGCCAAGCGCGGTCATCACATTACCGTGGCTAACGCGTCCGCAGATTTCATCGGTGTCAGAGAAGAAGCGGGCCGCCGCGGCATCGACCGGGGCGCGGTAGAGCTCCTCCGGCGTCCCCGCCTGGATGAGGCGGCCCTGGCGCATCAGCAGGATGCGATCGGCAAGGCCCATGGCCTCCACCGGATCGTGGGTGACGAGCAGGCAGGAGGCGCGGGTCTCGCGCAGCAGGGTGAGCGTTTCGGCGCGCACCGACCCGCGCAGGCGCTGGTCCAACCCCGAGAAGGGTTCGTCCATCAGCAGCACCTGCGGGCGTGGCACGAGGGCGCGGGCCAGCGCCACGCGCTGCTGCTCGCCGCCTGACAGGCTGTGCGGGTAACTCTGGGCATAGTGGGCAAGCCCCACCCGCTCCAGCGCGTGGAGGGCAATGCGGTAAGCCTCCTTCCTGGGCAGCGCGTTGAGGCCGAAGGCCACGTTGCCGATGATGGGGAGGTGCGGGAACAGCGCGAAATCCTGAAACATCAGTCCGATGTTGCGCTTCTCCGGCGGCACGAAGCGCGAAGGCCCCGCCATCTCCTGACCGTCGAACAGCACGCGGCCCGAGTCCGGCTTGTCGATCCCCGCCGCGAGGCGCAACAGCGTGGTCTTGCCGCAGCCTGAGGGGCCGAGCAGGCAGGCGATCTCGCCGGGCTTCAAGGTGAAACTCACGTCCTCCACCGCGGCAGTCCGCCCGAAGCGGCGGGAGACGTGCTCGAAGGTCAGCTGGCCGGCAAAGGTGGCGCCCGCCGTGCCGCGGGTGCCCCAGCGGCGGCTTTCAGGCTGATCCTTAAGGGAAAGTTCGGCAGACCTCATGATGCGCCGGGTCTACAACGAAACAGCAGTGGCGCAAATGCCATCACGCCGCAGCGGGAACCACCCGGTTGCGGCCCTCGCGCTTTGCGCGATAGAGGGCGCGGTCGGCGCGCTTCAGGAGTTCCTCGACCGTGTCCTCGGCTGCGGCAAGGTTCGAAACGCCCAGCGAGGCGGTGACGGTCAGATGCGAGGCCGGCCCCAGCATGAAGGGCTTGCCGGCAATGGCCTTGCGGATGCGCTCGCCTACCTTTTCGGCCACCGGCATGTCGGCTCCCGGCAGCACCACCACGAATTCTTCGCCGCCGGTGCGGCAGGCAAGGTCGCCGCTGCGCACGCAGCCTCGGATGCGGCCTGCCACCTCCTGCAGCACGCGGTCGCCCGCATCATGGCCATAGGTGTCATTCACCGATTTGAAAAAGTCGATGTCGAGGCTGATCAGCGACAGGCCCTTGCCGCGGTCCGCCGACTGCTCGATCAACTGGACGAGCTGCGTTTCAAGATAGCGGCGGTTATAAAGACCGGTGAGCGCGTCGGTCACCGCCATTTCCATCGAAGCGCGGACCGTGAGGCGCAGCTGCTCGGTGTAGCGGTGGCGGCGAATCTGGGTGGCGACGCGCGCCAGCAGTTCCTGCTTGTCGATGGGGCGGATCAGATAGTCGTTCACCCCCATGTCGAGGGCGCGCAGCAGGCGCTGGTGGTCATCCGGTTCGACAAGGATGAGGATCGGCGTCTGGCGCGTCGTCTCGACCGACTTGAGCTGCGAGCAGATGCGCAGGCCGTCCATCCCTTCGAGGTCGAGGTTGACCATGATCAGGTCGAAGCCGCCCTGCGCCGCGCCGAAGGCCTCGAAGGCCTGCTGCGGCTCTGTGACGAGCGTCACTTCGTATTTCGCCTCCAGCAGGCCGCGGATGCGCTCCGCCGCCGTCAGGCGATTGTCGAGCACCAAAACGCGTCCTGCGGCCAGATCTGCGGCAGATTCGGCCGCCGCCAGCCCAAGCGGGTCGGCGCCGGTGCGCGCGCGCAACTCGTCGATGAGCATCTTGAGGCGCACCAAGCCCTTGACGCGGCAGAAAAGCGCCACGTCATTGACGGGCTTGGTCAGGAAATCGTCGGCTCCCGCCTCGAGCCCCCGCACACGGTCCTCCGGCTGATCGAGGGCCGTCACCATGACCACAGGGATGTGCTGGGTCGCGGGATTCTGCTTGATGCGGCGGCACACCTCTACGCCGTCGATCCCTGGCATCATTACGTCGAGCAGCACGATGTCGGGACTGGTGCGCTGCACGGCCTCCAGCGCGTCAGCGCCATTCATGGCGGTGACGACCTCGAAATACTCCGCCGCGAGCTTGGCCTCCAGCAGCCGGACATTGGCCAGGATGTCGTCAACGACGAGGACGCGCGCCGTCATTGCGGTTGCTTCAGGTAGCTGTCGATGGTCTGCAGGAAACTGACGACCGAGATGGGCTTCGAAATATAGGCCTCGCAGCCACCCTCGCGGATTTTCTGCTCGTCGCCCTTCATGGCGAAGGCGGTGACGGCGACGACGGGGATCGTGCGCAGATCGTCGTCCTCCTTCAGCCACTTGGTGACCTCGATGCCGGAGACCTCAGGTAACTGAATGTCCATAAGGATCAGGTCAGGCCGGTGCTGGCGCGCCAGATCGAGCGCGGAAAGACCGTCCCGCGTCTGGATCACCTGGTAACCATTGGCCTCCAGCAGGTCGTTGAACAGCTTCATGTTCAACTCATTGTCCTCGACGATCAAAACCTTCTTGGCCACGGCCCGCCGCGTTTCTGGCGTTCTCATCGGTCCCGCCGATAATGACACATTCGCACCCATTCGGCTGAGGTTGCCGCAGAACCGCACCCCACGCCCCCTCTGCAAGCCCAAGCTTTGGACCATCTTGGGTAACCAATAGCTTAACCCAATGCGTACTCTGTTCAACGCGGTTGAGGGGTGGTTAATTACGATTCACCATGACAAAATCCAAGACCCGCGACAACTCCGAAGACGCCGAAATCCTCGCGATCAACGCGCTCGGCTTTCTCGCCTCCGACAGCGAACGATTGCAGCGCTTCATGGAGCTCTCAGGGCTCGATGTGGCGGCCATCCGTGTCGGCGCCGCGAACCCCGCCTTCCTCGGCGGCATCCTCGACCACCTGCTGGGCGACGAAAGCCTGCTGCTGATTTTCGCCGGGGAACAGCAGCTCCGCCCCGAACGCATCGCCCAACTCCGCCGCAAGCTTCCAGGAGCCGCCGTTGATTTCTGAGATCACCCAGGGTCAGCTCGCCACACTGAGCTTCACCGGCCGCCCCCTCGTCATCTGTGACGTGGACGAGGTGATCGTGCATTTCACCCGTGACTTCGAGGACTACATCGGCCTGCATGGACTGTGGCTCGATACCTCGAGCTTCGCGCTCAACGGCAACATCCGCTACCGCAAGACCAATGCGCCAGCCCCCGAGCCGCTGGTGGCCGAGATGATCGGATCGTTTTTCGACACCCGCACCCGCCACATGCAGGAAATCGACGGCGCCGTCTCCGCCCTCCTCGCCTTCGGCGAAAGGGCCGACGTGGTTCTGCTCACCAACCTGCCCCACACGGCGGGCGACCACCGCCGCGAGAACCTGAGGAGCCACGGCCTGCCCTTTCCCGTCGTCACCAATTCCGGCCCCAAGGGCCCCGCCATCCGCAACCTCGCCGACCGCGGCGGCCGGCCTGTGATCTTCATCGACGACAGCCCGTCTTACATCGCCTCGGCGCATGAATTCGCCCCCGAGGTGACGCTCATCCACTTCCTCCACGACGACCGCTTCTCGCGCCATATCGCGCCGCTGGACTATGTGTCGCTCAGGACTGCGAGCTGGCACGAGGCGCGGCCCTTCGTGATGGAGTTGATCGGGGCTTAGACCAGATCGGACGCCACATAGCCTCCCGGCTTCAACACGCCATGCGCCTCCAGGGCCGCTTTCAGCTTCGGCCGCGCCCGCACGGCGTTGGCCAGCTCGGCGACCGGCGGATACTTGGCATGCAGCGCCTCCTCGGTGGGAGCCCCCCAAACCGACAGCATGAAGGCATAGAGATCGAGCGCCGAAAAATCGCTGCCCATGATCCATGGCCCGGAGGATGCGAGCCGCTTCTCGAGAATGGCCCAATAGGAGTCGACGCGCTGGAGCAGCATGGTCTTGAGCCTCCGCTGCTCCGTCTCGCTCTGCACCAGACCTGCGGCATCCATGGCGAAGTTACCCGCTCCATAGATTTCCGCGCTCATGAACACGAGCAGGCTGAGAAATTCGCCATAATCCGGCGAACCGATTGGCGGAGACATGCGCTTTTCGGGATGCGCCGCCACCAGGAAGGCGACGATGGCGGCCGACTCATAAAGCGTCCGCCCGTCCGCCAGCCCCAGCGCCGGAACCATGCCGAGCGGGCTGACGGCGCGGAACGCGGGTGCGCGCACCTGCTCCGGCGTCATCCAGATATTGGTGTAGGGCGCCTCCATTTCCTCCAGCAGGCAATGGATGGCGAGCGACCCCCAAGTCTTAACGTTATAGAGCTTATACATCTTGTCGATCTCTCTCGGGTCGCACCGTTCGGGGAGGCAGTGTTCCCCAATCCGGCGCAGCGCGCTAGTATGATCTGCATGCAAGACGATGCCGCGACGGCGGGCTTCTGCCGAGACTGCTTCACGCCTGTTTCGGGTGCTGAGCGGCGCTGCAAATCCTGCGGCAGCCCGCGCCTGCTGCGCCACCCGGAGCTGCACCAGCTCTCGATCGCCCACATCGACTGCGATGCCTTCTATGCCGCCGTCGAGAAGCGTGACCGGCCGGAGCTTGCCGACAAGCCGGTGATCGTCGGCGGCGGCACGCGCGGTGTGGTCTCCACCGCCTGCTACATCGCGCGCATTCATGGCGTGAAATCGGCCATGCCCATGTTCAAGGCGCTGAAGCTCTGCCCCGAGGCGGTGGTGATCAAGCCCGACATGGCGAAATATTCCGCCGCGGGGAAGATCGTGCGCGAGCTGATGCTGGAGGTGACGCCATTGGTCGAACCCCTTTCCATCGACGAGGCCTTTCTCGATCTCACCGGCACCGCCAGGCTCCACGGCATGAGCCCGGCACTGACACTCGCCCATCTCATCCGGCGCGTCACCGAGAAGGTGGGCATCACCGCCTCGGCCGGCCTGTCGCACAACAAGTACCTGGCCAAGCTTGCCTCCGACCTCGAAAAGCCGCGCGGCTTTTCGGTGCTGGGCAAGGCGGAAACGATAAGCTTCCTCGCCTCGAAGCCCGTGGGCTTCATCTGGGGCGTGGGCAAGGCGATGCAGGAGGAGCTTGCGAAAGGCGGTATCACCATGATCGCCCAGCTGCAGCAGATGGAGAAGACCGAGCTGATGCGCCGCTTTGGTTCGATGGGGGCGCGGCTCTATCACCTGTCGCGCGGCGAGGACCAGCGCGTCGTCTCGACCGATGAGCATTCGAAGTCGATCAGCGCCGAGACCACCTTCAACACCGACATCAGCGACCGCGCCGAACTGGAGCGCATCCTGTGGCCGCTCGCCGAGAAAGTGTCGCGCCGCGCCAAGGCGGAAGGTGTGGCGGGCCACACGGTGGTGCTGAAGCTCAAGACCGCCGATTTCAAGCTCCGCACCCGAAACGTCTCGCTGGCGGACCCCACACTGCTCGCCAACCGCATCTATGACGCCGCCCTGCCACTCCTGCAGCGTGAGGCGACGGGCACCGCCTTCAGGCTCATCGGGGTGGGCATCTCCGGCCTCGTCGAGGCACGGCCCGAACAGGAGACGGAGACGCTGGACGTCACCGCCGCCGCCCGCGCCAGGGCGGAACTGGCGGTCGACCGCATCCGCGACAGGTTCGGCCGCGCGGCGGTGGCCCGCGGCATCGCGTTCGGCTCGGACGACTGACCCTTTCCGCCGCGGCCCCGGACGGGCTAAAGCAAGTTTCGCGCGTCAGCTACCGATTCCGGGCCATGAAACCGAAACTCGTCCGCACCCTTGCCGCCCTGCGCCGCGAAACCGCCAAGTGGCGGGCCGAGGGGCTCCGCTATGCCGTGGTGCCCACCATGGGCGCCATCCATTCCGGCCATACGCACCTGGTGGCGGAGGGCCTGAAACGCGCCGACCGGACGATCGCCACCATCTTCGTCAACCCGAAGCAGTTCGCCGCCCATGAGGACCTCGACAAATATCCGCGCGACGAGGAAGGCGATGTGCGCAAGCTCGGCGAGGCCGGCTGCCACATGATTTATTTGCCCAATCCGGACGAGATCTATCCGCAGGGCTTCTGCACCACTGTCACGCTGGGCGGTCCCGCCAAGGCCGGCCTCGAGGATAAGTTCCGCCCGCAGTTCTTCGATGGCGTCACGACCGTTGTCGCCAAGCTCTTCACGCAGACCGGCGCTGATTACGCCATGTTCGGCGAGAAGGATTACCAGCAGCTCAAGGTCGTCACCCGCATGGCGAAGGACCTCGACTTGCCCATCGAGGTGGTCGGCATCCCCACCGTGCGCGAAGATGACGGGCTCGCGAAATCATCCCGCAACGTCTACCTCTCGAAACAGGAGCGCCAGCAGGCGCTGGCCATCCATTCGGCGATCAGCCACGCCGCGGAGCGCATCCGCGCCGGCCTCGACTTGCAATCCGCCATGACAAGCGCCACGCGCACGCTGCTGGCGCTGGGCTTCAAGGTCGACTACGTCACCGTGCGCAACGCCGAAACACTGGTCCTGCCCCAGCACCGCGACGAACCCTTGCGCATCCTCGCCGCCGCCTGGCTGGGCAAGACGCGGCTGATCGACAATGTGGGGGTGTGAACCCGGGCAGCTTCAAAGCAACTTGTAGAGCAGCGCGCGGCCTTCATCCGCAAAGCCATGCGCCAGATAGAAGCGCCGCAGGTCGGCATCCGCGCCATGGGGCGTGACGCTGACCTGATAGCCGACAGCACCCATGCCGCGCAGCCAGTCTTCCGCCGCAATCATCAGCGCCCGGGACAATCCCCTGCCGCGATGCGACGGCAGCACATAGAGATCGCCCAGCTCCGCCGACCAGCCATATTCGATGCCGAAATCCATCGACACGGTGGCCACCCCCACCGCCTCGCCCTGATCCTCGGCCAACAACACGGCACAGCGGTCCATCGTCAGCATGGCACGGAGGTTGGCGGCGATCGTCCCGTCCGGCGTGTCGAAACCCTCCTCGCGGAAGAAGCGCTGCAGGAGGGCCGTCGCGGCCTGCGGGTCATCCTGCGTGGTAAGGCGGCGGACGTTCACAAGGTCTGGCATGGCCTCAGGCGCGTTTGCGGCGCGATTTGGCGAAGGTGTCGAAGGCCACCGCCAGAACGATGATGACGCCGATGATGATCTGCTGGATATAGGAATTGACGTTCATCAGCACCAGGCCATTAAGCAGCACGCCGATGAGCACAGTTCCGATCACCGTGCCGAAGATCGAGCCCGCACCCCCGAACAGGCTGGTGCCGCCGATCACCACCGAGGCGATGACGGTGAGCTCGTATCCCGTACCTGCCACGGCCTCCGCCGAGTTGAGGCGCGCCGACAGCACGAAGGCGCCGAGCCCAGCGAAGAAGCCCATGATCACATAGACGCTGGCGATGACGAAAGAGACATTGACGCCGGCAAGTCTTGCAGCTTCCGGATTGCCGCCCACTGCATAGACCCTGCGGCCATAGCGGGTGTAGCGCAGTACGATGTGAGCGATGACTGCGGCGATGAGGAAGATGATGACCGGCACGGGAACCGACAGGATCTTGCCCTGCCCCCACCAGGTGAAGTCCGGCTGAAAGCCCGAGATCGGCCCACCCGCCGCGAAGAGCAGGGCAGCGCCCCGGAACACCGACATGCCGCCCAAGGTCACCACGAAGGCCGGCACCTTGAGCTTCGTGATGGCGATGCCCTGCGCAAGCCCTCCGAGTAAACCCACGGCGATGGCGGCGAGCGCCGCCAACTGCCAGCCATAGCCGATCGTATCGTCGCCCACGGTGAAGCGGTCCTGCATGCCGCCCTTGGCGACCGCGGCGGCGACGAGCCCCGCGAAGGCGAGAAGCGAGCCCACCGAAAGGTCGATTCCTGCGGTGAGGATCACGAAGGTCATGCCGATCGCCAGCAAGCCGATGATCGAAACCTGCCGCATGACGTTGAACAGGTTGACGGAGGAGAGAAACCGCGGCTCCAATATGGCGAAGACCAGCATCAGCAGCAGCAGGAAGATCAGCGGCGCAAAGCGCGCCAGAAAGGTGAAGGCGTCGAAATTCTGGCGGCCCTCGGCAGCTTTGGCGTCTGTCATCTTGGCGCTCCCCGTCATGCCGCTTGCCGTGACCCGACGGTCATCAGCGTCATCAGTTTTTCCTGTGTCGCGTCCGCGCGCATCATTTCGCCGGTCACCCGGCCCTCGCGCATCGTGACGATGCGGTCCGCCAGCGCCAGCACCTCGGGCAGTTCGGACGAGATCACGATGATGGCGATCCCCGATTGCGCCATCTCGGACAGCAGGTTGTGCACCTCCGCCTTGGCGCCCACGTCGATGCCGCGCGTCGGCTCGTCCACGATCAGAACCTTCGGCCGCAGCGCCAGCCAACGCGCCAGCACCACCTTCTGCTGGTTGCCGCCGGAGAGATTTCCCACCACCTGGCCGGCCGAAGCCATGCGGATGTTGAGGAGCTTGCGGTATTCCTCGACCAGCTCGTCTTCCTTGGCGCCGCTGATGAAGACCGCAAACCGAGAAATGCGGCCCTGCGCGGTGATCGACATGTTGGTGCGGATGGCCTGCGAGAGGAACAGAGCCTGCTGCTTCCGGTCCTCAGGCACCAGGCCGATGCCCTGGGCAATCGCGTCCCGCGGGCTGGCGATGCGCACCTCCTGCCCCCCGATCATCACGGCGCCGGAATCGAAACGGTCCGCGCCGAAAATCGCCCGGGCCGTTTCGCTGCGGCCCGCGCCGACGAGGCCGGCAATGCCCAGGATCTCGCCGCGGTTCACAGAGAGCGACACGTCATGCAATTCGATGGCGCTCGCATCGCTGCTCTTGCGGCGGCGGTTGAGTGCTCGCACCTCGAGCGCCTTTTCCCCGGTGTCGAAAGAGACCTGGCGCGCCGCCAGAAGCCCCAGTTCGCGGCCCACCATGAGGCGGATAATGCCATCCATGTCCGTCTCCGCCACCTTGCCGCGGCCCACATGGCGGCCGTCGCGCAGCACGGTGAAGCTGTCACACAGTTCGAAGACCTCTTCCAGGCGGTGGGTGACGAAAATGGTGGTGATCCCCTCCGCTTTCAGGTTGCGGATGATGGCGAAAAGCTTCTCGACTTCGGCGCGGCTCAGCGCGCTTGTCGGCTCGTCCATCACGATGAGGCGGGACTTCATCGACAGTGCGCGCGCGATCTCCACCATCTGCTGTTCGGCAACCGACAGGTCGCGCACCAGGGCGCGCGGGCTTCGTTCCAGGCCGATGCGGCGGCACAGCTTGGCGGTCTCCTCTTCGAGCTGGCGGTAGCTGATGAACAGTCGCGAGCCCGGCTCGCGGCCGATGAACACGTTCTCCGCCACCGTCATGTCCGGCGCGAGGGTGAATTCCTGGTAGATGGTGACAATGCCCGCCCGCTGCGCTTCCTGCGGCGAGGCGAACTGCACCGGCCGGCCGGCGAAGACGATCATGCCACTATCAGGCGGTTGCGCCCCGGACAGGATCTTGAGCAGCGTGGACTTGCCCGCGCCATTCTCGCCAAGAAAGGCGTGGATCTCGCCCTCACCCACCGTGAAATCCACCTGGTCGAGCGCCCGCACGCCGGGGAACGACTTGGAAATCCCCCGCATTTCGAGCAGCGGCGCGGCGTGTGAAGGCTCTGTCATGAGAGGCGATGGCCGGCCGGGTGACGTCACCCGGCCGGACCGCGGATGCCGTAACTTACTTCACTTCGCCAAGACGTTCGGCGGTCTTCAGATTGTCTTTGGTGATCGCCACCGGGGTGATGAGCAGCACCTTCTCCGCCGGCTTTGTGCCGTCCTTGATGAAGGCAACCAGCGTCTGAACGCCGAGCGCGCTCTGCTGGCCGGGGAATTGCTCGATGGTTGCGGTCAGGCCGCCGTCACGCACCTGGGCCAGAGCCTCCGGCAGCGCGTCGAAGCCGATGATCGCGATGCCGGTGAGGCCACGCGCCTTCACGGCCTCCATGGCGCCCAGCGCCATGTCGTCATTGGCGGCGACGATCACCTTCGGCGGCTCGGACAGGCCGGAGAGGGCCGCCTCGGTCACCGACATGCCCTTGTCGCGCGCGAAGCCCGCCGTCTGCTCGAACACGATCTTGTACTTGTCCTTCAGCGGATCGAGCACATTATGCAGGCCCTTGTTGCGATCGATGGCAGGCGATGCGCCGGACTGGCCCTGCAGATTGATGATGGTGGCGCCATCCGGGAACATCGACACGATGAGGTTGCCCTGGGCCTCGCCGCCCTTCACGTTGTCGGCGCCGACATGAGCGAGAATGCCTTCGACCTGCGCCACGCGGCGGTCCACCGTTACAACCGGGATGCCGGCTTCCACCGCCTGCTGGAGCGCCGGCGCCATGGCATCGACCTCGTTCGGGCTGATCACGATGCCCTTCACGCCCTGGGTGATGGCCGCCTCGATGTCGGCGGTCTGCTTGGGCGAGGAGACCTGCCCGTCGGATTCGATGGCTTCATAGCCCTGCTTCTCGATCTCCGCCTTGAAGGCGTTCATCATGTGCACGAAGAAGGGGAAGCTAAGCCCCGGCACCGAAGCCAGGATCTTGTCCGCGGCCAGCGCCACGGACGACATTAGCGGCAGCGCCACGGCGCCAAGCAGGATCGAGCGTCTCGTCAATTTATGCATTGGTGGTCCTCCCATGTGAAAATTTGCCGTCACGCGCGGCGCTTGCCGCGGGCCCGCGCCCATTCTGCGGAGCGCTGCAGAACGAAACGCTAAATTGAATTCAACACATTGTCCAGCCGGGCAGCGGGCCTGCAAGCGCGGCCGAACGAAAACGCCGCCGCCCGCACCCGCTAAAGCAGGCCCAGCTCCGCCAGTTCGCGGCGCAGCTTCTCCGGCATGCCGTCGATCTTCGAGGATTTCGGCAAGTCGGGCGGTGCGTCGGCTTCCTCGAGATAGCGCCAGCCCTGAAAGGCGCGCTTCGGCGCCGGCCGCACCGGAGTGATCTGCGGCTTGAACGCGATGCGGCAGCGCGCGATGCCGTCCGCCCCGGTCACCTCCTCCAGCGCCGCGATAGGCTGGCGGCACAGGATCATGCCGCGCATCACCCAGTACAGCGAGCCGCCCGGCAGGATCTCGTGGCTGCGCTTCGGAAACATGCGGGTGACATGGTCGAGCGTGTCACGCCCGGCCTTGCAGTCCTTCACCCAGGACTCAAGCTCCTCGATTTCGGAGACACCGACGCAGAGCTTGAGCAGGTTGAGCGGCATGCGCCGATCATAGGGACGCAGGCCCCCGGTTGAAACCGCCAAGTGCCGGGTTTTCCCCAGCGCTTTCGCCCGGCTCGCGCGCCACGGCCGGCGTGAAATAGGCGAGGTCCAGCGCCCGGATCTCGAAGCGGTGCTGAACCCTGACGCCGAGGCCACAGCGCATCATCAGCTCCGCCAGGCGGTTGCCGTCGATCAGCACCACCCGGCGCACCAGTTGGGCGCAGAACTCCGCCGCACCGGATGAGAAGTGCGTGGTGGTCACGAACACGCCTTTGCCGGCGCGCCGCGCCTCGAGGCTGCCGGCGAAGTCGCGCACGTCGGCGATGGGCACCGGCATGCCCGGCTTCAACCGCTTGGCCTGGATTGAGATCGTATCGAAGCCCAACTCGTCAAGCGGAATGATGCCGTCGATGCCGCCATCGCCGGAGCGGCCAAGGCAGCGCGCCATGCCGGCGCGGTCGCTGCCATAGCCCATGGCGAGCAGAACATCGATGACGAGGCGCTCGAAAAACTCCGGCGTCTGGGTGTGGATGCGGGCAATCAGCTCACGGTGCAAAACAACATTGGATGCATTCACCAGAGCCGTCAGGGCAGCGCAGCCCTCCTCCGTGATGCCGCCCATGAAGGCCGCCGGCGCCTCCGGCAGTTCCAGCTCGTCGGGAGCCGATTGCATCAATTGCTGGAAGTCGCTCAGCACGAACATGACGTAAGGTTAAGCTGCAACCGTTAACAGCGGCTTATCCCAAAGCAAAACCCGGAGCCAGACTTTGCGCCCGGCTCCGGGTTCCCCATCCCCTTCCCGCAGTCAGATCAGGAAGAAGCCTTGCTGATAAAACAGTTCACGCCCTTCGACTTCAACCGGGAGCAGGCCTTGCCGGCATCCTCCTGGCTGTCGAAGCCGACGAGCCGCACGCGATAGAATATTCCCTTGGTCCCCAGGTCGGCGCGCACCACCACCGGCTGCTGCGCGGCCAGCGCCTTGTTGCGGGCCTGCATCTTCTTCCAGGTCGACCAGGCCGAATCCTCGCTGGTTGCGGAGGCGAGCTGCACCGACCAGCCAGTGATTTTCGGCTGCGGCGCAGGCTCCCCGGGCGGCGTTGGCGGGGCGGCCTCGGCGGCCTGGGTTTCAGCCGGCTGCATGGCAGGCGCCGCCGGTTCGGCGGGGGCCGCAATCTGGTCGTCCGCCGGAACATCTTCGACGGCGAGAACCTTCTCTTCCGCTGCGCCGGACCCGGGCTGTACGTCAGGCACGGGATCGGCGGCGGCCACGCGCACCGGCTGCTCCTGGGGAACGCGGTCGGTGAAGAGCTTGGGGCTGGAGGCAGCGGAGGCCTGCGCGTCCGCGCCCATCAGCGCGGCGGGGGGCGCTTTGGCAACCGGAAGCTGGTCGCTCGCCGGGCTGGTGGCGGACGTGAGAATCTCATCGCCCTGGGCGGCAGCGGCCAGCGCGCCGTCAAGTGCCGCAAGGCGCTGCAGGGCGGGTTCGTAACCGGGCTTGGCGTCCAGCGCCTTGTGCAGGGCGTCACGGGCGTCGGCACTCCGGTTCAGCTTCTCGAAGGTCGAGGCCTGCGCAACATAGACGCGCGCAGGTTCCGGATAATCGTAGCTCAGCGCCTTGTCGAAATCGGCGAGCGCGAAAAGATACTGGCCCTGGCCACGCAGCAGCGTGCCGCGGCTGTAATAGGCGTGGCTGAAGGACGCATCGAGGAACAAGGCCGAGGTATAGTCTTCCACGGCCGCCGCATTGCGCCCGAGCCGCTGGTAGGAGAGGCCGCGGTTATAGAGCGCCAGCGCACGCACTTTGGCCGACAGCGCATCAATGCGCAGCGCGGCCGTATAATCGTCGATGGCGAATTCATGCTCGTTGAGCCGCTGGTAGGCGAGGCCCCGGTTCATCAGCGCATTGGCCAGCACATCCGGCGGCAAGGCGCGCGAGTCGATGGCCCTGGAATAATCAGACACCGCCGTTTCGGCGTCGCCGGCCTGCAGCGCCTTGTAGGCCTCGGCGGCAAGTTTGGTTTCGGGCGTGGAGGCGGCAGACCAGGCCGGGGCGGTGCTTGCGGCGATGACCACGCAACAGACGGAGGCAAGGAACAGGGTACGGATGCTCATGCCCGTCAGTATCGGTTCCGCGTGGTTAAAAACCTATTGCCGCAAAGGCTTTACAAGATTGACAAGTGGTAAACGCATCGCCTGCCGCTGTGTCGTTTTCGGACTCGTTTCCGGCGCGGGCGAGTTGACGGGCGACTGTCAAGATGGCATTACAGTTTTGGTGTGGTGCCCGTTGCCAGACGGACAGCGGGCCTAATAGGGAACACGGTGAGGATGACCCAATCGGGGCCGAATCCGTGACTGCCCCCGCAACTGTGAGCGGCGAGGGCTTTGGCACTTCTGGCCACTGGGAAACCGGGAAGGCCGCCAAGGTTCAGCGACCCGCAAGTCAGGAGACCTGCCACACAGACAGACGTAACAGGTCACCACGGAGGGTGTTCATGACCGCTCGCACAATTTCTTCCGCCACCTCGCTCAAGGGTTCGAAGCGCATTGCCGCCGGTTTCGCGCTGCTCTTCATCGGCGCCACGCTGACCTTCGCGGCCGGCTTTTCCTCCATGGCGGTGGCGCACAACACGGCGCATGACACGCGCCACGCCATCGGCTTCCCCTGCCACTGAGCCACGCGAGCTCCATATGATCGGGCGGGCCGTTCTCGCCGTGCTCCTGGCAGGGATCGCGGCAGGGCTTGTCATGGGCGTGATCCAGCATGTGCGGCTCACCCCCCTGATTCTCGAGGCCGAGGTTTTCGAGCGCGCGGGCGGCTCCGCATCGCATTCCCATGGCGCCGCGCCGGAGGCCGGAACCACGGCAGAGTCTGGTGGACACGACCATGACCACGGTGAAGGCTGGAAGCCGGAGGACGGCTGGCCGCGCACGCTTGCCACCACCTTCACCGCCGCTATGACGGGAGCAGGCTTCGCCGCCATTCTGGCCGCCGTCTCGCTCCTCACCGGCCTGCAGATCAGCCGGAAGAACGGCATCCTGTGGGGCCTGTGCGGCTTCCTTGCCGTCACGCTCGCCCCGGCTGCAGGCCTGCCGCCAGAGCTTCCAGGCATGACGGCGGCCGATCTCTTCGCGCGCCAGGTCTGGTGGGTGGGCACCATCGCCGCCACGGCCGCAGGCATCTATCTATTTGCCACGCAGACACGCGCCGCAGCACTGGTGCTCGCCGCCGTGCTGATCCTCGCGCCGCATGTCATCGGCGCGCCCGTCCCGCCGCAGGGCGAGAACCTCATACCGGCCGAGTTGATCGCCCGCTTCGTCTCCAATTCCATTGCCGCCAACGCCGTGTTCTGGTGCATCATCGGGGTCTTCCTGGGCCTGGTGCTGGGCCAGACCGCAAAGGACATCTACGCCACATGAGCACCGAGAAAATTCCCGCCACCGTCATCACCGGCTTTCTGGGTGCGGGCAAGACCACGCTGATCCGCAACATGCTGGAGAACGCCAGGGGCCGCCGCATCGCGCTGATCATCAACGAGTTCGGCGATGTCGGCGTCGACGGCGAAATCCTGCGCGGCTGCGGCGCCGGCGCCTGCCGCGACGAGGACGTGATCGAACTCGCCAATGGTTGCATCTGCTGCACGGTGGCCGATGATTTCGTCCCCACCATGAAGAAGCTCTTGGACCGCAAGGACCCGCCGCAGCACATCGTGATCGAGACGTCGGGCCTCGCACTGCCCCAGCCGCTGGTCCGCGCCTTCAACTGGCCCGAGATCAAGTCGCGCGTCACCGTCGATGGCGTCGTCACCGTGGTCGATGCCAAGGCTTTGGCCGAGGGCCGCTTCGCCGATGACGAGGAGGCCGTCCAGGCCCAGCGCGAGGCCGACCCCAACCTCGACCATGAGAACCCGATCGAGGAACTCTTCGAGGACCAGATCAACTGCGCCGACATGGTGATCGTCAACAAGACCGACCTGCTGGCGGGCGATGAGCACGCCGCCGTCATCGGCGAACTCAAGTCAAAGGTCCGCGCCGGCACGCGCCTCGTGCCCACCCGCCACGGTCAGATCGACGTCGCCGCCCTGCTGGGTGTCGGCGCTTCCGCCGAGGACGACCTGCACAACCGCCTGTCGCACCACGAGATGGAGGGCGAGGAGCAGCATGACCATGACGATTTCGTCACCTTCATCGTCTCGCTCGGCGAAGTGGCCGACAAGGCGGCGCTGCTCGCCCGCATCGAGACCGCGATCGCGACGCATGATATCCTGCGTCTCAAGGGCTTCGTCGATATCAAGGGCTCGCCCGCGCGGCTTCTGTTGCAGGCAGTTGGCCCCCGCCTCAACAGCTATTTCGACCGGCCGTGGAAGGCAGGCGACCGGCGCGGCACCGAACTCGTCGTCATCGGCGAAAAGCACATGGACCGCGAGGCGATCGCCGCCATGCTGCGGGGCTGATGCATCTCCTCGCCACGACATCGGGCGTGATCGACGGCGGCGCGGAAGCTGTCGATCTCGCACAATCCCCCGCCGGCATCATCGTCCTGTCGGCTGCCGACAGCGAACTGGCCTCACTTGCCCGCGCGCATGATGCGGCACCCTGCCCGCTGCGCCTTGCCAATCTCCTGCAGTTGCAGCATCCGCTCTCCGTCGATCTCTATGTCGAAAAGACGCTTTCCCACGCAAAGCTCATCGTGCTCCGCGTCCTGGGCGGCGCCTCCTATTGGAGCTACGGCCTCGACCAGGTCGAGGCCATGGCCCGCGAACGCGGCATCAGGCTCAGCATTTTGCCCGGTGATGCCCAACCCGACCCAGAACTCACTGCGCGTTCCACGCTTGCTCCCCAACATTGCGAGCGCCTGCGCCAATATCTCGTGATCGGCGGCGCAGAGAACGCCGCAGCCTTCCTCGCCTACTGCCGCCACCTCACCGAGGGCACCGAAGCTCCCGCCCCGGCACGCGAGCTTCCCAAGGCCGGTGTCTACCGCGACACAGCGAAGGCAGGCCAACCGCTCGCCGCCATCGTCTTCTACCGCTCCGTCCTCGAAGGCGCACAGACGGCGCCCATCGATGCGCTGGTCGATACCCTCGCCGAACGCGGCGTCTGCGCAAAGGCCTTCTACGTCGCGAGCCTCAAGGACCGCGCCAGCATCGAAATGATGCATCAGAACCTTGACGCCCCCGACGTGATCCTCAACTGCACCGGCTTCGCGGTGGCCTCCGGCGGCAGCGATCCGCTCAGCCGGCATGATTGCCCGGTGCTGCAGGTCGTGCTCTCCGGCTCATCGGCGGAGAGCTGGCGGGAGTCGTCCCAGGGCCTCAACGCCCGCGACCTTGCGATGAATGTGGTCCTGCCGGAACTGGACGGCCGCATCATGTCGCGCGCCATCTCCTTCAAGGCCGACAGCCTTTGGCATGAGGGCACCCAGTGCCGCATCGTCACCTACCGCGAGGTGCCGGACCGCGTGGATTTCGTGGCCGACCTCGCCGCCAACTGGGCGAAGCTCCGCCGCACCCCTGCGCCCGTGCGCCGCGTGGCCATCATCCTCGCCAACTACCCCAACAAGGACGGCCGCATCGCAAATGGCGTGGGCTACGACACGCCCGCCAGCACAGTGGCGATCCTCGACGCGATGCGCACCGAAGGCTACAGCGTCGCAAATTATCCGCAGACGGGCAACGGCATCGTCGCGGACCTGCAGCGCGGGCCGACGAATGCGAGGCGCGCCGCTTCATCCACCGCCGCGCTCGCCCTCGCCGGCTACGCCGCGCATTTCAACACGCTCCCTGAACCCCTCCGTACCCGGATCACCGAACGCTGGGGCAATCCCGCGCGCGATCCGTTTTTCGCCGGCGGCGCCTTCCATCTCCCCATCTGCCTCTACGGCAACGCCGCCGTCGCCATCCAGCCGGCGCGCGGTTACAACATCGATCCCAAATCGACTTATCATGACCCCGCCCTGCTGCCGCCGCACGGCTATCTCGCCTTCTATTTCTGGCTCCGCCATCACTTCAAGGCAGACGCGGTCATCCACAATGGCAAGCATGGCAATCTCGAATGGCTGCCCGGCAAGGCCAATGCGCTTACCGCCGAATGCCTGCCGGAGGTCGCACTCGGCCCCCTGCCGCAGCTTTATCCCTTCATCGTCAACGACCCAGGCGAAGGCACGCAGGCCAAGCGCAGAACCGGTGCGGTGATCATCGGCCACCTGACGCCGCCGCTGACGCGCGCCGAAACCTATGGGCCCCTCAAGGACCTCGAAGCGCTCGTCGATGAATACTACCTCGCCTCCGGCCTCGATGCCCGCCGCCGGGATTCTCTGAAGCGCGACATCCTCGACCTCACCAAATCCTCCCGTCTCGATGAGGACGCGGGCTTCACCGGCGACGCGGACCAGGACCTCCAACGCCTCGACGCCTTCCTCTGCGACCTCAAGGAGGCGCAAATCCGCGACGGCCTGCACATCCTCGGCAGCTCGCCCGAGGGCCGCCTCGAAACCGACTTGCTCGTGGCGCTGACCCGCGTGCCGCGGGGCCTGGGCGAACGCGGCGACCAGTCTCTCATCCGCGCGCTCACCATGGACTTCGGCTTCGCGGACTTCGATCCCCTCGCCTGCGACATGGCCACCGCATGGATAGGCGACAGGCCCGCAGAATTGCAATCCCTCACGCCCGATTCATGGCGCAGCAACGGCGACACCGTCGAGCGGCTCGAACTCTTCGCCGCCGCCCTCCTCTCCGGTACGTCACTGCCCGCGCATTTCGGCACCACGGCTAGTGTCCTCGACGAGATCGACGCGCGCATCCGCCCCGCACTCCGCGCCTGCGGGAAAGACGAGATCGCCTCGCTGCTGAAAGGCCTCTCTGGCCGCTTCGTTGCCCCCGGTCCCTCTGGCGCGCCCACCCGCGGCCGCCTCGATGTGCTTCCCACCGGCCGGAACTTCTATTCGCTCGACAACCGCACGGTGCCCACGCCCACCGCCTGGAACCTGGGCCAGAAGTCAGCGGAAGACCTGCTGCTCCGCCACTTCCAGGATGCCGGGCGGTATCCGAAGGCTCTCGGCCTTTCCGCATGGGGCACGTCCAACATGCGCACCGGCGGTGACGACATCGCCCAGGCTCTCGCCCTCGTCGGCGCGAAGCCCGTGTGGGAGCCGTCGAGCTGGCGCGTCACCGGCTATGAGATCATCCCGCTCGCCAGGCTCGGCCGCCCGCGCGTCGACGTGACGCTGCGCATCTCCGGCTTCTTCCGTGACGCCTTCCCGGCCCAGATCGAACTCCTCGACAGGGCCATACGCGCCGTGGGCGCCCTCGACGAGGATGATGACGACAACCCCCTCGCCGCCCGCATGCGCAGCGAGGCCAAGACGCTTGCCAGCTCCGGCATCGATGCCGCCGCCGCCAGTGACATGGCCGGCCACCGCATCTTCGGCTCGCGTCCCGGCGCTTACGGCGCGGGCCTGCAGGCGCTGATCGACGAGAAGATCTGGACCGGCCGGGCAGACCTTGCCGCCGCCTATATCACCTGGGGTGCTTATGCGTATGGCGCGAAGGCCCAAGGCATCAATGACGAAAAGGCCTTCACCGAACGCCTGAAGCGCATCGAGGCTGTGGTCCACAACCAGGACAACCGCGAGCATGATTTGCTCGACTCGGATGACTATTACCAGTTCGAAGGCGGCATGGCGGCCGCCGTGGAACAGGCCTCGGGCCACCGCCCGCGCGTCTATCACAACGATCACTCGCGGCCTGAGCGCCCGGTCATCCGGACGCTGGAAGAAGAGGTGAGCCGCGTCATGCGTTCCCGCGTCGTCAATCCGAAGTGGATCGCCGGCGTCAAGCGCCACGGCTACAAGGGCGCATTCGAGATCGCCGCCACCGTCGATTACATGTTCGCCTTCGCCGCCACCACGGGGGCGGTGCGCAGCCATCATTTCGATCTGGCATACGATGCCTTCCTGGCCGACGATGCGACGCGCGGCTTCATCCGCGACAACAATCCCGTGGCGTTGCGCGAAATCGCCGGACGCTTCCGCGAGGCGCGCGAGCGGGGCCTCTGGACGCCGCGCCTCAACTCCGCCCATGATCTTCTCGAGGACCTGACCCGATGACCGGCGAAACACCTGACCACGACAATGCCCGCCACCACGAGAAGATGGCGAAAAAGAAAGCCGCCCGCGCCAAGATCATGGCCGGCAAGACCATCGAGAAGGGCCTCTTGATCGTCCACACCGGCAAGGGCAAGGGCAAGTCGACGGCCGCTTTCGGCATGGTGTTCCGCTGCGTCGGCCATGGCATGAAGTCCGGCGTCATCCAGTTCGTGAAGGGTGCCTGGGCAACCGGCGAGCGAACGGTGCTGGAGAAGTTCCCCGAACTCGTCACCATCAAGGCCATGGGCGAAGGCTTCACCTGGGAGACCCAGGATAGGGAGCGCGACATTGCCCACTCCCGCGCCGCCTGGGAGGAAGCCAGGAAGATGATCGCCGACCCCGGCTATAAGATGGTGCTGCTGGACGAACTCAACATCGTGCTGCGCTACGACTACCTTCCGCTGGATGAGGTGCTTGAGGTTCTGAAGAACAAGCCCCAGGGCAAGCACGTGGTCGTCACCGGACGCAACGCCAAGGACGAGCTGATCGGGATCGCCGACCTCGTCACCGAAATGGAACAGGTGAAACACCCGTTCCGCTCCGGCGTGAAGGCCCAGGCCGGGATCGAGTTCTAGGACGCCGCAAACGTGCTTGTGACTGCCTTCCGCCAGGTCTAGAACACGCCCTCGCAGCGTCCCCAGAGACGGGACTGAAAGCAAACTCCGGTGCGGCCGACCCAATGCGGGGCCAAGACGGAAGCTGTCTTCCGGACCGGGCCTCGCCCGGGGGCGCGTTTTGATCTGGAAGGCAGGACCTATGGCGGACAAACTGGGTGTGATGCTGTGCGGCCACGGCAGCCGCGACAAGGATGCGGTGAAGGAATTCGCTGTCCTCGCCGAACACCTGAAGCAGCGCCTGCCGCAGTATCCGGTCGAATACGGCTATCTCGAATTCGCCACGCCCATCATCCGCACCGGGCTGGACAGCCTGAAGGCGCAGGGCGTCACCCGCGTGCTGGCCGTGCCCGGCATGCTGTTTGCCGCGGGCCACGCCAAGAACGACATCCCCTCCGTTCTCAACACATATGCCGCGGCCAACACTCTGCGCATCGACTATGGCAAGGAACTCGGCATCGACCCCAAGATGATGCGCGCCGCCGCCGACCGCGTGCAGGAAGCCCTCGAGAAAGCGGGCGCGAGCGTGCCGAAGCACGAGACGCTGCTGGTCGTCGTCGGCCGCGGCGCCTCAGACCCCGACGCCAATTCCAACGTCGCCAAGGTCACGCGCCTGCTGTGGGAGGGCTTCGGCTTCGGCTGGGCGGAGACGGCCTATTCCGGCGTCACCTTCCCGCTGGTCGAGCCCGGCCTCGAGCATGCGGCACGGCTGGGCTACAAGCGCATCATCGTCTTCCCCTATTTCCTCTTCACCGGCATCCTCGTCGACCGCATTTATGACGCAACCGACGCCGTGGCCGCGCGCCACCCCGAGATCGAGTTCGTCAAAGCGCCCTATCTCAACGACCACCCGCAGGTCATCGCCACCTTCGAGGAGCGCATCGGGCAGATCCTCACGGGCGACATCGCCATGAATTGTCAGATGTGCAAGTACCGCACGCAGGTGCTGGGCTTCGAGGCCGAGGTAGGAGCCGTCCAGGAAAGCCACCACCACCATGTCGAAGGCATCGGCACCTCCGCTGACTGCGAATACTGCGACGGCGTCTGCAACCAGATGTGCAAGACAGCACCGAAGAAAAAGAAGGAAGCCGTACTGGCGGTCGATGCGGCCAGGATCCTCTCAGGCTCCGCGAATCACCATCACCATGGCGGCCATGACCACAGCCACGGCCATCACCACGACCACGGCCATGAGCATGGGCATGACCACACCCATGCGCCCTACCCCCATGCCGATCATCCGCTCGGCCCCCGGAGCATGCTGAAGACGTGATCGGCTACCTCCGCGATCCCGCCGCCATCTACCGGCGCTCATTCGAGATCATCCGGGCCGAGGTGGATTTCTCCGGGCTGCCCGCCGATGCAGAGGAGGTGGCGATCCGCATCATACACGCCTGCGGCATGCCGGAGATCGTGGATGACCTCCGCATCTCGCCCGGCTTCGTCATCGCCGCCAGGTCCGCGCTCGCAGCAGGCGCGCCGGTGCTGGTCGATGCCGAGATGGTGCGGCACGGCATCATCGACAAGCAGCTCAACGTCATCTGCACACTGAATAACCCGCAGGCCCGCGAGATCGGCCTTGCCACCGGCAACACCCGCTCCGCCGCCGCCGTGGAACTCTGGCGGCCGCATCTGGCGGGCAGCATCGCCGTCATCGGCAACGCTCCCACCGCCCTCTTCGCACTTCTCGAGATGATTGCCGCCGGCGCGCCGAAGCCTGCGGCCATCGCCGGCTTTCCCGTCGGCTTCGTCGGCGCGGCGGAATCGAAGGACGAGCTCCACGCCAATCCGGGCGGCATCCCCTATGCCACGCTGCTCGGCCGCCGCGGCGGTTCCGCCATGGCGGCTTCCGTCATCAACGCGCTGATGCGGGGCGCCACATGAGCCAGTGGCTCACCATCGCCGGCATGGGCGAGGACGGCTGGGATGGACTTTCACCGAAGGCGCAGCTCGCCATCCGCAACGCCGTGGTCCTCGTCGGTTCCACCCGCCTGCTCGGCTTCACGCCGCAGAGCGCGGCCGAGCGCCATGAATGGCCCCAACCCTTCTCCGCCGTGATCGACCGCATCAAGCCGCTGCGTGGCCGGAAGACAGTGGTGCTGGCAACGGGCGATCCGCTGAACTATGGCGTCGCCCGCAAGCTGATGGAGTTCATCCCTTTCGCGGAGATGGAGATCATACCGCATGTCTCCGCCTTCTCGCTCGCCGCCGCGCGTGTCGGGTGGCCGCTGCCCGACTGCGACACGCTCACGCTGCATGGCCGCGATGCCGCGCACATCGAGCCCTTCATCCAGCCGGATGTGCGCCTCCTCGTGCTCACGGCGGACCGCACCACCATCCCCGAAGTTGCCCGCCGCCTCACCGCCCGCGGCTTCGGCAAGTCGGATATCACCGTGCTGGAAAACATGGGCGGCGAACGCGAGCGCAAGTCCAGCTTCATCGCCGATGCCATTCCTTCGACCAGCTTCTCGGACCTCAACACGCTGGCCATCCACTGCATCGCGTCTCCCGGCGCCAGGGTGCTTTCACGCCTCGCAGGCCTGCCGGACGAGGCCTTCGTCCATGACGGCCAGCTCACCAAGCGCGAGGTGCGCGCCGCGACGCTGGCGGCCCTTGGCCCCGCGCCCGACCAGCTTCTGTGGGACGTCGGCGCTGGCTGCGGCTCGGTCTCGATCGAGTGGATGCGCGCCGCGCGAGGTTGCATGTCCATCGCCTTCGAGCATGATGCCGAGCGCTTGGGCATGATCGCCACCAACATGGATGCCCTCGGTGCACCCCGCCTCACGGTCGTGCCGGGCGAGGTCCCCGCCACCTATGCCGGCCAGCCGTCGCCCGATGCCATCTTCATCGGCGGCGCCATCTGGCTACCCGGCGTTTTCGACGGCGCGTGGTCTGCGCTCAGGCCCGGCGGCACGCTTGTCGCCAATGCAGTGACGCTAGAGGGCGAGACCCATCTTTACGACCTGCATGAAAAGTTCGGCGGCGACATCGTGCGCATGGAGGTGTCGAGCCTCACCAGTGTCGGCCGCCTGCGCGCGCTCAGGCCGCGCATGGCCGTCACCCAGTGGCGGACCAGAAAACCATGGTAAACAAACTCGGAACGCTGCACGGCGTCGGCGTCGGCCCGGGCGACCCGGAACTGTTGACGGTCAAGGCCGCGCGCCTCATCGGCAGCGCCACGGTCGTGGCCTACCTCACCGCCAATGGCAAGGACTCCACCGCCCGCGACATCGCAAAGTCCTATATCCCCGCCACCACTCAACATCTCGTCATCGACATGCCGATGCGGGTGGAGCGCGAACCGGGTGAAAAGGCCTATGACGCAGGCGCAGCCGCCATTGCCGAACACCTGAGACAGGGCCGCGACGTCGTCATGCTGTGCGAGGGCGATCCCTTCTTTTACGGCAGCTTCATGTATGTTTTCGCCAGGCTGTCCAATGACTTCCCTTGCGCCATCGTGCCCGGAGTCACCTCCATGACGGCCTCCGCCGCAGCGCTGCGCCGTCCGCTCTCGGCGCGAAACGAGGTGGTGAAGGTGCTGCCGGCCACGCTGCCAGAGGATCGCCTGCGCGAGGAGTTGATGTCCGCTGAGAGCGCCGTCCTCATCAAAGTCGGCCGGCACCTCCCCAAGGTACGCAATATCCTGGGCCTGCTCGACCTCGCGTCGCGCGCCCAGGTCGTCATCAAGGCAACCCATCAGGATGAGGTGGTCACACCGCTCCTCGGCATCACGGAAGATCACTTGCCCTATTTCTCGTCGATCCTCGTCTATGCGGGCGCCGAAGCATGGTGAAGCCCGTCCTCTTCGTGCTGGGCGCTTCCGCCCTGCCGCTCGCACGCAAGCTGAAGGAGCCGCTCGGCGCCGAAGTCCACACGCCCGATTGCGTGGCCGGTGGCGACGTCACCTATGCCAAGGCAACCGCGCATCTTGGCCAGCTCTTCAATGAGGGCCGCAGCATCATCGGCCTCTGCGCCGCGGGCATCCTCATCCGCGCCGTGGCCACGCATCTCCATGACAAGCGCAACGAACCGCCGGTGATCGCGGTGGCTGAAGACGGTTCCTCGGCGGTGCCGCTCTTGGGCGGCCACCACGGCGCCAACGAGCTTGCCCGCCGGATCGCCACACTCACCGGCGGCCATGCCGCCGTCACCACGGCGAGCGAAGTCCGTTTCGGTTTCGCACTGGACGACCCCGCGCCGGGCTTCGTGCTCGCCAACCCAAACGCAATGAAGGGCGCAACCGCCACGCTGCTTAACGGCGCAGCCCTCACGCTCGACGGCAGGCTCAACCCCTTCCCCGCCGCGCGCTACGCCGCCGGTCCGGACGCGGTCACCCTCACCGTCACTGAAATCTTGGCGGAAGGCTCCAGGACCAGGCTCGTCTATCATCCGAAGACTCTCGTCATGGGCCTCGGCTGCGAGCGCAACGCGGAGGCCGCCGAACTGATCGCACTGGCCGATAAGGTTCTTGCCGAGGCCAAGCTCTCGCCCGCCTCGCTTGCCGCCGTGGCCTCCATCGATCTCAAGTCCGACGAGGCGGCGATCCACGCTGTCGCCGCGCATTTCGGCGTGCCCGCCCGCTTCTTCACAGCGGATGAGCTGGCGAAGGAAACGCCGCGCCTCAGGAACCCATCCGGCATCGTCGCCCGGGAAGTTGGCGTGGCTGGCGTCGCCGAAGCCGCGGCTCTCGCCGCAGCGGGCGCAAACTCGGATCTCATCGTGGAGAAGACGCGCTCCACGCGCGGCACCTGCGCCATTGCCAGATCACCGCAGCTTCTTCTCGACATCCCCGGCAGACCCCGCGGCATCGTGCATGTCGTCGGCATCGGCCCCGGCACGCCGGACTGGCGCGCGCCCGCAGCGCGCGCGGCTCTCGAGGCCTCGACCGACTGGGTGGGCTATGGCCTCTATCTGGACCTCGTGGCGGATGTCAGCTCCGGCCAGCAGGAGCACCGCTTCCCGCTGGGCGGCGAGGAAGAACGCGTGCGGCACGCCATCGAACTGGCGAAGCAGGGAAAGGAAGTTACGCTCGTCTGCTCCGGCGATGCCGGCATCTATGCCATGGCGGCGCTGGTCTACGAAGTGATCGACCTTGAGCCCGCGCGGATCGCGGTGAACGTCATCCCCGGCATCTCCGCCTTCCAGGCCGCAGCCGCCAAAGCGGGTGCGATGATCGGGCATGACTTCTGCTGCATCTCGCTCTCCGACCTCCTCACCCCGTGGGAGGCGATCGAGAGGCGCGTGAAGGCTGCAGCGGAAGGCGACTTCGTGATCTCCTTCTACAACCCGCGCTCGCTCAAGCGCCGCGACCAGCTGGAGCGTGCCTTCGCGATCCTGAAACAGCACCGCCCGGCGGACACGCCCGTCGTCATCGCCTCCAACCTCGGCCGCCCCAAGGAGAAGGTGAAGATCGTGAGCTTCGTGGACTTCAACCCCGGCGACGTCGACATGCTCACGCTGGTGATGGTCGGTTCGTCGCAATCCAAATGTTTCGCCCGCGGAGATGGCAGGACCTATGCCTATACCCCGCGCGGCTATGCCAAGAAGAGAGAGGCAGCGGAATGACCGTCCATTTCATCGGCGCCGGCCCGGGCGCACCCGACCTCATCACGGTGCGCGGTTTGAAGCGCATCCAGTCCTGCCCGGTCTGCCTCTATGCGGGCTCCCTGGTGCCGGAGGAGATCGTCAAGGCAGCACCTGCAGGCGCCCTCGTCATAGACACGGCCCCTCTCACCCTAGACGAGATCATCGCCGAAATCGAGGCCGCCCACGCCAAGGGCCATGACGTGGCGCGCGTCCATTCAGGAGACCCCTCGCTCTATGGCGCGATTGCGGAGCAAATCCGCCGCCTCGCGAAGCTCGGCATTCCCTATGACGTGACGCCGGGCGTGCCTGCCTTCGCTGCTGCCGCTGCCGAACTCAAGACCGAGTTCACGCTCCCCGAGATCGCCCAGACGGTCATCCTCACCCGCACCGCCATGCAATCCTCTTCCATGCCGGACGGCGAAATACTGGAGGAGCTCGGCCGCTCCAGGGCCACGCTCGCCATCCACCTCTCGATCCGCAACCTGGGCTACATCGAGCGCGCGCTGACGCCACATTATGGCGCCGACTGCCCGGTGGTTGTCGCCTATCGCATCACCTGGCCCGACCAGATGATCATCCGCGGCACGCTCGCCACCATCACGAAGAAAGTGCGCGAGGCAAAGCTCACCCGCACCGCGTTGATCCTCGTGGGCCAAGTGCTGGACGCGCATGATTTCCGGGACTCCGCACTTTACGACGCTGACCATGAGCACGTTTTGCGCAACAGCAAGACAGCGAGGTCGGCGGGTTAGCCTGCCGGCAAAAAGCGAGTCCGGCCGCTGCACTCCGACAGGTTACGGTTGTCCCGGCAGCACCCGGGAGACAACCATGATGGATCTTGCATCCAGGCTGCTTGCCACCCTTGCCTTCAATACTCTGGTGGCGGCGGCTGCCCGGGCGGATACGCCCGAGTTCGAGGCCGATCCACCCGCCTCTTTCCAAAAGCCCAGCGCATGTGAACGGACTCTACCCCAATCGCGCCAGCGCTTCGTCCACCTTGACCTTGCGCGCTTCCAGTTCGGCCTTGCGCTCGCGGCTTTCCTCCAGCACTTCCGGAGGCGCCTTGGCGGCGAAGCCGGGGTTGTTGAGGCGGCCGTCGATGGCGGCGGTATCCTTGGCGATCTTCTCGAGCTCCTTCGCGAGCCGCGCCTTCTCGGCGGCGAAATCGATGACGCCTTCGAGCGGCAGCGCGACGGTTGCCTCATCAAGCACGATCTGGGCGGAGGCCTTGGGCACCTGCTCCTCGAAGGTGATGGAGGAGAGACGCGCGAGACGCATGATCTCGTTCTCCCAAGCATCTGCCCGGCGGCGCGTTTCGCTGTTGGCGCTCACCAGCACACAGGCGATCTTTGCGCCGGCGGGCACGTTCATCTCGGCCCTGACCGAGCGCACTTCTGAGATGAAGCGGATCGCCCATTCCATCTCGGCATCCGCCGCGGCATCGCCAAGGCCCTTGTAGACGGGCCAGCCGGAGACGATCAGCCACTGCTTGCGCGTGCCCGTTTGCTGCCACAGCTCTTCCGTCACGAAGGGCATGAAGGGGTGCAGCAGCAGCAGAATCTGGTCCATCACCCAGGCCGTGGTGGCGCGCGTCTCGGCCTTTGCCGCCTCGTCCGCGCCGGTGAGGATCGGCTTGATCAATTCGAGATACCAGTCGCAGAAGACATTCCACACGAACTGGTAGAGCGCGCCCGCCGCCTCGTTGAACTTGTATTCGTCCAGCGCCTGGCGGACCTTGGCCTCGGTGCGCGCCGTCTCGCCGGCAATCCAGCGATTCACGGTCACGCGCGCCGCCAGCGGATCATAATTCGGGTCATGCGCAACGCCGTTCATCTCGGCGAAGCGCGCGGCGTTCCACAGCTTGGTGCCGAAGTTGCGATAGCCCTCGACGCGCGCCTTGGCGAGCTTGATGTCGCGGCCCTGAGCGGCCATGGCGGCGAGTGTGAAGCGCAGCGCATCCGCGCCATAGGCGTCGATGAGTTCAAGGGGATCGATGACGTTGCCCTTGGACTTCGACATCTTCTGGCCCTTCTCATCGCGGACCAGCGCATGAATGTAGACCGTGTGGAACGGCACCTCCTGCATGAAGTGAAGCCCCATCATCATCATGCGGGCAACCCAGAAGAAGATAATGTCGAAGCCGGTGACGAGGACGTCCGTCTTGTAATGGCGCTTCAGCTCCGGCGTCTCCTCCGGCCAGCCCAAGGTCGAGAACGGCCAGAGGGCGGAGGAAAACCAGGTGTCGAGCACGTCCTCGTCGCGCCAAACACCAAGAATTTGACCTCTTGACTCTTGTATAAGTCCTATAGCCTGACGCTCGTGTTCGACAATGCGCAGCTCTTTACCAGGGAACTGAGTTGCGATCTCCTTCAGCGCTTCCTCCTCGGATTCAGCAACGGACACGCCAAACTGCGACATATCGATCAAACGTCCGGACTCAAGAACGTTGTTAAAGGCCGTCAGGTCGATTTTATCTTTGTTGAAATAATACCATGCTGGAATCTGATGCCCCCACCATAGCTGGCGCGAGATGCACCACGGCTGGATGTTGCGCATCCATTCGAAATAGGTCTTTTCCCAGTTCTTCGGAACGAAGCTGGTCTCGCCCCTCTCCACCGCCGCGATGGCGGGCTTGGCGAGCTCGGCGGCATTCACATACCACTGCTCGGTGAGCCACGGCTCGATGACGACGTCAGACCGGTCGCCATGCGGCACCTGGTAGGTGTGCGGCTCGATCTTGTCGAGAAGCCCCTGCGCCTCGAACATCTCGACGATGCGCTTCCTGGCCTCGAAGCGGTCGAGCCCGTGCAGCGCCATGGTCTCCGCGGGAACATCAGACGCTTCGAGGAAATCGGCATTGCCTGCAAGCAGCATCTTGCCGAATTGGTCGAGCACATTGATCTGTTTGAGATCATGGCGCTTGCCGACCTCAAAGTCGTTGAAATCATGCGCCGGCGTAATCTTGACGGCGCCGGTCCCCTTTTCGGGGTCGGCATAATCATCGCCGACGATGGGGATCAGGCGCCCCACCAGCGGCAGGCGCACGAATTTGCCGATGAGGTGCTTCAGCTTCTCATTCTCACGGTGAACCGCAACCGCACTGTCGCCCAGCATGGTTTCAGGCCGCGTCGTGGCGACCACGATGAATTCATCCGTCCCTTCGATCGGATAGCGCAGGTGCCAGAGATTGCCCTTCACTTCCTTCTGCACCACCTCGAGGTCCGAGATGGCGGTCAAGAGCTTCGGGTCCCAGTTCACAAGGCGCTTGTCCTTGTAGATCAGCCCTTCCTTGTAAAGCTGCACGAAGACCTTGAGCACCGCCTTGGACAAGCCCTCGTCCATGGTGAAGCGCTCGCGCGACCAATCGCAGGATGCGCCGAGTCTGCGCAGCTGACGCGAAATCGTGCCGCCCGATTCTTCCTTCCACGCCCAGACGCGCTTGAGAAAAGCCTCGCGGCCCATGCTGCGGCGGTCGGTCTTGTTCTCCTTCAGGAGAAGCCGCTCCACCACCATCTGGGTGGCGATGCCGGCATGGTCGGTGCCGGGCTGCCACAGCACGTCCCTGCCCCGCATGCGCGCGAAGCGCACGAGAATGTCCTGGATGGTGTTGTTAAGCGCGTGCCCCATGTGCAGCGAACCCGTCACGTTGGGTGGCGGGATCACGATGGTGAAGGGCTCCGCCTTGGGCTTGTGGCCTGGCTTGAAAAAGCCGCGCGCCTCCCATTGGGCATAGAGCCGCGCTTCCATTTCGGCGGGCGTGAAGGTCTTCTCAAGCATGAGTTTGGCCAAAGCTGATGTGACGGTTGGTGCGCCTTAAACACCAGCCGGGGCGGCCACGCAACGCTTTGAGGTGCGGAGTTAAGTCAGCAGGTGCAGCGCCTTGCGCGGCGGCGACAGGAACTGGACGCCGCATTCGGTGAGGCTGCGCCAAGCAACCCGCACGTCGCGCATTTCGCGCTCCGCCACGAACAGCAACTGGAACTGGTCCGGCACCTGCGCCACCGTAGGGCAGGATAGCCGCGCCCCGCCCGCCGAAAGATCGCGCATCACACAATCGATCACAGATCTACGCGAGTTGAACACCGCCTTCACCCTCTTGAAAACCCGATGGCGCGGGTGGGCCCGCCGCTCGTCCGGGAAAACATGTGCTGCTGTCATAAGCCGTGATTCTCCCCTTAAGGAAATTCAATCATGAGTTTATGAAAACGCTACAAACTCGCTAAGGTTGCAATTTACGCAGCGTTAAATCAAACAGCGAGTAATATCAAGAAAAAAGTAATAATGGGTCGATTTCGTGGCCAAAAGCCGTGGTTCAGCGGCCGGGGCGGACTACGCGCTCAATTTCCTCGCGCACCAGGCGCTCAACCATGGCTGGCAGGTTCTCGTCCAGCCACTGCTTCAGCATCACCCGCAGCAGTTCCCGCGACACCTGCTCCACCGACCGCTCATTGGCGTTCCGGCTCGTCACCGAATTGGTTAGCTTGCCGAAGGCGGACTGCACGGCTTGGGCCGCGTTGCCGGAGAGCATAACCGAGGGTTCGCTGCGGGCCGGAAGGCGCGCCGCCGGAGCGGCATGAACCTCGTGCCCGATCTGCGGCCTGGGTGACTCATTGTCGAGGACCGCTCCGCGCAGCCGTGGTGCTGGCGGATCCAGTTCGCGCAGCCGCGGGGCCGGCGGCGGCTCCAGCTCCCGCCAGTTGCGGCGCGGCGTCTCGTTCTGCAGCGCCGCGGCCAGGCTGGCGGCGCGCTGGCCCGGCTCGACGGGAGCCTGCGACTTAACCGTGCGCGCGCGGGAAATTCTTTCGCGCAGCTGCTGGATTTCGCTCGCCGCGGCGGAAAGTTCATCGGCGGCCCGTGGGGTGGGCGCAGCCTGCAGTGGGGCCGGCAGCCGCTCGCTCGACCGGCCATCCCCGATATCGTCATGGATAGCCTTGCGGATGGAGGCGAGAAGATCTTCCATTCGCGGTTCTGCAGTCACGTCGTCCACCCTGAAACGGCCCACAAGCCTTAACTCTTTCTGAAATTTTACGCGAACCGCCGAGTCTTGTCGATATCCAAAGCGGCCTATTCAATCGTTTTGACGTCGGTGCCTATCCACTTGTTGCGCACGCGTTTGTAATTTGCGTCAGGATCGTAGATTGGCACCTTGAGGCCGACCTCCTCGGCCGTGAGGTGGCCAATGGCGGCCAGCAGCTGGTAGCCGCTCACCACCCGGCTCCGTTCCGCCGTTACCTGCAGCACCTGGGCCTGTACAAGATCGCGCTGGGCGTCGAGCACGTCCAGCGTGGTGCGGGTGCCCGCCTGATATTCCGCCTGCACGCCCTGCAGCGCCAGCTGGGCGGCGGAGACCTGGGTGCGGGTATTCTTGATAATCTGGGCCAGGCCCACATAGGCATTCCATGACGAGGCCACCGCCTGCCTGACAGCCCGCGCCACCTCGATCACCTGAATGCGGCTCTGGCTCGCCAGCTGCTTGGCCTCGCGCACCTGCGAATAGACGATGCCGGCTTCGTAGAGGGGGATCGAAAGCTGAGCGCCGACCTGCAGTACGCTTGACCGATCCTGGCTGACAGTGAGATCGGGATCCGAACCGGAGGCAGAGGCCACGAGATCGGCGCTCGGCAACAGGTTCGAGAAAGCCACCTTGATATCGCTGTTCCGTGCAACCTCCACAAACGCTTGCGCAAGCAGC
The DNA here is from genome assembly GCF_020252395.1 of Aestuariivirga sp. GTDB lineage: Bacteria > Pseudomonadota > Alphaproteobacteria > Rhizobiales > Aestuariivirgaceae > Aestuariivirga. The sequence continues at coordinate 68,812 of NZ_JADCDB010000005.1, forward strand.
TGCGGGTTGATCTGGCCCGCAACATCGAGCGCTGTCTTCAGCGAGTTCGGGATATTGACCACTTTGGGGTAGTTCAGCTTGCCCGGCTCATGTCCAACCACCTGCACGTAGGTTGCCACCGCCCGCGCGAGATCGGTCTGTGCATTCACGAGAAAGCTCTGTGCCTCAGCCAGGCGCGCCTGTGCCTGCGCGACGTCGGTGCGCGTGATCTCGCCAACCGCAAAACGGTCCTGCGCAGCCTTTACCTGTGCCTGCAAAGCCGCCACATCTTGCCGGCGTAGAGACACGAACTGCCGTCCGGCATAGACGTCCATGTAGGCCTGGACCACATCAAACAGAACCTGCTGCTCGGTGCCGAGCAGACCCTGCTTCCCCGCGTCCACCCGCGCCGCGGCAGCCTTCGTGCTGTTCACCGTGCCGAAGCCGCGGAAAAGGGGCTGGGCGAGCTGGATGCTCACACTGCCGCTGGTCGCATTGTTGATGGCCAGCGGGTCGACAGTGGGGACAAAGCCGCCGACATTAGGATCGACGGTGAAGGACGTCACCCCTTCATTTGTGTTTCGCGTCCGATTCAATTCGGCGCCGATACCCACCGTAGGCCGCCAGCCGGACAGCGCCTGCGGCACCAGTTCGTCGGTGGCGCGCTGGCCAGCGCGGGCGGCATTGAGCGTGGGGTTCGTAACGTAAGCCTTCTCCATGGCCGCGAACAGCGTATCGGCCGCGGCAGATACGCTAAGCGTCACCGCCGCGGCGGAGATCGCAACGCCCGAAAGAACGGCCCGCACCCAGTTCCGTGTCATCGATCCACAACTCCTTAACCCGGCGCCGGCCCTGACGCGCCGGACGCTCCCACACGCACGTCCGCCTCAGAAGACGAAGGCGGGCTTCTTCTTCTTCAACCCCGGCAGTGCTGTCACCGAGGCGTCGAACACCGGGCGCACCGCAACCAACCCGCCCGAGCGCGAATAGATGCAGGCCTGCGACGTCTCGCGCTCGCCCACCACGCCGATCAGCCGTCCGCCATCGGCCAGCTGATCGATCAATGACTGCGGCACGTCCTCGGCGCGGCCCTCAAGCAGGATCACGTCGAAGGGCTGCTCCGCCGCCACACCGCCGGCAAGTGGGCCCTCGACGAGCTTCACATTGGCGAGCCCCCTCAGATTGCTGCGCGCATGATGGGCAAGCCCGGCATCGCTCTCAAGCGCCACGACGGTTGCGGCGATCTGGGCCGCCACGGCCGCGCCATAGCCGGTCCCGGCTCCGATGATCAGCAGCTTGTCGGTGGGCTTGATGGCGGCGTGCTGCAGCATGCGCGCGAAGGCCATGATTTCGATCAGCGCCCGCTGGCCAAGGGCCCTGTCGTGGTGGTCGAGCGGCACGTCCTCGTCCATATAGGCAAGCGCCCGGCGGCTCTCCGGCACGAAATCCTCGCGCGGGACCGCCTCGATGGCCGCAATGATGCGCCGGTCGGTGATGCCGTTGGGGCGGACCTGCGATTCGACCATGTTGCGGCGGGCGGCGGCGAAATCTGTCATTCTTTTCCTGAAAACAAGCGCATTTACGAAGTGTTAATCTTTGTGTAGCGAAGGATGTTCGATAAGTCCACCGGGCGGTGCAGTGCTGGAGCAATTCAAGCATCACAATCATGCGTTTTCCACTGCAACAACGATTCCCGGCCAAGCCTGCCCGGCATCGGCGCATGGGCAGTGACATTGGCCCTGTCGATAGCTAATTAACTTGTCCGGTTTTGGTAGCACATCAAATGTCCGCTTCTTGTCTTTTGTTCTCCTGTGGGACTGTGGGCAAGGCGGAGCCTTGTCCACATTTCCACAGGTGTTGCGGCTGAGCGGATTTAA
>NZ_JADCDB010000006.1 GCF_020252395.1 Aestuariivirga sp.
CGGCCAAAAACGCTCATGAACTTCATCATTCGCACAACCCTTCGGGCTTCCGTCCGGCTCATGCTGACCCCCAAAAAAGGGCCAGCCTACCGGACAGATCGTGTGCTACTTAAACCGGTCATATCGTGTGCTACCGACAGACCCGCCCCGCCGGCCTTGCCAAAGCGGGGAATGTGTCCTCTCATGCGGCCCGTTGCACAATAACGGGAGCAGCGGCATGGGAGAGGGCGGCAGCGGGACGGCGGGGCGTTCCGCCATCGGGGGCATGCTTCTCGTATGCACCGTCATCATCGTGCTCGCCGCGCTGTCCTGGGGCGAGATGGTGTTTGCGCCCGCCGCCTTCGCGGTGTTCATCGTGATGGTGGTTTGGCCGGTGCAGGCCTGGCTGCAGCAGCGCATGCCGCGCATGCTGGCGATGCCGATCACCATCGTGGCGACGCTGGTTTGCATCGCTTTCCTGCTCCTGCTCTTCGCCTGGGGCATCAGCGTGATCGGGCAGTGGCTGGTGGGCAATGCGGCGCGATTCCAGGCGATCTACCAGGCCGCCACAGACTGGCTCGAAGGCCATGGCGTGGTGCTGGCGGGGGCCCTGTCCGACAGCTTCAACATGGGCTGGGTGGTGCGCTTCGTGCAGTCGCTGGCGGCGCGGCTCAACGGGCTCGCCGGCTTCGCGACGCTTGTCTTCGCCTTCGCGGTGCTGGGGCTTCTCGAGGCCGAGGACCTCGCCAGCCGCCTCACCAAAGCGGGCCGCCGCTTCGGCGGGGTGGACGTGGTGGCGGCGGGGCGCGAGACAGCGCGGCATTTCGGCAAATACATGCTGGTGCGCAGCATCGCCAGCGTGACCACGGGGGCCGCCGTGTGGCTGGTGGCCTGGGGCGTGGGGCTGGAGCACCCCGCGGCCTGGGCGGCGATCGCCTTCACACTCAACTACATTCCCTTCCTCGGGCCGCTGGTGGCCACACTGCTGCCCACCGTCTTCGCGCTGCTGCAGTTCGAATCGCTGCAGGTGGCGGCGGTCGTGCTGGTATCGCTGACCGCGGTGCAGTTCGTGATCGGCAGCTACCTCGAGCCGGTGTTCACCGGCTCCACCCTGTCGATCTCGCCCTTCGCGGTGATGTTCGTGGTCTTCCTGTGGAGCATGCTGTGGGGGCTGACGGGCGCCTTCATCGGCGTTCCTGTGCTGGTGGCGGCGATGACGGTGTGCAAGCAGATACCGGCGATGCGCTGGCTCATTGTCATGCTGTCCGGCGGCAAGGGTTAGCGCCGCCCGGTCCGGGCGCTTACGCGGTGACTTCGCGGCGAGGTTGCACCAGCGGATGTTCCGATCAGGCGGAATCACCTAATCGGTTAGAACATGCGCAAGATCAAGAGCTTGAGCATGATCCGCGAGAGTGGGTTCCACTTTTGCGGATCATGCGTTAGGATTGGGCGGGTTTTCGATCTTCCGGACGGGAGAGGGCCATGGGACCTGCAATGACGATCGGACGCCGGAAGTTCGGCGGTTTGCTGGCGGGGGCGGCCACTGCCGCGTTCGGCGGTGCGGGCCCGGCGCGCGCCGCGGGGCCTGACGCCGCCGGCGCCATCAACGGCATGCTGGACGCATTGCAAACCGCCGGGGCGCTGTCCTTCACCGCCGCCATGAGCCGGGACCGGTGCCGGCGGTGCCTCGCCGCCGACGCGAAGTTCGGCGCCTCGGTGGCGAAGTACGGGCTGAAGACGCTGGGCAGCCGGGCGAGCGTGGCGTTCCAGCGCTCCGGCAGTCTGTTCGCTGTCTTCGGCGCGGGCGGCGAGCCCGACGTGCAATTGTCGATCGCGGGCGGCGAGGCAACGCTGTTCCGCCCTTCGCTGGCCGCCAAGACGGTGCTGAAACTGGCGCCGGAAAAGGGCGCTGCCTTTATGGTGCCCGGCCTATTCATTCCCTTCCTCGGCCTGCTGGCGGATGACCCGGCGGCGGCCTTGTTCGGCGGCGTCGATTCGGTGACGCCGATCGCCCGGTTCCAGCCGGAACAGACGACGATTGCCGCCGTCATGGGCGGCCGCTTCACTGGCGAAGTTTGGGTGGACGCGAGCACGGGCCTGCCGGCGCGCATCCTCGGAACCTGGTTCGCCGCCGGCGGCGTGGCGGCCAGCGCGGCGGTGTTCCTCTCCGGCTGGTCGCGCGAGGTTCCCGCGGCCGGCGCCGTCGCGGTGAAGCCGCTCGACGGCGCGAAGAGCGTGGAGTTGGAGGCGCTGGGCCTCTGAGCCCTCCTCAGCCGGATGGCGGCGGGCCTGCCGCCTGTTCGCGCAGCAGCGCGCGGGCGATGGCGGCGGCCATGGTGACGTGGCCGCGGCTGGCGGCTGCCGCGGCCTCAGGCTTTCGTTGCTCGATGGCGGCGAAAATCTTCTGCATCTGGCCGAGCCCGGTGGTGGCGCGGCCTGGGGAGGCAATGGTCATGGCGCGCAGCCAGCTGATGCGGCTGTTGAGGCGCTTTACCACCTCCCACGCCACGCGCTTGCCGCCGGCGGCGAACATTGCCTCGTAAAAGCGCGTGGTGGAGAGAATGACGCCGTGATGGTCGCCTGCCGCATAGCCGGCCGCGATGGCGGACAGCGCATCGCGCATCGCGGCAAGCTGCTCAGGCGTGGCGCTTTGTGCTGCATCATGGGCGGCGGTCGATTCCAGAAGGGCACGGATTTCATAGATCTGTTCGGCCGCCTCCGGCTCGAGCCTCGCCACGATGGGGCCGTGGTGGGGGATGGAGGTGACCAAGCCCTCCGCCTCAAGATGGCGGATCACCTCGCGCACCACAGAGCGGCTGACGCCCAGCTGCCCGCACAGGTCACGCTCGGTGAGGCGGCTGCCGGGCGGGAAATGATGTTCGACAATGGCCGTGCGCAGCCGCTCCAGCGCCAGTTCGCGCAGGGTGGGCGGCGCTTCGGCGATGCGCAGGCCCGGACGGCGCGAGGGCGGGTTCGCAAGAGTCACGATATTACCAAGCTATTGAAAAAATTGGAATTTTTTAGTTGACCTGTATTGTGTACGATCTTACAATGTTCATTCAAGAGCTTTTCGGGCCCCGCGCACATGGCACTTCAGCTTCGCAAGACCTTCAGCCTCACCGAGCGCACTTTCATCGAGGGGGGCAAGGCGGCGCCGAAGCCGCTGACCTTTTTTGCCGCCGCGGCGGTGTTGACCAACCCCTGGGCGGGGCGCGGCTTCGTCGACGATCTTAAGCCGGAGATCCTGGAGATCGCTCCCAAGCTGGGCCAGCTGCTGACCGGCATGATCCTCGAGATGGCAGGTTCGGGCGACTCAGTGGAAGGATACGGCAAGGCCGCCGTGGTGGGCGCGGACGGCGAGGTGGAACACGCCTCCGCACTGATTCACACGCTGCGCTTCGGCAATCATTTCCGCAAGGCGGTGGGCGCCAAGAGCTATCTCGCCTTTACCAACACGCGGGGGCCGCCCAATGCGCCGGTCATGATCCCCCTGATGCACAAGGCGGATGAGGGCATGCGCTCGCATTACCTCACAATCCAGTTCGCTATCCCCGATGCGCCGGCCGCCGGCGAGATCGTGGTGGCGCTCGGCGCGTCTATCGGCGGGCGTCCGCACCACCGCATCGGCGACCGCTATCAGGACCTGAAGGAGCTGGACGGCACCAGCAATGCCTGAGCCTGCCCTCCGCCAGATCCGCAACGGCATCGCCTGGCTCGAGAAGGGGCAGGGCGAGCCGCTGCTGCTGATCCATGGTGTGGGACTGAATGCGGAGGCCTGGGAGCCGCAGATCGCGGCTCTATCCAAAACCTGCCGGGTGATCGCACTCGACATGCCGGGCCATGGCGCCAGCGCGCTCCGTGGGGCTGAACTCGCGGACTATGTGGCGCAGGCCGCCGGCCTGCTCGACGAGCTGGGCATTGCGCAGGCCAATGTGGTGGGCCACTCCATGGGCGGGCTGGTGGCCATCGGGCTGGCCCTGGCGCAGCCTGAACGCGTGCTGCGGCTTGGCGTGCTCAATTCGGTCTATGAGAGGCCGCCGGACGCCCGCCGCGCGGTGGAGGCGCGCGCCGCCGAAATCGCGCTGAGCGGCACTTGCGGCGACATCGAACAGCCGGTCCGCCGCTGGCTGGGCGAGGGTGACACGCCACTGCACCGGCAATTGCGCGCCTGGCTCTCCGCCATGGACCCTGCCGCCTATGCGCAGGCCTACAAGATCTTCGCCGCGGGCGACCGGCTGTTTTCCGGCCGGCTGGGCGCGCTGACCATGCCCGCGCTGTTCGCCGCCGGATCGGACGATCCCAACTCGACGCCGGAGATGGCGGAGGCCATGGCCGCCGCGGCGCCGCGCGGCACGGCGGCGGTGCTTGCCGGCCAGCGCCATATGATGACTCTGGTGGACGCTGAAGGCGCCACACGGCTGATCCGCGATCTGCTGAGCCAGCCGCTTGAATCCGTCCAAGCGAGGCGGCGGTTCCTGGATGAAAGGCGGTGACCGATGAAATTCTCACTCTTCGTGCACATGGAGCGCATCAGCCCGGAGCAGAGCCACAGGGAGCTTTACCGGCAGATGGTGGAGCTCTGCGAGATGGCCGACACCGGCGGCTTCCACGCCATCTGGACCGGCGAGCACCACGGCATGGATTTCACCATCGCGCCCAACCCGCTGATCAACATCGCCGACCTGGCACGGCGCACCAAGAACGTGCGGCTCGGCACCGGCACGGTGGTGGCGCCCTTCTGGCACCCCATCAAGCTTGCGGGCGAGGCGGCGATGACCGACATCATCTGCGATGGCCGGCTCGACCTCGGGATCGCGCGCGGCGCCTACAGTTTCGAATATCAGCGCATGGGCAAGGACCTGACCCCGATGAGTGCGGGCGAGCAGATGCGCGAGATGGTGCCCATGCTGCGCAAGCTGTGGGAGGGCGACTACACGCATGACGGCAAGTATTGGCAGTTTCCCAGGACAACCGCCTCGCCCAAGCCCCTGCAGAAGGGCGGCGTGCCCATCTGGGTGGCGGCGCGCGATCCCATGTCGCATGATTTCGCGGTGGCCAACCACTGCGGCGTGCAGGTCACGCCGCTGCACTTGGGGGACGCGGAGGTCGAAGTGCTGATGGGCCGCTTCAAGGCCGCCTGCAAGGCGCACCCGGAGGTGACGCGCCCGAAGATCATGCTGCTGATGCATGGCTACTGCGGCGCGGACGACGCCGATGTGCGGCAGGGTGCGGAAGACCTTCGGCGATTCTATTGCTACTTTGCGGCCTGGTTCAAGAACGAGAAGCCGGTCAGCCAGGCCCTGATCGAGGCGCTGAGCCCCGATGAGATGGACGCGATGGAGCAATACGCCACGGACAAGATGCTGGCCAACACGGTGACCGGCACGCCCGATCAGGTGATCGCGCGGCTAAAGACATATGAGGCGATGGGTTATGACGAGTTCAGCCTGTGGATCGACTCGATGATGCCGGCGGAGCGCAAGAAGGCCTCGCTGCAGCGCTTCATCGACCATGTGCTTCCGGCCTTCCGGTGAACGGCATGCGGCGCTTCCAGCACTTGATCGGCGGCCAATTCGAGGATGGCGCGGAGAGCTTCGCGAGCATCAACCCCGCAACGGGCGCGGCATGGGCGCTGATGCCGCGCGCCGGCGCAGCGGATGTGGACCGCGCCGTCACCGCCGCGCACCGTGCGCTGAATGACCAGGCCTGGCGCGGGCTCACTGCCACGCAGCGCGGCAAGTTGCTCTACCGGCTCGCCGATCTCGTGGCGGAGAATGCCCAGGCGCTCGCGGAACTCGAGACCGCCGACACCGGCAAGATCATCCGCGAGACCTCCGCCCAGATCGCCTATGTGGCCGAATACTACCGTTACTTCGCGGGGCTGGCCGACAAGCTGCAGGGCGCGCACTTGCCCATCGACAAGCCCGGCATGGACGTGTGGCTGAGGCGCGAGCCGATCGGCGTGGTCGCGGCCGTCGTGCCGTGGAACTCGCAGCTCTTCCTGTCCGCGGTGAAGCTGGGCCCCGCGCTCGCCGCGGGCTGCACCGTGGTGCTGAAGGCTTCGGAAGACGGGCCGGCGCCTCTGCTTGAATTCGCCAGGCTCGTTCAGCAGGCGGGCTTCCCGCCGGGCGTGGTCAATGTCATCACCGGCTTCGGCCCCGATTGCGGCCAGGTGCTGACGTCGCACCCGCTCGTCGCGCGCATTGCCTTCACCGGCGGGCCCGGGACGGCGCGCCACGTGATGCGCAATGCGGCAGAGAACCTCGCCCACGTCACGCTGGAGCTGGGCGGCAAGTCGCCCGTCGTCGTGTTCGAAGATGCCGATCTTGGCTCGACGGCCAATGCCGTGGTGGCGGGTATTTTCGCGGCCACCGGACAGTCCTGCGTGGCAGGCTCGCGCCTCATCGTGCAGCACGCCATCAAGGACGCGCTGCTGGCGGCGCTGAAAGCCAAGGCCGAGGCCATCGTCATCGGCGCCCCGCAGGAGCGCGCCACCGAAATGGGGCCGCTCGCCACGCAGCGGCAGCGGAACCACATCGAGAAGGTGGTGACGGAAAGCCTCTCGGCGGGCGCCAGGCTCGTCACCGGCGGCAGCGCGCCCCAGGGGATGCAAGGCTTCTACTATCGCCCCACCATCCTGGACTGCAGCGGCACGGAGGCTCAAGCCATCTCGACCGAACTCTTCGGGCCAGTTCTTGCCGTGCTCGGCTTCGAGACGGAGGACGACGCGGTGCGGCTTGCCAATGCCACGCCTTATGGTCTGGCCGCGGGCGTGTTCACCCGCAACCTGGCGCGCGCCCATCGCCTGACGCGCGACATCCGCGCCGGTGTTGTCTGGATCAATACCTATCGCGCCGTGTCGCCCATGGCGCCCTTCGGCGGCTTCGGACTTTCCGGTTCGGGCCGCGAGGGCGGGCTCGAGTCGGTCCTCGATTATACGCGGGCGAAGACCGTGTGGCTGCGGACCTCCGACGACCCGATCCCCGACCCTTTCGTGATGCGCTGAGGGGCACCTCAGTTCTCGCCGCCGGCCTGCTTCAGCACGGTGAGGAGGCCGGTGTCCGGCGCGATGCTATTGGCGGCGTTGCACCGCCGGCCGCGCCGATCGCGGGCTTGGCGGGTTCCGGTTTTCCGCTAAAGTCGAACGCCGGACATCGGGACGCGGTGCAGAGAGGAAAGCGTGATCATGAAACCCTGGCCGGACACAGCCCATCGCCTCATCGCCACCGCCATGGGGCGGGAAAAGGCCGACATGGTCATCCGCGGCGGGCGCTGGGTGAACGTGCACTCGGGCGAGATCATTCCGGCAACCGGCATCGCCATCGCGGCGGGCCGCTTCGCCTATGTGGGGCCCGATGCCAGCCACTGCATCGGCAAGGACACGCAGGTGATCGAGGCCGAGGGCCGCTACCTTGTGCCCGGCCTGTGCGATGCGCATATGCATGTGGAAAGCGGCATGGTGACGGTGACCGAATTCTGCCGCGCCGTCATTCCGCATGGCACCACCTCGATGTTCATCGACCCGCATGAGATCGCCAATGTTCTGGGGCTTCCGGGCGTCAGGCTGATGCATGACGAGGCGATGGCGATGCCCGTCAACGTCTTCGTGCAGATGCCATCCTGCGTGCCGAGTGCCCCCGGGCTCGAGAACCCCGGCGCCACGCTCGGCCCCGACGAGGTGCGCGAGGCGATGGGCTGGCCCAACATCATCGGGCTGGGCGAGATGATGAATTTCCCGGGCGTGATCGCGGGCGACGGCAAGATGCTGGCCGAGATCGCGGCCACGCAGCGCGCCGGCAAGGTGGTGGGCGGCCATTATGCCTCGCCCGACCTTGGGCTGCCCTTCCATGCCTATGCGGCGGGCGGACCGGCGGACGACCATGAGGGCACGCGCGCCGAGGATGCGATTGCGCGCGTCCGCCAGGGCATGCGCGCCATGCTGCGGCTGGGCTCCGCCTGGTATGACGTGGCCGCGCAGGTCAAGGCCGTCACCGAGCATGGGCTGGACCCGCGCAATTTCATTCTGTGTACGGATGATTCGCATTCCGGCACGCTGGTGAACGAGGGCCACATGAACCGCGTGGTGCGCCACGCCATCGCTCAAGGGTTGAAGCCCGTCGCCGCCATCCAGATGGCCACGCTCAACACGGCGCAGCATTTTGGCCTCGAGCGCGAGCTGGGCTCGATCGCGCCCGGCCGCCGGGCGGACCTGATCCTCACCTCCGACATCGCGTCGCTCCCCATCGAGCTGGTCATCGCCAGGGGCCGCGTGCTTGCGGAAGACGGCAAACTCACGGCTGATATACCTGCCTATGCCTATCCGGAGGACGCGCGCCGGACGATGCACATGAAGCGCGCCCTGACGGCAAAGGACTTCGATATCGCCGCGCCTGCGGGCCGCAACCAGGTGGACGTGCGGGTGATCGGCGTGATCGAGAACCAGGCGCCCACCCGTGCGCTGCAGAAGACGCTGAAGGTCCAGTCCGGCCTGGTCGAGATGGACCGCGCCAATGACGTTGCCCAGATCGCGCTGGTCGAACGCCACAAGGCGACGGGCAAGGTGGTGAACGCCTTCGTGTCCGGCTTCGGCTATAGCAGGGACTGCGCACTCGCCTCCACCGTGGCGCATGACAGCCACCATATGATCGTCGTCGGCACCAACAAGCAGGACATGGCGCAGGCTGCGAACATCCTCAAAGACATCGGCGGCGGCCTGGCGCTGGTCTCGGAGGGCAAGGAGCTGGCTCGCGTCGAAATGCCGATCGCCGGCCTGATGTCCGACGAGCGCGCCGAGATTGTGGCGGAGAAGGCCGGAAAGCTGGTCGCCGCCATGAAGGCCTGCGGCTGCAACCTCAACAACGCCAACATGCAGCACTCGCTGCTGGCGCTCGTCGTCATCCCCGAGCTGCGCATTTCGGACGAGGGGCTGATCGACGTGACAAGTTTTCGGAAGGTAGACCTCTTCGTTTAGCGCCATAGGCCACGGGCCGGAGCGGATATGTCACCGGGCTGTCACGCAGGCGGCGTAGCGCGGCCCCGTGACCGGTGCGCCCTGGGGTTTCTGGGCGGCGGCAGGGCTCTGCGCGCTCTCCTCCGGGGCGGTGATCCTCTATCTCAGGCTGATGGACCGCGGCCGAGATCCTTCATCTTGATGTCACCGAACGCGCCGATGAGGGGGGCTTCGGAGAATCAGCATGCCGCAACTCGGACCAGAGCCCTTCCTTCACCCCAACGCCAATGTGCGCAACAGCCGGCTTGGCGCTTTCGTCGAGATCGGCGAAGGGAGCAACATCCTCGAATCGGCGATGGGCGATTACAGCTACACCGCGCGCTATGCCGACATTGCCTACTCTATGCTCGGCAAGTTCGTGAATGTCGCGGCCTTCACCCGGCTCAACCCCGGCGAACATCCCTATCACCGCGCTTCGTTGCACCACTTCATGTATCGCTCCAGCTATTTCTGGCCGGACGAGCCCGATGAGCAGGCGGTTTTCGACTGGCGCCGCTCGCGCCCCGTGCGGGTGGGGCATGACACGTGGATCGGTCATGGCGCCATCGTCATGAAGGGTGTGACCATCGGCAATGGCGCTATCATCGGCGCGCAGTCGGTGGTGACCAAGGACGTGCCGCCCTATGCAGTGGTGGCGGGTGCGCCGGCCCGGCTCATCAAATGGCGCCATCCGCGCGCCGTGGCGGACCGGCTGCAGGCGCTCGCCTGGTGGGACTGGAGCCATGAGGAGATGCGCGCCGCGCTGCCGGATTTCCGCGCTCTCTCTGCGGAAGCCTTCCTCGAGAAATATGAGCGGGGGCCCGTCATGCAACCGTTACATTCGGTTGGTTAGAGGCGGCATGCCGTCACAAGCTCCAACAACCGGCGAAGCTGCGCGCGCGGCCTGGATGCGCGTCTTGGCGCTCTCCGCGCCGGACGATCTGGCGGCCTGCGCGAAGGACTATGCTTCAACCGCCCATGACCTGCTGCGGGCGCCCGAGACCGGCCTCGTGATGCTGCGCGGGCGCATGGGCGCCACCGGGGCCGCCTTCAACCTCGGCGAGGCGACGGTGACGCGCTGCGCGGTGCGGCTTGTCGACGGCACGCAGGGGCACGCCTATGTGATGGGCCGCAGCGCCGCGCACGCCAAGCTGGCGGCGATCTGCGATGCCCTGCTGCAGCGGGACGCCGACGGACTGTCCGGGACGGTGATCGCGCCGCTGGCGGCGAAGCTCGATGCGCGGCAGGCCGAGGCCTCCAGCAAGGCGGCGGCCACCAGGGTCGACTTCTTCACCATGGTGCGAGGCGATGACTGAGCGGGGCTTTGCCGATGTGGCCATCGAAGCGGCGCATGCCTTCCGGGTCATCATGCAGGCCATGGCGCGGCCCGGCCGCGTGCTGGACATCGGCGCCGATGTGAGGGCGCCTGCGCCGCTGCTGCCGAGTGCGGCTGCCGTGGCGCTGACGCTGTGCGATTTCCAGACGCCGGTTTGGCTCAGCCCCCAGCTCGATGATGAAAGGATCGTCCATTACCTGCGCTTTCATGCCGGCGCGCCGCTGGTGGCGGAACCGCAGGCGGCGCAGTTTATCTTTGCCACGTCAGCCGATCTGCCGCCGCAGCTGGGGCTTCTGCAGCAGGGCACGCATGACTATCCTGACCGTTCCGCCACGCTGGTGATCCAGGTGGCGGGCTTCGTCCCCGGAGCCGTCGAGCTCTCCGGACCCGGAATCCGTGGCCGCGAAAGCTTCGGCGTGGTTGGGCTCGATGGAGCGTTCTGGATGGCCATGGCGGAGAACCATGCCCGCTTTCCGGTGGGCATCGACGTGATCTTCGCCGCGCCCGGCCAGCTGGCCGCAGTGCCGCGCTCCACCGCCATTCGCATGCTGGAGTCCGCCTGATGTATGTGGCCGTCAAAGGGGGCGAACAGGCGATCGATGCCGCGCACCGGCTGCTCGACGAAGAGCGCCGCGGTGACCGCAGCGTGCCTTCGATCACGCTCGAGCAGATCGCCGGGCAGCTGACGCTGGCGGTCGACCGCGTGATGAACGAGGGCTCGCTCTATGACCGCGAGCTCGCCGCGCTCGCCATCAAGCAGGCGCGCGGCGACCTGATCGAGGCGATCTTCCTGATCCGCGCGGCGCGCACCACGCTCGCCCGCTTCGGCTATGCCGAGCCGCTGGACACGCAAGCCATGCGCGTGAAGCGCCGCGTCTCCGCCGCCTTCAAGGACATTCCGGGCGGGCAGATTCTCGGCCCCACTTTCGATTATACACACCGCTTGCTCGACTTCTCGCTGGCAGGCGAGAGCGAACCCGCGGAGGCGGCGCGTGCAGCCAGCGCGTTGCGCAGCGGCATGCCACGCGTACTGGAAATGCTCGGCAGCGAAGGCCTGATGGAGCAGCCGCCGCCCGAGACAGGCGAGCCCGCCGACCTGACGCAGGACCCGCTGAACTTTCCCGCAGGCCGCGACCTTCGCCTGCAGAATCTCGCACGCGGCGACGAGGGCTTCCTGCTGGCGCTCGCCTATTCGACGCAGCGCGGCTATGGCCGCACGCACCCCTTCGCCGGCGAGATCCGGCTCGGCACCGTCGAAGTGAGCTTCACGCCGGAGGAGCTGGGATTTTCGATCGTCATCGGCGAAATCGCCGTCACCGAATGCGAGATGATCAACCAGTTCAAGGGTTCGGCGACCGTCAAGCCGCAGTTCACCCGCGGCTATGGCCTGGGCTTCGGCCAGTGCGAGCGCAAGGTCATGTCCATGGCGCTGGTCGACCGTTCGCTGCGCGCCGGCGAACTGGGCGAAGAGCGCGTGGCGCCGGCCCAGGACGAGGAGTTTGTTCTGTCGCATTCCGACAATGTGCAGGCCACGGGCTTCGTCGAGCATCTGAAGCTGCCGCATTACGTCGATTTCCAGGCGGAGCTCGTGCTGCTGCGCCGCCTGCGGGCCGGGATCGAGAGCGCCGGTGACAGGCTGGAGGCCGCGGAATGAACGCGCCCGCCTATAACTTCGCTTATCTCAACGAGCAGACCAAGCGGATGATCCGCCGGGCCATCCTCAAGGCCATCGCCATTCCCGGTTATCAGGCGCCCTTCGCCAGCCGCGAGATGCCCATGCCCTATGGCTGGGGCACCGGCGGCGTGCAGGTGACAGCCTCGGTGCTGACGCCGGAGGATACGCTCAAGGTCATCGACCAGGGGGCCGACGACACCACCAATGCCGTCTCCATCCGCAAGTTCTTCGTCAAGACCGCGGGCGTGGCCACCACCGAGAAGACGGAGGAGGCGAGCGTCATCCAGACGCGCCACCGCATCCCTGAAACGCCGCTGACCGAGGACCAGATCCTGGTCTTCCAGGTTCCCATCCCCGAGCCCTTGCGCTTCCTCGAACCGCGCGAGACCGAGACCCGCACCATGCACGCGCTGGAGGAATATGGCGTGATGCATGTGAAGCTCTATGAAGACATCGCGCAATATGGCGAGATCGCCACCACCTATGCCTATCCGGCCAGGGTGGCGGAGCGCTATGTCTTCGATCCCTCGCCCATCCCCAAATTCGACAATCCGAAGCTTGATGGCTGCCCGGCGCTTCAGCTGTTCGGCGCGGGGCGCGAGAAGCGCATCTATGCGGTGCCGCCCTACACACGCGTGAAGAGCCTCGATTTCGAGGACCATCCGTTCGAAGTGCAGCGCTGGGACCAGTCCTGCGCCCTGTGCGGCACGCGGGAGAGCTTCCTCGACGAGATCGTGATGGATGACCACGGCACGCGCATGTTCGTGTGCTCCGACACCGACTTCTGCGCCAAGACGCGGGGTGAGCGATGAGCCCGCTGCTGGCCGTCGACAATCTCAGCAAGCTCTATGGCGCGCGCGTGGGCTGCCGCGAGGTGTCCTTCGCGCTGTGGCCGGGCGAGGTACTGGCGATCGCCGGCGAATCGGGATCGGGCAAGACGACGCTGCTGCGCTGCCTCTCGGGTCATGTTCCGGCGAGTTCGGGCAAGGTGCATTACACGCTGCGCGACGGCCGTTCGGTTGCGCTCGATGAGATGAGCGAGGCGGAACGCCGGCTGCTGATGCGCACCGACTGGGGCTTCGTGCACCAGGATGCGCGCGATGGTTTGCGCATGGGCGTTTCCGCCGGGGCCAATGTCGGCGAGCGCATGATGGCGGTGGGCGAGCGGCACTATGGCCGCATCCGCGCCACGGCAACCGACTGGCTGAAGCGCGTCGAGATTGCGGAAGACCGGATCGACGACAGCCCGTGGTCCTATTCCGGCGGCATGCGGCAGCGGCTGCAGATCGCCCGCAATCTTGTCACCTCGCCGCGGCTCGTCTTCATGGACGAGCCGACGGGGGGCCTCGATGTCTCGGTGCAGGCGCGGCTTCTCGACTTGATCCGCGGTCTCGTCAAACGGCTCGACCTGGCGGCCATCGTGGTGACGCATGATCTCGCCGTGGCGCGGCTGCTGTCGTCCCGCATGATGGTGATGCAGCAGGGCCAGGTGATCGAGGAGGGGCTGACCGACCAGATCCTCGAAGACCCGCAGGCGCCCTATACCCAGCTTCTCGTCTCCTCCGTGCTGCAGGTGTGACGATGAGTACTGTTCTGAAGATCGAGAACCTCTCCAAGTCCTTCCTGCTGCACCAGCAGGCGGGAGCGCGCATTCAGGTGTTCGAGGGTCTCACTGCCGAGGTTAAGGCGGGCGAGGCCGTGGCGGTGACGGGCCCTTCGGGCCGCGGCAAGAGTTCGCTGCTGAAGCTGGTCTATGGCGTCTATCGTGCGAGTGCTGGGTCGATCCGTGTGCTGTCGGACGGCGCATGGACGGATGTGGTGACGGCGCCGCCGCGCGGCGTGATCGGCCTCAGGCGCGACGTCATCGGCTATGTGACGCAGTTCCTGCGCGTGATCCCGCGCGTGCCCGCCGAGATGGTGGTGGCCGAACCGATGATCGACCGCGGCATAGCGCCCGAGCAGGCGCTGGCCCGCGCCCGCATGCTGCTGGAGCGGCTCAACATCCCCAAGCGGCTGTGGCATCTCTCGCCCATGACGTTTTCGGGCGGCGAGCAGCAGCGCGTCAACATCGCGCGCGGCTTTGCGGCGCATTTCCCGATCCTGCTGCTCGACGAACCCACCGCCTCGCTCGACGAAGACAACCGCAACCGCGTGCTGGAGCTGGTGGCCGGGGCGCGGGAGGAGGGGAGCGCGATTCTCGCCGTGTTCCACGACGAGCAGGAGCGCCGCCGCGCCTGCTCGCGCAGCATCGCGTTGGGCTGAGGTGAGCATCCGCCACGCCATCTATTTCGCGCCCGCGCCCGGCACGCATTTGCACGAGCTGGGGTCGCGCTGGATCGGCCGTGACGCCTTCACGGGCGAGACCCGCGAACAGCCCGGCGTGACCGGCATCGGCGTCGTCACCGGCGATCCGCGGCGTTACGGGTTCCATGCCACGCTGAAGCCGCCCTTTGCGCTGCGTGGCACGGTGACTGCCGAGGCGCTGCCGCGTGCGGTGGCGGCGCTCGCCGCCGGGCAGCAGCGTTTCAGCGTCGCGCTGAAAGTGGGTGTGCTCGGCCAATTCCTGGCGCTTGTGCCGCGGGAGCCAAGCGAGGCGTTGCAGCGGCTCGCCGAGCGCGCCGTGCGCGATCTCGATGGTTTCCGCCAGCCGCCATCGGAGGACGAGCTGGCGCGGCGCAGGCTGGCCGATCTCACGCCAAGCCAGGAACGCCACCTTGCCGAATGGGGATACCCTTACGTGTTGGACGATTTCCGCTTCCACATGACGCTCACCGGGCGCCTGCCGCCCGCCGTCATCGAGCGCTTCAAGTCTGCCGCGGAGGCGCATTTTGCGCCGGCCCTGGCGGAGCCTGTCGCCATCGACGGTCTCACGCTGTTCACCGAAGCCCAGCGCGGCGCCGCCTTCATGGCCACGCGCCATTTTCCCTTTTTCAGCCCTTCCGAGGTTGCCGCATGACCGAGACAGTCTTCACCAACGCCCGTGTCATGCTGCCGGACGGGGTTCTGGAGGGCAGCGTGGTGGTGCGTGACGGCAAGATCTTCGAGGTGATCGAAGGCCGTGTCGCCGGGCCTGCCGAGGATCTCGATGGCGATTATCTGATCCCGGGCCTCGTCGAGCTCCACACGGATCATCTGGAAAGCCACTTTCTGCCGCGCCCCGGCGTGGCCTGGCCTGCCATCCCCGCCGTCATGGCGCACGATGCGCAGGTCGCGGCGGCGGGCATCACCACCGTCTTCGATGCCCTGCGCGCGGGGAGCTTCGAGCCGGGCGATCGCTCGGCGCGCGAGGCCATGTCGCTGAGCGCCGCCATCGTCGAAGCTCAGGACAGCGGGCGGCTCCGCGCGCAGCACTTCATCCACCTGCGCTGCGAGCTGCCCTGCGCCGATACGGCCGAGTCGGCGGAGATGACGGCGCAGGCAGGGCCGCTTCACCTGATCTCCATCATGGACCACACGCCAGGTGCGCGGCAGTTCGTATCGATCGATAAGTTCCGCGAATATTACATCGGCAAGAAGCTGATCCTGCCCGAACACATGGATGGCTACATTGCCGTCCGCCAGGAGATGCAGGCAAAGCATGCCTCAGCCAACAAGCAGGCGGTTCTCGCGCTGGCGTCACGGCTCGGCGTGCGTCTGGCGAGCCATGATGACGCCACCGAGCTGCATGTCGAGGAAGCGATCGCCGACGGGGTGACCATTGCCGAATTCCCGACCACGCGGGAAGCGGCCCAGGCCGCCCACCGCAATGGTCTTGCGGTTCTCATGGGTGCTCCCAACGTGGTGCGTGGCGGGTCGCATTCCGGCAATATCCCGGCGGCGGATGTGGCGGCGGGCGGGCACCTCGATGTGCTGTCGTCCGACTATGTGCCGTCGAGCCTGCTGCCCGCCGCCTTCCGGCTGGCGGAGACGGTGCCGGGCATGAGCCTCGCGGCCGCCATGCGGACCATCACCATCAATCCTGCGCGGGCCGCCGGCCTCGACGACCGCGGCGCCATCGAACCGCATCGCCGGGCCGATATGATTCAGGTGCGCGTCAGGGATGGCATTCCCGCCGTGCGCCGGGTGTGGCGCGAAGGCCGGCGGGTGATGTGATGGCGGTTGCCAACGGCCATCTCATCCTCGTGGTCGGGCCCAGCGGCGCGGGCAAGGACGCCGTGATGACGGGCGCGCGAGCCGCTCTGAAGCCGGAGGATAATGTCGTCTTCCCGCGCCGCTTCGTCACCCGCCTCAGCAACCCCGATACCGAGGACCATGTGTCGATGACCGAGATGGAGTTTGCCGTGGCGGTGGCCGATGGCGCCTTCGCGCTGTGGTGGCGGGCGCACGGCAATTCCTATGGCATCGGCCGTTTCGTCGAGAGCCACCTCGACTCCGGCGCGACGGTGGTGGTGAACTGCTCGCGCGCCTCCGTCGCCGATGCGCGCGACCGCTTCGCCGATATGACAGTGATCGAGATCACCGCGCCCGAGGACGTGCTCGTGAGCCGCATCGTGGCGCGCGGGCGCGAAACGGCTGGGCAGGCGCGCGAGCGCGTCACGCGCAAGGCGCCGGATTATCCGCCGGGCGTGCGGGTCGAACGCATCGTCAACGACCGTACGCTCGGCGAGGCGGTTGCGGAGTTCTGCGCCATCCTGCGCAGCCTCAAGGGCGCTGAACCGCGCCCCGGCGGCAGCGCGATCTCGCTGCGGGCGTCGTGACCTCCGGGGAGCTGATCATTTCCGGGGGCCTCTGTCTGTTGCCGGGGCGGGGCCTCGTTGCAGCCGACGTCGTGTGCGGCGGGGGCAGCATTGCGGCGATCAGGGCGCCGGGCAGCGGTGGCGCGGGCGGCATCGACGCGGCGGGATGCCTGGTCCTGCCGGGCATCGTGGACATCCATGGCGACGCTTTCGAGCGCCAGATCATGCCGCGGCCAGGGACCATGTTTCCGCTCGATATCGCGATGCTCGACACCGACCGCCAACTCGTCGCCAACGGCATCACCACGGCCTATCACGGCATCACCATCTCCTGGGAGCCGGGGCTCAGGAGCCTCGCGCAGTCGCTGCAGATCATCGGCGCGCTCGACCGGCTGGAGCCGGATCTCCTCGCCGACAACCGGCTCCACATCCGCTGGGAAACCTATGCGCTCGATGAAATGGACGCCGTGCTTGATCTGCTGGCGCGGCCGAAGACGCCGCTGCTTGCCTTCAACGATCACACCTCGCCGCTGCCGAAGTTGAAGGACCCGCAAACCGCCTATCGGCGCCATGCCGAGCGCGCCATGGTGGAGACCGGCCTCTACATCGCCCAGTGCGGGCGGATGCTGTCGCGCGCGGACGAGGTTCCGGCGGCGGTTGCCGCCATGGCCGCGGCGGCGCGAAGCCATGGCGTGCCGATGCTCTCGCACGACGACCGGTCGCCGGACGAGCGCGGCTTCTTCCGAGGATTAGGCGTGCGCATTGCCGAATTTCCCGTGACAGCCGGCACGCTGGCCGCCAGCGCCGCCGGGGGCGACCTTGTGGTGCTGGGCTCTCCCAACGTGGTGCGGGGCGGCAGCCACACCGGCGCCATCGGCGCCGAGCAGGCAGTGCGCGAGGGGACATGCGCGATCCTCGCCTCGGACTATTACTACCCCGCGATGTTGCGCGCGGCCCTGCTGCTGGCGGCGCGGGGCGTGCTGCCGCTGGAACGCGCCTGGGGCATGATCAGCGCCGTTCCCGCCGAAGCTGCGGGTCTTGCCGACCGCGGGCGCATTGCGGAAGGCTTGCGGGCGGACATCGTGGTGCTGGATGAGAAATCTCAGTTGCCGGTGGCGACGGTTGCCGCCGGCAAGCCGGTCTACCGCAGCCGCTAGTTCGGCGTGGCCTTGCTGCCCGCAATGGCGGTTCGCAGTTGGGTGGAGAGGCGGTCAATGACCGAGACGGTGATCAGGATCATGATGATCAGGAAGGCGACCTTTTGCCATTCCAGCGTGCGGATCATCTCCGAGAGTTCGAGGCCGATGCCGCCGGCTCCCACGATGCCGATGATGGTGGCCGAGCGTGTGTTCGATTCGAAATAATATAGATACTGGCTGATCAGCACCGGGGCCACTTGTGGCAGGATGCCGAAGCGGATGGCGTGAAGGCGCGATCCGCCCGATGCGATCACACCCTCGACGGGCCGCTTGTCGGAAGCCTCGATCGCCTCCGAGAATAGCTTGCCGAAGGACCCGATGTCGGAGATCGCGATGGCGAATACGCCGGCGAAGGGGCCGAGCCCCACCACATTCACCCAGATCAGGGCCCAGACGAGAGTATCGACGCCGCGCAGCGTATCGAACCCGCGGCGCGCGAAGAAGCGAAGGATCTGCGACACCGTGGTGTTGCGCGCCGCGATGAGGCTCAGCGGAAAGGCGATGACGGCGGCGAGCGTGGTGCCGAGCAGTGCGATTGCAACCGTTTCGGCAAGCGCCTTGATGTAGCGCCAGAGGCTTGCATTGTCGCCCCAGTCCGGCGGGAACATGAGCACGACGAACTTGCCGAGGCTGCCCAGGCCGACCAGGAACTTGGTGAGCGAGAAGCCAAGATGCCACAGCCCGAAGACGAGCACGGCGATAGCCCCGAGTGTCAGGAGCCAGCCGCCCCAGGCCGGAGCCGCATGCGCCGTCTTCGGTGAGGCGTTGGCCATGTCAGTGCGTCTCCGCGATGAAGCGCCGCCGCACGCGTTCCGTAATCAGGTCGATCAACGCGACGGTGATGATGATGAGCACCAAGATGGCGGAGACATCCGGATAGTAGAATTTGCGGATCGCTTCCATCAGATCCTGGCCGATGCCGCCTGCGCCGACGAAGCCCATGACCGAGGCGCCGCGCACATTGATCTCGAAACGGAGCAGGGCGTAGCTCACGAAGTTGGAGAGAACCTGCGGCAGCACGGCGAAGCGCATCGTCTTGGTCCAGGACGCGCCGCTGGCGATGAGGCCTTCGACGGGCTTCTGATCGATGTTCTCCAGCACTTCATAGAAGAGTTTGCCGAGAGCGCCGGTCGTGTGCACGATGATGGCGAGAACGCCAGCGATTGGCCCGAGCCCAAAAGCGATGACGAAGACCAGCGCGAAGACGAGTTCCGGCACAGTGCGGCAAAACTCGAGGATGCGCCGCACGCCAAAGCGCACCGGCGCCGAGACCCCGAGATTGCCGGCGGCGAGGAAGCACAGAAGAAAGCCGAAGAGTGCGCCCAGAACGGTGGCGACATAGGCAATGAGCAGCGTATCGGCGAGAAGCCTCAGCCATTTGCCGAGGCCCCAGAACCAGCCCGGAATATCGAACAGGACGAAGCTTCCGGCATAGGGTCCCGAGTCGAGGATGAAGATACGGCCGATGTAGTTCGGGAATTTGTGGATGTTGGAGAAGAACAGCCCCAGATCCACCTCGGCAAGCCAGCCCGCGGCCAGTACGGCCAGCGCCACGCCCGTGGCGAAGACGAGAAACCGCCGGCGCTTGCGGGCCACTTCCGCCGCATAGGACGCTGCAAGCTGCGCGATGGTGGGCGGTGCGGGTGAGTAGGCGGAACGTGTCATGTGGGGGGCGCGAGACGGATGGAACCCGCGCCGGGCCAAGCCCCGCACGGGTTCCGGATCGGTCAGGACTTGCGCAGCGAGTCAACGAACTTGTTCAGCTCAACGATGCCCTGATAGGCAGTGTTGTCGGTGGGGACCCAAATTTGTTGCTGGCCGTCAGTCATCACCTGGAAGGCCTCTGCGTCGTTCTTGTCGATGGCGAACATGGCGTCCTTGATGGCGGTCTGGAGTTCGGCCGGCAGTGTCGTCAGCATGGCGAAGGGCGAGTTCACGATCTGGTCCGACTTGAAGATGATGCGGAAGTCACCATACTTCGCCATGTTCTTGCGCTCCATGCGCATCAGCATCGACTCGTTCTCGTCGTTCCACCAATTGAAGGCGCCGTCGACCTGGCCCTGCTGCAGGGCGATGATCGCGTTCTCATGGCTGCCGGTGTAGACGACATTGGCGAAAAACTCTTCCGGCTTGATGCCCATCTTGTTGAGCGCGAAGCGCGGCACGTTGTTACCCGAGGTGGAATTCGGGTCGACGAGGCCGAGGTTCTTGCCCTTGAGATCCTCGATCTTCTGGTAAGGTGAGTCCTTCTTCACGTAGAGCACCGAATAGTAGCCCTTGGTGCCGTCCTTGTTCACTTCCATCGCGAAAGCGTCGATCTTGGCGCCGTTCATGAGGGCACGGGCGAAGGCCGAGGGACCATATTTGGCAACATGGATATTGCCGGCGATCTGACCTTCGACGACCGCAGCATAGTCATTGGCGATGCGCAGCTTCACCGGCACGCCGAGCTGCTTGGACATGTACTGGATGAAGGGCTCATAGCGCTGCTCGACGCCGGTCGCATTCTCATCGGGAACGACGGCGAAGGTAAGCTCGGGGACCTCCGCCTTCCAGTCGGCAAGGGCGGCGGTGCCGCTGACCGAGAGGGTGGCAAGGCCGGCGGCGGCCTGCAGAAGGTGACGGCGATTCATCATGGGTAGGGCTCCTGTTTGGATGGTCGATGAGGGAGGCTCAATCAGGCCGCGCTGGGTAACGCCGCGGACCCGTTCAACTGCCGTGCTGCCGCCTCCTCTAGGTCCAGCACGTCGTTCGCTTCAAGACCGTAGAGGTCGATGACGATGTCGTCCGTCAGCATCTCGGGCGTGCCGTCGAAGACCACGCGGCCCGCCTTCATGCCGATGAGGCGCGTGCAGTATTCGCGCGCCAGTTCGAGGGAGTGGAGATTGCACATCACCGTGATGCCCGCCTCGCGGTGGAGGTCCCTGAGCGAGTCCATCACGATCTTGGTGTTGCGCGGGTCGAGCGAGGCGACAGGCTCGTCGGCGAGGATGATGCGCGGGTCCTGCACCAGGGTGCGGGCGATGGCGACGCGTTGCTGCTGGCCGCCCGACAGGCTTTCGGCGCGCTGGTCCGCCAGATCGGCGAGGTCGAGGCGGTCGAGCGCGCGCAGCGCCCGGAGCTTCTCGTCATCGGGCCAGGCCTTGAGCAGGGCGGGAACCAGCGACATGTGATTGATCCGGCCCATGAGCACGTTGGTGAGCACGTCGAGGCGGCCCGTCAGGTTGAACTGCTGGAAGATCATGCCGCAGGACGACCGCCAGTCGCGCAGCGCCTTGCCGCGCAGGCCGGTGACGTCCTTGCCGTGGAACGCGATGCGGCCCTCGGACGGGTCGACGAGGCGGTTGATGCAGCGGAGCAGCGTCGACTTGCCCGCTCCCGAGCGGCCGATTACGCCGACGAAGGAGCCATCGGCGATGCCGGCGGTAACGCCCGCAAGGGCTGGCTTGCCGCCGAAACGTTTGCCGAGATTCTCGATGCTGAGCATGTGCGCCTTCCTTCAGATGTTTCCGTTAAGACCCACGCAACAACAGCTGCGTGACAGCGAGATTGCAGCTTTGTGACAGCTGGGGGCGCGCCTCCGGTTCAGGCGAAGGGATTGCGGCTGGCGAGCCGGGCCCACACCAGCTTCGGATGCAGCCTGGAGAAGCGTGGCGCGCGCTTGGCCGCGGACGCCGCGGTCATGTGTTTTCCGTGCCACTCAAAGCGAGACCCGGCGCAGCCAGCAATGAAGACGAGCGGCAGCATTGCGTCGCGAAGCAGAATGGCAGTGAGCGAACAGGGCCAGCCGGCAGACCGCAAGAGCAGCAATTCGGGTATGTACCAAGCCGCCAAGTATGCCGCGGCATGAACCGGCAGGGAAAGCCCGAGGTCGTAAAGGCCGATGAGCAGCATCACGAGCGGCGGCAGGCTTCCCGCCAGAACCTCGGGCGCGAAAAGCATCGGGAAGCTGGCGCGGCGAAGCCTGGCCCAGCGCACTTGCCGTTTCCAGACCTGCGCCGCGTTGCGCGGCCCCACCAGCTGCGGAAACGGTCCGGCAAGACGGATGCGTTGTCCCCGGCCGCGCATCATCTTGGTTGCCGCGGCGTCCTCCGCGGGCTCGGATGCGAGCTGTGCGAAGCCGCCGTTATCGAGATCGGCGCGGCGGAAGAACAGCGTCTTGCCCTGCGCAAAGCCGCGCCCCAGCATGTCGACCGCATATTGCATGCGCGCCTGATAGGAGTTGAGGAAGGCGCATTCCAGCCCGGCCCAGAAGCCCTCGGGCAGGAGGCCAACCGGCGGCGCGCTGACCATGCCTGCCCCTGTCTCCATCGCCTGCATCAGCCGGTCCAGATAATCCGGCGGGGTGAAGACATTGCTGTCGACGAAGACGATATAGTCGTGACTCGACTGGCGGAAGCCCTTGGCCATGTTGTTCAGCTTCGGATTAGCACCAATTGCGTCTGCGCCGGTCAGCAGACGCGCGTTGCGGCCCGGGTGCCGCGCCAGCACGCTGCGCACCAGCGGAATGACGGGATCTGCCGCGTCCTCGACGCAGAACAGAATTTCGTAATCGGGATAGCGGATCGCGAAGGTCGACTGGAGTGTTTCATTGGAAAACGGCTCAAGGCCGCAGAGCGGGCGAACAAGCGTTATGGGCGGCCGTTGCCGGGGCGGCGTTCCGGTGCGGCCCCGGCGGCAACGCCACAGGGCCAGTCCATTGGCTGCGATCTGGACGGAGAGGGCGGCGGCGCAGAAGCCAAGGCAGGCAAGTCCCAATATCGACATGGAGATTCCGCTACAAGCTGCGAACGGAGGTGCGATGGGGAGGCGGCGCCGCCGTCATCGCGGCAGCGCGAAGGACGCATCCTGCGGGTCACGGCGCGATGTCATGCGCCCGCAGGGAACGAGCCACGACTCGAACATGTCAGCGCAGGTCCGCCAGCTGAACTTCCTCGAACCTTCCTCCACCGCCTTGCGGTCGAGGGTGAGGGCCCGTTCCACGGCATCCTCAAGACGATCGGCGATGATGCCGGTGATGCCGTTGTCGACGACATCGAGAGGGCTTGGCGCATTGTACGCGGCCACCGGAGTGCCGCAGGCCATGGCCTCGAGCATGACAAGGCCGAAGGTGTCTGTCCGGCTCGGAAACACCATCACGTCCGCAGCGGCGTGGGTGCGGGCATAGTCTTCGCCATGCCGGAAGCCGAGGAAATAGGCATCGGGTGCGAGCTTCTGCAGCCGCCCGCGTTCGGGGCCATCGCCAACCAGCACCTTGCTGCCCTTCACCTTCAGCGCGATGAAATCGTCGATGCCCTTTTCCACCGCCAGCCGGCCGGCATAAAGAATGATCGGGCGCGGCAGGCCGAGGTGGTCGGGCGGATAGGGTTTGAATAGCGCGCGATCGACGCCGCGCGTCCAGATTTTCACGTTCCGGAACTTCCGGCGGCCGAGTTCGGCGCCGATCGATTTGGTCGGCACCATCACCGCCTGGCTCGGTGCATGAAAGCGCCGCAGTACCTCCCAGCCGAGGCTCAGCACCCCGGGGAGCGGAATGCGCGCGGCGGCATATTCGGCAAAGCGCGTGTGGAAACCGGTGGTGAACTTCAGGCCCTCGCGCAGGCAGACGCGCCGCGCGGTCCAGCCGAGGGGGCCTTCGGTGGCGATGTGGATCACGTCCGGAGCGATGGCGGCGATCTCGGAGCGCATCGCCGCGGTGGAGGTGAGGGTCAGCGTGATCTCGCGGTAAAACGGCAGCGGCCGCGACGGGCGTCCCTCCGGATCGATGGTGCGGACGTCGTGGCCCTTGGCCCGGAGTTCCGCGATGAGGGCATTGAGGGTGCGGACAACCCCGTTAACCTGCGGGGACCAGGCGTCGGTCACGATCAGAATGCGCATAGGTCTGTTCCGTGGTCTGGACGAAGCGGGGACTGTTCCAGTGCAGGATTTCAAAGTTTCCGTCGGGGTGTTCGACGAGGGCCGTGCAGCTTTCCACCCAGTCGCCATCATTCAGATAGTGGATGCCGTCGATCATCCGGTCGTCGGGCGTGTGGATATGGCCGCAGATGACGCCCTGGCAATCGCGCGCCCTGGCATCGCGCACCACCGCCTCCTCGAAATGCGAGATGAATTCGACGGCTTTCTTGACCCGGTTCTTGAGATAGGCCGAGAGTGACCAATAGGGCAGGCGGAAAAAGCGCCGCACCGTGTTGAGGCCCTTGTTGATCTCCATCGACAGCTCGTAGGCCGTGTCGCCCAGCTTCGCGAGCCAGGGGGCGAAGCGCACAACGCCGTCGAACTTGTCGCCATGAAGAACGAGGTATCGCTTGCCTTTCGCCGTGATGTGGACGGCCTCCTCGAGCACCGCGACGCGGCCGAAACGCAGATTGAGGAAGTTGCGGAAGTTTTCGTCGTGATTGCCGGGTATGTAAATGAGCTTGGTGCCCTTGCGCGCCTTGCGCAGGAGCTTCTGGATCACGTCATTGTGCAGCTGGTCCCAGTGCCATGTCTTGCGCAGCGACCAGTTGTCGATGAAGTCGCCCACGATGTAGAGCTGATCGGATTCGGTTACCCGGAGAAAATCGAGAAGGGCCGCGGTCTGTGCCCGCTTTGTGCCGAGGTGAAGGTCCGAGATGAAGATGGCGCGATAGTGCCGGGGCGGAATGGGGATGGTCAGCATTTCTCTGCCTTCTGGCCTCTCCGCCCCCTTACGCCTGATTTGTGCAAAGCTTTCGTGACAATCCAGCCTCCAGCCTCGAAGGCACTATTCCGGTTGATTGTGACAATGCCTTCGGTTCTAGAAATATGAGTGTAGGCAGTCAGGCGAACCGCGCGGGGTGAGTGATGACCGAGAACGAGACGATCGCAACCGTCGAAGTTGCGGCAGAAACGCCGGCCAAGAAGGCCAAGACGAAAGACAAGAGCAAGGCAGAGGACGGGGCCAAACCCAAAGTGAAGGCAAAAGCCCAGCGCGCCAAGGCTGAAAAGCCCGCCAGGCCGGACCGGGAGTTCGACTTTGTGGGCAAGGTCGAGAGTCTGCGGGTCAAGAGCGGAGCAGGGGCTGAAGGCTTCGAGTTTGGCCTCAGGGGCCGGCGCGGCAAGCGGCGGGGTTTCCGTTTCGATTCCGCCGATAGCTTTGCGGCCAACGCCATGGCGCTTCTGGTGCTTGCGGCCCATGCCAGCGGCAGCAGGATCGGCGTGCGCACGGCGGGAGAGCTTGAGGGCGTGCTGATCGTGCGCGAACTCGAAAGCCGGCCCAAGATGGGCAAGGGCGGCTGAGGGAGCTCAAGCATCCTGAGGGTGCGGCAGCGGCAAGCCGTTGACCGCCCGGATGGGGCCGGACCGCTTGGTCAGGCCATCGAGACAGAGGAATATCGTCAGCGCTGGGCACTCGCATACAAGGCAAGGCGGGTGGCGGGCGCGCCGTACTGAAATGCCGCCGCCGGAGCTTGAGTTCCGTCGGCCGCGCCGCATCAGCTTCGATTAATACTTCGCCGGAACATACATCTCCCGTGGGATCGGCCCGCGTATGTAATCCGGGTTGTGCACGCGGGCCGGCAGCACAACTTCGGGCCTGACGATCTCCTCATAGGGAAACTGGCTGAGGAGATGCGCGATGCAATTGAGGCGCGCCCGCTTCTTGTCCACCGCCTCGACGACCCACCACGGCGCTTCGGGGATGTTGGTGTTTTCCAGCATCGCCTCCTTGGCCTTGGTATAGGCCTCCCAGCGCACGCGCGACTGCAGGTCCATTGGGCTCAGCTTCCACTGCTTGAGCGGATCGCGGATGCGCATGAGAAAGCGCTTGTGCTGCTCCTCGTCGGTGATCGAGAACCAGTACTTCACCAGCTTGATGCCGGAGCGCACCAGCATCCGCTCGAACTCGGGGCAGCTGCGGAAGAACTCGGCAACGTCATCCTCAGTGCAGAAGCCCATCACCCGCTCGACGCCGGCCCGGTTGTACCAGGAGCGGTCGAACAGCACGATCTCGCCCTTGCCGGGCAGATGCGGCGCGTAGCGCTGGAAATACCATTGGCCGCGCTCGCGCTCGGAGGGCGCGGGGAGGGCGACGACGCGGCAGACGCGCGGGTTCAGCCGCTGGGTGATGCGCTTGATGACGCCGCCCTTGCCGGCGGCATCGCGGCCCTCGAAGATGACCACGACCTTCTGGCCGGTGGTGGCCACCCAGTCCTGCAGCTTGATGAGTTCGCGCTGCAGGCGGAACAGTTCCTCGTAATAGAAGCGCCGGCCGAGGCCGGCGCTTGCGCCCTCCTCGATGCCGGCCAGCGCATCCAGCCTTCCGTCATCGAGTTCCTGCTCGAGTTCCTCGTCGAGGCTGTCGAGCCAGTCCTGCCGGATGTATTCCTCTTCCAGAAGCCGCGAGTTCATGTGCGCTCTCCCTAAGATGACCGCTCACGCCCAGAAGGCGCCGGCGCGGCGGAAATTCTTCCATTTCCCTGTCAGATGCGTGCCGGCAACGAGCGTGGCGTGGCGGTAGAAGCCGAGCAGGTAACCCGCCGCAAACTGCGCCTGGGCATCGGCTGCAAGCTCCAGCGTGCCGATGAAGGCTTCTGCCGTGGCGGCATCGTTGTGCGCGCCCAGGTCCTCCTGCAGGTCTGCCACCAGGCTCAGGAAATTCTGCTGCTCCTTGTCTTCGCCGAAGAGGGGGCCGAAGAACTCAACCGCATAGCGTAGGTTTTTAAGCGCGATGCGCAGCTCGTGCCGCTCCCCGTCCGGCATCTCCTGCAGGCGCTTGCCGCGCTTCAACACCCGCCGCCTGAGGCGGTCCAGAACCTCGCCCGCGAAATCGCGTGCTGGCGAGGTAAGAAGGCCCAGATCCTGGGGCCCAAGCGCCGTGCGCCAGCTGCGCTTCAGGAGGAATGACTGGACGTCGATGACAAAAAGCGAGGCCGCGGTGTCGTCGATCGTCCGGCGCGCCGCGGCATAGTTCTCCACGCGGCGGCGTTCCACCGCCTCCAGAAGCGGCGCGGCCGCGGCGAGACGCTTCGGCTGGCCGTGAAGCGGTCCGGCCAGGGCGTTTTGGCGGAAAGCGTCGCACTCGCGCGCCGGCCCGAGGGCCGAGGCAATATTGCGTGCCCGGGCGCGGAGGTCCTCCAGTTCCGGCAGGACAATGCGTTTGCGGAAGATGCCCAGCGCGCTGCGCAGGCGGCGCAGGGCAACCCGCAGTTGGTGAACCGACTCCGGTGCATCCGAGTCGCGCAGCGACGCCCAGTTGGCGGTGAAATGCGTCAGGCAGCCGGCAATCACCGCCGCGATGACATCGTCGAAGCTGGCCGACGGCGCAAGCAGCAGGGGCCTTGCCTTTTGCGGGCGCGCCGCAGCCTGCCCGGCAAGCCGGTAGCCCTTGCCGGACTTCGGCTCGAAGGCGAGGCTCAGCCCGCAATCCTGAGCCAGTTCACGTGCGAGGCTCAGCAGGTCGGCCGCATTGCCGCGCTTCAGCTCCAGCTCAACCTCGGTCAATGGCCGGCTCTGGTCATTGGCGAGGACAGCGCCATCGTCGAGCGCGAGTTCGATCTCCGAACGGCCATGGCGGATCATGGCGGTGCGCCGCTTCACATGGGTCTTGAACACCGGGCCGAGCGGCTGGCCGCCAAGCACGTCTCTCAGCCGGTCGCGAAGGGCAGGCTCGAAAAGCTCGATATTCGCTTCGCCGTCCGGCGAGCGGATTTCGACCTCGCCGCGCGCGAACAGGTCTTCGGCGGCCTCGCGCCGCCACTTGACGCCGAGCACCGGGATGGACCGCCCCTTGCGGCGCAGGCGGAGGGTGAGGCCGGCCTGTAGCAGGTCGCGGCGGGGCGTATCAAAATAGATGGACTGCAGCTCACGCTCCGGCGCGAGGGCGGCGCCCTGCAACTGGCGGGCTGCGAGAACGCGCTCCAACGCCGGCCGGTCTGCCTGGAACTTGACCTCGATTTCGGTGGGAGTGGGCTTGGGCGGCGCATCGGGGGAAGCCGGGGAGGGCGCAGCCTGCTCCGCCTTTTCGACGCTCATGATCTCTGACCCTTCCTCATGCGCATCCCTTCCATCGTCCCAACGCCCGATATGTGCCGGGTGTGTGACGCTGGCGCAACGGGCCTTCGAGTGCATCCGCACTCGAGGGCGTAAAGTTGCGCCAGCTTTTGACTCTGGAGCATCTTTCGCTTCGCAAGCGATTCCACTTGCTCGCACGATGCTCAAGCGCAACGGGCCTTCGAGCAGAGCAGTCCCGGCCAGCGGATAGAGCCGGTTTTGGCCGATCGACTGGCGGCCCCGGCAGGATTCGAACCTGCGACCCTCAGTTTAGGAAACTGATGCTCTATCCAGCTGAGCTACGGGACCTCGCCAAACGTCTTTGTACCTGTCCGGGGGCGCTTTGGGAAGCCATCGCGGCCATGGAAAAGGCCCGGCGCCTGGCCGGGCCTTTCCGAACGCGATAAAGATGGATCAGGCGGCCTCGTCGGTGGCCACGTCCTCTTCGGGCTTTTCTCCAGCGGCAGGGCGCTTGGCGTTCCTGGCGAGGAACTCCTCAAGCTCCTTTACCGCCTGGTCGTCATCGATCTTCTTCACGGCGGCGATTTCGCGGGCCATGCGGTCCAGCGCCTGCTCGAAAAGCTGGCGTTCGGAATAGGACTGCTCGGGCTGGCGCTCGGAGCGGTACAGGTCGCGCACCACCTCGGCTACGGCCATGATGTCGCCCGAGTTGATCTTCGCATCGTACTCCTGGGCGCGGCGAGACCACATGGTGCGCTTGATGCGGGCGCGGCCCCTCAGCACCTTCAGTGCCGCCTCGATCTGCGGCTTGTCGGACAGGCGGCGCATGCCCTTCTGTTCGGCACGGCTGGTCGGCACCTTCAGGCGGAGCTTTTCCTTCGCGAACTCGACGATGTAGAGCTCGAGCTTCACGCCGGCAATTTCCTGCTCCTCGATCATCGAGATCTTGCCCACACCATGGGCGGGATAGACCACCAGTTCGTTGACCTTGAAGACCAGCTTGCGGGCCACCGGGGTGGCCACCACCGGGGCGGCGGCCGGCTTGTGGGCTGGAGCCGGGGCAGCCTGGGGTGCTGCGGACTTGGCCGGAGCCGCGGGGGCAGCCGCCTTGGCGGGCCTCCTGGCCTCCGGCGCGGGCTTCGCCGCAGCAGCAGGCTTCACGGCCGCAGCCGGCTTGGCCGGTGCCTTGGCGGCGGGCTTCACGGCAGCGGGTTTGGCCACAGGCTTGGCGGCGGGCTTCACGGCCTTGGCGTGGGCGGTGGGCTTCTTGGCGGTTGCAGCCGGCTTCGAAGCCTTCTTGGGGACCGGCTTGGTCTTGGCCTTGGCGGCAGGCTTCTTGGGGGCTGCTGCCTTCGTTTTGCTCTTCGTCATGTCTCGTCCTTCGCCCTTTGCCCAATTTTGTTATCGAGTATGCGGTCCGTTGGCGGCGAACGGTGGCACATGCCGCGCGGTCCTTGCGGGCAGCGCAACTTGCCTCTTCGTCCAGTTCCCATAACCGGTGCCTGTCCGCTCTCCCACCCGAAGGGTGCCCTCAGGCCCCGTTCGCTGTCTGTGGATTGCCGGCACTCGCATAAGAAAACCCAAGCCCCTGGCCCGGTTTCCTGCATCCAAGTCGAATTACACACTCATGATGGCTTAAATATCACAAGTTTAAGTATTTTTAAAGAGGCAGACGTCCGTGTACGGCAGAATCTTGCGCGGCATACGGAGGAATCTTGAGGAAAACGGTTAACGGCCAGGCACCGCGCATGCCGGGCCTGCGCCCAAGGCATCGGAAGGGGCATTCAAGAAGGGCTCAGCCGCCCTCGCCGGGATTGGGGGAGAAATACTTATCGAGCTTCCCCTCCACCCCGTCGAACTCCTTGGCGTCCGCCGGAGCTTCCCGCTTGGTGGTGATGTTGGGCCACTGGGCCGCATATTCGGTGTTGAGCTTCAGCCAGGCTTCGAGGCCGGGCTCGGTATCGGGCTTGATCGCCTCGGCAGGGCACTCCGGCTCGCAGACGCCGCAATCGATGCATTCGTCCGGGTGGATGACGAGCATGTTCTCGCCCTCGTAGAAGCAGTCCACGGGGCAAACTTCGACGCAATCCATATACTTGCATTTGATGCAGTTGTCGGTGACGATATAGGTCATAGGCTCAACCGTTCTTTATTCCGAACGTTTTCTAGCAATTTCCGGCTGTGCTTGCACCAAATTTTGCGGCGTTTCCTCATCCGGAGCGGACATGCCTGATAGGTGGCCCGGCTCGCGGTAGAGCAGGCGGGCCGCTTCGGCGGGTCCGCGCCGCTCGGCCAGCCCCGCGACGCGCAGAACGCGCACCCTGGAATTGAGCACGATGGTCAGAACGTTGCCGGGCTTCACCCCATGGCCGGGCTTCAGCGTCTTCTGGCCGTTGAGGCGGACGTGGCCCGACTCGACCAAGCTGGCTGCGGCCTCCCGCGTCTTCACCACCCGGGCGAACCACAGCCACTTGTCGAGGCGCTGGCGCGCCTGCTGCTTGTCACTTGCCGGCAAGCTTGGCCTTCAGCGCACCCAGCACCGCAAAGGGCGAATCGGGGTCCACCGGCTTCTCCGGGCGGGGTTTCCGCTCCTGGACCTCCGGCTTGCGGTCCTCCCGGCGGGGCTTCCGGTCCTGACGGCCCTCTTGACGCGCTTCCAGGCCTTCCGCGCGGTCCTCGCGCGGCTTGCTGCCCTTGCCGTGGTGACGGTGGGGGCGTTCCTCGCGCGGCTTCTGCTCGCCCGCGGGCTTCTCAGCGCCTTCGGCAGGCTTGGCTGGGCCGCGGTGCGGGCGGCGGTTGTGCTGCTGGCGCTCCGGCCGGTGCCGGAAAGGGCCGGTGTCCCGCGGCCACCAGATTTCGGCCTCTACCTCTTCCATGGCGGCATCGGGGGCGGCTTCGGTCCCCGCGTCCGGCACGGGCTGGGCCTCGCCCTCCACTGCCGGGGTGCCGGGGATGGCGTCAGACTCGAGAGCGTTGTCCGGAATTTCGGCCGATGCGATGGGCTGCGCCAACGGTTCTGCATGCTCCGGCGTTACCGGCTCAGCAGAGACGGGCGTCGCGCTGAGGGCAACATCCGCCGGCGTCTCCGAGGTGGCGGCAACAGCGGCGGTTGCAGCAACGGCAGCGGCCACGGGGCGCTTCACCATCTTCTTCTGCATGCGGTAGTCAAGGCTGCGCAGAATGCCGAGGAAGTCTTCGCCGGAGCAGCCGACGAGCGACATCATGTCCGGCACCACGGTGAAGCCGCCTCCCTCGACGGAACCCGAGGGGCGGGTCTCCCCGGGGAAGCGCGGGCGCCAGAACACGCGCTCGCGGATCACGTCCGCCAGGCGCTCCAGCATGTCGATGCGGACGACGCGCGAGCCGCAGATGCGATAGCCGCACACACGGTAGAAGCCCTTGGGCGTCGACCGGTCGAAGCTCGCCGAGGTGAGGCCCTGGCCCGGCGGTTGCGGAAGTGCGGCGAGCTCGAGCTTGCCTTCCTTCTGCAGGCCGAGCGCCCAGAGCAACAGGCGGACCTCGGTGGGCGCAGGCTTCAGGAGTGCCGGCACATAGACGTTGAAGGCGCCGAAGCGGGCACCGAGGGCCCGCAGCTTGGCGCGGTCGTCCTGACTCAGGCCCTTTACTTCCTCGGCCACGGTGTCACGCGGGAGAACGCCGAGGGTCTCGACAAGGCGATAGGCCAGCCCACGCGAGATGCCTTCGAGGCCCTCACCCTCCTCGAGCTTGACGAGCGGCTCGAGCACCGTGGCAATATGGCGATCGGTGAATTTCTGGAGGCGCGCCTGCACCTCCTCACGCGCGGAGCCCGAGAGCTGGTCGCCGGCGACGACGGCGGCGCGCGGCTTCAGCAGCGCGGCGCCCGGTTCGAGCTTGCCGACGGGCGCGTGGTTCCAGATGATCTGGCCATCGCGGATGAGCTTCAGGTCGGTATCGGCTGAGGCGGCGACGGCCTTGGCGCGGGCCGCGATCTCGGTGGCGACGGCGGACATGGCGGCGGCCTTGAGGGCGCGGGCTTCCGCCCCTTCGGTCGCGCCATCGGGCACGAACAGGAAACCCTTGATCCTGCCAATATACTCGCCCTCGACGTGGATGGCGCCATCTTCTTCAACAGTCGACATCAATTCTTCCTTCTGGGCCAGGCGCTTCATCAGCACGCTGGTACGGCGGTCGATAAAACGCTTTGTCAGCCGCTCATGCAAGGCATCCGACAGCTTGTCCTCTATCTCTCTCGCGTAGGATTGCCAATAGAGAGGCGCCTTGAGCCAATCCGGACGGTTGGCCACGAAAGTCCACGTGCGGATGTGGCTGATGCGGTTCGACAGCGTGTCGAGGTCGCCCGCCGTGTTCTCGCAGAACTTCAGCTGCCGCACAAACCAGTCTTCGTCGATGAAGCCATCCCCCGTCTGGAGATACTGGTAGATCTTCGAGACGATCGAGGCATGCTCGGAGTTCGATATGTTTCGGTAATCGGGGATCTGGCAGACCTCCCACAGCCGCTCCACGTCCTTCTTCGACCTGGCGAGGTCGCGCGTCGCGGGGTCGCGGGCGAGGGCTTCGAGCGCGAGGAGATCGGCATTGGGCTGGGCGCGGGTGAGGCCCTGGGCTTGCGGCAGCAGATTCAGCGACTGCCGGAGGCGTTCGAGCGAGCCGAAGTCGAGATCGCGGTTGCGCCACTGCAGCATGCGCACAGCATCGAAGTTATGGGACTCGAGGCGCTCCACCACCTCCTGCTCGAAAGGGTCGGCCTCGCCCGTGACGCCGAAGGTGCCGTCATTCATATAGCGGCCGGCACGGCCGGCCACTTGCCCCAGTTCGGAGGGGTTGAGATGGCGGTACTGGAAGCCGTCGAACTTGCGCGTCGAGGCAAAGGCCACATGGTCCACATCCATGTTGAGGCCCATGCCAATGGCATCGGTGGCGACGATGTAGTCAACGTCGCCGGATTGATAGAGCGCCACCTGCGCATTGCGGGTGCGTGGGCTGAGCGCGCCCAGAACGACGGCGGCGCCGCCGCGCTGGCGGCGGATCAGCTCGGCTGTCGCATAGACCATGTCAGCTGAGAAGGCGACAATGGCGGAGCGGCGCGGCAGGCGGGTGATCTTCTTCTGGCCCGCATAGAGCAGCTGCGAGAAGCGCGGGCGCGCGACGAAGCTGGCGCCGGGCAGCAGGCGCTCGAGCAGCGGGCGCATGGTGGCGGCGCCCAGCAGCATCGTCTCGTCGCGTCCGCGGCGGTCGAGCACCCGGTCCGTGAAGATATGGCCGCGCTCGAAATCGGCACAGAGCTGCACCTCGTCGATGGCGAGGAAGGGCACATCCACATCGCTCGGCATGGCCTCGACGGTGCAGATCCAGTAGCGCGCGGCGGCGGGGATGATCTTCTCTTCGCCGGTGACCAGCGCCACGGCGGCATCGCCGGCACGTGCCCGCACCTTGTCGAAAATTTCGCGCGCGAGGAGGCGGAGCGGCAGGCCGATCATGCCGCCGCCGTGCCCCAGCATGCGCTCCACCGCAAGGTGGGTCTTGCCGGTGTTGGTTGGGCCAAGCACGGCAGTGACGGGTTTCTGGGAGGGCATCTAAGGCGGCTTCACCGGACTTTCCTGAGCCTCAGACTTGGGGCGCGGGTCCCCTACGGTCAAGGACTATTGCTCCGTTCTGAAACACCCCGTTAAACAATGGATTCAAACCCGAACGAACCCGGCCCGAATCGTTACCGCCTGGATTTTCCAAGTTTGTTCTCAAATGCTTGTGCTGGATTTGCAGGGGTTTCGCAAGGCGGTGTTTGATGTAATTGGGCATATGCCCCGGCAATCGGCGGCGGGGATGGACCCGCGAGTCTTAAACCCCCGCTCGCCATGGTTGACGAATTCCGGCGCGCTCCGGGAGTGGCGCCCCGCCGTTCTTAACGGAGTGGACCATCCCCGGAACGGATCGCGCCCGAATCGCTCGAGGGCAGATTTTCGCTCTTTGTTCTCGCAAGATGTTGTGGCCGGTGTGGCTTAAGCCTACAAGAGCCCGGGAGAATCTTGCGCGCTGCGGATGGATGGGCGGCGGCGGCGTTAACCATACTGTGCCAGATTGGGACATCGCGTTTCCTGAGACCTGCAAGGGTGCATCAGAAGGGCCCACTAAGGAACCCTGCCTTCCAGCTTGACCCCGCGCGCCGCTCACACTATAGACCCGTCATCCGAACTGGGGCACCGTGCCGACCGGCGGTAATTTCTGTGTTGGAGTTAAGCCCATGGCCCGCCGTTGTGAGTTGACGGGAAAGAACGCGCTGGTTGGCAACAAGGTCAGCCATGCAAACAACAAGACCAAGACCCGCTTCATGCCGAACCTGTGCGACGTGAGCCTGATGAGCGATGCAATGGGCCTGACCTATCGTCTGCGCATCTCGGCCATCGCGCTGAAATCGGTGGAGCATGCCGGCGGCCTAGATGCCTTCCTGCTGAAGGCCGACAGCGCCACGCTCTCGGAGAAGGCGCTGCGCCTTAAACGTTCCATTTCCAAGAAGCTGGACGCCGCCAAGGCCGCCTGATCTTCCGATCCGCCGGGATTGCGAAAGCCGCTCCAACCGGAGCGGCTTTTGCTTTATGGGTCAGGCCATGAGCGAAGAGAAAGTAAGCAACCGCGGCAACGGCCCGCGCGACGGGTCCCCGCGCATCCACGGTTCGGCCGTCACCCGCAACGCCAGGCTGGGGCGCTTCACCGAGTTGAAGGAGCGCGTGCACTTCTTCGATTCGACGCTTGGCGACTATTCCTACATAGAGCGGGACTCGGAGGCGATCTACAGCGAGATCGGAAGGTTCTGCGCCATTGCCGCGCAGGTGCGCCTTAATGCGCTGAACCACCCGATGGAGCGCATCAGCCAGCACAAGATCACCTATCGGCCCAATGAGTATTTCGCCCATGCCAAGCTCGACAAGGCGTTCCGCGAACAGCGCATCGCCAAGAGCGTGGTGATCGGCCATGACGTGTGGATCGGCCATGGCGCCATCATCCTGCCGGGCGCCACCATCGGCCACGGCGCGGTGGTTGCCGCAGGCGCCGTGGTGAAGAAGGACGTGGCGCCCTATGCCATCGTGGGCGGCGTGCCGGCGCGCTTCCTAAAGTGGAGATTTGCGCCGGAAGTTGCCGCGCGCATCCAACGGCTTGCTTGGTGGGACTGGGCGCATGAGCGGCTGGGCAAGGTGGTGGAGGACATGCGGGCTCTGCCGGTGGAGGATTTTCTCGCGAAATATGAGTAGGGCTCTCAAGCCCTCGCCCGCTTCTTCGGAGCCGGCTTGGCGATGGCCTTGGGCCTGGCGTTTTCGGAGAACAGCTCGGCCAGCTTCTCGGTCATCGCGCCGCCCAGTTCCTCGGCGTCCACGATGGTCACCGCGCGCTTGTAATAGCGCGTCACGTCATGGCCGATTCCGATGGCGATGAGTTCCACCGGCGAGCGCTGCTCGATGTCGTGGATCACCTGGCGGAGATGCTTTTCGAGGTAGTTGCCGGAGTTCACCGACAGAGTTGAATCATCGACTGGCGCACCGTCCGAGATCACCATCAGGATTCGGCGCTGCTCGCGCCGCGCCAGCAGGCGGTTATGTGCCCAGATCAGCGCCTCGCCGTCGATGTTTTCCTTCAGCAGCCCCTCGCGCATCATCAGCCCGAGGCTCTTGCGTGCCCGGCGCCACGGCGTGTCGGCCGGCTTGTAGATGATGTGCCGGAGGTCGTTGAGGCGGCCGGGGTTTGCCGGCTTGTTGGAGGCGAGCCACTTCTCGCGTGCCTGACCGCCCTTCCACGCACGCGTGGTGAAGCCCAGGATCTCCACTTTCACGCCGCAGCGCTCCAGCGTGCGGGCGAGGATGTCGGCGCAGGTGGCGGCCACCGTGATGGGGCGGCCGCGCATCGAGCCCGAATTGTCGAGCAGCAGGCTCACCACCGTGTCGCGGAATTCGGTGTCCTGCTCCTCCTTGAAGGAGAGCGGGTGCATGGGGTCGATGATGACGCGCATCAGGCGCGAGGCATCCAGCACGCCTTCCTCGAGGTCGAAGTCCCAGGAGCGGTTCTGCTGCGCCATGAGGCGGCGCTGCAGGCGGTTGGCAAGACGCGCCACGACGCCCTGAAGGTTCGAGAGCTGCTTGTCGAGATAGTTGCGAAGCCTCGTCAGCTCCTCGGCGTCGCACAGGTCCTCGGCCGCGATCACCTCGTCGAACTGGTTGGTGAAGACACTGTAGAAATCCTCGTTGGAGAGCGAGGAGAAGGGAAGCTGCGGCTTCCACGGCTCTTCGCCCTCTTGCTCTTCCTCGCCGTCCCGGTCTTCCGCATGGTCTTCGACGTCGATCTGCTGGGCGTCCATTTCGGCGGCTTCGGATTCGCCTTCGGCGTCCTGCATCTCCTCCATGGACTGCTGGGAGCTGTCCTGCTCTTCGCTGTCAGGCGTCTCTTGGCGCTCGCCGGAATCCTCGTCCGGCTCGTTCGACTCGTCGTTCTCGTCCGATTGGTCGGGGTCCTCGCCCAGCTCTTCGCCCATGTCGAGGGCGGCGATGATGTCGCGCGACATGCGGGCGAAGGCCGCCTGGTCGTGGACGTTCTCCATCAGCTGCGAAAGCTGCTCGTGCGCCTTGTCCTCGATCCACGGCCGCCACAGATCGACCATGGTGCGGGCGCCTTCGGGCGGCGCTTCGCCCGTCAGCTTCTCTCGCACCAGCAGGGCCACGGCCTCGTCGAGCGGCGCATCCTTGCGGTCGGTGTAGCGGGCGGCGTCTTTCTTGCGGTAGCGGTCGTCCAGCATGGCCGCGAGGTTGGTCTTCATGCCCTGCATGGCGTTGGCGCCCAGCGCCTCGATGCGGGCCTGCTCGACGGCCTCAAACACGGCGCGCGCATTCTTGCCCTGCGGCTGGTAGCGGGCGTGGACCTTGTCGTTGTGGTTGGCGAGGCGGAGCGCGAAACTGTCGGACAGGCCGCGCACGATGGCGATGTCGGAGGCCTTCAGCTCATTCGCCACCTGCGGCAGCTTGGCGCGGTTGCCGGCGAGCGACGGCGCCTCGTTGCCGAAGGCCACGGAAAGCTCCGGGTCCTCGGCAATGGTCTTCATCGCGACGGTGAGGACGCGCTTGAACTCGTTCGAAGGTGTGTCCTTCTCCTTCGCCACCTGAAGGACCTCAGGCGATGGCGATGTGGGCGGAGGATTCCGGCAGTTCCTCGCCGAAGCAGCGCTGGTAGAACTCGGCCACCACGCTGCGCTCCAGCTCGTCGCACTTGTTGAGGAAGGTAACGCGGAAGGCGAAACCCACATCGCCGAATATCTCGGCGTTCTGCGCCCAGGTAATCACCGTGCGTGGGCTCATGACGGTCGAGAGATCGCCCTGCATGAAGGCGTTGCGGGTCAGGTCCGCCACGCGCACCATGTTGGAGATGGTCTTTCGGCCCTTCTCGGTGTCGAAGTGCTTCGACTTTGCCGCCACGATGCCCACCTCCTGCGCATGGGGCAAGTAGTTGAGCGCGGTGATGATCGACCAGCGGTCCATCTGCGCCTGGTTGATCTGCTGCGTGCCGTGATAGAGGCCGGTGGTGTCGCCCAGGCCGATGGTGTTGGCCGTGGCGAAGAGCCGGAAGGCGGCGTGCGGACGGATGACGCGCGACTGGTCGAGAAGCGTTAGCTTGCCCGAGCTTTCGAGAATGCGCTGGATCACGAACATCACGTCCGGGCGGCCGGCGTCATATTCGTCGAACACGAGGGCCACATTGTGCTGGTAGGCCCAGGGCAGGATGCCTTCGCGGAACTCGGTGACCTGCTTTCCCTCCTGCAGCACGATCGCATCCTTGCCGATGAGGTCGATGCGGGAGATGTGGCTGTCGAGGTTGATGCGGATGCAGGGCCATTTGAGGCGGGCGGCCACCTGCTCGATATGAGTCGACTTGCCGGTGCCGTGATAGCCCGTCACCATAACGCGGCGGTTGAAGGCGAAGCCCGCGAGGATGGCGAGCGTTGTCTCGCGGTTGAAGAGGTAGTCCGGGTCGAGGTCCGGAACATGTTCCGAGGCCCTGGAATAGGCGGGAACTTCCATATTCGTGTCGAAGCCGAAAAGCTGCTTCACCGACGCCTTGGCGTCGGGCATGCCATTTGCCTCTGCAGGGGCCTTCGCAATCATGTCAGGAAATCTTTATGTTCCGGGGTTACGCGGACGGGTTTTAGACGGTCAGGCTCTGCCGGGCAAGGCTTTGCGCCGCTTAGCAGAATCCACTTGAACGCAGGTGGTCATAGGCCTGGATCACCGCCTTCAGCGTGTCCTCGTTGGCGCGGCTGCCGCCATTGGCGTCGGGGTGGAGCCGCTTCACCAGAGTCTTGTACTGGGTCTTCACCTGCTCCGGCGTGGCGCTGTCGTCCAGATTCAGCGTTTGCAGGGCCTTGAGTTCCGTCGAGCGCAGGGCGCGGCCGGAGGGATGGCGGCCGGGCTGCTTTCCAGTCCCGTTGAGGCCGAAGGGGCCGGCGCGCATCTGGGCGCCGCGGCGGCGCACGCTGGACGCATTGGGGGTGGCATTCTGGCCCAGTTTCCAGGTCGGACGCTCGCCGAGGCGGGCGTTCTTCTGGAACTCCTGCATCTCGTCGTCCTTCATGCCGGAGAAATAATTGTAGGATTTGTTGTACTCCTGCACATGCTCGGTGCAGTAGTTATAGAACTTGCCCTCGTGGCCGCGGCCCATCGGCGCCTTGTGGCGTGCGGGGCGCGGGCAATCCGGCCAGTCACACTGGGGAATGGTCTCGGCCGCCTTCTTCTTGTCGGCCGAAGGCTTCACGCGGATCTTGTCGAAGTATTTTGAATCGAGCTTCATCGACTCCGATTATGGTGATAGAGGCCCGCGCAAGCAAGCGCTAGCCGGTGGATAGAGACAGAATGACACTGAACGCCAATCTCGGCCCCGTCGGCCAAAGAATCACCAAGAAGCTCAGGAACAGTTTCGCGCCTTCAGCGCTTGAGGTGATCGACGAGTCCCACCACCATGCCGGCCACTCCGGCTCAAGGTCCGATGGGGAAAGCCACTTCCGGGTGGTCATCGTGGCGGAGGCCTTCAGAGCCAAGTCGCGCGTCGAACAGCACCGCATGGTCAATGCCGCGCTGGCGGACGAACTGAAGGAGCGCGTGCACGCGCTGGCGATTCAATCCTCGGCGCCCTGAGATTGGGGTTGCGGATTGCGGTGGTGGAAATAGACTTTGCGCGCGAACCATCGCATCGCCGATGTTCCGATGATCAGGTCATAAAGCCAATTGGGCGGTCCGGCATCCATCACGGCGCGCAGCGCCAGTTTCTTGCCGAATGACGGAAGCTCGCGCGCAATGACCGTCTCAGGCGGTGGGCCATTTCGCAGAAGGTGATCGGCCACCAGCTGCCCGGCGCGCCGGCCATAGCGGAAGGCCAACCTTATGCCGCCGCCGGTCAAGGGCGAGACATGACCGGCGGCATCGCCAATCAGCATGACGCCCGGCGCGGCGAGAGGCGTCACGGGGCCACCGCAGGGAATGAGGCCGGAGCGGCGTTCCTTCACCGCGGCCTGCGAGAACCCGAACAGATGTTCCGTGTGCGCCAGAAAGGCCTTGAGGTCCGGCTTCACCTTGTCATTGGTGGCGAGGCCCGCCTGGAAAAAGCCCGGCGCCGGCGCCACCCACGCCAGGTAGCCATGCGCCAGCCTGGTGTCGAGGAAGCAGTGCAGAAGGTCCGGGTCCGCCTGCGGCAAGCTTTCGTATTCGATCTCGAGTCCGGTCAGGAATCGCTCATTGCGGCCCAGCTTGAACAGCCGTGCCACCGTCGAACGGGCGCCATCAGCACCGATGATGTAGCGGGCCTGCACATCGAACTGCGGCAGTTCGAAGCCGCCTTCCACGCGATTGGCTGCCTCGAACTTCCGGCCACAGATAACCTCCGCCCCGGCGCGGCGTGCCTCGTCGGCGAACCACCTGATGAGCCCTGCAGTATCGGTGGTGAGAAAATAATAGTCGCGCGAGGCAAGATCGATGTAGCGCAGCGACGGCGCATAGAGACGCACGCCATGAATGGTGCGTGAGAACCGCGGCGGCGTGTCCACTTCGTCAGCCGCCTCCTTGACGAGGATGCCCGTGGTGTGAATGCGGGCGCCCGGCTCGTCCTTGGCCTCAATGACGAGGGTGCGCAAACCTCGCAGAGCGGCGGTCCTTGCGCAAAGGAGCCCCGCGAAACTGGCGCCGACGATGACGAGGTCAACCTGTCTCAGCGTCGCTGCCCTCCCGCTTCACCGGGCTCATTCTGAGCGCCGTGATCTGGTGGTGGCGCTTCTTCAGGATTTCGAAGCGGAAGCCGTGGAAGACGAAGGCCTGGCCCACGTCGGGGATCATGCGCGCCTCGTGGATGACGAGGCCGGCGATGGTGTTGGCTTCCTCGTCGGGCAGCTCCCAGTCGAAGGCGCGGTTGAGGTCGCGGATCGCCACGGAACCATCGACCAGATACGAGCCGTCGGGCTTGGGGCGGACGCCCGAGGCCACCGCATCGTGCTCGTCCTTGATGTCGCCGACGATCTCCTCGATGATATCCTCGAGTGTCACAAGGCCCTGCACCTCGCCATATTCGTCGACGACGATGGCGAAGTGGCTCTTGCGCTTGAGGAAGGCATTGAGCTGGTCGGGGATTGCCCGCGTATCGGGCACGAACCACGGCGGCAGCAGGATATCCTCGATGTCGATCTTGGCCGCATCGCCATTGTGTTTCTGCAGCGCCGCGAAAAGATTCTTCGCATGCAGCACGCCGATGATGTTGTCGGGGTTGTCCTTCCACACAGGAATGCGCGTGTGGCCGCTCTTCAGCACGGTGTTGACGATGTCCTTCGGGTCCTCCTCGATGTCGAGCATGGTCATCTTGGTGCGGTGGACCATGATGTCAGCCACTTCGAGGTCCTGCATGGCGAGTATGCCGGAGAGCATGTCGCGGTCGTTCTTCACCACGGTGCCGTCTTTCACGTGAAGGTCGATGGCCTCGCGCAGCTCCTCGTGCATGGTGTGGGTCTCATCAACACCGCTGTTGCCGGTGAGCGTGAGGATGCCGCGCGCCAGTTCCTCCAGCGCTGCCGCGACCGGGCCCAGAACGGCGACCAGCAGCCGCGCCGGCCCGGACAGGATAACGGCCACCCGGTCGGCGCGGCGTGTGGCATAGGCGTCCGGCAGCACGAGGCCAAACAAGGCATAAGAGAAGACCAGCGCAATGGCGGCGAGGCCCGCCTGCAGCGGGGCCAGATCGTGGAACAGCTGGAGGGCGGCAAGGCCGCCGGCCAATGCCACGGCCAGCAGCTTGGCGAGTGCCAGCGCGCCCATGGTGCGGTCTTCGTCGGCCAGCAGGCGCAGGGCGGTTCCGGCCCCGTGAAAGCCGCGCTTCTGCAACTCGCCGAGCCTGGTGCGCGAGGCGTTCCACAGGCTGGCGCGCCCGGCGGCCGCGAAGGCGGAAAGGAAGAGCAGGGCGAGGATCGCGGCGCTGGTTACTTCGGGGTCGGGGCTCATCGCTGGCGGAGGTCCTCCGTCAGGAAGTTCAGGACATCATGCTCGCTGACGTCCTTCGCGACGAAGGCTTCGCCGATGCCGCGCGCCAGGATGAAGGTGAGCTTGCCGCCCTGGGCCTTCTTGTCCTGCCGCATGATCTCCACCAGCGTTGCCGGCGGCGGAAGCTCGCCGGGGATTTGCGAGGCATGCACCGGAAGGCCGGCGGACCTCAGGTGCTTGGCCACGCGCTCCGCCGTGCCGGGCGGGCAGAGCTTCTGGCGTTCGGAGAAGCGGAAGGCCTGCACCATGCCGATCGACACGCCCTCGCCATGCAGCAGGCGCTGCGAATAGCCGGTGGCGGATTCGAGCGCGTGGCCGAAGGTGTGGCCGAGGTTGAGGAGCGCCCGCACACCCGTCTCGTGTTCGTCTTCCGCGACGATCCGGGCTTTCGCCTCGCAGGACCTGCGGATGGCTTGGATGCGCGCCTGGGAATCGCCGCGCATGATGGCGGGGGCGGCGCCCTCGAGCCATTCGAAGAAGTCCGGATCGCCCAGCAGGCCGTATTTCGCCACTTCCGCATAGCCCGCCGCCAGTTCACGCTTGTTCAGCGTGTCGAGCAGCGCGATATCGGCGATGACGGCGAGCGGCTGGTGGAAGGCGCCGATCAGGTTCTTGCCATGGGGCGAGTTGATGCCGGTCTTGCCGCCGACGGATGAGTCCACTTGCGACAATAGCGTCGTGGGGATCTGGATGAAATCCACGCCCCTGCGCAGGATCGCCGCCGCGAAGCCCGCAAGGTCGCCGATGACGCCGCCGCCGAAGGCGATGATGCGGTCGCGCCGCTCGATGCCGGCCGCCAGCAGCTTGTCGCAGAGTTCGGCCAAATGCTGGTAGCTCTTGGTCTTCTCGCCCGGCGGCATGACGATGGCGGTGGAGCGGATGCCCTTGCCGGCGAGCGCGCGCTCGAGTGTGGCG
The DNA here is from genome assembly GCF_020252395.1 of Aestuariivirga sp. Taxonomy (GTDB): domain Bacteria; phylum Pseudomonadota; class Alphaproteobacteria; order Rhizobiales; family Aestuariivirgaceae; genus Aestuariivirga. Next base: position 42,286 of record NZ_JADCDB010000006.1, read on the forward strand.
AGATGGACGGCGGCGACGTTCTCGTCAGTGACGATGGCGGTGAGCGGACGCTTCAGGAAGGGCGCAACCACCTCGCCAGCCCGGGCCAAAAGGCCCTCGCCGATGTGGATGTCATAGCTGCGGTCGCCCAACGAGACAGGCACGGTGTCGCGCCGCCCGGCGGCGTTAAGGTCACTCATCTGCCGTCTTCTTCTTGTCCCATCCATCCCATTGCGCCAGCGCGCGGACTACGTCATTCACCATCTGCCCGTGCTGCACGTCGCGGCTTTCGACCGTCACGTCCGCCAGCGCATAGACCGGGTATCGCTTGTCGATCAGCCCGCGCATCACCGCCTCGGGGTCCTCGTTCTGCAGGAGCGGCCGGTCCTGCCGCTTCAGCACCCGCTTCATCAGAATAGGCAGCGTCGCTCTGAGCCAGACCGAAATGCCGCTCTCCCGAATGCGCTGGCGCGTCTCGTCGTTCATGTAGGCGCCGCCGCCCGTTGCCAGCACCTGCGCGCCATTTCCGATGAGGCGCTGGATAACACGGCGCTCGCCCTCGCGGAAATAGGGCTCGCCATGGTCGGCGAAGATGTCCTTGATGGATTTTCCCGCCGCCGCCTCGATCTCCTGGTCGGCGTCGACGAAGGGAATGCCAAGCTTTTCGGCGAGCCTCCGTCCCACGCTCGTCTTGCCGGCGCCCATCAGCCCGACGAGCACGATGGGGCGCTGCCCAAGCCACTGCCGGACCAATTCGGCCTCCTTTGCAATCGAACGGCGCGCCATCAGGTTTCCTCAATTCCGGCCGGTTCTATCGTGCAAGATGTTCCGCCGCAAAGCCTTTCCGAAGCGGAATCGAACCGCTACACTCGTCCTCTCTGGTGGTGACAGATGCCCGATACGGTGAAATTCGTTCTGGTGGTTGGGTCTCTCGTGGGCGCGGTCTATGGCAGCGCCTGGATGCTGTCTCACTTCCCGCCGCAGCAGACCGAAATCGTGAAGCCGCTGCCCAGCGAGAAGCTGCGTGCCAAGTAGCGTCTCCCAGCGCCTGATCGACCGCTTCCTCGAAATGATGGCGGCCGAGCGCGGCGCATCGCAGAACACCCTGGCCGCTTACCGCCGGGACCTCGCGGCCTATGCCGGGGGCATCGCCGATCTCAAGGCGGCGGGTCCGGACGACATCCGCCGCCACCTCGAAATGCTGGAGAGCCTTGGCCTCGCCCGCTCCTCGGCGGCGCGCAAGCTCTCCGCCATCCGGCAGTTCCACCGCTTCCTCCACGGCGACGGGCTGGCCAAGGACAATCCGGCCACCGCCATCGACAGCCCGCGCACTGCCAGGCCACTGCCTAAAATGATCTCGCATGCGGATGTCGAGGCACTTGCACAGGCTGCCCGTGCCCGGGTGACGCGGTCGGAAGGCAAGCAGTTTCTCAAGGCGCTGCGGCTCCTCTGCCTCATCGAGATGCTCTACGCGACGGGCCTGCGCGTGTCCGAGCTCGTCGGCCTCACCGCCCAGGCGGCAGAAGCGGAGAAGGACTTCATCCTGGTCAAGGGCAAGGGCGGGCGGGAGCGGCTGGCGCCGGTGTCCCAAACCGCCCGCGCGGCCCTCAACGTTTACTTGGCCGAACTGCGGACATCCGGCCAGGCGGGGTCAAAGTGGCTGTTCCCGTCTTCGGGGGCTGCCGGGCATCTGACGCGGCAGCATTTCGCGCTGGAACTGAAGGCGCTGGGCCGGGAGGCGGGGCTCGACGCGGCAAAACTCTCCCCTCATGTGCTGCGCCACGGCTTCGCCAGCCATTTGCTGGAAGGCGGCGCCGACCTCCGGGCCGTCCAGCAAATGCTTGGCCATGCTGACATTTCGACAACGCAGATCTATACCCATGTGCAGGCCGGGCGGCTGCGTGAGGTGGTGGAGACCCACCATCCGCTTGCCAAGAAAAGTTGACTTCCGGCCGCCGCGCAGCCAGTTTCCGCGCCACTCCTGACCCGTTTCGAGGCCCAATGCCCACCTATCTCGATTTCGAAGCCCCGCTCGCCGAACTGGAAGGCAAGATCGCGGAACTCCGCGCGCTGGCATCTGGCGACAAGACCCTGTCGATCGCGGACGAGGTGAAGGGGCTGGAGAAGAAGGCGGCAAAGCAACTGACCGACCTCTATGCCAGCCTCGAACCCTGGCAGAAGGCGCAAGTCGCCCGCCACCCGGAGCGGCCGCATGCGGTGGACTATATCGGCCAGCTCATCACCGAATTCACCCCGATGGCCGGCGACCGCAAGTTCGCAGAGGATTTTGCCGTGGTGGGAGGCTTGGGCCGCTTCCAGGGCCAGGCCGTGATGGTGCTGGGCCAGGAGAAGGGCAATGACACGGCGTCCCGCCTCAAGCGCAATTTCGGCATGGCGAGGCCCGAGGGCTATCGCAAGGCGGTGCGGCTGATGGAAATGGCCGGCCGCTTCGGACTTCCCGTCATCTCCTTCGTTGACACGGCAGGCGCCTATCCCGGCATCGATGCCGAGGAGCGCGGCCAGGCGGAGGCCATCGCGCGCTCGACCGACTGCTGCTTGTCTCTTGGCGTTCCCACCATCTCGGTGGTGATCGGCGAGGGCGGCTCCGGCGGCGCAATCGCCATTGCCACGGCCAACGCCGTGATGATGCTCGAACACGCCATCTACAGCGTGATTTCCCCGGAAGGCGCGGCCTCGATCCTGTGGCGCGATGCCGCGCGCGCCAAGGATGCGGCTGCGGCGATGAAGATCACCGCGCAGGACCTGAAGAAGCTGGGCGTGATCGACGAGATCATCCCGGAACCCAAGGGGGGCGCCCATCGCGCGTCTTCCGAGGCCATCGCGGCCACCGGGGAGGCCATCAGCAAGGCGCTGAAAAGCCTCAATGGCCTGTCGCCCGAGGCCCTCCGCGCCCAGCGCCGCGACAAGTTCCTCGGCATCGGACGCAACCTCTAGCAGCCTGGAGTCTGCCCGGTTCCTGCCGCAAATCGCATCCACATAGGGGTGATGAACGTGGAGGGAAGAATGATGAACCGCCGTGAACTTCTGCTGACCGGCCTTGCCGGCGCGTCCCTCATGAGTCTGCCGCGTCTCGCTTTCGCGGAGCCCGAACCACAGCTCCTCACTGTGTCGAAGCGCGTGCTGGAGGTGAAGGGCAAACCCGCGAGCGTCTATGGCATCACGGGGCCCGGCGGGAAGCCCGGGCTCTCCATGATGTTCGGCGAGCATTTCCGGGTGCGCGTCAAGAACGATACGGACAGCGAGACCATCGTCCATTGGCACGGCCTCACTCCGCCCTTCGGGCAGGATGGAGTGGCGATGTATGGCCAGCCCGCGATCGCGCCGGGTGCTGCGCAGGACTATGATTTCGCCAACACGCGCTCCGGCACGCATTGGATGCATTCCCACATGGGCCTGCAGGAACAGCAGATGCTGGCCGCGCCGCTGATCGTCAACGAGGTGAAGCAGCCGGTGTTCGACGACCAGGAACACGTTGTGATGCTGCATGACTTCACCTTCCGCAATCCGCAGGAGATACTGGCCGAGCTCACCGGAGGTGGCGGAGCCCATGCCGGCCACATGATGCAGGGCATGAACATGCAGGGCATGGATCATTCGCGGATGGACCATTCCGGATCCGGCGGCATGATGCAGGGCATGACCGGCATGATGTCCGGCATGATGGGTGGCGCAGGCATGCTGAACGACATCGTGTTCGACGCCTATCTCGCCAATGACCGCACGCTGGAGGACCCCGAAATCGTACCGGTCGACAAGAACAGCACGGTCAGGCTCCGCATCATCAATGGCGCGGCGGCGTCCAACATGTGGATCGACCTCGGCGCCATGGAGGGCGAACTCATCGCGGTCGACGGCAACGCCATCTATCCGATGAAGGGCAGCCTATTCCCGCTCGCCATGGCGCAGCGCGCCGACATCCGGATCAAGATCCCGGCGGAGGGCGGGGCCTTCCCGGTGCTGTTCCGCCCCGAAGGTGTGGGGGAGCGCACCGGCATCATCCTCGCCACTGCGGGGGCCACGGTGCCCAGGATCGCGAGCAAAGGCGAGCAGACGCCTGCCTTGGACCTGGCGCAGGAACTGCTCTACCGGCCTGTCGCCAAGCTGCCGCAGGAGCCCGTCAACCGCACCCATATGCTGATGCTGACGGGGTGCGACACCGATTACCTCTGGGGCCTCAATGGCGAGGCGAACCCGGTGCAGCCGCTGTTCACCATGCGCCAGGGCGAGCGCATCGCGGTCATGATGCACAACATGACCGGCATGGCGCATCCGATGCATCTCCACGGCCATTATTTCAAGGTTGTGGCGCTCGGCAACAGGGTCATCGACGGCGCGCTGCGCGACGTTGTGCTGGTGCCTCCCATGGAGTCGGTGACCATCATGTTCGATGCCGACAATCCAGGCTCCTGGCCTTTCCACTGCCACCATGCCTATCACATGAACTCCGGCATGATGGGCTCCGTCGGCTACACCAGCGCGGCGTAGCGCTCCCGGCGCCATCGGCAAATGGGCAGCTCACGCTGCCCATTTTCATTTCGGACCGGGATTGTTTTCACGCAAAGGACCCGTGGCAGTGCTTGTAGCGCTTGCCGGAGCCGCAGGGGCAGGGGTCGTTGCGGGCGACCTTGCCCCAGGTCTTGGGGTTCTTGGGGTCGAAGCCGGCCGCTGTCACGGTGGCGTTGCGGGCCAGCGTCAGGGCGGCCTGCGACAGCTCGTCCTCGCCGGTGACGGGGTCGATGTGGTGGGCGGCCATCGTTGGCAGCTCGTCCTCGCCGGGCAGCTCCATCAGCCCGGAGGGATCGCGCATCTGCACCTCGACGCGCATCAATTGCGCGGTGACGTTCTCGCGCAGCTGGTTGATCATGCTTTCGAAAAGATTGTAGCCCTCGGTCTTGTATTCGTTGAGCGGGTCGCGCTGGCCGTAGCCGCGCAGGTGGATGACCTGGCGCAGCTGCTCCACTGTGATGATGTGGTCGCGCCACAGCTGGTCCAGCGTGCGCAGCAGGAAGGTCTTCTCGACCTGGCCCATGATGTCCTGGCCGTAGCGGCCGCGCTTTTCGGCATAGTGCTGGCCGGCGGCCTTGGTCACGCGCTCGAGGATCTCCTCCTCGGCAATGCCCTCTTCCTTGGCCCAGGCGGCCACGGGGAAATCGATGCCCACCACTTCGAGCAGGCGCTCGCGCAGGCCGTCGGCGTCCCACTGCTCGGCATAGGTATTGGGCGGTATGTGCTTGTGGACGAGGTCCTCGATCGTGTGGTGGCGCATGTCGTCGACGGTCGCGGCCACCTCCTCGCCCTTCATGATGCTGATGCGCTGGTCGAAGATCACCTTGCGCTGGTCGTTCATCACATTGTCGAACTTCAAGAGGTTCTTTCGGATATCGAAGTTGCGCGCCTCGACCTTCTGCTGCGCCTTTTCCAGCGCCTTGTTGATCCACGGATGGACGATGGCCTCTCCCTCCTTCAGCCCTGAGATGGTGAGCATCGAATTCAGCCGCTCGGAGCCGAAGATGCGCATCAGATCGTCCTCGAGGGACAGATAGAACAGCGACCGGCCGGGATCTCCCTGGCGGCCGGAACGGCCGCGCAGCTGGTTGTCGATGCGGCGGCTCTCGTGGCGCTCGGTGCCGATGACGAAGAGGCCGCCAGCTTCCAGCACCTTCTGCCTGTTGGCCTCGATCTCCTGCCTGATGGCGGCGATGCGCTGGTCGCGCTCGGGGCCCGGCGGCAGTTCGGCCAGTTCGGTCGCGACCCGCATGTCGAGGTTGCCGCCCAGCTTTATGTCGGTGCCGCGGCCGGCCATGTTGGTGGCGATGGTGACAGCACCGGGAACGCCGGCCTGCGCCACGATCGCTGCTTCCTGCTCATGGTAGCGCGCGTTCAGCACGTTGTGGGGCACGTTGCGCCGCTTCATCATCTCGGAGAGCAACTCGGACTTTTCGATCGAGGTGGTGCCCACCAGCACGGGCTGGCCGTTGGCGCGGGCCTCCTCGATGGTGTCGATGATCGCCCCGTACTTTTCCTTCGCCGTGCGGAACACCTGGTCGTCCTCGTCCCTGCGGGCGACAGGCACGTTGGTCGGGATGTCGAGCACGTCGAGGCTGTAGATGTCCATGAACTCCTCGGCCTCGGTCAGTGCCGTGCCGGTCATGCCGGCGAGCCTGGCATAGAGGCGGAAGTAGTTCTGGAAGGTGATCGAGGCGAGAGTGACGTTTTCCGGCTGGATCGCCACGCGTTCCTTGGCCTCCAGCGCCTGGTGCAGGCCTTCGGAGTAGCGGCGGCCCGGCATCATGCGGCCGGTAAACTCGTCGATGATGACGATCTGACCATCTTTGACGATGTAGTCCTTGTCGCGCTGGAACAGCTTGTGGGCCCTCAGCGCCTGCTGCACGTGGTGCACGATGGTCACGTTCTCGGCGTCATAGAGGTTGGTGCCGCGGAGAAGGCCGGCGCCCCCCAGCGCCTGCTCCAGGTGCTCGTTGCCCTGCTCGGTGAGCGTCACCGAGCGCTGCTTCTCGTCGAGATCGTAGTCTTGCGCGGTGAGCGCGGGGATGAACTGGTTCACTGCGTTGTAGAGGTCCGACTTGTCGTCGACGGGCCCCGAAATGATAAGCGGCGTCCTCGCCTCGTCGATGAGGATCGAGTCCACTTCGTCGACAATGGCATAGTTGTGCCCGCGCTGGACCATCTCATCGAGGTGGTATTTCATGTTGTCGCGCAGGTAGTCGAAGCCCAGCTCGTTGTTGGTGGCGTAGGTCACGTCGCAGGCATAGGCCTGGCGGCGCTCTTCGTCGGAGAGGCCATGCACGATTACGCCCGTGCTGAGGCCGAGGAAGCCATAGATCTGGCTCATCCAGCCGGCGTCGCGCTTAGCGAGGTAGTCGTTGACGGTGACGACGTGCACGCCCTTGCCTGCCAGCGCGTTGAGATAAACGGGAAGCGTGGCGACGAGGGTCTTGCCTTCGCCCGTCTTCATTTCCGCGATGCGGCCCTCATGCAGCACCATGCCGCCGATCAGCTGCACGTCGAAATGGCGCTGGCCCAGCGTGCGCTTGGCGGCCTCGCGTACCGTCGCGAAGGCGGGCACCAGCAGGCCGTCGAGGTCCTTGCCGCCCGCCAGCTGCTCCCTGAACTTGGCGGTGCGGGCCTTCAGCTCCTCGTCGGACAGTGCGGCAAGCTCGGGCTCCAAGGCGTTGATCGCGTCTACCCGGCCACGGTATTTGGCGATCTGGCGCTCATTGCTGGAACCGAAAATCCTAGCGGCGATGCCGCGCAATCCGAACATTGATTCGTATCCTTCAGGAGGGGGCGGTCCGCCCCCGGGTCGAGGCGCTTTCTAGTCAAGTTGCCGGGCCGGAGCAATGCGCCGCCCCCGGGAAAATCGCGCCGCCCGGCAGATGGGACCAAGCCTCCGCAATTTCAATGTGTTGCATAGGCGCAACAGGGGTTTCATCTGTGGCCCGGCCACTTGCCAGCAACCGCCAACCCGACCAATGTGCGCTCAAATTGCGGCGGCCCGGACGGAACGGCGCCGGGGGCTTATTCTTGCCTTCTTTGAGGGACATGGAGCGGCACCCGCCCGATGGCATCCGGGGCGGTCAATGGCCTCTTGAACGGTGGACTTGAATGTCTTTTTTCCGAAATTTACTAACCTCTTGCGCGGCAGCCGCGCTGCTGGGCCTCTGTGTCGCCATGCCGGCCCTGGCACAGGAGGACGCAGCGCCAAAGGATGACAAGGTCATCGCCATTGTCAACGGCCACGAGATCCGGGTGTCGGAAGTTCAGATGGCCACCGACGACATCATCGGCCAGCTGCCGGACATGCCGCCGAAGCTGCGCTACCCCTTCGTGGTGGAATACCTGATCGAGCGCCACCTGCTTGCCCAGTATGCCGTGCAGGAAGGCATCGCGGAGACCGAGGAATACAAGCGCCGCCTCGCCCTCTACCAGGCCAAAGCCCTGCGTGACGCCTATTTCTTTCAGAAGATCCGCCCGATGGTGACGGAGGACATGATCCGCAAGGCCTATGACGAGGAGGCCGCCAAGCTCCAGCAGACGGAGCGGGTGCGCGCCCGCATGATCCTGGTGGCCAGCGAGAAGGAAGCCCAGGATATCGAGAAGATGCTGGCCGACGGCCAGAAGTTCGAGGACCTCGCCAAGAAGTACAGCCTTGACGGTTCGAAAGATTATGGCGGCGACCTCGGCTATTTCACCGCCGCCGAAATGGTGCCGGAATTCTCCAAGGCCACCTTCGCGCTCAAGGTGGGCGAAACCTCGCAGCCGGTGAAGACCGATTTCGGCTGGCACATCATCCGCCTCGAGGACAGGAAGCAGGGTGCGGCCCAGCCCTATGACCAAGTGAAGCAGGCCATCCGCAATGTGCTGCTGCGCCAAAAGGTCGGCGAGGTCATGGCCAAGATCCGCGAGAAATCGAAGGTCGAAATCCTTGACGATGACCTGAAGAAATATGCCGAGGAGGCCGCCAAGGCCGCCAAGAACTTCCAGGAGAACAAGCCGGCGCTGGACGAGTCCGGCGGCGCTGCTCCTGCCGCAGGCGGCGATGCCATGGGCGGCGACAATGCCGCGGGCGATGCCGCGTCCGGCAAGGGTGACCTGCAGATCCAGACTCCGCAATAAGTCACGTGACCATATCCACGCCGATCTGAGGGAGCTCGTCATGGCGCAGCAAGGGGCGGTTCAAGGCGCACATCAGGTTTCGCCGCTGGCGCCGGCGGATTTTCCTGATCTGCCGCCCATCGCCGGCGTGACGCTGGCGGCGGCCGAAACCGGGATACGCTACAAGAACAGGCCTGACGTGCTGCTGGCCGTCATGGAACCGGGCACTGCCGTGGCGGGCTGTTTCACTCGCTCCAAGTCGCGCTCGGCCCCGGTCGACTGGTGCGCCGTCAGCCTCGCTGGCGGCACGGCGCGTGCCGTGGTCGTCAATGCCGGCAACGCCAATGCCTTCACCGGCAAGGCAGGCGTTGCCACCGTCACGGCGGTGGCCAAGGCGGCGGCCAAGCAGTTGGGCTGCAAGCCGCATGAGATCTTCCAGTCCTCGACCGGCGTCATCGGCGAGCCGCTGGCCCCCGGTTTCATCACCGATGCGCTGCCGCAGCTCGTGGCGGCTGCGAAGCCCGACCAGTGGGCCATGGCCGCCAGGGCCATCATGACCACCGACACCTTCCCCAAGGCGGCCACTGCAAAGGTGAAGCTTGGCGTCAAGACCGTCACCATCAACGGCATCGCCAAGGGCTCGGGCATGATCGCGCCGGACATGGCGACCATGCTGGTCTTCCTCTTCACCGATGCCGCCATTCCCGCCAAGGCGCTGCAGAAGTTGCTGTCGAAGGCAGTGGACAAGAGCTTCAACTGTATCACGGTCGATGGCGACACTTCGACGTCCGACACTGTGCTGCTCTTCGCAACCGGCCATGCCGGCAACGCCATCAAGGGTCTCAAGGCCGGCGGCGGCGAACTCAAGGCCTTCGCTAGGGCGCTGAATGGCCTCTGCATGGACCTCGCCCACCAGGTGGCGAAGGACGGCGAAGGGGCGGAGAAGTTCATAGAGATCGCCATTACCGGCGCTGAGAACGACAAGGCCGCGCACAGGATCGCCATGTCGATCGCCAATTCGCCGCTGGTGAAGACGGCAGTGGCCGGCGAGGACGCCAACTGGGGCCGCGTCGTCATGGCTATCGGCAAGGCTGGCGAGAAGGCGGTCCGCGACAAGCTGAGGATCAGGATCGGCGGCATCACGGTGGCGAAGAACGGCATGCGCGATCCCGCCTACAAGGAAGCGGAGATCATGCCGCACATGAAGGGCCGCCATATCGTGATCGAGGCGGATGTGGGCGTCGCCAGGGGCAAGGCCCGGGTCTGGACGTGCGACCTCACGCATCGCTACATCGACATCAACGGCTCCTACCGCAGCTAGCATGAAGATCGTCCTCGTCGCCGCCGTGGCGCTGGTCGACAAGGAAGGCCGCGTGCTCCTCTCCCAGCGGCCCATGGGCAAGCAGCTCGGCGGCTTGTGGGAATTTCCCGGCGGCAAGGTGGAGCTAAGCGAGCGGCCGGAAGCTGCATTGATTCGTGAGCTGAAGGAAGAGCTCGGCATCGACGTGGCCGAATCCTGCCTGGCGCCGTTGACCTTCGCCAGCCACGCCTATGAGGACTTCCACCTGCTCATGCCGCTCTATGTCTGCCGCCGCTGGAAGGGCCAGGTGGTGGGGGCGGAGGGCCAGGCCATCGCCTGGGTGCGGCCGCAAAAGCTGAAGGACTATCCCATGCCGCCGGCGGACATTCCGCTGATCCCGCATCTGGCGGATCTGCTGTAGCCACGAGTCCTTCTCCTGTTTGCGAAGGGATTGGAGAAGGACTCGCTGGTCAACGCAGCTTCTTCTCATCCACCTTCAGCGCATCGGCCAGGCGTGCCTTGGCACTTCCGGGCTTCAATGGCTGCTGCTGGCTCTCATGCGGGGCCCAGCCGGTGAGCCAGGCAATTTCGATGGTGGCGCGCACGCGGTCGTCGGGGTCGGCGAAATTCTGCTGGTAGTGGTTGATGGCCGCACCCATCAGCCTGCGGCTCACGGGAACACGCGAGCGGCCCACGAGATTATTGGAGAGACCCAGCTCGCGGATTTCATGGATCAGCGCCACGGCATCGGAATAGCGCACCATTGTGCGGTCGAGGTCGGCAACGGGCAACGCCAGGCCCGCGCGCTGGAGGAGTGCCCCCAGCTCGCGCACGTCGATCATCGGGGCGACGCGGGGCGTGACGCCGCCGGAGATGGCCACCTCCGCCGCGAGCCAGGACTGGCGGAGTTCGGTGAGCGTATCTCCCGCGAAAAGGCAGACGAGCAGCAGCCCGTCAGGCTTCAGCGCATGGCGCATCTGGATCAGCGCGCCCGGCACATCGTTGAAGGTCTGGAGATCGAGGACGCTGAACACGGCGTCGAACTGTTCTTGCGGCAAACCAAGACGATCGCCGGATGAGGGCAGGCGCATCTCCACCTCCTTCACCTGTCCGCCTTCCTTCAGGCGCCCGGCAATGGCCTCGGGCTCCGCCGCAATCAGCAGCACCCGCTCGAAGCGGCGGTTGACGAAGGCCACGCGCTCCACCAGCTCCTCGGCAATTGTGCGCGTCAGGATGTTTGGCTCAGGGCCGCGCCGGCGCGCGGCGCGAGTGGCGGCGAGCGCGCGGTCGAAGAGGTGAGGGGCTCCCGCCATCAGCCGGCGAGCTCGCGGCGGATCAGATCATAAGTGGCGCGGTCGGGGGCGGAAACGATGCCGCCCTCGTGCTTCGTGGCGTCATAGGGCGTACCGTCGAGCAGCGCCGAGAAGCCGCCGGCTTCCTGGTGGATCAGCACGCCTGCCGCATGATCCCAGGGCATCAGCGTGTAGTGCAGCGAGAAGTGAACGAGGCCGTCGGCGATCAGGCGGTACTCATAGGCGGCGCAGCGATAGTTGAAGCAGGCCTTGGTCTTGGCGAGGTTCGCCACCGTGCGCGAGCGCTGCGGCTCCGGCATCAGGTACCAGGAGGAGAGGCCCGTCATCTCCGACAGCGTGCCGGGCTTGGCCACCGCCAAGTCACGGGTGCGGCCGGTTGCGCTCTCGGCCCAGGCGCCCGCGCCCTTCAGTCCCTTGCGCCAGTCGCGGCCGACCGGGTCATAGATCAGCCCCGCCACCGTCTCGCCCTTGGCCGCCACGGCGGCCATCACGCCGAACAGCGGCAGGCCCCAGGCGAAGTTGGACGTGCCATCGACGGGATCGACGATGATCGCAAGGTCTGCGCCGCCGATCCTCGCGAGCAGCCCCTTGTCGCGCGCCACCGATTCCTCGCCCACGAACAGGGCCTGCGGGAAGGCCTTTGCGCAGAGGTCGCGGATGCGCCACTCGCCCTGCTCGTCGGCGTCGGTCACGAGGTCCAGCGCACCGGTCTTCTCGCGGATGCCGCCATCCTCAAGGCTCCTGAAGCGCGGCATGATCTCGGCCTCGGCGGCGTCGGCCAGAATGGCGGCAAGGCGGTCGAGATCGGCGCGGGAGAAGGACATGGGGGTGAGGCTCCAAGGATGGGTTTGCGCCGCTGTTAGACCAATCGCGCAAGGGAATCCACGGGTCCGGCGTCCCATGCTAACGTGGCGCGATGGAGATTGCGGTTTCCCACCTCCCAGCCCGCCTCTGGCGGGGTTTCGTCGATCTGGTGACTCCCAGCCTGTGCCTCTCCTGCGGCACGCCGGTGGGCGAGCCCGCGAGCCTTTGCGCCGCTTGCTGGGGCAAGCTGAAGCTGCTGGAGGAGCCGGTCTGCGATGTGCTGGGCACGCCCTTCGCCTATGACCAGGGCGAGGGCGCATTGTCCGGCGCCGCTCTGGCGGACCCGCCCGCCTGGGAGCGTTCGCGCGCTGCCGTGCTGTTCGAGGACGAGGCGGCGAAACTCGTCCACGCGCTGAAATACCGGGACAGGCCTGAGGCGGGCCTGCTCATGGCCCGCCTGACGGCGCGGGCAGGGCGCAGGCTCCTCGCCCAGTCGGACGTGATGCTGCCCGTGCCGCTGCACTGGCTGCGGCTGTGGCGGCGGCGTTTCAACCAGTCTGCCCTGCTGGCGCAGCGCGTGTCCGCCCTCGCGGGCACGCCGTGGCGGCCTGACGTGCTGGTCCGGGCCCGGTCCACCCGCGCCCAGGTGGGTCTCGACCAGGAGGCGCGGCGCAGAAACGTGCGCAATGCCTTCACGGTGAGGCCTGACCGCCTCGCCGAGGTGGCTGGCAGGTCCGTGCTGCTGGTCGACGACGTGCGCACCACGGGGGCCACGGCCGAGGCCTGCGCCCTGGCGCTGAAGAAGGCGGGTGCAAAGCAGGTCAACTTGCTGACCTTCGCCCTTGTCCAGCTTCCGGCGAAGCCTCATACTTGAGAGACCATGCAGAAAGTCACGATCTACACCACGCCCTATTGCCCCTACTGCCACGCCGCCAAGACGCTGCTGAAAAAGAAGGGTGTCGCATTCGAGGAGATCGACGTGCAGGACCGCGGCCTGCGCCAGCAGATGATGCTGCGCGCCAATGGCCGCCACACCGTGCCGCAGATCTTCATCGGCGAAACCCATGTCGGCGGCTCCGACGACATCCACGAGCTCGACCGGCGCGGCCAGCTGGACCCGCTGCTGAACGCCCGGTGAGCCTGGCCCCTCCGATCCGCGCCGCCCTTATCCAGTTGCGCTCGGGCGCCGTTATGACCCGGAACGTGGCGGAGGCTTCCGCGCTCATTCGCGAGGCGGCAGGGCAGGGGGCCAATTTTATCTCGACGCCCGAGATGACCAATATCCTCGAGCCAGACCGGCCGCGCCTCAAGTCGCTCGCGCGCGTGGAGGCGGAGGATGCGAGCGTCATGGCCTTTTCCGGGCTGGCGCGGGAGCTGGGCTTGTGGCTCAACATTGGCTCGCTGGCCCTGAAGGGGCCGGGTGAGAAGCTCCTCAATCGCTCCCTCCTGTTTGCGCCCGATGGGTCGATCGCCGCGCGCTATGACAAGATACACCTCTTCGACGTCGATCTGCCGACGGGCGAGAGCCTTCGCGAGTCCCATGCCTATGACGGTGGCAAGGAAGCGGTGCTGGTGGAGACGCCGCTCGGCGCCATCGGCCTCACCATCTGCTACGACATGCGCTTTCCCCATCTCTACCGGGCGCTCGCCCAGGCGGGGGCGAAGCTTTTCGCCGTGCCGTCCGCCTTCACCGTGCCGACGGGCCAGGCGCACTGGCATGTGCTGCTCCGGGCGCGCGCCATCGAAACGGGAAGCTTCGTGCTGGCAGCCGCACAGGGCGGCAGGCACCAGTCCGGGCGCGAGACCTATGGCCACTCGCTCATCGTCTCGCCCTGGGGCGAGGTGCTGGCGGAGGCCGGGACCGACCCCGGCATCGTGATCGCCGACATCGACCTCGCGCAGGTGGATCTCGCGCGGGTCCGCATCCCGGCGTTGCAGAATGACCGGGCGATTGGCTTAACGGTCTTGAAACCCGGCCGCGCGATCGTTACTTGACCGCCATGATCCACTATGACCTCATATGCGATAAGGGCCATGCCTTCGATGGCTGGTTCCGCAACAGCGCCGCCTATGACGAGCAGTCGGGCCGCGGTCTTGTGGCTTGCAGCCACTGCGGTTCGGCGAAGGTCGAGAAGCAGCTGATGGCGCCGGGCATCCCGGTGAAGTCCAACCGCAAGAGCGGGCAGAAGATGGTCTCCGCTCCCGCCGATCCGCGGCTTGCCGAGCTCATGACCATGATGCGCAAGATTCGCCGGCACGTGGAAGAAAATGCCGAGTATGTCGGCGACCGCTTCGCCGAGGAAGCCCGCAAGATTCACTACGAGGAAAGCGATCCGCGCGGCATCTATGGCCAGACCACGCCGGACGAGGCCAAGGCCCTCATCGAGGAAGGCATCGCCGTCCACCCGCTGCCGAGACTGCCGGAAGACGGGAACTGATACCGATAGTCTTCTCCCCCTCAGGAAGCGGGAAAAGACTGAAGGAGGATCTACCCCCGTCCGATATAGGGCATCTTCGTCGCCATCACCGTCACGAACTGCGCGTTGGCCTCGAGTGGCAGCGATGCCATGTAGAGCACCGTTTTCGCCACATTCTCCACATCCATGGTCGGCTCCGGCGCCACCGTGCCATTGGCCTGCGGCATGCCGGTCTTCATCTTCTCGGTCATCTCGGTGCCGGCATTGCCGATGTCGATCTGGCACACCGCGATGTCATACTTGCGGCCATCGAGCGAGCCTGACTTGGTCAGCCCCGTCACCGCATGCTTGGTCGAGGTATAGGGCGCTGAATTGGGCCGCGGCGCATGGGCCGAGATCGAGCCGTTGTTGATGATGCGCCCGCCGCGCGGATTCTGCTCCTTCATCATGCGGAAGGCCTCCTGCATGCAGTAGAACACGCCCGAGAGATTGACGTTCACCACGTTCCGCCACATCTCGATCGACAGGTCCTCGAGCAGGATCGTGCCCGGCGCGCCAGTGCCCGCATTGTTGAAGAGCACGTCGAGGCGTCCGAACTTCGCCTTCGCCGCCGCGAACAGCGCCTTCACGGATTCCGGATCGGAGACATCGGCCGGCACGGCCAGCGCATGTTCGCCGATCTCCTTCGCCACCGCGTTCAGCAGATCGGCGCGGCGGCCGGCCAGCACCACGTGATAGCGTTCCTTGGCGAAGGCAAGCGCCACCGCCTTGCCGATGCCCGAACCCGCACCCGTCACCATCGCAACCTTCATCAATTCCCCCTCAGGTTCTCCCATGCCGCCACGAAATCGCGCGCGGCCTTGCCGGCATCTTGCGGGCTCATGCCCGGCTTGTAAATGTTGGAGCCGATGCCGAAGCCCGCACAGTCCACGCCCGTCACCTAGTCCAGCGTCACGCCGCGCAGGATGGCGACGATACCGCACGCAGCTGCCGCCTGTTCGAACCCGATCATATGATCCCCGCCTTCTTTGCGACGATCGCCAGTCCCTTCACGATGGCTTGCGGGTCGCCATAGCGCACCTTCAGCCCCGCGATTTCGATGGCCTTCACATAGCGCCCGCCGATGCCGGGCGAGGCCAGAACGGCATATTCCGCCTGCCGCGGATTTTCGCGGATGGCATGCGCCACCTCGGTGCCGATTACCTGGCCCGAGAGATAGGACGGGATCGCCTCGGGTTCGAGTTCGCCGAACAGCCCCAGCGAGCGCGCCGAGAAGATGCGGTGGAGGAAGCCCGCCGGATCCTCCAGCGCCGCGCGCACGCCCATGGCGAAGGCCTGCTCGTCATCGGGCCCCGGCTTCATCAGGCGGCCGAGGATGGTATGGTCCTTCAGCGCAGCGAAGACCTCGCCCGTTACATAGGTCGCATAGCGCACCAGCCGGTCGCCTTCCGTGGTAATCCACTTCGAATGCGTGCCCGGCGTCACGAAATGATTAAGCCCCAAGTCGAGCGAGCCGAAGACCTGCACCTCTTCCGAGCGCATCACGTCCGGCATGCCGCCGGGCGCTCTGTAGCTGAGCCCCGTGACAAAGGCGATGCGCCGGCCCGAGGCGGTGGTGTGGCGGTGGAGCGCGTCCGCGAGGTCTGCCGCACTTGCAGGGCAGGGGAGGTAGGGCAGCTCGATCCAGCCCTGGCGCGAGGTGATCATGCCCGCCGCCATGACCGGCTGCGCCACGTCCCAGGCGCCGATGTGCTTCTCCAGCGCCGCTTCGAACGTCCCGTCCTTCACCGCGAGGATGCCCTCGGGTGCGGAGATTGTGTCCCGCACGCGCCCGTCCGCCGCCACGCGATAGGCGCGGAAGGATGTGGTGCCCCAGTCGAGGGCGATGAACTCTGCTGCCATGGCCCTTGCATAACGCGGACCCAGTCCGAATGCACGGCAGAAAGGTCAGGATATCTTGTCGACCGCTGCCGCAATCAGCGGATGAAGCTGCGGCTGCTCGGCTTTCAGCGCCTCGATCAGCGCGCGCTCCGCCTTCGAATAGACGCCGTTGCCCACCAGCTTGCCCGCGAGCCATTCGGCCTCTTCCCCGGTGATCGTTTCCGCCTGCTGCTGGATGGCGGTGCGGCGCTGGTAATACTCTTCCCCGAAATCCGGTTCGCGATAGGCGTTCACCATGCCGCGGAGCGATTTAACCATGTTCTGCATGAATCTGCCGGCACTGACAGAGGTGTCGTCAAGCCAGGCCTCCCGCCGCAGCGCCTCCTCGCGGGTTGGCGGTGCGAAGCCCGAGGCGAACATCAGATGGTTGAGCAGCGCCTTGGCGAAGAGGTCAAGCCAGGCTGGGTCATCCTCCAGCCCGCCGCGCGCATCGTGAATGGAATAAATCACCTCGGCTTCGCTGCGGGTGATGGCGATCGCCTGCTGCCCGCCTGCCGCATGGAGCACCCGGCGCAGCATCTGGACCTCGGCATCCGAAATACGGTTGGCGCGCAACACATGCTCCTCCACCTTGCGTAGCGCGAGAAGGGCGAGGGCATCGGGCGCCGCGATCGCTTTCTCGAGCACGTTGATCACAACCTCGAGCTCGGTTGCCGGGTCCACGCGGCCGTCCTTCATGATGTGCGCCACGAGCCAGCCGACCTTGTCCTCCGTCACATAGCCGCGCGGCTCGGCCTGATGGACGGTGAAGTCGGTGAGCGCCTCGACGAACAGCCGGCGCCAGTCTTCTCCCGGCGCCTCGATCAGCCCATTCACATCGAACAGCCAATTTGCCTCGTCCAGCGAAATCGCGTCATCGGGATAGATGAGCCGGCGGATCGCCAGAACCTCCTCCGCCCCGGCCTGGCGGTTCCGGGCGATACGGGACAGGATGTCGGACAGGTCGGCAGGCATCGGGTCTCCACCAAGTTTGGAACGCGAAAATTACGGAGAAGACATAAACCTTTGGTTAAGTCAAAGTGCCTTCACGCTCCCAGGTTTGTGCGTGGATTTGACCGCCTTCAGCGGGTTGCGCAGCGGCGCGCCGAAGGGAGGCGCGGAAATTTCGAAGACATCGCCATCCCCGGTCTTCACATTGTCGGCGATGGAGAGGGTGGCGGTGCCGAAATAATGGATGTGCAGGTCGCCCGGGCGGCGGAAGCCGTCATATTTGAAATGGTGATATTCGAGGTTGGCCAGGGTGTGGCTCATGTTCTTCTCTCCGGTCAGGAAGGGCTTTTCCCAGATCACCTTGCCACCGCGCAGGATGCGGCTCATGCCTTCGATGGAGCCGGGAATGCCGTCCACCACCATCTCCGGCCCAATGGAGGAATGGCGCAGCTTCGAATGCGCGAGATAGAGATAGTTCTGCCGCTCGGTCACATGGTCCGAATATTCATTGCCCAGCGCGAAGCCCAGCCGCACCGGGCGGCCATTGCCGTCGATCAGGTAGAGCCCGGCGAGTTCCGGTTCCTCGCCGCCATCGAGCGCGAAGGCGGGAAGCGGCAGCGGCTGGCCGGGGCCCACGAGCCAGGAGCCATCGCCTTTGTAGAACCATTCGGGCTGCACGCCCGCTTCCGATTTTAACTTCGGCTTTCCGCCCTCGAGGCCCAGTTTGAACATCTTCAGGCTGTCGGTGAGCTCTTCCTTGGCGCCCGACAGTTTCTTGTGCATGCCGTCGCGCGCGGCCGCCGAGCCCAAGTGCGTGAGGCCCGTGCCGGTGATGATGCAGTGGGCCGGGTCCGGGTGATCGACGGGGGTCAGCACCCGCTTCTCCTTCAGCGCCGCCGCATAGTCCTCGGTCGTGGAGGTGGCGAGCGAGGACGCCATGGCGGAGAGCTTCACGCCCTCGGCAAGCGCCATGCGGGCAAGGTCCAGCGTGGTGGCCGCCTTCTTCAGCAACACGATCCGGTCCGCCGCGACGAGACCCACGCGGCGCTTGCCCTTCTGGTCTGTGATCTGGACGAGGTTCATCGCGGCATCTCCCATCAGCGTATTCTTAATGACGGATAACCTTTCCGCTCAGCCCGCGAAAGCGGGTTTTTCGAAGCCGGTGACTTGCGGGTCGAAGCAGAACAGCCCACCGGTCAGCGGTCGGTCGCGCAGTTCCTCTTCCGGCAGCCCCTGCCGCGACGAGGTGGCATAAAGCGTGTCGAGCTTCGGACCGCCGAAGCAGACATTGGTCACCCGCTTCGCCGGCATTGGCACCACCCGGTCGATGCGGCCCCTGGGGTCGATCCTCAGCACGCAACCGCCTTCCCAGCGCGCACTCCAGATGAAGCCTTGGGCATCCACAGTCGCACCGTCGGGATAACCATAGTCCTTCGTGTCGTTCAGCACCCGGCGGTTGGAGATGGCGCCGGCCGCTTCGTCGAAGTCATAGGCATAGATGATCTGCGCCATCGAGTCGGTGAAGTAGAAGGTCCGTCCGTCGGGCGACCAGCATGGGCCGTTGGACACGCCAACGTCCTTCTCCATCACCGCGACCTTGCCCGTGGCATCGATGCGGAACAGCTTGCCAGTGGAGGCCGTGATTGGCAGGTCTTCGCCCCGGGCCCCGATATTGTTCATCATCGTGCCGAACCAGAAGCGGCCACGCGCATCGCAGGCCCCGTCATTGCCGCGGTTGCCGGGCGTTTCCGGATCGATTTTGCGCCACGGAGTCAGCGCGCCAGTCTCGGGGCTGAAAATTGAAAGCCCGGTGTGAGTGCCCACCAGCACCGTGCCGTCATGGCGCTTGGCCATGGCCGTCACCTTCTCGGTGAACTGCCATTTGCGGTGCGCGCCAGACGCCACGTGCAGGCGGTGGATGGCCGAGGGCTTGATGATGTCGAGCCACCACAAGGTCTGCGTGGCCACGTCCCAGAAGCAGCCTTCGCCCAGCTTGTCCTGGCTCTCCATGAGGCAGGTGACGGGAATTTCAGTGATCTTCATGCGTCTCAGTCCTTTGCGTCGAGGGGCCATGTGTCGGCGATCTTGTAGCCATCGGGCCATGGGTCGTCCGGGTCCAGCATCAGCGTCGACTGCCCGGTGATCCAGGCGCGGCCGGTGATGGTGGGGATGATCGCCGCGTGGTTGCCCACCGTGGTGAGCCCCGCCACCTGGCCCACGAAGCGGCTTTCGATGATGGAGCGGCCGATGTAGCGCTCGCCCTCCTTCAGCAGGCCCTTCGCATGCAGCACCGCCATCAGGGCGGAGCAGCCAGTGCCAGTGGGCGAGCGGTCGATCTTGCCGGGCTTCACCACGCAGGCGTTGCGGCTGGACAAGCAGCCGTCGACGCGCTCCAGCTCGCCCGTCAGGAACGCGAAGGAGAAGTGCCGCCACTCCGGCAGGTCCGGGTGGGTGAAGCCCAGCCGTTCATTCGCCGCCTTCACGATCCTGCGGCCGGTCACGGCAAGCTCGCGCGCCTCGTTGGGTTGGACGCTGAAGCCCAGCGCCCCGGCATCCGCCATCACAAAACTGTCGCCGCCGAAGGCGGTGTCGACGGCGATCGTGCCCAGACCCTCCACCTCCAGCGGCACGGCCAGCCGCTCGGCGAAGGCGGGAACGTTCCTCAGCGTGATCGACTGCGCCTTGCCATTGCGGCACTGCGCCGTCACCTCGATCAGCCCCGCCGGCGCCTCCAGCACCATGCACGTCTCGGGCTCGATCATCGGAATGATGCCGGCATCGAGCAGTACGGTGGCCACACAGATGCAGTTGGAGCCGGACATGGGCGGGGTATCCTCCGGCTCCATGATGATGAAGCCCATCTGGGCCTTGGGGGCCTTGGGCGGCACCAGCAGGTTCACATGGCGGAAGACGCCGCCTCGCGGCTCGTTCAGCACGAAGGCGCGGAGCTTGCCGTCCGCGGCGATGAAGCGGGACTGTTCCCAAACCGTTCTTCCCGGCGGCGGGGCGATGCCGCCGACGATCACGTCGCCCACCTCCCCCTCGGCGTGGCAGCCAATGACCTGAATGGCCGTTGTCGAGCGCAAATCCGCCCTCCCCAAGCGCTTCACGAAGTCGTTATCGACCCCGCCCTTGAACTTGCCGCAATTCGCCATATTTCGCCAGAGCGGCGCCGGGACCCTCTGGCGGGACTTCCAATCCCGTGATGTCGGAGCTGCAAGTGACAACCTTCAACCCGGGTCCGGCTATGGAAGTTTTCCAGACATTCCTTTTTTCCAATTTTCTCGGCACACCGTCTTATTTCTGGCTGATCTTCATCTCGGTGGTCATCGGCCTTCTCATCCTCGATCTTGGTTTTCTCCACAAGGGCCAGAAGGAGATCGAAGCCAAGGAGAGCTTCCTCCTCTATGGTGGCTACATGGCCATTGCCTTCGCCTTCGGCGCGTGGGTGTGGTACGCCCGGGGCAGCCAGTCCGGCTTGGAATTCTTCACCGGCTACCTGATCGAGCAGTCGCTGGCGATGGACAACATATTCGTCATCGCCACGGTGTTTGCGTTCCTCGGCATTCCGCGTCTTTACCAGCACCGGGTGCTATTCTGGGGCATCCTGGGCGTTATCGTGTTCCGCGCCATCCTCATAGGCGTTGGCGCGGCGCTGGTCATGTCCTTCCAGTGGATCCTGTTCCTTTTCGGCGCCTTCCTCGTCTTTACCGGCCTTAAGATGTTCAAGACCTCGAACGAAAAGCCCTCGCTCGAAGACAATTGGATGCTGAAGCTGATCAAGCGGAATTTCCGCGTAACCGACAGGCTGCATGGCGAGAAGTTCACCATCCGCCAAATCGATCCCAAGACCGGCAAGCTGGCGCTGTTTATTACGCCCCTTTTCGTGGCGCTCATCATCGTCGAGTTCGTCGACCTGATCTTCGCGGTGGACTCGGTTCCGGCCATCTTCGCAGTCACACAGGACCCCTTCATCGTCTACACCTCGAACATTTTCGCCATCCTCGGCCTGCGCGCCCTTTACTTTGCGCTCGCCGCGGCCATGCACCGCTTCAAGTACCTCCAGTACTCGCTCGCGGTCATCCTGGTGCTGGTCGGCATTAAGATTTTCCTCGTGCCGCTGGGTGTGAAGATCGACACGGCGATTTCGCTCGCCGTCACCATCGGCGTGCTTGCGAGCGGCATCGGATGGTCGCTGTGGAAGACGCGGAACGACAAGCCGGAGCCAACCCCGGTGGCCGATGCGGCCGAGTAAGGGAGGACCCCCTTGCCTCAACCGCCGGATGCGCTATCAGGGGCCCGTCCAACGGCGGGTCCGCTACCATGAAGAAGCTCGAACATATCATCGAGAACATCATCCTGGCCTCGCGCTGGCTGCTGGTGGTTTTCTACCTCGGCCTCGCTGTGGCGCTGCTGCTCTATGCGATCTCCTTCGCCAAGAAGCTCTGGGAGTTCGTCGAAAAGCTTTTCGTGCTCCAGGAGACGGACACCATCCTCAAGATGCTGGCGCTGATTGACGCTGCGCTGGTTGCGAGCCTTGTCGTGATGGTCATCATCTCGGGCTACGAGAACTTCGTAAGCCGCTTCGATAATGCCGACGGCACGGAAATCTCCTGGCTCGGCAAGGTCGACGCTGCATCGCTCAAAATCAAGGTAGCTTCCACCATCGTGGCGATTTCGTCCATCCACTTGTTGCAGGTCTTCCTCAACGTTCAGCAATACACCGACGGCCAGTTGATGTGGCTCACCCTCATCCACCTCACCTTCGTCATCTCCGCCTTGCTGCTCGCCTACATCGACAAGCTGATGGTCTCGACCAAGAAGAATAAGGGTGAGTAGGGTGGTCTGTTAGACACTTTCCTGTCACGACATCATACGCGGGCTTGTCCCGCGTATCTTTCTTGGACGCCCAAAACGATGCCGGGGCGAGGCCCAGGTTCATCACCCCGCAAAGAAAAGCCACCCCACCACGGCGAACAGGGGCAGCAGGATCGCGCCCGACCACAGCATGTAGCCGAAGAAGCCCGGCATCTTGACGCCTGCGTCGCGGGCAATGGCATAGACCATGAAGTTTGGCGCATTGCCGATGTAGGTGTTGGCGCCCATGAACACCGCACCCGCCGAGATTGCGGCGAGCGTGGTGGCGCCCTCGGTCATCAGGTGCTGCGGATCGCCACCCGCGAGTTCGAAGAACACGAGGTAGGTCGGCGCATTGTCGAGGAAGGACGAGAGGATGCCGGTGATCCAGAAGAAGGCGAGGTTGTGAGGCTCGCCATTGGGCCCCTGCACCAGGTCGACCAGCGGCGCGAAGGCCCCGTTCATGCCGGTCTTCAGCATGGCCAGCACCGGGATGATGGTGATGAAGATGCCGGCGAAGAGCTGCGCCACTTCCTTGATCGGCTCCCAGTCGAACTTGTTCTCCGCCCTGAGGCCCGTGGGCGTGAAGGCCAGCGACAGGCCGGTGATGGCGAGGAAGGCGGCATCGCGCAGCAGGGCGGTGATCGGTTCATGGGTGCCGAAGATCACCACCTCGCCGAGGTCGAGGGAGGCCGAGAGCAGGATGGTGCCGATGATCGCCGCGATCAGCAGGAAGTTGATGCCGCCCACCACATGAACCGGCGCGCCGTCCGGAGTGGGGTCCCTCGGCAGGTGGCCTTTGCGGGCGTATATGACCGAGTCCATGGCGAAGAATACGGCGAGCAGAACGCCGGCGATCAGCAGCGCGGGCAACAGCAGGTGCACGGTGGGCCAGAAGAAGCTCACTCCCCGGAGGAAGCCCAGGAACAGCGGCGGGTCGCCCAGTGGCGTTAGGGCGCCTCCGGCATTGGCCACGAGGAAGATGAAGAACACAAAGACATGCACATTGTGCTTGCGGCCGTCGTTGGCGCGGATCAGCGGCCGGATCAAGATCATCGCCGCGCCCGTGGTGCCGATAATGGAGGCCAGCCCCGCGCCGATCGCCAGAATCGCGGCATTGGTGCCGGGCGAGCCGCGCAGGTTTCCGCGCACCACGATGCCGCCCGCCACGGTGAACAGCGCCAGCAGCAGCAGGATGAAGGGGATGTATTCCGTCAGCGCAGTGTGCACCAGCGCCTCGCCCGCCGTCCCCAGGCTGCGCGTTACCACGATGGGGATCAGCGCGAGAGCCGCCCAGAACGCCGCCACCTTGCCGCGGTGGCGATGCCAGAAGTCATGCGCCACCAGCGGAAAAATTGCGATCGACATCAGCATGCCGAGAAAGGGGATGGCCCACGGCAGGCCCAGCGTGCGGCCGTCCAGGCCCTCAGCCGCGAGGGCGGGTGCGGCGGAAAGCAAGAGGAATACGGCGGCAAGTCCCGCGTGTCCCGGCGTCATCGCGTCCTCAGTCAATGTCCAGCGTTTCGCCCGCATCAGGCACAAGGAAGGATGCGGGGTCAACGGAATGTTGCCTCAGTGCGTCCGTCAGCGCGGCCACCGGCGCGTCAATGGCCTCGTCGGTGAGCTGGATGGTGCCGTGGTGGATGGCGAGGCTGGCGCGCGCGCCGAGCAGTTTGTGGGCCTTCACCGCTTCGTCCGGATTCATGTGCTGCGGATGCATGAACCAGCGCGGCTCATAGGCGCCGATGGGC
This sequence comes from Aestuariivirga sp., assembly GCF_020252395.1. Classification (GTDB taxonomy): domain Bacteria; phylum Pseudomonadota; class Alphaproteobacteria; order Rhizobiales; family Aestuariivirgaceae; genus Aestuariivirga. The sequence goes on from NZ_JADCDB010000006.1 coordinate 66,215, forward strand.
AGCAGCGACAGGCGCGGCGCGCCGAAACGCTGGCGCACGTCCGCGAATGTCGACCCCGAGCCGAAGCCGGTGTCGGCCGCGAAATAGAGGAAGCCGCCCGGCGTCTCCACCACGAAGGCGCCCCACAATGCGGTGTTGGCATCGAACAGGCCACGCTTCGACCAGTGCAGCGCGGGGGTTAAGTGAACGCGCAAGCCTTTGTGCTCCACCATGCCGCCCCAGCCCAGCTCGTCGATTGTGAAGGCGGGCGAAGCGCTTATCACCCAGCGCGCATTGCCGTGCGGCGTCACCACATGGGCCTGATGGCGCCTTGCGAGGCGGCGCAGCGCCGGAAGGTCCATATGGTCATAGTGATTATGGCTCAGCAGGATCAGGTCGATGGGCGGCAGCGTCTCCGCCTTGAGTGCCGCAGGCCGCACGCGCCTGGGCCCCGCAAAGGGCACCGGGCTCGCCCGTGACGACAGAAAGGGATCGGTCAGGATGTTCAGCCCCCGGGTCTGCAGCAGCACCGTCGAGTGCCCGATCCAGGTGGCCTTGAGCGCGTCACCGTCGACGCGCCGCGGCGGCGGTGGAAAGCTGCGGTTGCGGACGCGCCGGGGCCAACGGGCGCGGTTTCCCACCATCTGCCACTTCAGCACGTCAAGGAACGAGCCCTCTCGGCGGTGGCCCTCGAGCATATAGCGCCGGCCATCATGGACGATCCTCACCACCTCACATCTCCGCGCCGGTCGCCCACAGGATCGGCCCCGGCGAGATCGCGGCATCGCCGGAGAAGGGCCTGTCGTGCTGAACGATGACGAACAGCGTGATGGCGATGGCAAGCGTCAGCACGCCGAGCGCCAGAATCCTCGAGACGGGGGACCGCGCATGCGCGCCCGCGGCAACCAGCAGCAACAACAGGCCGAGGCCGATCACCAGCACCCATTGCCCAGGGCTCACGACGTTCTGCGCCATCGACAGCCGCTCCTGGCGCGCTTCCGACAGCTGGTCCATGGCCGCCAGCATGCGCTGCTGCACAACGCGGTTCTGCTCGCCCTGGGCAAAGCCCTTGATGAGAGCGTCATAGATGCTGCGCAACGCCTGCTCCGCCTTGCCCGAGGCGCCGGTCTCCGCCATCACCGGCCATTCCTCCTTCACTGCCGCGCCGTAGTCGCCGAGCAGTTTGTAGAGCCCGTTGCGCGAGGGCCCCGTCATCGCTTCAATGTAATTCTCCATGATGGCGACGCTGCGCGCCTCGGCGTTGACCGTTGCACGCGCCTTGTCCTCGGTGTTCCACACCGAATTGGCGAGGAAGGTGACGGAGAGGCCGAACACCGTGCCGCAGATGGCGAGGATGGCTGGCGTCACCAACGTAAGATGCTGGCCAAGCTCGCGCAGGCCCGGCAGGAAGAAGATGGTATGCATGGTGGCGGCCGCCAGGCCGGCCACCAGCAACACGGTGGCAAAGATGCCCGCAGGCGGAAGAGAATAGATGAATTCTGGCGGCATCCTTGCGTTCTTTCGCTAGGTCGTGTTGACAAAGTGTCTGCACCAGAGGCGTGCCGAGGCGATGAGAACGAGACCGAGATAGCTTTCTGTTGTCTCGTCATATCGCGTTGCAAGCCTGCGGGAGTTCTTGAGTTTGTTGAAGCAGCGCTCGATCAGGTTCCTGAGTGCGTAGATTGCGCTGTCGACTGCGTCTTGTGCCTTCCGGTTCCGGCGCATTGGAATGACTGGCTTCGCCTCTCTGGCGATCATATCCTCGCGGATGGCATCGCTATCGTAGCCCCTGCCGGCGATCAACGCCTCTTGCTTTGGTCCCGGTTCCAACATCAAGGGCTTATACCCTTTGTAATCCGATGTTTCGCCGCTGGACAAAATGACCGCGATGGGCAGGCCAATAGAATTGGTTCTCAGATTGATTTTGGCCGTCTGGCCGCCTCGCGAGCGCCCAATACTCTCTTGATGAGCCCCCTTGTTGCGCCCGATGCGTGCTGGTGGACGCGGACGATGGTGGAGCCGATCATCTGGACGCTGCTTGGCGCCGTGCCGCTCGCATTCAACGCCTCCGGCATCGCATCCCAAATCCCGGCGACAGACCAGAGGCGGAACTGACGGTAGACGGAACCCCACTTGCCAAACTGCTCGGGTAAATCCCGCCAAGGCGCGCCTGTCCTGGCGATCCAAAACACGCCATCGAGCATCAGTCGATGATCGCCTGGAGGTCGTCCACGCCTCGGTCCCCTCTCGATGGCAAATGGCTCGAAAAACGCCCATTCCTTGTCCGACATCAACCCGCGAACCATCGCTGTTCTCCGCAAAGAACAGCCTTGAATCAGAAATCACATGATTTGTGAATCCAATTTGTCAACACCGCCTAGGCAAGAAGCAATCGTTAGGAACTCCACCAAAGCTGGGCCCTAGCTTTCGCTGGGGTGACGGCATCATGGGGCGGTATGCAGCTGATCAAGCTCCGAAAATCCCCTCCAGCTCCCGCCGCATTACGCTGGGGTCAAAATCCAGCCCGGTCCAGTACTTCACCCCGATCACCCCCTGGTTCACCAGCATGCCCAGCCCGTCGATCACGGTGCAGCCCTGGGCCTTGGCATCCCTCAGGAACCTCGTGTCCGGCGGGTCGACGATGACGTCGGCCACCACCATGCCAGGCTTCAGCGAGGCGAGGTCCACATCCAGCGGTTCATTGCCGTCGCCGAGCCCGATCGAGGTGGCGTTGACCACGATGCCGGTACCCTCCGGCACCCGGTAGTGCGTGGGCCATACCACCAGGGTGGCGGGCGCTTTCGTCTTTTCGTTCAACAGCTTCACCAGCGGCTCGGCACGCCCCGCTGAGCGGTTGACGATGGTGAGCGACTTCGCCCCGGCGAGCGCCAGTTCCACGCCGATCGCCCGGGCCGCACCGCCCGCCCCGAACATGACGATGGCCTTGCCCTTCGGGTCCACCACCTCCGTCAGCGACTTGAGGAAGCCCTTGCCGTCGGTGTTCTCGCCGATGAGCTTGCCACCGCGGTTCACCACGCAGTTGACCGCCCCCATGATGGCCGCACTCTCGCCCAGCCCGTCCAAGTGCTGGATCACCGCCACCTTGTGCGGGATTGACAGGTTGAAGCCCTTCCAGCCCATGGCGCGGGCCCCCTTCACGGCGTCTGCCAGCCTGCCGGGCGGCACCTCGCAATTTATGTAGCGCCATTTGAGGCCATGGTGGCGGAAGGCCGCCTCGATCATGGCGACGGTGGGGTTGCCGTTGGAGCCTTCCGAGAAGGAGCCCACCAGTTCGCTCGTGAAATCCCATTTTGCCATTCCGTCCTCCCGTTGTGCCGCAAGCTATCACCTATCGGCGGTCTAGCAATCCTCAAGGCTTTTCCCATATAAGCCCTCTCATGACCCAAGGCGCGCCGCTGCATTTCCGCAAGATGAACGGGCTCGGGAACGACTTCGTCGTTTTCGACGCGCGCCAGCAAGTGATCGCTATGGACGAGGCTAAGGCCCGCGCCATCGCCGACCGCAACACCGGCATCGGCTGCGACCAGCTTATCGTGCTGGAGCCGTCGAAGAAAGCCGACGTCACCATGCGCATCTGGAACAATGAGGGCGGCGAGGTGGAAGCTTGCGGCAATGCCACGCGCTGCATCGCCGACATTCTCTTCGACGAGAAGAAGGCCTCGCGCGCCACCATCGACACCAAGGGCGGCTTCCTCGTCGCCGAAAAGGGCGGGGACCGGCTGGTTACGGTCGACATGGGCGCCCCCCGCTTCGGCTGGCAGGACATTCCGCTGTCGGAGAAGTTCCATGACACGCGCTACATCGACCTGCACGTCGGCCCGGTCGAGGCGCCGCTGATCGACCGTCCTTCCGTGGTGAACGTCGGCAACCCGCACTGCATTTTCTGGGTGAAGGACCTCGACGTCATCGACCTCGCCAAGGTTGGCCCAATGCTGGAGCACCACCCGCTGTTCCCCAAGCGCGCCAACATCACACTGGCCCGCATCGATGACCGCGCCCGCGTGGTCATCAAGGTGTGGGAGCGCGGTGTGGGCCTCACCAAGGCCTGCGGCACGGCCGCCTGCGCGGTGATGGCGGCGGGCTATCGGTTGAAGCGGCTCGACGCCAAGGCGGCCATCACGCTGCCGGGCGGCGATCTCTTCATGGAAATCCGCGAGCGCGACGGGCACGTTATCATGACCGGCCCGGTGGCCTATGAGTTCGAAGGCGATCTTCCGCCACATCTGGCGGTGTGATGATGGGCAAGCCCAGGTTCGTCACCTTCGGTTGCCGCCTCAACACCTATGAGACCGAGGTGATGCGGAAACATGCCGAGGCCGCGGGAGAGTCCAACGCCATCGTGTTCAATACCTGCGCGGTAACGGCGGAGGCCACGCGGCAGGCCAGGCAGGCAATCCGCAAGGCCAGGGCCGAGAACCCCGATGCCGAGATCATCGCAACAGGCTGCGCGGCGCAGACCGACCCCGGCATGTTCGCCAGGATGCCGGAAGTCTCCCGCGTTATGGGAAACGAGGAAAAGCTGACGCTCGCAAACTGGCAGCATGGCGCCAATGCGCGTGTCTCCGTCTCCGACATCATGGAGGTGAAAACTGCCAAGCCGCACCTCGTCGATGGCCTCAAGGAGCGCACCCGGGCCTTCGTGCAGGTGCAGAATGGCTGCGACCACCGCTGCACCTTCTGCATCATTCCCTTTGGCCGCGGCAATTCGCGCTCGCTGCAGGCGGGCGACGTGGTAGAGCAGGTGCGCCGGCTCGTGGGCAGCGGCTATTCGGAAGTGGTGCTGACCGGCGTCGATCTCACCTCTTGGGGGGCCGACCTTGAAGGCGCGCCGAAGCTGGGCAGTCTTGCCAAACGCATTCTGAAGACCGTGCCGGAGCTGAGGCGGCTTCGGCTCTCCTCCATCGACTCGATCGAGGCCGATCCCGAACTCATGGACGTGATCGCGGGCGAGGAGCGGGTGATGCCGCATATCCACCTCTCGCTGCAGTCCGGCGACAACATGATCCTGAGGCGCATGAAGCGCCGCCATGCGCGGGAGGACTCGATTGCCTTCTGCGCGGAACTCCGCGCGCGCCGCCCCGGCATCGTCTTCGGGGCTGACATCATCGCGGGGTTTCCCACCGAGACGGACGAGATGTTCGCGAACTCGCTCGGGATCGTCGATGATTGCGGCCTCACCTATCTCCACGTCTTCCCCTTCTCCCCGCGCCCCGGCACGCCGGCCGCGCGCATGCCGCAGCTCGAGAAGCAGGTGATCAAGGAGCGCGCCGCGCTGCTGCGGGCCAAGGGCGAGCAGCGGCTCGACCGGTTCCTCGCTTCCGAAGTCGGCGCCACGCGGCAGGTTCTCGTCGAGACCGAGGCCATGGGGCGCACCGAGCATTTCGCGCAGGTGAAGTTCTCCTCCCGCATGGCGCCCGGCGCCATCGTCAGGGCGCAGGTCACCGGGCGCGGCCCAACCCATCTCGAGGCTAGGCTCGCCGCATGAGTTTCTTCCGGAAGCTGTTCAACCGCTCCTCGCCGAAGGAGGAGCAGGCCGCGCCGCCTGCTGCCGAGGAGCGCGTCGAGGACCTTGCCGCGGCGATCGGAGCGGATGTTCCGCTCGTTGCCGAAGCCCCTGTGCCCGCCCCCGCACCGGAACCCGAGCCGCAGCCCCAACCCGAGCGCCGCGGCTGGTTCTCGCGGCTGTCGGAAGGCCTGTCCAAGTCCTCGCGCTCGATCACCGGCTCCATCACCTCGATCTTCACCAAGAAGAAGCTCGACAAGGCGACGCTGCAGGAGTTGGAGGACGTGCTGCTGCAGGCCGATCTCGGCCTACCCATGGCGGAGCGCATCGTCGGGCAAGTCTCGTCGGGCCGCTATGACAAGGTGATCGACCCGGAGGAGGTGAAGCGCATCCTCGCCTCCGAGGTCTCGAAGGTCCTGAAGCCCGTCGAGGCGCCGTTCAGCTTCAGCGCGGCGCAGAAGCCTTTCATCATCCTTGTCGTCGGCGTCAATGGCGCGGGCAAGACTACCACCATCGGCAAGCTGGGCGCGATTGCGCGCGGCGAAGGCTACAAAGTGATGTTCGCCGCGTGCGACACGTTCCGCGCGGCGGCCATCGAGCAGCTCAATGTCTGGGGTGGGCGGATCGGGGCCAAGGTCATGTCCAGGCCCACCGGGGCCGATGCCTCGGGGCTTGCCTTCGACGCCATCGCCGAGGCCAGGGCCGATGGCGCCGACATCCTGTTTATCGACACGGCGGGCCGCCTTCAGAACAAACAGTACCTGATGGACGAGCTCGACAAGATCGTGCGTGTCATCAAGAAGCAGGACGAGGGGGCGCCGCATGCGGTGCTCCTCGTGCTCGATGCGACGACCGGGCAGAACGCCATGGCCCAGGCCGAGATCTTCACCAAGGTGGCGGGTGTCACCGGACTCATCATGACCAAGCTCGACGGCACGGCGCGGGGCGGCATCCTGGTGGCCATCGCCGAAAAATTCAAAATTCCGGTCCATGCCATTGGCGTGGGTGAATCGATCGAGGACCTGCAGCCCTTCGACGCCGAAGGCTTCGCGCGCGCCATTGCCGGATTGGAGGAAGCATGAGCTTCACCTCGACACCGAAGATGGGCCAGGGCGCCAAGCTCCTGATCGAGATGGGGCCGCTTGTCTGCTTCTTCATCGCTAACTGGAAGGCCGGCATCTTCTGGGGTACGGGCATCTTCATGGTGGCGACTGCCATTGCACTGACCGCCTCATGGGTGCTCACCCGCAAGCTCGCGATGGTGCCGCTGGTCTCCGCCATCTTCGTCGCCCTCTTCGGCGCCCTCACGCTGTGGCTGCACAGCGAGCTCTTCATCAAGGTGAAGGTCACGCTCATCAATGCGCTGTTCGGCGTGGTGCTGCTGGGGGGCGTGGCCTTCGGGCGAAGCTACCTGAAGCTGATCATGGGCGAGGCGGTGAAGCTGACTGAGGCCGCCTGGCGCACGCTGTCGATCCGCTGGGGCCTGTTCTTCCTGTTCCTCGCGGCGTTGAACGAAGTGGTATGGCGCAACTTCACCACCGACCAGTGGGTGAACTTCAAGGTCTTCGGCCTGCTGCCAATCACCTTGGTCTTCGCCATCGCCAATGCGCCCTTCATGTCGAAGCACATGATCGAGGACGAGAAGGGTTGATCCTTAAGCGTCTTCTCCCGCTGAAGCGGGGAGAGGACGTTCAGGCCGGATTGGAAAATGGCGCGAAGTCCGCAACGCCTTCCACGCTGAGATATTGTTCCAGCGCCCAGGTCACCGAGGGGAAGGCGATCTCCTCCCACGGGATGCCGTCCCAGCCCACCATCATCACCTCGAGGCTTTCGGGGCCTGGCGAAAAGGAAGGCTCCGCCAGATGTGCGAGATACATGATCTGCACCTGCGCGATGCGCGGAATCGTGTAGACGGCGAGCAGGCGGTCGATGACGATCGCCGCATTGGCCTCCTCGCGCGCTTCGCGCATGGCGGCCTGTTCCGCCGTCTCGCCAAGCTCCATGAAGCCCGCGGGCAGGGTCCAGAATCCGGCACGCGGTTCGATGGCGCGGCGGCACAGCATGATCTTGCCGCCATGGCGCACGATGGAACCCGTCACGATCTTCGGGTTCACGTAATTGACGAAGCCGCAGGTGTCGCAGACGTCTCTTTCATGGCTGTCGCCAACGGGAACTTTACGGCGGAAGCCGGGGCTCTGAGTCTGAATGGCCATCGCTTGTCAAGTGTTGAAATCTGTGTGCGGATCATCTTAACTCGATTTTGGGCAAAGAGCATTCACGGATTTTTTCACGCCGCTTTTTGCTTGCAGCGCAAAATCCGAGCCGCTACTTGTTCGCGGCTCCGCTGGGGTGGGTCCCCACGCTGTTGAGCATCGATCAGGCCAGAGATGGCGCAGAGTTTTTCGCGAAGCCGCGGGCAGTGACCTCTGGCACGCGGGGCAGGAGACGGGGCGCATGACAACAACCAAGGATGTGAAGCAGTTCTCGCGTTCGCCATCCCACCTGTTGAAGCGGGCGGCGCAATACTCCAACCTCATCTACATGGGCGAGGTCGGCAAGTCCGGCCTCACGCAACGCCAGTTCACGGTTCTGCTTGCCGTCGATGCCAATGACGGCAAGAGCCAGACCGAGCTCGTGAAGCTCACCGGTATCGACCGTTCGACGCTGGCCGATCTCGTGGCCCGCCTGCTGGCCCAAGGCTATCTCCAGCGCAAGCGCACCAAGGACGACGGCCGCACCAATGCGATCCGCATCACCACGGTGGGCAAGAAGATGCTGAAGATGGCCCAGCCGGGGGCCGACGAGGTGGACAAGCAGCTGCTCTCCCTCATCCCGTCTTCCGACCGCAAGTCCTTCATCGACAATCTGGCCGTGCTCGCCGCCGAGATGGACCGCATCGAGGAAAAGGAACCGGCCAAGCCCGCCCGCAAGATCAAGACCCGCAAGCGGGCCTGATTTCCGAAGCTCACGAGCCGTTTGCCGTCAGCGGCGTCCTGGCCTTCTCGATCTCGCGCGCCATTTCTTGCGCGATCGTCTCCGCGGTGAGCGGGCCTATGTGCTTGTAGCGGATCATGCCCTGGCCATCGACGATGAAGGTTTCGGGCACGCCATAGACGCCGAAGTCGATGGCGGTACGGCCGTCGCGGTCCATGCCGATGGCGGCGAAAGGCTGGCCCAGCGTATTGAGGAACTCCACCGCATTCTGCGGTTCATCCTTGTAGTTCATGCCGAAGAGCTGAATGTCCGGCCGCTTGGCGAGTTCAGCGAGCAGCGGGTGCTCGATGCGGCAGGGCGCGCACCAGGAGGCCCAGACGTTGACGACCGTCACCTTGCCCTTCTTCAGGTCCTCGCCGGCGAAGCCCGGCAAGTTCATGCCGTCAACCGGGTTCAGCACGAAATCCGGAACCGGCTTGTTGATGAGCGCTGAGGGAATCTCATTCGGCGTGCCGGAAAGGCCCTTCCAAAAGAGCGCCGCGAGGGCTGCAAAGAGGATGACCGGCAGCAGCACCAGCCACAGGCGTGAGCGCGTCTCCGGGCTGTCGGTCGTGCTCATGCGCGGGCCTTCTTCCGTTGGGTATCGAGCCGCTCGGCTTCAGCGCGGAGTTTCCTGTCGCGCCCCAGCGTGGTGATGACGAGGCTGGCGAGAAACACGACGCTCAGCGCATAAGAGGCGATGACGAAGCCAATATGGTTGGCGGAAAAATCCATCAGCGGTCTCCGATCTCGGCAATCTGGATCTGGCGGATCTTGCGCGCCGCGATCTCGGCGCGCATGGCGGTGAGGTGCAGTGCCAGGAAAAGGAGGGCGTAGGCCAGGCCCATCACCAGCAGCGGCCACAGCATGGGGCCGGCGATGGTGGGCCCGCCCATGCGGAAGACGCTCGCCGGCTGGTGCAGCGAGTTCCACCAGTCGACCGAGAACTTGACGATGGGGATGTTGATGAAGCCGACGAGCGCCACCACGCGCGCCACCATGGCGGCCCTATGCGGCTCTTCGATCGCCGCCCAGATGGCCATGTAGCCTATATACAGCAGCATGAGGACGAACATGGAGGTGAGGCGCGCGTCCCACACCCACCAGGCGCCCCACATGGGCTTGCCCCAGAGCGAGCCGGTGGCCAGCGACAGGAAGCAGAACACCGCGCCGATGGGGGCGGCGGTCTTGGCGGCAACGTCGGCCAGCGGGTGGCGGAAGATCGCCGCGACGGCGCTGGCCAGCGCCATCACGGTGTAGACGAACAGCGCCATCCAGGCGGCTGGCACATGGACATACATGATGCGCACCGTCTCGCCCTGCTGGTAGTCGGGTGGAGCTGTAACCAGTGCGCCATAGAGGCCGACGGCGAAGAGCGCCACGGTGATCGCCCACACATAGGGCAGCACCGCATTGGCGATCCTCAGGAAACGGGTGGGATTGGCAAGGAACTGCATGATGCTGCTTATTTAATGCGCGCCGGTCACTTGAGATAGGACCTCAGTGCCGCAGCCGAGGCAAGGGGGGAAACCACGAGGCCGGCCAGTGCGATGGCCACCAGGATCAAGAGCGAGGCCGCGGTGAGGCCGGGTGCAGCATTGGGCTGGCTCGCGGAGAGCCCGAAGATCAGGACCGGCACATAGAGTGGCAGCACAAGGATCGAGACGAGCAGCCCGCCGCGCCGCAACCCTACCGTGACGGCAGCGCCAATCGAGGCGATGAGCGAGAGCGCGATGGAGCCCACCACCATGGCGATGGCCAGCGGCAGGATGGCCGCCGGTTCGAGATTGACGAGGAAGCCAAGGATGGGTGCGGCGATTGCCAGCGGCAGGCTGGTCGACAGCCAGTGCGCCACGGATTTGGCAAGCGCCACGATCTCGAAGGGCACCGGCCCCATGGTCATGACGTCAAGCGAGCCGTCCTCATAGTCTTGCTGGTAGATGCGGTCGGCCGAGAGCAGCACGGAGAGGAGAAGCGAGATCCACAGCGCGCCGGGTGCGATGCGGGCGAGCAGCGCCTGGTCCGGCCCGATGCCGATGGGAAGCAGCACCACCACGCAGAGGAAGAAGCCCAGTGCCGTGCCGGCGCCACCGCCCTGCCGCAGCGTGAGTGTGAGGTCGCGCTTGATGAGGGCGAGGATAAGATTCATGCCGCTGCCCCAAGGTCGAGGCGCACATCAGGCTCGCGGCCCAGCGGCACATGGGTGGCGGCGATGATCATGCCGCCCTGGTCGAGTTGCTTCGCCATGACAGTCACGAGGCGGGCGAGCGATGAGGTGTCGAGTCCCACCGTCGGCTCGTCGAGCAGCCACAGCACGCGCGGCACGAGCACGAGGCGAGCCAGTGCAAGCCGGCGCTTCTGTCCGGCAGAGAGCAGGCCTGCCGGATAGGCGGAGAGGCGCGAGAGATCGAAGGCTTCGAGCGCCTCGTCGACGTCGCCGCCGCCGAAGAAGTCGCGCCAGAAGGCCAAGTTCTCGAAGACGCTCAAGGCGCCCTTCACCGGCTCCTGGTGCGCCACGTAATGCGCCTGCTGGCCGAGGGTGAGATCTTCGGATCCGCCGGCGAGGGTTACGGAGCCGGTCTGGGACTCGTTGAGGCCTGCGATGAGGCGCAGCAGGGAGGACTTGCCGGAGCCGTTGGGCCCCGTCAGCTGCATCAGCCGACCGGGCCGCAAGGACAGCGATAAGTCACGGAAGACGATGCGTCCGCCGCGTTCGCAGGTCAGGCCCTGGGCGTTGAGTTCCATCCACCCTTGTTCCGAAATGAAGAAGCCCGCGTCAAGCGCGGGCTTCTGACGTGCCGGAACGAGGCTTTGCCTCAGATCATGTACTGGCCGCCATTGGCGGAAATAGTCGAGCCGGTGATGAAGCCCGCATCATCCGAGGCGAGGAACACCACGGCGCGGGCGATTTCCTCCGGCTCGCCGAGGCGGCCGACCGGGATCAGCGGCAGGATGCGCTTTTCGCGAACGTCCTGCGCGATGGCCATGACCATTTCGGTGGCGATATAGCCCGGGCAGATCGCATTGACGGTGATGCCCTTGGCGGCCCCTTCCTGGGCCAGCGCCTTGACGAAGCCCAGGTCGCCTGCCTTGGCGGCGGAATAATTGGCCTGGCCCATCTGGCCCTTCTGGCCGTTGATCGAAGAGATGCAGATGACACGGCCAAAGCTCCGGTCACGCATGCCGCCCCAGATCGGCTGGGTCATGTTGAACAGCGAGTTCAGGTTGGTGTTGATCACCTCGTTCCACTGCTGGGCGGTCATCTTGTGGAACATGGCGTCACGGGTGATGCCGGCATTGTTGACCAGCACCTCGACCGGACCCAGATCGGCCTCGACCTGCTTCAGGCCGGCCACACAGGCCTCATAGTGCGAGACGTCCCACTTGTAGACGGGAATGCCCGTCTCGGCCTTGAACTTGGCCGCGGCCTCGTCATTGCCGGCATAATTGGCGGCCACCTTGTAGCCTGCCGCCTTCAGCGCCTTCGAAATCGCCGCCCCGATGCCACGGCTGCCGCCGGTCACCACTGCCACCCGTCCCATGGTATTCTCCTCGGTGATTATCATTTGTGTTGCCCTCCCCCTTGTGGGGAGGGGAAGATCAGGTTAGCGCTCGACGCACATGGCGATGCCCATACCGCCGCCGATACACAGCGTGGCGAGGCCCTTCTTGGCGTTGCGGCGCTGCATCTCGAAGAGCAGCGTGTTCAGCACGCGCGCTCCGGAGGCGCCCACCGGATGACCGATGGCGATGGCGCCGCCGTTGACGTTCACGATGTCGGGGTTCCAGCCCATGTCCTTGTTGACGGCGCAGGCCTGCGCCGCGAAGGCCTCGTTGGCCTCCACGAGGTCGAGGTCCTGGACGTTCCAGCCGGCCTTCTTGAGCGCGGCGCGTGACGCGGGAATGGGGCCCGAGCCCATGATCGCCGGATCGACACCGACCGATGCCCACGAAGCGATGCGGGCAAGCGGCTTGAGGCCGCGGCGGTTGGCTTCGGCCTCGCTCATCAGCAGCACGACGGCCGCGCCGTCATTGATTCCGGAAGCATTGGCGGCGGTCACCGAGCCGTCCTTGGCGAAGGCCGGCTTCAGCTTCTGCACGCCCTCGAGGGTCACACCCTTCTTGATGTATTCGTCCTGGTCCACCACCACGTCGCCCTTGCGGGTGGAGATGGTCACGGGGGTGATCTCGTCCTTGAACTTGGCCGAGCCTTGAGCGGCCTCGGCCTTGTTCTGGCTCTTCACCGCGAACTCGTCCTGCATGTCGCGGGTGATCTGCCACTGCCTGGCGACGTTCTCGGCGGTGGTTCCCATGTGATAGCCGTGGAAGGCATCCCACAACCCGTCCTTGATCATGGTGTCGACCATGGAATAGTCGCCCATCTTCACGCCCTCGCGCAGATAGGCGGCGTGCGGCGCGCGGCTCATCGATTCCTGGCCGCCCGCGGCGACGATCTTGGCATCGCCCGACAGGATCTGCTGCATGCCCAGCGCTACCGCGCGGAGGCCTGATCCGCAAAGCTGGTTCATGCCCCAGGCCGGCGTCTCCTTGGGGATGCCGGCATTGATCGAGGCCTGGCGGGCGGGGTTCTGGCCCTGCGCGGCGGTGAGGATTTGGCCGAGGATCACCTCGTCCACTTCCGCCGCCTCCACTTTGGCGCGCTCCATCGCGGCCTTCAGGGCGACGGTGCCCAGATAGGAGGCCGGAACGCTGGACAGCGAACCGTTGAAGGAACCAACCGGCGTGCGCGCGGCCGATACGATGACAATCCCATTTCCATTTGCGGCCATGAATGCCTCCTTGCTTACTTTGACGTGGGTTATGCCCTCCATATCACCCTTTGTGCAATGCGACATAGGTCGCGAATGTGGCAATGCGGAAATATTTTTTGCGCTTGCAATTGTGCAGTGCGGAGAGCAAGGTTTTGCGACGGGAGAGGCTAGCAGAGACCGGTGAAACGGCATGGGCCAGACGGATTCAGGAGGAGTTCCGGTGAGCGAAGAAAAAGCAGCGCCGCAAGGCGCCGTGGTCATCAAGAAATACGCCAACCGGCGGCTTTACAATACATCCACCTCGACCTATGTCACCCTCGACGACCTCTCCACAATGGTCAAGTCGGGCACCGATTTCCTAGTCTATGACGCAAAGACGGGCGAGGACATCACCCGCTCGGTGCTGACCCAGATCATCTTCGAGGAAGAGAACAAGGGCACCAACCTGCTGCCCATCAACTTCCTGCGCCAGCTTATCCGTTTCTATGGAGACTCGATGCAGGCCTTCGTGCCGGGCTTCCTTGAATTCTCGCTCGAAAACCTAGGCAAGGAGCAGGAAAAACTGCGCGCCCAGATGCTGGAGGCTTGGGGCGGCGGCGATGCCTTCAAGTCGATGCAGGACCATGCCCAGCGCAACATGACCATGTTCAGCGAGGCGATGAAGGTGTTCAACCCCTTCGCTGCCATGGGGGGCGCGGTTCCGGGCGCTCCGGCTCCCGGCAAGCCGCAGCAGCCTGGTTCGGCGGGTGGCTCCCGGGATGACCTGCAGGCACTGAAGGACCAGCTTGCCGCAATGCAGCAAAAGCTCGACACCCTCGCCAGCAAATAGTTGCGGCTCAGCGCGCCCTGCGTCTTGCCGCGGTATCGCTGACGAGGTCGGCGAAGCTCGGCTCCGCCGGGCGCAAGGGTTCCTCGCGGCCGGGGAAGGCGCGGTCGAGAAGCGTGATGGCGCGCCTCAGCTTGGCGAGTTCGCCCTCGAGGTCCTTCTCGAAGCCGGCAATGGTGAGGCGCGCGTCCGGCACCTCCTCCGGCCAGGGCGGGCTCAGTTCCGCCATGCCGAAGAGCCGGCCCTGCATCAGGTCCACGCCCCAGCGGCGCAGCAGCAGCGCGTCCTCCTCGGTCTCCACCCATTCGGCCACCGTCTTGATGCCGAAGGTGCGGGCGAGATCGATGAGTGCGCGCACATAGTACTGGTTCTCGTCGTTGAGCGAGAGATCGCGGCAGAAGGTGCCGTCGAGCTTCAGGTATTCGACGGGGAGCGCCCTCAGACTGCGGAAACTGGTAAAACCCGCGCCGAAATCGTCGATCGCCACGCGGCAGCCCAGAAAGCGCAACTCCTCGACGAAACGGATCACGTGGCTCAGGTCGCCCAACGCCACGGTCTCGGTGATCTCGACGACCAAGCGGTTCGCCACCTCGCGGTTCCTGGCGATGACCGACACGATCTCGGGGTACCAGCGCGGGTCAGTTGCCGTGGCGCCGGACATGTTGAGCGAAATCGCCGCCGCCGGGTGCCGCACGAGCATGTCCACCGCCATCTCCGCCACCGCCTTGTCGATGAGGCGGACGAGGCCCAGCGTCTCCGCCACGGGGATCAGGTGTCCGGCTGGCACGATGCGGCCATCGTCGCTCGTCATGCGCAGCAACGCTTCGTGAAACGCCGCTTCGCCGGTTTGTCCATCGACCACGGGCTGGTAGGCCAGCTGGAAGCGGTTCTCCTTCAGGCAGCGGATGATCTCGGCGGCATGGCGCGCATTATCGCTGCGCTCGCTGCGGCGCTGCTCGGAGGGTTCGTAGATCACGACATCGCCGGCCGGCTGCTTTCTCGCCTGGGTGAGGGCCTCTTCGGCCCGCGCAATGGCCATGGCGGGGCCGACGGCATGCTGCGGCGTCACCACGGCGCCGACGGACAACAGCGCCCAGATCGGCCCGTGCGCGGTTTCGATCATGCTCTCGCGCGCCGTGCCAAGGAAGCGTTCGGCCGCGACGGCCAGGTCCTCGCGGCTGCAATTGTTGAGCACGATGCCGAACTTGGAGCCTGAATAGCGCGCCACGGCATCGCCCGTTCGGGCGACGCGGGCAAGCCGCTTGCCCACCGCAAGGATCACCTCGTCCGCCACCTCGAAGCCATAGGCCTCGTTGACGGCCGCGAGATTGGTGATGGCGATGACGAGGAAAGAGCAGGCGGAGCTCTCGCGCTCGGCCGCCGCCATGGAGCCGCCCAGCGACTCCATCATGCGGCCGCGGTTCATCAGGCCGGTGAGGGCATCGCAATGGCCGAGGTAGCTCAGCTGCTGGTCCTGCCGGTGGCGCTCGTCGATCCGCCGCAGCGTGCCGAAGACATGGGCCGGCCGGCCGTCGAGGCCCGCGTGCCAGCGGCCCTGGTCTTCCAGCCACAGGCTGGCCCGCCCGGTGCGCCCGTGCGGCATGAAGCGGTATTCGATGCGGAAGGACACGCCGCCGCCGGAGTCCTGCTCGCCGCCGCGCATCACAGTGTCATAGCGGCTGGTGAGATTGTCGGGGTCGAGCAGTGCTGCGAACTGCCGGCCGGTGGCCACCGTTTCGGGGTCGCAGCCCAGCACCTCCACCGCCCAGGGCGACCAGGAGATCACATCCTGCGCAATGTCCCAGTGATAGGCCGCCAGCCCCGAATCTGCCGCCGCACGGTCCATCAGCCCGGAAAAATCGCCCACGATGCTCTGTCCCTCCAAGATTCGAGGTTGCCAGTCTAAGGTAGAGACAGAAAGCAATTCTTAACGACGAGCGGCAGTTTTGGGCCCGGCGCCGCCCTCTGTGCCGTCATGCCAGCGAAAGCTGGCACCCAGCTTTCTTCCCCCGTCTTCTCCCGTGGCAAGCGCCCAAAGCTCAGGCCCAGCTTTCGCTGGGGTGCCGACATCGGAGGAATCGGAAGCGGGAGCGGGAGAAGACGCCACGTCTCAATATCCCAGCGCAAACCCATCCTTGCGCGGGTCGGAGCCGCCGACCAGCACGCCGTTCCGGCGGTCGATGGCGATGGCCTGGCCGCCGCCCAGGGGTCCGGGCGGCGAGGTCAGCGCGTGGCCCTTTTCGATCAAGCCTTCCTTCACATGGGCTGGAACTGTGCTCTCCACCTGCACCTGGCCCGCCTTGGGGAAGTAGCGGGCCCAGTCGATCGCCTCCTGCGGGTCCATGCCATAAACGTAGCGATTCACGGCGACTGTCATGTGGCCCATGGGCTGGTAGTCGCCGCCCATCACGCCATAGCTCATATCGACCAGACCATCCTTCTTCACCATGGCGGGGATGATGGTGTGGAGCGGGCGCTTACGCGGCCCGATGCAGTTGGGGTGGGAGGGCGTCGTCACGAAGCAGGCGCCGCGGTTCTGGAGCGCGATCCCCGTCCTTGGCGTCACCACGCAGGAGCCGAAGCCGTCATAGACCGAGTTGATGAAGGAGACAGCGAGGCGCTTCCCGTCAACCACCGAGAGACAGACCGTGCCGGAGTTGCGCATGACGGTGTCGATGTTCAGCGCCCGGTTCATGTCGATCATCGCCGCAAGCTTCTGCGCGGTTCCGGGCGAGAGCAGTTCGTCCACCGGCGCCTCGTGGAAGGCGGGGTCGGCGATGTGGCGGTTCCTCAGTTCCCAGGCGAGTTTCATCGCCTCGATCTCGAGGTGGTGGCGCTCGACGGAGTCGGGCGCGAAGCGGCGCAGCCCGAACTGCGAGAGGATATTGAGCGCGATGAGGGCCGTGAGGCCCTGCCCCGAGGGCGGGATCTCCAGCACCTCGTGGCCGGCGAATTCGGTGGAGATGGGCTTCACCCAGGTCGATTCATGCGCCGCAAGATCCTCCATGGTGAGGAGCGAGCCCTTGGCGCGTACGGTGGCCACGATGTCCTCCGCGATGGCGCCTTTGTAGAAGGCGTCACGGCCCTCCTTGCCGATGAGGCGCATGCTCTGGGCGAGGGCAGGGTAGCGCATGACCTCGCCCACCTCCGGCGTGCGGCCATCCTTCAGGCAGTGCATCCGGCCGCCTTCATCGGCTTCGAGCAAGGGTGTGTCCTCCGGCCAGTCCCGGGCGACGCGGGGTGTGACGGGCACGCCCTCCTCGGCCAGCCGGATGGCGGGTTTGAGCGCCTCGGCCAGATCCATGGTGCCGAATTTCTTTAGCAGCTGATCCCAGCCGTCGATGGCGCCCGGCACGGTGATGGCATGGATGGAGCGGAGCGCAATCCCGGTGAGACCCGAGGCCTTGAGCCAGTCCGCGTCCGCCGCTAGGCCAGACCGGCCTGAGGCGTTGAGACCCGAGACCTTGCCGTCCGGCGTGCCGACGAGCGCGAAGCAGTCGCCGCCCACCCCGGTCATGGCGGGTTCCACCACGCACAGCACGGCAGAGGCCACAACCGCCGCATCCGCCGCATTGCCGCCCGCCCGCAGGGTGTCGATGGCGGCGAGAGTCGCGAGCGGGGCGGAGGTGGCGGCCATGCCGTTTGTGCCGTAGGCTGCCGAACGGCCGGGGCGTTCAAAATTGCGCATGCGTCATGATCCTGAAACCGAAGGACGCTGGAAGAAAACTCCGGGAAGCGTCGCAAAAGGCATCGCATGGCAGGAAAGCCTGTAGCAAGACACGGCTTCACATGACTGCCGCGCCTCCGGTTCAGGCTTCCGGCCTGTTTCCGAAGTCCCCGCGGGGCTGGCAAAAAGACAATCGACATTTCCCTGCAGTAATGTATTTTTACTGTTGGGAAATCTCATCCACACAAGGGAACTGCACGAATGGCCACGGTGAAGAGCGATATCGAAATTGCCCGCGAGGCGAAAATGAAGCCGATCATGGAGATCGGCAAGGGCCTCGGCATCCCCGAGAAGGACCTGATCCCCTATGGCCACACCAAGGCCAAGGTGGCGCTCTCCTACATCGACCGCCTGTCGTCGAAGCCGGACGGCAAGCTCATCCTCGTCACCGCCATCAACCCCACCCCCGCCGGCGAAGGCAAGACCACCACCACGGTGGGCCTCGGCGACGGCCTCAACCGCATCGGCAAGAAGGCCATGGTGGCGCTGCGCGAACCCTCGCTCGGCCCCTGCTTCGGCATGAAGGGCGGTGCGGCCGGCGGCGGCTATGCCCAGATCGTGCCGATGGAAGACATCAACCTGCACTTCACGGGGGATTTCCACGCCATCACCTCGGCGCACAATCTGCTCTCCGCGATGATCGACAACCACATCTACTGGGGCAATGAGCTGGGGATCGACACCCGCCGCGTCGCCTGGCGCCGCGTCATGGACATGAACGACCGCGCGTTGCGCGAGATCGTCTGCTCGCTGGGCGGCGTTGCCAACGGCTATCCGCGGGAAGCTGGCTTCGACATCACCGTCGCCTCCGAGATCATGGCCATCCTCTGCCTCGCGACCTCGATCGCCGACCTCGAGCGCCGCATCGGCCAGATCGTCATCGGCTACAAGAAGGACAAGTCGCCGGTGCTGGCGAAGGACCTCAAGGCGCCGGGCGCCATGGTGGTGCTGCTGAAGGACGCGCTGCAGCCCAACCTCGTCCAGACGCTCGAGAACAACCCGGCCTTTGTGCATGGCGGGCCCTTCGCCAACATCGCCCATGGCTGCAACTCGGTGATGGCCACCCGGTCGGCCTTGAAGCTAGCCGACTATGTGGTCACCGAAGCGGGCTTCGGCGCCGACCTGGGCGCGGAAAAGTTCTTCGACATCAAATGCCGCAAGGCGGGCCTTGCGCCCTCGGCCACCGTCATCGTGGCAACCGTCCGTGCACTGAAGATGCATGGTGGCGCCGCCAAGGACGAGCTTAAAGTCGAGAACGTCGAGGTGCTCAAGAAGGGTCTCGCCAACCTCGGCCGCCATATCGAGAACGTGAAGAAGTTCGGCGTGCCGATCGCGGTTGCCATCAACCACTTCGTCTCGGACACCGATGCCGAGATCCAGGCGGTGATCGACTATTGCAAGACTCACGGCGTCGAGGCCTTCCGCTGCACCCACTGGGCCGAAGGCGGCAAAGGCGCCGAGGCGCTCGCGAAGCACGTGGCCGAACTCGCCGACAAGAAGGCTGCGCAGTTCAAGCCGCTCTACGAGGACGGTGCGAGCCTGTTCGACAAGGTCAAGACCATCGCCCGCGAGGTCTACCGGGCGGATGACGTCGTCGCCGACAAATCGGTGCGCGACCAGCTCAAGGCCTGGGAAGCGGCGGGCTACGGCAAGTTCCCGATCTGCATGGCCAAGACGCAATACTCCTTCTCGACCGATCCGAACCTGAAAGGAGCCCCCACCAATCACGTGCTCCCCGTGCGCGAAGTGCGCCTGTCGGCGGGTGCCGAGTTCATCGTGGTCATCTGCGGCGACATCATGACCATGCCGGGCCTGCCCAAAATCCCCTCAGCCGAGGTCATCGGGCTCGATGACAAGGGCCAGATCGCAGGGCTGTTCTGACCTTGATCGATTTCAATCGATGGAGAACCCATGATGCGCTGATTTGTCTCACCTACTAGATATTGACGCCCTGAAGAATCCTTCGGCAGTTCAGAATCTTTTAGGGTGACGGAAAACCCAATGGTTCTAAGCCCTTAGGCATGCGGTCTGAATCTAGACGTCACTGATGTGGTTGTACGTTACCATTTCGTATTCACTAACGTGACGGAAGAGTAAGCTTGAGACAGCCTAACAGAACTACTAGAGCATTTTCACGCTTAGCGGAATCGCGGATTTTCTTAGGGCCTGTTTGGTGATTCAGTGTTCATGTTGATTCGGCATGGAGACCTGCGATGGGAGTTGCCTATTCTCAAGATCTGCGTGAACGTGTTCTGAGCGTC
>NZ_JADCDB010000007.1 GCF_020252395.1 Aestuariivirga sp.
CGGCCAAAAACGCTCATGAACTTCATCATTCGCACAACCCTTCGGGCTTCCGTCCGGCTCATGCTGACCCCCAAAAAAGGGCCAGCCTACCGGACAGATCGTGTGCTACTTAAACCGGTCATATCGTGTGCTACCGACACATTGCGCTTAGTCGCTTGAACCCGCGAGCTTTTTGCGCATATGTTTGCGCATGGAGCGCGATAGCCGGGAGATCGTCAAGCGCCTGAAGAGCGAGGGATATGAGCTCGTCAGCATTCGCGGTTCGCACCACAAATTTCGCAAGGACAGCAGGACGATCATTGTCCCTCACCCCAAGAAGGACCTGCCCCTCGGCACGGCCCGCGCCATTGCCAAGGCAGCGGGGTGGATTTGAAGGAGTTTCGCATGCGCTACTACATCGGCGTTGTTCACAAGGACGAGGATTCGAGCTTCGGCGTGTCGTTTCCCGATGTGCCGGGGGTGTTTTCCGCGGCTGAGGATATGGCGGAGGTGATCCCGCAGGCGGCGGAAGCCCTTGCGCTTTTTTCCGAGGATGAGGCCCTTCCCGCGCCCCGCATCCTCGACGAGGTGCGGCGCGACCCGGGGGTTGCCGAAAGCCTTGCCGCCGGGGCCTTTTTGGTGGCCGTTCCCTTCATTGAAAACGACGCCCGGATCGTCCGCATCAATGTCAGCATGGAGAGCGGCATGGTGAAAGCCATTGACCAAGCGGCCAACGCCCGTAAGCTCACCCGCTCCGCCTTTCTGGCCCAGGCGGCCAAGCGCGAGATCGAGCGCTGACTCGAGCGCCATCCGGATGGCTTTGCCTCCCCTGCCCGGCTATGCTACCCCGCCAGACACGACTGGCAGTGACCCCGGATTCGCCTGATGCCTGACGACTTGATGCGCTATGACCTGCTCGCACAGAATGCCCTGAAAGGCGTCGTACGCGAGGCCCTGCGCATTGCCGAGACGCAGGGGTTGCCGGGCGAGCACCATTTCTATATCGCCTTCAACACCAGGTCGCCGGGTGTGGAACTCTCCGAGAAGATCGCCGCGCGCTATCCGCGCGAGATGACCATCGTGCTGCAGCACCAGTATTGGAACCTTAAGGTGCATGACGACCGCTTCGAGGTCGAACTCTCCTTCGACAATGTGCCGGAGCACCTGGTGATCCCCTTCGACGCCGTGAAGGGCTTCCTCGACCCCGCGGTGCAGTTCGGCCTGCAGTTCGAAACCCAGGCAGCACCCCGTCCGCGCGAGGTGGAGCAGCCTAAGCCCGCCACGGCCAAGGCCGAGCCGCAGCCTGCCCCGGCAATCCCCTCCGCCCATGGCGAAGCAGGCGAAGAGCAGGCGCAGGACGAGGCCGCCAAAGTCGTGTCGCTCGACCAGTTCCGCAAGAAGTGAGAATGCTGATGAAACGACCCCTCCTCATTGCCACTGCTTTGCTTGCCGCGGGGCTTGGCATCATCGGCGCGGCGTGGTCGCAATCCGTTGTGGACATGCGGGCTCTGGCAGCGCTGTCCGACGCCGAGCTGATGAAACTTCCGGCCAAGAAGCTGTTCTCCAGCTTCACCACGCCCGCCGCCTCCATGAAATCCCGCCCCATCGGCTTTTATGCCAAGGGCTGCCAGGCAGGTGCTGTGGCGCTGCCCATCGACGGGCCGGCCTGGCAGGTGATCCGCCTGTCGCGCAACCGCAACTGGGGCCAGCCGGTGCTCGTCGATGTGATCGAGCGCCTCGCGACCGAGGCCAAGGCCAAGGACGGCTGGAACGGGCTGCTCGTCGCCGACATGTCCATGCCGCGCGGCGGGCCTATGCCGTCCGGCCATGCCAGCCACCAGATCGGACTCGATGCCGACATCTGGTTCAAACCCATGCCTGATCGCCGCATGACCGCGAAGGAGCGTGAAAACATCAAGCCCGAGGTGGTGGCGCCGACGCGCCATGGCCTCGATAAGTCGCTGTGGACGGAGGCCCATGCGCGGCTCCTTAAACGCACCGCCTCTTACCCCGAGGTGGAACGCATTTTCGTCAACCCGCCGATCAAGGCGGAGCTGTGCAAATGGGCCACGGGCGACCGCTCTTGGCTTGCCAAGGTGCGCCCCTATTTCAATCACAACTACCACTTCCACATCCGCCTCAGGTGTCCGGCGGGCGCCAACAATTGCAAGCCCCAGCCATCGGTGCGGCCGGCGGATGGCACCGGATGCGGCAAGGAACTCGCCTATTGGATGGGCAACGGCCCGTGGAAAAGCGAGAAGAAGCCCCCGGAGAAGAAGCCGCCGAAACCCGTGAAGCCCCCGCCGCCCTTGACTCTCGCATCGCTTCCTGCTGAATGCCGCGCCGTCGTGACAGCCGAATAGACGGACGGTTGCAAACAGGGGCCAGCGCCGGTGGGCGCATCCATGAATAACACCGAAGCGCAGCATAACGGCGCCGGCAAGGCCTCCCTCAAGCTTGCCTATGCCTCGATCGGCGTGGTTTTCGGCGACATCGGAACGAGCCCGCTCTATGCCATGCGCGAAGCGCTGCACCCGGTCGTCGCCTCGGGCGCGGACCTGCGCGAGGCGGTGCTCGGCGTCGCCTCGCTGCTGCTGTGGGCGCTGATCCTCATCGTCACCGTCAAATACGTGTTCTTCCTGATGCGCGCCGACAACAAGGGCGAAGGCGGCATCCTGTCGCTCGTCGTGCTGGTCGAGAGCCTGCTCAACCGGAAGGGCGGCTTCGTGCTGTCGCTCGGCATCATCGGCGCGGCCTTTTTCTTCGGCGATGCGATGATCACGCCGGCCATGTCGGTGTTGTCCGCCGTCGAGGGCCTCAAGGTGGTGAACCACCATTTCGAGCCCTATGTGGTGCCGCTGACCCTGGCCATCCTGATCTCGCTGTTCCTGTTCCAGTACAAGGGCACGGCCGGTGTCGCCCGGCTCTTCGCGCCGATCACCATGATATGGTTCGCGACACTCGGCGTCATGGGCCTGTTCCACATCTCGGACGATCTCGGGATATTCAACGCCTTCAACCCGATGCATGGCGTCGGCATGCTGATTGACCGGCCGGGCATGGCGCTGCTGGTGTTCGGCGGCGTGTTTCTGGCCGTCACCGGCGGCGAGGCGCTCTATGCCGACATGGGCCATTTCGGCGCGAAGCCCATCCGCATGGCCTGGCTTGCCGTGGTGTTCCCCGGCCTCGTCCTCAACTATCTGGGCCAGGGGGCCTTCATCATCTCGCACCCGGAGGCGGTGACCAACCCTTTCTTTCTCATGGTCCAGGGCTGGATGGTGATCCCGCTGGTGCTGCTCGCCACCGCGGTGACGGTGATCGCCTCCCAGGCCGTCATCACCGGCGCCTTCTCCATCGCCCAGCAGGCGATGTCGCTTGGCCTGTTTCCGCGCATGGGCATCACGCATACGAGCGAGACCGAACAGGGCCAGATCTATGTGGGCCAGATCAACTGGATGATTCTCGCCGGCGTCGTCATCCTTGTGCTGGTCTTCCAGTCGTCTTCCAACCTCGCCTCGGCCTATGGCATCGCGGTCAACACCTCGATGCTGGTGGATTCGGTCTTGGCCTGCATCTTCTTCTGGAAGTCGCGCAACCTGCCGCCCTTCATCGTGCTGCCGATCCTCGCCGTGATCTTCGTCATCGAGGCGACCTTCCTTGCCGCCAATGGGTTGAAGCTCGCCAATGGCGGCTATGTGCCGGTGCTGATGGGCGCCACCATCATTCTCCTGATGATGACCTGGATGCGCGGCCGCCGGGCGCTGACCGACAAGCTGAAGAAGGAGTCGGTCGAGCTGATCCCGTTGCTCGAAAGCCTCGAGCGCCGGCAGCCGACGCGCGTCGCGGGTGCTGCCGTGTTCCTGCAGACCGATCCGCTCTATGCGCCCTCCGCGCTGATGCACAACCTCAAGCACAATCGCGTGCTGCATGACCGCCTCGTCTTCATCACGGCGGAGACGACGAGCCAGCCGCGGCTTGAAGGCGAGGACCGCGTGGCGGTGAAGCAGCTGCCGCTGGGCGCCTGGCTGGTCGAGGCGCGCTTCGGCTACATGGAGCAGCCGGACGTGCCCAAGGCGCTCAAGGCCTGCGCCGAATTCGGCCTCGAGATCGACCCGCGCCATGCGTCATATTTCCTTGGCCGAAGGGTCATACGCATGTCGGCCAGGTCGTCGCTGCCGTTCTGGCAGCAGCGGCTGTTCATCATGATGGCGAACCAGTCGTCCCGCGCCATCGAGTTCTTCCGCATTCCGCCCGACCGCGTGGTCGAACTCGGCATGCAGATGAGCGTCTGACCTTCAGCACAGGATTTCCGAGATGGCCCTCCTCGCCCCGTTCTCCGCTCCAGGCCGCTTCTGGCGCGGCAATCTGCACACGCATTCGAACCTGTCGGACGGCGCGCTGGAGCCGAAGCAGGTGGTCGATGCCTATAAGGGCGCGGGCTATGACTTCATGCAGCTCTCCGAGCACTTCATCGACCAGTTCGGCTTCCCGATCGCCGATACCCGCGGCTTCCGCTCCAACAGCTTCACCACGCTGCTTGGCGTCGAACTCCATGCGCCGGAAACCCAGGTGGGCGAACTCTGGCACATCGTGGCCGCGGGCCTGCCGCTCGACTTCTCCCGCAACCTCGCGGGCGAGACGGGCGCCCAGCTGGCACGCCGCGCGCGCGAGGCCGGCGCCTTCATCGGCATCGCGCATCCCGCCTGGTCGCAGCTCACCATCGAGGACGGCCGCGCCATCGACGCGGCGCATGCAGTCGAGATCTACAATCACGGTTGTGCGGTGGAGAATGACCGCGGCGATGGCTGGTACTTGGCCGACCAGCTCTTCACCGAGGGCCACCGCCTTACCGCCTTCGCCACCGATGACGCGCATTTCAAGGGGCCCGACTATTTCGGCGGCTGGGTGCACGTGAAGGCCGGGAGCCTCGACCCCGACGCGCTGCTCGAGAGCCTGAAGAAAGGCCTCTATTATTCCAGCATGGGGCCGCAGCTTCACGCCATCGAAATGAACGGCAAGGAGATCTCGATCTCCTGCTCGCCGGTCGACACCATCACGGTGGTCTGCGGCACCTCGCGCAGTGCGGTGCGCATGGGCAAGGCCATCACCGAGGCGAGCTTCGACCTCGCCAAGCTCGAAAAGGGCTGGCTCCTCAGGAAGACGAGCCCGTGGTTCCGCGTCACCGTCATCGACGGCGCAGGCAAGCGGGCATGGAGCAATCCGATCTGGTGGGACGAACTCGGCTAGGCCGAGGCGGCGGGTATCTCCGCCACGTCATACCAGACCGGAATCCCGCGCGCCTTGGCAATGCGGACATCATTGTCGGCGCCCGTGGAGGGGCCCGGCAGGCGCAAGACGCCGTCACACTTGGCGAGCAGCCGGTGGGCCGTCGGGTGCATCACGCGGTCATAGGCCGGGCTTCCCGGAGCGCCGCCGCCAGCCCCCCGCAGAATGGGCAACGCCGCCCACTCCCCGATCATGGGAACGTGACCCTTGTCGAAGATCGGCAAGGCCGCTGCTTCGAGCCGCGCAAGGTTCTGGGCCATCAATTCCGGATCATCGCCAGTCCCGGAGCGATAGGGACCGGCAATCAGGATCATGAGGCTGTTCGACATTGCCATTTTCCTTCCAATTCATGCAGTTTCGTGTAATATCATGCAGTATCATGCAACACACACCGGACCTGAGCAAGCGCAGATGTTGACCGCCGCCCGCAAGGCACTGCTGCTCGACCGGCTGGGCCGGGACGGAACGCTGTCCGTGACCCCGCTGGCCGCCGAGCTGAACGTTTCGGAGGACACGCTGCGCCGAGATCTCCGCGACCTTGCATCCGAAGGCCTGCTGGTTCGCGTGCACGGGGGTGCGGTACCGTCCTCCCCCACCCATCGCCCGGTGGCCGCGCGACGCGGCATGCACGATGCGGAAAAGCAGAGGCTGGCGCGCGCGGCCGCGGGCCTCATCGAGAATGGCAGCGTGGTCATCGTCGATGGCGGAACGACACATCTTCACCTTGCTGCCGCCGTGCCGCGCGGTCAGCCGTTCACGCTGGTCACCCATAGCCCTGCCGTGGCCTCCAGCTTCGAGCATCATGACAATGTGGACATCATCCTGATCGGCGGCCGCATCTTCCGCCATTCCATGGTGGCGCTGGGCACGGAGACAGCGCAGGCCTTCAGCCGCATCCGGGCAGACCTGTGCCTGCTGGGCGTAACCGGCATTCACCCCGAACTCGGGCTCACCACCGGCGATGCCGAAGAAGCGGCGCTGAAGTGCTTCATGGCGGGCGCAGCAGCAGAAACAGTGGTTGCCGTAACCCCCGACAAGATGGGCCGCGCCAACCCGTGGTGCATCATGCCGCTCGAGCGAGTTGCAATATTGATCACCACGGAGGACCGCCCGGGCTGGTTGCCAAGCGGGGTGTCGCATCTCTTCGCGGCATGACATGACAGCGGCGATGATCTGTCATGCGGCGGAGCCGCAGGCGCCCCAAGGCCCTTGCTGCCGGCGTGCCTGCTACTAAGCTGATCGCATGACCGGAAGTGGGGCAACATGGCAGGCCTTCCATCCTCTTCAAGGATCTTCAACCGCGCAGACCGCACGGCCATCGTGACCGATGGCGCGCTCTGACGCCTTGCCGCTCTGGATCGTCATCTGCGGGTTGGGGCTCACCCAGATCATTGGCTGGGGCACCACCTATTACATGCTGGGCGCCCTGTCGCAGGACATTGCGCAGTCGACCGGCTGGTCCGGCACGCTGATCTTCGGCGCCTTCTCCGCCGCATTGTTGCTGAGCGGGCTGATCTCGCGCAGTGGCGGGCGGCTGACCGACCGCATCGGCGGCAGGCGCGTGATGATCGCGGGCTCGCTCTGCGCCGTGGCGGGGCTGACGGTGATGGGGCTGTTTCCGCATCCTGTGACCTATGTGGCGGGCTGGCTGCTGCTGGGCCTTGCCATGCGCTTTGCCACCTATGATGCGGCCTTTGCGAGCCTGACGCAGATCGCCGGCCAGGGCGCGCGCCGCGCCATCTCCTATCTCACGCTGTTCGGTGGGCTGGCCTCCACCGTGTTCTGGCCGGTGAGCCATTACCTGGCGCTCAACATCGGCTGGTCGCACACGCTGCTCGCCTACGCCGCGCTGAACCTCTTGGTCTGCCTACCCATCCACTGGGCGGTGCTGCACGGGGCAAAGGGTGACCGCGTGACGGAGCGCGTGGCCGACACTGCGCAGTCGGTGCATGTGACCGGCCGCGGACGGCTGGTGGCGATCACGCTGTTTGCCAGCGCCGTTGCGCTCAACGGGCTCGTCTTCTCGTCGATCTCTGCCCATGTGGTGCCGCTGTTCCAGGGGCTGGGCTTTGCCGGCGACGAGGCGGTGTTCATGGCGGCCCTGATCGGGCCCTCGCAGGTCGCAAGCCGCCTGGGCGAAATCCTGATGGGCCGGCGGCTGACGCCAATGCACCTCGGTCTTATCGCCTTCGGGCTGCTGCCCGTGGCGGTCGCTCTCTTCGCGCTGATGGGCTTCTCGTGGCCCGCGGCCATCGTCTTCGCGGTGCTCTATGGCGCATCGAACGGGCTCGTCACCATCGCCAAGGGGGCGGTGCCGCTGATGCTGTTCGGCGCCAAAGGCTATGGCGAGGTGCTGGGCGTGATCTCGGCTCCCAATCTGATCGTCAATGCGGTGGCCCCCCTGCTCTTCGCGCTGCTGCTCGGCGTTGTTTCGGCGCAGGCCTCGCTGCTGATCGCGGGCGGTGCGGCGCTCGCCTCAACGCTCTTCATGCTGTGGCTGGCGCGGCTTCACCCACAGCAGACCTAGCAGCGTGAGGATGGCGAAGCCGCCGCCGGCGAGGAAGGTGGCGGCGGGGCCATAACCATCCCAGAGCAGGCCGGCGAGGACGCTGCCCGAAAGCAGCGCCAGCCCGCTCGCGAGATTGAACATGCCGAAGGCCGTGCCGCGCAGCGCCTTGGGCGCGGTGTCGGCCACCATGGCGGAAAACCCGCCCTGGGTGAGGCCCATGTGCAGGCCCCACAGCGCCACGCCGATCATCATGGACGTGATGGAGTGCGCGAAGGCCAGCACGAGGTCGGCGGCGACGAGCACGAGGAGGCCCGCCACCAGCAGACCGGCACGGCCGACGCGGTCGGAGAGCACGCCCGCCGGATAGGACGACAGCGAATAGACAACACTCATCACCACCATCACCAGCGGCGCCCAGGCATTGGAGAGGCCCGTGTCGGACGCCTTGAGCACGAGGAACGCCTCCGAGAAGCGGGCCAGCATCATCACCGCCCCCACCGCCGTCACCTCCCAGAAGGCGCGGCCGAGGGACGAGGCGGTGCGCAGGTTGAAGCCGGGCTTCTTCTCGCCCTGCTCGCAGTGCGGGGCTTCCTCGACGCCGAAGGCGAGGAAGGCCACCGCGATGAACGCCGGGATGCAGGCCACCCACATGACGCTGCGCAGGTCGAACATCAGCACTGACATGAGCAGGATGGCGATGAGCGGCCCCGCGAAGGCGCCCACCGTGTCGAGTGACTGGCGGAGCCCGAAGGCGGCGCCGCGCAGCTGTGGCGGCGCGATGTCGGCCACCAGCGCATCGCGCGGGGCGCCGCGGATGCCCTTGCCCACCCGGTCGATGAACCGGGCGCCGAAAACCTGCTCGACCGAGCCGGCGAGCGGGAACAGCGGCTTCACCACAGCGGCCAGTCCATAGCCCAGCAGCGCCAGGCCCTTGCGGCTGCCCCAGCGGTCGCTCAACACGCCCGAGAACAGCTTGGAGACCTGCGCGGTCGCCTCGGCGATGCCCTCCAGCAGGCCCAGCAGGGCGGCGGACGCGCCCAGCGTTCCCACCACGAAAAGCGGCAGGATGGCGTGGATCATCTCGGAGGACACATCCATGAAAAGGCTGACGAAGCCCAGCATCCAGATGCCGCGGGGCAGGTTCTTCGGCCACATCGGGTCAACTTCCGTCTGACTGGCGGGATGGGGTTCGAAGTGATAATCAGCCCCCCGAAACCTTTCCGCAATACCGGGATTTCGAGGACGTCATGAGCAAGACGCGCACCGAAACGGATACTTTCGGCCCCATTGAGGTCGACGCCACCCGCTACTGGGGTGCGCAGGCGCAGCGCTCGATCGGCAATTTTAGGATCGGCTGGGAGAAGCAGCCGCTGCCCGTGGTGAGGGCGCTCGGCATTGTGAAGCGCGCTGCCGCGGAAACCAACATGGCCTTGGGCCGGCTCGACCCCACCATCGGCGAGGCGATCGTCAAGGCGGCGCAGGAGGTGATCGACGGCAAGCTGGACGAGCACTTCCCCCTCGTCGTCTGGCAGACGGGTTCGGGCACCCAGTCCAACATGAACGCCAATGAGGTAATCTCGAACCGCGCGATCGAGATGATGGGCGGGGCGATGGGCTCGAAGAAGCCTGTCCACCCCAATGACCACGTCAACATGAGCCAGTCGTCCAACGACACCTACCCCACCGCCATGCACATCGCGGCGGCGGAAGAGGTTGAGCACCGGCTGCTGCCCGCACTCCGCCACCTGCACAAGGCGCTCGACAAGAAGGCCCATGACTGGAGCCACATCATCAAGATCGGCCGCACCCACACGCAGGATGCAACGCCCCTGACACTGGGACAGGAATTCTCGGGCTATGCCCAGCAGGTCGAAAACGGCATCAAGCGCATCGGGATGACCATGCCGATGCTGATGGAGCTCGCCCAGGGCGGCACCGCGGTGGGCACCGGCCTCAACGCGCCCGTGGGCTTCGCCGAGATGGTGGCGGACAGGATCGCCAGGATCACCGGCATGCCCTTCACCTCCGCCCCCAACAAGTTCGAGGCTTTAGCAGCGCACGATGCGATGGTGATGACGCATGGCGCCATCAACACGGTGGCCGTGTCGCTGTTCAAGATCGCCAATGACATCCGCCTGCTGGGCTCCGGCCCGCGTTCTGGCTTGGGCGAACTGTCGCTGCCGGAGAACGAGCCCGGCTCCTCCATCATGCCGGGCAAGGTGAACCCCACGCAGTGCGAGGCCCTCACCATGGTCTGCGTGCAGGTGTTCGGCAACCAGGCGGCGCTGAGCTTTGCCGGCAGCCAAGGCCATTTCGAGCTCAACGTCTATAATCCGGTGATGGCCTATAACTTCCTGCAGTCGGTGCGGCTGATCTCGGATGCCGCCGTGAGCTTCACCGATAATTGCGTCGCCGGCATCGTGGCGCGCGAGGACAACATCAAGCGTGCTCTCGAAAATTCGCTGATGCTCGTCACCGCGCTGGCCCCAAAGTACGGCTATGACCGCGCGGCCAAGATCGCCAAGACTGCGCACAAGAACGGCACCACGCTGCGTGAGGAGGCGCTCAAGGACGGCATACCCGGCGATGACTTCGACCTGATCGTGCGCCCCGAGGACATGATCGGGCCGAAGTGATGGGCGACATCGTCAGCCTCAAGCTCCACCGCAAGCGGAAAGAGCGCGCCGCGAAGGAGGAAACCGCCGCGGAGAACCGCGTTCAGTTCGGCCGCAGCAAGGCCGAGAAGACGCTGACCAGGAAGCTGAACGAAACGGCGGCAAAGGAAATCGACTCCCACAAGCGCGAGGAGTGATGGCGAAGGATCTCAAACGGTCGCTCACCATCGCGGGTCATCGCACCTCGCTGTCGCTCGAACCGGAATTTTGGGAGGCGCTGCAGAAGGCGGCGTCAAGGCGAAAGGTGACGGCGTCATCGCTGGTGGCAGAGATCGACCAGACGCGCGGCATCCGGAATCTCTCCAGCGCGGTGCGGGTGTGGCTGCTGCGGGAGGCGGGGGAGAGCCGATAGCGCATGTTCCGGTCAGGCGGACTCACCTGACCGGAACATGCGTTATTGCGAAAAGGACTGGTCCGGCGGCGGGGAAATGATCACCGGCGCCCCGGGCGGGTTGGCGAGGATCACCGGGCCGGGTTTCGGCGGCTTGCGGATGATGGGTGACGGACGGGTGGGCGCCGCATCGTTGTTCTGCCCGAAGACCGGTTTTGCCGCGCCCGCATCCGCCGCCTTGCGCCAGGTCTTGATCTCGCGCAGGCGCTGGCGCATCTCCTGCTTGTTGATCTCGGTATTGGCGGCGCGCTCCGCCTCGATCTGGCGGCGGAGCCGGCCGGCCTCCATCACCTGCATCTCGCCCTGGACCTTGAGTTCGCGCCTCCTCAGCAGCAGCTCGTCACGCTGGGCGTAATAGGCCTCGAGCCGCGCCTCGTCCTCGGCGCGCTGCTTTTCTTCCTCTTGCGCCAGCCGCGTCTGCTCCTGCTGCAGGCGCTCCAGCTCGCTGATGCCCTGCTGCATGAGGGTGACGCCGAGAGATGTGGCGATTTCGGAATTGTCCTCGCTCCTGACCAGCGCCAGGGGCGGCCCGGCATAGGCGATGCTCATCTGCGGCAGGCCTTGCCGCGCCTTGAGGGAGAGGCCCACCTCCATGTCGAGCGCGCCCTGCGCAAGGTCAGCCACCGTCCTCACAAAGACACCGGCATCGTCATCGGCGTGCTGCACCGTTGCGAAGCGCATTTCGCCGCCAGACAGCCCGATGCTGCCGCTCACCGCGCCGAAATCCAGCCCATCGCCGCCGCGCATCGCGGCAAAAGCGCCGGATATGCCGGTGGCGTCCTTCGCCGCCGCAAGAGCGGACGTGAAGGCAGCGGGCGTGAGGTTCAGCAGCCGGAAATCGTCCACCGCGAACTTGCCCTGGCCCTGGGCCGCCGCGAGCGCGGCGCCGGGGCTGCGGCCGACGCTGGAGAAAGTGAGATCGACCTCGCCCTCGCCCGCCGCGACAGGACCGCCGGTGACCAGCGCAAGCTGCCGGCCGAGGTCCACGGGCATGCGCAGCTTGCCGGAGATCCGGCGGCTCTGATCGGTGCCAGACGACGTGAGGTCGAGCTGCGCGCCACGGCCGCCGGCATCCTTGCCCAGCATGGCGAGATGAATCTCGCCGGGCTTCGCTTCGATTCCCACCGAGGCGCTCTGCGCCATGAAGGTGGGATGCACCTCGAGCGAGGCGGGCGTGAGCCACAATTGCCCTGTGAGGCCGAGGGGCAGTGCCGGGGCAAAGCCCGTCTCCAGCCCGCCGGCGGGGCCGGACCAGTCGAGGAAGGTTGCGGCCATCAGGTCGCCAAGGCGCAGCGTGCCGGTGTCGAACCGTCCGTCCAGCACCATGGCGGGAGTGAGGCTCGCTGCGCCGCTGAAGGGCGCGGCGCCGAGCCGGCCTTTGATTTCGGCAAGCGTCCACTTGCCATCGCCCCAGCCCAGCGCCGCATCGCCCACCAGAACGCCGCTCGCATAGTCCGCCACGGGCAGGCCCGCCGCCGCGAAGAGCGGTGCGGCGTCGGTGGCGCGCAGCGCCAGTTTGCCGTTGAGGCCATAGCCCCCCGCCAGCGGATTGAAGGCGCCCTGGTAATCCAGCCGCCCGCCCAGCGCCTGCAAGGTTGCAGAGGCGTCGAAGCCCGCCGCCATGCTGCCCTGCGCCGCAAGCGCGATGCTTGCGGGCAATGCATCCTGCCCCCGTGGCGCGAGGCCGATAAGCGTGAGGATGGGACGCGAACTCGCCGCATCGATCTTCACAGTCCCGGTGAAGCTGCTGTCCGGCGCGACGCTGCCCGAGGCGGCGATGGTGAGCGGGCCCGCCGTGCCGCCGGCCTTGAGCGTGGTGACGGAGCCCCCCTCGCCCGGCTTCACGCCGAGATCGGCGCGCAGCACGGTGGCGCCGAGGTCTTGCGCCCAAGGCGGCAGGCCGGCACTGCCTGCCAGCCCCATCAGCTTGATCAGTTCGCCCGGGTCCTCGGCCTTGATGTCGAGGCTTATGGAACCGTCCGCCCCCTTGCCATTATCGAGAATGAGGCCCGAGGCCCCCACACTGGCGCCGCCCACCGCCCCGATGCTCAGTGTACGGAGGTCCATGCCATTGGCGCCGGACTGCAGGTCGAGCGTCACGTCCTTCGCCGTCACCCCGTTCATGGCGAGTTCGCCGGCCTTGACCACGAGGCGCAGGTCCGGCGCATCGGGCCGCGGCAGCAGCGCGCCAAGAAGCCCGTCCGCACCCTGTTGCGCCGCGGCCTGGATGGCAGGAATTCCCTGCGGCGCATAGGCATCGAGGTCGAAGCGGCCGCTTTCGGCGTCGACATCCACCGCGCCCCGCCCGGCCGAGGTGACGGCGAGCGAACCCTTGCCCGGCTCGCCATCGAGCTCGAATTCGCTCCCTGTGAGGCGCAGGCCCTGCGGCGCGAGGCTGAGGCCCGTCTGCAGCTTGAGGCGGCCGCGGCTTCCCGTCCACAGAGGCGCCAGGCGTTCTCTCAGACCGGGCCACAGCCACAGCGTGAATTCGCGCAGGTCATTGACCTCGAGGCCCAAATCGCCCGACAATTCGCCGCCGCCGGGCGCGGTGAAATAGCTGCCCTTGAACAGCATTTCGCTGCGCCCGGGCAGGCCGGAGGCAAGGCGGTCGATGCTGAGCCGGTCACGGTCGGCGGCAATGACGAGTTCGACATTGTCGAAGCTCTGGCCCTCGCTTCTGAGCGAGGTCACCTTCACGCTGCCGTCGAGGCTCATGTCCTGCGGCAGAAGCGCCAGAAGGCCGTCAATGACCGCGATGCTGCCAGCCTGGCGCAGCGCGTCGCGCGCCGTGGCGCCGGCCAGTTCGTCGAGGTCGAGAACTGAGGCAGAGAGATCGGCGGCAGCAGCAATGTGACGGCCGAAACTGAGCGAGGCGGAGCCGGTGGCGATGGCGGTTGCATCGGCCGGGCCGTCACGCGCCACCTGGATGCCGGTAAAGTCGACCCGGTCTAGATTGCCCTCTGCCTTGGCGGTAAAGACCAGCGGGCGGAACTGACCCCCGGCATCGCTCTCGCCGCCGTCACGCTGCGCCGGAGACACTTGAATGTCGCCCTGGGCGAGACCGTCCTTGTAGCTGCCGTCGAAGCTGTAGACATAGCCCGAATTGTCCGCCGCCTGCAGCTTGACGCCGAACAGAAAGGGCTGGCCCTTCACCCAGGCTGCAGTGTTGAGCGCAACGATCACCGGCTTGCCGCCGTAGACCGCCGTGGCGCGCAGCCGCCAGGGACCGGCAACACCGGGCGAGGCCACGCCGGCGTCAATGCTGTCAAGCGTCACCGTCTCGCCGCGGCGGCGATCCCTGTAGTTCAACGTGCCGCCGGAGAGCGTGATCTTGTCGAGTTTTACGCGAGAGAGAATGCCGCTGCCGGCGAGATCGGCCGAGGGCGTGAGCTCCCAGTTGCTCCCGCCGTTTTCCAGCCGCTCGAAATTCACCTCCGGCTCCTCGATGGCGATGCTCTCGACATCGATGCCGCCCTGCAGCAGACCCTGCAGCGTCATGTTGACCGTGAGCCGCCGTGCCGAAGCGAATTCCCGGGCGTCCATGTTCTCCGGGCTGCCGACGCGGAGGTTTTCGACCGTGAGGCGCGGCCACGGGAAGAGCCGTGCCGAAACGGGCCCTTCGATGCTCACCGCGCGGCCCGTCAGCTTCCTGCCATAGGCCTCAAGGTCGGCGCGGTAGCGGCTCCAGTCGATGACGAAGGGCGCGGCCAGCAGACCCGCGACCAGCATGACCAGCAGGATACCGAAATAGAGGACGGGGGACTTCCACACCGTCCTTCGCCCCGGGCGCTGTCGCTCGCGGCGGGCCATCAGAGGGCGGCGTTCTTGCCGGGGTTCATGATGTTGTCCGGGTCCAGCGCGCGCTTGATCTCGCGCATGAAGGCCAGCGCCGGACCATGCTCCTTCTCGAGATAGGCGCGCTTGCCGGAGCCGATGCCATGCTCCCCGGTGCAGGTGCCGCCCATGGCGATGGCGCGCTCGATCATGCGGCCATAGACCGCCTTCACCCGCGCGTACTCATCGGCATCCGCGCGGTCGCAGTAGAGCACCACGTGGAAATTGCCGTCGCCCACATGGCCCACGATGGGGCCATAGAGATTGTTGGCGGCAAGATCGGCCTGCGTTTCGGTCACGCAGTCGGCAAGCCGCGAGATCGGCACGCAGACATCGGTGGCGAAGGCCTCCTTTCCCGGCATCAGCGCCTTGGTGGCCCAGAAGGCATCATGCCGCGCCTGCCACAGCTTCTGCCGGTCCTCCTCCTTCGTCGCGATGCTGTAGGGGCCGCCGCCCAGATCTTCGGCGATGGCCATGAAGGTTTCCGCTTGCTCCCGGGCCGAGGCTTCGGTGCCGTGGAACTCCAGGAATAGCGTGGGCGTCACCTTGAGATCGAGCCTGGAATAGGCGTTGAAGGCCTTCACATGCTCGGCGTCGACCAGTTCGATGCGGGCCACCGGCAGCCCCATCTGGATCGCCGTGATGGTGGCATTGCAGCAGGCCTCGACGCTTGGGAACGGGCACACCGCCGAGACGATGGATTCGGGAATGCCGTAGAGCTTCAGCGCCACCTCGGTGATGACGCCAAGGGTGCCTTCCGAGCCCACCATCAGCCGCGTGAGGTCATAACCCGCCGAGGACTTCCTGGCGCGTGAGCCGGTGCGGATGATTTGCGCATTGGGCATGACGGCGGTGACGTTCAGGACGTTCTCCCGCATGGTGCCGTAGCGCACGGCGTTGGTGCCGGAGGCGCGGGTGGCCGTCATGCCGCCGAGGCTGGCGTCGGCCCCCGGATCGACGGGGAAGAACAGGCCCTGGTCGCGCAGATGCGCGTTGAGCTGCTTCCGCGTCACACCCGCCTCCACCCGGCAGTCGAGGTCCGAGGCATTGACCTCGAGGATGTGGTTCATCTGCGAAAGGTCGATGGAGATTCCGCCGAAGGGGGCGGAGAAGTGCCCTTCGAGCGAGGTGCCGGTACCATAGGGAATGACGGGCGTTCCGTGCTGCGCGCAGGCGGCGACGATGCGCTGCACCTCCTGCGTGCTGCGGACGAAGGCCACGGCATCCGGCGGGGCGCCCGGGTTCCAGGTCTGATCCTTGCCGTGCTGCTCGCGCACGGCGGGGGCTGTCGAAAGACGGTCGCCGAGCCAGGAGCGGATGTCGGCGATGGTCCGAGTTGTGCTGGTCTTGGGAAGCGGGCTATCCATGGGAACGAAATTAACCGGAAACCGGAGTTTTTGCGATGGGTTATCCTGCCCCTTTTGTGGGCCGCCTGCTGAAGGTGGAGGACCAGTGGATCGACTACAATGGCCATTTCAACATGGCCTATTACAATGTGCTGTTCGACCGGGCGGGTGACGAGGCTTTCGCGGCGGTGGGGCTGGGGCCGGATTACGTGAAGCAGCGCAACGCCTCGTTTTTCACCCTCGAATGCCACAACACCTATCTCCGCGAGCTGCATGCCGGCGATTCGGTGCGGATCGCGACGCAAATCCTCGATTGCGACGCAAAACGCGTCCATTACGTGCAGCAGATGTTCCATGCCGCCGAGGGCTGGCTCGCCTGCGTCACCGAAATCATCGTGATGCACATCGACATGGGGCTGAAGAAATCCGCTCCCTTCCCGCCCGATGTGATGGAAAAGATCGCCGCCATGCGCGAGGCGCACCGCCATCTGCCGGTGCCGCCACAAGTGGGACACAAGATTGGAATCCCAAAAAAGGCGTAAGTTCGGAAGACGTCACATTCGCGCAACATTAACGGCGCATTAAGCCTCCATAACGTGCAGATCAGAAACGAAGGAGGCGAGTATCATGAACACCGGTCTCAACCTGTTCGCCGAAGCGCTTGTTTTCGTTCACGGCAAGGGTGCCGAATCGGAGGCCGCCAAGCATGCGCAGATTTGCGAGCGCCTGGGCGACATGGACACGGCGGAGACGTGGCGTCAGCTGCAGGGCGCGGTGCGCAGCCTGAAGCGCCCACCGGACGGTACGATGCGGGCCGCCTGAAGTTTCGCTTTTCGTTCCCGGAAGCTCTATATAGGTCCGGAGGATTCGGACCTTCGGGATGAGCAGCAAGACTTTCGACCTGAACGACTTCGGTGACGAGCAGCCGGCCCCCGCGATCAAGCCCGGGGGCCTTGCGGCGCGTGCCATGGGCCAACAGGGCGAACCTCCTTACCTCAAAGGCCTGAACCCCGAACAGCGGGCGGCCGTCGAGAACACCGACGGCCCCCTGCTGGTGCTCGCCGGGGCCGGCACCGGCAAGACACGGGTGCTGACGACGCGGCTTGCCCACATTCTGGCCACGGGCAAGGCCTGGCCGGGGCAGATCCTGGCCGTTACCTTCACCAACAAGGCGGCGCGCGAGATGCGTGACCGCATCGGCGCGCTGATCGGCGGCGCCGTGGAGGGCATGACCTGGCTTGGCACCTTCCACTCGATCGGGGTGAAGATCCTCCGGAGCCACGCGGAGCTGGCCGGCTTGCGCTCCGGCTTCGCCATACTCGACACGGACGACCAGATCCGGCTGCTGAAGCAATTGCTCGAAGCCCACAACATCGACGAGAAGCGCTGGCCGGCGCGGCAGCTGGCCTCCCTCATCGACGGCTGGAAGAACCGCGGGCTGACGCCGGACCGGATTCCGGCGGGCGAAGCCGGGAGCTTCGCCAACGGTCTGGGTGGCACACTCTACAAGGAATACCAGCAGCGGCTGAAGGTGGTGAATGCGGCCGACTTCGGCGACCTGCTGCTTGAGGTGCTGCGCATCTTTCAGGAACACCCGGACGTGCTGAGGGACTGCCAGCGGCGCTTCAAATACATGCTGGTGGACGAATATCAGGACACCAACGTGGCGCAATACCTCTGGCTGCGGCTGCTCGCGCAGGGCCACAGGAACATCTGCTGCGTGGGCGATGACGACCAGTCGATCTATGGCTGGCGCGGCGCGGAGGTCGACAATATCCTGCGCTTCGAGAAGGACTTTCCCGGCGCCAGGGTGATCCGGCTCGAACGCAACTACCGCTCCACCCCGCAGATCCTGGGCGCCGCCTCGGGCCTCATCGCCAGGAACGAGAGCAGGCTCGGCAAGACGCTACACACCGACCGCGAGGATGGCGAGACCGTCAACGTGCGCGCCCACTGGGACGGCGACGAGGAAGCCCGCGTCATCGGCGAGGACATCGAGAACTTCCAGCGCAAGGGCGAGAAGCTGAACGACATGGCGATCCTGGTGCGCGCGTCGTTCCAGATGCGCGCCTTCGAGGACCGCTTCATCACGCTGGGCGTGCCCTATCGCGTCATCGGCGGCCCGCGCTTCTATGAGCGCGCCGAAGTGCGCGATGCGCTGGCCTATTTGAAGATCGTCGCCTCGCCCGACAACGACCTCGCCTTCGAGCGCATCGTCAACACCCCCAAGCGCGGCATCGGCGGCGCCTCGGTGAAGCGCATGCATGCCATCGCCCGCGCGCAAGGCATCCCGCTCTACCGCGCGGCGGAGGCCATGTCGCTCTCCGGCGAGCTGCCGTCCAAGGCCCGCAGCGCGCTGCGCAAGCTGATCGAGAGCTTCGACCGCTGGCGCCGGATGGCGCAAGGGCTGCCCCACACCGAGCTCGCCGAAATCGTGCTCGACGAATCCGGCTACACCGAGATGTGGCAGAACGACAAGAGCCCGGAGGCGCAGGGCCGCCTCGACAACCTCAAGGAACTCGTGCGCTCCATGGGTGACTTCGAGAACTTGAGCGGCTTCCTCGAGCACATCGCGCTCGTCATGGACGTCGAACAGTCGACGGAGGAAGACAAGGTCTCGATCATGACCATGCATGGCGCCAAGGGCCTCGAATTCGGCACGGTGTTCCTGCCCGGCTGGGAGGAAGGCCTGTTCCCCTCGCAGCGCTCGCTGGACGAGAAGGGGCGCGCGGGGCTGGAGGAAGAACGCCGCCTCGCCTATGTTGGCATCACGCGCGCCAAGCGCCGCGCCACCATCTCCTTCGCGCAGAACCGGCGCGTGCATAATCTGTGGCAGAATGCGCTCCCTTCGCGCTTCATCGACGAATTGCCGGAGATGCATGTGGAGGTGGCCCCCATGGCCACGAGCTATGGCGGCTTCGGGCTGGGCTCTTACGGCAAGAGCCGCTTCGAAGAGACGGAAGCCAAGCCCTTCGGCAACACCTATGCAACGCCAGGCTGGCAGCGCGCGCAACAGCGCTGGAGCGAAGGAAAGGCAGCGCGATCCACGCCGCATTTCATCGAAGGCGAGATGGTGGCGCGCGACACCGAGGCGGCGATATATGCCAAGGGCGAGCGCGTCTTCCACGAAAAATTCGGCAATGGCGTGATCAGCGCGGTGGAGGGCAACAAGCTGACCATCGACTTCGACAAAGCGGGCGAGAAGCGGGTGATCGACAGTTTTGTGACCAGGGCCTGACGGAGCGGACGCACGAACAGCGCCGTCTGAGAGTCTAAGCCATCGCCTTTTTCCCGCTCACCGCCTCGCCCGCGCCGGGTGACAGGGTGCGGAACTGCAGGCAGGCCATCAGCGAGCAGGCTGCCACCGCGGCGAAGGCGATGGTGAAGTCCGCCGGCGTCAGCGCCATCTCGCCGCGGAACCACTGCGCGGCCTCCAGCACGAAGGCGGCGAGCACCACGCCGAGCGACAGCGAGAGCTGCTGCACCACGGTGTAAAGGCTGGTCGCATAGCTCACCTGCTGGTGATCGACGTCGGAATAGGACATGGCGTTCAAGGCGGTGAACTGCAGCGAGCGCA
Source organism: Aestuariivirga sp. (assembly GCF_020252395.1). Taxonomy (GTDB): domain Bacteria; phylum Pseudomonadota; class Alphaproteobacteria; order Rhizobiales; family Aestuariivirgaceae; genus Aestuariivirga. Next base: position 19,598 of record NZ_JADCDB010000007.1, read on the forward strand.
GGAAGCCGCCCACGAAGAGCAGCGCGATCGCCAGCACATAGGGCGTGGATAACGACAAGAGCCCCATGACCGAGATCGAGACGCTGGCCAGCAGCCCGTTGACAATCAGCAAGCGTCGGAAGCCGAAGCGGCGGATCATCTTCGCCGCACCCAGTTTCATCGAGATAGCACCCGCCGCGGCGACAAAGGTGATCATGCCGGACTGGAAGGCGCTCATGCCATAGGCGAGCTGGAACATCAGCGGCAGCAGGAAGGGAACTGCACCTACCCCGATGCGGAACAAGCTGCCGCCGATGACGCCTGCGCGGAAGGTTTCGATTTTCAGGAGCCTGAGATCGAGGATCGGGTTGGGCGTCGCCAGCGCGTGGCGGACATAGAAGCCAACGAGTACGAGGCCGAACAGCACGAGCAATGTCGGCGTCCACCCCGGCAACAGGCCGCGCCCCATGATGGTGAGCCCGAAGATGAAGGAGGAAAGGCCGAGGCCGGACAGGAGGAAGCCCGGCGCGTCGAGCTTCGGCGCCTCGTCGGCCTGGATGTCCGGCATCAGCGCGGTGGCCAGCACGAAGGCGAGGATGCCGAAGGGCAGGTTCATCCAGAACACCCAGCGCCAGCCGAAGGTGTCGGTTATGAAGCCGCCAACCGGCGGCCCCACAAGCGGGCCGATCAGCGCCGGAATGGTGAGCCAGGCCAGCGCATCGACGAGCTCCGCCTTGGGGACAGTGCGCAGCAGGATGATGCGGCCCACTGGCACCATCATGGCCCCGCCGATGCCCTGCAGTGCGCGGGCGGCCACGAGTCCGCCTAGCGAATTGGCCATGCCGCAAGCCAGCGATCCGAGAGTGAAGACGGCGATCGCCACCCGGAACACGTGGCGCGAGCCGAACCGGTCCGCCAGCCAGCCGCTGACGGGGATGAACACCGTGAGGCTGAGGAGATAAGTCGTGAAGGCCAGCTTCAGCATGATCGGGTCGGTTCCCAGCGACGTGGCAATGGCGGGGAGCGAGGTGGCGATCACCGTCGAATCCATGTTCTCCATGAAGAGCGCGGAGGCGATGATGAGGGGGATCAGCCGGGAGGACGACATGGCCATCCGATAGCACGCCCGGCGCGCCGGCATTCATGCCGATTGCGCAAAGGTGACTTGGCCACGCCTGCCGCCCCCGCCCCTTTCCGGCCCGAATTGCCTTGTCTATAAGGGACTTCACATTGAATCAGAGTTATTGGCGCGCTCCGCCGTCCCTGCGCGCTCCGGAGCATCTTGTGATTGACCGTTTCTTCACCTGGCTCGAGTCGCTGGTCGATGCCTTCCCGCCCGGGCAGCCGGACATGCCGCCGCGGGGCTTCCTCGCCTTCTGCTGGCATTACACCCGGCCGTTCTGGCCGCTGCTCCTGGTCTCCACCCTGCTCTCCGCGGTCATCGCCTTTCTCGAGGTCTATCTCTTCGCCTTCCTCGGCAAGCTCGTCGACGTGCTGGCGGCGGCGAACCGCGAAACCTTCTGGGCGGATCATGGTACGCAGCTCATGATCATGGGCGCGGTGGCGCTGGTGCTGTTGCCGCTGCTGAACTTCTTTTCGGAAGCCGTCTCGCACCAGGGGTTGCGCGGCAATTATGCCATGCGCATCCGCTGGGTGGCGCACCGCTATGTGCTGCGTCAGTCGATGGACTTCTTCACCAACGACTTCGCAGGCCGGGTCGCCACCAAGGTGATGCAGACAGCGCTCGGCGTGCGCGATGCTGTGATGAAGTTCACCGAGGTGCTGGTCTATGTGGTGGTCTATTTCCTCGGCGCCTTGATCCTGGTGGCCAGCGCCGACCGCTGGCTGATGATCCCGCTGTTGATCTGGCTTGCGGGTTATGCCGCCGCCTGCTGGTATTTCGTGCCGCGGCTGGGCAAGCTCTCCCAGGTGCAGGCGGAGCTCCGCTCGCTGGTGACGGGCCGCGTGGTGGACAGCTACACCAACATCCCCACCGTCAAGCTCTTCGCCCACGCCGACCGCGAGGACGGCTACGCGCGCGAAGGCATGGACTGGATGCTGAAGTCGGTGAACGACTCGATGCGCATGTCGACGCTGATGACGACGGCGCTGCAGATTCTGTCGGGAGTCCTTATCTTCACCATGTCGGCCATGGCGATCTGGCTGTGGCATCAGGGTTCGATCAGCACCGGCGCCATCGCCTTCGCGGTGGGCCTCACGCTGCGCCTGAAGGCCATGTCGCAGTGGATCATCTGGGAAGTGGCGGGATTGTTCGAGAATGTGGGCGTCATCCAGGACGGCATCGAGACTATCGCCTGCGACCGCTCGATCAAGGATGCACCGGATGCGAAGCCGCTCGCTGTCAGGCAAGGAGCCATCCTGTTCGACGGCGTGACCTTCAATTACGGCAAGCCGCTCATCACGCGCGACAGGCCGGTGGTGCAGAACCTCACCCTGTCGATCGCGCCCGGCGAGAAGGTGGGCCTCGTCGGCCGGTCGGGCGCGGGCAAGTCGACGCTCTCCAACCTGCTGCTGCGCTTTTACGACCTCGAGAAAGGCCGCATCCTTATAGACGGGCAGGACATCTCGCGGGTGACGCAGGACTCTCTGCGCGCCGCGATTGGCGTGGTGACGCAGGACACCTCCCTCCTTCACCGTTCAGTGATCGACAACATCCGCTACGGCAAGCCCGATGCCACCATGGCGGAGATCGAGGCCGCGGCGCGGAAGGCGCATGCCGACGAATTCATCGCCACGCTGATGGACCCCAAGGGCCGGCGCGGTTACGAGGCGCATGTGGGCGAGCGCGGCGTGAAGCTCTCGGGCGGCCAGCGCCAGCGCATCGCCATTGCCCGCGTGCTGCTCAAGAACGCGCCGATCCTGGTGCTGGACGAGGCGACGAGTGCGCTGGACTCGGAAGTCGAACAGGCTATTCAGGAAAATCTCTATGCGCTCATGGAGGGCAAGACGGTGATAGCGGTGGCGCATCGCCTCTCCACCATCGCGGCGATGGACCGGCTCGTCATCATGGACAAGGGCCTCATCGTCGAGGACGGCACGCACCGCGAACTGCTCGACAAGGGTGGGCTCTATGCCTCCCTGTGGCAGCGCCAGTCGGGCGGCTTCCTGCTCGAGGACGAGGATCTGGCGGCCGCCGAATAGGCTTTCGCATGCGCCTCGTCGCCCCGCGCGGCGCCCCCGCGAAGGCTGGGCGCCGGCTTTCGCTGGCATTACGGCATGTCAGGGCGCTAAACCGATCCTATGACCGAAGCCTGCTGCACCCTCACCATCCCCGCACTTTCCCATGACGGAGCCAATGCGCTTGCTTCCGCGCTGGAGGACAGCCTCCGCATCGACCCGATGGCCATCACCATCAACGAGACGGACGAGGCGAAGGGTCTGTGGGAGGTGGCGCTCTATTTCGAGACCGAACAGGACGCCGAGAATGCCCGCGCGCTCGATGAACTCAAACACGGCTTTATCGCTCCCATAACGCAGCAGGACTGGGTGCGCCAGTCGCTGGAGGGCCTTGCGCCCGTAACCGCCGGGCGATTCTTCCTGCACGGCTCGCATGACCGGGACCGGCGCAGGCCCGGCGGCATCGCGCTGGAGATCGATGCGGGCACGGCCTTCGGCACCGGCCATCACGGCACCACCGAGGGCTGCCTGATCGCCCTCGACCACATCCTGAAGCGGCGCAGGCCGGAAAGCATTCTCGATGTCGGCTGCGGCACCGGCGTCCTCGCCATCGCCGCCGCCAAGGCCACGGGCCGCCCCGCAATCGCCAGCGACATCGACCCGGAAGCGGTGCGGGTGACGCGCGCCAATGCGTCGCTCAACGGGGTGAAGCCGCGGATCGCCAGCCTCGTGGCGGCAGGCCTCGGCCATCCGCGCATCGCCGCGTCCGGCCCCTATGACCTGATCTTCGCCAATATCCTGGCGCGCCCCCTGGTGGCGCTGTCGACCGGTCTTGCGCGCGCCCTGGCGCCGGGTGGCAACCTCATCCTTTCCGGCCTGACGCTGGAGCAGATGCGCTGGATCGAGGCGACTTACCTGTCGCGCGGGCTGGCGCTCGCCTCCCGCATCACGCGCGGCAACTGGGCGACCCTCGTCTTTACCCTGCCGCAAAAGCGAAAGCGCCCGGGCGGGAGGACACCCGGGCGCTTGGCTTTCGCCGGCTCCAGAGGAGCCGGCTGGGAGTTCGATCGCTGAGGCTTACGAGCCCCAGACCATCTTCGAAATCTCGGACCGCTTCATGCCAATGTCGGCCAGCAACCGGTCATCGAGCTGCGCCAGCTGGCGCTCGGCGCGGCTGCGGGCGAGATAGGTCTTGACCCGGCCAAGGAGGCCAGAGCCCATGGTGAAGCCTTCGCTGCGGACCGTCTCGCGGCCGTAGGTGATCGTGGTCATCGTCAGTCTCCTTCTCATCTCTCAAAATCCGGGCTTGTCTGGCCGCGGGCGATTTCTCGAGGGGTCATTGTGCGTTGCATTATTAGTCACTCATATAAAGAGCAGTCGCAACACAAACCAGATATCGCTTCGCTTCTCAGCCATGCAATCAATACATGGATCGAGTGTCGCGCAAGCTTCCCCGAATGCACCTCGTTACGCAGGCTTTCTAGAGTCGGATTACGTCGGTTTTATTGCAGGAAAAGACTTATTTCAGCCCAAGAACTTAATCGCCGTTAACCAGTCTCTTTTGCATTCTGTAGTGTCGCTTTCGAGCTATTTGCATGCTTCTGGCGCATGGAGGCGTAGGACTTTCATTGTGCGCCGCCGCATTTCTGGCGTCACACCAAACAAAATGCCCGGCCTTTCGGCCGGGCATCCGGTGTGAACCTGGTGGTCCGATCAGGCGGCGGCGAGGTTGCCGGCCGAGGCGCGGCCGGTGCGCTTGTCGGTCACGACCTCATAGGAGACCTTCTGGCCTTCCTTCAGCGTGCGCAAACCAGCGCGCTCGACGGCGGAGATGTGGACGAAAATGTCCTTCTGGCCATTGTCCGGCTGGATGAAGCCGTAGCCCTTCTGCTCGTTGAACCACTTCACAGTACCCGTATCCATGGGTGTCTTCCTTACGTTGGGTTGCCGTCAGCCCTGACGCGGTCTTTCGGGGCACGCCAGGACATTGGTCGAGAATTGGAAGGGTCTTGCGTGCGCGGCCCGACGGGGGGCGAAGCGGCCAATCGTCCGGCCCGGTTTCCGATGAGGAATATATGTCGCAGTTCATTCGGTGTTGCAAGATCAATTACTGGTGTTTCCGCTGCGGGATTGCCGGCGCGCAGAAGACGGTGGCCCCGAAGGTGGAGGGGCGGATCGGTCTCAGGATGTAGACGCTACGCGAGGCTCTTGTTAAGTCTTGCCCATGACTGAGACACACAAGACCCGGCTCGCCCTGCTCCGTGCCGAAGTGAAAAGGCGCAAGCTCACCGGCTTCTTCGTGCCCCGCGCCGATGAATTCCAGGGTGAATACGTGCCCGCCCATGCCGAGCGGCTGCGCTGGCTCACCAATTTCCGCGGCAGCGCGGGGATCGCCATCGTGACACTGAAGAAGGCGGCGATCTTCGTCGACGGGCGCTACGTGATCCAGGTGCGCCAGCAGGTGGACGAGAAGATTTTCGCGCCCTTCCATTTGATGGAGGAGCCGCCCTCGCAATGGATCGGCAAGAACCTGAAGAAGGGCGACAAGCTGGGCTTCGACCCGTGGCTGGTCACCGCCGAGCAGGCCACGCGCCTCGCCGAGGCCTGCGCTGCGGTGGGGGCGAGCTTCGTGCCGGTGGAATCGAACCCCATCGATGCCGTGTGGGCGGACCAGCCGCCCCGCCCCACGGCGGCCCTCGCCACCCAGCCCACGCAATTCGCCGGACGCACCGCGGCGGAGAAGATCAAGGACCTGCGCAAGGGCTTGGACAAGGTCGATGCGGTGGTGCTGACGCAACCGGATTCGGTCGCCTGGCTGTTCAACCTGCGCGGCTTCGACGTGCCGCACTCGCCGGTGGTGGCGGCCTACGCGATCCTGCCCGCCAAGGGCAAGGCGCAGCTCTTCATCGCCAAGGCGAAGCTCCCCGAGGACGTAAGGCAGCATCTGAAATCAACCGCCACCACGCATGAGCCAAGCGAGATCGGCGCGGCGCTGAAGGCGCTCGGCAAGGCCAGGGCGCGCGTGCTGATCGACCCCGCCTGGACGCCCGAACGCATCCGCGCACTTCTGGAGAAGGCGAAGGCGACTGTGGCGACGGGCGCCGATCCCGTGTCGCTGCCCAAGGCGCGCAAAAATGTGACCGAGCAGGAAGGCGCGCGCGCCGCGCAGAAGCGTGACGGTGTCGCGGTAAGCCGCTTCCTGTGCTGGCTCGACAAGGAAGCGCCGAATGGCGGCCTCACCGAGCTCGATGTCGCCGCGAAGCTCGCGGCCTTCCGCGCCGGAACAGGCGAATTGAAGGACCTCTCCTTCGAGACCATTCCGGCCTCGGGTCCGCATGCGGCGATCCCGCACTACCACGCGACGGAAGAGTCGAACCGCAAGCTCGGCCGCGACGAAATCTTCCTCATCGACTCCGGCGCGCAATACATCGACGGCACTACCGACATCACCCGCACGGTGATCGTGGGCACGCCCACGGCCGAGATGAAGGACCGCTTCACCCGCGTGCTGAAGGGCATGGTTGGCCTCTCCATGATCCGCTTCCCGAAAGGCACGACGGGCTCGCAGATCGACATTCTGGCGCGCCAGCATCTGTGGAGTGCCGGGCTCGATTTCGACCACGGCACGGGCCACGGTGTTGGCGCCTATCTCTCGGTGCATGAGGGCCCGGCGCGCATCAACAAATCGGACCGGACACCGCTGGAGCCCGGCATGATCCTGTCGAACGAGCCCGGCTTCTACAAGCAGGGCGGCTACGGCATCCGGATCGAAAACCTCGTGATGGTGCATGAGGCAAAGCCCGTCGCCGGCGGCGAGCGCCCCATGCTCGGCTTCGAGACGCTGACGCTCGCCCCCATCGACCGGCGGCTCATCGACGTGGGGCTGCTCTCGGAAGTCGAACGTCAATGGCTCGACGCCTATCACGCGCGGGTGCTGAAAGAGGTGGGCGATTTCCTCGCTGGCGAGGAACTTGTGTGGCTCAGGAAGTCCTGCGCGCCGTTGGGCTGACGTTCGGCGCTTACTGCGCGGCCCGGCGCTGCCGGCTGGACTCGATCGCCCCGGATAAGGCGGTCCAGACGGCGCCGCTCTCCAGCTCCTCCTCCGACCAATGGGCCGCGGCGAGCCTTTCGAGCCAGGGCTCGCGATCATGAAGCGTGGGGGACACCGCGCTTGCCAGGGCGTGGTCGGTCACCTCCCAGGCGAAGCTGGCGGGAGAGGTGGCGATGGCAGGAACGCCTGCGAGCAGCGCATCGATGGCGGCGCCGGAGGAATAGGTCACCACCGCCCAGGCATCCTCCAGACTTTCCGCCATGGGGCGGTTCACGTCGGCAAGGGTGACGCCGAGTGGCGCGAGACGGCCTGGAAGCTCCGCCATGCCGGCGCCGCGCGCCAGCGGATGGAGCCGCACCACGATGGGCCTGCCGGTCAGGCCGCGCAGCTCCGTGCAGCTGCGCAGGATCCAATCATGAATGTCGATCCCGCGCAGCGAGGCATCGCCCGGAACCTGGCCGACGACCAGGATGTGGCGGCCATCGCGGCGCCAGGGCTTGACGGGCGGAATGCCCAGCTGCGAACTCAGCGCCTGCCAGCGTGGCGGGGCGTGTCCGGCGAGCGCCAGCCCGCCGTCATCGCCGAACCCGCCAAGGCCCACGCGGTAGTGGTGGAACGGATCGTTCTTATAAAACCGTTCGGGCAGCAGCAGGCGGGTCCAGGGTGCTGAAGCGGGGAACAGCTTGTGCAGGATCCAGGGCTTGCTGCCGGGCGCGCGCACGCGCCGCCCGATGGCCGGCGCCTCGATCACCACCGTTTGACCCTGGTGGCGCTCAAGAATGGCGCGGCGCAACTCATGACGCCGGATTGCAGCTTCGCCCCACGTTGGCTTGTCTTTCTTGATGAGCCCCCAGATCACGGCGACGTCGCAGTCCGAATAGTGGAGCCCGGTCACCATTTCGCAGTCGAAGCCCAGACGCTGTGCCGACTCCCCGATCAACCGCAGGGGCTTCTTGCGGGCTTCCTTGGAGCCGAGGAAGACCTTGATTCTGCCTAAGGACATTCTGCCGCCTTTTCTTCAGGGCTGACGCTGCCAGCAACCTCGTCCTGCATCGCCCATGTGGAATGGACCGATCAATTGAATAAATCCATGGCTCTTCAACAGTATCGATCGCCCGCGGCAACGCCGCCGGGCGAAAACGCCGCGCCGAACTCACAAGCCACCCACCCGTTCGAACCAGGTGGCCTCGTCGATTACCTCGACGCCGTGTTTTCCGGCATCCTTCAGTTTGGAACCGGCGCCGGGCCCGGCGACGAGGAGATCGGTCTTCTTCGACACGCTGCCCGAGACTTTGGCGCCAAGCCGTTCCGCCATGGCCTTGGCCTCCTCGCGCGTCATGCGCTCCAGCGCGCCGGTGAAGACCACAGTCTTGCCGGCGACGGGCGAGGTGGTGCTGCGTGCTTCGAGCGCGGTGACGGTGACGTGCCTCAGCAGCCCGTCCACCACATCGCGGTTATGAGGCTCGCCGAAGAACTGCACGACGGCCTCGGCGACGATCTCGCCGATGCCCTCGATGGTGTTGAGCTCGTCCCAGGCCTCGCCTTCCATTGCGCCCGCCTCGATCATCTGCGCGCGGAAATGATCGGCCGTGCCATAGGCGCGGGCCAGCGCTCGCGCCGTGGTCTCGCCCACATGACGGATGCCGAGCGCGAAGATGAAGCGGTCGAGCGCGATCGTCCGGCGCTCGTCGATGGCGGCAAAGAGTTTTTTCACGCTTGCCTCGCCCCAGCCCTCGCGGTTCTTCAGCCGCTTCAGCTCATTCTTGTCGCGTTCTTCCAGCGTGAACACGTCATGCGGCCAGGCGATGAGGCCATCGGCATAGAACTCCGCGATGATCTTGTCGCCCAGCCCCTCGATGTCGAAGGCATTGCGCGAGGCGAAGTGCTTCAGCCGCTCCACCCGCTGTGCCGCGCAGATGAGCCCGCCGGTGCAGCGGCGCACCGCATCCACCTTGCCCGAGGTCCGCTCCTCGCGCACCGCATGGGAGTGGCAAACGGGGCATTCCCGCGGGAAAAGATAAGGCGTGGACTCTGCCGGCCGCTTCTCCGCCACGAAGCCCAGGATCTGCGGGATCACGTCGCCGGCGCGCTGCACGATCACCGTGTCGCCCTCGCGGATGTCCTTGCGCGCGATCTCATCCTCGTTGTGGAGCGTCGCGTTGGTGACGACGACGCCGCCGACGGTGACGGGCTTCAGCCGCGCAACGGGGGTGAGCGCACCGGTGCGGCCCACCTGGATGTCGATCTTCTCCAGCACCGTCGCCGCCTTCTCCGCGGAAAATTTGTGGGCAAGGCCCCAGCGCGGACTGCGGGAGACGAAGCCCAGCCGCTGCTGCCAGTCCAGCCGGTTCACCTTGTAGACGACGCCGTCGATGTCATAGCCAAGCTCGGCGCGCTCGGACTCGATGAGGCGATATTGCGCCAGCAGCTCCTCGACCGAATGACAGAGCTTGGTTAGCGGATTGGTCGGCAGGCCCCATGACGCGAAGGCCTCGATCACGCCCATCTGCGTCTTGGCCGGCAGCTCCGGCGCCTCGCCCCAGGCATAGGCGAGGAATTTCAGCGGACGCGACGCGGTGATAGAGGCATCAAGCTGGCGCAGCGAGCCCGCCGCGGCATTGCGCGGGTTGGCGAAGACCTTCCCGCCCGCCGCGTCCTGCTTGGCGTTCAGCGCGGCGAAATCCTCGTGGCTCATGTAGATTTCGCCGCGGACCTCGATCAGCCCGGGAGCCAAACCATGCAGCCGCTTCGGCACGTCGTGGATGGTCATCACATTGGCGGTGACGTTTTCGCCCTCATAGCCATCGCCGCGCGTCGCTGCCTGCACCAGCTTGCGGTTCTCGTAGCGCAACGAGATGGAGAGGCCGTCGATCTTCGGCTCGGCGGTGACCGCCACCTCTTCATCCTCGGGCAGATCGAGGAAGCGGCGGATGCGGCCCACGAAGTCGCGCGCATCCTCCTCCGAGAAGCCGTTGGCGAGCGACAGCATCGGCACTGCGTGCCGCACCTTGCCGAACTTCTCGGCCGGTCCGGCACCCACGCGGCGCGACGGCGAGTCGTCACGGATCAATTCAGGGTAGCGCGCCTCGATGGCCTCGTTCCTCTGGCGCAGGGCATCGTACTCGGCATCCGAGATCAGCGGCGCGTCATGCTCGTGATAGGCGCGGTCGTGCATCGCGATCTCCGCGGCAAGTGCGGCCAATTCGGCGGAGGCCTCAAGGAGCGTCAGATCCCCGACGGGTGCGGGAGTCTTGCTGGCCATGTTCTATCCCCTGCCCCCCAGCAGCTCGTCGGCCTGGGCGCGCGCGGCGTCCGTCACCCTGGCGCCCGACAGCATGCGGGCCACCTCTTCGCGGCGGCTCTGGCCGGAGAGCGGCTGCACGCGCGTCACCATGCGCCTGGAGGCCACTTCCTCCATTTTCGAAATCAGCATGTGCTGCGAGGCGCGCGCCGCCACCTGCGGGCTGTGCGTGACGGCGAGAACCTGCAGGTTCGAGGCAAGCCGCGCCAGCCTGGCGCCGATGGCATCGGCCACGGCGCCGCCCACACCCGTGTCGATCTCGTCGAAGATCAGCGTGGGGGCGGAGCCCTTGGAGGCGAGGATCACCTTCAAGGCCAGCATGAAGCGCGCAAGCTCGCCACCCGAGGCCACCTTCATCAGCGGCGCAAGCGGCGTGCCCGGATTCGCGGAGACCATGAACTCGACACGGTCGATGCCGGTGGACCCCGGCCTGCCGGCGTCGGTGTCGAGGGCGGTCTCGAATCGGGCGCGCTCGAGCTTCAGTGGCGGCAATTCATCCATCACCGCCTTGTCGAGCGACTTCGCCGTCTTGCGGCGCTTGTTGGAGAGCTTCTCCGCCGCGGCATCATAGGCCTCGCGCGCCGCCTTGAAGTCCCGCTCGAGCTTCCGGAGCCGCCCGCCACCATCGCTCAGCGCCTTGAGCTCGTTGTCGAAGCGCTCGCGCACATCGGCCAGCGTGTCGACCGTGCATTTGAACTTTCGTGCCGCAGCCCGCAGCGCGAAGAGCCGCTCCTCGGATTTCTCCAGCTCCTTCGGATCGAAGACGAAGGCGCGCTGCGCCTCCGCGATGGCGCGTTCGGCTTCCGACACTTCCGCCAGCACACGGTCCAGCGCCTGGCACACATGGTCGAGCCGGCCGCCGGCCGTCTCGCGGCGGCGTTCGAGCTTGCGCAGCGCCGCGTTGAGCCGCGCCACCGATGTGCCGTCCCCCGCCAGCGCCTCCCCGGCATCGGTCAGGGCTTCGGCATATTGCTCGGCCGACATCATCATCTGGCGGGCCTCGGCGAGCAGTGCCTCCTCGCCGGGGATCGGGTTGAGGGCGCGCAGTTCGTCCGCGGCATGTTCAAGATAGTCGCGCTCGGCTTCGGCACGGTCCATCAGCGCGCGGTGTTCGTTCAGCGCCTCCTCGGCGGCGGATGAGCGCGCCCACAGGGCGGCCACATCGCTCACTTCGGCGTCGTGCCCGCCGAAGGCATCGAGCAGGCGGCGGTGCACGGTGACGTCGACGAGCGCGCGGTCGGCATGCTGGCCGTGAATCTCGGCCAAGGCGCCGGCGATCTGGCGCAGCAGATTGAGGCTGACCGGCTGGTCGTTGATGGCGGCACGGCTCGGGCCATCGGCGTTCTGGATGCGGCGGATGACGAGTTCGCCCTCGGCATCTACCCCCTGCTCCTTCAGGATCGCGAAGGCCGGGTGGCTGCGCGGCAGGGCGAAGGCCGCTGTCACCACGCCACGCTCCGCACCGGCCCGCACCAGCGAGGAGTCGCCGCGCGCCCCCAGCGCCAGGCCCAGCGCATCGAGCAGAATTGACTTGCCCGCACCGGTCTCGCCGGTGAGCACCGTCAGCCCCTTCTCGAGAGCGATGTCGAGCTTCTCGATTAGGACGATGTCGCGAATGGAGAGAGCAGTCAGCATGGCCCGGATATATAGCGGAGTCGCATGCCGGCGCGACAGCCGAATTACAGCGGGTTGACCGCGTCGAAGGCCTTGGATATCCAGGATTCCTTGCTGGCCTCCGGCATCACGCCGTCGTTCGAAACCAGCGTATAGGCGTCTCTGTACCACTGCGACTGGGGGTAATTGGTGCCGAGGACCGCGGCCGCCGTCTGGGCCTCAGACACGACGCCCAGCGCCATATAGCCTTCCGTCAGGCGGTAGAGCGCCTCCGGCGTCTGGCTGGTGTTGCGGTAGTCGGTGACCACTGTCTTGAAGCGGTTGATGCCGGCGAGGTAAGCGCCCTGCCGGTAGTAATAGCGGCCGACCTCCATTTCCTTGCCGGCGAGGTGGTCGCGCGCCACCAGCACCTTCCGCGTGGCATCCGCTGCATAGGGGGTGCCGGGGAAGCGTTGCGCCACTTCCTGCAGGGCCTCGAGCGCTTTCTTGGTCGAGGACTGGTCGAGCTTGGTGTTTCCGATCTGGTCATAATTGCAGACGGCGACGAGGTAATAAGCATAGCCCACATCCTTTCCGCCCGGATGCAGCGTGATGTAGCGGTTAGCGGCGTTCACCGCGTCGTCCCACTTGGCCAGCTTGTAGGCGATATAGGCCTGCATCAGTATGGCCTGGGTGGCATAGCTCGAATAGGGATATTGCCGCTCCACCTCGCCGAACTGCTTCAGCGCCGATTTCAGCGACCCGCCGTTCAGGTCGGCGAGCGCCGCATTGTAGAGCTTGGCGACGGTGGCCGTCTCCTGGGCGGCGGCCATGTCGGGTGCAACCGCGGCAGCGGAGGAGGCAGTGGCGGAGGAGGAGGCGCTGTCGTCACCCCAGAGCCCGTCCATCAGGCTCGTGGCACAGCCGGACAACAAGACGCCAATCAGTGCCGCCGCAACCCCCTGCGAAATCCGTCCCGTCACCTTCACCGAAAACCCCACCTGCACCCGCCACACCTTGACCGCGGCGCGCCCGACGCCAGCATGCAAAGCGTTTAATGCGCCAAAACCGGCGGAAGTGTGACCCGCCGGGTTTGACCTATTCCCCTGCTAGTTCAGTCAGTTGGCCTGTCGGCGCAGGAAGGCCGGAATTTCCAGCTGGTCATCGTCAAGGTGCTGTTCATTGTGATGCGCATGGGGGACCGGCGCGTGAGCGCGCGGCTGCATCGCCGGGCGCTGCGGCGCGGGCTGCAAGGCAATCGAGGGCTCGCGCGGAGCGGGCGCCGGCGGCGGATCGTCCTTGCGGCCAAGCCCCACCGAGGCAAGGCGCTGAAACAGGCCGGGCTTCTTCTTCTCGGCCTGGGCGGCGATGGTTTCGATGCGGGTCTGCTGGGCCTCGATCTGCTTTTTCACCTGCGGCGGAAAATCCTCGATGGCAGGCATGCGCACGCGGGCTGCGGGCGCGGGCGAACGCTCCGGAATGGCGGCAGCGGAAAGCGGCAGCGTCGAGTCGGGCTCTTCCCCAGTGCGGGCATGGGCAGCGAGCGGCGCAGGGGCAGCTGCCGCCTGCGGCGCAGGCGCAGCGACGCGAGGGGCCACGGGGATGACCGGCGCGGCGGCAACCGGCGTGGGGGCGGCAACGGCGGGCGCCAGCGGTTTCTTCAACGGCGCAGCCTGCTTGCCGGTCCAGCCGAAGACGGAGGGCTTCTCGGTCTCTTCCTCGGCGGGAGCAGACTTGCCACCCTTCAGAGCTTCGGCGGCAAGCCCGGTGGCGACCACCGACACGCGCATGATGCCCTCCAGCGATTCGTCGAAGGTGGCGCCGAGGATGATGTTGGCCTCCGGGTCCACTTCCTCGCGGATGCGGGTGGCGGCTTCGTCCACTTCATAAAGGGTCAGGTCCGGGCCGCCGGTGATGGAGATCAGCAGGCCGCGGGCGCCGCGCATCGACACATCGTCGAGAAGCGGGTTGGAGATGGCGGCCTCGGCCGCCTCGATGGCGCGCTTGTCGCCCGACGCTTCGCCGGTGCCCATCATGGCGCGGCCCATCTCGCTCATGATGGCGCGGACGTCGGCGAAGTCGAGGTTGATCAGTCCTTCCTTGGTCATCAGCTCGGTGATCGAGGCGACGCCGGAATAGAGCACCTGGTCGGCCATGGCGAAGGCCGCGGCGAAAGTGGTCTTCTCGTTGGCGACGCGGAACAGGTTCTGGTTGGGGATGACGATCAGCGTATCGACGTGTTTGGCCAGCTGTTCGATGCCGCGCTCGGCCGTCTGCTGGCGGCGCACGCCCTCGAACTGGAACGGTTTGGTGACGACGCCGACGGTGAGGATGCCCTGCTCCTTCGCAGCCCGGGCGATGACGGGGGCTGCGCCCGTTCCGGTGCCGCCGCCCATGCCGGCGGTGATGAAAGCCATGTGGGCGCCCGCGAGATGGTCGAGGATTTCGGGCAGCGCTTCCTCGGCGGCGGCGGCGCCGATTTGCGGCTGGGAGCCGGCGCCCAGCCCCTGGGTCAGGGCCGTGCCCATTTGGATGCGGCGTTGCGCGGCGTTCTGCATGAGGGCCTGCGCATCGGTGTTGGCGACGACGAACTCGACCCCCTCCAGCCGGCTCTCGATCATGTTGTTGACGGCATTGCCGCCGGCGCCTCCGACGCCGAAAACGGCAATGCGGGGCTTGAGATCGGAGAGATTCGGAACGGTGAGGTTGATGGTCATGTTGCGTGGCGCCCGGAAATGATTTGCCCTCTTACCTATTTCTTACCAAATCCATAACAAATGGTTAATGCGCGCTAACCATTGCCCCTTCTTGCCTTATCCTATGGCCAGTAATGGGCCGCCGGGGTAACGCCCGGTTCAGGCTGATGTCGTCCTGCGCGCCGGGCGATGGGTCTCGGCCGCGCGGCTTGCCAGAACCTTGTCGACCCTGCGGCCATCGAGGTCCACAACCTCGAATCGCCAGCTCCCCAGCTTTACCGCCTGCCCAAGCGACGGCAGATGCTTGAACGCGTCGATGACAAGGCCAGCCACCGTCTCATAGCGCCGCTTGGGCGGCAGGGCGAAGCCGATCAGCTCCGCCATCTCGTCCACTGCCATGTCGCCCGGCAGCAGCCACGACCCGTCGTCGCGCTGGAAGGCGCGGTCCCCGCCCTCGTCTGCCGGCTCCAGGCTGCCGGCGATGGCGCTGAGCAGGTCGGCGGCGGTGACGAGTCCGAGCGTGCGGCCATACTCGTCCTGCACGAAGGCCACATGGATGGACGAGCCGCGGAACAGCTCCATCGCCTCAAGAGCAGGCATCGATTCCGGGATCACCGGCGCCTTTTGCACCAGTTTGCCGATTTCCAGCTTGCGCCGCTCGAGCAGCGCGTCCACCACGTCCTTGATGACGACGATGCCGATCACTTCGTCGGCATCCTCGCCATGGACGGGGATGCGCGAATGCGGGGTTGCCACGATCTTCTTCTTGAGGTCACTTGGCCCGTCGTCGATGCCGATCATGTCGATGTCGGTCATAGGCGTCATCAGCGCCCGCACCGGGCGGTCGCCCAGCCGCATGACGCCCGCGATCATGTCACGCTCACCGCTCTCGATGACGCCAGCAGATTCGGCCTCGGCGATGAGCGACTTGATCTCCTCGTCTGTCACACCCGCCTCGCTCGATTCCTTGAGGCGTAGAAGGCGGATCAGCGCCCGGCCCGAACCGTCGAGCAGCCAGACGAAGGGCCCAGCAATACGCGACAGCAGATCCATCGGATAGGCCACCCGGCAGGCAATCGCCTCCGGGTGCTGCAGCGCCAGCTGTTTCGGCACCAATTCTCCAATTATAACAGATATATATGTGATAATCGTAACAACCAGGGTGAAGCCGATCGGCCCAGCATAATTATGCGGCACCCCGTATCCTTCCAGCACGCCTGCCAGCCTGTCGCCCAGTGTAGCGCCCGAGAATGCGCCGGCGAGAATACCGACGAGGCTGATACCGACCTGCACGGTGGAGAGGAAACGGCCCGGATTCTCCGCCAGCTGCAGGGCGGCACGCGCGCCCTTCACCCCCCTGTCGCTCATCGATTTGAGGCGCCCGGTGCGGGAGGAGACGATAGCCAGCTCCGACATGGCGAGAAGACCATTCAGCGCCACGAGGGCGAGGACCAGCAGGATTTCAAGCGCGAACATGGAGGCCACGCATATAGGGCCTCAGAGCCCACGGAGCAAATCCGGGCTGTCCTGGAGTCAGAAGCTCTCGGCGATCCAGCGGCTGACGCGGGTGACGTAATTCTGCTGGGCGCGCTCCACCTGCTTCACCTTGTGCCTGGGAAGCTCATAGTGCTCGTCCGGCTTCAGCGCATAGTTGAGCAGTCCCGCACAGACCGCGAAAGCAGGCGCATGCGCAGTTTCCGGCATGCCTTTTACGTGGGCGGGAACGCCAAGGCGCACCTGGCGGCCGGTCCACTGGCGGGCCACCTCCTGCACGCCGTTGAGCTGGCTGGCGCCGCCGGTGATCACCATGCGGCAGCCGCCAAAATGGGCATGACCCGATCCGTCCAAGCGGTTCCTCAGCATCTCGAAGGTCTCTTCGAGCCGCGGGCGGATGATGGCGGTCAGCATCGACTTCGGCACCTGCTGCACCGTGTCCACACCGCGCTCGCCGAGCAGCGGCACCGAGATCATCTCGCGCTCGTCGACACTGCTGCAGAGCGCCGATCCCCAAAGCGTCTTCATGCGCTCGGCATGCGCGATGGTGGTGGAAAGACCGCGCGCGATGTCGTTGGTGATGTGCTGGCCCCCGATTGGCAGCACGTCCGCCATGACCAGGTGGTTGTCGTGGAACACCGCGAAGGAGGTGGTGGAGCCACCCATGTCGATGACGGTGACGCCGAGCGCCTTCTCGTCTTCGGCCAGCACGGCGCGGGCCGCCGCATAGGGCGCCATCACGAAGCCGGCGACGGAGAGATGCGCCCGCTCCACCGCCATGATGAGGTTCTTGAGATGCGGCGCCTCGACGGTGACGACGCTGAGGTCCAGCGCCAGATTGTCGCCGAACAAGCCAACCGGCTCCTTGATGCCGCTGGCGTCGTCAAGGTGATATTGCAGCGGCGTGATGTGCATGATGGAGCGGCGGCCGGGGTCGACCTGGTCGAGGGCCGCGTCGAGCGCGCGGTTCTTGTCGCGTTGCATCACCTGTCCGCCCTGTGTCGGCACAGAACCGATATAGCGCTGCGACTGCGGGCGCCCGCCCGAGACATTCACATAGATCTCGCTGATGGTGCGCTGGGCCATGCGCTCGGCGGCATCCACCGTGAGGCGGATGGCGCGCTCGGCCTCGTCCAAGTTCACGATGGCGCCGCCACGGATGCCGCGGGAAAGCTGATAGCCGGTGCCGAGAACCTTGAGGGTGTGCCTGTCGTCCGACTCCGATGTACGGTGCTTGGCGGGAACGGCCTCCGCGATGAGGCAGCCGATCTTGGTCGAACCGATGTCGAGCGCTGCGACAAGGCCACCCTTCGGCGCCACCGCGCCCTTTGCCGCGCTCTTGCCCTGAAACTGAACGACCGTCATCTACGCCAAACCCCCGGAACTCACGTTACCTTGGCCTGCGTCAATTGGCGCCGGCCACCGTCTTCTTGTTTGCGGGCTGTGCGCCGGCCGCGGCGCTGTCCGCCACTTCCACCGTCACCCGGCCCGGAAGCCTAAGGTCCAGCGAGCGGATGCCGCGCGCCAGAATCCTCTGCGTCTTGTTCAGCTGGTCCGCCGTGGCGATCGCCTGCCGCCAGTCTCTTTCCGGCAACTGCACCGTGATGCCGTTATCGAGATAGAGGGTCCAGCGCCGGCTGCCGACGCGGGCCGACGCCTTCACCTGCAACATTAATTCGGGATAGGCTGCAAGTTGGTTAATGAGTTCCGCCGCCGCGGCATTGGCCCCCTCACCCGTCACCAGCGGCAGGCGAACCATCTGCGAAGCCTCGAGGCCGCTCATCGCCGCACCTGCCTTGTCGATCACGTAATAAGCCGTGCCGCGCTGCCAGATGGCGAAGGGCTCGCGCTCCTTCACTTCGACGACAAGCTGGTTGGGAAACAGCCGCTGCACCTTGGCTGACTGCACCCAGTCGAGGTTCTGCAGAATGTTGCGGGCCTGAATGGCATCGAAGCCCATCAGCGAGCCGCCAGGCTCGACGCCGATAGCCGACAGCAGCGTTTCCGGCTCATGATGCTCGAGACCAGTGATGGTGATCTCCTGAGCGGCCATGCCGGCCATGCCCGCCGCCTTGCCGGGCAGCAGCAGCCAGGGGCTGCCGTCGTAGGCAAGGTGGCCGCCATTGACGAGGCCGGACATGATGACGCCGCCAAGCATGAGCAGCGCGGAGGCGCGCGTCAGGACGCGCAGCTTGAAGCTGTCGCCCTGGTCGAGCCAGCTGCGTCTGCGGCGCGCGTAGACGGCGGCGTCCCGCGTCATCTGTCCACCGACGCATCGTCGACCATCCAGGTCACGAGCGCCTCATAGCTCTGGCCCGCATGGGCGGCGAGTTCGGGCACCAGCGATGTGCCGGTCATGCCGGGCTGAGTGTTCACCTCCAGCACGATCAGCTCGCCCGCCGAGTCGTCATAGCGGAAATCGGTGCGCGACACGCCGCGGCAGCCCAGTGCATCGTGCGCGGCCAGCGCATAGTGCCGGCACGCCTTGTAGACATCCGTTGGAATCTGCGCGGGCAGGATGTGCTGCGAACCGCCGGGGGCGTATTTGGCCTCGTAATCATACCAGCCGGAGCCTCTGGACACGATATCGATCACGCCCAGCGCCGTATCGCCGACCACCGCGCAGGTGAGTTCGCGGCCCGGAATGAAGCGCTCGACCATGGCATGGCTGCCGAAGACGGCGCGCTCGGACAGCACCGCCGTCACCGGCGTGTTGGCGCCTTCGCACACGATATGGACACCCACGCTGGAACCTTCCGCCACGGGTTTCACGACGTAAGGCGGCTTCATCGGATGGCTCTTTGCCACCTCTTCCAGCGGCACCAGCATGCTTTCGGCCACCGGAATGCCGGCAGCGCGGAACAACGCCTTCGACTTTTCCTTGTGCATGGCGAGTGAGGAGGCCAGCACACCCGAATGCGTATAGGGAATCTGCAGCGTCTCGAGGATCGCCGCGCAGCAGCCGTCCTCGCCCCACTTGCCATGCAGCGCATTGAAGGCAACGTCGGGCTTCACCCGCTGCAGCTCGGAAACGATTGTCTCGCGCTGCGCATCGATTGGCACGGCCTTGAAGCCGGCGCGCTCCAGCGCCGCGGTGCAGGCCTTGCCGGAGCTGAGGCTCACCTCACGCTCGGCAGACCAGCCTCCGAGAAGCACGGCGACCGTCGTCTTGGACGGCACTCGGCTCATGCGGCATCCTCGGGCCTAAGGCCGATGCGCTTGATCTCCCAGTCGAGCTCGATGCTGGATGTGGCCTTCACCCTAGCGCGAACGGTCTCGCCTAGCTCCTCGATCTGCGCAGCGGTGGCGCCGCCCTCATTGATCAGGAAGTTGCAGTGAAGCTCGGACACCCTGGCGGGCCCCACCGCGAAGCCGCGCATGCCGGCCTTGTCGATCAACTGCCAGGACTTGTGGCCCTGCGGGTTCTTGAAGGTGGAGCCGCCCGTGCGGCTCTTGATCGGCTGCGTCGCCTCGCGGCTTTCCGTGATCTTGTCCATGGCGGCGGAAATTTCGGCCGGGTCACCCGCACGGCCCTGGAACAGCGCCTGCGTGAAGACAAGGTCCTCTGGCGCGCCGCAGTGGCGGTAAGTGTATTGCATGTCCGCGTTGGAAAGCACGTGAATGGCCCCTGACCGGTCGACTGCGCGCGCCTCGATCAGAATGTCCTTGGTCTCTCCGCCATAGGCCCCGGCATTCATGCGCAGCGCGCCACCGATCGTGCCCGGTATACCTCTCAGAAAGGTTAACGAGTCGATACTTTTCTCCAGCGCGAAACGCGCCACGCGCACGTCCAGCGCCGCCGCTCCGGCCCGCACGCGATAGTCCGGCTCCTCCGTGACCCCGGCAAAGCCTTTGCCGAGCCGGATCACCACGCCCGGCACGCCACCGTCACGCACCAGCAGGTTGGAGCCGACGCCGATTACATGGACCGGCACCTCCTTCGGCGTGGCCTTCAGGAACGCCGCGAGGTCGGCCTCGTCGGCCGGCGTGAACAGCACTTCGGCCGGACCGCCGGCGCGGAACCAGGTGAGCTCGGCAAGCGGCGCATTGGCCTCGATCCGGCCCCTCGCCTGCGGCAGGCGCGTCAGCAGCGCATCACCGTGCAGCTTCGTCACGACTGTGCCTTGTCGAAGGCCTCCAGTTGGCCCGGCAGCGCATAGGCCCACTGGGTGATGGTGCCGGCGCCAAGGCACATCACAATGTCGCCGGGCCTGGCCATACCGCGAACCAGCGGCGCCAGCTGCTCCGGCTTGTCGATGGCGTAGACCGAACGGTGCCCGCGTGACTTGAGGCCCTCGGCAAGTGCGGTATGCGATGCGCCCTCGATCGGCTGCTCGCCCGCCGCATAGACGGGGGCCACCACCACGCTGTCGGCATCGTTGAAGCAGGTGCAGAACTCGTTGAACAGAGAGGAGAGGCGCGTAAAGCGATGCGGCTGCATCACCGCGATCACCTTGCCCTTGGCAACACCACGCGCCGCCTTCAGTACCGCGGCGATCTCCACCGGGTGGTGGCCGTAATCGTCGAACACGGTGATGCCATTGTGCTCGCCGGTGCGGGTGAAGCGGCGCTTGACGCCGGAGAAACTCTTGAAGCCCTTGCGGATGTTGTCATCCGAAATGCCCAGCTCCTTCGCCACCGCCAGTGCCGCGGTGGAGTTAAGCGCATTGTGGTCGCCGGGGATGGCGAGGCTCAGGTCATCGATGTCGTGCGTCTCGCCGGTGCGGCGGGAGGTGAACCGCACCGAGAAGCGCGTCTCGCCATCCTCGTAGCGCACGTCCTTCAGCCGCACGTCGGCCTGGGGGCTGCGGCCATAGGTGATGACGCGGCGGTCCCTAACCTTGCCGATCATCTCCTGCACCACCGGATGGTCGATGCACATCACGGCAAAGCCATAGAAGGGAATGTTCTCGACGAAGGCGAGAAAGGCCTCCTTGGCCTTGTCGAAGGTGCCGTAGTGGTCGAGGTGCTCCGGGTCGATGTTGGTGACAATCACAATGTCGGCGGGCAGCTTTACGAAGGTGCCGTCGGACTCATCCGACTCCACCACCATCCAGTCGCCCTTGCCGAGCCGCGCGTTCGTGCCATAGGCATTGATGATGCCGCCGTTGATCACCGTCGGATCGAGGTTGCCCGCATCGAGCAGCGCAGCCACCAGAGATGTGGTCGTCGTCTTGCCATGGGTGCCGCCAACGGCGACGCAGGACTTGAAGCGCATCAGCTCGGCCAGCATTTCGGCCCGGCGCACGATTGGCAGGTAGCGGTTGCGCGCCTCGACCAGTTCCGGATTATCGTCCCTCACCGCAGAGGAAACGACGACGACCTGCGCCTCGCCGAGGTTCTCCGCCTTGTGGCCGACATGGACATCGATGCCGTTCTTTCTCAGACGCGCTACGTTGTAATTGTCGGTGAGGTCCGAACCCTGCACCTTGTAGCCCAGCGTCGCCATCACCTCGGCGATGCCGCTCATGCCGATGCCGCCGATGCCGATGAAGTGGATGGGGCCGACACTACCCGGAAGTTTCATGGGGTCATTTCCCTGCGAGTTTCTCGGCGAGGTCCGCAAGCCGCTGTGCCGCATCGGGTTTCCCGTGCTTCAGCGCCGCCGCCGCCGCCTGTTGAAGTTGGCCCTGTTGAGAGCGCAGTGATGTCAGAAATTGGGCAAAGCCCTGTGGCTCCAGGGAGGCCTGTGGATGCACCCAACCGGCCCCCTCATGGGCGAAGCTCTCGGCGTTGCGCAGCTGGTCATTGTCCAGCGCATGCGGCAGCGGCACCATCACCGCCGGCCGGCCGATAACGCCCAGTTCCGCAACGGTAGAGGCGCCGGAGCGGCAGATCACCAGATGCGAATTAGCGATGCGCTTGGGCATGTCCATGAAGAACGGATTGAGCTCGCAGTCGAGCTTCATCGCAGTATAGGCGGCGGACACCGCATCCATGTTCTCCGCCCGCACCTGCTGGGTGAGCCTAATGCCTTTGCGCTGCTCCGGCGTCATCGCCGCGAAGACCTTGGGCATGAAGTCGCCAAAGAACCGCGCACCCTGGCTGCCGCCGAAGACGAGCAGGTTGAATGTCTCGAAGCCCGGATAGGGCGCAGCCTTCTCATTCAGCGCAATGTCGCGCACCGGGTTGCCGGTGAAGGCGAGCTTGAACTTCGCTTCGGGCGGAAGCCCCATCAGCGTTGGGAAGGAGGAGGCCACCGCATCGGCCCATTTGGCAAGCGCGCGATTGGCGCGGCCCATCACGGCGTTCTGGTCGTGCACACAGGAAGGAATCTTCAGCCGCGCCGCCGCCATGATTGGCGGAAAGGACGGATAGCCGCCGAAGCCGATCACGGCGAGCGGCTTCACCCGCTTCAAAATTGCGCGGGCCGCCCGGTAGCCGCCATAGAGCCGCAGCGCCCGGCCCGGCACAAGCCACGGCTTCGACAGCGGCAAGGTTGCGGACGGCACGACATGCGTCTCTGCGGCGGGAAAGGACTTGCCATAGTCCCGCACCCGCTCATCCGTCATCAGATGGACGGTGTAGCCGCGCCGGGTCAGCTCCTCCGCCAGCGCCTGGGCGGGAAACAGATGGCCGCCCGTGCCGCCGGCCGCAAGGACGAAAGTGCCCCTGCTCATTAGGCGTAGGACACGTTGAGCTCAGGCACCATCGAGCGCCCGCCGAAACGCTTGCGGCCCAAGGCCAGCACAATCCCCATGCCGAAGGCCATGCCCATGAGCGAGGAGCCGCCATAGGAGATGAAGGGCAGCGTCATGCCCTTGGCTGGCAGCAGCGCCACGTTAACACCCATGTTGATGACGGCCTGGAAGCCGAAGACCAGGCCGAGGCCGGAGAGCGCCAGCGCCGGAAACGGGTCCGGCTCCTGCCTGGCGCGCACCAGGATTTTCAGCACCACGAAGGCGAAGAGTGACATAAGGATGAGGCAGGCGATGAGACCGAATTCCTCGCCCACCACGGCGAAGGTGAAGTCGGTGTGGGCGTCGGGCAGCACCAGCTTCGCCTCGCCCCCGCCGGGGCCGGTGCCCATCAGCCCGCCATTCCTGAAGGCCTGCAGCGCGGTGTCAACCTGAAAAGTGTCGCCCTTGTCCGGGCTCATGAAGCGGTCGATGCGCGAACGCACATGGTCGACCAGCTCATAGGCAGCAAACACGCCCGCAGCGCCGAGCGCACCAAGCCCAAGAACGGTGAACCACGAGATGCCATAAATCAGAAGCATGGAGCCGAAGGTGAGGATGACGAGTGCGGTCTGCCCGAAGTCTGGCTGGATGACGAGAAGGCCGATGAAAGCCGCGGCGAACAACAGCGCAATGATCTGTCCGGGCATTTCCGGCCGCCGCGTGTGCTCGGCCAGAAACCAGGCCGCGACAATGACGAAGGCCGGCTTGGCGAATTCCGAGGGCTGCAGGTTGATGGGCCCGATGTTGATCCAGCGATGCGCGCCCTTGATTTCCGGCCCGAAGAACAGGGCCGCCACCATAAGCCCCAGCGCCGCGAAGAACACCAGCAGGCCCGCCCGGCGGGCATAGCGCGGCGGGAAGAAGGAGAGCGTCACCAGCACCGGCACGGCAATAGTCAAATAGAACATCTGGCTCTTGATGAAGTGGAAGGTATCGGCGCCGATGCGCTCCGCGACTGGCGGGCTCGCCGCCATGGACACGAGCACGCCCGAAGCCATCAGCAACAGCACAGCGAACATCAGGCCGCGGTCCACGGTGAACCACCAGCGCGCGAGCAGGCCGCGGTCGCTACGTCCGAGCAGCATGGGCATCTCCTGGGATTGTCATCTCGACACCGGGAAGCTGGGCAACGGCCTTGACGAAGGCATCGCCCCGCACCTCGAAATTGGGATATTGGTCGAAGCTGGCGCAGGCGGGCGACAGCAGCACCACCGCACCGGGCTTCCCGTCCTTCTGCGCATCGCGCAGTGCGGCAACGACGGCCTTTTCCAAAGTACCGCAGTCCTCGTGAGGAATTGCCGAGCCAATGGCCGCCGAGAAGGACTTCGCCGCCTGCCCGATCAGATAGGCCCGCGCCACATTGCCGAACAGCGGCCTCAACGGTTCGATGCCGCCGGCCTTGGCGATGCCACCTGCGATCCAGTAGATGTTGGTGAAGGACGAGAGGGCCTTCTCCGCCGCATCGGCATTGGTAGCCTTCGAGTCGTTGATGAAGGGAATGGCGCCCACACGGCCAACCTGCTGCATGCGGTGCGCGAGTCCGGGAAAACTCATCATCGCTGCAGCGATGGTCTTGACGTCCACGCCCAGCGCAGTGGCCGCGCCATAGGCCATGCAGGCATTCTGCCAGTTGTGCCGGCCCTTCAGCGCCGGCATGGCGCGCAGATCGATCTCGGCCTTCACGGCGCCCGCCCGCTTGTCGCGCAGCACGCCGTCATGCGCGGTGATGCCGTCCATCAGGTCCTTCATTACAGACACGCGCCTGACGTCCGCGCCCGTGGCAAGGACACGCCCGGCGGCTGCCGCGCACCACTCGTCATCCACACCGCACAGCGCGGTATCGCCCTCATGCTGGCGGGCGAACATGCGCGCTTTCACCGCGGCATAGTTCTCCATCGTGCCATGGCGGTCGAGATGATCCGGCGTGATGTTGGTGAGAATGCCGACCTCCGGGTCGAGTTGCGGCATCAGGTCGATCTGGAAGGAGGAGAGCTCGAGAACATAGACCCGGCCCTTCACCGGCTGGCGCAGCAGAAACACCGCCTTTCCGATATTGCCGCCGACATCGACGTCAAGCCCGGCCTCGCTCAACACATGGCCGGTGAGTGCGGTCGTCGTCGACTTGCCATTGGTGCCGGTGATGGCGACGATGCGCGCGCCGGCGGCCGCCGCCTCGCGCGCGAAGATCTCCGTGTCGCCGATCACCTCGATCCCGGCATGGCGCGCCTTCAGCACGGTCCAGTGCGGTTCGGGGTGGGTGAGCGGCACGCCGGGGCTCAGCACGAGGGCATCGAGCGTTGCGAAATCGAGCTGGTGCAAGTTGCTGACCGGCAGGCCGGCAGCCTTCGCCTTATCGACCGCAGGTGCAGAATCATCCCAGCCATGAACCGTTGCGCCGCCCAGCTGCAGCGCCTCGATCGTCGCGGTGCCGGAGCGCGCGAGGCCGAAGACGGCGACGGTCTTGCCCTTGAATGTGGCGGCTGGAAACAAGGCCTACCTCAGCTTCAGCGTCGAAAGCCCGATGAGGGCCAGCACGATGGCGATGATCCAGAAGCGGATGACGATGGTGGGTTCCTTCCAGCCCTTCTGCTCGAAGTGGTGATGCAGCGGCGCCATGGCGAAGACGCGCTTGCCCGTCATCTTGAAGGAGGCGACCTGGATGATGACCGAAAGCGTCTCGAGCACGAAGAGCCCGCCGATGATGCCGAGCACGATCTCGTGCTTGGCCGCCACCGCAATGGCGCCCAAAGCACCACCCAGCGACAGAGACCCCGTGTCGCCCATGAAGATCATCGCGGGCGGCGCATTGAACCAGAGGAAGCCCAGCCCTGCCCCCACGATGGCCCCGCAGATGATGGCGAGCTCGCCCGCCCCGCGCACGAAATGCAATTCGAGATAGTTCGAGAAATTGTAGTTGCCGACGAGATAGACGATGAGCCCGAGGCTCGCCGCGGCGATCATCACCGGAACGATCGCGAGGCCATCGAGCCCGTCCGTCATGTTCACCGCATTGCCCGCACCCACCACGACGAACACGCCAACGAAGATGAAGAACATGCCGAAGGGGATGAGCAGGTCCTTGAAGAAGGGAACCGCCAGCGAGGTCGAGAGCGGCTTGCCGCCGATCCACATGAAAATGCCGACCGCGATGCCGGCGATGACGAATTCAGCCGCGAGCCGCACCTTGCCGGAGAAGCCCTTGGTCGTCGCCTTGGTGACCTTCAGGTAATCGTCGTAGAAGCCGATGGCGCCGAAGCCCAGCGTGACGAACAGCACGGCCCAGACATAGAGGTTGCGGAGATCCGCCCACAGCAGCGTGCCAACGAAGATGCCGGACAGGATCATCAGGCCGCCCATGGTCGGCGTGCCCTGCTTTTCCACGATGTGGCGCTGCGGCCCGTCGGAGCGGATGGGCTGGCCGCGCCCCTGCTTCACCTTGAGGAGCGAGATGATGCGCGGCCCGAACAGGAAGACGAAGACGAGTGCGGTGATTATGGCAAGCCCGGTCCGCGACGTCTGGTAGCGGAACACATTGAAGGGCGACACCTCATCCGCGAGGCTGCTGAAGAGAAGAAAGAGCATCAGGTCTCCTTGACAAGCGGCGGATGGGCCGCCCGGATCGCCTCCACCAGCGGCCCCATGCGGCTGCCGAGCGAACCCTTGATCATCACAGCGTCGCCGGCCTTCAGGCTCTTGAGCAGCACGTCGCGCAATCCTTCGGAGGATTCAGCATAGGCGCCGCGTCGGCCTTCAGGCACACGCGCCCAGAGATTCGCCATGAGAGGACCCGCAGCGTATAGGACATCGACCTTGGCGGCGTCCATCGGTTCGAGCAATCCGGCGTGCAGTTCAGGGCTCTGCTCGCCCAACTCCAGCATGTCGCCCAGCACCGCGATGCGGCGTCCGCCGCGCTGCGGCTGCGCCGCGCCCAGAAGCCCGAGTGCCGCCGCAACGGAAGCTGGATTGGCATTGTAGCTCTCGTCGATCAGCAGCAGTTCACCGCCCGCAATCGAGAGTCTCTCGCGCACGCCGCGGCCCTTGGCCGGCGCAGCCTTGGCCAACGCCAGTGCCGCGCGCGCCAGATCGGCGCCTGTCAGCTTGGTTGTCGCCAGCACCGCAAGGCTGTTCACCGCCATGTGCTCGCCGGGAAGGCCCAGCTTATAGGACACGGTTTCGCCCATCACGTCGGCCGTGACGCAGCAGCAGTCGGGGAGCAGCGCCACGCGCTCCATCCGCACATCCGCGTCCGGGTGCTTGCCGAAGGAGACCACGCTCCGCACGCCGCAGGCCCAGGCCGCAGCCGAGAGCCGCTCGAAATAGGGCGTGTCGCGGCTGATGACGGCGCTTCCCCACTGCACGATGCCGGTGAAGATCTCGGCCTTGGCATCGGCGATCTCGCCGAGGGAGGCGAAATTGCCGAGGTGGCTCGCGGCGATCGCCGTGATGATTGCCACATGCGGCCGCACCATGCCGACGAGCGGCGTGATCTCGCCCGCGTGGTTCATGCCGATCTCGAAAACCCCAAAGGCGGCGCTGCGCGGCAAGCGCGCCAGCGTCAACGGCACGCCCCAGTGATTGTTGAAGGAAGCCGCGGAAGCATGCGTTCCGCCCGATGCGGAAAGTGCGGTGCGCAGCATTTCCTTGGTCGAGGTCTTGCCCACACTTCCCGTGACGGCGACGATCTGCGCCTCGCTGCGGGCGCGGGCCGCAACACCCATCTTCTCAAGGCCGCGCAGCGGATCGTCCGCCACTTCCAGCACCGGCCCTGCCGCCAGCATCTCCGGCGTCACTCGCGACACGAGGCCCAGCCCCGCGCCGGCCTTGAGCGCACTGGCGACGAAGTCATGGCCATCGTGCTTGCCGCCCTTGATGGCAACGAAGATGTCGCCCTGCCCCACGGCGCGCGAGTCGATGGTAACGGCAGTGAGCCGCTCCGTCACGCTGCCATGCAGCCTGCCGCCGGTGGCGGCGAGGAGTTCGTCAATAGTCCACAGCGCCTCAGCCACGATAATCCCGCCCCGCAATGGCGGCCTTCACGGCCTCATGGTCGCTAAAGGGAAGAACCTCCTTGCCGATCTTCTGGCCCTCCTCATGGCCCTTGCCGGCGACGATCAGCACGTCGCCCGCCTGCAAAGCGTCGACCGCCGCGCGGATCGCCGCGGCACGATTGCCGATCTCGGTGGCGCCGGGTGCTGCGGCCATGATGGCGGCGCGGATGGAAGCAGGCTCCTCGGTCCGCGGATTGTCATCCGTGACATAGACTTTGTCGGCGAGCCTCGTCGCGATCTCGCCCATGATCGGGCGCTTTGCGCGGTCGCGGTCGCCGCCGCAGCCGAACACCACGAAGAGACGGCCCCTCGTATAGGGCCGGAGCGAGGCGAGCGCATTCTCCAGCGCATCGGGCTTGTGGGCATAATCGACGAAGACGGGTGCTCCCGCCGCCGTGCGCCCGACGAGTTCGAGCCGGCCCTTCGCCCCCTTCAGCGACTGCAGCGCATGCATCGTCTGCGCCTCGTCGCCGCCCGTGGCAAGCACGAGACCGGCGGCGATCAGCGCATTGGACACCTGGAAATCGCCGGCCAGCGGCAGGTCCACGTCATAGGCCCGGCCATGGACGGCGACTGTGATGTGCTGGCTCCGCGCCTCGCGCCGCACGCCGAGCACACGGATTGTCCCGCCCTTGAGGCCCACGCTCCACACCTTGAGCCCATGGGCGGCAGCGCGGCGCGCGGCCTCTTCGCCACGTGGCGTATCAACATTGATCACCGCAGCGCCACCCGGTGCGACCAGCTCCTCGAACAGCCGCATCTTGGCATTGAAGTAGTCCTCGACCGTCGGATGATAATCGAGATGGTCATGCGAGAGATTGGTGAAGCCCGCCGCCGCGATGCGCAGGCCGTCGAGGCGATGCTGGTCGAGGCCATGGCTCGACGCCTCGATGGCGAGATGCTCCACCTTTTCAGCCGCAAGCCGGTGCGCCAGCTCCTGCAGCTTCATCGCGTCGGGTGTGGTGTGCTCGAGCTCGATGGCGCCGGACGGCGAGACGAGGCCCACGGTGCCGAGGCTCGCGGCGCGGAAGCCCATGGCCGTCCAGATCTCGCGCACGAAGGTGGCAACCGAGGTCTTGCCGCTCGTTCCGGTGACGGCGACGACGGTGTCCGGCTGGCGGCCATAAAAGCGCGCCGCCATGCGCGCGAAAAGCTGGCGCGGATTGGATGAGACGATGAGCGGCACGCACGGCGCCTCGGCCCCCTCGCCCGTCAGCACGGCCACGGCGCCCGCCGCAATGGCCTGCGGAATAAATGCCGTGCCATCGGCATGCGTGCCCGGAAGGGCGGCGAAGACGAAGCCCGGCTTGACCGCGCGGCTGTCCGCCGTGAGGCCTGCAACGGACAAGCTCTCTGCCTTTTTCGGAAGCGGAGCATCGCCGGCGACGAGATGGGAAAGCCGCATCGTCAATCCGGAGCATCCCCCTTGGTCTTCTTGTCCTTGGCTTCGAGCTTTGCGAGCTTCTGCAGGTCCTGCTCGCTGAACACCGGTTCGACGCCCAGCATCGGCGCGATGCGTTCGATGACGCTGGCCGCGGTGGGCACGGCGTTCCAGCCGGCGGTGGCGAAGCCATAGGTGCCGGGAATGGCCTTGGGCTCGTCGAGCATCACCATCACGAGGTACTTCGGATTGTCCATCGGGAAGGCGCCGATGAAGGAGGCAAGGCGCTGGTTCTTGTCATAGCGGCCGTTCACCACTTTTTCGGCGGTGCCCGTCTTGCCGCCCACGCGATAGCCGATCACGTCCGCCTTGCTGGCGGAACCTTGCAGCGCGTTCTGGCGGAAGAGATAGCGCAGCGTCTCGGAGGTTGTGGGCTTGATCACCGTCGTGGCCATAGCCATCGCCTCCTCCTCATTGCGGCGGAGGAAGGTGGGGGTGATGAGATGACCGCCATTCAAGAGTCCTGCAACCACCGCCGCACCTTGCAGCGGCTGAACGGCAAAACCATGGCCGAAGGCGGTGGTGGCGGTGACGAGCCTGCTCCAGCGCTTGGGCAGCAGGGGCCGGGCGGCTTCCGGCAGTTCCGTCTGCAACTTGTCGAAAAGGCCAACCTTGCGCAGAAAGGCCTGGTGCTCCGCAAGGCCCACTTCCAGCGCCATCTTGGCCGTGCCGATGTTGGAGCTTTCGCAGAACACCTCCTCGGTTGTCAGCGGGCGCTTCTGCGGGTGGAAGTCGTGGATGCGCGCGCTGCCGATGACCAGCGGGAAGCGCGTGTCGAACACGCTTTCCAGCGTCACCTTGCCGGAATCGAGCGCCATGGCGAAGGTCACCGCCTTGATGACGGAGCCCAGTTCATAGACGCCGCTGGTCATGCGGTTCTGCTGGTCCCTGGAGAAGTTCTTGTTCTCCTGGTTCGGGTTGAAATCGGGCAGCGACACCATGGACAGCACTTCGCCGGTGTCGATATCCATGACGATGCCGCCGCCGGCGATGGCGTGGAACTTGCCGATGGCCTTGGCCACCTCGTCGATCATCGCGGCCTGCACGCGGATGTCGAGGGAGAGTTGCGCCGGCTCGGTGCGGTGCTCGGTGGGCTCGGCCAGCGAGGCTGTGTAGAGCGCGCCGCGGTCGTCGAGATATTTCTCGATTCCGGCGATGCCCTTGGTGTCGACGTCGACATAGCCCACGACATGCGAAGAGAGCCGCCCCTGCGGATAGACGCGGCGGCGCTCGTTCACATAGCTGACGCCGGGGATGCCGAGATTGTAGACGGCATCACGCTCCTCCGGCGGCACCTGGCGCTTGATCCAGGCGAAGCGCTTGGACGTCGAGAGCTTGCGGCGCAGCTCCCTGGCGTCGAGATCCGGCATGGTGGCGGTCAAGGCTTCCACCGCCTCGTCGATGTCGATGATTTTCGACGGGTCGGCGAAGATCGAGGCCACCGCGACGTCGGTCGCCAGCAGCACGCCGTTGCGGTCGACGATGTCGGGGCGCGGCAGCGGGCCCTCGGCGATCGGGCGCACCGGCCCGTCATCCTGCGCGGGGAAGATGGTGAGATGGGCGAGCTGCCCCGCGATGGTCATGAAGGCCGCGGCAAAGCACATGCCGATAAGGCGCAGCCGGTTCTGCCCGGCAAGTCGCGGCGGCATTTCATCCGCCTGCTGATGGTCGGAAATGAGCTCGGTCATTGCTTCTTCATCCCGTCGATGATGGCGCCGATCGGGTCCGTTCCCTCGGCCTGAAGGTTCGTCATGGGTTCGGCGGGAACGTGGTTCGAAATCTCGCCGAGCTTCACGATCTGCTGGGCCTTCAGCGTGGAGAGGCCGAGAAAGCGCTCCGCCAGGGTGCGGATGCGGTCCGGCCGGATGAGGCTCGACCATTCGGCATTGAGCAGCCGCATGTTCTCGACCTCCTCGTTGATGCCGCGTTGATACTTGGCGGCCTCGCGCTCCAGCCCGCGTGTCTGGTGTTCGAGCGAATAGAGCACGAAGCCGCAGACCAGCACGGCCGTCACGAGCAAGAGGTTCAGGAGCTTGTGCATTAGTGCCGCGTCCCCCGGACCGGGAGACCGATCTCGCCGCCAATGGCGGGCATGGGCGGTGCGGCAGTGCGGATGCCGGCGCGCAGCTTGGCCGAGCGGGCGCGCGGGTTCAGCTTCGCCTCCTCACCGCTGGCGCCGATATGGCCTTTAAAGGGCAGCGTGAAGGACGGCGCCGGCCCCTTCACCGCATCGGGCAGGTGGCGCGAGCCTGCGGACAGCTTGCCGGCGCGCGAGGCGAAGAAGCGCTTGACGATGCGGTCCTCCAGCGAATGGAAGGTGACGGCGACGAGGCGCCCGCCCTCCGGCAGCATCCGCTCGGCGGCATGCAGCGCCTCCACCAGCTCGTCGAGTTCGCCGTTCACATGAATGCGCAGCGCCTGGAAGGTGCGCGTCGCGGGATGGATTTTGTCGGGCCGCGGCCGCCCGGTGGCGCGCTCGATGGCCCTCACCAGACCTTGCGTTGTGGTAATCGGCGCGTCCTTCCGCGCCTCGACGATGGCGCGCGCGATGGCGCGCGAGCGCGGCTCCTCGCCGAAAACATAGATGATGTTGGACAGCGCCTCCTGCGGCAGCGCATTCACCGCATCCGCGGCGGAAGCGCCCGCCTGCGCCATGCGCATGTCCAGGGGCCCGTCACGCAGGAAGGAGAAGCCCCTCTCCGCTTCGTCGAGCTGCATCGAGGACACGCCGATGTCGAGCACGATGCCGTCGATGCGCTCGCCGCCGACGAGGGCCTCCATGTCCGCGAAGCGGCCCTCGCGCAGGCTGAGGCGGGGTGCGAATTCAGCCACCATGGCTTGCCCCCCCCTGATGGCGGACGGGTCGCGGTCGATGGCGATCACCCGGCAGTCCGCGGCGCCGAGCATGGCGCGCGTATAGCCGCCGGCCCCGAAGGTGCCATCAACGTAAACGGCCCCGTTGCGCGGCGAAAGTGCACTCAGCACTTCGGCCAGCATCACGGGCACATGCGGCGGGTTCAGGTTTTCTCGGGCGGCCATGGCAAGCCTAAATCACGGTGAAGAAGGCGTTAATCGACATTCTGACATTGCAATCGGCCTGCTTAACAATTGGTTTCCATTCCGCGATTGCGGAGCGTTGAGCAGGGGATAATGCCAGCCGGCCTGTAAGCCGGGTTCTGTCCATGCGGATCGCTCCGCACTGGATGACCATTCATCTGGAACGCCCGTTGCCGGACGCTTCACGCAACCTACCCGGGCGGCTGGAACGGAAACGTCCCTGACGGACTTGCGTCCGCCGCGCCACCCCTATTCGGTCTTGCTCCCGGTGGGGTTTGCCATGCCACCCCCGTTGCCGGGGGCGCGGTGCGCTCTTGCCGCACCATTTCACCCTTGCGTCAGGCGTCAAGCCCGGGTCCGCGGTATCATTTCTGTGGCACTGTCCCTGGGGTCGCCCCCGCCGGGCGTTACCCGGCACCGTGTTTCCATGGAGCCCGGACTTTCCTCCCCCGCACCCTTTCAGGCGTAGCGGCAGCGGTCATCCAGCCAGCTGGCAAGGGGGAGGTAGGGGATCGGAAGGGGAAAGGCAAGGCGCCCGTCGCCTCACCCCCCGAACACCACCCGACCGTCGCACACCGTCATGCGCGGCTTGATGCCCTTGAAGCTTGACGGGTCCATGCGCTGCAGGTTCACCGGCAGCACGCAAATGTCGGCCAGCATGCCTTGCCTCAGCACGCCCGTCTTGCCCTCCATGAAGCCCGCGAAGGCGCCGTCCGCGGTATAGGAGTGGATCGCCTGGTGCAGGCTCTGGCGGTTGTCGGGCATGGCTCCGTTCCACCGTCCGCGCGTCATGGCGGACTGGACGGACCACAGCGGATCGATGTCGGAGACCGGCCAGTCGGTGCCGAAAACCAGCCGGGCGCCCTGCTCGCGCAGCGCCTTCCAGGCGAAGGCCCATTGCCAGCGTGCTTCCCCGATGTTGGAGAGATAGGGTTCGAGCGGCAGGCCGTGGTTGCCCGGCGGGTGCGGGGGCTGCATCGACGCGATGACGCCGAGCTTTGCAAAGCGCGCAATGTCGTCGGGGTGGATCACCTCCACATGTTCCACCCGGTGGCGCGAATCGCACCGGCCATTGGCCTTGAGGGCTGCCTCATAGCCGTCGAGCACGATCCGCACCGCGCCATCGCCGATGGCGTGGACGGCGATCTGCAAGCCCCGCCGGTCGGCCTCAGTGGCAATCGCCGCAAACCGCGCGGGCTCGAACAGCGGCTCGCCCTTCCAGCCGGGGCGGCTCGCATAATCCTCGATCATCACCGCGGTGGCGCTGTCAGCCACGCCATCCATGAACAGCTTGACGAAGCCCGAGCACAGCATGTCGCCCGTCCAGCGCGCCGCCATCTGAGAGGCCTTTTCCAGCATCGCGATGTCCATGAAGTTCTTGAAGTGGAAGGGCGCCCTGACGCGCGCCGTGAGCTCGCCCCGGCGCTGCAGTTCCTCAAGCAGTTCAAGCGTATAGAGGTTGCCATCCATGTTCTGGATGAAGGTGATGCCATGCGCCGCGCAGTGCCGCAGCCCCACCCGCATGGTTTCGAGGTCGGACTCGAACTCCGCAGCTGTGGGATATGGGTCTGGCTCGCCCCCGGTCGCCAGCCCCAGCCGGTCGCGCGTGCCTTTCTGCGAGAGCCGGCGCACGGGGTCGATGGCCTCGCCCTCGCGCAGCTCGCCCTGGGCCAGACCATCGGCGCCCATGACGATCTCGTTCCCCGGCCCGAGTTTCTTGCCCTTGAGCAGCCCTGCCTTCTCCAGGGCCAGCGTATTGGCCCAGGCGGTGTGATGGTCGGGCGAGAAGAGAAGGATAGGCCGGTCCTTCACGATCCGGTCCAGGTGCTGGCGCGACAAGGGCTCGTGCTCACCGATTATCACATAATCCGCCTGCTCGCCGATGATCAGGTCATCGCCCGGGTTCTGGCGCATATAGGCCTCCGTCCGCGCCTTCAGTTCATCGAAGCCGCGCGTGCCGAAGAGCTGGAGATGCGAGAGTTCGGCCGCACCTGCAAAGAGATGCATGTGCCCCTCGACGAAGCCGGGGATCACCGTGCCGCCGCCGGCGTCCACCACGCGGGTGTTGACGCCGGCCTCACGCATCACTTCAGCGTGGCTCCCCAAGCGTATGATTCGATTCCCGGAAACGGCAATGGCCTCCGCCGTGGGGAGGGCCTCGTCCATCGTCATGATGGCGGCATTGATGATGATGAGAGTGGTCATGATGTGGCGGCTTCGATCCAGTCGATGCCTGAGGCCAGCGTCGCTTTCACCCGCGCAGTGCGCACAGTCACGAGGCCGGTCAGGCGGTTGAGGTTGAAAGCGGGGCAACGGCTGCTCAGCATGTGGAGTTCACCCGGTACCGAAGCTGACTTAAATTGCAACAACATGCGCCCAAGCCTCTTTTTCTGCGCGTTGCGGCAGGCGGTTTCCCGGCGCGCGGTGCGCGGCGCGATATTGGCACTTCCCCGATCCCGGAAGAGCCGATAGACAGATTGCTGATTTCCGGGTTCTTCAACCACCATGCACCGTTCACTCGCCGCCGTTTTTGCCCTTGGCCTGCTTTCGGGCCAGGCCCTCGCACAGGAGCGCGAATGGACGCTGGATGCAAGCGACCAGGAGGCGTATCTGATCTTCGGCGTGGCCGATAGCGACGACGTGGGTGTCAGCCTGTGGTGCCCCACAGGCAAGGACATGGTGAACCTCTATATTCCCCGCCCCTCCGCCGAGCTGCGGAAGCTGTCGCGCCGCAAAGTGCCGGTGACCGTAACGGCAGGCGGTGAGACCGCCACCTTCGGCGGCAAGACCAACTTCAACCCGGACTCGCCCTCCTCCAGCGTCGAGGTTGAGCTGGCGGTGGACAGTCCGATCCTCAAGGCCCTGGAAAAGGCCGACCGTTTCAGCGTGAAGGTGCATGGCCAGGAGTTGGTGTTCCCGCTCTATGACGCGGACGTCGCTGGCCTTGTAGCGCTCTGCCGCAAGGGCTAATCAGGCAACCAGCCGCTCCGCCGTGCGGAGCGCGGATCGATCGGGAATGCCGTTGACCAGAGCCGGCCGGAAATGGCGCTGAAAGGCGTCCGTCACTTTGCGTGTCGCCTCGTCGCGCTCGCCCGTCACCTCGATTGCGTAGCCATAGTCCTTAAGCAGGCGCTGAAAGGCGGCCAGTTCCCCGCCTGCCAGCTCCCGCTCATCGGCGGCGGCGGGCGGCACCCAGTGGCCGATCCCGTTGCGGAACAGCAGCGGCCAGTCGAACAATTCGCCCGGGTCGATCTTGCGGCCCGGCGCCACGTCGGAATGGGCCAGCACGTTTTGCGGCGGAATGGCATGCCGGGTAAGGATGTCGCGGCAAAGCGCCACCACCGCCAGCATCTGCGGCGCCGGAAAATCGCGGTAGCCGATCGAATGGCCCGGATTGTGGATTTCGATGCCAATGGAGCGCGAGTTGGTGTCGGTCTCGCCCTGCCAGGAGGAGACACCCGCATGCCAGGCACGCTCCTCCTCGCCCACCATCTGGGTGATCGCACCGTCCTCGCCGATCAGGTAATGGCAGGACACGCCGGACTGTGGACTGCACAGCTGCTCGAAGGCGGCCTCCGCACTGCTCATGCCGGTGTAGTGGAGGAGCAGCATATCGACGCTGCGGCCGTTGCGGCGCAGCTCACGGTTGGCGGCGGCGGCATAGCGATGCGCCAGCGGCGAGACGATCACGCCGCCATTTCCATGATGCGGTCATAAGCCTCGTTGATCTTCTGCAGGCGGCGGGTGGCGATCTCCACCATTTCTTCCGGCACGCCATCCGCGATGTGGCGGTCCGGATGATGCTCGCGCACCAGGTCGCGATAGCGCTTGCGCACCTCCTCCATCGGCGCATTGTGCGGCAGGCCGAGGATCGGATAGGGGTCGTCCGGCACATCCGCATGCCGCGCCTGGATGCGCGCGAAATCGGCTTCCGAGAAGCCGAAGATTGCCGCCACCCGGCGCAGGAAGCCATGTTCGCCGGGGTGGAAGGCATCATCCGCCTTGGCGATATGAAACAGTCCGTCGAGCACGTCCTCGAGAATCTCGCTCTTCGTCTCGAACAGCCTGGCGATCTGCCGGGCATAGGTCTCGAAGCCCGCCACGTCCTGCTTGGCCAGATTGAACACCCGCGCCACCGTAGCGAGGTCGCTCTGCGGAACATGAAACACCCGCTTGAAGGCGCGGATCTCGTTTTCGGTCACCACGCCGTCGGCCTTGGCCATCTTGGCGCCAAGCCCGATCATGCCGATGGTGAAGGCCACCGACTTCTCAGGCGCGGCCGGACCGGGGCTTGCAGCCGACTGAAGGAACGCCCCAAGCGACCCACCGATCGAGCCAAGACAATCGGAGATGCTGCTCCAGATGGACATGGGGCGGACGGTTGGCTTCAGCCGTTCCTGAAGTAATAGGTCAGGCTGAACACAGGAACGTCGATGTCCCGGTGCTGGGCCAGCAGCTTCTCGACATGCCAGGCGCGGCCGGCCGTCCAGACCGTGATCCACAGCACCGGCAGCACGCCCAGCGCCATAAGCCCATACATGAACATGTCGGGAAGCCCGATCAGCCTGGACACCGCCCACACCGTCGCCACCATGGCGGAGCCGGTGAAGCACAGCATCAGCAGCGTGGCGCCGAGGGCAGCCATCAGACTGCCGGTGCGGCTGAAGGCCTGGGTGCCTGTCTTTGGTGCAGCGTCAGGTTTGATGATTTCCTGTTCCATGACCGACCATATGCGCCGGATGGCAAGAAATTGCAATAATCGCGCCTACCGGCAATAGGCCGGCTGGCTCTCCCTGTTCTGCAGGTCGAGGTGCAGGTGGTCCTTGTGGTCGCGGCCGGAACCGGGGCCAAGCACGGTGCGGAATTCGCCGCAGGCGCGGTCGTGCACGGTGTGGAGGAAGCGGCGCTCCTCATAGCTTCCCCACCAGCCCTGCTCCACGGTGATCTTGCGGCCGCTTTCCAGCGTGAAGGCGGAAATGTCGAGGGCATTGCCGAAGCCGTGCTCGCTCATCTTTGCGCCGCTCTGGTTGTTGCGCGGCCGGCAGGCATAGGAGGCGGCGATGTCGATGCTCACAACGCTTTCGCCGAAGGTACGCTGAGCGCTGGGCTGCACCACGTCCTCAAGCCAGCTGTAGACGGGCTCGGCCATGCCGCAGTTGAGGATGGCGGGCTGGCTGAAACTGACGGAGCCCAGGGCTTCGACCTTCCAGGCATTGGGCACCATGCAGCCATTGTGTTCGTTGATGTTGCGGATCTTCTCGGCCAGCCCGATGCGCGATGGCTTCACCCGGCAGGAGGCTTCCGGCGGGCGCAGCCCCTTTGTAGTGAACTTGCCTTTCTTCGACGAACTGCAGGCTGCCAGCACCGCGGCAATCGCGGCGGCAACGAGAATCTTTCGCGGCAGCGAGGTCAAGGACACCGGAGGGAACGCCACTTACAGAAAACGTGGATTGAGTTAAGTTCCTCGAGGTTAGCGAAGCCTTAATTGACCGATGTCAAAGCCTACACCCGGCGCGGGCGCGATGCTATTTTCTGATGCGGAGGAATAAACCATGAAACGCAAATATCCCGTCTTGGCACTGGCGGTCGCGGGGCTGATGGCGGGCGGCCTGCATGAGGCGGCTGCCGAGGGCAGCGTGATGGGCGCGCCGCTGGTGAGCGAGGGCATCAGCCTCGGGCTCGGCCACCGCGACTATCTGAACTATTGCGCCGCCTGCCACGGCGCTGACGCCAAGGGCGACGGGACGCTGGGCGAATTCCTCACCCTAAGGGTGCCCGATCTGACCATGCTCAGCAAGCTCAATGCCGGCAAGTTTCCGGAAGAACGGGTGATGGAGGTGATCGACGGCCGCGCCGACGTGAAGGTGCATGGGATGCGCGACATGCCGGTGTGGGGCGACTGGTTCAACCGCGAGGCCGCGGACTCCGGCACTGGCAAGGCGGCGCGCGAACTCATCGTCAGTGACCGCATCGCTTCGCTGATCGATTATCTGAAAAGCATCCAGGTGAAGTGAGGCGGAGGCTTCAGCGGTTCAGCGCCGCCACCAGCTGCGCCACGTCACCGTCGCGCTTCGACAGGAAGGACGTGAAGATGCCGCGCTGCAGATAGGTGAGCGAGAAGCCCAGCACCTTGACATCCTCGACCTTGAAGCCCGATCCCCGTTTGCCGAGCCGCCACACCACTGTGTAGGACTGGCCGTTCAGGAGATAGACCTTGGTTCCAACATTGATGTCGCCGCCATCGGCATCGGCTTCGCCGATCTCGTACTTCGACACCACGTATTCGCGCGACTGGTCGGCGAAGTAACGCGCCATGAAAGAGGCGGTGCCGCCGTAATAGGCCTTCTTCTGCGCCGGCGACAGCTTGGCCTTGTATTGGCCCAGCGAATAATCGGCGATCGCCGCCACGTCCGCATGGCGCAGGATAGCGCGTTTGAAGCTCGCCACCGTGCCTTGGCGGTGGGCCGCCAGCATATCCTTGGCCACCTTCTTCATATAATCGACTGCGGCATCCTCGCCCGCAGCAATCGCCGGCGACGCGAAGGCGGCCGCCAGACCGGCCAGCGCGGCGCGGCGCGTCAGTGCGGCGGTCAGGGGCGGGCGGAACTTCGACATGATTCGCTTTCTTTGAAGCTGTCCTCTCCGCCATAACGGACAGGCGGAGGCTGCGTCAACAACGCCGCCCGCCTCACCAGGTGTTGGCTTCGCGCAGCTCCGCGAAGAGCGGGTCGAAGTCGCCCTTCGACTGTTTCAGCACCTTCGAGAAGCGGTCCTTCATCGAGATGGTCAGCCACACGCCCTTGACGTTGACATCCGCCACGCGGAAGCCGCCACTCGCGGGGATGAGCCGCCACTTCACCTGCTCGCGCCCGTTTCCGCCGGTGATCGCCGACTGGATGACGGTGAATTTGCCCTGATTCGTGGTCGAGATGATGTCGAGTTGGTTGCCGCGGAAATCATCGACGTAATAGTTGAACAGCGCGGCGGCGTAATTGTTCACCAGATTGTAGAACTCGGCGCGCCTGCCGGCGGGCAACCGCTTGGCGTAGGGCCCCAGCGCAAAATCGGCGATGCCCTTGAGGTTGATGTAGCGGTTGAGAAGAGCCGCGAACTGGGCCTTGAGGGCGGGCCCCTTCTTGCCATTGTTGGCGAGCCGCATCACCTGGTCGGCGATCCCCGAAACATAGTCCTCCGCGGCCGAGCTTGCCGCGGCCGGACCGGCGAAGCCGAACAGGACCGCCACCGCCAGTCCACACATTTCCCGCCGCGTCAGCGGGCCGTTCCCCCGGTTCATGATCACGCCTCCACACTGGGCCGCTGGAGCAGCCCCTAACTTCTCATAATACGCCGCGAAATCTTGTCGAATGCAAGACTGGGTCCTGACTGGGTCCAAGTCACGCCCCGTTCCGTAAGGCCGCCGCGATCCACCCGGGCCTCCATCTCCGTCCTTGCGAACAACATAAGGATATGTTTATATGGTTATGGAGGTTCTGAGATGGAAGAACTGCTCTCCGGCTTGCGCGCTGCGGCGGAATCGACGCGCGTGCGCATCCTATTCATCCTCGCCCATGGCGAGGCAAATGTCAGCGAGCTGACCCAGATCCTGGGCCAGAGCCAGCCGCGCGTCAGCCGCCATTTGAAACTCATGGCGGAAGCCGGCCTCATCAGCCGCCACAAGGAGGGAAACTGGGTGCTCTTCCGCCTGCGCGAGGAGGACATGGGCGGGGCGCTGGCCCGAGCCATCGTCGACCTGCTGCCCGGTGCCGACAAGGTTCTGGCGGGCGACCTCGCAAGGCTGGAGGAGATCAGGAGCCGCCGTGCCGAGGCCGCCTCGCGCTATTTCGCCGACAATGCCGCGCGCTGGGAACAGCTCCGTTCGCTCCACGTGCGCGAGGAGGATGTCGAGCAGGCGATGGCGAAGCTCGCAGGTTCCGCTGCCATCCGCCTCCATGTCGACCTCGGCACCGGCACGGGCGCGGTGCTGCGCCGCTTCGCCGGGCAGGCCCAGCAGTCGATCGGCATCGATTCGAGCCGTGACATGCTGGCCATCGCGCGGGTCAATCTGGATGCCGCGGGGGTGCGCAATGCGCAGGTCCGCCACGGCGAGATCTATGCCCTCCCCTTCCCCGATGGCTTCGCCGATTTCGTCACCATCCACCAGGTCCTCCACTTCCTCGAAGATCCCGTGCGTGCGCTGACGGAGGCCGCGCGCATCCTCGAGCCCGGCGGCCGGCTGATGATCGTCGATTTCGCGCCGCACGATCTCGACGAGCTGCGCACCGAGCACGCCCACCGCCGCTTAGGGATAGCCGCCGAGCACATGGCGCAATGGCTCGCCCGCGCCGGTTTGAGCCTCACCCAGCATGATGTGCTGGCCCCACCATGGCGGCCCCAGGGCAAGGGCCTCACCGTGTCGCTGTGGCTTGCGACACAACCGCGTTCCACCGTCACCACACCTGCCCTCAAGGACCACGCCACATGATCGCTTTCGCGGAAGACGTCTCCGGCATCACCGTCTCCTTCGAATTCTTCCCGCCCAAGGGCGATGCGCAGGAGAGTTTCTGGTCAACCATCGCCAAGCTCGAGACGGTGAACCCCTCTTTCGTCTCCGTCACCTACGGAGCTGGCGGCACCACGCGTGACCGGACGCTGGAGACCGTGCGCCGCATCGCCTCGGAGACGGCGCTGCGGCCCGCCGCGCACTTGACCTGCGTTGGCGCATCGAAGGCGGAAGTGAACGCCGCGGTGAATGATTTCGCCGCGGCCGGTGTGCGGCACATCGTGGCGCTGCGCGGCGATCCGCCGGGTGGCGTGGGCACGCGCTTCACGCCGCACCCCGATGGTTATCGCAACGCCGCCGATCTGGTGCGCGGCATCCGGCAGCTCGGCGATTTCGAGGTCTCGGTTTCGGCCTATCCCGAACGCCACCCCGAATCCGTCTCGATCGAGGAAGACTTGGCCTTCATGGCCGACAAGGCCGAACATGGCGCGACGCGGGCCATCTCGCAGTTCTTCTTCCACAACCCCTTTTTCCTCAGGCTCCGGGACCGCATCGCGGCGCGCGGCATCGATATCGAGCTGGTCCCGGGCATCCTGCCCATCACCTCTTTCGCGCGTGTCAGCGAATTCGCGGCGAAGTGCGGCGCCCATGTGCCGCCAGCGCTCGCCACCCGCTTCGCCGGCCTTGATGACGAACCCGAGACGCGCAAACTCGTCGCCGCCATGGTCGCCGCCGAACAGGTGGACGCGCTGCGGCGCGAGGGCGTCAAGCACTTCCACTTCTACACGCTGAACCGCGCCGACCTCGTCTACGCCATCTGCCGCGTGCTGGGGCTCGGCGCGGAGAAGAAGGCGGCTTAGCACTTAATGCCCTCTCCCGCCTCTTCTGCGGGAGAGGACAACATTCACATCCCGTTCCGCTCCCACACCGTCTTCACGGCAGCATTCTGCAGCACCGTATCATACATGCGCTTCAGGTTGGGATGCGCGGCGAACAGCACGCCCATGTCCGGCGCCCAGGTGCACATCATGGCGGCATAGATGTCGACGGCGCTGAGTCTGCCCAGCATGAACGTCTTCTCGCCCAGCGCAGCGGCGTAGATGGCGAATTCCTGCGCCATCATCTCGGCGGCCCGCGTCTTGACGCCCTCCGCGCCATTGGCATCCGTGGTGAAGTGCTGCGGATAGAACAGTCGCAGGTCACTCGTATATAGCGCTGCCGCGAGATAGACCTGCCAGCGCAGGAACTGGGCGCGGCCCGCCTCGCCCGGCAACGGCGCCAACCCCGCCTCGGGAAACTGTTCGGCGATGTAGATCATCATCGCCGCACTCTCGGTCATCACGCTGCCGTCGGGCAGCACAAGGGTGGGCACCTCGGCTTTGGGATTGATGGCGCGGAAGAAGTCCTCGAACGAGCCGTCTTCTTTGCGGTTCAGCACGATCACCTCATAGGTCGCGCCACAGGCGGCGAGCAGTGCCTCGACGGCCATCGATCCGGCCTGGTTGCGGGCATAGAGCGTGTACATTC
Organism: Aestuariivirga sp.; assembly: GCF_020252395.1. Classification (GTDB taxonomy): domain Bacteria; phylum Pseudomonadota; class Alphaproteobacteria; order Rhizobiales; family Aestuariivirgaceae; genus Aestuariivirga. Next base: position 62,103 of record NZ_JADCDB010000007.1, read on the forward strand.
AGCCTCCCTGGACATTTGAGGCGGCAAGTCTGGCCGCACTGCGCGGCCAGGGCAATGCTCACGCCCGGCTGTTCACAGTTTTGCAGCCGTCACATGCCCGTCACGGGGCAGGCGAAAGGTTGCGGCATCATATTGCTGCGAGAAAACGGCTTGATTCCATGGCGGAACTCCCCTTCTTCGATGTGTCTCCATTGCATGAACACGCGCGAAGTGCGATGGATGGGTGGAATTATGACGTCCGGCCGCCCATGCCAAAGAGCATCGCACTCGCCCCCAAGAAGGTCCGCTTCAGCTATTCCACCGCTGATCAGCCGGTGCTGCAGCGGGCGGTGATCCAGGCCATCGAGAAGATTGGCGGCCAGCGCAAGCTCAAGAAGCTCTATCTCCAGCATCAGAAAAACCTGAAGGACGGCCAGAACTTCTTCGATTCCGCCCTGCGCCTGCTGCGCATGAAACTGGACTATGACGAGGCGGCACTTGCCCGCACGCCGAAGACAGGCCCCGTGCTCTTCATCGCCAACCACCCCTACGGCGTCTTGGACGGCATCACGCTGACCTGGCTTGCCACCAAGGTGAGGCCTGACACCAAGGTGCTGGCGAATGACGTGCTTTGCCAGGCCCCCGAGGCCGCGGGAAACCTCTTACCCGTCGCCTTCGCCCCCACCCGCGAGGCGCGCGAGACCAATGTCCGCTCCCGCATCGAGGCGCAGGCCTGGCTGCGCGCCGGCCATGCCATCGGCATCTTCCCCGGCGGCGGCGTCTCGACCTCCGAAAAGCCCTTGAAGGGCCCGGCGGTGGACCTGCCCTGGGCGCCCTTCACGGCGAAGCTGCTGCGCGGGTCGAAGGCCACCGTAGTGCCGGTTTTCTTCGTCGGCCAGAATTCGCGGCTGTTCCAGCTGGCAAGCCACCTGAGCCTCACGCTCCGCCTGTCGCTGGTGTTCCGCGAAACCGCCCGGCGCATCGGCTCCAGGCTCAAGATCCGGGTGGGCGAGCCCATCCCCTTCGAGGAGATCGCCCATATCGAGGACCGCGCCGAACTGGTGATGGAACTGAGAAAGCGCACCTTCGCCCTGGCCCGGCCCGAAGACATCAAGGGCTCGAACCTCAACCTCCACCTGCGCGAGGCGAAGATCGCGGGAGGGCGAAAGCCGGACGAGTGATCCGCATCACGGCATTTAGAGCGGCAGGTAGCTTAAACCTTCCTCAATCGAGTTATGGTGCTGTTTCTGGCACGTCGATGGCTTACCGAAGGTGATTCCCGTGCGCCGCTTCCTCGCTGCTCTGACAGTTCTCCTCATCTCCACCCTTGCCTGCCTCACCGGCGCCGAGGCGGCAAGCTGCCCGGCGGAGTCCTTTGTGAGAAACGCCGGCCAGGCCTATGACCGGGCGGCCGCTGCCGGCTCTCCCTCCGCCTTCGCCAGCGCCGCCGCGCGCTATTCCGACCTGCGCGCGCTCAGCTTGTTCGCGCTGGGCAAATACCGCAATGACCTGCCGAAATCGCGCGAGGCCGAATATCTGAGCCTGACCCGCCGCTTCATCGGCGAAACGCTCAAGGAATATGGCCAAGGCCTGAGCGGCGGCATCGCGGACATCCTCGACTGCGACTCCGCCGGAGGCGTCTTAACCGTCACCGCCCGCTCCGCCTCGGGCAAGAAGATCGTTTTCCGCCTCGCCAAGGCCGGCGGCGGCTATACCGTGAAGGACGTCAACATGCAGGGCATCTGGCTCGCCCAGCAGATGCGCTCCAAGTTCACCGCCACCATTTCGCGCAAAGGCATCGACGGTCTCTTCGCCTATCTCGGCAGCTGAACCGGAGGCTCAGCGCAGGCCCACCATGAACAGCCGCGGAAAGCCAAGCCGGCCTCCGCCCCGCCCCCCGCTGGCCTGGGCCACCGAACGGCCTTATGTGTCTTGCCATGCGTGACCTGCCGCCCCTTACCACCATCCGCGTCTTCGATGCCGCCGCCCGCCACCAGAACCTCAGCCGCGCGGCGGAGGAGCTGAACATGACGCAGTCGGCGGTCAGCTACCAGATCAAGCAGATCGAGGCCTTCGTCGGCGCTCCCCTTTTCGTGCGCGAGGCGCGCGGCGTCAGGCTCAACCAGCGCGGCGAGCAATTGGCCCCCATGGTGCAGGCGGCCCTCGCCAGCCTGTCACGCGCCTTCCGCGCGGTGTCCGACAGGGCGCATTCGGTGCTGACCATCTCCACCATGCAAACCATTGCCGGCAACTGGCTCGCCCCGCGCATCGGCTCCTTCCAGATGCTGCATCCGGATTTCGCGGTCAGGCTCGACATCTCGGCAACGCTCGCGGACTTCGCGGCCGACGGCATCGACGTCGCGATCCGTTCGGGCAGCGGCGACTGGCCCGGCCTCGAGTCACACCTCCTCTTCGATCAGACCTTCACCGCCGTTGCGAGCCCGGCCTACCTCGCCCGTGAGGGCAAGCCGCGCACGCCCGCCGATATGCTGGGCCACGTCCTCATCGCACCGTCGGATGAATGGTGGGACATCTGGTTCCGCGCCGCAGGCGTTGCCACGCCCATCACCTTTACGAGGCCCGGCATCGACGTCGAAACCCAGCAAATGGCCGCGAGCGTGGCGCTCGCCGGCCACGGCATCGCCATCATCACCCCCCGCTTCGAGGCCCAGAGCTTCGCCGCGGGAAAGCTCGTCCAGCTCTTCGGCATCACCGCCACATCGGGCGAAGGCTATTACCTCGCCTACCCGCGCGAACACCGCAGGACCGCCAAGATCAGGCTGTTCAGGGACTGGGTGCTGAAGGAAGCCGCGTCAGCCTGACATGGCTTGCGCGATCATGTCCATGCTCGCCGCATCGATGGCGAGCAAGCCGAAGCGCAGCTTCACCCCCCAGCCGGGCCCTGCCAGCACGAAGCGCGGATCGGCTCGCAGGCGGTGGATGGGAACGGCACGGTCCGAAATCCAGCCGACACGCCGCCGCCAGGGGCGGAAGTCCGGCGCCATTTCCACCTGTTCGAGCACCTCATCAGCCACCACGCCGAAGGCTGTAACGCTCCTGAGCGTGGCAGGGCCGCCCATCAGCGGGCCCGGCGAATAATAGGCAATACGGTCGCCCGCGCGGAGCCGCCGCAGCGGCGCGTTCTTGCCGTGGCACACCTGCATGAAGCCGCCCTCAAAGCCGCGCGCCACATGTTCCGCACTGGCCACCGCCAGCCAGTCGCGCCGGGCGCTCACCTGCGCTCCGCAAAGGCAGCCAGGTCCTGCGCATGGGCGGCCGCCGCCTCCTCCAGCGGCGCGGCGATCAGCCTGTCCCACATCAAGGCCAGAAGGCCCCGCGTCTCGACGCGCACGCAAACGCGTGTGCCGCGGCCGTCCGCCGGAAGCAGGCGATAGGCGGTGCGCATGCGCGCCAGCGGCAGGCGCGCGCTTACGGCGAAGTGACGTGGGCCATCGCACGCCTCGACCCGCATCGTCACTGCGGGCCCGCTCTTCGGCTTGAGGCGGAAAGCGGTGCCTGCGCGCACCGCCTGGCCATCATGATCGATGCGCTCAAGTGCCAGGTCCCACTCCGGCCAGGAGCCGATATCGGCCAAAGCGGCGAACAGCCGCTCGGGGCTTGTCTCGACGGTGCTTTCGAAATCGCGTGTGGGCATGGCGCTCTCCTGTTGTGGAGATGCTATCGCATGGCGCTGACAGTTTCTGTCAGGAGCGGATCAGCCGGGGTCCGGCGCGCCGACCGCCTCGCGCCAGGCGCGCATCAGCGTGGCGCGGCGCTTCGGCAGGCGCTCCTCCAGCAGCTCGGCGGCGGCGATGCGGTCCAGCCGGAAGGAGCGGAAGTCCTGGCGGAGCTCGCACCAGGCTGCCAGAATCTGCGCCTCATCGAAAAATGCCAGCGCCACGGGCCACACGATGCGCGTCGTCACCGCCATGTTTCTGTCGCGGTAGCGAAGCCGCAGCTTGCGTTCCTCGCGCAGGGCCTGACGCAGCATCGGCATGGACACGCGAACGTCATCCACGTCACTGCGAGGGGCTACGGCCAGACCGGACTCCTCCATCAGCCGCCGCCGCTCCGGCGGCAGCACGGCGGCGAGCTTGGCCAGCGCATTGTCCGAGGCTTCCGCAAGCTCCTCATCCCCCTCCTGCGCCGCAAGCTGAAGGCCAAGCACCAGGGCATCGATCTCCGCATCGCTGAACATCAGGGGCGGCAGCATGAAGCCGCCATCCAGTACATAGCCCTGCCCCGGGCCACCGCGGATGGCAGCCCCCTCCGTCACGAGTGTGGCGATATCACGGTAGATGGTGCGCTCCGACACGCCGAGTTCATCCGCAAGCACCGCCGCTGCCACCGGCCGCCGCCGGCGGCGCAGCGACTGGATGATGGCGAGGAGCCTGGTGGAGCGGGTCACGCGTGCCTAGTACTCCAGCACCACCACCTTGGTGCCAAGCTGGACGCGGTTGTAAAGGTCGATGATATCGACGTTCAAGAGGCTCACGCAGCCCGCGGTCTTCTTGCGCCCGATCATCGAGGGGTCATAGGTGCCGTGGATGCGGTAGATGGTGTCGACGTCACCCTGATAGAGATAGAGGGCGCGCGCGCCCATCGGGTTTTCGGGGCCACCCGGCATGCCGCCCGGCACGTATTTCACCAGCTTGGGGAATTCCGCGATGTGCTCGGGCGTCGGTGTCCAGGTCGGCCATTTTTCCATGCGGCCGATGGTGGCCTGCCCGGACCAGGTCCGGCCCTGCTTGCCCACCGACGCGCCATAGCGGATCGCCTCGCCGTTCCCCAGCACGAAATAGAGGAAGCGCGCCTTGGGATCGACCACGATGGTTCCGGGCGCTTCCGAAGTGTTGTACGCCATCTGCTTGCGGCGATATTTGTATTCGACCTTGCGCTCGTCGTCTTTCACCGGGAAGGGCTCCTGGCTCAGGTCCGGCGCGGGAACATCATCGGCAAGCGCCGGGGTCGCGGCGGCGGCGGCGGCGGCGGCAAGCGAGGCAAGGAACAGGCGGCGGGAGAGGGTCATGGCATCCGAGTCGCGAGGGTTGAAAGTCCGGGCTTCCTAGCACGCGCCGCCGGCGGCGTCATCCACCTCTGCTCCCGGTCTCCCGCAGGCGCGATCGAAGGCTTTAAGCGGCAGGCAGCACCACCACGCGCGTGCCGATAGGGACACGGTCATAGAGATGGACGGCGTCGATGTTCAGCATGCTGATGCAGCCGGACGTGACCCGCCGCCCGATGCCGGTGGGCCGGTTGGTGCCGTGGATGCGGTAGAGCGTGTCGGCATCGCCCTGATAGAGATACATGGCGCGCGCTCCCAGCGGATTGTCCGCGCCGCCCGGCATTCCATCGGGCTCGTATCTGATCAGCTTCGGAAATTGCGCCAGCCGCTCCGGAGAAGGGTGCCACACGGGCCATTCCGCCTTGCGCTTGATGACGGCCTCGCCCGACCAGAGCTTCTGGCGAATGCCCACGCCCACGCCATAGCGCGTGGCCGTGCCGGGGCCGGTGATGAAATAGAGGAACCGCTGCGGCGTATCCACGACGATCGTGCCGGGCGGCTCCGCCGTCTCATACGACACGTCGCGCCGCCGGAACCGGTAAGGCACCTGCTGGGCCTCCGAGGCGAAAACCGGCGCAACCTCCTCCGCCCGAAGGCCAGCGGTCCCGCCCGCCAAGCATCCCGCCGCAAAACCGAGTTTAAGCACTGCCCGCCGGTCGAGAGACATGGCCACCTCCATGCCGTAAGAAATCGTTCAGAAATGCGCCGAAATTTCGTCAAGGCGTGCTGAACCATCACCCGTGAGTCCGGAACTACCTTGCAAACTGCTTGTACTTGATGCGCTTCGGCATCACGCTGTCCTCGCCCAGGCGGCGCTTCTTGTCTTCCTCGTAGTCCTGGAAGTTGCCCTCAAACCATTCCACATGGCTGTCGCCCTCGAAGGCGAGGATGTGGGTGGCCAGACGGTCGAGGAACATGCGGTCGTGGCTGATGACCACCGCGCAGCCCGCGAAATCCTCCAGCGCCTCTTCAAGCGCCGCCAGCGTTTCGGTGTCGAGGTCGTTGGTCGGCTCGTCGAGGAGCAGCACATTGGCGCCTGACTTCAGCATCTTGGCCAGATGCACGCGGTTGCGCTGCCCGCCCGAGAGGTTGCCCACCTTCTGCTGCTGGTCCGCGCCCTTGAAGTTGAAGGCCCCCGTATAGGCGCGCGAATTCATCTCGCGCTTGCCCAGATAGATCACGTCGTTGCCGCCGGAGATTTCCTGCCAGACCGTCTTATCGGGATCCAAGGAATCGCGCGACTGGTCGACATAGCCCAGATGCACGCTCTCGCCGATGGTGATGGCGCCCTTGTCCGGCTTCTCCTGCCCCGTCAGCATACGGAACAATGTCGTCTTGCCGGCCCCGTTCGGGCCGATGATGCCCACGATGCCGCCGGGGGGAAGCTTGAACGACAGATTGTCGATCAGCAGCCGGTCGCCATAGGCCTTGCTGAGGCCCTCGACATTGATCACCGTATTGCCCAGCCGCTCGCCCGGCGGAATGATGATTTGCGCGGTCGTGGACTTCAGGCGGTCTTCGTTCACCTTCAGCAGCTCGTCATAGGCCTTGATGCGGGCCTTGGACTTGGCCTGCCGCGCCTTGGGGCTGGCGGAAATCCACGCCGACTCGCGCGCCAGCGCCTTCTCGCGCGCCGCATCCTCGCGCGATTCCTGCGCGAAGCGCTTGGCCTTCTGGCCAAGATAGGCGGAATAATTGCCTTCATAGGGAATGCCGCGGCCGCGGTCGAGCTCGAGAATCCAGCCCGTCACATTGTCCAGGAAGTAGCGGTCATGGGTGACGATCATGATGGCGCCCGGATAGTCGCGCAGGTGATGCTCCAGCCAGTTCACAGACTCCGCGTCCAAATGGTTGGTCGGTTCGTCGAGCAGCAGCAGGTCAGGCTTCCGGAGCAGCAGCTGGGTCAGCGCCACGCGGCGCTTCTCGCCGCCGGAGAGATTGTCGATCTGCGCATCCCCCGGCGGGCAGCGCAGCGCATCCATCGCCTGCTCCACCTGGGAGTCGAGGTCCCACAGATTCTGGGCATCGATCACATCCTGCAGCTTGCCGGCCTTCTCGGCGTTCTCGTCATTATAGTCGGCCATCAGCGCATTGTATTCGTCGAGGATCGCCTTCTTATGGGCCACCCCCTCCATGACGTTGCCCATGACGTCGAGGGCCGGGTCGAGTTCCGGCTCCTGCTGCAGGTAACCGACCGTCGCGCCGTCGGCCAGCCAGGCCTCGCCGTTCCACTCCTTGTCGATGCCCGCCATGATGCGCAGCAGGGTGGACTTGCCCGAGCCGTTGGGCCCGAGGATGCCGATCTTGGCATCGGGGTAGAAGGAGAGGTGAATGTTCTCCAGCACCTTCTTGCCGCCGGCATAGGCCTTGGTGAGGCCCTGCATGTGATAGATGAACTGACGGGCCATCGTGTAAGATCTCTTTCAGCACTGAGGGATTTGCGCCGCTTCTAGCCGATCGGCGCGCTCTCCCGCAAGCCGGGAAAAGACGTCTATCCATGCCCCGGGTCCAACGCACCCTTCTTCCTTCGCGCCCGCCGCGCCATGAGGTTCAGCACCTCCACCAGCGTCGAGAAGCCCATGGCGGCATAGACGTAGCCGCGCGGCACGTGGAACTCGAAGGCGTCGGCGATCAGCGTCATGCCGATCATGAGGAGGAAGCCCAGCGCCAGTATGACGATCGACGGGTTCGCCGCGATGAAGCGGCCCAGCGGGTCGGCCGCGAACAGCATCACCGCCATGGCCACGATCACCGCGATATACATGATCGCCAGATGGTCCGTCATGCCCACCGCGGTGATGATCGAGTCGACCGAGAACACGAGGTCCAAGAGCAGGATCTGGAAGATCGCGCCGCCGATGGTCAGCGTCGCCTGGCCCATCATGTTCTCCTTGCCGTCATCGGGGTCAACCGAGTGATGGATTTCCTTCGTCGCCTTCCAGACCAGGAAGAGCCCGCCCGCCAGCAGGATCAGGTCTCGCCACGAGAAGGACTGGCCGAAGGCCGCGAACACCGGCTGCGTCAGCTGCGCGATCCATGCCACCGCGGCCAGCAGCACGAGGCGCATGATCAGCGCCCCGCCGATGCCCAGCCGCCTGGCGCGGGAGCGTTCGGCCTCGGGCAGCTTGTTGGACAGGATCGAGATGAAGATCAGATTGTCGATGCCGAGCACCACCTCCATGGCGACCAGCGTCACCAGCGCCACCCAGCCCTCCGCGGTCGTGATGAAGGTAAAATGCTCCGCAAAGAAGTCCTGCATGCCCGTGCCCCCCAAATACCCAACGCAACTTTATGGCTCGAAGCAGCCCGCCCTTCAACCCTGAGCGCCGCCCGGCACGGGGCTGTGCCAGCAGTCCCGCCGTGCGATGAGACCGTTCCAGGGGCCTCATCCGCCAATAGGCGGGCTGGCACCGCGAGCCCACTCGCTCCGCATCACTGCAAGGACCGCCAACGCCTGGCCTAGCAAGAACACAAACGAAGGAACGATAATGAAGACGATGTACTGAATGGCAGCCGTTGGCCAGTTGATCCGAAGCCACACGGCCGGGAGGACAAGGATCGCGCAACACACCACGTTCAGAATGGCCAGATAGCGGAATGCCCAGCGGCTGCGCATCCCGCTGAACAGATCCACCAGCACAACGACGTTCAAAACGGCGATGGCGAGATATAACACAGCCGTCAGGAGCAGAAAACCAAGGCCATAAAACATGGCTTCGATGACGACATTGTCGTTCATCGGAGCGCCGATTCCCCCGAAGTGATCGAAGATGGCACGCGCTGGTTCCTTCGCGCCGGCGTAAATCAAGTAAGAGCCGGGACCCACGGTGCAAGCAAGATAGACGATACACCATATCGCGAGCAACACCCTCATTCTCACCACCCAAAGAACTGTTTCTCGGCGCAGCTTTACCCACTATGCAACGTCATGCAAACGGAGCACTCATTGCCGCCTCGCGCGTTGGGCGGATTGCCGCGAACACCCATGTGACTGCGGCCAATCAACCTCTCCCGCTTTAGCGGCAAGGACTCGTTGGACGGTGTCACCACGAGTCCTTCTCCCGTCCGCAGGATGGGAGAAGGTGGCCAAAGGCCGGATGAGGGCTCTGGCCACGCGGCAGGGTTCACCCCGGCTTCAGCCCCGGTCCTCCCTCAGCGGCTTCCCGTTTCCGGCCGCCCGATCGCTTCAGCCTTGATCTTCGCCTCCAGCAGCCCATTGTCGTCCACCGCATCGGGCAGGTGGCTCTTGGTGACCGACACTTGCACCTGCGCATCCGTGGCGCCGAGCTGCCGCACCGCCTCCAGCGCCAGCGCACGCGCCTGCTCTTCCGCCGCCGCCAGCGCCTGCGGGCCTGACGTGAACACGCTGGCACCCTTCGGCCCCAGCACGCGGAACAGCCCGCTGCCGTCACCCTCCACGGAGACGGTCACCACCTGCGCCACGACGCCCGTCGCCGCGCCCACCGCGTTGGCCACATCGAAAAAGGGAGGGAAGATCATCTCGCAGCCAAGCCGTTTGCCCACCTCCTCGTAATAAACCCGCACCGGGCCGCCCACGGCGACAACGGGAAGGGCCGGCGACAGCGACACCTTCGCCAGCCCCAGCCTGCCACGCCCGGAGCTCACCGCATCCACCAGTTCATGCGCGCCGAAGCTCTTGCCGAAGGCCGTGTCGAGGATGACCTTCGCGGTCAGCCGCACCGTTTCCGACCACACCTCACGGCAGAAGGCCTCGACGCGCGCCGCATCGCCCAGCTTCATGTCGCGGAAGCGCACCATCAGCTTCGCCGCGAGTTCCGCCGCGGGTCCTGGCCAGTTGTCCTGCAGCCCCAGCACGTGAGAAGCATCCGACGGCGTGAAGCCGCCCGTCTGCACGAGGCCCTTGCGCTTCAGCGAGGCGAGCGCGCGCTGCGCCGCGGAGGAAACGGCGATCTTGCGGATGGGCTTCGGCCGCTCGCCGATCATCGCCAGCAGATCGGCCTCCTTGGGCGTCACCTCGGCGGTCAATGACGCAGTGGCGCCGAAGGGCTTCAGCACGAAACGCCCGTGCAGCGACCCGCCCTCGGTGTCGGCGAGATCGGCTTCGAGCATCGCCACGACTTCCGGGTAGCGGGACGCCAGCAGCGAGACGGGCGCAACGCGCTGCGGGCCCACGGCGATCGCGCCATTGAGCCCGATGGCAATCTCGCTGTCACCACCCAGCCCAATGGTCTTGACATCGATGGCCTTCACCATGGTGCGCCAGCCGCCAACCTCGGCCCCCTGCTCCGCCACCTGCGGCCGCCCGTCGCGCAGCACGCCCAGGTCCGTCGTCGTGCCGCCCATATCGGACATGATGAAGTCGCTGCGTCCGCACAGCCAGGATGCCCCCACAAGGCTGGCGGCGGGGCCGGAGAGAACCGTTTCGATGGGCCTGAGCGCCACGCGCTCGGCAAGGGCCAGCGTGCCGTCGCCCTTCACGATCATCAGCGGGCAGTCGATGCGGAGTTCCTTCATCGAGCGCCGCACGGCGGAAATCAGCATCGACACGCGCGAGATCAGCCGCGCATTCAGCACTGCCGTCAGCGCGCGGCGCGGCGCGTCGAGGGCGGAGGTCAGCTCGGTCGACAGCGTTGCCGGCTTCCCCGTCGCCTGCGCCACGATCTCGCGGGCGCGCTGCTCGTGCTTGGGGTTGCGCACGGCAAAGGCCGAGGCAATGGCGAAGGCATCGACCGGCATGGCGGCAACAGCACTGGCCAGCGCCCCGGCGTCCAGCGGCTTTAATTCCTCGCCATTGTGGTCATGCCCGCCGCCGATCATGGCAATCGGCATGCCGGGGAAGGCCTTGGCGATCCCGGTGCGCTCCGCCATGGCCTGGTCGAAGCCGATCAGGATCACGCCCACAGCGGAGCCATGCCCCTCCACCACCGCATTGGTTGCAAGCGTGGTGGAGACGGAAACGAGCGAGATGTCCTCCGGCTTCAACCCGTCGGGCAGCTTCGCCACCGCAGCCGTAATCGCTCCCGTCACACCGATGGAGAGGTCGCCCTTGGTGGTGATGGATTTGGCGGAGGCCACCACACGGTGCCCCTGGGCCTCGATCACGGCAGCATCGGTATAGGTTCCCCCGGTATCGACGCCGATCAGGTAAGTCTTTGCTGTCATTGGCCTAGATCATCAGCCCCGGGCCCCGGTCGCTGCCTCGGCAACGGCAATGGCCGTCATATTCACGACACCGCGGGAGGTGACGGAGCCGGTCAGGATATGCGCCGGTTTCGCCGTGCCAAGCAGGATGGGGCCAACGGGCAGCGCGTCGCCGAAGACCTTCATGATCTGGTAGGCGACATTCGCGGACGTCAAGCCGGGCATCACCAGCAGGTTGGCCTCGCCCTTCAAGGTGGACGACGGCAGCTTACGCTGCCGCACCGCCTCGATCAGCGCGGTATCGGCCTTCATCTCGCCGTCGATCATCAGGTCCGGCGCGCGGGCATGAACCATCGCGAGGGCAGCCCGCATGCGAAGTGTCATCGGCGTGTCGAAGTCGCCGAAATCGGAATGCGCGACGAGCGCAACCTTGGGCGTGATGCCGAAGCGCTGCACGTGGGCGGCGCACATCAGCACCGTGTCCGCCATGGCCTCCGCCGAAGGCTCCGCCTGCACATGCGTGTCGGTCAGGAACACGATGCCGCGCGAGGTAATCATCAGGCTCATCGCCGCGAATTCGCGCGCGCCCGGAGCCAGCCCAACGATGTCGCGGATGTGGCGGAGCTTGGCGCGGTAGCGGCCTTCAAGCCCGCAGATCATCGCATCGGCCTCGCCTCGCCTGAGCGCCAGCGCCGCGATGACAGTCGTCGAGGTGCGCACCAGCGTCCGCGCCGCATCGGGCGTGATGCCGCGGCGGCCCGCCACATCCACATAGGTCTGCACATAGTCCTTGTAGCGCGGATCATCCTCGGGGTTGACGATGGCAAAATCCGTGCCCGGACGAATGGTGAGTCCGTAACGCTTGAGCCGGTTCTCGATCACCGCCGGCCGGCCGATGAGAATGGGCCTGGCGATGCCCTCCTCCAGCAGCACCTCGGCCGCGCGCAGCACGCGCTCGTCCTCGCCATCGGCATAGATCACCCGCTTCGGCGCTTGTCTGGCCGCGGCGAAGATCTGCCGCATCACGAAGCCGGAGCGGAACACGAAGCGCCCCAGCCGCTCTTCATAAGCATCGAAATCCGCGATGGGCCTTGTGGCAACACCGCTCTCCATCGCCGCCCGGGCCACCGCCGGCGCGACACGCAAGATGAGGCGGGGATCGAACGGCGCGGGGATCAGCGACTCCTTGCCGAACAGCCGCGCCTCGCCGCCATAGGCCCTGGCCACCACGTCCGACGGCGTTTCGCGGGCAAGCCCCGCGATGGCGTTCACCGCCGCCTGCTTCATCGCCTCGTTGATGGTGGAGGCGCCCGCATCCAGCGCACCGCGGAAAATGTAGGGAAAGCAGAGAACATTGTTCACCTGGTTCGGATAGTCCGACCGCCCGGTGCAGATCATCGCATCGGGCCTCACCGCCACCGCCTCCTCCGGCATGATTTCCGGGTTGGGGTTGGCCAGCGCCAGGATGAGGGGGTCCTTGGCCATCTGCTTCACAAGCTCCGGCTTCAGCACGCCGCCCGCCGAAAGGCCAAGGAAGATGTCGGCGCCGGCGATCACATCGGCAAGCGTGCGCGCTTGCGTGTCCTTGGCGAAAACGTCCTTCCACCGGTCCATCAGTTTCCCGCGGCCCTTGAACACCACGCCTTCGAGGTCGGTCACCCAGATGTTTTCCACCTTCGCTCCGAGGCTCACGAGCTGGTTGAGGCAAGCGAGTGCGGCGGCCCCCGCGCCGCTCGCCACGATTTTCACCTTGGCGATGTCCTTGCCCGCCAGCATCAGCGCGTTGGTGACGGCCGCCCCCACGATCACCGCCGTGCCGTGCTGGTCGTCGTGGAACACCGGAATATTCATCCGTTCACGGAGCTGCTGTTCGATCTCGAAGCACTCCGGGGCCTTGATGTCCTCGAGGTTGATGCCCCCGAAGGTCGGCTCCAGCGCCGCCACGCAGGCCACCATGCTCTCGACACTCGTTGCCGCCAGCTCGATGTCGAACACATCGATGTCGGCGAATTTCTTGAACAGCACCGCCTTGCCCTCCATCACCGGCTTGGCGGCGAGCGGCCCGATGTTGCCAAGCCCCAGCACCGCCGTGCCATTGGTGACCACGCCCACCAGGTTTGCCCGGCTGGTGTATTTCGACACCAGGGCCGGATCGGCGGCGATCGCCTCGGACACGGCGGCGACACCCGGCGAATAGGCCAATGCCATATCGCGCTGGTTGCCGAGCGGCTTCGTCGCGCGGATCTCCAGTTTCCCGGGCTTCGGCTCGGCGTGATAGAACAGCGCGCCCGACTTCAGGTCGCTCGACATGGGTGACGGCATCTGGAATTCCCCTCTTCGGAGGCCTTTGTGGCCCCGTTCGCCGCCGATTTGCAAGCCTCCGCCCCTTGGGGCTAGACTGAGACCATGCTTACGCCCCTCAAGACCGAAGTCGGGAAAGTCGGCGACCTCGCCCACGAGGCGCGCCGCTTCCGCACGATCCTGTGGAGCTTCGAGAAGAACATCGAGCTCCTGTTCAAGGGCACGGGCCTCGCGGCGGAAGTGGACCACGCGGCCCTCGCCGAGGCCTTCTCCCGCTGGCGACAGAACTTCGACCAGACCAAGCACCTGGCCGGCCTTGACCGCAAGGACTTCACCATTTTCGCCGCCGGCATGATGCTGAAGGAGCTCCTGGCCGCCCGTCCCATCACCGCCATCGTGCCGGACGGGCTAGGCCTGCCGGCGCTGCCCGCCACCATCGACCACCGGCTGAAGCGCTGGCCGGAAGGCTATGCCTACACGAGTTTCTGCCTCTCGGTTGCGGCCGCCGTGCTGCGCGAAATGGGGGCCGGCGAGCCGGCCGAGTCGGGTGTTGCGGACGACCCCGGATTCTGGGACAGCTTCCGCGAGAACGTGGCGGAGAACCCCGCCAACGCCATCGCCTTTTTCGACATGGTGGTGGGGCTTCCTCCCAACTGGCAGGCGCCTGACGTGCCCTGGATGCGCCGCACCTTCCTCGATGCCAGGCGCCGGCTCGGGTCCTCTCCCCGCGGGACCATCGAATAGCCCAGGCTTGCCAAGCGCTTCCCCTTGGGTGAAGATCGCCGCGGGTGGATTGGGGAGAACCTTTGAACCATGGCGGCAACGCGCATCCTGATCGTCGATGACCACCCGCTGTTCCGCGAGGCGCTGAAGCACGCCGTCTCCGGCGGTGTGGACAACGCCCGGGTGTCGCTCGCAGGCTCCCTCGGTCAGGCCACCGCACTGCTCGACGAGGACGATGACTTCGACTTGATCCTGCTCGACCTGCGCATGCCGGGAGTCCAGGGGCTGTCGGGCCTGATCTACCTCCGCGCGCAATACCCCAACGTGCCCGTCGCGGTGATCACGGCGGCGGATGACCCCGGCCTCGTGCAGAAGGCGCTGAACCTCAACGCTTGCGGCTTCATCCCCAAGACCGCTGGCATCGACACCATCGTCGGCGCCGTCAATGCGCTGCTCAAGGGCGATATCTGGGTGCCCGAGGGGTCTGCCCAGTCCTCCGCCGCCGGCAAGGAGGGCGAGGAGATCGCCCGCCGCGTCGCCACCCTCACCGCCCAGCAGATCCGCGTGCTGATGATGCTGAAGGAAGGCCTCCTCAACAAGCAGATCGCCTATGAGCTGAACGTCTCGGAGGCCACCATCAAGGCCCATGTCTCGGCCATCCTGCAGAAGCTCAACGTCTCCAGCCGCACCCAGGCCGTGATCGCCGCCGCCAGGATCGACGGCGTGGCGGCGGCGGAGCATTAACCCTGGCCGTCTACGCCCGCCATTGGCTGTCGCCGCCCTTCCATTCATTATGCGCCCAAGCATGACCTTGGGGGAGGAAAACAATTCATGAACAACGGGTCCGGGCCACAGCCAACCGATGCCGCCGCGCCGCTGGGCCCGGCCGAACCCTTCGTCTTCACCGGCAGCGCCAGCGAATATTATCGCATCTGGATCGTCAACCTTATGCTCACCGTCGTCACGCTGGGCATCTATTCCGCCTGGGCCAAGGTCCGGCGGCTGCGCTACTTCTATGGCAACACGCTGCTTCAGGGCCATGGCTTCGACTACCACGCCGATCCTGTCCGCATTCTCATCGGCCGGCTCATCGTGGTCGGCACGCTGATGGTGGTGAATATTCTGAGCCAGACCAGTCCGGTGTTTCTGCTGCTGATCGTTCCCTGGCTGGTGGCGCTGCCGTGGTTCATCAACCAGTCGCTGGCCTTCAATGCCCAGATGACGAGCTACCGCAACCTCCGCTTCGGCTTCCAGGGGGCCTATTTCGCGGGGCTGGGCGCCTTCGTGCTGATGCCGCTGCTCGCCATCATCTCGGCGGGGCTTCTCGCCCCCTTCTCCTCCGGCTTCCGGGCCAATTACCTGGGCAGCCACACGCGCTTTGGAACCGCCTGGTTCGACACCGATGCGCCGCTTGGCCGTCTCTATGCCAATCTCGGCGCCACGATGTTCTTCCTCATCGTGTTGGCCGTGCTGGTGTTCGGCGGCCTGATGCTGGAATCCCGCCTGGTGACGGGCGGCAGCAGAGATGACAGGGTGGCCATCTTCATCCTTTTGGGCGTGATTTCCTTCTACATCTCCTACTTCTTAGTATTTTACGCCTATCGCGCCGGCGTCCGCAACATCGTCTTCAACACCACCACACTGGACGGCGGTCACCGCCTGTCCTCCACCCTGTCGCGCCGGCGCTATGTGTGGATCATGATCAGCAATGCGCTGATGGTGCTGGGCACGTTGGGCCTGCTCTGGCCGGTGGCCTCGGTGCGGCACTGGCGCTATCTTGCGCAATCGACGCACTTCCACCCGGCAGGCCCGCTTGATGGCTTCCTCGGCCGCGAAAGCCAAAAAAGCAGCGTCGCCGCCGCCGAATATCTCGATCTCGGCGGCTTCGATTTCGGACTCTAGCACCATGGATGTGGCAGGCCTGTTCTTCGACGCCCAACGCTCGCTCAGCCGCCCGGCGCGGCTCGCCCGCGATGCGGAGGGCCTCAGCCTCTTGGTCGATGGCGAGGAGCATCCGCGCCGCCCGCAGCTGCGCGGCATCTCGGAAAAACTCGGCCGCCTGCCGCGCAAGCTGTCCTTCGCCGATGGCAGCCTGCTCGAGGTCCCCGCCGATGCGCCGGTCGATGGCCTCCTGCCGCGGCAGGACCGCTTCTTCGCCGTGGCCCACTGGCTGGAGGCGAGCTGGAAATATGCCGCCGCGGCCGGGGTCATCACCATCCTGCTGCTTGCCGTCACCTACCGCTACGGCCTGCCGCTCGCCGCCCGCGCCGCGGCGGATATCACCCCCCCGGCGATCTCCGGCATGATGAACGAGGGCACGCTCGACACCGTCGACCGTTTCATTTTCGAACCCTCTAAGCTCCCGGAGCAGCGCACCGCCCACATCCGCGCGCTCTTCGCCGGCCTCACGGCACCCCTGGTCGAGACCCAGGATTACGAGCTCCTGTTCCGCGACGGCGGCCGTATTGGACCCAATGCGATAGCGCTTCCCGGCGGCACCATCATCATCACCGACCAGCTCATCGAGCTGGCCCGGTCGGATGACGAGATCCTTGGCGTGCTGGCCCATGAGGTGGGCCATGTCGAGCAGCGCCACAGTCTGCAGCAGGTCTACCGCGCGCTGGGGCTGAGCGCCCTGGTGGTGCTGGCCGGCGGCGATTCCGGCCAGCTGGTGCATGACGCGGTCAACCAGGCCGCCGTGCTCCAGACCTTCGCCTATTCCCGCGAGTTCGAGGATGCCGCCGACAAGCGCAGTGTGGCCATCATGGTCAGCGATGGCCGCAACCCTCTCGCCTTCATCGACCTCCTCGACCGCATCACCGCCGGCGCCTCCGGTTCGGACCAAACCACCATGCTCTCCACCCACCCCGGCGCCGCCGACCGCCGCGCCGCCGCGGAGGCCGAAGCCCGCGCGCTGGGCTGGTGCAAGGACTGTCCAACGGATGAGAGCAAAAAAGGTGGCGCACAGTAACGCCAGACCCGCCATTCCCGCCCCCTTTCCAAGCATAAACAGCCCGCACCGAAGTGGAGCAGGCCATCCCGAAACCCAATTGTTGAGAATATCCGACCATAGCACACCGAGCGCGCGCTGTCAAGGTTTTTTTTTCCTTATATCCGAACTTTCTTATACTTTCGCGGCGATGCCGGAATGAGGATCAGACCCCCGCCTCCGCCCGGATCGCCACATGCGACATCGCGGCCCGCAGCGCCGCCGGCTTCACCGGCTTCCTGAGCAGGTGCACGTCGTGGGCAACTGCGAGGTCCGCCACAGCCGGGGTGCGGTCCGCGGTGATCAGCACGGCGGGGATTGGCCGCCGCGCACGGGTCCTCAGTGCACGGATCACCGAAATCCCGTCCTCGTTGTTGAGGTGATAATCGGCGAGGATCATGTCCACCTTGCCGTCCGCCGCGGCGAGTGCCGCGAGCGCCTCTTCCAGGCCCGTCGCGGTGTGCACGATATTGCCCCAGCCGGTGAGCAGCATCTCCATGCCCTCGAGGATCGGCCGCTCATTGTCAATGACGAGCACGCGCACCGCGGCGGCCAGTGCCGGCGGCTGCGCCTTGCGCGGCTTGGGAACGGCGGTCACGCGCAGCCGCTCCGCCGCCACGGCCACATCCACCGCGAAGACCGAGCCCTTGCCCGGTGTCGAGCGCACGTGAACGGGCGTCTCCAGCACCTTCGCCATGCGCTCGACGATGGAGAGGCCGAGCCCCAGGCCTGACGTTCCATCGCCATCGCTCTGCAACCGCTGGAATTCCTGAAAGATGATCTCCAGCTTCGACTCGGGGATGCCCGGCCCCGTGTCATGCACCCCGATCCTGAGTAGATCGCCATGCCGCCGGCAGCCCATCAGCACGCGGCCTTCCTTCGTGTATTTGATGGCGTTGGACACGAAGTTCTGCAGCACACGGCGCAGCAGCTTGCGGTCGGAGTGAACCGTCAGCCCGCAGGGCACCACGGTGAACTGCAGCCCCTTCTTGCGCGCCGCCGGCCCGAATTCCACCGTAAGCGCCTGCAATATGCCGTCGATGTGGAAGGGCTGGGCCTCCGCCTTCATCGCCCCGGCATCGAGCCGCGAGATATCGAGGAGGGCGGAAAGAATCTCCTCCACCGCCTCCAGCGAGGAATCGACGTTGCGCACCAGCTCGCCATCCTTGGAGCGCTTCATGCGCTCGACCAGAGTCGAGGTGAAGAGCCGCGCGGCGTTCAAAGGCTGCAGGATATCGTGGCTCGCCGCCGCGATGAAGCGCGTCTTCGACAGGTTCGCCGCATCGGCCTCGGCCTTGGCGGCGGCCAACTGCTCGTTCAGTTGTGTGAGCTGTGCGGTGCGCTCCGTCACGCGGCGCTCGAGCGACTCGTTCACCCGCTGCAGCTCTTCCGCCGCCAGCACACTCTCGGTGGCGTCGATCACGGTCACGACCACGCCACCATCCGGCATCGGGCTCGAGCGGAATTCGAAGACATGGCCCGTGTCGGTGCGCCGCTCGCGGAACACGTCGTGGGTGAGTGCAATCCTGCGCACCCGGTCGTCGGCCGCGCCCTTGCCCGCCGCGGTGCGCGCCAGAAAGGCGCCCAGCACCTCGGTGATTGGTGTTCCCACCCGGTTCAGGTCGCTCCCCAGCCCGAGGAAGTCCTGCAGCGTCGCGTTCCAGCAGATCAGCGTCAGGCCCGGCTCGAACACGGCGAGCCCCTGGTCCACGTTGTCGATGGCCGACTGCAGGAGATCGCGATTGTGCTGGATCGCGGCCGAGGCATCGTCCAGCAGCTTCATGGCGCCGCGGGCATGCGTCGAGTGCCGCTCCAGCATCAGCGCGATGACGAGGCGGGCCGAGGCGACACCCACGGCGGAGGCCAGCAGATGCTCGGCGAAGCGGATCAGCCGCACGTCGGCTTCCCCACCCTTCACCCCGGTCTGCCCTTGCTGCGCCCGGAAGCCCTCGAAGGCGGCCTGCGCGCGGTCCGCGCCGATATAGCGCGCCACCGTGTCCTCCAGCCGGTCGGACGTGACTGCAGTGCGCCACAGCTTGAAGCCGGTGCCGTTGCCTGCCTGGATATCGCGCGACACGAAGCTCGTGGCCTGCACCCGCTCGATGGGCGTCGGCTGGCGGGTGAGCGAGCCCGCCACATAGGCCGCGATATTGGCGAGCAGGCTCCAGATCACGCCATGGGTCAGCGTGTCGAACTCCATGGCGAACAGGGCGCGCGCTTTGAGCAGGCCGATCCCCCAGGGTCCCGGCTCGATGAAGCCGCGGCCCATCCAGCCTGCGTCGGCAAAGGCCGGCAGCAGCAGCGTATAGACCCAGACGAGGAAGCCCGCCGTGATGCCCCACATGGCGCCCCGCGCCGTGGCGCGCCTCCACACAAGTCCGCCGAAGAAGGCCGGCGCGAATTGCGCCACCGCCGCGAAGGAGAGCAGCCCCACCTGGGCCAGCGCCACTGGGGCGCCGATCATCCGGTAATAGGCATAGGCAAGAGCGAGCACGAAGATGATGGCGAAGCGCCGGATCAGGATCAGCGTTTCGCCCATGTCCTGGTGCAGGCTGGCCCGCTCCACCTGGCGGCGCAGCAGCAGCGGAACGACCAGATTGTTGCTCACCATGATGGAGAGCGCCACGCACTCGACGATCACCATGGCGGTGGAGGCCGAAAGCCCGCCGATAAAGGCGATCAGCGCGATGAACGGGTTCCCCGCCGCAACCGGCAGCGCCAGAACGAAGGTGTCGCCGTCCGCCCCCTTGGGCAGCAGGAGGAGGCCCGCCACCGCGATTGGGATCACGAACAGGTTGATGGCCACGAGATAAAGCGGGAACAGCCAGGCGGCGCGCTTGACTTCCCCCGCATTGGCGTTCTCCACCGCCGCCACGTGGAACTGGCGCGGCAGCAGGACGACTGCGAAGGCGGCGAGCAGCGTGAGCGTGAGCCACTGCCCGCCATCGAGCCCGCCGGAGAACAGGCCGCGCACCCGCGGGTCTGCCGTGGCGCTTTCGAGGAAAGGGGCGATGCCCCCCATCATGCCGAACACCACGAACAGGCCCACCGCCACGAAGGCGATGAGCTTCACCATCGATTCGACGGCAATGGCCAGGATCATGCCGTCCTGGTGCTCGGTCGTGTCGATGTGCCGCGTGCCGAACAGGATGGCGAAGATGCCCATGGTGAGCACCACGAACAGCGACAAACCGTCGAGGCCTGAGGACGGCGGCAGGATGTCGCGCGACCATTGCGGTTCTGAGACCAGCACGTGCAGCGCCACCGCCACGGCCTTCAGCTGAATCGAGATATAGGGAACGATGCCGATCACCGCAATCACCGTCACCAGCGCCCCCAGCGCCTCCGACTTGCCATAACGGGCCGAGAGGAAGTCGGCGATGGATGCGATATTGTGCCGCTTGGTGAGGGTGGCAATCGACTGGATCAGCTTCCAACCCAGCGCGAAGACCAGAATCGGCCCCAGGTAAACGGGCAGAAAGTCCAATCCGGTGCGCGAGGCGATTCCCACAGAGCCGAAATAGGTCCAAGACGTGCAGTAGACCCCCAGCGACAGGGCATAGGTCAGGGGCCGCCCGGCCCGGGTGGTCGAGGTCCTGGACCGCCGGTCGCCCCACGCCGCCACCGCAAACAGCGCCCCCAGATAGGCCAGCCCCGCGCCCAGAATGGTCAATTGCCCAAGCATCGCGAAGCGATGATCGGCGCGTGCGCCCGCCGAATCAAGGGCACATGTCCTCTCTCCCGCTGCTTCAAGCGGGAGACGACGCTTTCAGCGCTCCCGGCCCCCCCGACTTTGTGCGCAAATCGTCACGCAGACGTGGAAGCCTCCGCAACCTGTTGATCCAAGTCAATGCCCCTGCCCGCCCCAAAACGCATTCGTGCAGGTGGATTATTTTCAGAAAGGGGGTCTCCGATGGGGGCTGGTACACTGACACAAAAGGGACAGCCCTCCGGGGGCGGCGCCATGGTGATGATGGCCCTCTGGGGCCTTCTCGCCCTGTTTGCCATCACCATGGGGGCCAAGGCGGTGGACACGCCCTTCGCCATCCACATGTTCATCTTCGCGCTGGCGGCGATTCTCGCCCTCATCTTCAAGGCCCGCGGCTTCGGCAAGCCCGCGCCCGACACCTCGGGCTACATGGACGGCGTGGTGCGCTACGGCGCCATCGCCACGGTGTTCTGGGGTGTGGTGGGCTTGCTCGTCGGCGTGGTGATTGCCCTGCAGCTCGCCTATCCGGCCTGGAACCCCGATCTCGAGTGGTTCAACTTCGGCCGCCTGCGCCCGCTGCACACATCGGCCGTGATCTTCGCCTTCGGCGGCAACGCGCTGATCGCCACCTCCTTCTACGTGGTGCAGCGGACGAACCGCACCAGGCTGGCGCTCGGCAACCTCGCCTGGTTCGTGTTCTGGGGCTACCAGCTGTTCATCGTGCTGGCCGCCACGGGCTATCTCCTCGGCGTCACCGAGGGCCGCGAATACGCCGAACCCGAGTGGTACGTCGATCTCTGGCTCACCGTCGTCTGGGTCGCCTATTTCCTGGTGTTCTTCGGCACCTTGCTGCAGCGCAAGGAGAGCCACATCTACGTGGCCAACTGGTTCTACCTCGCCTTCATCGTGACGATCGCCATGCTGCACATCGTCAACAACCTGTCGATCCCGGTTTCGGTCTTCGGCTCGAAGAGCTACTCGCTGTTCTCGGGCGTACAGGACGCGCTGACGCAGTGGTGGTACGGCCACAACGCGGTGGGCTTCTTCCTCACCGCCGGGTTCCTCGGCATGATGTACTACTTCATCCCGAAGCGCGCCAATAGGCCGATCTATTCCTACCGCCTTTCGATCGTGCACTTCTGGTCGCTGATCTTCCTCTATATCTGGGCCGGTCCGCACCACCTGCATTACACGGCGCTTCCCGACTGGGCGCAGACCTTGGGCATGGTGTTTTCGATTATGCTGTGGATGCCCTCGTGGGGCGGCATGATCAACGGCCTGATGACGCTCTCGGGCGCCTGGGACAAGCTCCGCACGGACCCAGTGCTGCGCATGATGGTGATCTCGGTCGCGTTCTACGGGATGTCGACCTTCGAAGGCCCGATGATGTCCATCAAGGCCGTCAACTCGCTGTCGCACTATACCGACTGGACCATCGGCCACGTTCACTCCGGCGCTCTTGGCTGGGTGGGCATGATCTCGATGGCC
Organism: Aestuariivirga sp.; assembly: GCF_020252395.1. Taxonomy (GTDB): domain Bacteria; phylum Pseudomonadota; class Alphaproteobacteria; order Rhizobiales; family Aestuariivirgaceae; genus Aestuariivirga. The sequence continues at coordinate 84,480 of NZ_JADCDB010000007.1, forward strand.
TGCATGTATCATCTGATCCCGCGCCTGTGGGGCCGCAAGGAAGTCTACTCGCTGCGCCTCGTCAGCTGGCATGTGTGGCTCGCAACGCTGGGCATCGTGGTTTACGCCGCGGCCATGTGGGTTGCCGGCATCATGCAGGGCCTGATGTGGCGCGAGTACGATGCCAACGGCTTCCTCGCCTATTCCTTCGTGGAAACGGTCGAGGCCATGCACCCGTACTACGTGATCCGCGCCTTCGGGGGCGCCCTGTTCCTCGTGGGCGGGTTGATCATGGTCTACAACCTCTACCGCACCATCAAGGGCGCCCAGCCCGTGAGCCAGCCTGTCGGCATGGTTTCGGCTGCGGCATAAGAACAAGGACACCGGCGCCATGAAGCACGAAGCACTCGAAAAGAACGCCACGCTGCTGCTGATATTCAGCTTGCTCGTGGTGACCATCGGCGGTCTCGTCCAGATCGTTCCACTGTTCTTCATCCAGAATACGATCGAGAAGGTGGATGGGATGCGTCCCTATTCGCCCCTCGAGTTGGCGGGCCGCAACGTCTACGTGCGCGAAGGCTGCTACGTGTGCCACAGCCAGATGATCCGCCCCTTCCGGGACGAGGTCGAACGCTATGGCCACTACTCGCTCGCCGCCGAGTCGCAGTTCGACCACCCCTTCCAGTGGGGCTCGAAGCGCACCGGCCCGGATCTGGCGCGCGTGGGCGGCAAGTACTCCGACGAGTGGCACAGGCAGCACCTGGTCAATCCGCGCGACGTCGTGCCGGAGTCGATCATGCCGGGCTACCCCTTTCTTGCGGAGAAGCCCCTCGATCCGAAGGGCTTCGGCGCCAACCTGGTGGCCATGAACCTCACGGTGAACAACGGCAAGGGCGGCATGTACAGCCAGGAGGACATCGACAACGCCGAGGCCGACATGGTGGCCCAGGCCACTGGCCAGAACACCGAAGGCCTGCTCAAGCGCTATCCGAAGGCGGTTGCCCGCGACTTCGGAGGCGACGGCAAGCTTGACGAGATGGACGCGCTGATCGCCTATCTCCAGGTGCTCGGCACGCTCGTCGATTTCTCGACCTTCAAAGCCGACATGTCGAGGTGATGGCGATGGAACATTACACCTTACTGCGCCAATTGGCGGATAGCTGGGGCCTCGTCGCGATGTTCCTGTTCTTCATCGGCGCTATCGTCTTCGTCTTCCGGCCCGGTTCCAAGGCCGAATACGAAAGGCTGGCGAAAATCCCCCTGGATAACGGTTCCGAGGACTGACAAATGGCAACGAACATAGAAAAGGACGACGTCTCGGGAACCGCGACCACCGGACACACCTGGGACGGCATCAAGGAGCTGAACACGCCGCTCCCCAAGTGGTGGCTCTACACCTTCTATGCCTGCGTCATCTGGGCCATCGGCTACACGATCCTTTATCCGGCCTGGCCGCTGCCCGGCGGCGCCAGCAGGGGCGTGCTCGGCTGGACCTCTCGCGGCCAGCTCGAGCAGCAGATGGCGGCCGCCGCCGCCAGCCAGAAGGAAACCGTGGACAAGATCGCCGCGATGAGCCTTCCTGACATTCTGAAGGACCCCAAGCTCCTCGCCTATGCGCAGGCGGGCGGTTCAGCGGCCTTCAAGGTGAACTGCGTGCAGTGCCATGGCGCGGGTGCGGCAGGCGGCAAGGGCTACCCCAACCTCAACGACGACGACTGGCTGTGGGGCGGAACGCCCGAGGCTATCTACGTGACGCTGCAGCATGGCATCCGCTACTCGGACGATCCCAACACCCGTGACTCGCAGATGCCCAGCTTCGGAATCGACGGCATCCTGACGCCGGAGCAGATCGACCAGGTCGCCAACTACGTCATGACGCTCTCGGGCGAAACGGCGGATGCGGGCAAGGCCGACGCCGGCAAGCAGATCTTCGCGGAGAATTGCGCGGCCTGCCATGGCGAGGACGGCAAGGGCAACCGGGAGTTCGGGGCCCCCAACCTGTCCGACAAACTCTGGCTCTATGGCGGTGGCATCGACAATGTGAAGGCCCAGATTCACAAGCCGAGCATGGGCGTCATGCCGGCCTGGACCAAGCGCCTCGATGATGCGGCGATCAAGGAACTTGCGATCTACGTGCACTCGCTGGGCGGTGGCGAAGCGCCCGTCACCCAGTAACGATCAGGCCAGCGAGGCCGCATGCCATCACATCACGGCATGCGGCCTCCGGCCACACTGCAGACGGCGGATTTCGGTTCTATTAGTATCTGCTAATGGAAAGCCGGGTTTCCGAGGGGAATGATGGTTCGGATTATCAACACGCTCGACACTCCGCAGGAGGTCGACAGGGAAAGTGCCGTTCCGGTCAACAAGGCCGAGAACCGTTCCCTCTATGCCTCGCGCGAGGCGATCCACCCCAAGGAGGCGCATGGCTTCTACCGCCGGCTGAAATGGACGCTGCTCATCGTCCTGCTCGGCATCTATTACGTGGCGCCCTGGCTGCGCTGGACAAGGCCCGGCGATGCGCCGGACCAAGCCATCCTCATCGACATGGCCAACCGCCGCTTCTATTTCTTCTTCATCGAGATCTGGCCTCAGGAATTCTATTATATCGCGGGCCTGCTCATCATGGCCGGCGTCGGCCTGTTCCTGGTCACCTCACTGTTCGGCCGCGCCTGGTGCGGCTATGCCTGCCCGCAGACAGTGTGGACCGACCTCTATATCTGGGTCGAGAGCAAGATCGAGGGCGACCGCAATGCCCGCATCAAGCTCGATGCGGCCCCATGGTCTGTCTCCAAGCTCTCGAAGCGCGCCCTCAAGATGTTCGTCTGGCTGCTGATCGCCATTGCGACCGGCGGCTTCTGGGTGTTCTACTTCGCCGACGCGCCCAGCCTGTTTCATGACCTCGTCACCGGCCAGGCGCCCTCGGTCGCCTATTTCACCATCGCCGTCCTGACGGCCACCACCTTTACCTTCGCGGGCTTCATGCGCGAACAGGTCTGCACCTACATGTGCCCCTGGCCGCGCATCCAGGGCGCGATGCTGGACGAAGAATCGCTCATCGTCACCTACAATGCCTGGCGCGGCGAGCCACGCCACGCGGGCCGCAAGAAGGCGGAGGCACAGGGTCTCAAGGCCGGCGACTGCGTGGACTGCAACGCCTGCGTCGCCGTCTGCCCGATGGGCATCGACATCCGCGACGGCAACCAGCTCGAGTGCATCAACTGCGCGCTGTGCATCGACGCCTGTGATGCCGTGATGGACAAGACCGGCAAACCGCGCGGCCTGATCAACTACACGACGTCCGATCTTTATGCCGCCAACGTGGCCGGCAAGAACGAGCACTGGAGCTGGCGCCATCTCATCCGCCCGCGGACGATCATCTATTTCACCGCCTGGGCCGGCGTCGGCCTCGCAATGCTCTTCACCCTCGTCCACCGCACACAGCTCGACGTGAACGTGGTGCCGGACAGGAACCCGCTCTACGTGACGCTGTCCGATGGCGCTATCCGCAACGGCTATACGGTCAAGATCCTCAACAAGCGCCAGGAGCCCCGCACCTTCCGCCTGTCAGTGGACGGCCTCCCCGGCGCAACGATGGAAATGGTGGGCGACACCGGCGCCAAGGGCACGAGCTTCGAGATCCCCGTGGACCCCGACAAGCTCAAGGCGGTCAAGATCTATGTCTCGACCGATGACCCCGCGATCATCACGAAGGAACGCAGCAATTTCGAATTCAAGGTCGAGGAGCTGTACCGGAAGGATGGCGCTGCGCCCGAATCCAAGACCTATGACGCCCTCTTCCACGGCCCCAACGGCAAGGAGTAAGATTATGTCCATGGCACGCGCCGAAAAGGAACTGAAGGGCCATCACGTGCTGGCGATGATCGTCGCCTTCTTCGGCGTGATCTTCGGCGTCAATTTCTTGATGGCCTATCTCGCCAACGCCACGTGGTCGGGCCTGGTGGTCGAGAACGGCTATGTGGCGAGCCAGTCCTTCAACAGCGATCTCGCCAGGGCCAAGGCCCAGGAAGCGCTCGGCTGGAACGTCGGCTTCTCCCACGACAGAGACAGCGTGACGGTCGCCTTCGCCGACGCCAAGGGCGCCAGCATCGACACCCTCAACCTCACCGGCAGGCTGCAGCGCACTGTCACCGACAGGCAAGACCAGCAGCTCACTTTCGCCTGGATGGGCTCGGGCCTCTATTCCGCCCCTGCCCGTCTGGGGCCCGGCCTGTGGGAGGTCGAGATCGATGGCAAGGGCGGCGGCGTTGCCGGCTATCACAAGATCTTCCGCTTCGTCGTGAACCCCTGATGACCCTTCCCTGCTGCACCCTCGACGGCGAATACTTCCAGCCCTTCACGCTGGAGGGCGAGGATGCGGCACGCTGGATTTCCGCCGCTGGCCCCGGTTTGAAACGCATCGAGTTCCTGGTGCCGCAGGCCAACAGGCCGGAGGCGATGCCGCATATCGAAGCCGACCTCGGCGCACTCACCGGCGTGAAATCCGTCCGCGTCAACCTCACCGGCCGCCGCGTGGCCGTCGTCTACGAGGATGGCGCCATCGCGCCGCAGGCGCTGATCGACCGCCTCGGTTTCCTGGGCTACATGGCCCGCCCCTTCGACCCGCGCGAGACCGGCCTCACCAAGGACGACACGGAAAATGCGCGGCTGCTGCGCGCCCTTGCGGTGGCGGGCTTCGCGGCCTCCAACGTCATGCTGCTGTCGGTCTCCGTCTGGTCGGGGGCGGAGGGCGCCACGCGCGATCTGTTCCACTGGCTTTCGGCGATGATCGCCCTTCCCGCCGTCGCCTATGCGGGCCGCCCCTTCTTCTATTCGGCGGTGAGCGCGCTGCGATTGGGCGGCGTCAACATGGACGTGCCGATTTCGCTGGGCGTGCTGCTCGCCTCCTTCATGAGCCTGTTCGAGACCATCAACGGCGCCGAACACGCCTATTTCGATGCCTCCGTCACGCTCCTCTTCTTCCTGCTCGCCGGGCGCTACCTCGACCACCTGATGCGCGCCCGCGCCCGCTCGGCCATCTCGCAGCTCATCTCGCTGTCGTCGGAGGGCGCCTCCGTTATCGCGGACGACGGCACGCGGCGCTACGTGCCGGCGCGGGAACTCAAACCGGGCATGCTGGTGGCCGTCGCAGCGGGTGACCGGCTTCCCGCCGATGGCCTCATCCGCGAAGGGGCCTCCGACATGGACCGCTCGCTGCTGACGGGCGAGACGGCTCCCGAAACGGTGAAGCCGGGCTCGCTCGTCCATGCGGGCGAGATGAATGTCACCGGCCCCATCACGGTGGAGATCACCGCGGCCGGCAACGACACCTTCTTGAGCGAACTGGTGCGGCTCATGGCCTCCGCCGAGCAGGGCCAGTCGCGCTACATCCGCATCGCCGACCGGCTGGCGCGCTTCTATTCCCCCGCGGTCCACACCCTGGCGGCCACCACGCTCATCGCCTGGCTGGTTCTGGGCAATGGCTGGCACAATTCCATCATGGCGGCGATTGCCGTGCTCATCATCACCTGCCCCTGCGCGCTGGGGCTGGCCGTTCCCGCCGTGCAGGTGGTGGCGAGCGGACGTCTGTTCCGCTCCGGCGTGATGATCAAGGATGGCGCGGCGCTGGAGAAGTTGTCTGGCGTCGACACCGTCATCTTCGACAAGACCGGCACGCTCACCAAAGGCGAACCCGCGCTTGTCTCCCCGCTGATGGTCTCCACCGGTACGCTCGCCCTCGCCGCTGGCCTCGCCCAGGCTTCGAAGCATCCGCTCTCCCGCGCGCTGGTGCACGAGGTGGCGAAGCGCGGCCTTGCCCCGCTTGCCGTCATCGACATCGCGGAGCATCCCGGCCTCGGCCTCTCCGGCACCTACATGGGCGAACCCGTTAAGCTCGGCAGCCGTGCCTGGTGCCGCATGGAGGAGAGTGCGGAGGACCAGGGCCTGCTTGAATTCGCCTTCCGGCGGGGGGCCAAGCCGCCCAATCTGTTCCAGTTCGAGGACCAGCTCCGCCCCGATGCCGCCGAGACCGTTGCTGCGCTCAAGCAGATGGGCCTTGCCGTCCACCTGCTCTCGGGCGACCGCCAGGCCGCCGTCACCCGCGTGGCTGAGGCCGTGGGGATCGGCAGCGCCGTCTCCCGCGCCAGCCCGCAGGCAAAACTTGCCTATGTCGATGCCCTTACCAAGGCGGGAAAGAAGGTTCTGATGGTGGGCGACGGCATCAATGATGCGCCCGCCCTCGCGGCGGGCTACACCTCCATGGCGCCGTCGTCCGCCTCCGACATCGGGCGCACAGCGGCGGAAACCGTTTGGATGGGCGAGTCGGCCGCAGCCGTCGCCAATGCCGTCAAGATCGGCCGCCGCACCCAGCGCATCGCGAAGGAAAACTTCGTCCTCGCGGTGGGCTACAACGTGCTGGCCGTGCCGCTGGCCATGGCGGGCTTCGTATCCCCGCTGGTCGCTGCGGTTGCAATGTCCACCTCTTCCATCATCGTCATCGCCAACGCGCTCCGCGTGGGCCTGGGCAGGACAGCCGAACCGGGCTTTGCCAGGCTCCGCGCAGACACCGCGCCCGGCGCGAAAGCCCTGAGGGACGCCGCATGAACGTTTTGATCTACCTGATCCCCATCGCGCTCTTCATGGGCGGCATCGGGCTTGCCGCCTTCATCTGGTCCTTGAAGTCCGGCCAGTACGACGACCTCGAAGGCGCCGCCTGGCGCATCCTGCAGGACGACGACACCCCGAAGCCGTGACGCCACTGTAATTCCGCCGCAAAGCCGGTGAAACTGTCATCCGCCTGATTGACAACCGGGCGGCGGCGGACGGACACTTCCTCCACGCTTCACCCGATGCTTGCGGAGAGCCCCCGATGTTGGCGCCTGGCGATTTCCTGACGTCTTCTCCCGTTTCTCCAACGGGAGAAGACGGGACCCGTTGCGAAACGCAACGGGGAGATGAGGGGCCGCAGCCACACCGCCGGCGCCTGCGTCCCCTCACCTCCCCCAACTGCGTTGGGGCCCCTTCCTCTCCCGCCCTGCGGGAGAGGACACTGGTGCACAGCTTCAACACTCTCGTCCTCCTCCTCGCCGCCTTCTTCTCGTTCGTCCTCGCCGCCTCACCCTCTGAAGCCGCCAAGCCCTTCCCAGTGGACCAGTTCAACTGGTACCTGCAGGACTACGATAACGATTTGGCCAGGATTGCGAAGGATCTGAAGCGAACCCAACCCGAGATCCAGGCAGATCTCGCCGCTGCCCGCGCCGCCAACAATGCCCGCCTCGCCGCCGCCTCGATCGAGCAGTTGCTGACCAAGCAGCCCACCAACGGCACGCTGTGGCTCGACCTCGCGCAGCAACTCTCCGCCGCCACGCCGATTAATGATTCCGACGGCTACACCCTGCCCTCCAAGCTCATCGGCGCGGCCCTCAAGGCCTATTTGCTGGAAAGCGACCCGAAGCAGGAAGCCATCGCCCTCAACCTCGCGGCCCAAGGCTTCGCCAAGCGCGAGATGTGGCGCCCCGCACTCACTGCCTACAAGGAGAGCCTCAAGCTGCAGGAAGACCCCGCCATCCGCCAGGCCTTCGACCAGATGCGCGCCGACCATGGATTCCGCGTCTCGGACTACAAGGTCGACACCGATGCCGCACCGCCGCGGGCCTGCTTCGAAATGTCGGAGCCGGTGTCACGCACGGTGACAGATTTCACGTCCTACTTCACGCAGGATCCCGGCCCCGTCGCCGCCGTCACGGCGGAAGGAACACGGCTCTGTGTTGAAGGCCTGAAATATGGCGAGCGTTATTCCATCACCGCCCGCCAGGGCCTGCCCAACGCCACTGACGATACGCTGGCCAAGGACGTGACCTTCGATTTCTACGTGCGTGACCGCGCGCCGTCCGTGCGCTTCACCGGCAACGCCTATGTGCTGCCGCGCACCGGCCAGACCGGCATTCCGCTGATCTCGGTCAACAGCACGCAAGCGAGCCTCAAGCTTTACCGCATCGGCGACCGCAACTTGATCGGCAGCGTGCTGGGCTATGACTTCCGCGGCCAGATCGCAGGCTATTCCGCCTCGCGGATCGCCCGCGAAAACGGCAGGCTCGTCTGGCAGGGCACACTCGAAACGCCCAGCCCCCAGAACCAGGACATCACCACCGCCATTCCGGTGGACGAGGCCATGGGCAAGCTCGAGCCCGGCCTCTATGTGATGGCGGCGTCCCCCGCGTCACGTTCGCCCGACGAATATGACAGCGTCGCCACCCAGTGGTTCGTCGTCTCCGACTTAGGTCTCGCCACCATGTCCGGCAAGGACGGGCTGCATGTCAGCCTCCGCTCGATCGCCACGGCAGACCCGATCGGCGGCGCGAAGGTCCGCCTCATCGCGCGCAACAACGAGGTGCTGGGCGAAGCGGCCTCCGATGTGTCGGGCAATGTGCTGTTCGATTCGGGGCTGATGAAGGGCGATGGCGGCCAGGCCCCCGCCCTCGTCGTGGCGCAGTCGGCGGACAACGACTATACCTTCCTCGACCTGCAGCAGCCCGCCTTCGACCTGACCGACCGCGGCGTCACCGGCCGCGCGCCGTCCGCCGCGGTCGACGCCTTCGTCTATGCCGAGCGCGGCGTCTATCGCCGCGGCGAGACGGTGCATGCCACCGTGCTGCTGAGGGACGACAAGGCCAATGCCATCGCCGGCCTCCCGCTCACCTTCGTGGTCGAGCGCCCGGATGGCGTCGCCTTCCTCACCCAGAAGCTTGACGACAAGGGGGCTGGCGGCTTCGCGAAAGATTTCGCGATCGCGCCAGGCGCGCAAGGCGGCACCTGGCGCATCAAGGCCTATACCGACCCGGCGGGCGACCCGGTGGGCGAGACCTCCTTCCTCGTCGAGGACTACATCCCCGACCGCATCGCGTTCGACCTCGTGTCGAAGACGCCCAAGGTCAGGGACACGCTGAAGATGACGGTCGACGGCCGCTATCTCTTTGGCGCCCCCGGCGCGGGGCTGGAGCTCGAGGCCAGCTTGATCGTCAATGCCGACAAAACCCCCTTCCCAGACTGGAAAGCCTATAGCTTCGGCCTGATGGACGAGCGCCTCGACCCGATCCAGGTGACAGCAGCCGACCTGCCGCAAACCGACATCAACGGCCATGCCGGCATCGAGATCACGCTCCCTGAGCTTCCCGTCACCTCGCAGCCGCTGAAGGCCGACGTCTCGGTGCGCATGCGCGAGCCCGGCGGCCGCGCCGTCGAGCGCACCGCGAGCCTGCCCATCGAAGCGAAACAGCCGATGATCGGCATCAGGCCGAACTTCGAAGATGGTGCGGCACCCGAAGGTCAGCCCGCCTCCTTCTCGCTCATCGCGGTGGACCCGGACGGCAAGCTGAAGCCCGTCAAGGGCGCCACCTGGACGCTGAAGCGCCTGGTGCGTGACTGGCAGTGGTTCAACACCGACGGCCAGTGGCAGTGGGAGGCCGTCACGCGCACCTCCAAGATCGCCAATGGCTCGCTGGACCTTGGCGGCGGCAAGCCCACCGCCTTCGCGCAGACCCTCTCCTGGGGCGAATACCGCCTCGAGATCGGTGCGCCGGGCATCACGCCCGCCTCCGTCGATTTCGCCTCGGGCTATTACTCCGGCAACACCTCCAAGGCCGATACGCCCGACACGCTGAAGGTGGCGCTCGACAAGTCGGATGTGAAGACCGGCGACACGATCAGCGTCAAGATTGACGCCCGCTATGCCGGCAAAGCCACAGTGCAGATCGTGGGCGAGAAGCTTCTGGCCACGCAGCAGGTCGATGTGCCCGAAGGCGGCGCCACGCTCACCTTCACCGTGGGTGACGGCTGGGGTACGGGCGCCTATGTGCTTGCGAGCCTCTATAAGCCGATGGACGTGAAGGCCAAGCGCATGCCGTCGCGCGCCATGGGGCTTGCCTGGTTCGGCATCGACCGCGCGGCGCGCACCCTCGATGTGGCGCTCGACACGCCGGAGCTGATGAAGCCGCGCAGCAAGCTCACCGTGCCCGTCAGGATCGGTAACCTCGCCGCCGGCGAGGAGGCCTTCATCACCGTGGCGGCGGTGGACGTCGGCATCCTCAACCTCACGCGTTATGACCCGCCGGCGCCGGACAACTTCTACTTTGACCAGAAGCAGCTCTCCGCCCAGCTGCGCGACATCTATGGCATGCTCATCGACGGCATGCAGGGCGAGCGCGGCAAGCTGCGCTCGGGTGGCGATGGAGGGGCAGCCTTCAACGCGCCGCCGCCCGCCCAGAAGCCGCTGGCGCTCTATTCCGGCATCGTCAAGGTCGGCGATGACGGCACGGCCTCCATCGACTTCGACATTCCCGCCTTCAACGGCGCCATCCGGGTGATGGCGGTGGCCTGGTCGAAAACCAAGGTCGGCCACGCCGCGAAGGATGTGATTGCGCGTGACCCGGTCGTCGTCTCGGGCACGCTGCCGCGCTTTCTGGCGGTGGGAGACTCCTCGCAACTGCGTTTCGACATCGTCAATGCCGAAGGCCCTGCGGGCGACTACACGCTCGGCGTCTCGATCGACGGCCCGGTGACGCCCGAAGCCAATACCGCGATCCAGAAGATCACGCTCGGCGCCGCTGGCTCGCGCACCACGGTTATCGTGCCGGTGAAGGGCGCGAGCTACGGCACGGCCAGCATCGTGGCCACCTTGAAAGGCCCGGGCGACATATTGCTCGACCAGGAGTTCGCGCTCGGCGTCGAGCCGGCGAACCCGATGGTGACGCGGCGCACCACGATGCTTCCTAAAGGCAGGGGCGGAACCTTCAAGCTCTCCAAAGACCTCCTCGCCGAGACGGTGCCCGGCACCGGCTCAGTTGCCCTTTCGATTAGTACGCTGCCGCAGATCGATGCCGCGGGCATCATAAAGCAGCTGGACATTTACCCTTACGGCTGCTCGGAGCAGACGGTGAGCCGTGCCCTGCCGCTGCTCTATTTGAGCGATCTGGGCGTCGATCCAAAGCAGCTCGACGCCGATCTCAACGACCGTATTCAGAAGGCCGTCACCCGCCTCGTTAACCGTCAGACGCAGTCGGGCGCCTTCGGCCTGTGGTCGGCCTATGAAAGCGACTCGAGCCTGTGGCTCACAGCCTATGTGACCGACTTCCTGCTGCGCGCCCGCGAAAAGGGCTATGTCATGCCGGAAGACGTGCTGGTCTCCAGCCTCGACTACCTCCGCAATACGGTCGGCAACGCGCCGGACATCGAGGACGGCGGCGGCCAGGACATGGCCTATGCACTCTATGTGCTTGCGCGCGCCGGTCGCGCCCCGGTGGGTGACCTCAAGTACCTAGCGGACACCAAGATGGCCAATTTCGGCACGAGACTCGCCCAAGCGCAGATCGGCGCGGCTCTTGCGATACTTGGCGACCGGGATCGCGCCGATTCCGCCTTCACCACCGCCACGAGAAATCTCGCCATTGACATTGAGTCTACAAACAATCCGGTATACCGCGCGGATTATGGCAGCGTGCTGCGCGATGCCTCGGCGACCCTAGCGCTCGCCACCGAATCGAAGGCAAAGCCCGAGGTCATCAAAACCGCGATGTGGGTGATCAGGGTGGAGGGCGCCAGGACCAAGTATACCTCAACCCAGGAAATGGCATGGATGGCGCTCGCCGCCCGCGCTGTTTTGAAGGAGGACAAGACCATCCGCATCGACATCGACGGCGCGCCGCATGAGGGCGCCTTCAACCACGTCTATTATGCCGCTGCCCTTGCTAAGGATGTGGCCGTGACGAACATAGGGCCCAATCTGGTGCGCGCCGTCGTCGCCGTCTCCGGCTCGCCCCTCGTGCCGGAGCCCGCGGCCAGCAACGGCCTCTTGATCGAGCGCAAGTATTTCACGCCCGATGGCCAGCCGGTGGACCCTGCAACCGTCAAGCAGAACACCCGCCTCGTCGCGGTACTGAGCGTGATGAAACAGCATGGCGTGGACGAGAACGGCAACTACCTGCTCGTCGACAAGCTGCCCGCCGGCTTCGAGATCGAGAACCCCACGCTCGTCTCCTCCGGCTCGACGGCAAGTTTCGCCTGGCTCTCGGACACCACCAACGCGTCCTACACAGAGTTCCGGGATGATCGTTTCGTGGCAAGCTTCACCAATTCCACCGCCAAGCTCGCCTATATGGTGCGCGCCGTTTCGCCCGGCGTTTACGTGCACCCGGGTGCGACGGTGGAGGACATGTACCGCCCCGAACTCAACGCCCGCACCGTTACCGGCAGCGTGACGGTGACGGCGCCCTGACATGAAGACGCCCCGCAGCAGATGGCCCTTGCGCCTCTATGCGGGGCTGCTTGCCGGCATCCTCGCGGTCAACGCCGCGGGCTTCACGGCAAGCGAGGTGCTGCGTCGCCTGGGGCCGGTGCCCCTCGGCAAGGGCATCACCTATTCGACGCTGGTGACGGACAAGGACGGCAAGCTGCTCCGCCCCTTCATCACGAAGGATGGCTACTGGCGTCTGCCCGTCACGTCGAAGGATGTCGACCCGCGCTTCCTCGCGATGCTCATCGCCTATGAGGACAAGCGCTTCTACGCGCATGCGGGCGTTGACCCTTGGGCCCTGCTTCGCGCGGCATGGCAGGCCGCAACGCATGGCCATGTCGTTTCCGGCGGATCGACGATCACCATGCAGGTGGCGCGCCTGCTCGAACCGCGCCCCGCGCGCAGCGTCTCTGACAAGCTCGCCGAAATGGTCCGTGCACTGCAGATCGAGCGCCTGCTGTCGAAGCAGCAGATCCTCGACCTTTACCTCGCACTCGCCCCCTATGGCGGCAACATCGAGGGCACGCGTGCGGCATCTCTCGCCTATTTCGGCAAGGAGCCGAAGCGGCTCTCTACCGCCGAGTCGGCCCTGCTCGTGGCATTGCCGCAGGCACCCGAGACGCGCCGCCCCGACCGCTTCCCGAGGCAGGCCATCGCCGCGCGCAACCGCGTCATCGCGCTCCTCAACGCGGCTGGCATCGTCAATGCCGATCAGGCGGAGGCCGCCGCATCGGAAGATGCGCCGAAAGGCCGCCTCGCCTTTCCCATGCTGGCAGCACACGTGGCCGAACACATCGCCAAATCCGCACCACCCGGCGCGGTGGCGGAAACCACCATTGCCCGCGATCTGCAGGCCTCGCTCGAAACCCTGGCACGGGACCGCGCGCTGCTCATCGGCTCCGGTGTCGCCACCGCCATCCTCGTCGTCGACAACGAGACCGGCGAAGTCCGCGCCCATGTCGGCGGCACGGGCTATTTCGATACGCTGCGCGCGGGTCAGATGGACCTTGCCAATGCGCTGCGCTCGCCGGGCTCCACCTTGAAGCCCTTCATCTATGGCCTCGCCTTCGAGGATGGCCTCGTCCACCCCGAAACGCTCATCGACGACCGCGCGGTGCGTTACGGCGCCTATGCGCCGGAGAATTTCGACGATAGTTTCCACGGCACCGTCACGGTGCGCACCGCGCTGCAGCAGTCGCTCAATGTGCCCGCGCTGCAGGTCCTCAATGGCATCGGCGCCGACCGCCTCATGGCGCGCCTCACCAACGCGGGCGTGAAACTGGTGCTGCCGCAGAATGCCGGCCCCGGCCTCGCCGTGGGCCTCGGCGGTGCGGGCGTGCGCCTCACCGATCTGGCCGCCCTCTATGTGGCGCTGGCCCGCGGCGGCGAGCCGGTCCAACTCAGCTGGCAGCTGTCGGAAAAGCGCAATGCCAAGCCACTGCGCCGCCTGTTCGAGCCCAACGCCAGTTGGATGATCGGCGACGTGCTTAAGGGCGCGCCCACGCCGCAGAATGCCTTGGGGGGCCAGATCGCCTTCAAGACCGGCACCTCTTATGGCTACCGTGATGCCTGGGCGGTGGGCTATGACGGCGCCAACACCATTGCCGTCTGGGCCGGCCGGCCGGATGGCGCGGCGGTGCCCGGCGTCATCGGCCGCATCGCCGCTGCCCCTATTCTGTTCGAGGCCTTCCAGCGCATCGGCGCATCACGTGTGCCGCTGGGCCCCGCGCCTCCGGGCACCGTCATCGCCACCACCAATCAGCTTCCTGCCAATCTGCAGCGCTTCCGCCCCAACGCCCTGCCGGAGGTCGCCACCGCCAGCCGCGATGCGCCGCCCACGATCGCCTTCCCACCCGATGGCGCGCGGATCGACCTCGATGGCGATCAAGCTCCCGCCGTCAGCCTCAAGGTCTATGGCGGAACGCCCCCCTTCACCTGGCTCGCCGACGGCATTCCCATTGCCCAGGGCGAATTCCGGCGCGATGCCTTCTGGGACCAGCCGCCAGATGGATTTGCCCGCTTGTCGGTGATCGACGCCAAAGGCAAAACAGCCTCGGCGCGCGTGCGCGTCGAATGACAAGAGCCGAGAGCAGTCATAGCGGGCCGGATCGCGTTTCCCTCCCCCTTGTGGGGAGGGATTAAGGGTGGGGGTCCCCGGGCTCTGATGTTCAAAAATCTGGACTCGTGGGCCCCCCACCCCTGCCCCTCCCCACGAGGGGGAGGGGAATCCTATTCGTTTCACGTGCCGGCGCGATGCGCCAGTTGGGACGTTCATTTGCGCGCCCACTCATGCTAGCGCATGTTCCGATCAGGTGGAATCACCTGATCGATAAGAACATGCGCCAGATCGATAGCTTGAGCATGATCTTATCGCAAAAGTCGGTTCCACTTTTGCGGATCATGCTCTAGGTCCAGAGAGACTGCAGTGAAGGATTGCCATGCCCGACACCAACTGGACCACCCGCCCCTGGCACCGCGACTGGCTGAAGGCCCAGGCCAATGCCCTGTTCGATCTGTTCCAGCACAATTCGGTCAACCCGAAGGGCGGCTTCCACGATCTCGATGCGGCGGGCCTGCCCTTCGGCGCCGTGCGTCAGATACATTCAACGGCCCGCATGGTTCACTGCTTCGCCATCGCCGCCAGGCTCGGCCGGCCGGGGGCGGAGAGCATTGTCGATCACGGCATGCGGTTTCTGTGGGAAGGCCACCGCGACAACGTGCATGGCGGCTATTGCTGGTCGCTCGACGACGAGGGCTTCAGGGACGATTCGAAACAGGCCTATGGCCATGCCTTCGTGCTGCTGGCCGCGGCGGACGCCAGCATGACCGGCCACCCGCTCGGCAAGGAGATGCTTGCCGACGTCACCGGCGTGCTGAACACCCGTTTCTGGGATGAACACTACGGTGCGGTGTCGGAGGAATATGCCCGCGACTGGGCGAAGATCTCCGATTACCGCGGCCAGAATTCCAACATGCACTTAACCGAGGCGCTGATGGCCGCCTTCGAGGCAACGCAGGATGCCGCCTATCTCGACAAGGCCAAGCGCATCGCCAGCCTCATCATCGGCACACACGCCGTCTCGCTTGACTATGTGGTGGCCGAGCATTTCGACGCGCAGTGGAAGATCGACAAGGGCTACAAGGGCTCCGACATGTTCCGCCCCGCCGGCACCACGCCGGGCCACTGGCTCGAATGGTCACGCCTCATGGCCCAGCTCTGGGTGCTCGACGGCAGGAAGGAGGCCTGGCACATCGAGGCCGCGCAGAAGCTGTTCAAGAGCGCCGTCACCCGCGGCTGGGACACGGAAAAGGGCGGCTTCTTCTACACCCTCGACTTCGACAACCGGCCAGCGCTCACCCACAAGATCTGGTGGCCCGCCACCGAAGCGATCGGTGCTGCCGCGTTCCTCAGCCAGTTGAAGCCTGACCCGTTTCTCGAAGCGTGGTACCGCAAGGTCTGGGACTTCTCGGCCACCTATTTCATCGACCCCGCCAATGGCGGCTGGTATGGCGAATTGGGCGGCGATCTGAATCCGATCGACAAGTTCTTCACCGGCAAGCCCGACATCTACCACGCGCTCCAGGCCTGCCTGATCCCGCTGTTCCCGGCGACGGGCAGCCTGATGCATGCAGTCAGCAGCGCCTAGCGCATGTTCCGATCAGGTGGACTCACCTGATCGACAAGAACATGCGCCAGATCAATAGCTTGAGCATGATTTTATCGCAAAAGTGGTTCCACTTTTGCGGATCATGCTTTAGATGGCGCTCTATCGAAAGACGGGCAGCGTCAAGCTGGGCAAGACCGGCGGGCATGTTCCTCTCAACATCAGAGGTCCCATCGGGAGTGGATGTTGCAGCAGATCGAAGCGGGCGGCGACCTGACCCTTGAGGGCCTTGCAAATAAGCTCGATGGGCCTTGGATCGGGAATGTCAGATTTCCCTCACGACACTTCGAGCTTGCGGAGGGTGTTTCGATGTGCTATTAAAAATTTTAACTTGCAAGGAGGCCAAAATGTTGCGTCGTCGCCTTATGGCACTAAGTGCAGCTTCTTTTGTTTTGATGAGCAGTGTAAACGTGCTCGCTGCTCCCGCCAGGTCCTGGAACTTATCAAGGGACGTAATGTCGATCCCTGGGTATCCCATTGTCCCGTCCTATGTGGGTAATGCTGTCGGAACTTGGTCGTTCTGGTCTGGCACTGTCGGTACACCTTTGCCCTTACTCACCTTTACGTCTGCGACCAACGTTTTTTACTGGGGGAATGTTTTTACTACTGGAGTTGTTATAGTTCCCGGTCTGTCTTTCACGTCTGTTACTGCCAACTTCACTAAGGGACTGGTGTCGCTGCATCCCAGTCCTACTCAACCAGTAATCGTAAAATGGGCGGGAAGTACGACCAGTGCAGTTCGCGTTCTAGCCCGTTTTTCCGATATAGACCCTAACTGTGGCGATGGAGTGAAGTGGGTTGTCTACAAGAACACAACTGTTCTTGGAAGTGGAGTTATTGCCAACGGGAATCATGGAGCTGTTTTCGGTACAGCAGTGTCCGTCGTTCCAGCGGACAGCCTCTACTTTGTTGTTGAGCCTCATGCCAATTACCAATGTGATAATACTGCTCTAGATGTCTTGATTACCGCTACCCCTTAAGCGCACCATCAACCCTCTGTTCACATCCTCCAGCGTCTGCGCATCGGCATCCTGCTTCAGCCGCTCCTTCCGGAGCAGCGAGCCGGTGCGGGCGATCTCGTGATCGGAATAGCCGCACGCCGCAGCGCCGTCACCCGCGGCTGGGACGAGGCCAAAGGCGGCTTCCACTACACGCTCGACTTCGACAACAAACCCGCCATCACCCACAAGATCTGGTGGCCTGCCACCGAAGCGATCGGCGCCGCCGCCTTCCTCAACGCGCTGCAGCCCGACCCCTTCTACGAGCACTGGTACCGCAAGGTCTGGGACTTCTCGGCCACCCACTTCATCGACCCCGCCAATGGCGGCTGGTATCCAGAACTCGGCGGCGACCTGAAGCCCATCGACCGCTTTTTCACGGGAAAGCCCGACATCTACCACGCGCTCCAGGCCTGCCTGATCCCGCTGTTCCCCGCGACGGGCAGCCTGATGAAGGCGGTCGAGAGCCAATGACTAGAGCGGCGGCCGGTCATATAGAATCGCGATCGTTTTCCCTCCCCCTTGTGGGGAGGGAAATCCTAATGGAGTCAATTGACCGCCCGCCGCTATAGCAAGTTGCGCCGCGGTCCTGCCCGAAAGCCTGTGCCCTGACGCGCAGGCGTCATCTTCGTGTTGCGCGTGATGCTCCTGCCGGCCCGAGTAAACGCAGCTTGCCTGGCGGGGCAAGAGCGCCCATACACGGCGGATGAAAAACAAAAATCCTATCGTTCATGCGTGGAACTTCATTTTCGACCATGAGGTGAGCCCGCTCCGTAACATTCCCGACATCGCCATGCGCCACTACGTGCTGCAGGGCCTGGGCCTGATGTGGGCGGTCTGCTTCTCGCTGGCCATCGGAAGCTACGCCTTTCTCGCGGCCAGCATCGTGGGCCACGCCCTTCTGATCGGTGCTGCGGCCATCACCGTTGCCGTGCTGTCGACGGCCGCGGCGAAGCCCCAGGTCTTTGCGCGCTTTTCCGGTCGCCGGCACGATGGCGAGCACGAGTGAACCGCCCGCCGGCCGGCATATCGGCGCGGACAGACTAAGAGAGAACGGCCACGTGGCAGAGCCTGACGATCGGAGTTTGCTGGAGCGGGCGCAGAATTTCGCCGAAATGGCCGGCTTCAGCGCCGAGAAGGCCAAGACACTGAAGCTCCGCCGCCACATGGGCTTCACGGTTGCACACTGGACGGCATCATCCGATGAAGCCGTGCTCTCGCACAGTTTCGAGAACGACATCTTTCTCTGCGGCGTTCCCGAGTATCAGCCGAAGAGCTCCGACACGGTTCTCGACGTGGGCGCGCATCTCGGCGACTTCTCCCTGCTCCTGTCCCGCCGCGTGGCGCGGGTCTGCGCCATCGAGGCGCGGCGCGAGACCTTCGCATTGCTCAAAACGAACCTCTTCGTGAATGGCGCCGACAATGTGGTTGCCGACCACCTCGCGCTGGGCGACAGAAACGGCTACTGCCGCCTCTATCTCGCGACCGAGGGCGAGAGCTGGGGCGACTCCACGACCTTCGATTTCAGCGGACCGGCAGAGAGCGTGGCCTGCGCCACCCTCGCGCGCTATTTGTTCGAGCGCAATATCCCACGCGTGGACTTCGCCAAGCTCAATTGCGAGGGCGCGGAATTCCCGATCCTGATGTCTGCAGATGTCCCCACCTTGTCAAGGTTCGAGAAGCTGCTCGTGCTCTATCACTGCGATCTGGTCAGCGGGGCGGGGGAGCGCATGCTGCTCGAGAAACTCGGGCAATGCGGTTTCACGACATCCGTGCGGAACCAGACGGACAGCCGTGGCTGGATCGTCGCCACCCGCTCCTGATCCGCTCGGATTGCGGGAGGAAGCTACATTCAGCCTTGGGTCAGCGCCTCGCCGAGAAGCCTGCGCAGCCGGTCACCCATCGGGACTGACCCCGCCGCCGCCAATCCCACCGCTGACATCTTCTTCGCGGTCTTCGCCAGAATGTCCCTGACCTTGCCGTCGTCGTGCCTGGCGATGAAGGCTTCCGCCTCGTGGGCCAGGAAGACGAGGCAGATCACGTCCTCCAGCGTCTGCGCATCCGCGTCCTGCTTCAACCGTTCCTTCCGCAGCAGCGCGCCAGTACGCGCGATCTCGTCTTCCGCATAGCCGCACTCCGCCATGATTTCGGCGGCGCGGCGGGCGTGCAGCTTCTGCAGGTCCTTGCGCCAGGTGAGATAGGCGATACGGCCTTCGGGATAGGAGGCGCGCGGAATGGTCCAGCGCTCGATGTGCTGGGCCCGCGCGGCGATCTTCAGCGTCTCGGGCGCATCCGGCCGGAAGCTCTCCAGCGTCTCCGTCATCCGCCGCCCGTAAAGCTCCGCCTGGCTCGCCGGGTCGCGGGCATTGGCGGCATCGATCAGGGCATAGGCCCGGGTGAGCCGGTCAGGTGCTTGGTCTGGCATGGGTCGAGACTGGCCGAACCCGGCCCCCCGTGCAACCGGCGCATTTGCCCTGTGTCTATTTCATGTTACACAGACCGCCATGACACTGCGCTACCCCTTCTCTGCCATTGCGGGCCAGGACGAGCTGTTGCAGGCCCTGCTCCTCACCGCCGTGGACCCGCTAATCGGCGGCCTCCTCGCCTTTGGCGACCGCGGGACGGGCAAGTCCACCGCGGTGCGGGCGCTGGCCGCCCTGCTGCCGGAGATCAGGGCCAATTCCTGCGCCTATCACTGCGACCCGGACAGCCCCTCCGCCCAGTGCGAGGCCTGCCGCAAGACCGAGACCCACAAGGTGCGGAAGGTTCCCATCCCCGTCGTCGACCTGCCGCTCGGCGCAACGGAAGACCGGGTGCTGGGCTCGCTCAACCTCGAGCGCGCCCTGTCGCATGGCGAGAAGAGCTTCGAGCCGGGGCTGCTGGCCCAGGCCAACCGCGGCTATCTCTATGTCGACGAGGTGAACCTGCTGGAGGACCACATCGTCGACCTGCTGCTGGACGTCGCCGCCTCGGGCGAGAACGTGGTCGAGCGCGAGGGGCTCTCCGTCCGCCACCCCGCCCGCATCGTGCTGGTGGGCAGCGGCAACCCGGAAGAGGGCGAACTCCGCCCGCAGTTGCTCGATCGCTTCGGCCTCTCCGTCGAGGTGCGCACGCCCACGGAAGTCAAGACCTGGGTCGAGATCGTCAAGCGCCGCGATGCCTTCGAGCGCGACCCGGAAGGCTTCACCGCGCTGTGGGAGAGGCAGGAAGACCAGACGCGCCGCCGCATCGTCAAAGCCCGCAAGCATCTGAACGGCGTCGAGGTGCCGGATGCGGTCCTCGAGCGCGCCGCAGCACTCTGCATCAACCTCAAGACCGACGGGCTGCGCGGCCAGCTGACGCTGATGCGCGCCGCCCGCGCGCTCGCGGCTTATGACGGCGCCAAGCGCGTCACCGACGATCACCTGAAGCGCATGGCAGCGCCGTCACTGCGCCACCGCCTGCGCCGCAATCCGCTGGACGAGACGGGCTCCACCACCCGCATCGACCGTGCGGTCACCGAAGTGTTCGGCGCGTGAGCGGGGGGGCCCTCGCCTGCGCGCTCCTGGCCCTCGACCCCGAGGGCCTGAAGGGCGCCATCGTCAAGGGCCCGGCCGACGCCTTTCTCGCATCGCTCCGCCATCTCTCGCAGCGCCGGACCCATCGCATCCCCCCCCACATCGGCATCGACCGCCTCACGGGTTCGATCGACGTCGCCGCCACGTTGAAATCGGGCGCTCCGGTGCACGACCACGGCCTCCTCGCCGAGACCGATGGCCTGCTGCTCCTCACCTCCGCCGAACGCCTGTCGCCTGACAAGGCCGCCCTCATCGCCGCCGCCATGGACCATGGCGCCGCCTTCACCATCATCGCCCATGACGAAGGCATCGACGGCGAGCATGCGCCGCCGATCCTCGCCGAGCGCGTGGCCTTCAGGCTCGACCTCACCGGCTTCGAACCGTTGGAGATCGACATCGGCGCGGCGCGCACTCTCCTGCCGCTCGTCGAGATCGCTGATGCCATCACCGAAGGCCTGTGCCAGACGGCGCTGGCCTTGGGCCTCTCCTCCATCCGCCCCGCCGTCATGGCGCTGCGCGCGGCGCGCGCGGCGGCGGCACTGGATGGCCGCGGGCAAGTGGATGAAGACGACGCACGGCTTGCCGCAAGCCTCATCCTCGCGCCGCGCGCCGTCACCTGGCCCGCACCGCCGGCGGAGGAGCCTGACCAGCCCGCGCCGCAGGATGCGCCCGAACCCGGCGAGGAGGATGGTTCCCCCGCCCCGCGGGAACTGGCCGACCGCCTGCTTGACGCGGTCAAGGCGTCACTGCCGCCGGGCCTTCTCGCGGCACTGGAGAAAAACCTGCGCCAGCCCGGCTCCAAGGCCGGGGCCGGTGCCGTCTCGCAGAAGGCCGGCCTGCGGCGCGGCCGCCCCGCCGGCACGCGCCAGGGCGAGCCGAAGAACGGCGCCCGCCTCGCCTTGATCGACACGCTGCGCGCCGCCGCCCCATGGCAGCCGCTGCGCCGCCGCAGCAACCCCATTCGAAAAGGCGTGCAGGTCGAGAAGGCCGACTTCCGAATCCGCCGCTTCAAGGAGAAGCGCGAGACGACGGCGATCTTCGTGGTGGATGCGTCAGGCTCCGCCGCACTCCACCGCATGGCGGAGGCCAAGGGCGCCATCGAGTTGCTGCTCGCGGATTGCTATGTGCGGCGTGACCGCACGGCCCTGATCGCCTTCCGCGGCAAGCAGGCGGACGTCCTGCTGCCGCCCACCCGCTCGCTGCAGCGCGCCAAGAAGTCATTGGCCGATCTTCCCGGCGGCGGTGGCACGCCGCTCGCGGCGGGGATCGAGCAGTCGATGCTGGTGGCTACCCAAGTGCGCCGCTCCGGCGGCATCCCGCTTATTGTCTTCCTCACCGACGGCAAGGCTAACATCGCGCGGGACGGCACCGCTGATCGCGCGGTGGCCCTGCGCGATGCCGAGGCCGCCGCCAAGGCGCTGCGGCTTGCCGGTTTCAGGACGCTGATGATCGACCTTTCCGGCACGCGCACCGGCCCTGCGGCCAAGCTGGCCGGGGCCATGGGGGCCGATTATCTGCCACTGCCCCACGCCGATGCTTCGCGCATCTCGGCTTCCGTCAACGCCGCCATGAAGGCCTGACATGGGCTACTACCTCGACTGGGCCAGGGATGGCCGCGACTGGCCCAACCACGCAGCGAGCCGCTTCGTCGAGGCCGCTGGCATGCGCTGGCACGTGCAGGTGATGGGCGAAGGCCCCGCCCTGCTCCTCCTCCACGGCACGGGCGCTGCCACCCACTCCTGGCGCGGCGTGATGCAGAAACTTGCCGCCCACTACACCGTGGTGGCGGTGGACCTTCCCGGCCACGCCTTCACCCAGCCGCCATCCAAGAACAGCCTGTCGCTTCCCGGCATGGCCGCCGCCGTCGCCATCTTGCTCCGGACACTGAACGTCAACCCCGTGCGCGCCGCCGGCCACTCCGCCGGCGCCGCCGTTCTCGTGCGCATGGCGGTGGAGCGCCTCCTCGCGCCGCATGACATCGTGAGCTTCAACGGCGCTTTCTTCCCCGTCACCGGCGTGGCGGGCCAGTTCTTCTCGCCGCTCGCCAGGACCTTCGCCAACGCCACCATCGTGCAAAAGATGTTCGCGAAGATGGCCGACCGCAAGGCGGTGGAGCGCCTGCTGCGCGACACCGGCTCCACCATCGACGCGGAAGGCATCACGCTCTACCAGAAGCTCTTCTCCAACGAAGGCCACATCGCGGGAACGCTGGGCATGATGGCCGCCTGGGACCTGCACTGGGTGCCGCAGGACCTGAAAAACCTCCCCGTCCCCATCACGCTCGCCTACGCCACCGGCGACCGCACCATCCCCCCCGCCCGCGCCGCCGAGGCCGCGAAGCTCGCGCCCAGGGCGAGCCTCGTCGAAATCAAGGGCCTCGGCCACCTCGCCCACGAGGAGGACCCGACGGGTGCGGCCGCCATCATCGCCGACCCAGCGTCCTTCGTGCTGCGGTAGCGGCGACAGTCCTCTCCCGCACCGCGTGATAAGACCCTGCGCGCATCTTTCTTCTGCCCCCTGTCGATAGCTAATTAACTTGTCCGGTTTTGGTAGCACATCAAATGTCCGCTTCTTGTCTTTTGTTCTCCTGTGGGACTGTGGGCAAGGCGGAGCCTTGTCCACATTTCCACAGGTGTTGCGGCTGAGCGGATTTAA
>NZ_JADCDB010000008.1 GCF_020252395.1 Aestuariivirga sp.
CGAGAAACAGACCGAACAGCAACGAAAACATCGAACGCATTGCAGCCTCCTCAGGTTGCGTTTCCCGGAGCATCACGCGGACAGGCCGCACGGCCTGCGCCGCGAAACATGCCGCAGAGTCGAGAGCCGGCGCCGCTTTCCACCCTCACGGGCAGAAGCATAACAGAGCCCGTTGACCTATGGTTAAACCAGGGAGAGGAATTCTGTGAACCGAAAAATGCGAAAACTGCCATCACAAATTGACTGCGCTGGTGTTGTGCCCCCGCAACGTAGAGGGACCGCCTCATGCCGGCGGTTCCCCGGTCTTCAATCCGCGACGGCTCAGGAGCGCTTCTGGATGCAGCTGTTGTATTTCTTCCAGTAATGGTTATTCCAGCGCTGTGAGCCGCGGACGGCGCCGCCGACGCCGCCGACGCCCGCGCCCACCGCCGCGCCGGTGCCCACGCCGCTGCCCTTGCCGCCGGTCACCAGGCCGCCGATGATGCCGCCCGCCACCGCGCCGGCAATGGCGCCGCCCGCCGTGGTGCCCAGCGACTTTTCATCGGCGTATTTTTCGGCCTTGCGGCGGCAGTAGTTCTTGTCGCTCTGGGTCAGCCCCGCGTACGAGGCGTCCACCATGAAGGCAGGCACAACGAGCAGGGTGAGGCAGAACAGGGCTGCTTTTTTCATCTTGCGATCTCCGCTTTGGCAATGGCGTCAATGTCTCACAGGGGACCGCGCCAGGCAAGCCCGCCGCCCGCCGCGCCCGCCGCCGGAACGGCGGGGAAACGCCCGATGTTCCGCGCCGCCGCCTGCCGCGGCCCGGTGGCGGAGGACCATGATTCATGCAGGCCGCCTGCCGCCCGCTGTCTCGAACAGATTGAACACATCCTCCCTCCGGCACAGCGAAGTGCCTGGGTTGGCGGTGGCTGCAGCGCCTGCCGCGATGGCGAGCAGGAAGGCCTGCTCGATCTCCCAGCCCTGCGACAGCGCCAACACCATGGCGCCGAGGAAGCTGTCGCCCGCGCCCACGGCGGAGCGCACCTTGACCTTCATGGCAGGAAGCCGCAGCAGCCTGTCCGCCGTGGCCAGGACCGCGCCGTCTGCCCCAAGGGTCACCGCCACCATGCGCGCCTGGCCGCGGGCGATGATGGCCTTGGCAGCCGCCTCGATGCCCGCCGCGTCAAGCGCTTGCCCGGCATAGCTCTCGAGCTCGCTCTGGCTCGGCTTCACGAGGAAGATGCCGCCATGATCGAGGGCGGCCTTCAGCGCCGCGCCCGAGGTGTCGAGCACGAAGGGCAGGCCATTGCGCGCGGCTGCCCTGGCGAGCCTCGCATAGCTGTCAACCGGCGCGCCGCGCGGCAGGCTGCCGGAGGCGACGGCGAAGCCTTCCGTCTTGCGCATGATCGCATCGGCGCAGGCATCGATCTCGTGGCCGTGCACCTCGGGACCCTCTGGCAGGAAGCGGTATTCGAGCCCGGTCGACTGGTCATGCACCATCAGCGCCACGCGCGTTTCGCCTTCGATGGGGACAGGCTTCCAGGCGATGCCCTCGTCCTTCAGCAGGCGGCCGAGAAAGTCGCCCATCTCCCAGCCCGACAGCGCCAGCGCCTCGACCTCGCCGCCCAGCGTCGAGATCACGCGCGCCACGTTGATGCCGCCGCCACCCGGCTCGAAACTGGTGTCCGTCAGCCGCACCTTGTGGGTGGGCTGAACCCTGGCAGCCTCGCCGAAGACGTCAATGGTGGGGTTGAGGGTTATGGTCAGCACGGCGGCCATGAAAGGGGTCCTTGTGGCACTGGATTTGGGGCGGCGTTTGTTCGATCATCGTCCTGTGACGAAAGAGCGAATCCCATGGCAGACCTCAGCATCCGCATCGATTTCGGTCCAGACCTGAGAGTGGGGCCCGGCAAGATCTTACTGCTGGAGCAGATCGCGGCGCTGGGCTCGATCTCGGCCGGGGGCCGCGCCATGGACATGTCCTACCGCCGCGCCTGGGAACTGATCGAGGAGCTGAACGGCATCTTCGGGAAGCCGGTGGTCCAATCCCGCAGCGGCGGCAAGAAGGGCGGCGGAGCGACCCTCACCCCGCTGGGCCTGAGCCTGATCTCGCGCTACCGCGCCATGGAGCGCGCTGCCGCGGCGGCCACCGAGCCGCACCTCAGGGCGCTCACTTCTGAAATAGCGAAATTTTAGGCAGAATACAACGGATTCGCACGGCGGTCAGCGCGGGTCGGCGCCTGGGCCGCTCACCGACACAGCCTTCACCACGGCATAGGCGGGCGTTCCGGGGGCAAGCTTCAGCACGGCGGCCGAATGCCGTGTGATGCGCGCCATGACTGCCGCGCCGCCGCAGTCGAGCCTCACGTTCACCGACGCGGCATCGGCCGGCGCGATTGCGGCCACCGTGCCCCTGAGGATATTCAATGCACTGATGGCTCTCGGCTCCTCCAGCGCCAGCATCACGTCGCGCGCCCGGATGCGGACGCGGGCAGGCGTGCCCGCGGGGCCAAGGTGGCCTGGTACATAGACGTCGCCCGCGGATGAGGACAGGCGGGTGAGATCGAAGCCCGCATCATGTGCCGCAACCGTCATGTCGATGATGACCCCGCCTTCCTCGCGCTCTTCCGCCGGCACCAAGTCGAGGCGCTGGGCGATTTCCGCCGCGGGGCCGAAGGCCACGAGCTTGCCCTGCGAGAGAACCGCCACGCCGGAGGCGAGCCGCATCACCTCCGCCACGGAGTGGCTGACATAGACAATAGGAATTTTAACCTCATCGCGCAGGCGCTCGAGATAAGGCATGATTTCCGCCTTGCGCGCGGCATCGAGCGAGGCGAGGGGCTCGTCCATCAGGAGCAGGCGCGGCGAGGCGAGCAGCGCCCGGCCGATGGCCACGCGCTGCTTCTCGCCGCCCGAGAGTTCGCGCGGCCGGCGCTTCAGCAGGTGGCCGATGCCGAGCAGCTCGAGGATCGGCGCCTTCCTGGCGTAACGTTCCGACTTCGGCGCGAACCATTCGCCATAGGCGAGATTGGCCTCGACGCTCATATGGGGGAAGAGGCGGGCCTCCTGGAACACATAGCCGATCCGGCGCTTGCTGGGCGGCAGGAAGATGCCCTGCGCGGTGTCGACGAGCAGCGTGCCGCCGACGCTTATCCGCGCGAAGTCCGGGCGGATCAATCCCGCGATCACGTTGACCAGCGAAGTTTTGCCGCAGCCAGAGGCGCCGAAGATCGCGGTGATCCCGCCCGTGCTGGCGAAAGCGGCTTCGAGGGTCAGGCTGCCGAGCCTGTGGCGCACGTCGGCGTCGAGGCTCATGCGGCGATCCGTTGCCCCGCGCGGCGGGCGAGGAACTCGGAGACGAGCAGCGCGCCGAGCGAGATCGCAATGGAAATGGCGGTGAGCTTGAGGGCGCCGGCGTCGCCGCCCGGCGCCTGCGTCAGCGTGTAGATGGCGGTGGGCAGCGTCTGCGTCTCGCCGGGAATGTTCGAGACGAAGGTGATGGTGGCCCCGAACTCGCCCATGGCCTTGGCGAAGCACAGGATCATGCCGGCAATGATGCCGGGCAGCGTCAAGGGCAGCGTCACGGTGAGGAACACCCACAGCGCACTGGCGCCCAGCGTCGAGGACGCGGCCTCGAGCCTTGTGTCCACCGCCTCGATGGACAGCCGGATGGCCCGCACCATCAGTGGAAATCCCATCACCGCGCAGGCCAGCGCCGCACCCGTCCAGCGGAAGGCGAACACGATACCGATCTCCGCCAGCCAGGCGCCGATGGGCCCTCTTGTGCCGAAGGTGAGGAGGAGGAGATAGCCCGTCACCACCGGCGGCATCACGAGAGGCAGGTGCACGATGCCGTTCAGGAGCGATTTGCCCCAGAACTCCTTGCGCGCCAGCAGCCAGGCCACAGCGAGCGCCACGGGCAGACTGGCGATCATCGCCACCGTCGCGACCCTCAGGCTCAGGCGCACCGCCTGCCATTCCTCGGGAGTGAGCGAGAGGAGAGTCATGCAGCGCTTTCGCCGGGGTGACGGTGCACTTGCAGCTTGAGAGGGGCAGGCGTCATTCCCGACGAACTATAACATATGCCCGTCACCGGCAACAGCTCACGGCGCCTGGACCGACTGGACATATTTCACCAGACCGGCAATCCGCCGCGACGCGTCATCGGAGGCCTTCATGGCGTCCTCGACCCTCGTGCTCTTGCCCACCTCCTGGGTGACGAAGACATCGCCCCAGATCGGCATTTCGCGGGTGCCGTGGCCGTCCGGCATGTCGAGGCCGGCGATGGTCTCGAACACCTTCTGGCCGGGGAATGAACCATATCTCCGGGTAACCATGGTGAGGTCCGCCGGCTTCCTGGCGAGATGCGGGGCCTGCGGGCCGTCGCCCTTGCCGTCAATCCCATGGCAGGGGGCGCAGAGCTTGACGAAATCGGCCTTGCCCCGGCCGGGCTCCTCGTCCGCCGCGGCGGGTGCGGCGAACAGCGCAAGGCAGAGCAGGGCGGGGAAGCACCTCATGCGGTCTGGCCGATGTCCTTCAGCATCTCGGCGAACCATGGCGTGTGGACGTCGAAATGCTTGCCGCCCTTGATGCGCGGGAACTCGATGGCGCGGAGTTCGTCGTCTTTGTCCTCGTCATGGCCGATGACGCCCGAGACGCCGTCGAGCGCTGAGTCGACCGCCACATGCACCATGGCGCGGATCAAATCGAGGTCGGCCTGGTTGGCCGCGGCCGAGCGGCCGAAATAGCCGGACTTCTGGACGAGCGTCTTGTCCGCTCCGATCTTCCTGGCGAACTGCTTGCCGAACCAGTCGCCCACCTTCACGCTGTCGAGGCGCACATGGCCGAAGGCGTCGCGCTCCACAGGCTCGCCCTTGGCCTCGAGCTCGGCTACGATTTCCTGCACGCAGGCGCCTTCGGAGACGAAGATCGAGACCGAGTCGTACTGGTCCATCACCTTGCGCAGGCGGGCCGCCTCTTTCTCCATGTCGATCGTCATCTCGGGAACATATACCGCGTCGATGTCCTTGTGCTTCCTGTCGAGGTTGAACTCAGGAAGAAATTCCAAATGATCCAGACGGCCGCGCCAGGCCCTGGCGGTGGCTGCGGTGAGCCAGCCGCAGTGGCGGCCCATCACCTCGTGGATCACCAGCTGGCGCGACGAGGTCGACTGCTCGTTGACAACATTCTCGAAGAACAGCGCGCCGTGCTCGGCGGCCGTCCAGGCGCCCAGCGTCTGGCGGATCGGGATCACGTCATTGTCGATGGTTTTCGGCAGGCCCACCACGGTGAGCTCGTAGCCATTGGCATGAAGATAGGCCGCGAGGTCGGCGGCGGTGGTGTTGGTGTCGTCGCCGCCGATGGTGTGGAGGATGGTGACGCCGTCCTTCACCAGCTGTTTCGCCGCCACCTTGAGCGGGTCCTCGCCATCCTTGACGAGGCCGCGCTTCACGCAGTCGGCGGCGTTGGTCAGCTTGACGCGGCTGTTACCCAGGGGCGAGCCGCCATGGCCGTGCAGCACATGAGCGCGGCGGCGCACCTCCGGCGTGACGGGAATGTATTTGCCCTGGAGCAGGCCCTTGTAGCCCGCAAGGTAGCCGATCATCGGCGCATCGGGGGCAATCTCAGAGTAGCGCTCGATGAGCCCGCCCACCGCCGAGGAGAGGCAAGGGGCGAGGCCTCCCGCGGTCAGCATCGCGATTTTGTGGTGTGTGTGGGTCATCCTTACCTAACTCCCCGGTAAATCAGGACTTATGGATTTAGCACCCGGACGGGACTTGGGAAACCCGGCAAAATGGCGGAGGCTGCATTCCGATTTTCATTGAAGGAGCGCGGTGGGGTTCCCATGTGCATGGCTGTCAACTTTGGAGAGAGGATCGGAGATGACATATTCGGCTTCGGCTGGTTTGGAGCAGAACGGCGGCGCGCGTCGTGGCTGCGGCTCAATGGGCCGTTGGTCGCCGTG
Source organism: Aestuariivirga sp. (assembly GCF_020252395.1). Lineage (GTDB taxonomy): Bacteria > Pseudomonadota > Alphaproteobacteria > Rhizobiales > Aestuariivirgaceae > Aestuariivirga. The sequence goes on from NZ_JADCDB010000008.1 coordinate 5,945, forward strand.
GGAGGTCGGTGCGGTTGTCGCGGCCTTCGTGGTGTTCTGGCCTTTGGGCTTGGTCGCCATGTTCCTGAAGTGGAAGAACGGCGAAATCTGGAAGGGCTCGGCCGCACAGTCCGCCCCGTGGAATGGCCTCAAGGCCGATTTCGCGAGCTGGAAATCCGGCTGGAAGAGCCAATCCTATGGCTTCGCGGGCGGGTTTTCGGGTTCTGGCAACGCCGCCTTCGACGACTACAAACGCGAGCAGCTCAAGCGGCTCGACGATGAGCGCCGCAGGCTGGAGGATGAGCAGAAGGCCTTCCGCGATTTCGTGGAGCGCCTGCGCCGCGCCAAGGACCAAGACGAATTCGACCGCTTCATGGCCGAGCGCCGTTCGGCGCCGCCATCCGCCTACGCGTAAGTCGCGTCACCGAAAGAGCGGGAGCCCGGCCATTGGCCGGGCTTTTTCAGTTTTCAGAGTTCGCGTTCCCCGCGCCGCGGCTGCACCTTCTCGACGAAGGCGGGAGGCCGCGGCGCCAGCTTGGCCGTTCCAACGGCGGTTGCCGCGGGGAGCGGCGGGCTGTTTCCGGAGCCGGCCTGGTTGGACGGGGTGTGGAAGGGTCCGATGCCGCCCTCGATGACGAGGTCCTGCGGACCGCCGATGAGGATCAGGTGCTCGACATTGTCGCGCCGCACCAGCACCAGGCGTCGGTCCCTGTCGACATTGTAGTATTCGCTGATGCCGAGGCGCTGGCCGCGCCGGCCCCCGGCGACGCGCGGACTGAAATTGCGCCAAACGGCGAGCAGGATGATCAGGATCATCAGGATTGCCGCCGCCAGGATGATATTGTGCGTGTTCTCGTTCAGGAAATTCATCCGCGCTCCCACTCCGCAAAGGCGATACGGCAGTCTCGCCGGCTCGCGCTGGCGCGCCGTCCCTTGCCCCGGCCTTTGACTCTGGCGGGAGGCCGGAAATTTGTAAAGCGAAGATCGGGGCGCGGGGGGCGAACGATTCCGCAGGCACCCAATTGCCCTATACTGCTCATGATTCGGGGTTGGATTGATGACGGACAGGAATGCACCGGTGACAGGCGGGATCGCGGCGCCGGAAGTCATTGGGTTTGGCGAAGCGGGCCGGCCCGCGCTTGCCCTGCTGCTGGCGCTTGCCGTTGCCGCCGCGGCCGTCTTCGGGCTGGGCCAGATTCACGGCGGCGCGCCGCGCGGGCTGCTGTGGGCCGGAGCGGCCCTGGCGGCGCTGGGCCTGGCGTCGCTCCTTGGGCTGGTGGCGGGGGTGCTGCGCATCGGCCGCGGCCGCAGCGACCGCGCGTTTTTTGACGCGCTCACCGCCGCAATCGGCCACCCGCTGGTGGTGACCGATGCGCAAGGCCGCGCCATCTATGCCAATGCCGCCTATGAAACGCTCAGCGCCAGGGCCGGCCGTCTTGTCGGCATGGACGTGCTCTTCGCGCCCTATGCCGAATTCTCCGCCCCCGTCTATCAGCTCGCCCAGGCCGTGGCCGAGGGCCGCAGCGAATTCCGCGAACTGCGCGTGGCGCAGGGAGCGGCCGCCCCTTGCGCCAGCGCCGGCCGCCCGGTCTGGGTGAAACTCTCCGCCACGCCCATCGCGGGCGGCGGGATGCCGCTGCGCCTCTGGCAGCTCGAAGACATCAGCGAGGACCGGGCGCAGCAGGAACAAGCCTTCTCGCGCCTCCAGTTCATAATCACCTATCTCGACAATGCGCCTGCCGGCTTTTTCTCGACGCTTGCCGGGGGCCAGGTGGACTACATCAACGCCACGCTGGCGCAGTGGCTGGGGATCGACCTCCCGCAGGCGCAGACCTCCGGCATGAAGCTCGCCGACCTCGTGGGCGAGCAGGCCGCACAGCTGGTTTCCGGTGTCGCGCCCAAGCCCGGCACGGCGGTGACCGAAAGCTTCGGCCTCGACCTGCGCAACACGGTCACCGGCAAGCTTATCCCGGTGCAGCTGATCCATCACATGGAGTTCGATGCCGAGGGCCAGCCCTCGCCATCGCGCACCATCGTGGTGCCCCGTCATCTTGCCGGCACCTCCGCCGCGGGCGGCGAGATCTCGGCGCCGCGGCTATCGCGCTTCATCAACAACGCGCCCATCGGCATCGCCGAGATCGGCAAGGACGGGATCGTGCGCATGGCCAACGGCGCATTCCTCGAACTCTCGCCCAAGGCGCGGCGCGGCTCGGAACTCTCCGCCGCCATCGTGGCCGCCGAACGCGCCACATTGCTGCAGGCCCTTTCTGCCGCTCTCCGTGGCGAGGGCAGTCTCCACCAGATCGAGGCGAACGTCGAAGGCGCAATCCCGCGCAACGTTCTCTTCACATTCACCAGGCTCGCGCCCGAGGATGACACGGCGGTGGTCTTCGCGGTGGACAAGACCGAGAACAAGTCGCTCGAAGTGCAGCTCGCCCAAAGCCAGAAGCTGATGGCGGTGGGCCAGCTGGCCTCCGGCATCGCGCATGACTTCAACAACGTGCTGACCCCGATCATCGGCTTTGCCGACCTGCTGCTGGCGAAGATGCGGCCGACCGACCCCGCCTTCGCGGATGTCATGAACATCAAGCAGAACGCCAACCGCGCGGCCAACCTGGTGCGTCAGTTGCTCGCCTTCTCCCGCAAGCAGACGCTGCAGCCCAAGGTGCACGTGCTGACCGAGGCGCTGTCCGACCTCGGCAATCTCCTGGGCCGCGTGCTGGGCGAAAAGGTATCGCTCAAGATCAACCACGACCGCGAACTGGGCCTCGTGATGGTCGACATCCACCAGTTCGAGCAGGTGATCATCAACCTCGCTGTCAATGCGCGCGACGCGATGCCGAATGGCGGCTCGCTTACCGTGCGCACCTATAATGTGGGGGTGGAGGAGTCGCGCTCCATCATGCCCTCGCTCTTACCGCCCGGCGAATATATCGCCTGCGAGGTGCAGGACACGGGTACCGGCATTCCGCCCGAAATCCGGGACAAGATCTGGGAGCCTTTCTTCTCGACCAAAGACGTGGGCAAGGGCACGGGCCTCGGTCTTTCCACTGTCTATGGCATCGTAAAGCAGACGGGCGGCTTCATCTTCTGCGACAGCGAGGTGGGCAAGGGCACCACCTTCCGCATCTACCTGCCGCGCTACTACCCGAAGACGTCGGATGAAGCCCCCGCCGGGGAGAAGCCGGCGGAGGCGCCTAAGCGCGATTACACCGGCAAGGAGCGCATTCTGCTGGTCGAGGACGAGGACGCGGTGCGCGCGTTCGCGCTCCGCGCGCTCACCTCGCGCGGCTACACCGTGGTCGAGGCTGACTCGGGCGAAAGCGCCATCGAGAAGATCGACATGGACGGGAAGGGCTTCGACCTCATCATCTCCGACGTCGTCATGCCGGAAATGGACGGCCCCACGCTGCTCCGTGAACTGAGGAAGCGCGGCATCGAAACCAAGTTCGTCTTCGTCTCGGGCTATCCCGGCGAGCAGTTCGAACAGGACCTCGAAGGCCACGCCGGATACAGCTTCATGCCCAAGCCCTTCTCGCTGAAGCAGCTGGTCGAGAAGGTGAAGGAGGCGATGGAGGGATAGGGGCCACGAGTCCTTCATCGGCTTCGCCGGTCTTTGAATCATCCTAAGCCATACGTCACGTCCCGGGGATTTCACCATGCCGACACTCGCCGAACTCTCCCGCCAGCTGGCCGAACACGCTGTCACCTCCCGCCAACTCGTCGAGCAGTCCCTGGCCGCTATCGCCGATCCGGCAGGCGAGGGCGCGCGCACCTTTACCGCTGTCGATGCCGAGGGTGCGCTTGCGGCAGCCGATTTCGTCGACAGGCAGCGAAAGCGCGGCCGGGAGGTCTCAGCCCTCGCTGGCATTCCCTTTTCCGCGAAGGACATCTTCGACCTCGCGGGCGAGGTGACCACGGCGGGCTCCACGGTGCTGCGCGACGATCCGCCAGCATCTGCCGATGCCGTGGCCATCGCGCGGCTGAAACACAAGGGGATGATCGTCATCGGCCGCACCAACATGACCGAGTTCGCCTATTCCGGCGTCGGCCTCAACCCCCATTACGGCACGCCGCGTTCCCCTTTCGACCGGGCGGCGGGGCGCATCCCCGGCGGCTCGTCGTCCGGTGCTGCCGTCTCGGTGGCCGATGGCATGGTGGCGCTCGGCATCGGCACCGACACCGGCGGTTCCTGCCGGGTGCCTGCCTCCTATTGCGGCATCGCCGGCTATAAATCGAGCCACGGCCGTGTGCCGCTCACCGGCTGCAATCCGCTTTCAGCAAGCTTCGACACCATCGGCCCGCTGGCCACCTCCGTTGCCTGCTGCGCCATGGCGGATGCGATCATGGCCGGCGACTGGGATGGCATCGTGCCGCAGCGCCAGGTGAAGAGCCTCCGCCTCGCCGTGCTGCAGGACGCCGTGCTCGACGGGCTCGGCCCGCAAGTGGAGCGCAATTTCGCCCAGGCACTGAAGAGTTTCGAGGCGGCCGGTGCGGTGCTCTCCGGCATGCGCTTCCCCGAGCTGCGCGAGATCCCGGCGATCAACAGCAAGGGCGGCATCGTCGCCGCGGAGGCGCTCTTCAATCACCGCGCCCGCATGGCTGCGCGCGGCGAGGAATATGACCCGCGCGTCCGCTTCCGCATCGCGGCGGCGGAGTCGATCTCGGCTGCCGATTATCTTGGCTACGTGGCGCGCCGCCGCGAGATGATCGCACTCTTCGCCAGCCGCTTCACCGGCTATGACGCCGTGCTGTTGCCCACGACGCTCAACGTCGCGCCCGCCATTGCCGAACTGGCGGAGGACAGCGACTACTTCCGCTTCAACGCCATGAGTCTGCGCAATACCTATGTGGGCAACTTTCTCAACGGCTGCGCCATCTCGCTTCCCATGCAGGCCGCGGGCGAGGCGCCCTGCGGGTTGATGGCCATGGCGCCGTGGGGGCATGACCGGGGCCTTTTCGGCGTTGCGGGGGCGCTGGAGCGGGTGCTGGCGGCACGCACATGATGCAGGCGGAAGCGCGAATAACCCGCAGTCTGACGGAATTATCCGTACACGTCCTGTCGTTCCGGTATGTTCGATTTCCGTTCGGCGTGTTAATCATCAAATCAATCGCTTAGCCAAGTTCGATTTTTCTCTTGCGTGATGAACAGAAATAGAACATAGTTCGAACAACGGTGACGCGGCGGCGCTGGCACAGGCCCTCCGGTGGACCCATTGAACAGCAAGGAGTAAACCGAATGGCACAGTCTTCAAATCTGCGGGTCGTCGAGAATTCCATGGACAAGAACAAGGCACTGGATGCCGCGCTGAGCCAGATCGAGCGCGCCTTCGGCAAGGGCTCCATCATGAAGCTCGGCGCCTCCACCGCGCTGGAGATCGAGGCGATCTCCACCGGTTCGCTGGGCCTCGACATCGCGCTCGGCATCGGCGGCCTGCCCAAGGGCCGCGTCATTGAAATCTATGGTCCGGAATCCTCCGGCAAGACCACGCTGGCGCTGCAGACCATCGCGGAGGCCCAGAAGCGCGGCGGCATCTGCGCCTTCGTCGACGCCGAACATGCCTTGGACCCCGTCTATGCCCGCAAGCTCGGCGTCAAGGTCGATGACCTGCTCATCTCCCAGCCCGACACCGGCGAGCAGGCGCTCGAAATTGCGGACACGCTGGTGCGCTCCGGCGCGGTCGAGGTGCTGGTGATCGACTCGGTCGCCGCCTTGACGCCGCGTGCCGAACTTGAGGGCGAGATGGGCGACCAGCTGCCGGGCCTCCAGGCCCGCCTGATGAGCCAGGCGCTCCGGAAGCTCACGGGCTCTATCTCCAAGACCAACTGCATGGTCATCTTCATCAACCAGATCCGCATGAAGATCGGCGTCATGTTCGGCTCGCCCGAAACCACGACCGGCGGCAATGCGCTGAAATTCTATGCCTCCGTCCGTCTCGACATCCGCCGCATCGGCGCCATCAAGGACCGTGACGAGGTGGTAGGCAACCAGACCCGCGTGAAAGTGGTCAAGAACAAGGTGGCGCCCCCCTTCAAGCAGGTCGAGTTCGACATCATGTATGGCGAGGGCATCTCCAAGGTCGGCGAGCTGATCGACCTTGGCGTTACTGCCGGCGTGGTGGAGAAGTCGGGTTCCTGGTTCTCGTATAATGGCGAGCGCATCGGGCAGGGGCGTGAGAACGCCAAGGCCTTCCTGCGCCAGAATCCGGACATGGCCAATGCCATCGAGGCGACCATTCGCGGCAATGCCGGCATTGTCGCCGCTGCGCTCAGCAACGGCGCCGAAAAGGACGACTCCGGCTCGGAAGACTGATCGTCCCTTCCGTCATTCACTCAGAGAACCCGGACGCCAAGTCCAAGGGGCGTCCGGCTGCCCACGGTGTTTGCCCCACACCGCCTGAGCCGGCGCCCTCCGTCACCCCACGGAGGGCGCCAAGACCACCCTTTCCTCTTGTTCCGGCGCCGGAAGCGGGGCTCCGGCTTTCGCCAGCGTGCCGGTCAAGGGGGCTGAACCGCCCTCATCACTCCCGCGTATAACGTTTCATGACCACTATCATTATCGGCGCCACCGGCGGCATCGGGTCCGCTCTTTGCCGCAGGCTTGCAACAGCGCGCCACACGATCCACGCCATCGGCCGCGACCCCGCGAAGCTTGGCGCACTCATCGCCGAAACCGGCGGCACCCATGCGGTCGCCGACGTCACTGACCGCGCGCAACTTGAAGCCGCCATCAAGGCCGCCGGTCCCACGGTCTCAGGCCTCGCCTATTGCGTGGGCTCCATCAACCTCAAGCCAGTCAGCCGCATCACGGACGAGGATGTCGAGCGCGACTTCCGCCTCAACGCGCTCGGCGCCCTCCACGCCGTGCAGTTCGCCTTGCCGGCGCTGAAGGCCAGCGGCAATGCCTCCGTCGTTCTCTTCTCCACCGTCGCCGTGGCGCAGGGGTTCGCGTCACATGCCTCGATCGGCATGGCCAAGGGCGCGGTCGAAGGCCTCATGCTGTCGCTCGCCGCCGAGTTGGCGCCGAAGATCCGGGTCAACTGCGTTGCTCCGTCGCTGACGAAAACCCCGCTCGCCGCAGCCCTCACCGGCAATGAGCAGATGGCCACCGCCATCGCGGCTCTTCATCCGCTGCAGCGCCTCGGCGAAGCCGATGATGTCGCCGCCGCTGCTGCCTTCCTGCTCTCGCCGGACGCGTCATGGATCACCGGCCAGGCGATCAACGTCGACGGCGGCCGATCCTCACTCCGCACCAAGGGCTGACATGCCCCGCATGCGGAAGAAGGCGGAGCTTCCGGGCAAGACCTGTGCTGTCTGTGGCCGCCCCTTCACCTGGCGCAAGAAGTGGGCGCGTGACTGGGAGAATGTGAAGACCTGCTCAGACCGCTGCCGAGCGCAACTCAAGAAGGCGAAATGAGCACGCTCCGCATCGTGCTCGGCGACCAGTTGACGCGTGGCCTTTCAAGCCTGCGCGGCTACGTGCCGGGCGACACGGTGCTGATGATGGAGGTGGCGGAGGAAGCCACCTATGTGAAGCACCACAAGCAGAAACTCGTCTTCATCCTGTCCGCCATGCGCCACTTCGCGGGCGAACTCCGCCAGCATGGCTTCACCGTCGACTACATTCCCCTCGACGATCCCGCTAACAGCGGTTCCTTCACCGGCGAAGTCGAGCGTGCCGTTGCCCGTCACAAACCTTCGCGCATCGTCGTTACCGAACCTGGCGAATGGCGCGTCAAGGAGATGATGAAGGGCTGGGGCGCCGAGATCCTCTCCGATGACCGCTTCTTCGCAACAACCGCCTCCTTCGCCGCCTGGGCCAACGGCCGCAAGCAGTTGCGCATGGAATTCTTCTACCGCGACATGCGCCGCCTGTCGGGGGTGCTCATGGAGGGCGAGAAGCCCGCTGGCGGCCAGTGGAACTTCGACCACGACAACAGGAAGTCACTGCCCAGGGACGTGACACCCCCGAAGCGCCGCCGCTTCGGACCCGATGCGGTCACGCGCGAGGTGATGGACCTTGTGGCGGCCCGTTTCCCCAGTCACTTCGGCGATCTCGAGCCCTTCGGCTGGGCGGTGACGCGCGCCGGTGCGCTTGAAGCGCTCGACCATTTTATCGCCTCCTGCCTGCCCAATTTCGGCGACTATCAGGACGCGATGAAGCAGGGCGACGCCTTCCTCTATCACGCCGTCATCTCGCCCTATCTCAACATCGGCCTGCTCACCCCGCGCGAAATCTGCGACCGCGCGCAAAAAGCGTGGAGCAGGGGAGACGCCCCGCTCAACGCCGTCGAGGGTTTTATCCGCCAGATCCTCGGCTGGCGCGAATATGTGCGTGGCCTCTACTGGCTCAAGATGCCGGACTATGCGGCCAGCAACTTTCTCGACGCCCGCCGCCCGCTCCCCGCATTCTACTGGACGGCCGGGACCGAGATGAACTGCATGGCCCAGGCCATCGGCGACACCAAACGCCACGCCTATGCCCACCATATCCAGCGATTGATGGTCACGGGCAATTTCGCGCTGCTCGCCGGGCTCGATCCGCGCCAGGTCGAGCAATGGTATCTCCTCGTCTATGCCGATGCCTTCGAGTGGGTGGAACTCCCCAACACCCACGGCATGGCGCTTTTCGCCGACGGCGGCGTGATGGCGTCGAAGCCCTACGCCGCATCGGGCGCCTACATCGACCGCATGTCGGACTATTGCAGCGGCTGCCGCTTCAAGCCTGAGGTGAAGCTGGGTCCCAAGGCCTGCCCCTTCAATTACCTCTACTGGGACTTCCTCCTCCGCAATGAGGGAAAGCTCAAGGGGAACCCGCGCATGGCCATGCCCTACCGCACGCTCGCCAAGATGGAAGACGTGCGGAGGGCCGACATTACCAGGCACGCTGCGACGTTCCTGGACGGGTTGAACTAGCAGACAGGCCGGATGAGGGCTCTTTTCATGGGTGGAAGAACTCTCATCTTGAACTGTAATCAATCCAGCTACATATAAACCTCCCGAAAGCAAGGTTATATGGATATCGGCATCGACACCTTCGCGGACGTGGCCCTTGGTGGCTCGTACCCCAAGCGCCTGCGTGAGCTGGTGGAGAAGATGGAACTGGCCGGAGAGGCAGGCCCAGATGTCTTGGGCCTGGGCGGGCACGGCCCGTGACGGGACGGACTTCATTCCGCTACCGGACAAAATAGGTCTCAGTTGCCGAGCAGGATGTCGCGTGCTTCGCCGGCTGCGATGTTGAAGGTGGCGGTCAAGAGCTCCGCGCCCACTTCGGCGCGCGCGGTGTAGGTGCCGGGGAGCAGGGTGACATTGGCATTGATGCCGCTGCGCGCCGCGATGGCCCCGCCCGACTCGTCTTCGATCTCCCAGCGCACGGCGGCATTGGGATCGCCGACGAAGGCGAGGCGCGCCAGGCCCGCCTTGTGCACGATCTTGACCGTGGCGACGCGGCCCGCCGCCACATGAACGTCGGCCACGGCTTTCACGTTGCCGGTCGAGACCTGGCTCTCGACGCGGTAGATGCCGCGCGGCAGGCGGATGATCTCGCCCGGCGTCACCGGGACGGCGGCCAGCTTGCGGCCATCCATCGAGAACACGCGCACGCGCGAGGCGGCGGGGGGCACGTCGATATTGCCCAGCATCGGCTCCACCTTGAGGCCGCCGGCATCGAGCAGCAGGCTCAGCTTCAGCCGCGTGGCGGGCGGAATGCTAACGAGTTTTTCGACCAGCGTTGCTCCATAGCTCGCGTCAACCACATAGTCGCCGGGGGCAAGCGAGACGTCGGCCGTGCCGTCGGCGCCCGAATAAACGGTTTCGCCGCCGGACCCGCGGATCTTCCAGGAGATATTCTGCTGCAGCGGACCGCCATCGGCGGTGAGGCGGGCGGAAAGTTCAAGCCCTTCGCGGCCGGGCTGCACCAGTTGGATGGAAAGGCCATGCGCCGCATCGGCCAGGGCGGGGAGGGCGGAGCACATGAAAAACGCCACCGCGCAGGCGGCGAATGAGCCGCTCCGGCGGTGGCGCTGCTGCCGTGCACGTGTGCTGCAGTCGTGCAAAGCGTAGTTCCCTCTCTCCAAGCCGAATGAGCTTAACACCGGGCCGGCCACACCGGCAATTCACATCTTAATGAATGGTTAACGGGCGCGGCCGGGATTGCCTTTTCGGGGCGCCCGCGCGACACTACGGAATCTATGCAGCAGTTCAACGACACGTCTTCCATCCTCGCACTCCTCAGCACCCGCAAGTCCGCCTCCGCCAAGGCCATGGGCGAACCGGGACCGGCGCCGGGGCAGCTTGCCGAAATCCTCCGCCTTGGCGTCCGGGTGCCGGACCATGGCAAGCTCGCGCCCTGGCGCTTCATCCTGTGGGAGGGGGATGCGCGCGCCCGCTTCGGCGATGTGATGAAGGCGCGTTGGGCAGAGCTCCACCCAGAGCATGGCGTCGAAAGCCTCAGCGCCGTCCACGGCCTGTTCCTGCGCGCCCCAACCGTGCTGGGCGTCGTATCCTCGGCGCAGGAACACCCGAAGATCCCGATGTGGGAGCAGCAGCTCTCCGCCGCCGCCGTCTGCATGAACATCCTCTATGCCGCGACCGCGATGGGTATCGGCTGCCAGTGGAACACCGGCTGGGTGGCCTATGATACCGGCATCGCCGCCGCCATGGGACTCAAGCCCCATGAGAAGCTCGCAGGCCTGATCTACTTCGGCACGCCCTCTGGCCCGCTGGAGGACCGCCCGCGCCCCGATCCCGCAACGCTGCTCACCCGCTGGCAGGCATCATGAAGATCGCGGGAGTCCTGTTCGACAAGGACGGCACGCTGATCGATGTCGACGCCACCTGGGTGCCGATCTACCGCGAAGCGCTGATTCAGCTGTTCCAGACCGATGACGCCGGCGCCGAGGCGATCATGGAGGCGGCGGGCTATGACCGCGCCAGGGGCAAGCTCAAGGCCGGTTCGCCTCTCGCAGGCGGCACCAATCGCGAGATCGCCGCCATCTGGTGGCCGGACCTCAAGGGTGCGGCACTCGATGCCCATCTCGCAGTGCTGGAAGAGCGCTTCGCCGAGATGGTGCGCGACAAGCTGGTTCCGCTCATGCCGCTTGAGCCGATCCTCAGCGATCTCCGCGCCATGGGCCTCAAGCTCGGGGTGGCCACCAACGACAGCCACTTCTCGGCGCGTGCGCACATGGCCGAGGCCGGCGTCATCGCGCATTTCGAGGACATCATCGCGGCTGACACCGTTCCCGTGCCCAAGCCCGCCGGCAACATGATCCGCAAGTTCGCGGCTTTGACCGGGCTTCCCGCCGCCGCGATCGCCATGGTCGGCGACAACCACCACGACATGGCGGAGGCGCGCAACGGCGGGGCAGGGCTTGCCATAGCCGTGCTCTCCGGCAATGCGGGGCGCGAGGACATCGAGCACCTTGCCGACTTCACCATCGACAGCGTTGCCGATCTTCCGGCCCTTCTGCGGAGTCTCTGATGTTCTATGACGCGGTGAAGAACGACCATGGCCTCCCCAACGATCCGTTCAAGGCCATCGTCGCGCCGCGCCCCATCGGCTGGGTGTCGACGCTGTCACCCCAAGGCAAGGCCAACCTCGCGCCCTATAGCTACTTCAACGCCTTCTCGCAGTCTCCGCACTATGTCGCCTTCGGCTCGGGCCCGCGCAAGGATTCCATGGCCAATATCGAGGCCACGGGCGAATTTGCCTTCAGCCTCGCCACCTATGGCCTGCGCGAGCAGATCAATGCCACCTCCGCCCATGTGGATGTTGACGAGTTCGAACTCGCCGGCCTCACCAAGGCCCCATCCCGGATCGTGCGGCCGCCGCGCGTCGCCGAAAGCCCGGCGGCGCTCGAGTGCTGCCTGCACCGCATCGTGCCTCTGCCGGACGACGACGGAAAGGCGGAGAACTTCCTGATCATCGGCCGGGTGCTCGGCATCCACATCGACGACCGCTTTATCCATGACGGCCGGGTAGACACCGCGGCCATGCGGCCCATCGCCAGGCTTGGTTACAGCGAATATGCAACCGTCACCGAAGCCTGGCGCATGCCCCGGCCGGATTGAGGTCCGCGACTCAGGTCGGGTAATGTTTGTCCAGTGCGCGGCCGCCGCAATTCCGCCACTGTGCATTAACCTGTTCACAAGTCCAATTCGGCGGCTTCTTCAAGTGTTTACAGGTTGTGGAAAAACTGTGGAAAATGCTGTTAACCCACCGTTAACCAGCCCGGCGCAGGTTTTTCGCGACGGACGGCAGGCAGTTGCGCCCCGCTCCGGCGAGCCGGAGAGGTTTGTGGACATGACAAGGTGTCTGCTCATTGATGAAGAGGGACGGGGCCGTCACCTGAGCGAGATGCTCTCCGGCCTCGGCCTCGACACGTCGCTCACCAGCGGGGCGGAGGAGGCCATGCGCTTCTGCAACGACAACTCCCCGGATGTTGTCATGCTCTCGGCCCGCGCCAATGGCGGGGCGCCGAAGGAGTTCGTCAAGCGCCTGCGCCTGTCGGGCCGCAGCAAGCCCCCGGTAGTGTTCCTCTTCGCCGACACGCCCGACACCGAGATGTTCGGCCAGTCCATTCTTGAGGGCGCGGCGGATGTGCTGATGATGCCGCTCGACCGCGACCTGTTGCACTTCAAGCTCCGCCAGGCCGGCATCGCCGTCTGATTTGTGTCGCATTGACCTGGGAGAGGGAGACATGAACAACGCCTCCCTCTGGGTGCTCCTCGCCAGCGTCGCCATGCTCTGCCTGGGCCATGGGCTCAACAGCTCGCTGGTGTCGATTTCGGCCGACCAGGCCGCCTTCTCCACCGCGACGACGGGCATCGTCATGGCCGGCTATTCCGCCGGCATGCTGCTCTCGAGCTTTGCCGCGCCCCGGCTGGTGAAGAGCGTGGGCTATGTGCGCGCCTTTGCGGGGCTCGCCTCCATCGTGTCCACCGTGGTGCTGCTGTTCCCGCTCTTTGTGAACCCGGTGTTCTGGTTCCTGCTGCGGGTTCTCACCGGCCTCTGCGTCTCGGGCATGTATATCGTGTGCGAGAGCTGGCTCAACGCCGCGTCCTCGAACCGCAACCGCGGCCAAATGCTTTCGCTCTACATGATCGTCACCTATGGCGCGCTGGGTGCGGGCCAGCTTCTGCTCAACATCGCGGATCCTTCGGGCTTCGTGCGCTTCATCGTCGTGTCCTGCCTGCTCTCCATGTCTCTGGTGCCGCTGATTCTGGCGCCTTCGGAGCAGCCCAGCGTGGAGGGGGCCAAAAGCGTGAGGATCGCCGATATTTGGCAGGCCTCGCCGCTCGCGGTCGTGGGCGTTATCGCCTGCGGGCTGGGGCAGAGCGCCTTTTTCGCCCTGGGCGTCATCTTCGGGCTCGCCATGGGCCTGCCGCTGGTCTGGGTGTCGATCATGATGGCGCTGCCGCCTTTCGGCGTCATCCTCTCGCAATATCCCATCGGCTGGGTGTCGGACCGTATCGACCGGCGCACCATCATCATGCTGCTGAGCCTCGCCGCGGCCATCGTTCCGGCCCTCATTCTGGCAGGTGGATATTATGTCAGCTGGTTTATGCTCATCGCGCTGATGACGCTGTTCGGCATCGTGTCGCTCCCGGTCTATTCCCTGGTCATCGCCCATGCCAACGACCACCTGCGCAAGGAGCAGGTGCTGGGCGCGTCGGCCAAGCTGGTGCTGCTCTATGGCGTAGGCTCCATCCTGGGGCCTATTCTCGCGGGTTCTCTGATGGGCGAGATCGGCCGCGCCGGCTTCCTGATCTTCATGATCGGGGTCCACGGCGCCCTGGCGGGCTTCGCCTTCTGGCGCAACTGGCGCCACCCGGACCACGTCAGGGCCCATGGCCGTGACGTGATGTCGGTCAGCCCCATTTCGACGCCTGCAAATGCCCCGCTGCTGCAGGATTAACGAGGGGCATCCCGCCCTCCCCAACCGCGAAGCGGGGGGAGGCCCGGACGCGTTGCGCGATCAATACCCCCAGCCGCTCCGGAGGCTATGGTGAACCAAATATTAAGTCCTCTGCCGCCATCATTGCTTCCGGAGACTCACCATATGCAGCATGACTCAAAGCAGGAACCTACATTCGGCCTCGACATCAACGTTCTCATGGCCGTCATCGTTTTCGGCAGCGCCGACTGCCGCGTTGCGCTTGCCCGGCAGCTCGCCTGTTTCCTCGCTGACCCGGAAACGCCCCCGGGCGAGCGCGAGCAGGTGCTGCCGGTTGTCCGCCGCCTTGCTGTCGATGCGGATCCAGACGTCCGCTACGCCCTGGCGGAGGCCCTCGTCAGCCATGAGACGCTCGATAACGATCTCTTCTTCACCATCGTCTCCGACGACGAAGACATAGCACTCCCATTCCTCAGCTGGACGCCCGCGCTCGACACGCTGCGCATGCTGGCCATCCTGCGTGCGGGGGACGAGGCGCGGCAGGCTGTCATCGCCATGCGCCCCGACGTCTCGGCGGAGGCAGCAGACGTCATCACCCGCGAGCTGCCGCTGGCCGTAAACGTGCTGCTCCTCGAAAACCCGGACGTCGGCCTGGATCCCAGCCACTTCCGCGCCCTCTACCAGCGCTTCGCTGAGGACCAGGAGATGCTGAGCCGGCTGCTCGCCCGGCCGGACCTGCCGCTCATCCTGCGCATCGCCCAGGCGCGCCGCGCGGCGTCCAGCATCCATCAGTTGCTGACGGAGCGCGACTGGCTGTCGTCCACCGCCGCTGCCGAACTGGTGATCGAGGCAGAAGAGAATGCCGTGTTCGAAATTCTCGCCGAGGCCGGCCCGGATGACCTGCAGCAGGCCGTGGCCTTCCTCATCGACAACGGCATGCTCACGCCCGCGCTCGTCGTCCATGCAGCCTGCCAGGGCGCCATGCAGGTGGTGGCGGAGTGTCTCGCGGGACTTTCCGGCGTGCCGCTGCGCCGCGTTGAGGTGCTGATCCATGCGCGCGGCAAGGTCCGCGCGGTGTTTGTCCGCAGCGGACTGCCGCAAAGCTGCCACTGGATCCTTCAGGCGGCCTGCGACGTGGCCGCCGACGAACGCGAAGACGGTCTGCGCCTGACGCCTGACGAATTCGGCGCCCGCATCATCCAGTCGCTGCTCACCCGTTACGAAGCCATGCCGCTCGACGAGCAGCCCCGCAACCTCGACGTTATCGGCCGCTACGCCGGCGGCCGGACGCGGCACCTGGCGAGCAGGCTCCGGGCGGACTTGCAGCGCGCCGCCTGACGCGCCGGACCGCCCTCGCCGGATGTGCCGTAGAGCCATCCTCCGGGGCGACGGTGAATGAGAGCGAATCCGTCAGAACCTGAACTGTTCCCGGAGCACGCGCTCCGCCAGGCTGTGGCCGGGGTCGAACAGAATGCGCGCGGCGTGGCTTGTGTCCTGCTCCACCTCCACCTGCCGCACATGGCGAACCTCCACATGGTCGGCCACCGCCGCCACCGGCCGTTTCCCGCCTTCGAGAATGCCGATCGTCACCTTGGCCGCCGAGGGCAGGATAGCGCCGCGCCAGCCCCGCGGGCGGAAGGCGCTGATCGGCGTGAGCGCCAGCAGGTCAGAGTTGATCGGTAAAATCGGTCCGTGGGCGGATAGATTATAGGCCGTGCTGCCCGCCGGTGTGGCCACCAGCACGCCGTCGCAGATCAGCTCCTCGAGCCTCGGCTTGTGGTCGATGGCGATTCTCAGCTTCGCCGCCTGATGGCGCTGGCGCAGCAGGGAAACTTCGTTGAAAGCGATCGCCCGGTGCGTCTTCCCCGTCTCGTCCACGGCGGCCATGGCCAGCGGGTGAATCATGGTGAGCTCCGCCGCCGCCAGCCGTTCAGGAAGCCCGTCCGCCGCATAGTCGTTCATCAGGAAACCGACCGTGCCGCGGTTCATGCCATAGATCGGAATGCCGGTGGACACGAAGCGGTGCAGCGCCTGCAGCATCAGTCCGTCGCCGCCCAGCGCCACAACGCAGTCGGCCTTTTCCGGGTCGGCATTGCCGTGGCGCGCGGTCAGCGTCGTCAAGGCCTCCCGGGCCTCGGGAGACTCCGACGCGAGGAAGGCGATCGAGCGGAATGTCATGCCGTTTTCATCGCGTTGACAGGTTACCGGATTGCCTACATTGAAGCCCCGTCCCTTGGCAACCCTGAGAAAACCTCTCTGATGCGCGACATCGTCATGTGCTCGACCTGCAAGTTCTCGGCAACCGATAAGCTGGCCCCCGACGGCCGCACCGGCGGCGAGACGCTGATTGCCCATGTCGCGGACGCGATCGCCGCCCGCGGGCTGGACCTGCCCGTAGTCACCCAGGCCTGCCTGTGGAACTGCACCAAGCACTGCAGCGTGGTGCTGCGCGACCATGACCGCTTCACCTATGTCACCGGCAACCATGAGCCGACGCGTCAGCAAGCCGAGGCCATCCTCGACTGGTTCGCGCTTCATGAGCAGTCGGAAACCGGGGAAGTGCCCTTCCGCCAGTGGCCGGACCCCATGCGCGGCCACTTCATCGTCCGCATCCCGAAGGTGCCCGCATGAGCCGTATCACCCTCGTCCTCGGCGGCGCCCGCTCCGGCAAGAGCCGCTTCGCCGAAAGTCTCGCCCGCCAGCATGGCGGCCCCCGCACCTACATTGCCACGGCGGAGCCCTTCGATGGCGAGATGCGCCATCGCATCGAAAAACACCGCGAGCAGCGGGCAGGGGACGGCTGGCAGACGCTGGAGGCGCCCCTCGACCCTGCCGCCGTCCTGCCGCGCGGTGGTCTGGCGCTCCTCGACTGCGTCACTGTCTGGCTCGGCAACCTCATGCACCACGGCCGCGACCTGACAGCCGAGGTGAGTAAATTTTGTGCAGCTCTTGAGGCCTGCTCTGCGGAAGTCATCCTGGTCTCGAACGAGGTCGGCCTCTCCATCATCCCGGAGAATGCCATGGCCCGCCGCTTCCGCGACGAGCAGGGGCTTGCCAACCAGGCTCTGGCTGCGATTTCTGAGAACGTTTACTTTGTAGCCGCCGGGTTGCCCCTGAAGCTCAAGGGCTAGGCAACGGCGGCAACGCAAAACGCAACAAACAGCAACATCAAGAACAACATCCACATGGCGTGTGACACCACGCGAAGACCACGCTTGATGTCATCGCGCATAATGCTGTCCCGGCCGTCGCCCATGTAGGGGAGATCGACTATCTCGCCATGATAGCTCCTCGGCCCCCCAAACCGCACCCCCAGTGCCGCCGCCATCGCAGCCTCGGGCCAGCCTGCATTGGGAGACTGGTGTTTCGGCGCATCCCGTTGCATTATCTCGATAATATCTCTGAATCGCGACGGCGCGGCCGCCGCGAAAAGGTAGCCGGTGAGGCGCGAGGCGGGCAGGTTCACAAGGTCGTCCAACCGCGCCGCCGCCCAACCAAAGAATTGATATTTCTCGTTTTTATGGCCGATCATCGAGTCCGCGGTGTTGATCGCCTTGTACATCGCAATCCCCGGCAGCCCGAGCAGCGCATACCACAGCACCGGAGCAACGATGCCGTCCGAGGCATTTTCCGCCAGGCTTTCCAGCGCCGCCCTGACCACCCCGGACTCGTCGAGCTGTGAGGGGTCCCGCCCGACGATCAGGCTTACTTTCTGGCGGCCCTCGGCGAGCGAGCGGCCAAGCCCGTCATAGACAGCAAGTACATGATCTTTTAGTGATTTCTGCGCAATCAGCGAGGTTGCCAGCAACGCCTCCGCCAGCCAGCCGAACGGCAAATGGGTGAGAAAACGCGCCACGTAGTATGTCGGGACGAAGGCCGCCGCCAGCAGGATTGCCACCGCCACGGCCCCGCGCAGGCGTCCCTCCTGCGGTGAAACACCCTGTATATTCAATTGCTTATCCAGCCAATCGATGAGCTTGCCGATCCACACCACGGGGTGGCTGATGCGGTCGAACACTGGCTGCGGGAAACCCGCGAAACGCTCGATCAGCAGCGCCCAGGCGGCGCGCCCGAACACCAGCACTGGCCAGTCCATCATAGTTCCCTCGCCAGCGAGAGGATCAGGTCGAGGTCGAGATGCGCCTCAAGATGCGCTGCGAGCTCATCCAGCGTCCGCTCCACCGTCTCCTCGAAGCGCAGCTCACTTGCCTGAAAACCAAGCGATTGCAGAAACTTGCGGCGGAATTCATCATTCCCGAAGCAACCGTGCAGATAGCTTCCCATCACCTGGCCCGTGGCGCTGATCGCCCCGTCCGGACGCCCCTCCAGCAGCGCGAAGGGCCGGGCGCAATCCGCCCCCTCCGTCCTGCCAAGATGGATCTCATAACCCTCGAGCGCCGCGCCCGTTGGCACATGGGTGCCGCCGATGCGGGTGAGCGTCTTTTCCGGGAGGAGGGCGGTCTCCACGTCCAGCAGCCCAAGCCCCGCCACGTGGCCCGGTGCACCCTCCAGCCCTAGTGGATCGCTGATGGTTCTGCCCAGCATCTGGTAGCCACCGCAGATGCCAAGCACCAGCCCACCGCGCCGCACATGGGCCAGGAGGTCGATGTCCCAGCCCTCCTTACGCAGCGCCGCAAGGTCACAAATCGTTGATTTGGAACCGGGAATGATTACCAGGCGGCTCTCCGCCGGGATCGGCTCTCCGGGTTGCACGAAGGTTAGCTTCACGCCGGCTTCCAGGCGTAAGGGATCGAGGTCATCGAAATTGGCGATGCGCGGCAGGCGAAGAACAGAGATTCTCATGCCTTTTCGCGCTATTGTGAACTCTTCTTCTAACGCCACTGCATCTTCGGCCGGGAGCCGCCGTGCCCCTTCGAAGTGTGACACGATTCCCACACAGGGGGTTCCCGTGCGTTGTTCGAGGAAGGTACGGCCTTCCGAAAACAGGTCCGGATCGCCATGGAACTTATTGATTAGGAAAGCTTTCAGTCGCGCGCGATCATCCGGCGGCAGGATGTCGAAGGTCCCGGCGATGGAGGCGATGACGCCACCCCGGTGAATGTCGCCGATCAGCACAGCGGGCAGGTCGGCCGCTTCGGCGAACCCCATATTGGCCAGGTCGCCGTCGCGAAGATTGATCTCGCCTGGGCTTCCCGCTCCTTCCACCAGCACCACGTCGGCATGAGTCAACACCTTATAAAAACTCTCAAGACATGTGCCCATGTAATTCATCCGACTGCGAAAATACTCCCGCGCCGTCATTGAGGCCTGGCGCTGCCCCTGCACGACCACCTGGGCCCCCGTGGTGGTTTCGGGCTTCAGCAGGATGGGGTTCATGTGCACGGAGGATGGTACCCGAGCGGCGCGGGCCTGAAGCGCCTGGGCCCGGCCGATCTCGCCGCCATCGGCCGTCACTGCCGCGTTGTTGGACATGTTCTGCGGCTTGAAGGGCTGGACGCGTAAGCCCCTGTTTGCAAGGGCCCTTGCCAACCCCGCAACGATCAGCGACTTGCCGACGTCAGAGCCAGTGCCCATGAACATGATGGCCCTGGTCACGCCGCCCCCGCGATCACATGGGCATAGCTGCCCATCACGCGTACACGCCGCAAGCCCATGTTCTCCAGAGGGTTTCCCGCTGCGTCCCGGGCGGCGAACAACCGGTCCGCAGCGCCCTCGCTCACCAGCGTCGAATAGTGGAACTCATGCGCCATCAGCTTGGCCGTCCATGGTCCGTCCGTTAGCGGCTCCAACTGCCGGTAGCCGAGGTGCAGCTTGCGCTTCTCGAAACTCGTGACCAGCGGCAGGACCCCCGCCATGCCATGCGCCATGCCCTTGGAATCAATCAGGCTTTCGCCCAACACCATGTAGCCGCCGCACTCGCCATAGACGATCCCCCGGTGGCTGCGAAGGCCATCGAGGAAACGCAGATTGCCTGCGATCCGCCCGGCATGCAGCTCCGGATAGCCGCCGGGCAGGAACACCGCCTCCGCTGTCGCTTCCGGCGCTTCGTCAGCCAGCGGCGAGAAGAAGCTGAGGGACGCCCCCTGCCGCCGCCAGCCATCCAGCAAGTGCCTATAGCAAAAAGAAAAAGCATCGTCCCGTGCAACGGCCACGGACTGCGCCAGGGGCGGCAACAACCGCGCGCCTTCACCACCGTGAAGTGGCCGCGCCAGGTCGAGAATCCGCTCCAGCGCCGCCCGGTGGTTCACCCGCAGCGCGGCCGCTTCGATGAAAGCGTCTAAGTCCTTGTTTTCCTCTGCCTGCACCAGCCCGAGATGGCGCGACGGCCAGGCCAGCGTGTCGTCGTTGCGCAGCGCTATCAGCACCTGATCGCCCAGTGCTTCGCGCAGCAACAGCTCGTGGCGCTCGCTGGCGGTGCGGTTCAGGATCGCGCCCGCCAGGTCCAAGTCCTTGCGATAGCTAGCGAAACCATGCACGAGAGCGGCCGCCGACTGCGCTTGGCGCCGACAGTCGAGGGCGAAGATCACTGGCAGCCCCAGCATCACGGCGAGATCGGCAGTCGAGCCCTTCGCGCCCTGGGGCCCGTCGAACAGACCCATGACGCCCTCGATGATCACGAGGTCCGCATCGCGTGCCAACTCCTCCGCCAAGCCCTTGATTTGGCTTGGCGACATCGCCCAGGGGTCGAGGTTGTAGCAGGCCCTCCCGGTGGCGGCCTCGTGGAAGCGCGGGTCGATGTAGTCCGGCCCCACCTTGGCCGCAGTCACGCGCAGGCCCGCGTTGCGGAAGGCCCGCAGAAGTCCCAGCGTTATCAATGTCTTGCCGCTGCCGGAGGCGGGTGCGGCGACGACGATGGCCTTAGCCAACCGGGTTCTCCCGCAAGGGGCCCTTGTACCAGTCGAGCAGACTCCGCCAGTCGGCGGCGCGGCCCACCACCACGATGGCCGGTGTCGGCGGTTCATTGGCCTTTACGAAGGCGCCAGCCCCGCCCAGCGTGGTCGAAACCACCTCCTGGTGCGGCATGGAGGCGTTGGACACGATGGTCACCGGGTCATCGGAGGCGCGCCCGCCCGCCATCAGCGCCGTTGCAATCTCGCCCAAGTGCTTCACCGCCATGTACATGACGATGACCGGGGAGGCCAGGGCGATGGCCTGCCAGTTCACGTTTGCGGGCATATTTCCCGTCGCATCGTGACCGGTGAGGAAAATGACGGAATGGTTGGTATCACGGTGGGTTGCGGGCATTCCGGCATAAGCCAGTCCACCAATGCCGGCGGTAATTCCGGGCACGATGCGGAAGGGGATTCTTCTGGTTGCCAGGTGCTGGCACTCCTCGCCGCCGCGCCCGAACATGAAGGGGTCACCGCCCTTCAGCCGCAACACGCGCTTGCCCGCCTGGGCGAGTTCGATGAGGCGCAGGGTTATATCCTTCTGGATGGGCGAAGGCTTGCCGCCGCGCTTGCCCGCATATTCAAGTTCGGCCCCCACCTTCACCCACCGCAGGATGTCCGGGTTCACCAGCGCGTCATAGATCACGACGTCGCAATTCTGGAGCGCGTGGAAGCACATAAGCGACATGAGGCCGGGTGCTCCGGGGCCCGCACCCACCAGCCACACCCATCCGGGTTCGAAGTTCGGGAAGGTTTCGGCATCGAGCCGGGCAAAGCCCGTCGGTTGCTCTGGCGAGCTCACCCAGTCACCGATCCTTTTCGTTGGTCCAAGTCCCATGGCCGCCTTATACAATGGTCTGATGCGAGGAGAGAAGCCCGAAGGCGAGTTAAGGCGCGGCTGGACGACGGGCGCATGCGCAACGGCGGCAGTGAAGGCGGCATTTGCAGCATTGCGGACGGGAGAATTCCCCGATCCCGTGTCGATCACGCTACCCAAGGGCGAAACGCCAGCCTTTCCATTGGCTTTGGAGGAGAAGGGCGAGGGCTGGGCACGCGCCGGAATCATCAAGGACGCGGGCGACGACCCGGACGTGACCCACGGCTGCATGGTGGTGGCCACGGTGCGCGAGGGCGGCGAGGGCGTCCGCTTCCGGGCCGGGCCGGGCGTCGGCATGGTCACCAAAGGCGGCCTGCCGATCCCGCCGGGCGAGCCCGCAATCAACCCCGTGCCGCGCCAGATGATGCGGGATGTCATCGCCGAACTGGGCGGAACCGGCGTCGAAATCGAAATCTCCATCCCCGGCGGCGAGGTGCTGGCGCTCAAGACCTGGAATCCGCGGCTCGGCATCGCCGGTGGCCTGTCGATCCTCGGCACAACGGGGATTGTGAATCCCTTCTCTTGCGCGGCCTGGATCGCCTCCATCCACCGCGGCATCGACGTGGCGCGTGCCATGGGCCTTCGCCATGTGGCGGGCTGCACGGGGTCCACCTCCGAGGATGCCGTCCGCAACCGTTACAAACTGCCGCTGGAGGCCATGCTGGACATGGGGGACTTCGCCGGGGGGCTGCTCAAGTATCTCCGCACCCATCCGGTGGCACGCGTCACCATCGGCGGCGGCTTCGGCAAGATCAGCAAACTGGGGCAGGGCGCGCTGGATCTCCATTCCGGCCGCTCGCAGGTCGATCTCGACTGGCTGGCAGACCAATGTCCCGAACTGCCGCGCACCAAGGTTCTCGCCGCCAACACAGCGCAAGAAGTGCTTGAAATGGCGGGTGGAATCGATCTCGCGCAGCGCGTTGCGGCAGCCGGGCTGGCCACGGTGCGTGATGTTCTGAAAGGTGCACCGGTGGTCGCTGACGTAATCATCGTGTCGCGCCAGGGCGATATCATTGCCCATGCCGCGTGACCGCATCCTCATCCTTGGCGGCACGCGCGATGCGCGCGAGATCGCCAATGCGCTGGTCGAATCCGGCCGCACTGTCGTCACCTCGATCGCGGGAGTAACGGCGCAGCCGCTGCTACCAGCGGGCGAGGTGCGCATCGGCGGTTTCGGGGGTGTTTCCGGATTGAAATCCTATATTGAGTCCAGTCAGATAGCGCTTGTTATTGATGCGACACATCCATTTGCCGCGCGCATGTCCGCGCAGGCTTTCGAGGCGTGCCGTGACTGCGGCGTTCTGCTGCTGCGCTTCTCGCGCGCGCCGTGGCTGGCGGGCGAGGGCGATCGCTGGACGGTCGCCGCCTTTGCGGCCGAGGCTGCCTCCATCCTCCCGCCTGGCGCGCGCGTATTGCTCACCAGCGGCCGCAAGGACCTCGACCCTTTTTTTGCGCGGACCGATGTTTGGGGCCTTGCCAGAATGATCGAAGAACCACCTTTAAGTCCACCGTGTAATTGGACGATTTTACGAGAGCGGCCGCCTTTCACGATCCTGGGCGAAAGGGCGCTCATGTCAAGAAATGCCATCACTCATCTGGTCACCAAGAATGCCGGCGGCAGCGCAACGGAGGCCAAGCTGCAGGCGGCACGTGAACTCGGGATTCCGGTGGTGATGATCGCCCGTCCAGCCAAGCCGGAGGTGGCAAGCTTCGGCACCTTGGATACGCTCATGGTGGTTGTGGAAGGGGTGCTTTCTCCTTGACCTGCTATCCGTTTTCCGATTGTTTTATCCTCTGACCGGGGAACTGATTTGGACCTTGGAAAGACATTCGCCGCGTGGATGGCGCATCCTGTGCCGCACAGGCCAGAAAGAGGAATCACGATGAAGAACAAGCTCATAGCCCTCATGCTCGGCGCGGCCACAAGTGCGGCGATCGCCGGAACTGCAAGTGCCGGCACGCTGGACGACGTGCGCCAGCATGGCTTCGTGCAGTGCGGTGTGAGCCAGGGGCTGATGGGCTTTTCGGTGCCCGACGCGCAAAACAACTGGACCGGCATGGATGTCGATTTCTGCCGCGCCATTGCCGCCGCGGTGCTGGGCGACGCCACCAAGGTGAAGTTCACGCCGCTCACCGCCAAGGAGCGGTTCACCGCGTTGCAATCGGGTGAAATCGACGTTCTGTCGCGCAACACCACCTGGACGATGAGCCGCGACACCTCGCTCGGCCTCAAGTTTGCCGGCATCATGTATTATGATGGTCAAGGTTTTATCGTAAATTCCAAGAAGCATCCGAATGTGAAGTCGGTGAAGGATCTTGCGGGCGCCACGATCTGCACTCAGTCCGGCACCACGACGGAGCTCAACATCGCGGATTACTTCAAGTCCAACAAGCTCGACTACAAGCTCCTGACCTTCGAGAAGAACGACGAGGCGATTGCCGCTTATCAGGACGGGCGCTGCGACAGCTATTCGACCGACCAATCTGGCCTCTATGCCCAGAAGCTCAAGATGATGGCGCCGGACGACAACCTTGTTTTGCCGGAAATCATTTCAAAAGAACCACTTGGACCCGTCGTGCGGCAGGGTGACGATGCCTGGTTCAACGTCGTGAAATGGGTCTATTTCGCACTGGTGAATGCCGAGGAACTCGGCATCACCTCCAAGAATGTCGAAGACCTGAAGAAGACCTCGCCCAACCCGGAAGTGCAGCGCCTGCTGGGCGTTGCCTCGGCTGACGGCAAGGCGGCGGGCTTCGGCATCGGCATGGGCCTCGACGAGGGCTGGGCCGAGGCCGCGATCAAGCAGGTGGGCAATTATGGCGAGGTCTTCGACCGCAACGTCGGAAAGGACTCGCCGCTCAAGATCGAGCGCGGCAAGAACGCGCTGTGGAAGGATGGCGGCCTGCAATATGCGCCGCCGGTTCGCTGAACTATTCCAATAGGTTAGGAAACCCGGGGCAAGGCTCCGGGTTTCGTGTTTTTGTGATCTGAGGTTCTTGTCCCATGAGCCTTGAAGTGCCCGTGCGCCGTCCTTACCGGTCCTGGAGGAACAGCGGGCGGCTGCGCGGGATCGTGCTGCAGGCGCTGCTGTTGTTGGGGCTTGCGGCACTTTTCTACGATCTTGCTTCAAATACCGCCGCCAACATGGCGAGCCGGCAAATCGTGTCCGGCTTCGATTTCCTGTGGCGCCGGGCGGGCTTCGAGGTCTCGTTCGCGCTCATCCCCTACAGCGGCGAGGACACCTACTTCCGCGCCCTGATGGTGGGGTTTTTCAATACGTTAGCTGTATCTGCCCTGGGCATCGTGCTGGCCACGGTGCTGGGCCTCGCCGTCGGCCTGATGCGGCTGTCGCGCAACTGGCTCGCCTTGCGCATGGCCATGGGCTACATTGAGATCGTCCGCAACGTTCCGCTGCTGCTGCAGCTGTTCATCTGGTACCGCCTGGTGCTGACGCCGCTGCCGCCGGCGTCGGACGCGATCATGCTCGGATCGGCGTCGCTGTCGAACAAGGGCCTGACCTTGCCCGCGCCGTTGTTCGGTGATGGTGCATGGTGGTTTTGGGTTGGTTTTGGTGTTGCTGTTGTTGCAATTTGGTTGTTGTCCGGTTGGTCCAGGAAGCAACAGGATGCAACCGGCAAAAGCATGCCGATCTGGTTGCTGTCGGTGTTGCTGCTGGTTGCTCTTCCGGTGCTGGCGCTGCTCGCGGCGGGCTGGCCGCTGACCTTTGACTATCCGGTGAAAGGCAATTTCGGCTTTACGGGCGGAATGACGCTGGTGCCTGAATTTATGGCACTGCTGCTGGCTCTGTCTATTTACACGGCAGCCTTCATCGCGGAAGCGGTGCGGGCGGGGATCATGGCCGTCTCGAAGGGGCAGGGCGAGGCGGCGGCGGCGCTGGGCCTCCGGCCCAACTTCGCCATGCGGCTGGTGGTGCTGCCGCAGGCGCTGCGCGTGATCATCCCGCCGCTCACCAGCCAATACCTGAACCTGACCAAGAATTCCTCCCTCGCGGTGGCGATCGGCTACCCGGACTTGGTGTCGACCGGCGGAACGATCCTTGGCCAGACCGGGCAGGCGATCGAGGTGGTGACGATCTGGATGGCTGTCTACCTGACGTTGAGCCTGCTCACCTCCGCCTTCATGAACTGGTTCAACGCCCGCCACCGGCTGGTGGGGAGGTGAGGCGGTGAGCATCTCCTATGTCCGTGACCGCGACGCCCCGCTCCGGCCACCGCCGGCCGGAACGGCGGGCCCCATCGGATGGCTGCGCGAGAATCTGTTCTCAAGCCCCGGCAACAGCCTGCTGACGGCGATCCTCGCCGTGGCGCTCGGCTACCTTGCGTGGACGATCCTCGACTGGGCCATCCTGCGCGCGGTGTGGACGGGCGTGGACCGCGAGGCTTGCGCCATCGCGAATGCCGGGGCCTGCTGGCCATTCGCCGCCGAGAAGTTCCCGCAATGGCTCTTCGGTTTCTACCCGATCGCGGAGCGCTGGCGGCCGATGCTGGCCTTCCTGATCGGGGCCGCGGCGCTTGTGCCGATGCTGATGCCGTGGGTGGGGGGCAAGACGCTGAATGCGCTGTTCTTGCTGTTCATCTATCCCGTCATCGCCTTCGAGCTGCTGGCGGGCGGGCTGCTTGGGCTCACCCCGGTCGAAACCTCGAACTGGGGCGGGCTGATGGTGACGCTGGTGGTGGCCGTCACCGGCATCGTGTTCTCGCTGCCGCTGGGCATCCTTTTGGCGCTGGGGCGGCGTTCGGAACTCCCCGTCATCCGCGCGGCCTCCATCGCCTTCATCGAGCTGTGGCGCGGCGTGCCGCTGGTGACCGTGCTGTTCATGGCGAGCGTGATGCTGCCGCTCATCCTGCCGGGCGGCGTGACGCCGGACAAGCTGCTGCGGGCGATCGCCGGCCTCTCGCTCTTCGCATCGGCCTATATGGCGGAGGCTGTGCGGGGAGGTTTGCAGGCGGTCGGCAAGGGTCAGACCGAGGCGGGGCTTGCGCTGGGCCTCAGCCGGGGCCAAGTGACGCGCAAGATCGTGCTGCCGCAGGCGCTGCGCATCTCGATCCCCAACATCGTCGGCATCTTCATCGGATTGTTCAAGGACACGACGCTCGTGCTGGTGGTCTCGATCTATGATTTCCTCGGCATCGTCAATGCCGGGATGCAGGACGCGAAATGGGCCGCGCCGCAGACGGCCAACACCGGCTATTTCGCCGCGGCGATCGTTTACTTCGTCTTCTGCTTCGCCATGTCGCGCTATGCGCTGTTCACCGAAAGACGCCTCGCGCAGGCGGGGAGGCGCTGATGGCGGAGACGGCCGTCCGGTTCATCGGCGTCAACAAGTGGTTCGGCCAGTTCCACGTGCTGCGCGACATCAACCTGGAGGTCGCCCAGGGCGAGCGCATCGTGATCTGCGGGCCCTCGGGCTCCGGCAAGTCGACGCTGATCCGCTGCATCAACCGGCTGGAGGTGCACCAGGAAGGCCGCATCATCGTCGATGGCGCCGAGATCGATGACGGCGTGAAAGCCATCGAGGAGGTGCGGCGCGACGTCGGCATGGTGTTCCAGCATTTCAACCTGTTCCCGCATCTGACGGTGCTGGAGAACTGCACGCTGGCCCCGATCTGGGTGAGGAACAGCCCCAAGCGCGAGGCGGAAGAACTCGCCATGCAGTTCCTCGAGCGGGTGCGGATCCCAGAGCAGGCGAAGAAATATCCGGGCCAGCTCTCCGGCGGCCAGCAGCAGCGCGTGGCGATCGCGCGGGCGCTCTGCATGAGGCCCAGGATCATGCTGTTCGACGAGCCGACCTCGGCCTTGGACCCCGAAATGGTGAAAGAGGTTCTCGACACCATGGTGGCGCTGGCCAGCGAAGGCATGACCATGCTGGTCGTCACCCATGAGATGGGATTTGCCCGCCAGGTGGCCGACCGGGTGATCTTCATGGACCAGGGCCAGATCGTGGAAGTCAATGCGCCGGAGGCATTTTTCGGCAATCCGCGGAACGAGCGCACCCGGCTGTTCCTCGGCCAGATCCTGCGCTAGGTTCCGCCCAGCTTGGAGGAATCGGAATGAGAGCTCTTTTCGCCGCGGCAGCGCTGCTGATCGGGATCGCAGGCGCGGCACAGGCCGCCACGCTCGACGACGTCAAGGCGCGCGGCAGCCTCAACTGCGGTGTGAACCCCAATCTGCAGGGCTTCGGCGCCAGGGATGCCGAGGGTAACTATGCCGGCTTCGACGCCGACTTCTGCCGCGCGGTCGCCACCGCGGTGCTGGGCGGCCCGGCCAAGGTCACCTTTGTGCCGCTGTCCCTGAAGGAGCGTTTCGATGCGCTGAAGTCCGGCAAGGTCGACGTGCTGGCCCGCAACACAACCTGGACCATGGACCGCGAGACGGCGATGCCGCTGCGCTTTGCCGGCGTTTCCTATTATGATGGGCAGGGCTTCATCGTGAAGAAGCTTCTGGGGGTCACCTCCGCGCTGCAGCTGTCGGGCGCCGCGATCTGTTTCCAGACCGGCGCCACGACGGAAGCCAATGTCGAGGACTTCTTCCGCGAGAAGAACATGACCTTCGTGCCGGTGCGCTTCGAGACGCTCGACGACCTGGTGAAGGCCTTCGACGAGGGCAAATGCGATACCTTCACCACCGACGTGTCCGGCCTCTATGCGGTGCGTCTGCGGCTCAAGAACCCCGACGAGGCCATGGTGCTGCAGGACGTGATCTCGAAGGAGCCGCTAGGCCCCGCGGTGCGCCAGGGCGACGAGCAATGGCTGAACATCGTGCGCTGGACGCTCTATGCGCTGATCACGGCCGAGGAACTGGGCATCACCTCGGTCAATGTCGACGAGCAGAAGGCCACGTCCAACAACGCCGCCGTGCGCCGCCTGCTGGGCGTCAACGGCCCCGGCGGCGCGAGCATGGGTCTCGATGCCGATTGGGCGGCGCGCACCATCAAGGCCGTGGGCAATTACGGCGAAATCTTCGACCGCAACCTTGGCCCCTCGACGCCGCTCGCCATCAACCGCGGCATCAACGCGCTGTGGAACGCAGGCGGGCTGCTCTACGCGCCGCCGATGTGAGGCTGGACCCGCGGCAGCAAGCCCTCATCCGCCCCCGGGGCGCCGTCCTGGATGATGGAATTCCCGGATGATTGAAGTCTGCCATTCCCGGTGAGCCGGGACGGGCGGCCTGCGCATCGATGTGGACCAGCCCGCCGCGGCGGAGCGGCCGCATGAGAAAGAAAGGCCCCATGTTGCATCACGTCGAAATCCATGTCTCGAACCTCGCGGCCAGCAAGGCCTTCTGGCGCAACCTGCTGCGGCGGGTGGGTTACCGCCAGACCAGCTCCTGGGGGCAGGGCTTCAACCTGTCAGACGGCGCGGATGCCTATCTCACCTTCGTGCAGGTGGAGGCCAGGCACGCCGCGCGGCCCTATCACCGCTGCGGCGTGGGCCTCAACCACCTCGCCTTCCGCCTGCCCAGCCGCGCCGCCGTCGACGCCCTGCGCGCCTGGCGCCGCAGGAAGAAACTCCCGCTGCTCTATGACGACCGCTACCCCTTCGCCACCGGCGGCACGGATTACTACGCCCTGTTCGTGGAAGACCCGACAGGATCAAGGTGGAGTTTGTGGCGGGGTGAGATTGCGCGCATCGGGGCACGCAACGGCCGCCCGCAATAGAAATGCGTTTCCCTCCCCCGTGTGGGGAGGGATTAAGGGTGGGGGTCCCCGGGCTCCAGCCTGCGCCGGGGTGACGGGCAGAGGGGGTGGGCCGCCGCTTGCCACCACAAGTTCCTTTTCCCATCCTGCGGACGGGAGAAGGGAACCGGGGGACGCACCTCCCTCTCGCCATGACTGGACGTGATCCGGGCATCCTCTCCGGCGGCGGCAAAAGGATGCCCGGCTCGGAGACCGGGCATGATGAGGAGGGGGCGGGGCGACCAGACGCGGCATGGCTTGACTTGCCATACTTTGTCCATACACTCCTGCCATGGTCAAATCCATCAGGTGGAACGAGGAGAAGGGACGGGCGCTGACGGAAGATGAGGCGCGTGGTCGCGTTGGCTTCGAGGAGTGCGTCGCGGCCATCGCCGCCGGGCGCATTGTGGATGTTGTCGCGAACCCCAGCCTCAATCACCCGTCACAGCGCATGTTCATTCTCGCCATCCGGAATGATGCCTATTGCGTGCCGTTTGTCGAAAGCGATGCCGAAATCTTTCTCAAGACGGTTTTTCCCAGCCGCACATTCACTGCCATTTATCTGCCGGAGCAAGACAATGACGAGCAAGGCTAAGCCGCCGAAGATTGCCGGTTTCCGCGACGCGGAGGAAAAGGCGCTGGTCAAGGCCATCGAAGCACCAGGCTACGCGCCGCGGAGCGAACTGACCCCGGCTGGCAAGAAGGCCTACGCCGCCGCTGCCCGTGCGGCGATGAATGAAGCACGGGTGAAGATCTCGCTCCGCATCTCGGAATCCGACCTGCTGCGCCTCAAGGCCAAGGCCCTGCGGGAAGGCATGCCCTACCAGACGCTGATCGGCTCGATCCTTCACAAGGCGGTGAGTTAGAGGGGCGACACGGCCGTGTTTGGCTGTTCCCTTCTCCCGTTGCAAAGCAATGGGAGAAGGTGCCCGAAGGGCGGATGAGGGCCTCTTTCAACGGGCGGGACTCGCGGACAGAGGCCCTCATCCGGCTTGGTCGCGCCACCTTCTCCCATCCTGCGGACAGGAGAAGGGAGCCGGGGGACGCGCCTCCCTCTCACCATGCTCGGACGTGATCCGGGCATTCTCTCCGGCGGCGGCAAAAGGATGCCCCGCGCGGAGGCCCGGCATGGTGAGGAGTGGGATGGCCTCACGCCCGCCACGGCGTCACTCTGGCGAAGGCCGGGGCCCCGCTTTGGTTCAGCAGGGGTGGTGAGACAGCGGGGTCCCGGCCTCCGCCGGGGTGACGGACGCGAGGGATGTTCCACGCCCTGTGGGACATGGTGCAGTTCCTCGGCGGCCTCTGGCAGGCCGACTTCGGCCAGCTGATCCTCATCGGCATCATCGTCAAACCGGTGATGGGCGCGGGGCTGTGGTGGTTCGTGGTGCGGAAGCGGAAGGGGTGGGGGGGTGGCCGACAGGCCGGATGAGGGCGCTGTCCACGCGTGGCAATCGTGATGCCCTCTCGCGTCGCCCGCAGTCGCTTTTGGATGCATTTTATGTTGCAAAAGCGTTGCCGCCGTAGCACCGCGGATGCCCCAAGTCGATGCAACCGGATCATGTTGCCGCAGGTGCAGTCCGGATGCTGTCGCAAACCATTTCAAACACAGCCTGCAAAACCTGCACATCGCTCCGAAAACAAAATTGACAGCGCGCGCTGTCAGACCGGCATGGCAGATCTTCGATCCGCCCCCACCCCCTCAAGCCGTCACCCCGGCGCAGGCCGGGGCCCCGCTTTGGTTCAGCATGGGTGGTGAGACGGCGGGGTCCCGGCTTTCGCCGGGATGACGGACGCGAGGGATGTTCCACGCCCTGTGGTGGAGTGGCTCGCCCCAATTCAAATCGGTTAAGTGCTGAGCAATTTGGTGCTAGTAGATGCATAATTTGACTGGCACGCAGAGAACCGAAATGTTTGAAACCCTTTATCCTGAGCACGCTATCGAGAGATGCACGGTAAGTCTCTCTTTTGATGCTCCCGTACCTGCAAAGGCGCGTGAAAAGGCCCTTTCAGCTCTAAGATCAGATCTGCAGGGGGCCGGGTTCGGAGAAGGTAAGTCGATGGGCTTTAGGTTTGGAAACATTTCTGGACAACTTAAAGTTGAGTTGGACGATGCTCCGGTAAAGTTCGAGCTGCCGTCGGGAGGTATTGAAATTGTAATTTTCCCGGATGCACTAATATACACAACGCAAAAATATGTTCGATGGCGTCCGTTCTTTGGCCAATTTCGCGAAAGCCTTTCCGGCTACATGAAGACCGTTACTGAGATTTTATCGATGCGGGCACTGCGCCTCGAATACGTAGATCGGTTTATCTGGACCGGGAGTTGGGACGATATTGATTATGGGTCCCTTTTGAGAGCGGACTCCAACCTAATTGCGCCGCTATTCACTCAGGCGAAAAAACAATGGCACTCCCACGCCGGCTTGTTTGAGTTTCCGCGATCGGCTGAACGCCGTCTCATGCAAGTGAATGTTGACGCAA
Source organism: Aestuariivirga sp. (assembly GCF_020252395.1). Classification (GTDB taxonomy): domain Bacteria; phylum Pseudomonadota; class Alphaproteobacteria; order Rhizobiales; family Aestuariivirgaceae; genus Aestuariivirga. The sequence goes on from NZ_JADCDB010000008.1 coordinate 37,728, forward strand.
CGGATGCCTTGTCGCAGAGTGGATCGCAACCTTCTATAGGTATTTTGACGTTGATCCAGGACGAGTTCATCGGCGCCAACAATTCTGAGAATCGCTTCAAAGAATTTGAAGGCTGTATGGACGCGGTCGAAGAACTACATGTTTCCAGCAAGGACTTGTTCTCCAGAGTGATAGTGGCCGATATGGCTGCGCGCATAAATTTGAATAGTAGGGGAAGTTGATGAGCCACTCCCTAAGAGTCGAACGGGGTACCTCCATCCGAGGATGGGTGGACTTGGGAGATTTTTCCGAACGCAACACCATCGCTGTTCAGCCATGGTCGTTCTTTGAGGAAGGCTTTGCTGCTTGGGAGAAGCAGAAATCGGTAAAGCCTGCGGCGACCTTGGAGGGACAGGTTGTTGAACGCTCAGCTCCTGTGGACATCTGGTTGAAGAAGTGTTTGCGCCTATTAGCCGATTATCGGAAGTTCAAGGACGATTGGAATGGCGAAGGTGCGCCTTCTCCCTTGCCCGGTTCGCTAGATACAATCGAATGGCTGGTAAGTCTGATAGCCACACTGCCAAGCAAATTTCGTCCACAGCTAAGTCTGGACCCTCTTGGCCGCCCAAGCCTTGTTGCTCGAGACGCTAGCCGATATCTCCACTTGACTGTCGAAGAGCCGGGTAAAATTACTTGGTATTCTTGTCTGGCAGATGATGAAGATTTTGAGGATGAGTTTCCATTTGATGGAAGTACACTACCCAGAAAGCTCCGCACTTTCTTGAAGTAAGTAGCTGCCATGTGTCAAACATGCCAAGAAGCGTTCTCTGTTAAGCGTGAACACAGAGCGTCAGCAGTCCATCTAGTAAGCGGATCAGAATGTAGATGTGAGAGCCAGCAGATTTTTGAGGGTTCCCCAGGACGCGTTTCTGATGACGAATATCTCTGTATTATTATTTCAGATCCGCAATATCTGCTCCCAAATGGCAATGGTTTAGACCCTAATGCTGTTATTCAAATCGACAAAGGTGGACTAAGCACTTTGCGTTCGCAGGCCAGTATCGGTGAATTCCAGCAAACTCTAGAGGAACTCCAGCGTAGATCTAAAGAGGCTGGTAAGGAACGGTATCTACACGGAGTTTGCGTGGTTCAAGTGTCGGACGTTCGTTATGAAAACAACACGCGCTTCCTCTGTGTTTACGACACGCCCCTTGCAGGAAAACCTTATCATGCAGACATCATGGGCCCGTTGATCGCTGGTGACTCAAAGTCGCAAGTTAAGAGGAACAAATATGAGCGATACAAGAAGCTCATAGAAGTTATCGAGAGTACGCTGACGGCTCCGGACCAGTTTAAGAATGGTGCCCTGAGTCCATTTGCAAGGCTTGGATAGGACTCCAAAGGATCTCCCTACCTCTTCGGCCCCCGATACGCCCTCGTCCCCGGCTTGCCCGCCTTCGAGCTCGCCTTGCGGTCGCCCGGTTTTGGCTGCGGCCAGCTGGCGGTGGCGTCCTTGATGTTGGACTGGCGCACCGTGGGGTCGTCGATGATGGCCATTTCGACGGCCTTCAGGCGCTTCACCTCGTCGCGCAGTCTGGCGGCTTCCTCGAATTCCAGGTTGGCGGCGGCTTCGCGCATTTTCTTTTCGAGCTCGGCCAGGACCTTCACGAGGTTGTGGCCGATGAGGGGGCCGTCGTCTTCCAGGAGGCCTGCATCGGCGCGGACGTGGTCGCGTTCGTAAACGCTCTTCAGGATGTCGCCGATGTTCTTCTTGATCGACAGCGGCGTGATGTTGTTGGCGGTGTTGTAGGCCACCTGCTTTTCGCGGCGGCGGTCGGTCTCGGCGATGGCGCGCTCCATCGAGCCAGTGATCTTGTCGGCATAGAGGATGACGCGGCCATCGACGTTGCGCGCGGCGCGGCCGATGGTCTGCACCAGCGAGGTTTCAGAGCGCAGGAAGCCTTCCTTGTCGGCATCCAGAATGGCCACGAGGGCGCATTCCGGAATGTCGAGGCCCTCGCGCAGCAGGTTGATGCCGATCAGCACGTCGAAGGCGCCGAGCCTCAAGTCGCGGATGATTTCGATGCGCTCCAGCGTGTCGATGTCGGAATGCATGTAGCGGACACGGATGCCCTGTTCATGCATATATTCCGTCAGGTCCTCCGCCATGCGCTTGGTGAGCGTGGTGACCAGAACGCGGTAGCCCTTCAGTGCCACCTCGCGGCATTCGGCGACGAGGTCGTCCACCTGGTCCTTGACCGGGCGGATGAAGACGGGCGGATCGATGAGGCCGGTGGGCCGGATGACCTGTTCGGCGAAGACGCCGCCGGTCTGATTCATTTCCCATTTGCCGGGCGTGGCCGAGACGCAGACGGTCTGCGGGCGCATCGCGTCCCACTCCTCGAAGCGCAAAGGCCGGTTGTCGATGCAGGAGGGCAGGCGGAAGCCATATTCGGCGAGCGTCGCCTTGCGGTTGAAGTCGCCCCTAAACATGCCGCCGATCTGCGGGATGGTGACATGGCTTTCGTCGACGAAAACCAGCGCATTGTCCGGCAGGTATTCGAACAAAGTGGGCGGCGGCTCGCCCGGCTTGCGGCCCGTGAGATAGCGCGAATAATTCTCGATGCCCGCGCAGGAGCCGGTGGCCATCATCATCTCGATATCGAACATGGTGCGCTGTTCGAGGCGCTGGGCCTCGAGCAGGCGGCCTGCGGCGTTGAACTCGTTGAGCCTGATGCGCAGGTCGTTCTTGATGCGGCTCACCGCCTGCTCCAGCGTCGGCTTGGGCGTCACGTAATGCGAGTTGGAGTAGACCTTGATCTGGTCGAGCTCCGCCATCTTCTGGCCGGTGAGCGGATCGAATTCGGAGATCGCCTCGATCTCGTCGCCGAACAGGGAGAGCCGCCAGGCGCGGTCCTCGAAATGGGAGGGGAAGAGCTCGATCGTGTCGCCGCGCACCCTAAAGGCGCCGCGCACGAAATTCTGGTCATTGCGCTTGTAGTGAAGGGCCACGAGGTCGGCCAGCAGCTGGCGCTGCGGCGTGCGATCGCCCTTCTTCAGCTGGAAGGCCATGGCGGAATAGGTTTCGACGTCGCCAATGCCATAGATGCAGGAGACGGAGGCCACCACGATCACGTCGTCGCGCTCCAGGAGCGAGCGCGTGGCCGAGTGGCGCATGCGGTCGATCTGTTCGTTGATGGCCGATTCCTTTTCGATGTAGGTGTCGCTGCGCGGCACATAGGCTTCGGGCGTGTAGTAGTCGTAGTAGGAGACGAAATATTCGACCGCGTTTTCGGGGAAGAAGCTCTGGAACTCGCCATAGAGCTGGGCGGCCAGCGTCTTGTTGGGGGCGAGAATCAGGGCCGGGCGCTGCGTCTCCTCGATCACCTTGGCCATGGTGAAGGTCTTGCCGGAGCCGGTGACGCCCAAGAGCACCTGGTCGCGCTCCATCTGGCGGACGCCGGCGGCGAGTTCCGAAATGGCCTGGGGCTGGTCGCCGCGCGGTTCGAAATCGGAGACGATCCTCAGCCGTTTGCCCGGCGCCTTGGGCGGCTTCGGCGGCTTAACGGGGGTGAAGCCGGGCAGCGGCACGAAGTCCGGCCGCAGCGGCCCGAGGCCTCCGGCGATCGATTCGGCGGAGTCGAAATCGAGCGGCTGCGGCGCTTCCGCAAAGCCGCCGTCCTGGCGTGAATGTCCCATGATGGCGGCAATATAGGGCGGGCGAGGGGAGTCGGGAAGGGCGCCAATAGCCAAGGGCGGGCGGTTCTGGCATGAGTGCGGCGCATGATCCGCGCCTTGCTTACCGTGCCCGCCCTGGCCTTTTGCGTGCTCCGCGCATGAACTACCGCCATGCCTATCATGCCGGGAACCACGCCGACGTGCTGAAGCACGTCGTGCTGGCCCGCGTGATCGCGCACATGAAGAAGAAGGATAAGCCGTTCCGGGTGATCGATGCGCATGCGGGTGCTGGCGTCTACGATCTCGCGGGCATCGAGGCCGGCAAGACCGGCGAATGGGAAGGCGGCATCGGCAAGCTGGCCGAGCCTTTTTCCGCGGAGGCCGAGGACCTGCTCAAGCCCTATCGCCACGTGATCGCGGCGCTTAATCCCGGTGGCGGCCTTCGCTACTATCCCGGCTCGCCCGAACTTGCCTTGCGCCTGATGCGCCCGCAGGACCGGCTTCTCGCCAACGAGCTTCACCCGCAGGATGCGGTGGCGCTGGAGCGGCAGTATCTCCACGACCCGCGTTGCGATGTCACTGCGATGGATGCCGAGACCTGCCTCAAGGCCAGGCTGCCGCCGCCCGAGCGGCGCGGCGTGATCCTGATCGATCCGCCCTATGAGGCGAAGAACGAGGCGGAGAAGGCCTTGCGCATGCTGGCCCATGGGCTGAGGCGCTTTGCGCAGGGCGTGTTCCTGCTGTGGTATCCGCTGAAGGCGGACTGCACGGCGGAGACGATCCTCGCCGCGGTGGCGGAGATGGGCGTGCCCGCAACGCTGAAGGCCGAGCTGCGGGTGCGCGAGGCCTTCGCGGCCGGCGGGCTGGCGGGCTCCGGCCTCGCCATCCTCAATGCGCCATGGAAGCTCGACGAGGAGTTGCGCCTGCTGGCGCCCGCGCTGGCGGAGCGGCTGGGGCTGGGCGATTGGGGCCGGGCAACGGTGGCGTGGCTGGTGGAGCCGAGGTGACGGTCTGAAGGCCTCTCCCGCCTCACGGGCGGGAGAGGGGGCAGGGGCAGATCAGTTGGCCGCTGCGATGGCGGCGGAGAGGTCCTTGTATTCCTCGCAGGCTGTGCCGCAGCTCTTCTCGATGGCGGCAAGTTCGGCCATGGCGAGATCGACGCGGCCGGCGGCGATGTAGCCTTCGCCCAGATATTCGCGCGCCAGGTTGAAATTGGGATCGATGGCGAGGGCCTGGCGGTAATAGGTGATGCCGGTTTCGAGGCGGCCCGCCTTGCGGTTGGAATAGCCGAGATAATTGAGGACTCGCGGATCTTCCTGGTTCTGGATCGTGGCGAGCACCTGGATGGCCCAGTCATACTGCGCCTCCTTGGCCAGCGCCCGGCCTTGCTGATAAAGCTCCTCATCGGGCAAAATGCCGGATTGGGTGGCGACGCATTTCTTGGTCTTGGCGTTCCACACCTGGCCCTTCTTGCAGCCGTGGTTGGTGGGCGAAGAGCTGCCGCCGCCACTGCTGCCGCCGCCAGCGGCGAAGGCAGGTGCTGCAACCGCGATCAGAAAAGCCAGAGCAACTGGAACAATGCGAGACATGGTGTCCTCCTTGAAAGAGATACCGGCTACTGTACGCAGCAGGCTGCCGGCCCATTCTACACGATTTGGTGATCAGCCGGGACCGTGCGGCGTCCAGCAGTAGATCCATTCGAGCCTGCCCAGCGCATAGGCAGGGCCTGACAGCCGGAGGGTCAGGTTCCGCGCCGACGCCAGGACGCCGGAGGCGTGGTAGATGCGGCCCATGTTGCGCGACTGCTGCTGGATCCTGGCAGTGCGGGCGCGGCGCTCCTGCGAATAGGCGCCGAAGGCCGTGGCAACGTCTGGATACTGCCCAATCGCTCCTGACAGGACCACCGCATCCTCAAGCGCCATAACGGCGCCCTGGGCGAGGAAGGGGAGCGCGGCATGGGCGGCATCGCCCAGCAGCGTCAGGCGGCCCTTCGTCCACTGTGGCAGCGGAGGCAGGTCGGCGCCGGGCCAGCGCATCCAGCCCGCAGGCGCCGCGAGCAGCAGGCCAAGCGCTTCGCAGGCGTCAGGCAGGCGCTGTTCAACCTCGCCGGTGTGGGCAGGCGTCTTCCAGCCATCATCCGGAAGCGTGCCGTCCACCGCCACCACGACGTTGAAGTTGCGCCAGTTGGAGACGGGGTAATGCACCACATGTGCGCCGGGGCAGAGCCACAGCGTCACGCAGTCCGCTTCGATGCCTGGCGGCACGCGATCGAGCGGCATCAGGCACCGATAGAGGATGACGCCGCGCGGCGTGGCCGGCGCCGTGCCGGCGACAGCTGCCCGCAGCGCCGAGCGGACGCCGTCGGCCGCCACCACGGCAGCCCCCTTGGCGGAACTGCCATCGGCGAAACCGAGGCGGGCAGTCTCGCCCAGGTCTTCCATGGCGGTGGCGCGCTTTCCGGTGTTGATCTCGATGGCGAAGTTGCGTTTGGCGGCGGTGACAAGGCTTGCCAGCAGGTCGGCCCGGTGGCAGACGCGGTAGGGGGCGCCAAAGCGATCCTCGAAGGGCTTGCCCAGCCGGATGCGCTGCAGGAGCGCGCCGGACAGCCCGTCGCGCACATGGATCTCGGAGGGGATGACGCAGGCGGGCTCCACTGCGTCCCAGGCGCCCAGCGCCTTGAGCGCTCTGACGCCATTGGGCGACATCTGGAGGCCGGCGCCGATCTCTTCGAAGGTTTGCGCCTGCTCGAACAGCCGCACCGGGCGGCCCTGCCGGGCGAGACCCAGGGCTGCCGCCAGCCCGCCGATGCCGCCGCCGGCGATGAGGAAGGAATGCGCATCCATGGCGGCCTTTTAGCCCAATCCGCGGGCCGTTGAAGTGCGGCGGATTGAGGCTTGCCCACAAGCCCGGCAGAGCCTATTCAGCCCGGAAAATCGAAAGGTTACCGCCATGGGTTTCATCTCCGATTCGCTGAACCGCATCCAGCCCTCCGCCACCATCGCCATCTCCAACAAGGCGATGCAGCTGAAGGCCGAGGGCAAGAACGTGATCGGGCTGGCGGCGGGGGAACCCGACTTCGACACGCCGCAGAACATCAAGGACGCGGCGATCGCGGCGATCCAGGCGGGCAAGACCAAGTACACGCCGGTGGACGGCATCCCCGAGCTCAAGAAGGCCATCGCCGGCAAGTTCAAGCGCGAGAACAATCTCGACTACAAGGTTTCCCAGGTGTCGGTCGGCTCAGGCGGCAAGCAGGTGCTTTTCAATGCCCTGATGGCGACCGTCAACCCGGGCGACGAAGTGATCGTGCCGGCGCCCTACTGGGTGAGCTACCCCGACATCGTGATGCTGGCGGGGGGCACGCCGGTGTTCGTCGCGGGCAAGGTGGAGAATGGCTTCAAGCTGCAGGCGGCCGACCTCGAGAAGGCGATCACGCCGAAGACCAAATGGCTGATCCTCAATTCGCCGTCGAACCCCTCTGGCGCTGCCTATTCGCGCGCCGAGCTGAAGGCGCTGACGGATGTGCTGCTGAAGCACCCGCATGTGTGGGTGCTCTCCGACGACATGTATGAGCACCTGGTCTACGACGGCTTCGAATTCGCCACGCCGGCGCAGGTGGAACCGAAGCTCTATGACCGCACGCTGACGATGAACGGCGTGTCCAAGTCCTACTGCATGACCGGATGGCGCATCGGCTATGGCGCGGGGCCGGAGCAGCTGATCAAGGCGATGTCGAAGCTCCAGTCGCAATCGACCTCGAACCCGTCGTCCATCGCGCAGTGGGCGGCGGTGGAGGCGCTGAACGGTCCGCAGGATTTCATTGCGAAGAACAATGAGGTGTTCAGGCAGCGCCGCGATCTCGTCGTGTCGATGCTGAACCAGGCCAGGGGCCTCTCGTGCCCGGCGCCGGAGGGCGCCTTCTATGTCTATCCCTCGTGCGCTGGCTGCATCGGCAAGACCGCGCCCTCGGGCCATGTCATCCGCAATGACGAGGACTTCGTGACGGAACTGCTCGCCGCCGAAGGCGTGGCGGCGGTGCATGGCGCGGCCTTCGGCATGTCGCCCTTCTTCCGAATTTCATATGCGACCTCCACCGGGACCCTGGAGGACGCCTGCAAGCGCATCCAGCGTTTCTGCGGCAACCTGCGTTAAATGAGAGAAACAACCATGAACATGTATGATGCGTCCGTTCCTGTCTTTGCCCATTTCCTGCGCTCACTCTCGGCGATCCTCAAGAAGGCCGAGATGCATTGCGCGGCGCGGAAGATCGAACCCAGCGTGATCCTCGCCGCCAGGCTGTTCCCCGACATGTTTGCCTTCACGCGCCAGGTGCAGATCGCTTCGGATGCCGCGAAGGGGGCGGGCGCAAGGCTTGCCGGCGTGGCCGTGCCAAGCTGGCCAGACGAGGAAAAGACCTTCGATGAGCTGCAGACGCGAATCGGCAAAACCCTGGAGTTTCTGGCCGCGCTCAAGCCGGAACAGTTCGCCGGCGCGGAGGACCGCGATATCCACCTCAAGGCCGGCGGACGCGAGTTGGAGTTCAGGGGTTTCGCCTATCTCGAAACCTGGGCCAAGCCCAACTTCTTCTTCCACCTCACCACCGCCTATGCCATCCTCCGGCACAATGGAATCGAGTTGGGCAAGCCGGATTTCCTGGCTGGCGGTCAGTAAGACAGCGTCTCCTGGACTACATCAGAAGGATGGTGTCATGATGAAGAGATTTGCCGCCTCTCTGCTGGCCCTTGGGCTGCTTGCGCTGCCCGCGCATGCCGATGGCGGCGTAAAGCTGGGCATGCTGGTGTGCGATGTGTCGGGCTCGATCGGCCTGATCCTCGGCGGCTCGGAATCCGCGTCCTGCACGTTCCAGGGCCCCAATGGCGTCGAATACTACAAGGGCCGCATCACCCAGGTCGGCCTCGACATCGGCGTATCCTCCGGCGCCATCATGAGCTGGGCGGTGTTCGCGCCGGGCCAGGTGGGCGTGGGCGCGCTGGCGGGCGACTATGCCGGCGCAACTGCCGATGCCGCCTTTGCCGTGGGCCTCGGCGCCAATGTGCTGGTCGGCGGTTCGCAGCAGTCGATCGCGCTGCAGCCCGTCAGCATCGAGGGCCAGACCGGCGTCAACGTCGCGGCAGGCCTTGCCAACTTCCGCCTCGAATATGTTCCGTAACAACCCGCCGGGGAGGAAGAGGGTTAACCCTGCGGATTAACTGCCATTCCGCCCCGGAATACCGGTCTTGTCCAAATCCTGACATAATGAAAGCCTCTAGCCTTTACCGTCCAATAGGAGACATCGACACATGAAGAAACTGGCCATTGCGGCTCTACTCACCCTGGGCCTCGCGGCCTCCCCGGCCTTCGCCAAGACGAGCGGCGTCAAGATCGGCGTCCTCAACTGCAACGTCTCGGCCAGCGTCGGCATGATCGTTGCGTCCTCCCGGACGCTGAAGTGCAAGTTCGACCGCGCCGTCGGCGGCACCGAAAATTACACCGGCACCATCGAGCGCCTCGGCCTCGACGTCGGCTTCACCGGCAAGGGCGTGATGTCGTGGGTGGTGTTCGCCCCCGGCCAGATCGCCAAGGGCGCCCTCAAGGGCAAGTATGCCGGTGCGTCGGCGGAAGCCTCGGTGGCCGTTGGCCTCGGTGCCAACGTGCTGGTCGGAGGCGGCAGCAAGTCGATCACGTTGCAGCCCCTCAGCGTCCAGGCCCAGACCGGCCTGAACCTCGCCGCCGGCGTCGCTGCGATGACGCTTAAGCCCTCCAAGAAGTAAGCCTTCCCGGGATTGCTGCGAACGGGCCTGGCGAAAGCGCCGGGCCTTTTCGTTTTGTGAATTCGCTTGCGGGCCGTTCTGAACGGAGTCAGTCTTTGACCCGTGGAACCGCCCCGGCGTGGTGACACGGGTAGAGATGGGCGGTCCTTCGCTGCAACGAGTGTCAGCAGTTAAAGGAGCATTGTCCATGGATACCCAAACCGGCAGTAGGCCACAGGGCTCGCGGTGCGTCGCACTGGTGGGCCCCTATCTCAGCGGCAAGACCACACTCCTCGAAGCCATCCTGTTCCACACCGGCGCCATTGCGCGCCAGGGCAGGGTGTCCGGCAAGTCCTCGGTCGGCGATGCGGCGCCGGAAGCGCGCGCCCATGGCATGTCGATCGAACTCAACGCCGCCAGCACGACCTATCTGGGTGACAGCTACACATTTCTCGATTGCCCCGGCTCGGTGGAATTCGCGCAGGACCAGCGCGCGGCGCTGAGCGGCGCCGATGTCGCCATCGTCGTCTGCGAGGCGGATGACAAGAAGGCGCCGGCGCTGCAACTGATCCTCAAGCAGCTCGATGAAATCAACCTGCCCCGCATCCTGTTCATCAACAAGGTAGACAAGTCAGATTCTTCCCCGCGCGACGTGCTCGAGTGGCTGCAGCCCGCCTCCTCGAAGCCGCTCATCCTGCGCCAGCTGCCGATCATGAAGGGCTCGATCGTGACGGGCTTCGTCGACCTCGCGCTGGAGCGCGCCTTCGTCTACCAGGAGCATCTCGAAAGCAAGCTCATCGACATGCCCGCCGACATGGCGGAGCTCGAGAAGTCGCAGCGCTTCGCCATGCTCGAGCGCCTGGCCGACCATGACGATGAGCTGATGGAACAACTGCTCTCCGATATGGAACCGCCGAAGGACCGCGTCTTCGGCGATCTCGCCAGCGAGCTGGCCAATGGCTTTATCACGCCCGTTCTCTTCGCTCCGCCGAGCATGGCGCCGGCATCGAGCGCCTGCTGAAGGCCTTGCGCCACGAGGCGCCGGGCATTGCCGGGACGGCGAAGCGGCTGGGCCTCAGGGCCAACGGCACGACGGTGCAGGTGCTCAAGACCTTCCACACCGCGCATGGCGGCAAGCTGTCGCTGTCGCGCGTGTTCTTGGGCGAGGTGGCCGATGGCGCCGTGCTTTATGGCGCGGAAGGCCAGGACAGCCGCGTGGCGGGCGTCTTCACGCTGATGGGCTCGACGCCGTCCAAGGTGCTGAAGGGCGTTGCGGGCGACACGGTGGCGCTGGGCCGGCTCGAGGGAGCCCATACCGGCGAGACGCTGTCCACCACCAAGGGCAGCACGCCGCAACTGGTGAAGCTCCAAACCGCGCCGGGTGTCTATGGTTTCGCCATTTCGGTGGCCGACCGCAAGGACGAGGTGAAGCTCACAAGCGCCATCGCCAAGCTTGTCGAGGAAGACCCCTCGCTGTCGCTCGCGCACAATCACGGCACTCATGAGATGGTGCTGTGGGGGCAGGGCGAGATGCACCTGCGCGTGGCGCTGGAGAAACTGCAGGGCAAGTTCGGCGTGCATGCCCATACCAAGCCGCGGCGCATCTCCTACCAAGCGGTGATGACCAGAGAGCCTGAACAGGGGTGTGAACAGGCCAAGGATTAAGGACTGAGAATGAGCTACGCTATGCTGACCGTTCCTGTTTTCGTACGGTCCTATGACCGGGATTGTTTGGACTTGCAGGATGATCCTATTGAGTATATTACCCATTTGGAGACAGAGATTAGTGGCCAGTACCCTGACTTCGTCTTCTACGACAGCAACGGTAACCGTGTGTGGCCTGTCACCCTGCTAAAGGGCCACTTCGGTATCACAGGAGAGCCTCTATGGCCGGAGATACCCGCAGCTACATGAAAGCCATCCTTCCCATCGAACTGGTGCGGAAGATAGACCCTAGCGACAGCCTCAGTGCATCTACGGTGCTGATGCTGTTGTACGTCATGCAGTACCCTGACAGTACCATCAAGAAGCTGGAACAGGTGACTGAGCTACGACGTTCGTCTGCCTCGCGTCACATCCTGATACTCACAGAGCGTGGAGACAGGGCAAGGGCGAGGCCGGGGCTGGGTTTGGTCACCACCTATGAGGATGCACAGGACAGCCGTGTGAAGCGTGTGAAGCTGACCGCTAAGGGCCAGCGTCTTGCCAATGACATAGCCAAGATCATGGAGACCTGAATGAAGCTGAGTAAACTCTACAACGAACTAATCAACAACGAGTGGAAGGACAACAAGGACCTAAAGGGATCCAAGCGCCGCGCCGATGACATTCTCAACTATTTCGGGGATGACACGGACATTCGCACCATCGACTACCAGAAGGTGAAAGGAGACGATCCGCAAGCCGGTGCAGATCCGCGGCCGGCACAAGAAGCAGTCGGGCGGGCATGGCCAGTATGGCGACGTGGTGCTGGAGATCGCACCGCTGCCGCGCGGCTCCGGCTTCCAGTTCACCGACACGATCGCCGGCGGCGTGGTGCCGAAACAATATATCCCCGCTGTGGAGCAGGGCGTGCGGGAGTGGATGGGGCACGGGCCCTTGGGCTTCCCCGTCACCGACTTCAGCGTCAACCTCTCCGACGGGTCCTATCATGACGTCGACTCGTCCGAAATGGCGTTCAAGACGGCAGCGCGCATCGCCATGACCGATGGCATGCCGCAATGCGCGCCGGTGCTGCTCGAACCCATCGTGCTGGTCGAGATCCATAGCCCAAGCGAAGCGACCGCGCGCATTAACCAGATCGTGACCGGCCATCGCGGGCAGTTGCTCGGCTATGATGGGCGCGACGGCTGGCCGGGCTGGGACACGGTGAAGGCCCACATGCCGGAGTCCGAAATGGCGTCCCTCATCATCGAGCTGCGTTCGGCCACGGCAGGCGTGGGCACCTTCACCTTCGCGCTCGACCACATGGCGGAACTCACCGGCCGCGCGGCGGAGCAGGTGGTGGCGGGCCGGAAAGCGGAGGCGGCGTAACAGCCTCCTTCTTCTTCCCCGAAGGGCAAGAGGGAGAGTGTTCCCTTCCCTCGAAAGTGATCGGGGCTTGATTGGCCAGCGTTATGGATAGAGCACTATGGTGCTGTCCTCACAGGAGACTTTACAGATGTTGATCAAGCGCAATCGGGGCTGGGAAATTCCGGAGGCGCGCGTCACCCCGGAGCATGTGTTCTTCAACCGCCGCAGCTTCATGGCGGCAGGCGCCGGGGCTATAGCCCTCATGGCAGTAAAGCCGGCGCGGGCGGAGACGGACCCTTCGGCCGCTCTTTATCCGGCCAAGCGCAACCCGGCCTATGGTGATGCCGGGCGGCTGGTGACGGATGAGGCGGACAATATCAACTTCAACAACTACTACGAGTTCGGCACCTCGAAGCAGATTGCCGATGCCGCCAAGGCGCTGCCCATCCGGCCGTGGTCCATCGTTATCGACGGCGAGGTGGAGAAGCCCACCACCCTCGCCATCGACGATCTGTTCAGCCAAGTGACCTTCGAGGAGCGCATCTACCGTCACCGCTGTGTCGAGGCCTGGTCCATGGTGGCGCCGTGGACAGGCTTCCCGCTGAAGCGGCTGGTGGAGATCGCGAAGCCCAATTCGAACGCCAAGTACTTGCGCTTCGAGACCTTCAACAAGCCGGACGTGGCGGTGGGCCAGAAGGACGGCCTCTTCACCTCCTTCCCCTGGCCCTATGTCGAGGGCGTCACCATGGCCGAGGCGATGAACGAGCTGCCGCTTATGGTGACGGGCGCTTATGGCAAGCCGCTGCCCAACTCCATGGGCGCACCGCTGCGCCTGCACCTACCCTGGAAATACGGCTTCAAGTCGATCAAAGGCATCGTGAAGGTGAGCTTCGTGGCGGAGCGGCCGGTAAGCTTCTGGGAGCAGCTGGGGCCGCGGGAGTATGGCTTCTGGGCCAACGTCAACCCGGAAGTGGCGCATCCGCGCTGGAGCCAGGCGAGCGAGGAGGTGCTGGGCACGGGCGAGCGCATCCCCACCGTGCTCTACAACGGCTATGGCGCGCAGGTGGCGGAGCTCTACAAGGGCCTCGAGAACGAGAAGCTCTACATGTAAAGAAAAAGGCCAGTCACGCGACTGGCCTTGAAGTTACCCGTTCCCCCTCGTCGCCGAGGGTTTGGTCCCGTCCGCCCGGTGGGGGATGAGGAGACCCATTGGCCACTCCGCAAGGGGAGACAGTGAAGCGGCGAATCCCGCGCCGGAATGCGCGGCGACCAAAGGTGTGACTTTCTCGGCGGCAATCAGCAAGCAGCGCGCGGTCATGGGAGCCATGCCAGGAGGGAATGCGCCGGGTCGTCTTCTCCCGCTCCTTCGGCGGGAGAGGGCGCAACTCAGAAGCTCCACTCCTTCGCCTTCGCCACGAGGAAGTCGCGGAAGACGGTGACACGCTTGGTGTCCTTCAATTCTTCCGGATACACGAAGTAGGTGTCGAACTCCGGCGTCTCCACCGGCACGTCGATCTGCACCAGTCCTGAGTCCTCCGGCACGATATAGTCGGCGAGCGAGGCAAGCCCCATCCCGGCCTGGACGGCGCGGCGAAGCCCATAGGCATTGTTGACGCGCAGCGCCACGGGGCGCGGGTCGCCCTCCGGGCGGCCCACGAATTCGAGCCAGTTCACCGGAGTGAGATAGTTGGGCGCCTGGCCGTGGGTGAGAATCTTGTGCTTGTCGAGGTCCTCCAGCGACTTCGGAATGCCATGCTTCTTAAGGTAATCGGCGGAGGCGTAAAGATGGTGATGCACGGTGAAGAGCTTGCGTTGAATGAGGTCGGGCTGCGTCGGCCTTCTCAGCCGCACGGCGACATCCGCCTCGCGCATTGACAAGTCGAGCTCGCGGTCGTCCAGCAGCAGCGTCACCGCGATATCCGGATAGATCTCGGAAAACTCCTTGAGGCGCGGCGTGAGCCACACGCTCCCCAGGCCCACGGTGGTGGTGATGCGGAGTTCACCTGAGGGCTTCTCCTTCGAGTCCATCAGGCGCGTCTGCGCCGCGGTGAGCTTGGTGAACACCTCATGCGCCGTGCGATAGAGCATCTCGCCCTGCTCGGTGAGGATGAGACCGCGCGCGTGGCGGTGGAAGAGGGGCACGTTCAGCGCGTCTTCCAGCGCGGAGATCTGGCGGCTGACGGCGGACTGCGACAGCCCCAGTTCATGGCCGGCATGGGTGAAGCTGCCTGCATCCGCCACGGCGTGGAAGATGCGCAGCTTGTCCCAGTCCATCACCGAACTATTCAGCGGCATGTCGCGTCTCCGTTTGCGTATGGAGCCAGCGCTCCGCCTCGAGGGCCGCCATGCAGCCCATGCCGGCGGCTGTCACCGCCTGGCGGTAGACGTCGTCCGTCACGTCGCCTGCCGCATAGACCCCGGGGACCGCGGTCTGGGTTGAGCGCGGTTCGGTGACCAGATAGCCGCCCGGCTTGAACGGCAGCTGGCCCGCGAACAGTTCGGTTGCCGGCTTGTGGCCGATGGCGATGAAGATGCCGTCGGCGGCGATGTCCTCGGTTGCACCCGTCTTCACGTTCTTGAGGCGCGCGTGAGTCACGCCTTTCGGGTTCTCAGTGCCGATGACATCGGCCAGCGTGGTGTCCCACATCACCTTGATCTTCGGGTGGTTGAACAGGCGGTTCTGCAGGATGCGCTCCGCCTTGAACTCGTTGCGGCGGTGCACGACGATCACTTCGGAGGCGAAGTTGGTGAGGAAGAGGGCCTCCTCCACGGCAGTGTTGCCGCCGCCCACCACCACGACACGCTTGTTGCGGTAGAAAAAGCCGTCGCAGGTGGCGCAGGCCGAGACGCCGAAGCCGCGGAAGGCCTGCTCGGAGGGCAGGTCCAGCCACTTGGCCTGTGCGCCGGTGCAGATGATCAGCGCATCGCAGGTGTATTCGGTCCCCGAGTCGCCCTTTAGCCAGATCGGCTTTGAAGCGAGCTTCACCTCGGTGATGGTGTCCGGCACGATCTCGGTGCCCACATGCTCTGCCTGGGCTTTCATCTGCTCCATCAGCCATGGACCCTGGATCACGCCGGCGAAGCCGGGATAATTCTCGACATCGGTCGTAATCGTGAGCTGGCCCCCCGGCTGGATGCCCTGCACGAGGATGGGCTTCAGCATTGCGCGGGCGGCATAGATGGCGGCGGTATAGCCTGCGGGTCCCGATCCGAGGATCAGCACACGGGCGTGGCGGGCGGACATTGGGTGCTCCAGTTGCTATGAGAAAACAGCATAGCTGAATTGGGCGCAACGGCAAGGCCGCTACAAGCTGTTGTGAACAGGGGCCACACCCGAATTTTGCTTGAAGCGCCTCAAGCGAAATTTGCCCGTCTCTTCCGGAGGCTGCGCCGCGGTTCTATGCTGCCCTTCGGAAACGGCAATGCGGCATTGCACCATCCAAGCAATGCAGAATTGAGGGCGGTGCCGGCCCCTCTAGCGGATCATGTAGACCTTGCGGATCGTCTCATGCACGCGGCAGGCGCCCTTCCAGTCCCGCGGAAAGAAGGCCACGGTCCCCGGCATGATCTCGATCACTTCGCCCGACTCATGCGTGTAGGTGCAGCGGCCCAGCAGGAAGTGGCAGAACTCGTCGCGCGTGACGTGGCAGTTCCAGAAGCCCGGCGTGCAGATCCAGATGCCCGTCTCGCTTTCGCCATTGGGTCCTTTGTGCAGCACGAGACCGGAAGTGTGCGAGGCCCCCTCGATCATGGTGGAGATCACGCCCCAGTCCTTGAAAGGCCCCGGATAGGTCTCCGGAGCGCTGAGGTGGGGGGCGGAGGATTCGAGTTTCAGGGTCATGTGTCAGCTCAGCATGTAGACGTTGCGCATGGTCTCGTGGACGGTGCAGGTGCCAATCCAGCCGGCCGGGAACAGCACCACCGTGCCCGGAACGATCTCGATCACCTCACCCGACTCATGGGTATAGGTGGCACGGCCCGAGACGAAATGACAGAGCTCGTCCCGCGGGATTTCGAGCGGCCAGGCGCCCGGCGTGCATTGCCACAGGCCCACTTCCGGCTGGCCACCCGGCCCCTTGTGCAGCAGCACGCCGTCGCTCTTCGAATGGCCCGCGATGGGATTGGGCTGGTGGCCCCAGTCCTTGAGCGGCCCGGCATAGCCGGCCGGGCCTTCGAGATGGGGGGCGGAGGAAGAGAGGTTGGTGGGCATCAGGCGAGTTTCCGGCGGGTGAGCGCGTCGATCACCTTGGCGGCCTTGGTGGGCCCGTGCTTCGAACGCATCTGGCGCGAGGTCTTCTTCAGCCGCGCCTTCATCTTCTTGTCGGTCAGCATCGCCATGATCTTCTGCTGCATCTCTTCTTCCGTCCACCGGTAACGGTCGAGCTTGAAGCCGTGGCCGGTTTCCTGCACGCGCGTCGCATTGTCATGGCCGTCCCAGACATAGGGCATGATGATCGCGGGCTTGCCGAAATAGAGGCACTCGGTGAAGGAGTTGTTGCCGCCGTGGTGAATCACCGCATCGACCTGCGGGATGACCGAGGGCTGCGGGAACCAGCTGTCGATGATGACATTGGGCGGAATGTCCGCATACTGGTCCTTGTAGTCGCCGACATTGACCAGCGCCCGCACCGGCATGTTGCCGAGCGCCGCGATGAGCCGCTTCAAAAGGTCCACATCGCCCGAGCCCAGCGAGCCGAAGCTCACATAGAGCAGCGGCTTGCCGTTGTTGGCCTTGAAGCGCGGCACGCCGTAGGGCTTGTCCTTCCTGACACAGCCCTCGAGATACTGGAACTGGCGCGCCGGCAGCTTGTGGCGGCGCTTGAACTTCACCGCACTCGGATAAAGCAGGATGTTCATGTGCGGGCT
This sequence comes from Aestuariivirga sp., assembly GCF_020252395.1. Taxonomy (GTDB): domain Bacteria; phylum Pseudomonadota; class Alphaproteobacteria; order Rhizobiales; family Aestuariivirgaceae; genus Aestuariivirga. The sequence goes on from NZ_JADCDB010000008.1 coordinate 55,013, forward strand.
CGCCTCGAAGAACTGGCCCAGCGGGTACTTCCGCTCGCCCACCGAGGCGAGGAAACGGTTGAATTCCTCGTGGATCGGCTTGATCACCGCGTTGAAGTGCTTGCGATAGGCGGCATGGGCCTTCTTGTCCTTGGCGCCGGCGCCCGACAGGTGAGGCGGAATGTCCGGATCCTCGATCTCGTTTTCCGAGCAGGAGATGATGCGCACCCAGGGCTTCTTGTTCTTCTTGGCGTAACGCTTGATCGCCGGGAACAGTATGACGTTATCGACGCAGACCACATCGGGTTTCACCTGGTCGAGCACGCCCGGCAGGTCCTTCTCGGCCCATTTGGCGGTCTCGACGATCATGCTCCAGCAGTCCTTCACGTAAGTGTCGATCTGCTCATAGGGCGTCTTCCGGAAGTTGGGGATGTGGCCGTTGATGAAGTCAACCCAGAACTTCGCCATCTGCTCCGGCGGCAAGGGCTCCGACAGGTTCACAGCATGGGCCTCGAAGCCATAGCCCTTGTAGACGTCGAGGAAGCCGGGGTCGGAGAGGAACACCACCTTGTGGCCTATCTTTTCCAGCGCCTGGGCGATGCCCACTGAATTGAGCGCCGGGCCGAAGGCCGCCTCGGGGAAAAGTGCGATGACCTTCTTTGCCTTCTTGCGCGGCGTGGGCTTTTTCGCCCTCTTTTTTGCTGGGGCTGCTGCCCTGCGCGCCGCAGGCTTCTTCGCTGCCTTTTTCACTGCCGTCTTCGCCATTCGCTTGCTCCCTGTTGTTCTGGCTGCTACGTCACGTTCCCGGCAGCCGGCCCCGGTTGAGGCGCTGGGCGGCGAGGATCATGACGAAGCTTAAGCCCATGACCACGGTGGCCATGGCATTGATTTCCGGCGTTACGCCGAAACGGATCATGGCATAGATCTGCATCGGCAGCGTGGTGGAGGACTGGCCCGCGCCCGCGGTGAAATAGGCGATGATGAATTCATCGATCGACAGCGTGAAGGCGAGAAGCCCTCCTGCCAGCACCGAAGGGCCGATAAGCGGCAGTGTGATGCGGAAGAAAGTGGCAGCGGCGGAAGCGCCCAAATCGCGCGAGGCCTCATTCAGCGACCAGTCATAGGATTTGAGCCTCGCGCGCACCACGGCGCAGACGAAGGCCAGATTGAACACAACATGCGCCATGACGATCGAACGCAGGCCCAGCGTGAACTTGATGAGCGTGAAGAAGGAAAGGAGTGCGATCGCCAGCACGATGTCCGGAATGATCATCGGGGCGAAAAGCAGCGCCTCGCGCGCAGCCGAGCGTCTTGCCCGCTCCACCCCCAGCGCCAGCAGCGTGCCGAGCACGGTGGAAATCGCGGTGGCCCAGATCGCCACGACGAGGGAATTCCAGGCGGCGCCGATGATCTTCGGGTTCTGCGCCAGCTTGCCATACCATTCGAGCGAGAAGCCGCCCCAGGCGGTGGGCATGCCAGAGCGGTTGAAGCTCAGCACCATCAGCACCGCGATGGGGAGATAGAGGAAGCCATAGACGGCGATGAGCCAGCCATTAAGCGCGCGCATGCTCACCCCTTGCCCGAAGCGTTGCGATGGCCTGCGCGAAGAGCAGCAGCAGCATGAGGCCGATGAGCAGCGCGGAGAGGGCCGCCCCGAAGGGCCAGTCGCGTGCCGAGAGGAACTGGTCGTAGATGAGGTTGCCCACCATCTGGAACTTGCCGCCGCCCAGCAGGTCTGGCGTCACGAAATTGCCGACCGACAACACGAAGACGAAGACCGCACCCGCCGCCACGCCGGGCGCCGTCAAGGGCAGCGTGATGCGCAGGAAGGTCTGGGCTGCACCGGCGCCGAGGTCGCGCGAGGCTTCGGCATAGGAGGGGTCGAGCCGCTGCAGCGCGGAATAGATCGCGAGGATGACGAAGGGCGTGTAGCTGTAGACCAGCCCCAGCACCACGGCGGGCTTGGTATAGAGAAGCGTCAGCGGCTCGCTGCGCAGTCCCAGCCAGATAAGCAACGAGTTGATAAGCCCCGCCGGATTGAGCAGCACGATCCAGGCATAGGTGCGGATCAGGTAATTGGTCCAGAAGGGCAGGATCGCGAGGAAGAGGAGGGCCGTCTGCCGCGACGGCGGCGCCTTCACGATGGCATAGGCCGCCGGATAGCCGATGAGCAGCGCCGCAAGAGTCGAGACCGCGGCGATGACGGCGCTATCGAGGAAGATCGAGAGATAGAGCGGGTCGAAGACGCGGGTGACGTTCTCGAGCGTCGGTGCTCCCCAGTCGATGCCGCCATAGATGCCGCGCTCGAAGAAGATCAGCACGAAGATCAGGAGGCAGGGCACGACCATCAGCAGGCCAAGCCACAACAGGCCTGGCAGCATCAGGAGCCACGTGGCGGAGCGTGAGATCATGCGCATGATCGCGGCTCCCCCGGCGAGGCCGGGAGAGCCGTTCTCGGGCTTACTTGGCAGCCATCACTTCGGACACGGTCTTGGAGAAGGCCTTCATGCCATTGCCCAGGTCGCGCAGCTGCTCGTATTTCAGGAGCTCCGCCGGGGTGATCGCCATGTTGGGGTATTTCTCGAACAGCGCCTTGTCCACCGTTTCCATGCCGGCCTTGTTGGGCGACTTGTACATGATGTTCTCGACCACCCACTTGCCGTTCTCGGCATTCATCACGAAGTCGATGAACTTGGCCGCGGCCTCCGGGTTCTTGGAAGCCTTGGCGATCACCATGGTGTCGACCCACAGGTCGGAGCCTTCCTTGGGGATCACGTATTTGATCTCGGGCTTATCCGTGATGCCGTAATTGCACCAGCCGTCCCAGGCCTGCACCATGAGGGCTTCGCCCGAGACGAGCTTCGAATAGAAGGTGGTGTCGTCATAGGCCAGCAGGTTGCGTTTGGCGGCGATCAGCTGGTCGCGCACCTTGTCGAGGCTTGCCTGGTCTGTGGTGTTGACGGAGAGCCCGTTGGCCAGGAAGCCCGCAGCCATCAGCCAGCGGTCCGTCGACAGCATGGTGATCTTGCCCTTGAGGTCGTCCGTTGGCGTCAGCAGGCCGTTCCAACTGGTGGGCGCCGCCTTGACGAGGTCGGAGCGATAGCACAGCCCCGTGGTGCCCCAGGTATAAGGCACGGAGAAGGTGTTGCCTGGATCATGCTTCAGCTCGTTCGCCTCCGGATAGAGGTTGGCGAGGTTGGGGATCTTGGAATGGTCGATGGGGGCGAGCAGCCCCAGATTGTTCAGCGCTTCGGCAAAGGGCGATGACACGAAGAGCACGTCATAGCCCTCGCCGCCCGAGGCGGTGACCTTGCCCATGATCTCCTCATTGGTGGCGTGCACGGCAATCTCAAGGTCGATGCCAGTGGCGGCCTTGAACTTCTCCGCCATGTCCTTGGGCATGTAGCCATCCCAGTTGGAGATGACGAGCTTCTCGGCGAAGGCCGCGGTGGACCCCGCGGCAAGCATCAGCGCGCCGGCGGCAAGCGAAAGCAAGGTCTTGAATGTCATGTCGTTCCCTCCACTTTTTTCTCGTGCTTTTGCACTCCCGGCGAGTGTAAGGGGATTTCGCAGAGGCTGTCGAGACCCGGCCGGCTGCCGTTGGGTCCGGTCTGGCCGCGCGAGCCCGGATGCGATAGAGCGACAGCATGGACCTCGATGCCACCGACTGGAAGATCCTGCGCGAATTGCAGCGCCTTCATTCGCCGCAGGAAGGCCGCTTGACCAATGTCGAGCTGGCGAGCCGCGTCAGCCTGTCGCCGCGCCCTTGCCTCAGGCGGGTGCAGGCGCTGGAGAAGGCGGGCGTGATCGCCGGCTATCGCGCGCTGCCCGATGCTGCGGCGCTGGGCTTCACGGTAACGCTCTTCGCCTTCGCCGGGCTCAAGAGCCAGGCCGAAGCGGAGCTCCGTGCCGTCACGGCCCTCGTGGCGCAATGGCCCTGGGTGCGCGAGGCCTATGCGATTTCGGGCGAGGCGGATTTCCGCTTGAAGCTGGTGGCCCGCGGCCTGCCGTCGTTACAAAACGACATTATCCGTGACTTGACCTCCGCACCCAATGTGGAAAACGTCACGACCACGCTCATGCTGCGCGTGGCGAAATACGAGCCTGGAGTTCCCATTCCGTGACCGAGACGGCCCTGAAGCGCGACCATTCCGGCTGGTTCAGCATTTTTTCCTCAACCCTCACCGCGGTTGTGGTGGGCTTCGCCTCGACCATCCTCGTCATCATGGAGGCCGCGCGCGCCGTGGGCGCCACGCCGACGCAGCAGGCCTCATGGGCCGCGGCGCTGTGCTTTGGCATGGCGGCCACCTCCTTCATCCTCTCCTGGCGCTACCGGATGCCGATGATCACCGCATGGTCGACGCCGGGCGCCGTGCTGATCGCCACGAGCGGCGGCGGGGTCACCTATTCCAATGCGCTTGGCGCCTTCGTCGTCGCCGGGGTGCTGATGGTGGTGGCGGGCCTCATCAAGCCCCTTGAAAAGGCGATCGAGAAAATCCCCGCACCCGTCGCCGCCGCCATGCTGGCGGGCGTGCTGCTGCGCTACACGCTGGGCGTTCCCGGCGCCGCCATGGCCATGCCCTGGGCGGTGCTGCCGCTGATCGTTGTGTTCTTTGGCTTGAGGCTTTCTTATCCGCTTTATGCCGTGCCGGTGGTCGTGGTGCTGGGCGTGGCGCTTGCCGCTTTTGGTGGTGGACTTACGGGCGATTGCTGCAGCTTCGGGATTACCGCGCTCGAATGGACGACGCCCAGCTTCGACTGGCAGATGATCCTGTCCATCGGCGTGCCGCTGTTCCTGGTCACCATGGCGTCCCAGAACCTGCCGGGCTTCGCGGTGCTGCGGGCGTCGGGCTATCAGCCGCCGGTGCAGCCCGCGCTCCTCGTCACCGGCATCGGCTCCACGATGATGGCGCCCTTCGGCAGCCATGCGATCAACATGGCGGCCATCACCGCCTCCATCGTGACGGGCCCCGACTGCCACCCGGACCCGAAGAAGCGCTGGCTCGTCGCCTATCCTTATTTCGTGCTCTACGGCCTGATCGGTCTCATGGCGGCGAGCTTCGTCCATGTGCTGGGCGCGCTGCCGAAGGACCTCATCACGGCGATTGCCGGGCTTGCGCTGTTCTCGCCCCTCATGGGCGGCATCACCGCCATGATGAAGGAGCCCCGGGACATCGAAAGCGCGCTCGTCACCTTCCTTGTCACCGCCAGCGGCCTTACCATCCTAGGGGTCGGCTCGGCCTTCTGGGGGCTGGTGGCGGGGCTTGTGCTGTTCGGCGCGCGGCACCTGATCCAGCGCGGCTGATCCGGCGGGTTCTTGCGCACGTTCAAGGCGCATGAGACACCTCATCCTCACTCTCTGTGCCCTTTTCTTTGCGAGCACCGCCGCCATGGCCGAGACGACCGCCTATGACTTCACCCTGACAGGCATCGACGGCAAGCCCATGCCGCTTTCGCAGTTCAAGGGCCACCCGATGCTGATCGTCAACACGGCGTCCGAATGCGGCTACACACCCCAGTACGAGGATCTCGAGAAGCTGTGGCTGGCCTACAAGGACAAGGGGCTCATCATCATCGGCGTGCCGTCCAATGACTTCGGCCAGCAGGAGCCGGGCACGGCAAAAGAGATCGCGACCTTCTGCAAGGTAAACTACGGCGTTAGCTTCCCATTGGCCGACAAGGCGGTGGTGAAGGGCGACAATGCGATCCCGTTCTACAAGTGGGCGGGCGAGAAAGCCGGCATGATGGGCCGGCCGAAGTGGAACTTCCATAAATACTTGATCGGCGCTGATGGCCGCTTGATCGACTGGTTCTCGACGCCGACGAAGCCGATGAGCCCGAAGATCACCGCCGCCGTCGATAAAGCGCTGGCCGGACGCTGACCCGCGCCGCGGTCACGCGGCTTGACACGATTACATGCATTCGTCATGCATCTCGACGGAGGCGTCGTCATGAGTGAAAAGGTCTTGCCCGCACGCCATGCGGCCAATGTCATCGGCGCGTTGGCGCTCGGCCTCGCGGACCGGATGGTGGCGGAAACCGAGGCGCTGGTGGGGGCAGGGGCCAATGCCTCCGCCGCGCTCATCCTCATCGGCAACCGGCCGGACCTTACGATCGACGCGCTCCGGCACGGCCTGCACCTCACCCATTCCGCCACGGTGCGGACGGTGACGCGGCTTAAGAATGCGGGGCTCGTCGAGAAGCGCTCCGGCAAGGATGCTCGTTCCGTCTACCTCCGCCTCAGCGCCAGTGGCAAGCGCGAGATGGCGCGTGCCCTTGCCCAGCGTGAGAAGATCTTGGCGGAGGCGCTGGCTGACCTTTCGGTGGAGGAGCGCGTGGCCATGGGCGCGCTGGCCGCCCGCGTGCTGCCGTGCCTCGCCCCCGATGCCGCGCGGGCAGAGGCCGTCTGCCGCCTGTGTGACGGCGGTCAGTGCCCCGATGACTTGTGTCCGCTCACGCCGGAGCGGCAGGTGGCGCACGGCGCTCAGTAATAGATCATGAAGCTGCGCCAGGGAGCCTCGTCCGCGAGGAGCTCGCAGAGGGCGGCCGTCTCGGCATCGGCCTCCGGCACCAGGCAGCGCAGATGCGTCCAGTCCTCCGCCTCGCCATGGCGGATGATGGTGTTGAGCAGGATGTAGGCGAGGCCGTGGTGGCGGGCATGGGGCGCCACGTAAACACCATCGAGCAGGCCATAGCAGCGGCCGGACATAACCTCAAGCAGTTCCGCCACCACTGCGAAGCCCACCAGCTCGCCATTGACGAAACCGCCCCAGCACAGCACGTCGCGTTGTGCCAGCAGGGCCGGGGCGAAGCCGCCGTGGACCTGCTCGTCCTCGCTGTCGAGGATTTCCGCGGCATAGGCCCGGCGCAGCCTTTCCAGGCCCGGGCCATCCTCAAGCGCCAGACGCCGGATGACGCGGTTCACGAGCCTCACGATGTCGCTTCCTCCCGCCTGCGGTGCAACACGCCCAGTGCATGAAGCCCGATCGCCGCGACGCCGAGCAGCGGCAGGCCCGCAGCACCCGCGGCCTCGACGCTGGCGCCGCCCATCACGCCGCCGAAGGTGCTGCCCAGCGCATAGGCCATGGAATAGCAGGCGGCGACCGAGGCCAGCGCGCCCTGGGCATAGCGCGCCCCGAGGATCACCAGCGACACGCTGTACATGCCGATGATGGCGCCGCCCGCGACGAAGCATGCGGCAAGTGCGGTGGCATGGGAGCGCGTTCCCGCCAGCAGCAGCAGCATGCTGGCGAACGCTCCGGTGGATACCAGTCGCAACAGACGCGGGCGATCGAAGCGGTCGCTGGCGAGGCCCAGCGGCAGGGCCAGCGATATGGCGCCGAGCGACAGCGCGATCAACAGCGACAACGCACCTTTCTCCCCGAAGCCCGCCTTCTGCCCGAAGATCGGCAGCATGGTGTAAAGGGCAGTCTCGACGAGGCCGGTGACGAAGGCCACTGAGATCAGCGGCAGCGCCTTCCGCGCCACGCCAAGGTCGAGGCGGCCGGCCTCGGCGCTGGCCTGCGGCTGCGGCAGGAAAAGCGTGGCGATGCCGCCCGCCAGCGCCATCAGCACCATAACGCCGATCGGCAGCGGCCCGGCAAAGCCCAGCGCGATGACGAGTCCGGGACCGGTCATGAAGCCGATGGAATAACAGAACTGGAACGTCGCATTGGCGCGGCCGCGGGCGTCGTCCGGCACGATGGCGTTGAGCCAGGCCTCGGTGAGAATCCACAGGCTGCCCAGCGCCACGCCCAGCACCAGCCGCGACAGGCACCAGCCGACGAAGCCCGGCCCGGTGGCCAGCGCGCCGATTGCCAGCGCCGCCATGGCGAAGCACAGGACGGTGTAGTTGCGATAGCCCGCCCGCGCGATCAACCATGGCACGAAGGGCCCGATGAGGAAAACGCCCAGCCCGCCGAGCGTGGCGTTGAGGCCGATCAGGCTGTCGCTCATCCCCATCTGCTGCAGGTTCAGCGCATAGATGGGGTGGCTGAGGCCAAACACCATCGCCTCGAGAAGGCCAATGGCGGAAAGCAGGGCCATGCGCAGGGGCAGCGGCATGCTGGTTTAATTATATGTATGCTGCATGCATGTCAATGACCTTTGCTCAAGGTTAGCGCGAAGGAGTTATCCGCGCTTCACGCGGCTGGGCTGGGGGTCAGGGGAGAAAAGGAAGAGGGAGGTGAAGCGCGCCTCAGCGCCACGCCACCTTGGCGATTTCGTAGGACTTGCCGCCGCCGGGCGTGTTGACCTCGACCGAGTCGCCCTTCTTCTTGCCGATAATGGCGCGCGCGATGGGCGAGGAGACGGAGATCTTGCCCTTCTTCACGTCGGCCTCGAACTCACCGACGATCTGGTAGGCGGTCTTTTCGTCGGTTTCCTCGTCGATCAGCGTCACCTTGGCGCCGAACATGACGGTGTCGCCGGAGAGCTTGGAGATATCGATGATCTCGGCGCGCGACAGCTTGTCCTCCAGCTCCGCAACGCGGGCTTCGGTCCAGCCCTGCTGTTCCTTAGCGGCATGGTATTCGGCATTTTCGGAGAGATCGCCGTGCGAACGGGCTTCCTCGATGGCCTTGATGATGCGCGGGCGCTCCACGGTCTTGAGGTGCTTCACCTCATCCATCATGGCGGCGTGGCCTTCGGCGGTCATTGGCACTTTGTCCATCGGTCTCGTCCAATCTTGTCCAGTTTCTTCACGCCCCGGGATGGCCCGGAGGTAAAGTTCCATCCGTGTCTGGGAAAAACGACACCCGGCAATATGGGGCAATCCCATATCCTGCCGGGCGAAAGTCAAACATGGCTCAACTCGGCCCGGAATTCAAGGGGAGCGGGTGAGCGGCGCTTAACCCATTGTTTTATCTGCCGTCACTACGGCGAAAGCCGGGATGACGGTTGCGGGAGAAGATGATAGCCTTTCGCCATGCGCAGAGTCCTCAAAGCTTTCGCGGGCCTTGTTGCCGTCATCTTCATCGCCGTTCCTGCTGCCTTCTTAATTCTGGGGCCGGAGCGGCTGTGGGAGCAGTTCGGCCCGGCAGACTTGGGCGACGTCGACTTTGCCACGCTGGTCCGCCGGGACACGCCCAATGATGCGCTGGCCTGCTTGCCCGAGTTCTGCGTGGCCAAGGCCGATATTCCAGCCCCGGCGATCGCTAAGCCCTTCGGCGATGTGTTCCTCGCGGTGCAGGATGCGGTGGTGCATGAGCCCGGCCTCGAGCAGGTCGATGCCGACTCCGGGCAGGGCACGCTGCGCTTCGTTGAGCGCAGCCCGCTGATGAAGTTTCCGGACACCATCAACCTCAAGGTGGTGCCGGCCCAGAACGGCGGCTCCGCCGTGCTGATCTATTCCCGCTCGCAGCTCGGCCAGTCCGATATGGGGGTGAACCTCGCGCGGGTGAAGCGCTGGGCGGATTTGATCGAGGCGGCGGCGAGGAACAGCGCGCCCTGATCGTCTTCTCCCGCTGCTTCAGCGGGAGAGGAATTGAAGGTCAGAAATAATCCTGCAGCGGCTTCACGTCGAGCCGGCCTTCGCGCTGGGCGGCGATCGCCTTGGTGACCGCGAGGATGCCGGGGAGCGTGGTGTAGTAGGGCACCTTCTGCATCAGCGCGGTCTGGCGGATGGGCTTCGAGTCGGATTGCGAGGCGCGCGTTTCGGTGGTGTTGAGGACGAGCTGGATCTCGCCGTTCTTGATGGCGTCCACCACATGCGGGCGGCCCTCGAGGACCTTGTTGATCTTGGTCGACGGAATGCCCTTGTCCTCGAAGTAACGCTGCGTGCCGCCGGTGGCGACGAGCTTGAAGCCCATGTCGACAAGCTTCCTCATCGCAGGCAGGATCTTCGGCTTGTCCGTATCCTTGACGGAGATGAAGACAGTGCCGGTCTGCGGCATGCGCATGCCCGCACCGAGCTGGCTTTTCGCGAAGGCCATGTCGTAGCTCTTGTCGAGGCCCATGACCTCGCCCGTCGAGCGCATCTCGGGCCCCAGCAGCACGTCCACGCCGGGAAAGCGGTTGAACGGGAAGACCGCTTCCTTCACCGCCACGTGGCCGAGCTTCTTGGGCTTCAGCTTGAAGCTGGCGAGACTCTCGCCCGCCATGACGCGCGCCGCGATCTTGGCGACGGGAAGTCCGATCACCTTGGCCACGAAGGGCACGGTGCGCGAGGCGCGCGGGTTGACCTCAAGAACGTAAACCTCACCGTCCTTGATGGCGAACTGCACATTCATGAGCCCGACGACGTTGAGCGCCAGCGCCATGACCCTGGTCTGGCGCTCGAGTTCCGCTATCAGCGCGGGCTTCAGCGAATAGGGCGGCAGCGAACAGGCCGAGTCGCCCGAATGGATGCCCGCTTCCTCGATGTGCTCCATGACGCCGGCGATGAACACGTCCTTGCCGTCGCAAATCGCATCCACGTCAACCTCAATGGCGTTCGACAGATAGCTGTCGATCAGCACGGGCGATGCGCCCGAGACGACCACCGCCTCGGCGATGTAGCGCTCGAGCTGCGCATCGTCCTTGACGATCTCCATGGCGCGGCCGCCCAGCACATAGGATGGGCGGATCACCACCGGGAAGCCGATCTTCTTGGCGATCTTCTTGGCTTCCGCACCCGAATGCGCGATGCCGTTTTCCGGCTGGCGGAGCTTCAGCTTCTTGAGGAGCTTGGAGAAGCGGTCGCGGTCCTCCGCGAGGTCGATGGCGTCCGGCGTGGTGCCGAGGATGGGGACGCCGGCCTTTTCCAGCGCTCCGGCCAGCTTCAGCGGCGTTTGCCCGCCGAACTGGACGATCACGCCCTTGAGCGTGCCGTTGGACTGTTCCTTGTGGATGATCTCCAGCACGTCCTCGGCGGTCAGCGGCTCAAAATAGAGCCGGTCCGAGGTGTCATAGTCGGTCGATACGGTCTCGGGGTTGCAATTGACCATGATCGATTCATAGCCCGCGTCATGCAGCGCGAAGCAGGCATGGCAGCAGCAATAGTCGAACTCGATGCCCTGGCCGATGCGGTTCGGCCCGCCGCCGAGGATGATCACCTTCTGGCGGTTCGATGGCTGCGCCTCGTCTTCGGTATCATAGGTCGAATACATGTAGGCGGTGGGGGAGGCGAATTCCGCCGCGCAGGTGTCAATGCGCTTGAACACCGGGCGCACGGACAGCTTGTGGCGATAGCTCCGCACCTTATCCTCGGAGAGTTTCACGAGCTCGCCGAGCCGCTTGTCCGAGAAGCCCATGGACTTGAGCTTCTTGAGGTTCACCGCATCCTTCGGCAGGCCGCGTTCCCGGATCGTCTCTTCCGTCTGCACGATCTCCTCGATCTGGCGGAGGAACCACGGCTCGTACTTGCAGGACTCGAAGACCTGGGCGACGGTGGCGCCCATGCGGAAGGCCTGGGCGATCTTGAGAATACGGTCCGGCGTCGGCGTGCCGAGCGCGGCGCGGATGGCGTTCTTGTCGTCGCCTTCGCCAGCCCCTGGAATCTCCACCTCATTGAAGCCGGTAAGGCCGGTTTCAAGGCCGCGCAGCGCCTTCTGCATCGATTCCTGAAACGAGCGGCCGATGGCCATCACCTCACCCACCGACTTCATGGCGGTGGTCAGCGTGGGGGACGCGCCGGGGAACTTCTCGAAGGCGAAGCGCGGAATCTTGGTGACCACGTAATCGATGGCCGGCTCGAAGGCGGCGGGCGTCGCGCCGCCGGTGATGTCGTTCGCCAGCTCGTCCAGCGTGTAGCCCACCGCGAGCTTGGCCGCGACCTTGGCGATGGGAAAGCCAGTGGCCTTCGAGGCAAGTGCGGACGAGCGCGACACGCGCGGGTTCATCTCGATGACAACGAGGCGGCCATCGGCGGGGTTGACGCCGAACTGCACGTTGGAGCCGCCCGTTTCGATGCCGATCTCGCGCAGCACCGCGATCGAGGCGTTGCGCATGATCTGGTATTCCTTGTCGGTCAGCGTCAGCGCGGGCGCGACGGTGATCGAGTCGCCGGTGTGGACGCCCATCGGGTCGACGTTCTCGATCGAGCAGACGATGATGCAATTGTCCGCGCGATCGCGGACCACCTCCATCTCATACTCCTTCCAGCCCAGCACAGACTCCTCGATCAGCACTTCCGCCGTGGGCGAGGCGTCGAGGCCCCTTTCGACGATGTCGAAGAACTCCTCGCGGTTGTAGGCGATGCCGCCGCCCGTGCCGCCCAGGGTGAAGGAGGGGCGGATGATGCAGGGAAGCCCCACTTCGAGCATGGCCTCGAAGGCCTCGACCATGGCGCGGTTGCGGTAGTTGCGCTGGCGCTCCGGTTCTTCCGCCGCCCATTTCTTCTCGAACGCCGCGAGATCTCCGCCTTCGGCCTTTAGCCGCGCGACCTCGGCGGCATAGAAGTCCTTGTCCGCGTCCTTGGCGGCGGACGCATTGGCCAGCATCGACTTCGGGGTGTCGAGGCCGATCTTCTTCATCGCCTCGCGGAAGAGTTCGCGGTCCTCCGCCTTGTCGATGGCGTCCGCCTTGGCGCCGATCAGCTCGACGCCATACTTCTCGAGCACGCCCATCTTGTTGAGCGACAGCGCGGTGTTGAGCGCCGTCTGGCCGCCCATGGTGGGAAGCAGCGCGTCTGGCCGCTCCTTCTCGATGATCCGGGCGACAACGTCGGGTGTGATCGGCTCGATGTAGGTGGCGTCCGCCAGGTCCGGGTCGGTCATGATGGTCGCCGGATTGGAGTTGACCAGAATGATGCGGTAGCCCTCGGCCTTCAGCGCCTTGCAGGCCTGGGTGCCGGAATAGTCGAATTCGCAGGCCTGGCCGATAACGATCGGCCCAGCCCCGATGATGAGGATGGATCTGATGTCGTCACGTTTTGGCATGCGAGGGGAACCCGGATTTGGGGTTTCCTACACAGAAGGGAGGGGGATTCCAAGTCCAATCGGGGCGCGGTCCACACCCCCGCCGGTCAGATGGCGAGGCAACGCGTGTGGCTGCAGGGCGCAACCGAAATCAGCCCGGCCGGCGGCCATGCCCCATTCTTCATCACCACCGTGACGTTAGCGGGGTTGGCGGCGGAGACGGCGGCGGGCTGCGTGCCGCGGTTCGCTCCGGCGAAAGCCCCCGCCGAGAGGAAGATCACGCTCAGGAGGATAGACGCTGCCAGCGTCTTCATGGCCGTGCGCCTTTCCTTGCAACCCGTGCCGCCGGAGACCGGTTTCGCGGGAGCGGAAAGGCGGCCCAGGGAAATCGTCAGCTGCGGGTTCGCGCGCAATCTCCGTCCGGCCGTTCCCCGGTGATGAGCGGCCCCGCCGGCGGGAAGGCCCGGTCCTTCCCGATCGCTGTTTCCTGCGGTGAACCGGCAGCGCTCTCCGAATTCATCGAAGCACATGCTTTGTTTTCGCGCTGTGACGCAGATCACGTCCGCCGGCTTTTCCATAGCCCTGCCGGGCTGGAAAAAAGAACCCCGGCGCGAACTGCGGCCGGGGTTCAGGTACAGGCAGTGATTGCAGGGGATGGGGGGGAAGTACTGCCTGGGAATAGGATACATATTGGTGTTAGAATGCGATGTTTCAACGCCGCATGCGCCGGGCCGCGCATGAATTATCCGTTAGGCGGAACGTCGGAGCAGTCGTCCTTCTCGCAGGCGATCCAGCCTTCGCTGTCGAGCACCGGGAAGGCGCTGTTCTTGGCGATGACGGTCAGGTTGACGGATGGGTGCGCATTCGCCCCCAGCGTGCTGGCGGGCGCATCGTGGACGGCAGCGGCCGCAGCGAAGGCGCCAAGGGAGCCGAGGAGGATGAGAGCGTAGCGGATCATGAGGTCTTCCCCGTTTTGATCGTCTGTCGATGATCGGGATCTAGGGGACGATCGGTCCAACCGTAGGACGCTCTTGCAACTTGTTTGTGGAAGCTTGTGTTCAGTTTGGGGCAATTGCGGCGGCTGCCACAATTGAGAAGGGCCGCTCTCCCGGAGGAGGCGGCCCCACAATCTTCAACAGAACCTCCGGCGAACCGGAAGGGGGACTACTGAGGGCGCGGGCCGCGGGCCGGACCCTCGACCTTCTTCGGCATCGGCAGCAGGCCTTCGCGCTGCAGCTTCTTGCGCTGCAACTTGCGGGCGCGGCGCACGGCCTCGGCCTTTTCGCGCGCCTTCTTCTCGGAGGGTTTTTCGTAGTGTCCGCGGAGCTTCATCTCGCGGAAAATTCCCTCGCGCTGCATCTTCTTCTTGAGCGCCTTGAGGGCCTGATCGACATTGTTGTCACGGACGACGACTTGCAAGTTCTACCTCTGCAAACAGGGTTGGATGGTGAGGGTGGATCCTAAGCACCCTCAGACTGCGCGGCGGGTTAGCACAGAGTCTTAAGGCTGTCGAGGGGTCACCCTGTTGAAATGGCCCATTTTGCGGCCCGGCCGGGCCTCCCGCTTGCCGTAAAGATGGAGGTGCACCCGGGGCTCGGCGGCCAGTTCCCGCCAGCGGCCGGCCTCGTCACCCAGCAGGTTGGTCATCACCACGTCCGCGTAACGTTCAGGGCTGCCCAGGGGCCAGCCGCAAACGGCCCGGATATGCTGCTCGAACTGCGACACCGCGCAGGCATCCATGGTCCAGTGCCCGGAATTATGCACGCGGGGCGCGATCTCGTTGACGATCACGCTGCCGCCGGCGGCGAACATCTCGATGCCGATCACTCCCACATAGTCCAGCGCCGCAATGATCCGGCTGCCGAAATCCATGGCAGCTGCGGCCACGGCGGGGGAGATTCGGGCGGGGACGGTCGAGGTCTTGAGGATGTGGTTCTCGTGGTGGTTTTCGGGAACGTCATAGACCTTCACCTCGCCGGACCAGCTGCGGGCGGCTATGACCGAGATTTCCCTTTCGAAGCGCACAAAGCCCTCGAGGATCGCCGGCTGGCGGCCGATCTCGGCGAAGGCGGCGGCATGGTCCGTGCCGTCGTAAATCTTGGTCTGGCCCTTGCCGTCATAGCCGAAGCGCCTTGTCTTCAGCACGGCGGGCCGTCCGATGCGGGCCAGCGCCCGTTCGAGCGAGGCGAGGTCGGAGATATCGGCGAAGGGCGCAACCGGAATGCCGAGGCCTGCCATGAAGGTCTTTTCCGCAATCCGGTCCTGTGCCGTCTTCAGCGCGGCCACACCGGGGGCGACGGGCACCAGCTTGTCGAGGAAGCCCGCCGTGTCGGCCGGCACGTTCTCGAATTCATAGGTGACGACATCGACCTGCTTGGCGAACTCTTCCAGTGCGGCGAAGTCGTCATAGGCCGCGACGGTCTTTGCGGCGGAGACGGCGAAGGCCGGGCTGTCGGCCTCGGGCGCATAGATGTGGCAGTCGATGCCCAGCCGCCCGGCGGCGAGCGCCAGCATGCGGGCCAGCTGCCCACCGCCGAGGATGCCGACGGTGGAGCCAGGCGGCAGCGGCGCCGTGATCTTCTTCATGACTCGTCCTTCGGCCGCTCGGCGACGGATGCTGTCTGCTCGGCCCGGAATGCGTCGAGGCGCTTGGCGAGGGCTGCGTCATTGAGGGAGAGAACGCTCGCCGCCAGCAGGGCGGCATTTACCGCGCCCGCCTTGCCGATGGCGAGCGTGCCCACCGGAATGCCCGCCGGCATCTGCACGATGGAGAGAAGCGAATCCTGCCCCGACAGCGCTTTGGATTCGACCGGCACGCCGAAGACAGGGAGAGAGGTCATGGAGGCCGCCATGCCGGGCAGATGCGCCGCACCGCCAGCCCCGGCGATGATCACTTTGAAGCCGGTCTCCCGCGCCGCAGTGGCGAAATCATAGAGACGCTTCGGCGTGCGGTGGGCGGAGACGATGCGGTCATCATGCGAGATGCCCAGCCTGTCCAGCGTTTCGGCGGCGTGCTTCATGGTGGCCCAGTCGGACTGGCTGCCCATGATGATGGCGACGGGAGGCGTGGTCATGGGGTCCGTCCTCAGGCGATAATGTCGGGGATCAGCATGTTCTCGATGGTCTGGATCTTGTCCTTGATGTCCAGCTTCATCTTCTTCAGGCGGCGCAGCTGCAGCTGGTCGCCGGTGCCGGCGCCGGCCAAGGACGTGATCGCCGTGTCGAGGTCGCGGTGCTGCTGGATGAGGGTTTGCAGCTGCGCACGAAGCTGCACCTCCTGTATCACATCCAGCTTCGGCATTCCGTCTCCGACAGTTCACGAATTTGTTTTTGGCGTTTCTTCACTAATGCCCTTTGCGCATGTTCGACAAGCCCCCAACTTTATGTCATGATGGGATTAATCCATCGGCAAACAGTGGAGGATCGCATGAGTCTTCAAGCGCATCTTGGCGAACTGCACGCGAAGCATAAGGCCCTCGAGGCCGAGCTCGCGGATGTCATGAACCACCCGGCATCGTCGGATGCGGAAATTGCCGCACTCAAGCGCAAGAAACTCAAGATCAAGGACGAAATCAGCAGGCTTGAGCACCAGCACGCCGCCTAAAGGCGTTCTGGATCAACAGCCAGGCGGCTTGGTCTTGTTCCAAGCGGTGGCGCTTTGGTAGGCGTGGGCGGTGCTCATCACCGTCCGGTCGTCGAACATGCGCCCCACCAGTTGAAGGCCGGCGGGCAGGCCCTTCGCGGTAAAGCCGCAGGGTACGCTCGCGGCAGGCTGTTGCGTCAGGTTGAAGGGATAGCTGAATGGCGTCCAGTTCACCCATTTTCCCGTGTTGTCGACGTCCGCCGGCGCCAGCTTGCCGGCCTCGAAGGCAGGGATGGGCAGGGCGGGCGTCACCAGCAGGTCATAGCGCTCCATGAACTGGCGCATCTGGCTGCCGAGCGCGCCACGCGCCTTCACCGCATCCTGGTAGTCTTCGAGCGAGATCGCCATCGACTGCGCCACCACGTCGGCCAGCGCCGGGTCAAGCAGCTTCTTTTTCGCCTCCGGCAGCTTGCCAAGCAGAGCCCGCGCACCCGACCACCAGAGCGTCCGGAAGCAGGCCGCCGGGTCCTCGAAGCCAGGGTCGACCTCCTCCACCTCGGCCCCCAGCTCTTCCAGCACCTTGACGGCGTCCTGCACCAGTTTGGCGATTTCGGCGTCGACTTCGACATAGCCGAGCGCCGGGCTGAAGGCGATCTTGAGCCCCTCGATGCCCCGGCCAAGCT
The DNA here is from genome assembly GCF_020252395.1 of Aestuariivirga sp. GTDB lineage: Bacteria > Pseudomonadota > Alphaproteobacteria > Rhizobiales > Aestuariivirgaceae > Aestuariivirga. Next base: position 72,094 of record NZ_JADCDB010000008.1, read on the forward strand.
TTGCCGTGTAGTCCATGCCGTCAGGGGGCAGCGAGGTCCAGTCGCGCGGGTCGGGCTGGGCGATGACGTTCATCATCAGGCATGCGTCCTCAACCGTGCGGGTCATCGGCCCCACATGCGCCACCGTGCCGAAGGGCGAGAGCGGATAAGCGGGCACCCGGCCGAAGGACGGCTTCAACCCGAAAATGCCGGAAAAGCCGGCCGGAATGCGGATCGACCCGCCGCCATCGGTGCCGAGTGTCAACGGCGCATAGCCCGCCGCTGCCGCGGCCGACGAGCCGCCCGACGATCCGCCCGGCGTCTTCGTCACGTCCCATGGGTTGCGGGTGATGCCGGTCAAGGGCGAGTCCGTCACACCCTTCCAGCCGAACTCCGGCGTCGTCGTGCTGCCCAGGAACACCGCACCGCATTCCCTGAGCCGCGCCACGCTGGGCGAATCCTGGTCCCAGGCTTGGTTTCTGTCCACCGTGCGTGAGCCGCGCAGCGTCGGCCAGCCGCGCACCAGCAGCAAGTCCTTGATCAGCGTGGGAACGCCGTCGACCGGGCCCTGTGGCGCCGCCTTGATCCAGCGCTTCTCGCTGGCCTTCGCCTGCGCCAGCGCTTCTTCGGCGTGCACCGACACCATGGCGTTAAGCCGCTTGTCATGCCGCTCGATTTGCGCGAGGCAGGCTTGGGCGACCTCGACGGGGGAGAATTTCTTCTTCGCATAGCCCTTCACGAGCTTCGCGGCGGATTTCCAGTGAAGGTCGGTCATATCGTGCTCCCTCTCAAACAGCCCTCGTCCGGCCTGCTGCCGCGTGCCGCGGTACCTACTGTTCCCGCGCCTTGCCCAGCGCGTCCTTGAACTGCGGCAGCAGGTCAGCATTGGTGGCGAGGATGTTGCCGGTTTCCATCGGGTTCTTCCCGGCATCGGGGTCGGAGACGAAGCCGCCGGCCTCCTTCACCAGAAGGATGCCCGCCGCCATGTCCCACGGCTTGATGTTGCGGCAGACCATGGCGTCGAAGCGCCCAGCCGCTACATAGGCCAGCGAGAGGGCCGCCGAGCCGGTGCCGCGGATGCCGACGACCCGCGCCTGCAAGACCGAGATCTCGGCGCGCGACAGCGGCAAGTCCTTGCCGCCGCGGTGCGGCACTTCATAGCTCACCAGCGTGTCATGGATGTCGCGGCGCTGCGCCACGCGGATGCGCTTGTTGTTGAGGGAGGCGCCGCCGCCCTTTTCGGCAGAATACATTTCATCCGTGATCGGGTTATAGGTCAGCGCCGCGACCAGCTCGCCCTTCCTTTCCAGCGCCACGGTGATGGCGAAGAAGGGCACGGCATGCATGAAGTTCATGGTGCCGTCGATCGGGTCGATGATGAAGCGGTGGTCGGGGTCGGTGCCGGGCACCACTCCCGTCTCCTCGGTCAGGAAGGCATAGCCGGGGCGCGCCTTGGCCAGCTCCTCGCGCAGCAGCTTGTCGACGCGCTGGTCGGCCACGGTGACATAATCGCCCGGCGCCTTCTGCGACACCTGCAGATTGGCGAGCTCGCCATAATCGCGCTGAAGCGTGCGGGCAGCCTTGCGGACGGCGGCGGTCATGACGGTGATGACGGGAGAAGACACGGGGGCACTTTCTTTTGGTAGAACCTGACGGATGAGGCCCGATAGCAGGATCGGCACGGCAGGGGAAGCTAGACCCCGAACAGCGTTTGGAAGAAGGCCACCGCTCCCGCATAAAGTGCAGATGACACGGCGGCGAGGATCCCCACCGAAGCTGCCGAGAACAGGTAGCCCACCAGCACCGCGAGTCCGTCGCGCTCCGCCAGACCCAGGGCGAGGCAGGCAATGGCGAGTGACGGCGGAATATTGCCGAAGGGAATGGGCAGGAACAGGATCAGCGACAGCGGAAAGGCCACGAGTCCGATCAGCCGTTCCGCGAGGTTCGAGGTGACGACGATGCCGAACCGCGGCTTCAGCACGCGCTCCAGCTTGGCCATGATGGGGGTGACCTTGCTGACGAAGCGCTCCAGCATCGCGCGCGAGATGCGGCGCTTGCGGATGATGTCCGGCAGCCACAGCGTCTGGCGTCCCATCATCAATTGCCAGGTGAGGATCAGCAGCGGCAAGCCGAGGATCGCCGAGGTGCCGGGCGGCATGGGGATGGCATTGGGCACCGCGAAGATGAACAGCAGCGCCCCGAAGGCCCGCTCGCCGAGGGAATCCGCCAGCTCGCCGATGGACATGTCCTGGTTGGTATCGATCGAGTGCACGATGTCCGATAGCCGCGACGGCTTCTGCTTCCCGCTCAACCCGCCGTCGAAACTCTTGTCCTGCTGCACGTGGTATCCTTAACAAGCGCCTCAGAAAAATGTCTCCCCGGTGCAAGCCGAGGCCCGGCTTCGGGCGTTCAAAGTGGGGTCCCGGTTTCCGCCGGGATGATGGAACTTATATGGGAGTTACCCGTCACAGTCATAGGTTCGAATTGGGATACCCTGCCTCATGCAGCGTCTTGGCCACCGCCGCGGGGGGAAGGGACGTCTCCACCGTCACGGTCTTGCCGGCCAGATCGGCCTTCACCTCGGCTGCGGGGTCCACTGCCTTCACGGCCTTGGTGATGGTGGCCACGCAATGGCCGCAGGTCATGCCGGGAACGTTGAATTTCATTGCAGGGTCTCCGTGGCGTCCTGCCTGCCACAGCAGAGGGGCCTTGCCAAGATGGAAAGGTCAAGCCCCCGTGCGGCGTCAGCCCGCGCCGGCTCGGCGGATTGCCGGTGCCGCCGTCGCGGAACCGTTACATCCGCGCCGTATCACTGCAAGCTCAGGCCCGGGCGAGAAGCAGGCCCGATCAGCGGCGACACCAAGCACCATCCGGAAGACCATCCGCATGCCGCGCGCTCGCCCACTGGGTGCGCGCCAAGAAGGAGATCGAGGCAGACGTGGCCCGCGAGCAGGCGGAAGGCACGCCGGCCAACGCCTAAAGATTCGCCGGGGCGAAGCGCGTGGCTGAGGCCAGCGCCCAGGGTTCCGCTAAGACCGTTCCGGCAGCACCTGCCAGCAACTCGCCCGGTTTCAGCGCCGGGTAGCGGTCGTTGAAGCTGTGGACGCGGCCATCTGCCTCGCGCCACATGATGTGCTGAGGCCTCAGCTGCTTCGGCTCGTCCAAGCCGGCAGCCGCCAGGATCTCGGCCAGCGAGTGCACGGTTTCTTGGTGGAAGCGCGCCACGCGCTCCGCCTTATCCGGCACGTCGAGCGCGCGCTGGCGCATCGGGTCCTGGGTGGCGACACCCGTCGGGCAGGCGCCGGTGTGGCAGTGCTGCGCCTGAATGCAGCCGACGGCGAACATGAAGCCACGCGCCGCGTTGCATCAGTCCGCCCCCAGCGCCATCACGCGGGCCATGTCGAAGCCGGAAATGATCTTGCCTGCACAGCCGAGCCTGATCCGGTCACGCTAATGGGCCCCCACCAATGCGGCATGGACGAAGGACAGCACGCCGCGGATGGCCGCCATTTCAGGCGCGGTATTCGCCTTTGGCAGCACCCCGCCATGGCCTCCGTCACACGCGGTTCCAACCCGTTCTTTCCATCCATGCTCCACCTCCGTCTATGCGGCCGGTAGCGCGGCAGACTGTCTCAGGAAACCGTCCCCCGGCTCAGCTTCATCGTCATTCTCATGCGAGGCGCGCAAGCTTGGCCGCGCGATTCACTACGTCAACCGGAAAATCGCTTGCATGACGAGCTTGTTGCATGCCAGCAGCAGATGCGGTGTCATTGCCCATCACATATGAAGGAGCAACGGCATGAGTGGTGTGAAGGGACGGTCGGCCATCGTGACGGGGGCCGGCAGTGCTGACGGCATCGGGTTCGCCACCGCGCGGCTGCTGCTCGAAGCGGGAGCGCGGGTGGCCATCACCTCTACCACCAAGCGCATCCATGACCGGCTGGCCGAGCTCGGCGCTTTGCCGGATCAGGCCTTCGCGATGGTTGCGGACCTCACTGTACCGGAACAGGTCAAGGGCTTCGTCACCGCCGCGGAGAAAACGCTCGGCCCTGCCGATATACTTGTCAACAATGCCGGCATGACGCAGGTGGGGGGCGACGTTCCCGGCGGACGGCTGAGCCAGATGACCGAGGCCGGCTGGGACTATGGCATCGCCATCAACCTCAAGACCTGCTTCCTGATGACCCGCGCCGTGCTGCCCGGCATGATCGAGCGGGGCTATGGCCGGATCGTGCAGATGTCCTCCGTCACCGGGTCTCTGGTGGGAATTGCCGGAAGCTCCGTCTATGCCGCCGCCAAGGCCGGCATGCTGGGCATGACGCGGGCGCTGGCGATCGAGGCCGGCGGCCACGGCATTACCGTCAATTGCATCGGCCCCGGCTGGATCCAGACCGGCTCGAGCTCGGAAGCGGAACTCATCGCCGGCCGCCACACGCCGGTGGGCCGCCCCGGAACGGCTGCGGAAGTGGGCCATGCGGCGCTGTTCCTGGCCAGCGAGGAAGCGAGCTACATCACCGGCCAGATGCTGGTGGTGGACGGCGGCAACATCATCCAGGAATACAAAAGCGGCGCGTGAAGTCCGGCGCAGTTACCGTCTCCACGCGGGTCATTTGAACAGCGCATCGTAGATGAGCTTGAGCGAGATCAGGAACAGCGCCACCTCGACGAGGCGGTAGAACAGCTTGTCGGGCAGTTTCTTCGTGCCCTTGTAGCCCGCCACCGCGCCGATCACCGCGACGGGGGAGAGCATGGCCGCCACCTCGAGGTTGCCGGGGTTGAACTGGCCCAGCGCCCAATAGGGCAGAAGCTTCACCACATTGATAATGGCGAAAGCGATGGTGCTCGTGCCCGCGAACACCATCTTCGGCAGCTTCTGCGGCAGCATGTAGGTCTGGAACGGCGGGCCGCCGGTGTGGCTCACAAAGCTGGTGAAGCCGGTGAGCGTGCCCCAGAAGGCCCCGCGCGCAATATCCGCCGGCCGCGGCGGCGCATCGGCCTTCCGGAACACCACCGTGGCGCAATAGTAAAGACCGACCACGCCGACCAGCAGCGTCACCATCCACTCCGGCGTGATCTTCGCCGTGGCCCAGCCCACGCCGACGCCGAAGATCATGGCGGGCACCAGGATCGCCAGATTGCGGCCGCTGTATTCGCGGCGATAGGCCCAGAGCCCCACCACGTCGCTGACGATATAGACCGGCAGCAGCAGGGCGGCCGCCGCGACGGGCGGCATGACGAGGGCCAGCAGCGGCACACCCAGCGCTCCCACCATGGGCAGCCCCCCTTTCGACGCGCCGACCAGAAAGGCGGCCGCGCCGGCCACAACGAAAAAGAGCGGGCTGTTGTCCATCAGGGCGTTTCGGGACCCAGTTCCAGCATGGCATGTTCGACGCCGAGGAAGCGGCACAGCATCTCCACCACGAAGCCATGGTCCTCGCGCTGCGGCACGCCGGAGACGGTGACCGCGCCGGCGACGCCCGTGCCTTTGAGATGGATCGGAAAGCCGCCCCCGGCATTGGCATAGTCCATCGGGTCCAGCCCGCGCGAGGCATCGAAGGCCTTGCCGGAGAGCTGGTACTCGCGGCCCACGCGATAGGAGGATTTGTGGAAACGATAGACGGTGTTCACCTTGCGCCGCACCCAGTCCGGATTCTCCGGCGTCGAGCCGGCGAGCGCCATATAGAACAGCGGCCGGTCGCCGATGCGGATGTCGATGACGAAGGGCAGCTTGCGCTCCTCCGCATGCTGGCGCATGAGCGAGCCCAGCGCCCAGGCATCCGCCTCGCTGAAATGCCCGAAGCGGAGTTCCTCCTCCTGCCGTGTGATGATGGCGATGTCCTGCTCGAGGCTCATGTGGCTCCCTCCCCCGTTTCTGGCCGATGTATAAAACAGAAGGGCGGCTTCGAGGAAACCGCCCTTCACGTCATCTGTGCTCTGCGGAAAACGCTAATTCCGCGTCTTGTCGACCAGCTTGTTCTTGGCGATCCACGGCATCATGGCGCGAAGCCTGGCGCCCACTTCCTCGATGTTGTGGCTGTCGTTCATGCGGCGGATGCCCTTGAAACGGGCAGCACCCGCGCGGTATTCCTGCATCCACTCCGAGGTGAACTTGCCGGTCTGGATGTCCTTCAGCACGCGCTTCATCTCCTTCTTGGTGTCTTCGGTGATGATGCGCGGGCCCGTGACGTATTCGCCCCACTCGGCGGTGTTGGAGATCGAGTAGTTCATGTTGGCGATGCCGCCCTCGTAGATCAAGTCGACGATCAGCTTCACCTCATGCAGGCACTCGAAATAGGCCATCTCGGGAGCATAGCCCGCCTCGACCAGGGTCTCGTAGCCCGCGCGGATCAGCTCGACGAGGCCGCCGCAGAGCACGACCTGCTCGCCGAACAGGTCGGTCTCGCATTCTTCCTTGAAGCTGGTCTCGATGATGCCGGAGCGGCCGCCGCCCACGCCGCTCGCATAGGACAGCGCCAGATCATGGGCATTGCCCGAGGCGTCCTGGTGGATGGCGATGAGGCAGGGAACGCCACCACCCTTCTGGTATTCGCCGCGCACCGTGTGGCCGGGACCCTTGGGCGCAATCATGATCACGTCGACGGTCTTCTTGGGCTCGATCAGGTTGAAGTGCACGTTGAGGCCGTGCGCGAAGGCAATGGCCGCGCCGTCACGGATATTGGGCGCGATCTCGTCACGGTAGATGTCGGCCTGCAGTTCGTCAGGCGTCGCCATCATCATCAGGTCGGCCCACCTGGCGGCGTCCGCCACCGTCATGACTTTGAAGCCGTCAGCCTCCGCCTTCTTGATGGTGGGCGAGCCGGCCTTCAGCGCGATCACGACATTGGCGGCGCCGGAGTCCTTGAGGTTCAGCGCATGGGCGCGGCCCTGGCTGCCATAGCCGACGATCGCCACCTTCTTGGCCTTGATCAGGTTCACATCGGCATCACGGTCGTAGTAAACGCGCATTTGTCCGGTCCATCCCGTTGGAATTGAATTGGGCGGGAATAGCGGGGGGCAAGGCCCAAGGCAAGCGGCAAAAGGCGCGGCCGGAGGGCATGGGCGCCATGCCCCGGCACGGCGCCCCGGAGCGCTTTGTGGCTTCGGTCAGCCCAGCCGCTCCGGGGCCTGGCCCCTGGTTTTCCACAAGCTGTAGAGCACGCCAGCCGCCAGAATGCCGAAGGTGACCGAGAGCGACACCGCCGGGGGGATCTTGTCCAGCCCCAGCAGAGGGGCGGCAAAGATCTTGGAGCCGATGAAGATCAGAACGACGGCGAGCGCCAGTTTCAGGTAGTTGAACCGCTTCACCATGGCGGCGAGCGCGAAGTAGAGCGCGCGAAGGCCCAGGATGGCGAAGATGTTCGAGGTATAGACGATGAAGGGGTCGGTGGTGATGGCGAAGATCGCCGGGACGGAGTCGACAGCGAAAATCACGTCCGCCACCTCGATGAGGATAAGCGCCAGGAACAGGGGCGTCATGAACCACGCGAGCTTGCCGGTCTTTGGGTCCTCTTTCTTCACGAAGAACTTCTCGCCATGGTGCTCGTCCGTCACGTTGAAGCGGCGGCGCATGAAGGCGAGGAGCGGGTTCTTGGAGACGTCATATTCCTTGCCGGCGAAGACGATCATCTTGATGCCGGTGCCGATGAGAAACACCGCGAAGACGTAAAGCACCCAGGAGAACTCGGAAACGATGGCCGCGCCGAAGCCGATCATAATGGCCCTGAGCACGAGAACGCCGAGAATGCCCCAGAACAGCACCCGGTGCTGGTACTTCAGCGGCACCGCGAAGAACGAGAAGATCATGGCGATGACGAAGACATTGTCCATCGCCAGCGCCTTCTCGACGGCAAAGCCCGTCAGATATTCCATGCCGGAATTGGCGCCCAGAGACCACCACACCCAGCCGCCGAAAGCGAGGCCGAGGCCGATGTAGCCGGCTGAAAGAAAGAGGCTCTCGCGCGCCGATATCTCCCGGTGCTCCGTGTGCAGCACGCCGAGGTCCAGCACCAGCAGCACCGCCACGATGGCGATGAACATGAGCCACATCCAGACCGGCTTGCTGAGCCAGCCGGCGAACAGGAACGCCGTGAGAATATCCATGAACTCCCCTCCCTTCAGCGCCGTTGACGTCCGACATCGCACCGCATAACGGCGCCAGAGGGGCCCGGACACTTTTGAGATGGTGCAGCGCACCCGAATTATCAACCGGCGGAAGGATTACAGTTTGGAAAGCCTGGCGTTAGCACTACAGTTGCGTCTGTGGACATTTTGTGATTCCTGTTACGTGGAGCGGGAGGACGAGGATGGTCGCGGATTGTTCTGGCGCGCTTTTGGAGTGGCAAGCCGAGCTTGCGGCGCTGAAGGTGAAAATTGGCGAGGTTTTCCAGCGCTCGGAAGGCCGGGAGATCGCGGGCGCGTTTCTCGATGGGCTGCTTTCGGGAGCGGAGCGCAAGACGGGCTGGCTTATGGCGTAACAGGCCGGCCTTGAACGCCCCCTGTCGGATGCAGTCGTTGCTGGATCACGGCCTTTGGTCGGCCGATGCGTTTCGCGACATTGTGCGCGATTACGTTTTCGGGGCGCTGGGCGACGCCGATGGCGTGCTGGTCGCCGGCGAGACGGGTTCGTGAAGAAGGGCTGGCACTCTGCGGGTGCGGCTTGGGCATGTTGCGGTTGATGGCGCCATGCTGAAGGCGAACGCCAGCCGGCATAAGGCGATGAGCTATGGCCGGATGAAGACGGCGGAGCCGAAGCTTGCGGCGGAGGTTGCGGCGTGGCTGTCGGCGGCGGAGACAGCGGATGCGGCGGAGGATGCGGAACATGGCGCAGAGCAGCGCGGTGACGAGACGCCGACCTGGATGGCTGACAAGCAGCACCGGCTGGAGCGCATCCGCGCTGCCAAGGTTGAGCTTGAAGCAGAAGCACTCCAAGATCCCAGCGATCTCGACCCTGATGGACCTGGGCCTTCCTCCGGGATGGAGGAGCGCGGGCAGCGTAAACACGTCAGGCCTGAGGGTCCGCCTGACAAGGCACAGCGCAACTTCACCGATCCCGACAGCCGCATCCAGCCCACGCGGGACGGTTTCATCGCGGGTTACAATGCGCAGATCG
>NZ_JADCDB010000009.1 GCF_020252395.1 Aestuariivirga sp.
GGCCAAAAACGCTCATGAACTTCATCATTCGCACAACCCTTCGGGCTTCCGTCCGGCTCATGCTGACCCCCAAAAAAGGGCCAGCCTACCGGACAGATCGTGTGCTACTTAAACCGGTCATATCGTGTGCTACCGACACAGACCACACGGCGCCCTTGCGGGCCTAACCCCAAAGCAGTATCCTGAAAAGAACCGCGAATAGAAAACCTCCCCTTCTCATTTCCCGTGATCCCAGACAGCCGGTTGCGCGGGCGCGCGCACTGTTGTTAATGATCGGGGATGACACACCGCCCGCATACCGCCTCGTCCGCTTTTCCTGCCCTCCGCATGCGCCGCAACCGCCGCACCGCCTGGTCGCGGGCACTGGTGCGCGAGAACACGCTCACCGCGCATGACTTGATCTGGCCCGTCTTCGTGATCGAGGGCGAAAACCGCACCGAGGACGTCTCCTCGATGCCGGGGGTTACCCGCTATTCGGTGGATCTGATCGTCGACAAGGTGAAGGAAGCGGCCGGCCTCGGCATCCCGGCCATTGCGTTGTTTCCCAACACTGCGCGCGAGCGCCGCACAGAGGATGCCCGCGAGGCCTTCAACGCGGACAATATTGTCTGCCGCGCCGTGCGGGCGATCCGCAAGGCGGTGCCGGGGATCGGCATCATGTGCGACGTGGCGCTCGACCCCTATACCAGCCACGGCCATGACGGGCTGATGGAGGGCGACCACATCCTCAACGACGCGACCCTTGAGGCGCTGGTGAAGCAGGCTGTGGTGCAGGCGGAATCGGGCTGCGACATCATCGCTCCCTCGGACATGATGGACGGCCGCATCGGCCGCATCCGCGCGGCCCTTGAGACACAGGGCCACGAGCATGTGCAGATCATGGCCTACAGCGCCAAATATGCGAGTGGCTTCTATGGCCCGTTCCGCGATGCGGTGGGCTCGTCCGGCACGCTGAAAGGCGACAAGCGCACCTACCAGATGGATCCCGCCAACACCGACGAGGCGATCCGCGAGGTGGCCCTCGACATCGCCGAGGGCGCGGACATGGTGATGGTGAAGCCCGGCATGCCCTATCTCGACATCGTGCGGCGCGTGAAGGAGCACTTCATGATGCCAACCTTCGCCTATCAGGTGTCGGGCGAATACGCGATGATCATGGCCGCCTGCAACAATGGCTGGCTCGACCCGGGGAAGGTGATCCCCGAAGCGCTGATGAGTTTCAAGCGCGCCGGCGCCGACGGCATTCTCACCTATTTTGCCCTCGAGGTGGCGAAGGGTCTGAAGGGCTGAGGACGGCCTCACCGCCAGTCACGCCAACAGGCGGCTCGAGCGGGGCGTCAGTATTCGCAGTTGCGCACAAGATTGCGCATATCTGCGCAATACATAGATGCGCTACTTAGCGAAATGCGCTCATTAGAGAATTTACAACAAGCTGATATTGAAGGACTTTCTGCGTAATCTCGTGAGCGTTTCCCTAACGGAACGTGTACGCGTGACAGAGACGTCTACAATGAATGGGAGAACGACCTATGGTTGCATTTGATAGTGAAACGACAAGGAACGGCGATCACCGAATCCTCGACGCTGAGGCAACGCGCGAAGAGTTGGATCATCTTCTGGAGCGGGGCTTCAATCCGGAGGCTTTGAGGCGGGAACCGCTGCATCCCATCGAGACTGCGAGGTTCATTGCCGAACAAGCCAGAAAGCTTCGCCTTGCCGCTCTCAGGTCAGGAAGCCACCGGCTCATCTGGATGATCGAGAACCTCTACTACGAGGCCTACAGCGTCGGTTGCGCCTCGGAACATTCGGCTTACTCAAAAAAGATGGCGGACAGTCCGCGAGGCCGCAGATAGTTAAGGAGGATCACGCAATCTGGACTAACGAATATCGCGGCCCCAAGTTTTCGATGCAGGCCTCGAGTCTGCCAACAGGTCGTCCACCGACCATGAATGGATGTGGCCCATCCCGCCGTTGCGGGACGGATCCATAATCAGGGCCACGAGGGAATCGAGCGTTGGGTCAGAGAGGCTGATGGAACCAATCGCCCTCAGATGTTCACGCCAACGCTTGCTCTTTCCCAAGAACTGCAGCGCGCACGTCGTGGCGATGTGCTTTTGACCGTTTCTGGTCAGCGAAAGTCCGGCAAAATACTTGCCGTCCAGTATCGACATTGTCTGCAGGGTAAGAAAGCTCAGTTGCCTCGGCGGAAGCCGGTTGACGCCGACGAAATAGACCTCGGGACCGTTGGTCAAGACGATTCCGGTGTGCTTACCGCGGAAGTTCAGATGTCTTCCGCCATCATTCATGGTGAAATACGTGCGCCTGCTGAAATACATCGTGCCGGCCCTCTCCTGTATGGAGACAAGAGATCGCTGGAGCGCCGTCGACGACTGGTGCAGCGGAAAGTAGCAGTAGTATAATCCGGTCGGAAGGACACCGACAGCTGTGCCTACGCTTCCGCCGCTGATGGCCTTCAGCCTTTCGCTCGCGAAGGCAGACAGCATATCTGTGCTGCCGATATACTCAGTATCCGAAAAGCGGGGAAGCGACTGCCGGGGCGAACCTCCCGCCGAAGCGGAACTCGACATCAGCTCCTCTTCGCTGACCCCGAGAACCTCACAAATCTTGCGAAGCGAGCGGGCGCTCGGGAGCATTTTGCCGGACAGGTATTTCCCGAATTGCTGACGGTTGATCCCCGTGTCTCTGCAAACCGACGATATGGAGGGAAAGCGGTTGCAGTGCTTCCTCAATTCCTTGGCAAACAACTCAGAACCCATGACATACTCACCACAACGAGTTGCATTTTTCATATATTTCATGTGTTAACACTTCTTCGCAATGCAACGTTTGATCCTTAATGGATGGCGAGATCGTTAATAATTTCCCATTGTCCAGGGGTGTCCTTAATTGATTATTTGCCAATGCAATGCTTTGCAGCCGGCTCTGACGTCAAAGTTTGGTTAATCGGGGGTAACCGTCGCGTGGTTTGAGACAGACCGGTTCGTTGACCATGGAGACCCTGGCCGTTACGCGCGCCAGACGGTCCGCCGGCTCAGCGGGTGCGATCCAGGTTCTGGAACCGTGCAATCAGGCTCGAGGTGTCCCATCTGCCGCCGCCCAGCCTCTGTACTTCGGCGTAGAACTGGTCGACGAGGGCGGTGACGGGAAGCGGCGCACCGTTGCGGCGGGACTCGGCAAGGCAGATGCCAAGGTCCTTGCGCATCCAGTCGGCGGCGAAGCCGAAGTCGAACTTGCCGGCGATCATGGTCTTGTGACGGTTTTCCATCTGCCAGGAGCCTGCCGCACCCTTGGAGACCACCTCGATCACCTCCTCCATCGGCAGGCCTGCCTTCATGCCGAAGTTGATCGCCTCTGCAAGGCCCTGGACGAGACCTGCGATGGCGATCTGGTTCACCATCTTGGCGAGTTGGCCCGAGCCCGGGGGGCCCAGCAGCTTGCACATACGCGAGAAATGCCCGATCAGCGGCTTTGCCCTTGCATAATCTTCCGGGTCGCCGCCGCACATCACGGTGAGCACGCCATTCTCCGCGCCGGCCTGGCCTCCCGAGACGGGCGCATCTACGAAGCCCAAACCCCGGGCCTTGGCGGCGCCATGAAGCTCGCGCGCAACCAGGGCGGAGGCAGTCGTGTGATCGACGAAAACCGCGCCTCTCTTCATCGTGAGGAAGGCGCCCTCGGGGCCGGCCGTCACCTGGCGAAGGTCGTCGTCGTTGCCGACGCAGGCGAAGACCACGTCGGCGTCCTGTGCCGCCGCCGCGGGCGTGGCTGCGGCGGGACCCCTGAAGGCGTCCGACCATCTTCCGGCTTTGGACGCGGTCCGGTTATAGACGGTGACCTCCAGCCCGCCGCGTGTGACGAGATGCCCCGCCATCGGATAGCCCATCACGCCAAGACCGATCCACGCCACGCGCATTTCGCACCTCTCCCTCGCTGTTGCCAGCTTCGTAGGCCATCGCCCGATGGGAATCAACGCACGAGCCCCGCGTGAGTCTTGCATGGCAGGCTGCGCGTGGCATTATACGGCAATAGTCGGTTGACGCATGCACCGGAGCAGGCTGACGTGAGCATCGAGCGGCGGAATTTCCCGCAGTTCTTCATTACCGCACCCTCGCCCTGCCCCTACCTCACGGGACGGGTGGAGCGGAAGGTTTTCACCCATCTTGTGGGCCATGACGCGCGCAGCCTCAACACGCAACTGAGCCAGGGTGGCTTCCGCCGCAGCCAGAACATCGCCTACCGCCCGGCCTGCGACGGTTGCGCGGCCTGCGTTTCGGTGCGCGTGCCGGTCAACACCTTCGAACTGACACGCGGTTTCCGCCGGGCGCTGAAAAGCAACGCGGACGTCACCGCGGCGGTCGTGAAAAGCCACGCGACATCCGAGCATTTCGCCCTGTTTCGCGGCTATATCGACAGCCGCCACAGCGATGGCGGCATGGCAGACATGACGGTGCTCGATTTTTCGGCCATGGTGGATGACAATTTCGTCGACAGCCGCCTTGTGGAATACCGCGTGCGCGATGCGCTCGATCCCGCAGGCCGTCTGGTGGGAGCGGTGCTCATCGACATTCTCGGCGACGGCATATCGATGATCTATAGCTTCTACGATCCAGGAGAGGCGGCCCGCAGCCTCGGCACATTCATGATCCTCGACAACATCGCCCGGGTGCGCCGCTTGGGGCTGCCCTATCTCTATCTCGGCTACTGGGTGCGCGGTTCGCGCAAGATGGATTACAAGGCGCGATTCCTGCCGCAGGAAAGGCTCACAGCGGAAGGCTGGACGCTGCACCGCAGCGAAAACGTCTAGCCATTTGGATGTTATTGACCTTACGTTAGAATTAAGTTTGAGTGGCGAGGTTCTTAGCGTCTAGCCTGAGAGCCTGTATGTCTATTGATTCGCTGTCATCTGGCCGCCAGACCGGCGCCGCGTTCGTCCTCACCGCTCTGGGCGGCCTGCTGTTCACTTTCGACCTTCCCCTTCTTCGCCTGTCCATGGCGGATCAGTGGACCATGGTGTTTGTGCGCGGGCTGCTGTTGTTCGCCACCCTGTCTCTCGGCTGGGCCGTGGCGCGGTGGATGGGAGACCGTACGCCATATCTTGCCGGCGCCGCGGGCATTGCGGTGGCCTGCGCCAGTACGCTCGGCAACATCTCTTACATTGGCGCCGTGGTGCATGCACCTGCCGCAAATGTCGTGTTCCTCATCGCGCTTACGCCCGTCATTGCAGCGTCGCTGTCGCATGTGGTGCTCGGCGAAAAGGTGCATGCCTACACCTGGGCGGCCACCCTGCTGGCGCTTTGCGGCGCGGCGCTGATCGCCTCGCAAGGCATAGAAAGCGGCCACTGGGTTGGCGATGGACTGGCCATGATATCGGCCTTCTGCTCGGCGGCGATTCTCACCATCATCCGCGCCACCGGAGGCAGGGTGGCCACCAGCCTGGCGCTCGGCAGCCTGGCCTCCTCAATGATTGCCCTCGCCTGTTTTGACATCGCCCCATCCACCCTGTTGGGGGCCGGCGCCTTCGGCGTGCCCACGCTCGTCTGGCTGGGTCTCAACGGCCTCGTCGTAATGCCGCTGGCGACCGTCCTGCTGGCGCGCGGGCCGAGGATGTTGCCTTCGGCCGATGTCAGCATGTTCTTCATGCTGGAAACAATTCTCACCCCCATCTGGACCTGGCTGCTGTTCGCCGAAATCCCCTCTCCGCGCGTCATGCTCGGGGGTCTGCTGCTCGTCGCGACGCTTATGGTCCACAGCTGGTGGCGCTTCGCCGTTTCGATGCGGCAGACAGTGCGCCCGCCGGCGGATGGTCAATGAATGTGCCGCTCTTCCTGCAAACGTTTAGAATTGAGATACGATATGCACCATATAATTGAGTTGACGCTGCGTATGGTTTGGTTGATCATTCTTGAAGTCTGACCTGCAAAGCTGTCCCAGGCAGCCAATCCCAGTCCACCGGGCCGTTCGTTTTGACATGTCGAGGTAACTTGTATGTATGCGTTGAATGTGGGCCTTCAGGGCGTTCAGCCCCTCGGCGCTGAAACCGGACTGGCAGATCCGCTGCGCACCGTGACGGCGATTTACACTCTGCTTGAGGCCGGGGCGGAACAGGGCCTCAGCTTCCACATCTCCTCCGACTTTGCCGCTCTGGCGCGCGAGCGCCGCCGCCTGCGCAATTCCGAAATCTCGCCGCTGTTCGACCCGTCCGCCTGCCGCAGCCTCTCCGAGCGTGGCTTCTGGATGTCGCTGGCCGACCGGGACGGGAATACGGTGGGCCTGCAGGCCTTCCGCCTCGACGACGCCGACCCGAACCTCGCCGAATGGGTTCTGGGCTGGATGATGGGACTTTATGCCCGCCGCCGGGAAATGATTGTGCCGCGCGCCGTCATGCCGCCGGAACATTCGCTGACGCACCTGATCCGCGGGCGCATCGCATATCACGGCGAATTGTGGATCGACAAGCACTGCAAGGCGGGCTTTCCAGTTTTCCCGCGCATCGGCATGCTGCTTGCGATGGTGAAGTGGCAGCCGGAAGCCATCTGGGCGCTCACCGGCCAGTCCATGGCGACCCGCGGCCACATGGTGCGCATGGGTTATGGCCACCTCGAACAGAGCTTCTTGACCTGGGAATGGGAACCCGATGGCGCCGAGCAGGCCGAGTGGATCGGCATGGCGCTGCGCCGCCACCTCGAGTTCTCGATCGCCGAACTTTCCTCCGGCGCTTCTACAGAGGCGAAATATCAACCTCTGCAAGCTCCGTAACGACGCGCACTCCCTTTTTGTTGCGTCCCTGGACGAGCGGCAGCACCACGCGCTGGTAGGGAACCCAGACGACATCTCCCCTGGCTGAGGCCATGGCCGCATAGATGTGGTCGTAATGCGGTTCGCCCGTGCGGGTGACCTTTGGATAGGCTTGGCTCACAGCCTCGTCGTAGGAGTGCCCGATCAGGCAGGGGTAGGACACTGGGTTCAGACCCCAAAGCTTGGCAATGGTCGACTGCGGCCCGACGCGCGCCACGCGGTAACGCTGCGACGAAGGATCATAGGCGCAGTCGATCGACACATCCTCGCTCGCGGCATTGTCGCGGATCGCCTTCTGCAGCAGCGGCGGCGTCCGGCATCCGCAGCCCGCCGCCTTGTGAATATAAACCGTTTTCGAGAGATGAACGTCGCTCTTGTGGATCAGGTGGTGGATGCGGCCGGCGGCTGACCACGGCTGCTCGTGACGTTCGTTGAACCAGCCGGCGGAATAGTATTGCAACTGGTAGGGCCCGAAAGCGCCCTGCAGCCATTCGGCCGCAAAATAGAGCGAGGCCCAGTTGCGCGAAAACATGCTCCAGCGGATCGACGTGCCCTGCTCGCTCCCGGTCATTTTCACGAATCCGGTACGCTGCAGAAGGTCGCGTTCGTCGATAACCGGGTCACCTTCCGCCTGCGGCGGCGGGGGCACGATGCGCCCATCCAGCACCCAATGAACGCACGTCGCCATGGCCTCGCCCCGCAGTCCTCACCTAATTTGACGTGTGGACAATACAACATAAGAGCTTAACTCAACCTTAGCGCGCGCAAGCGCTTGCAACCCCAGCCGAGGGTGATCCAAGGTTTGGGAGCGGTGCAAGAGGCCGAAAACTCCAGCCTCAGGCGATCCAGGGAATGGGGGCAGAGCAGCCGAAAACCGCAGCGGCGGCCCGCCATGGCGCCGCCATGGCCTCCGGCACACGCGGTTCCAACCCGTTCTTTCCGTCCATGCTACACTTCCATTTATGCGACCGGTAGCGCAGCAGACTGTCCTAGGAAACCGTGCCCCGGCCCAGACGCTGCACCCGTCATCTTCTTTGCTTTGCCAAGATGTGGCGGCGGCCGACAGATTTTCTCCTTATCGGGACCATGCTGGAGCCGCTTTTCTGCTGTTCCCTTCTCTGCAATCGAGCAAGGAGCTGGAGCCGATGAAACTGGTGGAGATTGTGATGCTCATGGGGGCTCATTGCGTGAGCCCGGTCGAGCACGGCGCAATGATGACGGAAGCCGCCAAGGTACAGTGCGCCGTGATGATCGAGAAGGACGCCGACCGCGGCACGCTCGTGGTGACGCCGCCGGATGCGGCGAGCGTGCCGCAGGTGGCGGCCGCCATGGCGCGCATCGGCGCGGCCACCGCCGGTCCGCAGAGCAGCGGCAGCACCAAGATCGTTCCGGCCTCGGCGCCAGCTGGCGCGCCGGCAAGCGAAATCAAGCTGCCGCCACCGAAAGCGCCGCCTGCCGAAGCACCCCCGGCGGCGATCACGGCGCCAGCCGCAGGGACCGGCGCAGCAGCGGAGCTTCCGGCCCCAGTGCCGAACGGAGCAACATCGCCGCCCTCTGCCACGAAGGCCGCGCCGATGCTGGACTCCAAGGTGGCCACACTTGTACCGCCGCCGCCGAAGCGCCCGGCCGTGACGGCGGCAGGCACGCCGAAGCGGAAAGTGCAGCCCGCCGCTGCCCAGCAGCCGGTTCAGTGCAAGAGCGGCACCCTTCTCAGATGGACCCGAACGGCTGACGGAAAGAGACTATACCGCTGCGTGAAACCCGGCCGCGACAGCGCGCTGAACCAAATCTACTGACCGCCGCAATGTGGGGCGGACAGCCTTCGGCTATCGAGTCTGACGGGGGACGATGGTGCGGCCAAGAGGACTCGAACCTCCACGGTGTTACCCGCTAGCACCTCAAGCTAGTGCGTCTACCAATTCCGCCATGGCCGCACGCCACATCGTCGATGACGCGCTGTCTAACAGCGCAGTCTCCATTAATCAACCCCCTTCGGGACGCCTGCGAACAGCCCGTCGTGGTGAATGTTTTACTACCGCAGCACGCTGCATTTGCCCGCCCGTCTGAACGCGATCTCAAAGGCTTGCCGTCTAGTCTCTGCGGCATGAGCAGAGCGATGGGGAGCATGATGAGGAGGATTACCGGAGCCGCGGCGGCTGTCCTGCTGTTGGCCCTCGCGGCGCCAGCCGGTGCGGCCACCGGCAGCGCCGCAACGCGCGGCGAGAGGGCCCCCGGCGCAACACCGACCTTTGGCCGCACCCTGCCGCCCGTGGGCTTCGTGCGCTTCTGCGGCCGCAGGCCCGAGGCCTGCGCGGCACGCCCGGCGGGTGCCGTGCGCCCCGTGCTCACCGCCCGGCAGTGGGAACTGGTGACCCGGATCAACGATTACGTGAATGCCGACGTCACGCCGGCCAGCGACGAAGATGTCTATGGCGAAGCCGAGCGCTGGGACTATCCCCTCCGGCGCGGAGACTGCGAGGACTATGCCCTATTGAAGCAGCGCTATCTTGAGGCGCTGGGCCTGCCACGCTCGGCCCTGCTGCTGACAGTGGTGCTCGACGACAAGCAGGAGGGTCACGCCGTCCTCACCCTCGCCACCTCCGAAGGCGATTTCATCCTCGATAACCGGCGCGATGGCGTCCGGCGCTGGTCGGACAGCGACTATACCTTCCTGAAGCGCCAGTCGCAGGCCGACCCGCGCGAATGGATGGCGCTGGCGCCAGACCCGCCGATGCGCGGCGGCACGGTGGCGGTGCGCGCCGCCCGCTAGAACATACATCGAATACGCGCCCGGTCGCCGTCCCCACCCATTCCCAGACCGGGACCGCGGGAGCCGGCACAGCCCCACCCTGTGCCGGCTCCACCCATTTCCGGCCTGCCCAGCCAGCGGAGTTGCGCGGCGCGGCGCCCGCATCGCCGGGCCGGCGGCAGGCCCTTCCGCGCCATTGCCAAGCCGCAGCGCCGCCGCTAAATTTGTAGGACAAAAGCCGGAGGGGACGGGTTGCAATGGGTCACACGGGCCAGCGCCGGAGGAAGCCCGCCCGGGGGCCGCAGCGCAAGCCGGGAAGCCGGGTCCACTCCGAACTGGCGGCCGGCATCGGCCGGCGCATCCTCGACGGCACCTATCAGCCGGGGTCGCTGCTGCCGAATGAGGCCGAATGGGGCGAGATCTTCGGCGCTTCGCGCACCGCGGTGCGCGAAGCGATCAAGACGCTCAACGGCAAGGGGCTGCTCGTGTCGCGGCCCAAGATCGGCTCGCGCGTCGAACCGCGCGAGCGCTGGAACCTGCTCGACCGCGACGTGATGGCCTGGCACCGCGCGGCGCTGGACGAGCGCACCTTCCTGCTTTCGCTGCAGGAAATCCGCCGCATTCTCGAACCCGGCGCGGCCGTGCTGGCCGCGCAGCGCCGTTCGCCGCAGCAGCTCGCCGCGCTGGAGAAGGCGCTGGCGGACATGCAGTCCGCCGTAGCCCGCTCCGAAGCCATGGTGGCGGCCGACGTGCGCTTCCACCTCGCCCTCCTCGCCGCCGCCAACAACGAGCTGCTGGCGCCCTTCGGCATCGTCATCGAGCAGGCGCTGGCCAGCATGTTCGCCTATACGACAAGCCATGCAGTGCACCCCGAGCAGATGCTGCCGCTCCACGCGCGGGTGGTGAAGGCCATTGCCGCCCGCGCTCCCGAGGCCGCCCGGAAGGCGATGACGGAGTTGCTCGACGATACGGATGAGACGCTGGGGGCGGCGGCCGGAGCACAGGCCTAAGTGGCCTTGAGCCCCTTCGCGAAACGCTGCCAGTTCTTGACATAAGTCTCCGCTGAGCGCCTGAGCCTGGCGATAGCGTCCTCGTTGAGTTCGCCGGCGATCTTGCCGGGCTGGCCCATCACAAGCGAATTGTCGGGAATCGCCTTGCCCTCGGTGATCAGCGCGTTGGCGCCGATGAGGCAGTTGTTTCCGATCTTCGCGCGGTTGAGGATGACGGCGCCCATGCCGATCAGCGTGTTGTCGCCAATAAGGCAGCCGTGGAGTATGGCCTTGTGGCCGATGGTACAGTTGCGGCCCACGGTGAGCGGCAGGCCCGGGTCGGTGTGCATCACCGCGCCATCCTGCACGTTGGAATTCTCGCCGATGGTAATGAGCTCATTGTCGCCGCGGATCACCGCGCCGAACCACACCGAAGCGAAGCGCCCCAATTTCACTTTGCCAACGACGGCGGCTGACGGCGCGATCCAGCAGGCGCCCTCTTCCGGCAGCTCGGGCAAAACGCCTTCGAGCGCATAGACCGTCACGATCAGTCCTCGAGGTCGAAGTCTAGAATGGCCATGGAGAAGTTGTAGGAGAGCTCGCCATCCTCATCGTCGCGGAAGATGACGCCCACGAACTCCTCGCCGATATAGACTTCCGCCGAGTCGTCCTTCTGCGGGCGCTTCCTGACGCTGATTGCTGGAAGTTCGAACTTGGCGCGCAGGAACTTCGTCAGCTTGGCGATTTCATCGGGTTTCAAGGGCGGCCTCTCAACAAGGGGACTGCCGCCCGATTAGCCCTATTCCGGCTGTGCCGCAACCTGCTCCACATTATGGTCCATGGCGCGGGCGGGCTCGGTGCAACCGGCATAGCCCACCACCTTGGCGGGCACCCCCGCCACCGTGGTATTGGCCGGCACGTCATGCAGCACCACCGAGCAGGCAGCGACGCGCGAGCAATGCCCGATCTCGATATTGCCGAGGATCTTGGCGCCGGCCCCCACAAGGACGCCATGGCGGATCTTGGGGTGGCGGTCGCCCGCCTCCTTGCCGGTGCCGCCCAGCGTGACCCCCTGCATGATCGAGACATTGTCCTCAATGACGCAGGTTTCGCCGATGACGATGTCATGGCCGTGGTCGACCATGATGCCCTTGCCGATGCGCGCGGCCGGGTGGATATCGATGGACGTCAGCACCGACAGGCGGCTCTGCAGGTAATAGGCGAAGTCCTTGCGGCCGAGGTTCCACAGCGCATGCGCCATGCGGTGCGTCTGAATGGCCTGGCAGCCCTTGAAGTAGAGCAGCGGATCGATATAGCGGTGGCAGGCCGGGTCACGGTCGAAAGTGGCGATAATGTCGGCGCGCGCGGCGTGGCCAATTTCCGGCTGGGCGTCGATGGCGTTGCGGAAGGCGTGGACGATGAGGTCCGCGCCGATGTCGGCATTTCCGAGGCGCTGCGCGAGCCGGTGCGCCAGCGCCTCCTCGAAACTGTCATGATTGAGCACGAGCGAGAAGATGAAGCCGCCCAGTGCCGGTTCCTTGCGGGCGATCTCCTCGGCCTCGTCACGGATGCGGCTCCAGACGGGGTCGAGCTTCCCGACGGACTGGGTCTTGGCGGCCTGACGCATCGTTGCAACTCCTCGACTGGGCGGAGACTATACCGCAGCACATGGGATATGGGTATCCCTTCAGCGCATTGTGAAGGTGTCAGCTTGGGCCTAGGCTCAGATTATGACTCCGCTCCCCTCCCCCAGCCCGCTCGTTCAGTCTTTCATTTACGGTTCAACGGGTTGGATCGTGCTCAACCGCGCCGAACGGCGCAATTCCCTCAATGCCGAGATGTGGGCGGCGATCCCGCCATTGATGAAATTGCTTGATGAGCACGCTGATGTGCGGTCGATCGTCATCCGCGGTGCGGGGGCGGAGGCCTTCGCCTCGGGCGCCGATATCTCCGAGTTCGGCGAGGCCCGCAATGATGCCGCGGCGGCGGCCCGCTACGAGCAGCTCAACGGCGAGGCCTTCGCGGCGATCCGCGGCGCGTCGAAGCCGGTGATCGCGCGCATTCAGGGCTACTGCATCGGCGGCGGCCTGGCGATTGCGCTTGCCTGCGACCTGCGCGTGGCTGATGGCTCCGCCGTCTTCGGGCTGCCGCCCGCCCGGCTCGGCCTCGCCTATCCGCTGGATGGGTTGCGCGACCTCGCCGCCGCCATCGGGCCATCGGCCGCCAAGGAGATGATCTACACCGCCCGCCGCCTGACGGCGCAGGACGCGCTGCGCATCGGTCTGATCGGCCGCGTGGCGCAGGACATCGATGCCGAAATCGAGGCTCTGTGCGCCGAAATCGCCGAAGGCGCGCCCCTGACCATCACCCACGCCAAGCGGGCCCTCGACCACGTCACGGGCCGCCCCGGCCACGGGGACGAAGCCGAGATCGCCCGGCTCAGCCAGCGCTGCTTCGACAGCGCGGATTACATCGAGGGCCGGAAGGCCTTTGCCGAAAAACGCAAGCCGAGGTTCCTGGGCGCGTGAGTCGGCAGCCTGCCGGGCCATGCGCCGCGGCAGCATATTCGACATAATGTTGGAAGAAGCTGCCGCTGACCCGGAATTGAAAGGCCAAGCCACCGGCGTGGACTGCAAATGAACGACGGCCCCACCATCATCCAGCAGTCCTCTCTGCCCGCCGCAGCGCTGCTGGAGCAGCTGCGGAGCTCGCCGGAGGGTCTCAGTGCGGCGGAAGCCGCCGGACGGCTCACCAGTTGCGGCCCCAACCGCATTGCCCAGCAAGCGCAATCCGGGGTTCTGCAGGAACTCTATGGGCGGCTGAAGAACCCGCTCAACGGCCTGCTGCTGGTGCTGGCTGGCGTGTCCTGGGCGACTGGCGACCTGCGCGCCGCCATCCTCATATTCGCCATGGTCGTGCTGAGCGTCGGGCTCGCTTTCCTGCAGGAGCACCGGTCCGGCAAGGCAGCGGAAAAGCTGCGCGCCATGGTGCGCACCCGCGCGACGGTGCTGCGCCGTGGCAGCGGCTGGACGGAGGCCGGCATCGAAGACCTCGTTCCGGGCGACATCGTGAAGCTGGCGGCAGGCGACCTGATCCCCGCCGACCTGCGCATCCTCAGCGCCAAAACATTGCATGTGAACCAGTCGGCGCTGACGGGCGAATCCCTGCCCGTCGACAAGTCCGACGCCGTGCCGGACGGCGCCACGCAGGAACCCCTGGCGCTCTCCAACATCTGTTTCATGGGCTCGAGCGTGATCAGCGGGGCTGCCACCGGCGTGGTTCTGCGCACCGGACGGAACACCCTCTTTGGCGGCATTGCCGGCCGGATCGCCGCGAACCCGCCGCAGCAGACAAGCTTCGACCGCGGCATCGCGGGCTTCACCGGCCTGATGATCGCATTCATCGTGGCGATGGCGCCGCTGGTCTTCCTCATCAACGGCCTCACCAAGGGGAATTGGCTGGAGGCCATGCTGTTTGCGCTCGCCGTGGCGGTAGGCCTGACGCCCGAGATGCTGCCCATGATCGTGACCGTGAACCTCGCCAAGGGCGCCCTCGCCATGGCGGGCAAGCGCGCCATCGTGAAGCGGCTCAGCTCAATCCAGAACTTCGGGGCCATGGATGTGCTGTGCACGGACAAGACCGGCACGCTCACCCAGAACAAGGTGATCCTGCAATACCACCTCGACTTCGAGGGCGAGGAAAGCGACCGCGTGCTCGAATACGCCTATCTCAACAGTTACCACCAGTCGGGCCTGCGGAACCTGATGGACGAGGCGATCCTCTCGCATGCGCGCAAGCCCGAGCACGTGGGCCACATCGCGGCCTTCAGCAAGGTTGACGAAATCCCCTTCGACTTCGAGCGGCGGCGCATGTCGGTGGTGCTGCGCACGCCGGAAGGCGGGCTGCTGATGATCACCAAGGGTGCGGTCGAGGAGGTGCTCGCGGCCTGCACCAACTACAGGATCGGCGAGGAGACCGGCACGCTCGACCCGCACCACCTCGAAGATGCCCAGCGCGAGATGGCAAAGCTCAACAGCGAGGGCTTCCGCGTGCTGGCCATCGCCTTCAAGGAGCTTGCGAGCCCGCTGCCCGTCTATGACGAATCGACCGAAACCGGCCTCACGCTGCTGGGCTATGCCGCCTTCCTTGACCCGCCGAAGGACACCGCGCGCGACGCCATCGCGCAGCTCCGGGCCGCGGGCGTCGCCGTCAAGATCCTCACCGGCGACAATGACCTCGTCACCCGTGCGGTGTGCAAGCAGGTGGGGGTCGATGCCGATGACATCCTGCTGGGGCGCGACATTGCGGCGTTGTCTCCGGAAGCGCTCGGCGCGGCGGCGGAGAAATGCGCGGTCTTCGCCAAGCTGGCGCCCGAGCAGAAATCCGCCGTCATTGACGCCCTGCGTGGCCGCGGGCATGTGGTGGGTTTCCTCGGCGACGGCATCAACGACGGCCCGGCGCTGAAGGCGGCGGACGTCGGCATCTCGGTTGACACCGCCGTCGACATCGCGAAGGAGTCGGCCGACATCATCCTTCTGGAAAAAAGTCTCACTGTGCTTTGCGACGGCGCCATCGAGGGCCGCAAGGTGTTCGGCAACATCGTCAAGTACATCAAGATGGGCGCGAGCTCCAATTTCGGCAACATGTTCAGCGTTCTGGGCGCCAGCCTGTTCCTGCCCTTCCTGCCCATGCTGCCGATCCAGGTGCTGACCAACAACCTGCTCTACGACCTTTCGCAGACCGCCATCCCGACTGACAATGTCGATGCCGAATACCTGACGGCGCCGCGGCGCTGGGACCTGAGCAACCTCACGCGATTCGTGCTGACGATCGGACCGATCAGCTCGATCTTCGACTACGTCACCTTTTTCGTGATGCTCCACGTGTTCAACGCCTGGACAGAGCCCGGCCTGTTCCAGGCTGGCTGGTTCGTCGAGTCCATCGTCACCCAGACGCTGATCATCCACATCATCCGCACGGCGCGCATTCCGTTCTTTGAAAGCCGGGCCAGCAACCGGCTGATCCTCGCCACGCTTGCCACCACCTGCATCGGCGCGATCATTCCCTACACGCCGCTCGGCCGCACGCTCGGCTTCCAGCCGCTGCCTGCCCTCTACTGGCCGATCCTGCTGGCCATGGGACTGGGCTACGCGGTGCTGACCCATATCGTGAAGACGTGGTTCATCCGGCGCTATGGCGTCTAGGCGAGGAAGGCCAGAACCGCGTCCTTGTAGCCGCGGTCGCCCACCGCATTCATGTGGTTGCGGTTGGGAAGCACCACGCCCCTCGCACCCGGGATGGCCTTGACGAGCGTCTCGACATCGCCCGCCACATCGTCCTTTTCGCCCGCCACCACCAGCACCGGCACGCGGATTGTTGCAAGCTCCTCCACCGTGATCTTCTCGCGCGAGGAGCGGATGCAGGCGGCGAGGGCCTTGAGATCGCTCTTCGTCTGTTCGGCGAAGATGCGGAAGGCCCTGGCGCCGATGTCGGAAACATCATTGCGCGACGGTGCTTCCAGCGCCTTGGCAATCGCCTCCGCCCCGCCGACGCCGGTGATCATGCGCGACGCCAGCCCGGCGAAGACGGCGCGTCGCACGCGATTGGGGTGCGCGATGGTGAGGAAGGCCGAGACGCGGGCCCCCATCGAATAGCCCATCACGTCGGCCTCAGCGATGCCCAGATGGTCGAGAAGGCGGCGCGCGTCCTCCGCCATCTCTGCGGCGGGATAGCGGGCGCTGTCGTAGAGCTTCTCGCTTGCCCCGTGGCCGCGGTGGTCGAAACTGACGACGCGGCGGCCGGCCTCGGTGAGCGTCCGAACCCAGGAGGTGTCCCACCAGTTGACGCGGGCGTTCGATGCAAAGCCGTGGATCAGCAGGATGGGCGGGCCTTCGCCAGCCTCCTGGTAGGCGATCTCCACGCCGCCCGAATTGAATTTGTGCATGCCCGCGAGAATATGCTACTTGGCCCTCAAGACAAGCATTTCGAGGATCATGATGGCCGCGGGCGCGACACCCCATTTCCAGAACCAGCAGGGCCTCGCCGTCATCGAGATCGGCGCGAAGGAATTCATGTGCATCGGTGCACTCCCGCCGTTCGACCACCCGCACGTCTTCATCGACATGGGAGGGGACTCGGAGGCGATCTGCCCCTATTGCTCGACCCTCTATAGGTTCAACGCGATACTGGGCCAGACTGAGTCGGTTCCCCCCAACGCTCACTGGAACGACCAGGCTGCGTGAGCGGCTGACCATCCGCAATTACCGCGACGGCGACGAAGCGGCCGTCCTTGCCGTGCTGCGTGACCTGCAGGCGCATGAGTTCCGGATCTACGACCGCACCCGCCCGCCGGAAACGATGGGCCCCTGGTACATCGACAGGCTGAAACAAACCACCGGCGAAGGCCGTGGCCATATTCTCGTGGCCGAGGGTGACACCGGCATTCTCGGCTACGCCTCAATGCTGACCAGGGTTTCGGCGGAGGATGAGAGAGACGAGATTCCCTATACCTATGCCTATGTCGACGACCTGGGCGTGCTGGCCTCCGCCCGCAGCCGCGGCGTGGGCGCCGCCCTGCTCGACGCCTGCGAGGCGATCGCGCGCGAGGCGGAGCAGCGCTGGATCAGGCTCGGCGTGCTGGCCGGCAATGAGCGCGCCCGCAGCTTCTATGCGCGCCAGGGCTATGGCGAGGTCCTGCTGACGCTAGAAAAGAGGCTCTGATGGCGGAGAGCCTGTCGCTCGCCCAGGCCCGCCGCGTGGCTCTGGCGGCGCAAGGCTTCTCCTTCCCCGACCGGACGAAGAAGGTGACCTGGGCTCACATGGCCCCGATGATCCGGCGGCTGAACCTGCTCCAGATCGACAGCGTCAACGTCGTCACCCGCTCGCATTACCTGCCGCTCTATTCCCGCCTTGGCGCCTATGCCCAGGCGACCTTGGACGAGCGCGCCTTCGGCCGGAAGAAGCGCGCCCTGTTCGAATGCTGGGCGCATGAGGCGAGCCTTCTGCCGCTGGAGCTTCACCCCCTCACGCGCTGGCGCATGGCCAGGGCCCGGGCGGGCCAAGGCACCTACAAGGCGATGGACCAGTTCGGACGCGACGAGCGCGGCTATCTCCGTGCGGTGCTCGACTTCGTCACCCGCAAGGGCCCCACCGTCGCGAGCGAGGTGCCGGGCGGCGGCAAGGCCGAGGGCGGCTGGTGGGGCTGGTCAAAGGGCAAGCTGGCGCTTGAGACGCTGTTCGACCAGGGCCTCGTCACCACCGCGACGCGCGATGGCTTCGAGCGGCTTTATGACATCCCCGAGCGGGTGATACCGGCGGAGGTGCTGGCGCTGCCCACACCGTCCGAGGCCAATGCGATCCGCCAGCTTCTGGACCTTTCTGGCCAGGCGCTGGGGGTGGCGAGCGAGATCGACCTCCGCGACTATTTCCGCCTGCCCATTGCGGAAACCAAGCGGGCCATCGCCGAGCTGGTTGAAGAGGGCGTGCTGCTCCCCGTTAAGGTGGAGGGCTGGAAGCCTCAGGCCTACCTGCACCGCGATGCTGGGCTTCCCCGCAAGGCCGGCGGAACAGCGTTGCTCTCGCCCTTCGACCCCATTGTGTGGGAGCGCTCACGGGCTGAGCGCCTCTTCAACTTTCACTACAGGATCGAGATTTATACCCCTGCCCCACAACGGAAATTCGGCTACTACGTTCTGCCCCTTCTGCATCATGACAGGATCATGGGCCGCGTCTGCCTCAAGGCCGACCGGCAAGCCGGCGTTCTGCGCGCCAATGCCAGCCACCATGAAGCCGATGCCAACCCGGCAGAGACGGCGAAAGCTCTGGCGGGGGAACTGCAACTGATGGCAGGCTGGCTGGGGCTTGGGGATGTCGCGGCAGGCCCCTCCGGCAATCTCGCCCGCGCACTGCGGAACGCGCTTCGATAAGAAGCAGGTCAGGCGTAAGACATCATCTCCCTGATGGATGATTTGATGACCACTGCGCCCGGCACCATCGACGATCTGACACGACACTTTCCGGAGACGACCGCCGGAACGCAGTGGCAGATGTTGTCTGACGCGGTCATGGGCGGCGTATCGGCGGGGCGCATGTCGCGCACCGTCCTTGCGGGGCGTCCTGCCATCCGGATGGAGGGCGACGTCAGCCTCGAGAACAATGGCGGCTTCATCCAGATCGCGGTCGATCTGGCGCCAAACGGCGCCACCTTCAACGCAGCAGGGTTCTCAGGCATTGCCATCGACGTTCTGGGCAACGATGAGGATTATGGTTTGCACCTCAGAACTTCGGAGCTGTCCCGCCCCTGGCAATCCTACCGGTCGAGCTTCATTGCCAAGCCTGTGTGGCAGGAGATCAAATTCCCGTTCTCCAGCTTCGCGCCTCACCGTACCGAGATACCGCTGAACGTGCACTTGCTGCGCAGGCTCGGCATCGTGGCGATTGGCCGAATCTTCTCGGCCGATGTCGCGATTGGCGGCATCCGCCTCTATTGAACGAAAGAAGCCGGGGCCTTGCGGCCGCCGGCTGTCTGTTCTCAGTCCCGGGCGGTCCTCTCGGTCCGCCCGGACTATCCTCAGATGACGCCTTCGGCCTTCAACTCGGCCGTGACCTTGACGATGGCCCGCTTCAGCGTGCCGGCCACGAAATCCGCCTGCTCCTTCGTGATGGTGAGCGGCGGCGACAGCACGTCGAGGTGACCGATGGGCCGCACCAGCAAGCCGTCGGCCTCGCAGGCGTTGGAAATGCGCTTCGAGATGTTGCAACTGTCGGGCAGCCGCTCGCGCGTCTTCTTGTCCCGCACGTACTCGACGCACATCATCAGCCTGCGGCCGCGCACGTCACCCACGATGTCGAAGCCGCGCAGCTCGCCCAGCCGCTCCTCGAGATAGTCGCCCACCCGCGCGGCATTGCCGCAGAGGTCTTCGCGCTCGATGATCTCGATGTTCTTCAAGGCCACCGCGCAGGCCACCGGATGGCCCGCGTAGGTGTAGCCATGGGTGAACCACACATCCGGGTCCGCGGCCGAAATCACCTCATGCACCTTGTCGGAATAGATCACCGCGGAGAGCGGGATATAACCCGAGGTGAGACCCTTGGCGGTGAGGATCATGTCCGGCACGATGCCGAACTCGGCTTCCGACGCGAAGAAATGGCCGAGCCGCCCGAAGGCCGTGACGATCTCGTCCGCGATGAACAGGATGCCGTGCCTGGTGCAGAGATCGCGCATGCGCGGCAGGTAGTTCGGCGGTGGCAGGGTGACGCCGCCCGAGGCCTGGGCGGGCTCCGCGATGAAGCAGGCGATGTTCTCCGCTCCCAGCTCCGCGATCTTGGCTTCAAACTCGCTGACGAGGTGATCGCTGAAAGCCTCGAGGCTCATGCCGTCGGGCCGGCGATAGGGATAGGGGGCCGAAAGATGGTGCACGAGGTCGGGCACATATTTGAAATGCTCCGACTGGTCGCCGTCGCGCAGGCCCACCGTCATGCCGAGATAGGTCGAGCCGTGATAGGAATTCTTGCGCGAGATGACATAGCGGCGCGTGCCCTGCCCGCGGCGCGACTGATAGAAATGGGCGAGCCGGATGGCGGTGTCGACCGCGCAAGAGCCCGACGTGGCATAGGCCACGTGATTGAGGTCACCGGGCGCGAGTTCCGCGAGCTTGGCGGCAAGCCGCGAAGCGGGCGCATTGGTGACGTCGACGAAGGTCGTCGTGTAGCAAAGCTGCAGGGCCTGCTCGGCCATGGCCTCGGCGATTTCCTTGCGGCCGTAGCCGGCATTGACGCACCACATGCCGCCAATGCCATCGAAATAGCGCCGCCCGTTGGCGTCCGTGACATAGCAGCCGTCGCCCTCCACGAGGACGAGCGAGCCTTCCTTCTTGAAACTGTCGAAATGCGTATAGGGGTGCAGGACATGGTCATGGTCCTGTTGCCAGAGTTCCTGGGCGTTGAAGCGGTTGCCAGCCTGATGCAGCAAGATGGGCTCTCCTTATCCAAGTTGAATGGCTATTCAGTATCACAGATCGGGGGATGTTGCCAGAGACGGAAAATCACCCGGCGTGTGACAATAAATTACTTGTCGCGGGCCGCTTTCTCCCGCTCATCATCGCCGGGCGCGTCCCGGCGATCCTTCTTGCGGACGCAAAGAAGTTGCCCGGGACGGAGCCCGGGCATGATGAACTCGGGAGTGAGCGAGCCCTTAAACCAGCAATTCCCGCCGGCGGTTCACGTAATCCTCAACCGCCCCCACGACGCGGCCGCAGTCAGCGTCCGTCACCATCAACGACAGGGCCATGAAGCCGCGCTCGGCCATGTAGATGCCCTGGTCGAGGAGGTCGAGGAACAGGAGCTGGCGGAGGCGCTTGTCGGTGTGCTCGATGTCATGCGGCGAGTTGATTGTGCTCGCAGTGGGGTGGATGACGATCATCGAGCCCTGCCCCATGGCCTTCATCTTCACCTGGTAGCGCATGAAGAGGTCGTTGAGCGCCTCCCGCAGCCGGTCGCCGCGGGCATTGAGCTCGTCGCAGGCGGCGGGCGTGTAAATCTCCGTCATCGCCACATGGCCCACATTCATGGTGAGCGTGTTGTTGTTGAAAGTGCCGGCATGCGGCAGCGCCGTGGGGCTCGCCGGGTCGAACAGCGCCATGATGTCCGCCCGGCCGCCGAACGCGCCGAAGCTCATGCCGCCGCCCACATATTTGCCCAGCGTCTTCAGGTCCGGCTCGATGCCGAGCTTGGCCGAAAGGCCGCCGGGGTGCAGCCGCGAGGTCATCACCTCGTCGAAGATCAGAACGATGCCGCGCTTCTGCGTTTCCTCGCGCAGCATGGCGAGGAAGTCATGGCTGGCCGAAATGCCGCCACCGCCGCCGAGCATGGGTTCGAGGATCACCGCGGCGAGGTCGTCGGCGTTCTCGATGATGCGCTCCCGCGTAATCTCGACGTCATTGTATTCGCCCATAACGCAGTCGAAGGGCGCATTCACCGGCGAGGCGCCGTGGCTGAAATAGAGCGTGCCGCCGTGATAGCCGCCATCCATCGGCATGATCTTGCTTCGCCCTGTGAAGCAGCGCGCCGCCGAGAGCGCCATCATGTTAGCCTCGGTGCCGGAATTGGTGAAGCGCACGAGGTCCATGTTGAAGCGCTTGGTCACCACCTCGGCGAGTTTCACCTCGCCCTCGTGGTGCGCGCCATAGTTCAGGCCCTTGTCGAGGGCCGCACGCGCGGCCTCGAGAATGCGCGGGTGCGAATGGCCGTAGATGCCGGCGGAATATTCGCCGAGGAGGTCGAGATAGCTGTGGCCGTCGATGTCGGTGATGGTGGAGCCCGAAGCCGTCTCCACCCGCAGCGGGAAGGGAGCGGTGAACAATACGGTACGCGTGTTGCCGCCCGGCATGACATGCGCTGCGCGCTCATGCAACGCGCGGGTCTTGGGGCGCTTCGCAGCGAACTGCGCCTTGGCGTGGTCCAGCGTGGCCTCGACGTCAGCCATCACGCCGTTGCCTTGTCGCCGATGGGCGGCGCGAAGGTGAGGTGCATGTCCCACGGCAAGTAAATCCACGTGTCCTGTGAGACCTCGGTGATGAAAGTGTCGACCAGCGGCCGGCCTGCGGGCTTGGCATAGACGGTGGCGAAATGCGCCTGGGGCAGCATCTCGCGCACCACGCGCGCCGTGGCGCCGGTGTCGACGAGATCGTCGACGATCAGCACGCCCTTGCCGCCATCCTTGCCCGCGATTGACTCCGAAATGGGTTTGAGGACCTGGATCTCGCCCTGCTTGTCATATTCATAAGAGGCAACACAGACCGACTCGATCACCCGGATGCCGAGTTCGCGCGCCACCACCGCGGCGGGCACAAGCCCGCCGCGCGTCACCGCCACCACGGCATGGAAGGGCCCCGCCGCGGAGAGCCGCCAGGCGAGTGCGCGCGCATCGCGGTGGAACTGGTCCCACGACACCGGGAAACTCTTCTGCCACTTCTCGTCCATTGGCCCTGCCCTCATTCGTCCTGTCCCGGTTTATGCCCCTCGCGGGAGGGCAGCGCAACGCCTCACGCCCAACCGCGCGCCTTGCCTTCCGCTGTCAGCGCCTGGGCCATGCGGCAGACTGCCTGATAGGCCTCCTCCAGCGCTTGGCCATCGCGCGAGCGCAGCACCAGGTTGGTGGCGAAACCATCAGGCGCCTGGAACGGGTAGGAGCCGATCACCACGCCTGGATAGAGCCGCTGGATCTGGCCCAGAGGCTGCGCCGCATCGCCCTCGCCGCCGCGGAACTCGACATTGCGCGACTGCATGGGAATGCCGCGGGTGAGCCGCTTGGCCACATCCTCCATCATCGCGTTCATGATCTTAGGCACGCCCGCCATCACGAAAACATTGCCCATCTGGAAGCCCGGCGCCCTGGAGACCGGATTATCGATCAGCAAGGCCCCCTTCGGGATGCGCGCCATGCGCATGCGCGCCTCGTTGGGCTCGCGGCCCGTTTCCTTGAAATAGGAAAGCAGAATCTCCACCGCCTGTGGATCATGATCGATTTCGACGCCGAAGGCCTTGGCAACGGCATCCCCCGTAATGTCGTCATGGGTGGGGCCGATGCCGCCGGTGGTGAAGACATAGCTGTAGCGGTGGCGCAGCGCATTGAGCGCCGCCACGATCTCCTCCTCCACATCCGGCACGAGGCGGGCCTCTTTCAGGTCGATGCCCAGGGCCGTCATGTAATCGGCGATGAAGCCCAGGTTCTTGTCCTTGGTGCGGCCGGAGAGGATTTCATCGCCGATCAGCAGGACGGCGGCGGTGGGTTGTGCGCTGGTCATTCGAAGCCCCTGTTCAACCCTTGCAGTGCCAGCCGGAGGCCCAGCCTGTCAATGCGGCAGGCTCCGCCCTTGCGTGGGGCCTCCAAGCCCATTATCTGCACGCCACGCGGCGGAAAGCGGCTGTTGTGGCGGCCCCCCGATCCTGTAAACTCGCCGCACTTGACCTTTATGCCCGCTTGGGCCGGATTTATTGCGAATGACCTACGCCGCAGACGAAGCCCCCTCCCGCTCGACCCGCATCGAGCTCCATGGCCCCGCCGATTTCGAAGCCATGCGCAAGGCCGGGCAGCTGACGGCCGGGGCCCTCGACCTGCTGGTGCCGCTGGTGAAGCCTGGCGTCACGACGGATGAGCTCGACCGGGTGATCGTGGAGTTCGCCAGGGACCACAAAGCCATCCCCGCCCCCTATAATTACCGCGGTTATCCAAAGTCGATCTGCACCTCGGTCAACCACGTGGTCTGCCACGGTATCCCCAATGACAAGCCGCTGCGCGAGGGCGACATCGTCAACATCGATGTGACGCTCATCGTCGACGGCTGGCATGGCGACAGCTCGCGCATGTATATGGTGGGCGAGGTGAACCGCAAGGCCGAGCGCCTTGTCGAGGTCACCTATGAGAGCCTGATGCGCGGCATCGCCATGGTGAAGCCCGGGGCGCATCTGGGCGACGTCGGCTATGCCATCCAGAGCTATGCCGAGGCCGAGCGCTGCTCGGTGGTGCGCGACTTCTGCGGCCATGGCCTGGGCCGCACCTTCCACGACCACCCCAACGTGCTGCATTACGGCCGCATGGGCGAAGGCGTCGAACTCAAGCCCGGCATGTTCTTCACCATCGAGCCGATGATCAATCTGGGCAGACCGCACGTGAAGATCCTTGGCGATGGCTGGACGGCGGTGACGCGGGACCGTTCGCTCTCCGCCCAGTTCGAGCACACGGTGGCCGTGACCGAGACGGGGGTGGAAATCTTCACCCTCTCGCCCAAGGGCTTCGACCACCCGCCTTACAAGGTCTGAGCCCCGTGTCCGGCTTCGAGGACGCCGGCAACAAGCCGCCGCCTCACTTCCTGGGGCATCGAGAGCGGCTGAAGGAACGCTTCCGCGAATCAGGTCCCGATGCCCTGCCCGATTACGAGCTGCTCGAGATGGTGCTGTTCCGCGCCATCAAGCGCGGCGATACGAAGCCCATCGCGAAGCAGCTCCTGGCCCGCTTCGGCACCTTCGCCGAGGTGTTGAGCGCCGAGCCCAAGCGGCTGATGGAGGTGCGCGGCGTGGGCGAGGCTGTCGCCACCGAGATCAAGATTGTGCACGCCGCCGCCGTGCGGCTGTTGCGCGGCCAGGTGCTGAACCGCCCGGTGCTCAACACCTGGAACGCCATCCTCGACTATCTGCGCGCCGCCATGGCCTTCAGCGACAACGAGCAGTTCCGCATCCTATTTCTCGACAAGAAGAACCAGCTGGTGGCGGATGAAGTGCAGCAGGAGGGCACGGTGGACCACACGCCGGTCTACACCCGCGAGGTGATCAAACGCGCGCTGGAACTTGCCGCCTCGGCCATCGTGCTCGTCCACAACCACCCCTCGGGCGATCCCTCGCCGTCACTGGCGGATATCGAGATGACGAAGAAGATCGTCGATGCCGGGCAGCGTCTGGGGCTCGTGGTGCACGACCACGTGATCGTGGGGCGGAAGGGGCACTTCAGCTTCAGGTCGAACGGGTTGATCTAGCGGCGCCGGCCCTCATCCGGCCGCGAAGTGCCGCCAGCGCCTCCGGCGTGTCGGCATCCAGCAGCACCGCCCCATCCGGCATCTCGACATCGACGATCTCGTCACTCAGCTGATCAAACAGCACGCGGGCGCCCCTGTCGCCGGTCATGCCCTTCAGCGTCTCGAAGTGCTGCCGGCCCCACAGCACCGGGTTGCCGCGCTCGCCCCTGAATGCCGGCACGCAGATCGAGCGGTGTTCCGCCGGGCTGTAGGCTGCAATCAGCCGCCGCACCGCCTCGGGGCCGACCAGCGGCATGTCGCCGAGTGCTATGACTGCCGCATCCGTATCCGGCGGCAATGCCTCCATGCCGGCGCGAAGCGAGGTGGACATGCCCTGGGCGAAGTGCCGATTGTGTACGAGCGTTACCGGAAGGCCTTCCAAAGCCTTGGCCACCTCCGCCGCATCCCGGCCCGTGACGACCACCGTCACATCCGCCGCCTGCCGCATCGCCGCGACGGTGCGGCGGATCATCGGCTGGCCTTGCAAGTCAGCGAGCAGCTTGTTCGACGCCATGCGGGAGGATTGCCCGGCGGCCAGCACCACGGCGGCAACGCGCGGGGCGCGCTGGGGTTTCGGCTTGCCTTCGCGAGGGCTGGGGCGCGTCGGGATTTCGGCCAGCAGCCCCCCTGCCCCCATGTCCATGATGTCCTCAGGCGTCACCTTCACACCCGCCATGACGCGAGCCAGAACCCAGTCGAAGCCGTTGAGCTTGGGGGAGCGCGCGCAGGAGGGAACGCCGATCACCGGCACATCGCCCAGCGCGCCGAGCATCATCAGGTTTCCGGGGTCCACCGGCATGCCGAGGTGCAGCACCTGGCCTCCGGCCTTGGTCACAGCAACCGGGATCACGTCGCCGCGGTCGGTGATGGCGGAGGCGCCGAAGACCAGGATAGGGTCGCAAGCCATGGCCTGCATCCCGGCAATCGCGGCGGTGACAGGGGCGATCTCATGCGCCACCACGCGCACCGCGGCCAGCGTGCCGCACAGAGCGCCGATGCGCTCGCGCATCGCGTCCTCGGACTTGGAAATGATCGCGGGCTTGGTCTGCGGCAGCCGGGTGATGACGAGGCCCGCCCGCTTGTCGCGGAAGGCGGCGACGCGGACGAGTGGCTCCGTGCCGATGACGGCCAGCGCCTTGTCCAGCACATCGCGCGGCACGGCGAAGGGGATGACCTTGACGGTCGCCACCATCTCGCGTTCCTCGACGATGGCGAAGGGCTGCACGGTGGCCAGCGTCAGGCTCTCATGCAGTCGGTTCAGCGCGCGCACGCGGTCCACATCGACGAGGGCGAGGCCGTGGCAGGCGGCATGGAGATTGGCGCGGCCGGTGAAGGGGGCCTGCGCCTTTGTGCCCTCCGCGCCGATACGCTGGGCCACGGCGGCAGCGGCCTCGTCCTCCGGCACGTCCTCCGTGCCGAGCTTCGCAGCGAAGACATGGCCGACGCCGGAGGCCTTTAGGATGGCGATGTCATCCGCCGTCAGCGTGCGGCCCTTCTTGAACATGCCGCCGTCATGCTTCACCGAATGGGCGAGGATGGCGCCCTCGGCCTCTGACAGCGGCAGTTCGCCGAATTGCATTCAAGCACCCAGCCTGAGGCACCGGGTGACCTCACCCATGATCGACACGGCGATCTCCGGCGCACCCTTGGCGCTGATGTTGAGTCCGATGGGGCCATGGATGCGCGCGATCTGCGCATCGCTGAAACCCGCTTCTTTCAGCCGCTGCGCGCGCGAGGCTTGCGTCTTCTTGGAGCCCAAGGCGCCGATGTAGAAGACATCCGACTTCAAGGCCGCGTTCAGCGCGGGATCGTCGATCTTCGGATCATGGGTGAGCGCGACGAGCGCCGTGCGCGGGTCAAGGCCGATCTGCGGGATCACCTCGTCCGGCCATTCGGCATGAAGCGAAATGCCGGGGAAGCGCGCGCCGGTGGCAAAGGCCCCGCGCGGGTCGATGACCGTCACGTCGTAACCCAGCTGTTGCGCGATGGGGATGACGCTTTGCGCGATGTGGACCGCCCCGATGATGACGAGGCGCAGCGGCGGATTGTGGATGTTGATGAACTGGCCATCATGGCTCCCTGACTGGTCGAAGCGGAAGGCCTCGTCGAGCTTCGCCGCCAGCGGATCGGACGCCGCCGCACTGCGCGGCACGATGCGCTGCTCGCCCGTGTCGAGATGGGTGATCAGCGCCACCGCCTGCCGGTTGGCGCGTGCGGCGAGCAGCTGGTCGAGAAGGTGGCGCTTCACGTGATGGGCTCCACGTAGACGCCAATGCGGCCGCCGCAGGCGAGGCCCACTTTCCAGGCGGTCTCGTCAGCGACACCGAACTGCAGCAGCTTGGGCTTGCCCGTTGCGATGATGTCAATCGCCTCCGTCACCACCGCGCCCTCGACGCAGCCGCCCGAGACGGAGCCGATGAAATTGCCTTCCGCATCGATGACCAACTGGCTGCCGATGGGCTGGGGTGCCGAGCCCCAGGTCTCGACGACGGTGGCAAGCGCCACCTTGCGGCCCTGGCGAAGCCAGCCGGACGCCTGTTCAAGGATGGTGTGATCGGATGCGGCCATGAGTGTGGTTCCTTGAATTCGTCTGCCTTCGCCGGGTTCAAACCTTTATCACTGCACCGCCCGCAGCCATTTCCGGGGATCATGCTCCGGCCCCGTTGCCCCGGCAAGGGCGGCGGCAAGATCGCGCAAGCTGTCCAGCGAGTGCACCGGGCGGAACTCATCGACATAGGGCATCATCGCGCGCACGCCGCCGGCCAGCGCCTGGAAGCCGTCGTAGCGCAGGAGCGGGTTAAGCCAGGTGATGCGCTTGGACTGGCGGCGCAGGCGCTGCATTTCATGTTCGAGCGTGCCCACGTCCTCGCGGTCGAGGCCATCGGTCATGATCAGCACGTGTGCTCCTTGCGTCAGCACGCGGCGGGCCCAGTGGTAATTGAACTCCTTCAGCGTGGTGCCGATGCGCGTGCCGCCGGACCAGTCCTTCACCGCGCCCGAGACCTTGGCCATCGCCTCGTCGATGTCGCGCCGCTTCAGTTCGCGCGTGACGTTGGTAAGCCTGGTGCCGAACAGGAAGACATGCACCCGGTCACGGTCATTGCTGAGCGCGTGCAGGAAATGGAGGAACATGCGCGAATAATTGGAGCATGAGCCCGAAATATCGCAAAGCACGACGAGCGGCGGCTCGTGCCACTGCTTCTCCCGGCGCGCGAGATCGATGAAATGGCCCCCTGCCCGCATCGAAGCTTTGAGGGTGCGGCGCATGTCGATGGACGGGCCGCCCGGCGCGCGCTGCCAGCGGCGCGTCATGATCTCAATGCGGTGCATGCGCAGCCTTGCGATGGCCTCCCTCGCCTGCGCCTGCTCGGCCACCGTCATCTGCTCGAAGTCCTTGCGGCGGAGATATTCATCGGCCGAGGCTGTAAAGGTGGCGTCGACCTCCAGTTCGTCCTTCTTCTGGCGCGGCTGACTCTGGGTCTGCTTCTGGTCGAACATCGCTTCGGCGAGGCGGCGGAAACCGGCCTTCTTCGCCTCCTCCGGCGTATTGCGGGCGATCTGGTGGAAGAACAGCTGCATCAGCTGCTCCAGCATCTTGGGCTTCTTCCAGAAGACATGGAAGGCCTGGTCGAAGACCTCGTTCTGGTCGCGCCGCTTCACGAAGACGGCATGCAGCGTCCAGTAGAAATCGTCCCGCGTGCGGAGCGTGCCTGACATCGCGGCATCGAGCGCGTCGATCACCGCGCCCGGCCCGGCGGGGATTCCGGCCTCGCGCAGCACGCGGGCGAAATGCATGATGTTCTCCGCCAGGCGGCCTGAAATCGGACGCTGGTTCTGGTTGGCGGGGCTGGAGAACGGGTTCTGCATGGCCCTTATGTATGCGACATGGTCCGGATTTCATCCTTGATCTGGTCGAGGATGCGCTTGGCCTCGCTGCCCTGCATGCGGCTGATGTCGTCCTGGTATTTGAGCAGCACGCCCAGCGTGTCGTTCACCATTTGAGGGTCGAGCGAGAGCGAGTCGAGCTCGTTCAGCGCCGTGACCCAGTCCAGCGTCTCGGCCACGCCCGGGGCCTTGTAGAGGCCGCCGCCGCGCAGCGACTGGACGAAGAGCACGACTTCCTTCGCCAGCGCATCCGGCGCCTTGGGGCGGCGGGCCTTGACGATTTCGAGCTCGCGCTTGGCATCGGGGTAGCCCACCCAGTGATAGAGGCAGCGCCGCTTCAGCGCGTCATGCACTTCGCGGGTGCGGTTGGAGGTAATGACGACGATGGGCGGTTCTTCCGCCTTGATGGTCCCGAGTTCGGGGATCGTCACCTGGAAATCCGACAGCACTTCGAGCAGGAAGGCCTCGAAGGCCTCATCCGTGCGGTCGAGTTCGTCGATGAGCAGCACCGGCGCCTGGCCCTTGGGTGCCTCCAGCGCCTGCAGCAGCGCGCGCTTGATGAGGAAGCGTTCGGCGAAGATGTCGTTGCCCAGCCGCTCGCGGTCGAGCTCGCCCGCCGCTTCCGCCAGCCGGATCTCGATCATCTGGGCGGAATAATTCCACTCATAGACGGCGGAGTTGATGTCGAGGCCCTCATAGCACTGAAGGCGGATCAGCTTGCGCCCCAAGGTCTCCGCCAGAACCTTGGCGATCTCGGTCTTGCCCACACCCGCCTCGCCCTCGAGGAACAGTGGCCGGCCCATCTTGAGCGACAGGAATACGACCGTCGCAAGGTCACGCCCCGCGATATAGCCGGTGGAGCGGAGCAACTTCACCGTCTCGTCGATGCTGGTGGGCAGTTTGGTCATGTGTTTCACTCTCCGGTACTTCTTCCCCCTCTCCACGAGGGGGAGGGAACCCTTCAATGAAAAAGGCCCGCGACCAATGCGCGGGCCTTTCTCACGCAATCGTCAAGCCTACTTCGCCGCGTCGACGGCGCGCTTCGCCATGACCGTGATCAAATGCGCGCGGTATTCGGCGGAGGCGTGGAGGTCGCTGTTGAGGCCCTTCGCCGGCACCGCGGCGCCGGTAAGGGAGCCCGCGGCGAAGCCCTTGCCCAGCGCGCTTTCGAGCGCCGAGGCGCGGAACACGCCCGCACCCGCACCGGTCACCGCCACGCGCGGGCCTTCGGCGGTGTCCGCCGCGAAGACGCCGACCATGGCATAGCGCGACGCCGGGTTGGGGAACTTGGCATAGCCCGCTTTCTTCGGGATCGGGAACTCGATCGCCGTGATCACCTCACCATCCTCAAGCGCGGTCGAGAACATGCCGGTGAAGAAGTCCTCCGCCTTGATCTTGCGGGCATTGGTGTGGATCGTTGCGCCGAGCCCCAGGCAGGCCGAGGGATAATCCGCTGCCGGATCATTATTGGCCACCGAACCGCCGATCGTGCCCTTATGGCGCACGTGCGGGTCGCCGATGCCGCCGGCGAGCGCGGCGAGCGCCGGGATCGCCTTCTTGACGTCGGCGCTGCTGGCCACCTCGGCGTGCGTGGTGCCCGCCTTGATGACCACAGTGGCGCCCACCGCGATGCCGCTGTTCTTCAGCGCGCCCAAGTCGATGATGTCGGAGGGCGACGCGAGGCCCTGCTTCATCGTGGGGATCAGCGTCATGCCGCCCGACATGTATTTGGCGTCGGGCTTGGCCTTGGCTGCTTTCACCGCGTCGTCAACCGAGGCGGGGCGATAGTAATTGAAGTTTTCCATGTGTCTGGTCCTCCCGCCTTATTCCGCAGCCTTCTTGAGGTGCTGCATGTACTTCCACACCACGTGCGGCGTTGCCGGCATGGGCACGTCCACCACACCCAGCGCATCCGTCACCGCATTCATCACGGCCGCCGGAGAGGCGATGGCGCCCGCCTCGCCGCAGCCCTTCATGCCGAGCGGGTTCGACGGGCACGGGGTGCAGGTGAAGCCCAGCTTGTAGGACGGCACGTCGGCCGCGCGCGGCATCTGATAGTCCATGTAGGAACCGGTCAAGAGCTGGCCCGACTCCTTGTCATAGACTGCGCCTTCGGCCAGCGCCTGGCCGATGCCCTGGGTGATGCCGCCATGCACCTGGCCTTCGACGATCATCGGGTTGATGACATTGCCGAAGTCGTCAACCGCCGTGTAGTTCACGACCGTGGTGACACCGGTGTCGCCGTCGATCTCCACTTCGGCGATGTGCACGCCGGCCGGGAAGACGAAGTTGGACGGGTCATGGAAGGCTGACTCCTTCAGGCCCGGCTCGACCTGGGCCGAGTTGAACTTGTGCGCCACATAGGCCGACAGCGCCACCTCGCCGAAGGCCATTTTCTTGTCGGTGCCCTTCACCGTGAAGGTGCCGTTCTTGAACTCGACGTCGTCGGGCGAAGACTCCATCACAGCGGCGGCGATGCGCTTCGCCTTGGCCTCGATCTTATCGAGGGCCTTGGAGATCGCCGTCATGCCCACCGCACCCGAGCGCGAGCCATAGGTGCCCATGCCGAACTGCACCTTGTCGGTGTCGCCATGAACGATCGACACATTGTTGATGTCGATGCCGAGGCGGTCCGACACGAGCTGGGCGAAAGTCGTCTCATGGCCCTGGCCGTGGCTGTGAGACCCGGTGAGGATCTCCACCGTGCCGACTGGGTTGACGCGCACCTCAGCCGACTCCCACAGGCCCACACCGGCGCCGAGCGAACCCACCGCCGCCGACGGCGCGATGCCGCAGGCTTCGATATAGGCCGAGTAGCCCAAGCCCCGGTAATTGCCCTTGGCGGCGGAGGCCGCCTTGCGGGCGGCGAAGCCCTTCACATCGGCAATCTCCAGCGCCTTGTCGAGGGTCGCTGCATAATCGCCCGCGTCATAGCACATGATGACGGGCGTCTGATGCGGGAACTGGGTCACGAAGTTCTTCCGGCGGAACTCCGCCGGGTCCATCTTCAGCTCGCGCGCCGCGGTTTCGACGATGCGCTCCACCACATAGGTGGCTTCCGGACGGCCCGCACCGCGATAGGCGTCAACCGGGGCGGTGTTGGTATAGAGCGCGTCCACCTCGGCATAGATGTTCGGGATGTTGTACTGCCCCGACAGCAGCGTGGCATAGAGATAGGTCGGCACGCAGGACGAGAAGGTGGAGAGGTACGCCCCCATCGCCGCCTTGGTGTGAACCTTGAAGCCGATGATCTTGCCATCGGCATCGGTGGCCATTTCGGCATGGGTGACGTGGTCACGGCCATGCGCGTCGGCGAGGAAGCTTTCGGTCCGCTCGGCCGTCCACTTCACCGGGCGGCCACCCACGAACCTGGAGGCCCAGACGCAGACCACCTCTTCGGCATAGATGAAGATCTTGGAGCCGAAGCCGCCGCCCACGTCAGGGGCGATGACGCGCAGCTTGTGCTCAGGCGCCAGGCCATGGAAAGCCGAGATCACCAGTCGCGCCACATGCGGATTCTGGCTGGTGGTGTAGAGCGTGTAGTGCTCCGCACCCGTGTCGTAACAGCCAATGGCCGCGCGCGGCTCCATGGCGTTGGGGATCAGCCGGTTGTTGACCAGGTCAATCTTGGTGATGTGCTTGGCCCGCTTGAAGGCGGCATCCGTCGCGGCCTCGTCGCCGATCGACCAGTTGTAGACGCGGTTGTCGGGCGCCACGTCATGGATCTGCGCCTTGTGGCCCATGGCGTCCGCCACGTCCACCACATGCGGCAGCACGCCGTAGTCGACCTCGACCGCCGCGGCGGCAGCCTTGGCCTGCTCGCGGGTCTCGGCGATGACGACGGCCACGTGGTCACCCACATAGCGCACCTTGCCGAGCGCCAGGATCGGGTGCGGGCCGGCCTTCATCGGCGAGCCGTCCTTGGAGTGGATCATCCAGCCGCAGATCAGGCCACCCAGCTTGGTGGCCGCCACGTCCTCGCCGGTGAAGATGCCCACGACGCCCGGCATGTTCCTGGCCTTGGACGTGCCGATCTTGTTGATGGTGGCATGCGCATGCGGGCTGCGCACGAAATAGGCGTAGGTCTGCTTTGGCAGGTTGATGTCGTCGGTGTAGTTGCCCTTGCCGGTGAGGAAGCGATGATCTTCCTTGCGCTTGACGCGGGCGCCGATGCCGGTTCCGTTATCCATATCTTCGGTCCTCCCAAGTTCACATGTTGGCCGCGCCGGCCTTAACGGCGGCGACGATGTTATGATAGCCGGTGCAACGGCAGATATTGCCTTCGAGTTCGTGGCGGATGGTCTCTTCGCTCAGGTTCTTGCCGAGGCGGTTCACCATGTCGATCGAAGCGATCACCATGCCGGGCGTGCAGAAGCCGCACTGCAGGCCGTGGTTGTCCTTGAAGGCCTCCTGCATCGGGTGCATCTTGCCGTCCCTGGCGAGCCCCTCGACGGTTGTCACGTCGGCCCCGTCATGGGCGGCGGCGAGTGCCGTGCAGGATTTCACGGCCTTTCCGTCCACCAGCACAACGCAGGCGCCGCACTGGCTGGTGTCGCAGCCGACATGGGTGCCGGTCAGTCCCAGTTTCTCGCGGATGAATTCGACGAGCAGTGTGCGGCCCTCGACGTCTCCGCAAACGGCCTCGCCATTCACTTTCATGGAAATTGCAGGCATA
This sequence comes from Aestuariivirga sp., assembly GCF_020252395.1. GTDB lineage: Bacteria > Pseudomonadota > Alphaproteobacteria > Rhizobiales > Aestuariivirgaceae > Aestuariivirga. The sequence continues at coordinate 33,682 of NZ_JADCDB010000009.1, forward strand.
TAGTTCCTCCCGATTTGGACTCCCCCGGCCCGGTTCTGTGCAGTCGCGCCGTCCTGCGCCCCTGCCCGGTGCCGTGGAATTCTCTGATTGCCGGACCGCATACTCAACCGGCAATCATGAACCGTCAAGGGTGCGGCAGGCCCTGCGGCAAAGCAAAAAGTCTGATGACTCAACGATGCTGCAGCGCACACGCCAATCCGCCGCAGCCGCTTTGGCGTAAACGACCCGAAACCAGCAGCCCACGGAGACTGCCATGCGCCTCATCATGTGCCTCCTCGCCGCCTTCCTGACCCTCGCGCTCCCCGCCCGCGCAGAGTCGCTCTCGCCCCAGGACGAGGCCGACTTCCGCGCCGTGATCGCCGACCAGATCGCCGCCTTCCAGGCCGATGACGGGGCCCGCGCCTACAGCCACGCCGCCCCGATGATCCGCCAGATCTTCCCCGACCCCGGCCGCTTCATGGCCATGGTGAAACAAGGCTACCAGCCGGTCTACCGCCCGCAGTCCTACAGTTTCGGCACAGCCGGCTTCTCCGCCTCCGGCCGCCCGATCCAGCGGGTGATGATCGTCGGCCCGGACGGGCTTAATTACGAGGCCATTTACACCATGGAACGCCAGCCAGACGGCACCTGGCAGATCAACGGCTGCGCGCTGGTCAAGGCGAAGGACGTGAGCGCGTGACGTCAGAGTCCAATCTCAGTTCTCACCTCGCACGGACTTGATCTGCGCATCCTCCTCAGCGCCACCGAAAAGACGCCCGGGTCACGCCTGGGCGAGTTGAAAACCGGGGATTTCGCCGGGAAGACGTCCTGAAGTAGGGTTGCACCATGTCTTCCTCCAGCCGCATCTCCCGCACCTCCCTATTCACCGTCGCCGCCATCATCGCGGTCACCGCCCTCACCCTCTGGCTGATGGGCCGGGTTCCCATCTGCACCTGCGGTTACGTGAAGCTGTGGGAGGGCGTGGTGAACAGCCCCGGCAATTCCCAGCACCTCGCCGACTGGTATTCGCCCTCCCACATCATTCACGGTTTCATTTTCTACGGCGTGCTCTGGCTCCTCGCCCGCCGCCTGCCCCTCGGCACCAGGCTTGCCATCGCCACACTCATCGAGGCCGCCTGGGAGATTTTCGAGAACACCCCCTTCATCATCAACCGCTACCGCGAGGCCACCATCTCGCTCGACTATTTCGGCGACAGCGTGCTCAATTCCGTCTCCGACCTCCTGATGATGGTTCTGGGCTTCTGGCTGGCCAGCCGCCTCCCCGTCTGGGCCACAGTGCTGACCGCCATCGCACTGGAGCTCTTCGTGGGATACATGATCCGCGACAACCTCACCCTCAACATCATCATGCTGGTCTGGCCCCTCGACGCCATCCGCCACTGGCAAATGGGGGCCGCCCCGCAGTGACGCCGCAGGCTGGGAAAAAATGATTCACAATGTCAATCAGCAGGAAGCACTTAAGGTTTGTGTTCCTAGCATGGATTGAGGAGAAAGTCAAGGACTATGTTCCTTATATAAGAACGCTCGCAACGGCGATCGGGCTCTCAGCGCCGAGGGTGGCCTTCCGTAGCGGGCCCGGAAACTGCGCGAGAACAGCGGCAGCGAGGAAAAGCCGCAGGCCACCGCGATCTCCCGCATGCTCATGGTGGAATAGGTGATCAGCCGTTCCGCCTTCTCCAGTCTAAGCTTGAGGTAGAAGCCCATCGGCCGCTCGCCCAGCTTTTCGGCGAAGAGCCGCTCCATCTGGCGCACCGAGATGCCTGCCATCCCTGCGAACGCGGCGGCACCGAGCGGGTCTTCGCCCTGCTCCTCCATGGCGGTGATGATGCGAAGAAGCCGCGCATCCGTGGTGCCATAGCGCGCCGCGGCCGGAAGCCTCGCTTCGCCGGGCTGCTCGGACGACCGGTAATGCACCAGCTGGTCCGCCACCAGCACGGCCAGGGGGCGGCCCAGCAGCCGGCCGATCCAGTCCAGCATCATGTCGATGGCGGCGGCTCCGCCAGCACAGGTCATGCGGTCCCGGTCCGTCACGTGGAGAGCCTGTTCGGCCTGCACCTTGGGGAAGCTCTCGCGGAAACCCGGCAGGCTCTCCCAGTGGCAGGTGGCGCGGTAGTCATCGAGAAGGCCTGCCTGTGCAAGCAGGAAAGGGCCCGTGTCGATCGCCGCCAGCAGCACGCGCTTCCGTGCCAGGGTCTTGAGAGCCGAGAGCATGGGCCGGGTGACGCCCTTCTCCGGCTCATAGCTCGCGGAGATTACCGCCATGTCCGGTTTGCCGATGTCCGCAAGTCCGCCCGAGACCGATACGGGGATCTCGTTCGAGGCCGCCACCGGCTGTCCGTCCGCCGAGACGAAGCGCCAGGAGAAGGTGTTCGCGCCTGCGAAACGGTTGGCCACGCGCAGGGGCTCCAGTGCGCCATAGAGCGCGATCATGGAAAACTTCGGGACCAGCAGAAATGCGACGTCGTAATGGGCCATGGCGGAAATAGGAAAGATTCTGGCGGGAAAAGTTAAACGCGGGATTTACCACAGGCCTAGCCTCCGCGCCACAGGATCAGGAGGATTCCATGCAGCCCAAAGTCATCATCACCTGCGCGGTCACCGGAGCGGGCGACACGGTCGGCAAGCACCCGGCCATTCCGGTGACGCCGGAGCAGATCGCCAATTCCGCCCTCGAGGCGGCGGGCGCGGGGGCCACGGTGGTCCACTGCCACGTGCGTGAGCCGTCGACCGGCAAGGGCTCGCGCAAGGTCGCGTACTACGCCGAGGTGATGGAGCGCATCCGGGCGAAGAACAGGCAGGTCATCATCAATCTCACCGCCGGCATGGGCGGCGACGTGGAGGTGGGTTCGGGTGCGAAGCCCCTCGACTTCGGCCCGGGCACGGATTGCGTCGGCCCCGAGGAGCGCCTTGTCCACGTCAAGGAGCTCCGTCCCGAAATCTGCACGCTCGACTGTGGCACGCTGAACTTCGGCGATGGCAATTCCATCGTGATCCAGACCCCCACACAGCTGCGTGAACAGGCGAAGCTCATCCGGTCCTATGGCGTGAAGCCCGAAATGGAAATCTTCGACAGCGGAAACCTGTGGTTCGCCAGGCAGCTCTGTGCCGAAGGCCTGATCGATGGCCCGCCGCTGTTCCAGCTCTGCCTCGGCATTCCCTGGGGTGCCCCCTATGACACAGAGACCATGGCCTACCAGAAAGCCCAGCTCCCCGAGGGCGCCGTCTGGGCAGCCTTCGGCATCGGCCGCAACGAATTCCCCGCCGTTGCGCAGGCCGTACTGCTGGGTGGCCACGTGCGCGTCGGCCTCGAGGACAATCTTTGGCTCGAGCGCGGGGTGCATGCCTCCAACGGCACGCTGGTCGAGAAGGCCGTGAAGATTATCGAACTCCTCGGCGCCAAGGTCGCCTCGCCCGACGAGGGCCGCGAGATCCTGAAGCTTAAGCCGAGGCAGTAAGTTACAATAAGTCCCCCTCCCCACAAGGAGGAGGGGAAAACAGAACCGGCAGGGAGAAACCCAAATGGCCAAGGCCGCCGCGAAAAAGAAGACCGGGAAATCCAAATCCCCCAAGATCAAGACGGTCGGCATCGCCGGCACCGGCCTGATCGGCGCGGGCTGGGCGGCGCGCCTCTTGTTCCGGGGCTATGACGTCATCGCCTATGACGTCTCGCCCGCCGCGGAGGAAAAGCTCAAGGCCCAGATCAAGACGGCCTGGCCCTCGCTCGAGGCGCTTCTCGGCAAGCCCAAGAAGAAGGGTAAGCTCTCCTTCACCACCGACTTGAAGGCGATGGCGGCTAAGGCCGGCTTCATCCACGAGGCGGCGCCCGAGCGCGAGGATCTGAAGATCAAGCTGTTCCGCGACATCGACGCCGTGGCGGCCCCGCACGTCATCATCGCGTCCTCCTCCTCGGGCTTCCTGCCGACCAACCTGCAGAGCCAGTGCCAGCACCCGGAGCGCGTGGTGATCGGCCACCCGTTCAATCCGGTCTACCTGCTGCCCCTCGTCGAGCTCGTGCCCGGCGAGAAGACCTCGGCCGAGGCCATGGACCGCGCGGCCCAATACTTCGAGGCCATCGGCATGCATGTGCTGCGGCTGAAGAAGGAGATCATGGGCTATATCTGCGATCGCCTGCAGGAAGCTCTGTGGCGCGAGGCGCTGCACATCCTCAACAAGGACATCGGCACGACGGCCGACATCGACGACTCGATCGTCTATTCCGCCGGCATGCGTTGGGCCTTCATGGGCTCGTTCCTGACCTATCATGTGGCCGGCGGACCGGGGGGCATGCGCGACTTCATCAAGCAGTTCGACCCGGCACTGGAGCTGGACTGGACCGACCTCAAGTTCCCGAAGTGGAACGAGGCGCTGGAAACGCGCTTGGTCGAGGGTTGCGAAGCTCAGGCCCAAGGGCGCAAGGTCTCCGAGATCGAGGCCAAGCGCAACGCCGTGCTGGTGGACATGATGAAACTGTTCAAGAAGCACAAGATCGGCTCTGGCATGGTTCTGGACCGTGAAGTGAAAGCGCGCAAGAAGAAGGCCTGAGACAGTCAGCCATCGGGAGGAACGACATGGCACAGCAACGCGTGATGATCACCGCCGCGGCGGACGGCATCGGCAAGTCGATTGCCCGCGCCTTCGCGGCGGAGGGAGCTATGGTCCACATCTGCGACGTGAACGAAATAGCCCTCGAGCAGTTCCGCCGCGAGTTCCCCGACATTGCGGCGAGCAAGGTGAACGTCAGAAACGAGGGCGAGATCCACGCGTGGTTCGATGACGCGCTGGAGGACCTTGGCGGGCTCGACGTCATGATCAACAATGCCGGCATCAAGGGGCCGACAGCCCCCGTCGAGGACATCGGGCTCGAAGGCTGGCGCGAGTGCCTGGAAATCTGCCTCGACTCCTACTTCCTCTGCGCCAGGCGTGCCGCACCGGTGATGAAGGCGCAGAAATCGGGCCTTATCCTCAACATGTCATCCAATGCCGGCCAGCACGGCTTCGGCAACAGGACACCCTATGCGGCGGCCAAATGGGGCGTCATCGGCCTCACCAAGTCGCTGGCGATCGAGCTCGGCCCCTATAACTGCCGTTCGAACGCCATCTGCCCAGGCTCGGTGAAGGGCGACCGCATCAACCGGGTGATCCAGGGCGAAGCGCAAGTGCGCGGCGTGCCCTTCGAGGTGGTGGCGAAGGAGATCGTCGGCAACCAGTCGCTCGAACGCCTGACCGAGGCGCATGAGGTGGCGGCACTCGCCGTCTTCCTCGCCTCCCCCGCCGCCTTCATGATCAACGGACAGGACATCGCCATCGACGGCCATGTCGAGACCTTCCACATCAAGTGAGAGTGACCTGATGGATTTTAATCTCACCGGCGAACAGCAGATGATCGTCAAGACGGCGCGTGACTTCGTCGAGAACGAGCTCTACCCGCATGAGGCCGAGATCGAGGAGACGGGCGTTCTCCGCCATGAGCTGCGCGACCAGGTCAAGGCCAAGGCCATCGAGGCGGGCCTCTATGCCGCCAACATGCCGGCCGAGGTGGGCGGTGCGGGCCTCGATACCCTCACTTGGGTGCTCTACGAGAAGGAACTGGGCCGCGCCAACTATGCGCTGCACTGGACCTGTGTCGCCCGCCCCTCCAACATCCTGATGGCCTGCCAGGGCGAGCAGCGCGAGAAGTACCTGTTCCCCGCCGTGCGCGGCGAGAAATCGGACTGTCTCGCCATGACCGAGCCCGGTGTCGGCTCCGACCTGCGCGGCATGAAGACCTTCGCCCGGGCGGACGGCGATGACTTCGTCATCGACGGCACGAAGCACTTCATCAGCCATGCCGACGAAGCGGGCTTCGTCATCCTCTTTGCCGCCACCGGCGAGGAGGAAACGCCGCGCGGCAGGAAGAAGCTGATCACCGCATTCCTGATCGACATTGGAACGCCGGGCTTCACCGTGCGCGCCGGCTACAAGAACGTCTCGCACCGCGGCTATAACAACTGCATCCTCGAATTCACCGATTGCCGGGTGCACAAGAGCCAGATCCTCGGCGAAATCCACAAGGGCTTCGAGGTGGCGAACGACTGGCTGGGCGCCACGCGCCTGCAGGTCGCCGCCACCTGCATCGGCCGTGCCGAGCGCGCCCTCGACCATGCCAAGCAATATGCGGTCGATCGCCAACAGTTCGGCCAGCAGATCGGCAAGTTCCAGGGCGTGTCCTTCAAGCTCGCCGACATGGCGCTGGAGCTGAAGGCGGCAGAGCTGCTGACGCTCGAAGCCGCCTGGAAGTTCGACAACAAGACCGTCACCGATATGGACATGGCCATGGCCAAGCTCAAGGCCACCGAGATGCTGGCCTTCGTGGCGGATGAGGCGATCCAGATCCACGGCGGCATGGGGCTGATGTCGGACCTGCCGCTGGAACGCATCTGGCGCGATGCGCGCGTGGAGCGGATCTGGGAAGGAACGAGCGAGATCCAGCGGCATATCATCAGCCGCGCCCTGCTCAGGCCACTGGGGGGGTGAGATGATGACGCGCACCGCACGTCCTCTCCCGCTTGCGGGAGAGGAAAGGACCCGCCGCGTGCGGCGGGGAGGTGAGGGGCCGCAAGCTCCGCACCTGCTTCCCCTCACCTACCCCGGCTGCGCCGGGGCCCCCTCCTCTCCCGCGCGCGGGAGAGGACGATGAAATCCCTCACCCGCCTCCTCAATCCCACCTCCATCGCCTTCGTCGGCGGCAATGAATGCGCCATCGCCATCAGGCGCACGCAGGAACTGGGCTTCACCGGCACGATCCATGCCGTGCACCCCAAGCGCGACGAACTCTCGGGTGTCCCGGCGCTGAAGTCGCCGGAAGACATTCCGGAAGGCGTCGATGCCGCCTTCATCGCGGTCAAGAACGAGCCCACCATCTCAGTCGTCCGTGAACTGAGCAAGAAAGGCTGCGGCGGCGCGGTCATCTATGCCGCGGGCTTCGCCGAGACGGGAAACACCGAGTTGCAGCGCAAGCTGCTGGAGGCCGCCAACGGCATGCCGCTGATGGGGCCGAATTGCTATGGCTTCGTCAACACCCTCTCCCGCGCCGCACTCTGGCCGGACGAGACGGGGCTCGAGCCGGTGGAGCGCGGCGCCGCACTCATCACCCAGTCCGGCAACATCGCATGCAACTTCACCATGATGATGCGCGGACTGCCCGTGGCCGCCGTCTTCTCCATCGGCAACCAGGTGGACGTCGGCATGCATGACATGGTGGAGACGCTCTCCGCAGATCCGCGCATTTCAGCCATTGGCCTCCATGTCGAAGGCCTGCCCGATGTCGCAGCCTTCGCGAAGGCGGCTGCCATTGCAAGGAAACGCAAGGTTCCCATCGTGGTGCTGAAGACCGGCCGTTCGGAACAGGGTGCGAAGGTGGCGATGAGCCATACCTCGTCCCTTGCCGGCGCCGACACGCTCTATGACGCGCTGTTCGAGCGCTATGGCATCGCGCGCATGAAGTCCGTGTCCGCCTTCGCCGAGACGCTGAAGTTCCTGCACAACGGCGGCCCCATCGCCGGCTCGCGGTTGGTCTCCCTCTCCTGCTCCGGCGGCGAGGCCGCACTGGTGGCGGACATGGCGCTGGAGAAGAAGGTCAGCTTCCCGCCCTTCAATGCCGGGACGAAACCGCGCGTCGCGGCAACGCTGAATGAATATGTCGCCGTCGACAATCCGCTCGACTACCACACCTTCATCTGGGGCCAGCCGGAGAAACTGACGGCCACTTTCACCGAAGTTCTCAAGGGCGGCTTCGACGTCGGCATGGTGATCCTCGACACGCCCACCCACCCCAAGATGAAGCCGGACAGCTGGGCCACCACGGCCCGCGCCATGGCGGCGGCGTCCAAGGCCACGGGTGCGCGCGCCACCGTCGTCGCGTCGCTGTCGGAAGGCATGCCGCTGTGGCTCGCCGGTGAGCTGTCGCAATCCGGTGTCGCCCCGATGATGGGCCTCGACGATGCGCTCACCGCCTTTGAGGCCGCGGCTTTCATCGGATGCAACTGGACGCGGGGCGAAGACCCGCCGGAGATGCTGCCGCCACTCGTCAAGGGGCATGACGAGCACGTGTTCAGTGAATCGGCGGCGAAGGAATTGCTGAAGAACCATGGTCTGTCCGTTCCCGAGGGCATCGTCTGTCCGGCGGAGGATGCGGTGGCCGCAGCCGAGACGCTCGGCTATCCGGTGACGCTGAAGGTTTCCTCCGCGGCAATTGCCCATAAGACGGAAGCGGGCGGCGTGGCGCTCAACCTGCGCACCGCCGATGAAGTCAGAGAAGCCGCTGCTCGCATGGCGAAGCTCGCGCCCGATGTTCTGGTCGAACGCATGGTGAGCGGCGCGGTTGCCGAACTCATCATCGGCCTCACCTCGGACCCGCAGTTCGGCACGGCACTGGTCGTCGGCGCGGGCGGCATCCTCACCGAACTCCTGAAGGACTCGGTGACGCTGATCCTGCCGACCACGCGCAGCGAGATCGAGCGCGCGCTGAAGACGCTGAAAGTGTGGACCCTGGTTGAGGGTTTCCGCGGCAAGTCGGGCGACAGCCAAGCCGTGTTCCGCGCCGTCGAGGCGGTGGCCGATTTCGCCAATGCCAACCGGGGCCTCGTCGAGGAGCTCGACGTCAACCCCCTGCTCGTTCTGAAGGACGGTGCTGTCGCCGTCGATGCCCTGATCAAGATGAGGACGCCATGACCGTCAAGGAAACAACGACCGGACCGATCCACGTCACCAAGAGCGGACGCGTGCTGGAAGTCAGGATCGAGCGCGGCAAGGCCAATGCCATCGACGCCGCGACGAGCCGCATCATGGGCGATGTCTTCGCCTCCTTCCGCGATGACCCAGAGCTGCGCGTCGCCATCCTCACCGGCACCGGCGAGAAATTCTTCTGCCCCGGCTGGGACCTCAAAGCGGCGGCCGAGGGCGAGGCGCCGGATTCGGATTATGGCGTGGGCGGTTTCGGCGGATTGCAGGAACTGCCCGGTCTCAACAAGCCCGTGATCTGCGCTGTGAACGGGCTTGCCTTCGGCGGCGGCTTCGAGATCATGATCTCGTGCGACATCATCATTGCCGCCGAGCACGCGACCTTCGCGCTCCCCGAGATCAACTCCGGCACGGTGGCCGATGCCGCCTCGATCAAGCTGCCGCGCCGCATTCCCTATGCGGTCGCCATGGAGATGCTGTTCACCGGCCGCCGCATCGACGCCAAGGAAGCCAAGCACTGGGGCCTCATCAACGAGGTGGTGCCCGCCGGCCAGCTGATGGCGCGCGCCCGCGAAATGGCCAGCCAGCTGGCCGACGGCCCGCCGCTGGTCTTCGCAGCCATCAAGGAAATCACCCGCGAGACCGCGCACCTCCCCGTGCAGCAGGCCTTCAACATGGTGACCAAGCGCAAGCTCAAGACCGTGGACGTGCTCTATTCCAGCGACGACCAGCTGGAAGGTGCGCGCGCCTTCGCCGAGAAGCGGAAACCCCAGTGGAAGGGGAAGTAGGTCCCGGCCAGAAAATGGCCCCGGCTGTGACCCCGGGGCCTTCAGGGGAGAGAGGGTTCAGCCGGCGGGCCACATGCGGCTCGGGTGGTGGTTGCGGGCCTGCGCGCTGTCCAGGGCTTCGAACACCGGGGCCTGGGCGGATCGATCTTGAGGCTCATTCCGGAGACAGTGCCGGATGCTGTTCGAACACCGCGACCGGCATCTGCTCGTAATCGATGATCGCCCCCGTCATCATCTGGGCGGAGGGCGAGACGAGATAGGCGACGAGGCCCGCGACATCATCGGGCGTGATCATGCGGCCCGCCGGCATGCGCCGGCCGATGGCCTCCGCCCAGTCCTGCGGCATGTTGTGAAAGCCCGTCTGCAGCGCATGCTCGCCGTCGGAATTCACCCAGCCCAGGTTGATGGCGAAGATGCGGATGCCGTCGCGCGCCACTGTCTGGGCGGAGGAGCGGGTGAGGATGTTGAGCGCCGCCTTCGACGCCGAATAGGTGGTGAGGTTGGGGGGCCCGCCGTGCGACAGCATGGAGGACATGTTGATGATGGTGCCGGAGCGGTTCGGGCGCATCGCCTTCACCGCCTCCTGCATCATGAACAGGGGGGCGCGGGTGTTGACGGCGAAGAGCCGGTCGAAGGCCTCGGGGCTGGTGTCGTCGAGCCCGCAGCGCTCGGTATTGCCGGCGGCATTGACGAGCACATTCAGGCCGCCGAAGGCCGAGACGGCGGCGGAGACCGCGCGGGCCGGAAGCATCACGTCCATCAGGTCGCCCGCCAGCGTCTCCACCTGGCCCAGGGCCTGCAGCCTCGAGGCCGCCTCCGCCAGTTTCGCCGCATTGCGATCCAGCAGCAGCACGCCGCCGAAGCCCAGTTCCAGAAACCGCTTCGCCGCCGCGAAGCCCATGCCCTGCGCGCCCCCCGTGACGAGCGCGAACCGTCCGTCAGACATCACGTCTCCCCGCCGACTCCGAAGGCAAGCTTAGGCGATTTGCGGGGCCGCCTCAAACTGTGGAAACCATGCCCGGCAAGCAGAGCTGAGCATCAGTAGGAAGCGGGTGTGCACCACACGCGGCCCTGCTTGTAATCGATGCGGTAAACGCGCGAGGGGCGGCCGAACTCCTTGCTGCAGAGCTGCTGTGCGCGCTCCATCATCTTCTGGCGGTCTGCGGCAGAATAATCGTCGCGGCCCTTTCTGTTGCTGCTGGTGGGTGGATTCCGCGTCTTCTTCTTGGTTACGGCGCTCTGTTTTGTCTTGTTTGGCGCGGCCGTCTGCCCGGCCTTGCACTTGCCTCCGGTCGACCGCTGGCAATTATTGGCCGCCTCGGCAGCTGACGTGGCGGAGAGCATGAAGGCAAGGAAGCCTGAGACGATAAGCGCGGAACGCAACATGGGGCACCTCTGCTGTTGACCTTCCCCCAAGCGTCATACAAGTGCGTCGGCGTTGCAACAATAAATTCTGGCGGGTTGCCCTTTTCAGCGGAGCGGCGTTTCGGCAAGAGTCTTCAGCTTGGCCAGACCCCGCTCGTATTCGGCGCCCACCGTGCGGTCGATGCCGAGCCCGGCCCAGCGGTCAACCACGCCCGGAAGCGCCGACTGGAACACCCAGGTCACCCGCGTTCCGGCGTCATCCGGAACGATGTCCATGATGGCGGTGGAGGTTCCGAAGCCGGTGTAGCCGGACGCCATGGCCACACGCACATCGGGCGTGGCCGCCGTCACCCGCAGCGTGCCGCTGCCGACCATCGGGTTGTTGGAGGACCAGCGCATCACCTGGCCCGCGCCTTCGGCGGGGCCTTCGAAGCTGAACGCCGTCTTCGGATCGGTTTCGATCCAGGGCGACCATTCCGGCCAGCGGCGCAGGTCCGCCACAATGGCGTAAACCTTCTCCGGCGGCGCCGCGATGACGGCCGAGCGCTCCACCCGCGCCTCGCCCGGCAGCATATAGGCTCCGCCATAGAAGATGACGGTGAGCGTCATGACGACGAAGACAATGACCTTGATGACGGATTTCATGGACGCCTTAGGACCACAGCCCAGCCTCCTTGGCAAGGCCGGGTTGCCGCGCGTGCGGCTTGCCACCGCACCCGTTCCCCGCGCAAACTGCCGGACATGAGCAACGCGATCTTCACCAAGGACTTCAAGCCCCGCCCCTTCTGGTGGGAGGCCCATGAGCCGAAACCCCTGCCGGAGGTGACGCTGCCGGAACGGGCCCGCGTGGTTGTCGTGGGTGCGGGCTATGCCGGGCTCAATGCGGCGCTTGAACTGAACCGCGAGGGGCTCGATTGCATCGTGCTCGACGCCAATGAACCGGGCTTCGGCGGGTCGTCACGCAATGGCGGCATGGTGTCGGGCGGCGTCAATGTCGGCAAGCGCTATATGGCCAAGGCGATGAGCGATGACGAGGCTGCGCCCTTCCTCCACGATGCGGCGGACGCCTTCGCCCACGTCGAGAACCTGATCGCGCGCGAGAAGATCGAGTGCGGCTGGCGCCGCGCGGGCTATTTCCTCGGCGCCTGGTGCAAGAGCCATTATGACGGCATGGGGCACAAGGTGGAGCTGCTGAACGAGACCGCCAGTTCGGAAGCCTATCTCGTACCGCCGGAGAAGCAGCGCGAGGAAATAGGCTCCGACTATTACCGCGGCGGCATGGTGGTGGGGCGTGCGGCGCACCTGCACCCTGCCCTGTTCTTCAAGGGCCTGCTCGATCTCTGCCAGCAGCGCAACATTCCCATCGCCTCGAAGACGCCCGCAACGAAACTGACGCAGACCGGTTCCGGCTGGCGGGTGGACACGCCGCGCGGCGCCATCGAAGCCGGTGACGTGATCATCGCCACCAATGGCTATACGGGCGGCGTGACGCCGGAGTTGAAGCGGCGCGTGGTGCCCGTCGGCTCCTACATCATCGCCACCGAGGAACTTTCTCCCGATCTGGCCAGAACCATCAGCCCGAAGAACCGCTCCTTCGCCGACACGCGGCGCGTGCTCACCTATTACCGCATGTCGCCTGACGGCAAGCGGCTGATCTTCGGTGGCCGCGCCAAGTTCGGCCACACCGATCCTGTGGAGACCGCGCCCATTCTTCATGGCTTCATGACCGACCGATTCCCGCAGCTGAAAGGAACGAAGATCACTCATGCCTGGACCGGCAACGTGGCCTTCACGCTCGACGAGATGCCGCACATGGGCACGTTCGACAACATGCATTATGCGCTGGGCTGCAACGGCTCGGGCGTGGCCATGATGAGCTATCTCGGCCACCAGACGGCGCGCAAGATCGCCGGCAAGGTGAACCGCATCTGCGCCTTCGACCGGCCGGAATTCCCGGACCACGCGCTCTATTCTGGCAACACCTGGTTCCTGCCGTGGATCGGGCGCTATTTCCGCACCCGCGACTGGATCGACCGGCGCTTCGGATGATCTTCGAGACGGCGAGGCTCATCGCCTTTGGCTTCGCGAGCATTCCGCTCCACCGCATCGCCGCTCCGCCCGGCGCGCGGGCTGAGCCTCAGCCGCACTTTGCCTGCATGCGCCATTTGCCGCCGGTATAGGCCGGGTTGGCCAGCAACTTTCCCTTCTGCCCGTCAGGGCAGGCGAAATAACCGAGCGATGAGGTGGCGACCGCCACCGCATCCTTCTGCTGCGACGGGCCCATGCCGGAGACGGCCATCTCGAACTGGTTCGGCCCTTTGGGCGAGAAGTCAAGCTTGTAGGTCCGTCCATTGTAGAAAACCGGCTCGCTGCGCGGCGCCATCACAACCTGATCCGCAGGCTTGTCGCGCGTTACGCGCACGCCGCTGTCGCCGCAAGCCGCAAGGCCAAGCGCCGTCACGAGGAGAATCAAGCCAAAGCCATGTTTCTGCATGGCCGCCTTATGCCCGCCATCCCTCGACCGGGCAAGCGCGCTGACGTATAGGGAGTGCATGACACAGTTCGATCCCTCAGCCCTGCTCGCTTCCCGTTCGAAGACCGCCGATGAGGGTGCCATCATCCGCATGTCGCAACGTGCCCGCGAGCTTCGCGGAACGGGCGTGGACGTGGTGAGCATGACGCTGGGCGAGCCCGATTTCGACACGCCCGGCAACATCCAGGCCGCCGCCACCGAGGCGATGCGCAAGGGTTTCACCCATTATTCGCCGGTGATGGGGATCCCTGAGCTGCGCACGGCGCTATCGAAGAAGCTCTGGACCGAGAACGGGCTCGACTATTCGGCGGGCGAGATCGTGCTCGCCAATGGCGCGAAGCAGGCGATCGCCAATGCCATGCTGTCGATCATCGAGCCGGGCGACGAGGCAATCATGCTCGCGCCCTTCTGGGTGTCCTACGAGATCACCGTGCGCTTCTGCGGCGGCACGCCGGTGGTGCTGCAGGCGGGGGTGGACGAAGGCTACAAGGTGCCCGCCAGCCGCATCGCCGCGGCGATCACGCCCCGGACCAAGCTCATCGTACTGAACTCGCCATCCAACCCTTCCGGGGCGGTGTGGAGCAAGCCTGAACTCGAGGAACTGGCGGAGGTGGTGCGCCAGCACCCGCAGTTGATGGTGATGTCGGACGAAATCTACGAATACATCATTTTCGACGGCGAGATGCAGTCCTTCGGTGCACTGCCCGGCATGCGAGAGCGCACGATCACGGTGAACGGCTTCTCCAAGGGCTTCGCCATGACCGGCTGGCGGCTGGGCTATGCCGCAGCGCCGGAGCCCATCGCCAAGGCCATGGCGCGCATGCAGAGCGCTATAAGCGCCGGCGCCAACCAGTTCGTGCAGCGGGCGGCGATCGCGGCACTGGAAGGCCCGCGCGACGCGGTCGAACGCATGCGCAAGGAATACCAATTGCGCCGAGACATGATGCAAGGCGGGCTCAATACCATTCCCGGCGTGAGGATGGGCAACATCCCAGCCACCTTCTATGCGTTCCCGGATGTCTCGGGCCTGCTCGGCAGGAAGGCCGGGAACCATGTTCTCGACACCACCGACGCGCTGTGCGACTGGCTGCTGGAGGCGCATGCGGTGGCCACCGTGCCCGGCTCCGCCTTCGGCGCGCCGGGCTCGATCCGCCTCTCCTTCGCCTGCAGCGAGGCGGAAATCGGCAAGGCCATGGCGCGGTTGCAGGAGGCGCTGGGGTCGCTGGCCTGAAGCGCTTTCCGAATTCCCCATGCCGGCCGTCATGCCGGCGAAAGCCAGAGTGACAATAAGAAAATGCGCTGCACCAAGAAAGCCATCTGTGTTCCGGTCAAGCGGGTTTTGGAGCGGTTGGGAGCCACATTCTGTTTTGAGCAATAAGGGTGTTTGCGAGGAGCAGAAGCTTGCGGGCGACGGCGATGAGTGCGCATTTCGGAGGTTTCTTTGCGAGCCTGAGGCGCCTATAGAAGGCCTTGAGCGTGGGATTGCAGCGGACGGCCGAAAGTGACGCGATATAGAAGCCGCGGGCGAGGCACGGCCTGCCGCCTTGCACGCGACGTTGCCCATCGCGCTTTCCGGACTGGTCTGCGATGGGAGCAAGGCCTGCGAGCATGGCAATCTCCTTGTCGCTGAGGCTGCCCAGTTCGGGGAGCTTGGCAATGGCCAGGGCTGCCGTGACCTCGCCAATGCCGGGGATGGAGCACAGGATGGCCTGCCGTGCGGCGAGTGCGGGGTCAGCCTTGATGCGCCGCTGGATTTCCGCGTCGAGGTTTTCGATCACCTTCTCGGCAGCCCTGATCCGCTTCAGGAGCTGGCGCTTGAGGAAGCGGTCGCAGGCGGCGTGTTGCTGGTTCTTGAGGCGCACCAGTTCGGCCACCGCGCCGTCACGGGCGGTGATGAGTTCTGCAATGGCGTCAATGGCTTCCGAGGGCAATGGGCGGGCAGCCGCACCCATCGTGGCGGCGAAGGCGGCAAGCACGGCGGCATCGAGCCGATCGGTCTTGGCGAGCAGGCCTGTGATCTTGGCGAACATGCGCACGCGGGCTGGATCGGTGACCATGACCGGAAGCCCTGCGGCGATGAGGCTGCGACAGAGCGCACGGTGCCACTTGCCGGTGGGCTCGAGCGCCACGCAGGCTATTTCGAGGCCGGCAATGTGCCGCTTGAGCCGGCGATGGCCCTGCGCATCATTGGGGACCCGGAACACCTGCAGGGAGGGCAGGACATGGACATCGAGCCAGTGTTTGCTGACGTCGATGCCAATGTTAGACTTCTGGCCTGACGAGACTTCGGTAGCTTCCTGACCTTGCATACGGGACGACCTCCCTGACATCTGTTGAGGACAAGCGCCGGAGAACGGGTGGGCCAGGCTTTTTTGCGGTGCTTAACACCAAGATGCCCGGCGGCCCCACCCGTCCGCGCAGGGACCGATGGCCATCGGTCCCTGCGCACCTCAATCCTGCAGCAGTTCACTGAAGAATGTCAGGCCTATCCAATATGCAAGGCCTATCCAATATGCAAGATGGCCGGGACATTCCCGTCCACTATGGGTGTTTGGAGTGGGACTTGCCCTATTCAGCCGCCTTCGGCACGGGCCGCATGTCATTGGCGGGCCGGTCCACAAGCGGGGAGAGCACGTCGGACGCGTTCTCGCGGTCGTGCATGTGGCGGCGGTCGCGCGCCACGAAGGAATAAATCGCCGGAGTGATGAACAGCGTGAACAGCGTGCCGATGGTCATGCCCGCGGCAATGACCACGCCGATGTCGAAGCGGCTCCTGGCGCCCGCGCCATTGGCAACAAGCAGAGGGGTGACGCCGATGACCATGGCGGCCGTCGTCATCAGAATGGGCCTCAAGCGTGTGGCGGCCGCTTCCTTGATGGCCGTGTCCTTGTCGTAGCCCTTGGTCTCCTGGAGCTTGTTGGCGAACTCCACCATCAGGATGCCGTGCTTGGCGATGAGGCCGATGAGCGTGACGAGTCCGATCTGCGTATAGATGTTGATCGTGCCGGAGCCTAAGTTGACCGGTGGGTTGTTCATCATCGCGCCATTGATCTCGCCAAGGATGAACAGCACGAACAAGGCGCCGAACACCGTGGCGGGAAGGCCGATGAGGATGATGAAGGGGTCGCGGAAGCTTTCGAACTGCGCGGCGAGCACCAGATAGATCAGCAGCAGCGCCACCGCGAAGGTGACGGTCAGCGTGTTGCCTTCCTTCACGAATTGGCGGCTCTCGCCCTTAAAGTCATAGGACATGCCCTGCGGCATGATCTCTTCCGCCTTTTGCTTGAGGAAGGCGATGCCCTCGCCGATGGTGCGGCCAGGGAACGGCACACCCTGCAACATGGCGGAGTTGAGCTGCTGGAAGGTGGCGAGCCCGTTGGGCTGAACCGTCTTCGAGACCTCGGTGAAGGCCGAGAGCGGCACCATCTGCCCGTCCGCCGCGCGCACACGGAAATCCAGGATCTGGCCGACCGAGGATCGCTCGGTGCGCGGCACTTGCGGGATCACCTGATAGCTGCGGCCATCCACCGTGAAACGGTTGACATTGTTACCGCCCAGCAGCGTTGCCAGCGTGGCGCCGACATCCTGCATGGTGACGCCCAGGCGGTTGGCGCGGTCCTTGTCCACCACCAGCTCCACCTGTGGCGTCTGGAAGCGCAGGTCGGCGTTGGTGAAGATGAAGAGGCCGGACTTGTTGGCCTCCGTCTTCAGCTTGTCGAGCGTATCCGCCAGCCGCGTGTAGTCTCCAGGATAGGTGAGCACGAACTCGATCGGCAAATCGCCCGCGCCGATCGGGATGGCAGACGGCGCAGTGGCGAAGATATTGACGCCCGAAACGCTCTTGAACTTCGGCTGGAGCTCGCCCAGCACAGTGAGGTCGGTGCGTGACCGTTCGTCCCACGGCTTCAGGATCAGGCCCATGAAAGACTGATGCGTGTTGGGAAAGCCGTCGATGGCGAAGAGGTTCTGACGCTCCGGCACCGCCATCATGATCCTTGTCAGGTCGTCGGTGTAGGTGGTGAGATAGTCGAGGTTGGTGTGCTCCGGCGCATTGACGAAGGCAAAGAGCACGCCCTGGTCCTCCGCCGGCGCAAGCTCGCGGCCCAGCGCATTGTAGAGCACGCCCGACAGCACGATGGTCAGCACCGCGACCCAGGCGAAGACCGAGCGCTGCTTGATGGCGCCGTCGAGACGGCGGTGGTAGAAACGCTGCAAGCCGCCGAAGACGCGCTCGACGAGCCTGCCGAACCACGACAGCTTCGCGTGCGGCTTCAGCATCTTCGACGTCATCATCGGCGAGAGTGTGAGGGCGATGACGCCCGACACGATGACAGCACCCGCCAGCGTGAAGGCGAATTCGCGGAACAGCGCGCCGGTGAGGCCGGAGGTGAAGCCGATGGGCGCATAGACCGCCGCCAGCGTGATGGTCATGGCGATGACGGGGCCGGTGATCTCGCGCGCGCCGCGGATTGCGGCATCGAAGGGTGTCATTCCCTCCTCGATGTGGCGGTGAATGTTTTCGACCACCACGATGGCGTCGTCGACGACGAGGCCGATGGCCAGCACCAGCGCGAGCAGCGTCAGGAGATTGATCGAATAGCCCAGCGCCACCAGCACCAGCGCCACGCCGATGAGCGAGAGCGGGATGGTCACCACCGGGATGATGGTCGAGCGGATGGACCCAAGGAACAGGAAGATGACGACAATGACGATCACGCTGGCTTCCAGCAGCGTCTTGCCGACTTCCCAGATCGAGGCGTTGATGAACAGCGTCGCGTCATAGGCGATATTGGCTTCGAGCCCCGACGGCAGCTGACGCTGGATCTCCGGCATGGTGTCGCGCACCGTGCTGATGACGGTGAGCGGGTTGGCGTCGGGCGTGGTCTGGATGCCCATGAACACCGCCTTGAGCCCGTCGAAGGCCGAGCGCGTATCGTAATTCTCGGGCCCCAGATCGACGGTTGCCACCTGACCGAGCCGGATCACCGTGTCGCCGCGGGTGGCGACGACGAGCTGCTCGAACTGTTCCGGCGTTTGGAGCGAAGTTTGGGCGTTGATGTTTTGCTGGGTGAAATCCGACTTCACCTCGCCCGCCGCCGTGGTGAAGTTGTTGGCGGCCAGCGCGTTGCGCACGTCGAGCGGCGTGATGCCCAGCGCCGACATCTTCTCCGGGTTCAGCCACACCCGCATTGCGAAGGTGGAGCCGCCGAGGATTTCAGCCGAAGCGACGCCATTGATCGCCTGCAGCTTCGGCTTCACCACGCGGTCGAGATAATCCGAAATCTGCGGGGCGGACATCTGCTCCGACTTGAAGCTGATATACATCAGCGCGAAGCCCGCCCCGGTGGTGCGCTTGACCACGGGGTCGTTCGCCTCCTCCGGCAGGACGCCCTTCACCTCGTTCACCTTGGAGAGAACGTCGGCCAGCGCCCGGTCGGCATTGGCGTCCAGCCGCAGCTTCAGCGTGATGGTCGAGACATTCTGCGAGGAGCGGGACTCGATGATGTCCACGCCCTCGGTGGAGGCCACCGCCTGCTGCAGCGGCGTGGTGATGAAGCCCTTGATCTGGTCGGCGTTGGCGCCTGGATAGATCGTGGTGATCTCGATCTTGGTGTCGGAGACCTCCGGGAACTGGCGGATCGGCAGCTTGAACACGGCCTGGAGGCCGGCCAGCAGGATGAGCAAGCTGACGACCGTCGCGAGGACCGGACGCTTGACGAAGATGTCGGTGAAATGCATCGCCCTGTTCCTACTGGATCGTCGCCGTGTCCTGCAGCTTCAGCGCGATCGAATTGTCGATCACCACCTTGCTGCCCTGGTCGATCTTGTTCTGGCCGGCGGTGACGACCTTGTCGCCATCCTTGATGCCGCTGACGATGGACACGCGCCCGCCGCGCACCGGGCCTGCTTTGACGAAGCGGCGCTCGACCACGAGCTCGTCCACATCCTTGCCGTCCTTGTCCTTCGCCTTGGTGGCGTTCACCACGAAGACATTGTCGCCATAGAGCGAATAGGTGACGGCGGTCTGCGGCACGGTGACCACCTTTTCGGCCGCGCCCACATCCACCAGCACATTGGCATACATGCCGGGCACCAGCTTCTTGTCCGGATTGTCGATCTCGGCCCTGACCAGGATCATGCGGTTGATGTCCGACAGCCGCGCATCGGTGGTCACGATCTTGCCGGTGAAGGTCTGGTCCGGATAGGCGTTGAGGCTGACCGTCACCTTCTGGCCGTCCTTGATGCGGGCATAGTCGGCTTCGGTTACATTGAAGTCGACGTAGATCGGGTCGATCTGCTGCAGCCAGGCGATTTTCTGGCCGGGGGCGAGATAGCTGCCCACCGCGATATCACGCAGGCCCACGCGGCCGTTCCACGGCGTGTAGATGAACTTCTGCGCAACCTCGGCGCGCCTGCGGTCCAGCGTCGCCTGCAGCACGCGCTGCTTTGTCCGGAGCGCATCCAGTTCGGTGATGGCGACAACGCCCTTGGACACCAAACCCTCGCGGCGCTGCAACTCGGTCTGGTTATTGGCGAGTTCGGCGGAAATCGAACGGATGTCCGCCTCTTCCGTGTCGGTGTCGAGCTTCACCAGAAGCTGGCCCTTCTTCACATCCTGGCCGGACTCGAAATTGATCTCGGTGACGATGCCGCCAACCTGGGGCGTGATGTCGATGCCCTGAAAAGCGGTCACGGTGCCAATGGCGGCGATCTGCGTTTGCCAGGTGTCGGTGCGCGCGGGCTCGGCCGAAACGGTCTCCGGCGGCTGCGGGGCGCCGAGGATAACGGTCGCCAGCATCTTCGGCTTGAAGTCGAAGGCATAGTAGCCGATCGCTCCGGCGAGGCCGCCGAGCAGAACGGTGACGAGGAAAAGATAAAGAATACGGCGTATCATGTGTTACTTTCCCGGATGTTCTACTCGGCTGCCCGCGGGGTGGCGAGCGGTGCAAGCTCCGCCTTCTTTTCGATGAGGACATTGACCGCGGCCGTCAGCACGGCCCGGCCATAGCTGGCGACGAAACGCGCCCCGGCATGGGGTTGCTCGGCGCATTCGCAGTGGTCGATACGGGCGAGATCGGCGCGCAGATCGGCAAGCTGCTTGTCGATCGCCGCCAGCATGATGGCGGGCGTGATATACTCCATCAGCAGCATCTGGAACAGGAATTCGGATTTGTATTTGTCGCGCCCCGGCACCACCGAAATCGAGCGCGCCAGCGCATCCGTGCCCTTGGGCGTGATGGCATAGACCTTCTTGTCCGGCTTGCCCGACTGCTCCTCGGCGCGCACCGTCACCAGCCCCTCGCCCGCCAGTTGGGTAAGTGCGGGGTAGATCGAGCCGTAGCTCGCGTCGATGAAGTGGCTGAACAGCCCTTCCTCGATCTCCTTCTTGATCTCGTAGCCCGACGCTTCCCCCGAGGACAGGACGCCGAGGCAGAGAGTCCTGACGTTCATGGCAATTCCGCTCCGATATATGCCAGCCCGATATAACGAGGCGATATATATCGGCTCGGAATAGAACGCAAGGACCCATGGCGGAACTTGGCTGTCCCGGCGCGCGGCCTCACGTGCTTGTGTTCGAAAACCGATCCATCTATGACAAACCCACGGCAGCCAAAAAAACCGGCGCCAGCAGGCAGTCATACAGGGGGGCCCATGGAGTATTTTCTCCAGCAGCTGATCAACGGCATCACGCTCGGGTCGATTTATGGCCTGATCGCCATCGGTTACACGATGGTTTATGGCATCATCGGCATGATCAACTTCGCCCATGGCGACGTCTTCATGGTGGGTTCTGTCACCGCATTCCTGGTCGTCCTCGGCCTCGGGCTCACGGGGGGCAGCGGGCTCCTGCTGATCCTTCTGGCGCTCATCCTGGTGGCGGCCATCGCCATGATCGTGGCGGCCGCCTATAACTGGACCATCGAGCGCTTGGCCTATAAGCCGCTGCGCGGGTCCTTCCGGCTCGCCCCCCTCATTTCCGCCATCGGCATGTCTATCGTGCTGCAGGAATTCGTCCGCGTGAACCAGGAAGGCCGGCCGAAGCCCATCCAGCCCATCGTCACCGGCGGCTACGAAATCATGACGCGGGTCACCGAGGCCGGTGAGTTCATCGTTCGCCTCACCAACATGCAGATCCTGATCATCGTCTCGACGCTCATCCTGATGGCGGTGTTCACGGTGCTGATCCAGAAGACGCCGCTCGGCCGCGCCCAGCGCGCCTGCGAGCAGGACCAGAAAATGGCGGCCCTCCTCGGCATTGACGTCGACCGCACGATCTCCGTCACCTTCATCATGGGCGCCGCACTTGCGGCCTTCGCCGGCCTGATGTTTTTCCTTTATTACGGCGTCACCGACTTCTTCGTGGGCTTCCTCGCCGGCATCAAGGCCTTCACCGCCGCGGTTCTGGGCGGCATCGGCTCGCTGCCGGGCGCCATGCTGGGCGGCCTCGTCATCGGGCTGATCGAAACCATGTGGTCGGCCTACTTCACCGTCGAATACAAGGATGTGGCGGCCTTCACGGTGCTGATCATCGTGCTGATCTTCATGCCGCAGGGCCTGCTCGGCAAACCGGAAGTGGAGAAGGTCTGATCATGACTGCGCAAGACGTCTCCGCGCCCAGGGCGCAGGCCTACGACTGGAGTGCCATCATAAAGGACCTGATCGGCACGGCTATCGTGTCGCTGCTGATCATGGTGCCGATGGTCGCCTACAAGTCGGTCATCACGCAATATTCGCTGGTGCTGGTGTCGCGTTGGACCGAAGTTTTCGCTGTGCTGGCGCTGATCCTCGCCACGCGTCTGGCGCTGCACCTCTTCGTGTGGAACCGGGCGCCCTCGCCCGTCACCGCGGCGGCCAAGCCCGCAGGGACTGCCAAGGCCACGCTGCCGGAGAAAATCGGGCCTTGGGTTTTCCCGGTGCTCGTCGCCTTTGCGGTGTTCCTGCCCCTTATCTTCAACTTCGAGCGCCGCCCCATCGACCTCGGCATCTATATCCTGACCTACATCATGCTGGCCTGGGGGTTGAACATCGTGGTGGGCCTCGCCGGCCTTCTCGACCTGGGCTACGTCGCCTTCTACGCGGTGGGCGCTTATGCCTATGCACTGCTTTCGACCGTCTATTTCCCCTACTGGTTCGGCGACGGCGTCGTGCCCTGGGCTTTTTATATCACGCTGCCGGTTGCCGGCCTGCTGGCCGCGCTGTGGGGGGTGATCCTCGGCTTCCCGGTGCTGCGCCTGAGGGGCGACTACCTCGCCATCGTGACGCTGGCCTTCGGCGAGATCATCCGCCTGGTGCTGATTAACTGGTTCAGCTTCACCAACGGCCCGCAGGGCATCACGGTGCCGAAGGCCACCTTCTTTGGCCTGCCCTTCGCGCGGGGTGAGGGGAGCTTCTCGGACTTCTTCGGCATCGAGTTCAACCGCATCCATTACTTCGTCTTTCTTTATTACGTCATCCTGGCGCTGGCGCTGCTCACCTATTTCGTCACCAACCGTCTGCGCCGGCTGCCTATCGGGCGGGCCTGGGAGGCGCTGCGCGAGGACGAGATCGCGTGCCGCTCGCTCGGCATCAACACCACGAACACCAAGCTCACTGCCTTCGCCATCGGCGCCATGTTCGGCGGCTTCGCGGGCTGTTTCTTTGCCACCCGCCAGGGCTTCGTCAGCCCTGAAAGTTTCGTCTTCATCGAGAGTGCCATCATCCTTGCCATCGTGGTGCTGGGCGGCCTGGGTTCGCAGATCGGCATCGTCTTCGCAGCGATCGCCATCATGGGGTCCTTCGAGCTGTTCCGCGAATTGTCGGTGTTCGAGAACTATCTGCCCGAGGGCACCGACCCCGTGCACTTCCGCATGCTGGCGGTGGGCCTTGCCATGGTGCTGATGATGCGCTTCCGGCCACGGGGCTTCGTGACACGAAGGCAGCCGACCGTTTTCCTCAAGGAGCGCAAGGCCGTTTCGGGCGATCTCGTCAAGGAAGGACACGGCTGACATGGCAACCGCGACCAAGACCCCGGTGCTTTCCGTCGAGCACGTGACGATGCGTTTCGGCGGCCTCACCGCCATCTCGGATCTGTCCTTCGAAGCCTACCCCAACGAGATCACCGCGCTGATCGGCCCCAATGGCGCTGGCAAGACCACGGTGTTCAACTGCATCACCGGCTTTTACAAGCCGACCGGGGGAAAGATTGCGCTTCGCCATGCCGACGGGATGGAATTTCTGCTCGAGCGCATGGACGACTTCCGGATCTCGCAGCATGCGCGCGTGGCCCGCACCTTCCAGAACATCCGCCTGTTCTCCGGCATGACGGTGCTGGAAAATCTCATGGTCGCCCAGCACAACAAGCTGATGCTGGCGTCGGGCTACACCATTGCCGGCGTACTCGGCAGCGGCCGCTACCGCCGCGCCGAAAAGGCGGCGATCGATCTCGCCAAGTCGTGGCTTGAGAAGGTGAGGCTCATCGACCGCGCGGACGATCCGGCGGGCGACCTGCCCTATGGCGACCAGCGCCGCCTCGAAATCGCGCGCGCCATGTGCACCGAGCCACGCCTGCTCTGCCTCGACGAACCGGCGGCAGGCCTTAACCCGCGCGAGTCGGAGGAACTCAACAAGCTGCTGCGCGCCATACGTTCCGAGAATGACGTTTCGATTCTGTTGATCGAGCACGACATGAGCGTGGTGATGGGCATTTCCGACCACATCGTGGTGCTCGACTATGGCCAGAAGATCTCTGACGGCGATCCCCATCATGTGAAGACCGATCCGGCCGTCATCCGCGCCTATCTCGGCGTCGACGAGGAAGAGGAAGAAAAGGACGCGCTGGCCGCCAAGGCGGTTGCCGAAGCCCTGGGAGACCAAGCATGACCGAACCGCTTCTGAAGGTCCGGGGCGTGCAGACCTTCTACGGCAAGATCCAGGCGCTGAAGGGCATCGACATGGACGTCAATGCCGGCGAGATCGTCACCCTCATCGGTTCCAACGGCGCGGGCAAGTCCACCCTGATGATGACCATCTGCGGCACTCCGCGCGCCCGCGCGGGTTCAATCACCTTCGACGGCAAGGACATCACCAAGACGGCCGTGCACAAGATCGCCCAGCTCGGCATATCGCAGTCTCCCGAAGGCCGCCGCATCTTCCCGCGCATGACGGTGCTCGAGAACCTGCACATGGGCGCCACGGTGAACGATCCGAAGTATTTCGACGATGACCTCGCCCGGGCCTTCAAGATGTTCCCCATCCTGGAAAAGCGCCAGGGCCAGCGCGGCGGCACGCTGTCGGGCGGCGAGCAGCAGATGCTGGCCATTGCCCGCGCGCTGATGTCACGTCCGCGGCTTCTGTTGCTGGACGAGCCGTCGCTGGGCCTCGCTCCCCTCATCGTCAAGCAGATCTTCGAGGCAATCAAGGAGCTCAACCGCACCGAGGGCCTCACCGTGTTCCTGGTCGAACAGAACGCCTTCCACGCGCTGAAGCTCGCGCATCGCGGCTATGTGATGGTCAACGGCAAGATCACCATGTCAGGGACCGGCAAGGAGCTGCTGTCGAAGCCGGAAGTCCGCGCCGCCTATCTTGAGGGAGGTCACTGAACCATGTGGCTCGTTGGCGAACAAAACATCTGGATCTTCATCATCCTCACCCTGATCGGCGGCGGCGGAGCGGCCTTCCTGGCTGGCCGCGGCCTGGCGTCAAAGTGGCGTCCGGTCTGGATGCCCATCCTCGCCATGGTGCCGCTGACCATGGGCCTGCGCTTCCTGCATTTCGCGCTGTTCGGCGAAGAACTGGCTTCGCTCCAGTATTTTCTCGTCGATTTCGTAATCCTGCTCGCCTTTTGCATGCTGGGCTACCGTATGACGATTGCCAGCAAGATGGTCAGGCAATATCCGTGGCTGTATGAAACCGCCGGTCCGCTCGGCTGGAAGACCAAAGGTTAACAATCATTTACCCCCTTTCCAAGACGCCGTGTTTGCGCAAATATGGCGGCTAAGATGACGGCCCGTGGTCCGTCACTTCGCGTGGAACGCTCCACGAAAACAGAACGCCTAAATTCTATCAGGGAGACAGTAATGAAGAAATTCCTCTTGACTGGCGTCGCCATTGGCTTTGCCGCAGCCCTCAGCGCCGGCTCGGCGCTGGCTGATATCACGGTCGCCACCGTGGGCCCGATCTCGGGCCAGCTCGCCGCTCTTGGCGAGCAGTACAGCCAGGGCGCCAAGAAGGCGGTCGCCGACATCAACGCGGCGGGCGGCGTCAACGGCGAGAAGCTGGTGCTCGAGATCGGCGACGACGCCTGCGATCCCAAGCAGGCGGTGAACGTCGCCAACCAGATGGCCTCCAAGGGCGTCAAGTTCGTCGCCGGCCACCTGTGCTCGGGCTCCTCGATCCCCTCTTCGAAGGTTTACGAGGAAGAGGGCATCCTGATGATCACCCCGGCGTCCACCAACCCCAAGCTCACCGATGAGGGTGGCTGGAACGTGGCCCGCGTCTGCGGCCGCGACGACGCCCAAGGCAAGGTCGCCGGTGCCTACATCGCCAAGGCCTTCGCCGGCAAGAAGGTCGCCATCGTCGACGACAAGTCGGCCTACGGCAAGGGCCTCGCGGATGAAACCCGCAAGGCGCTGAACGCGGCTGGCCTCACCGAAGCGCTCAACGAGTCGATCAACGCCGGCGAGAAGGACTATTCCGCCCTGGTGTCGAAGCTCAAGGACGCCGGTGTCGATGCCGTCTACTTCGGCGGCTATCATCCGGAAGCCGGCCTCATCCTGAAGCAGATGGGCGAACAGGGCCTCAACGCCAAGATGTTCTCGGGCGACTCGATGAACAACGTCGAGCTCTGGACGATCGCCGGCCCCGCCGCCCAGAACATGTTCTTCACCTTCGCGCCCGAGCCCCGCAACATTCCGGAAGCCAAGGCGATCGTCGATGAGTTCAAGAAGGCCGGCTACGATCCGGAAGGCTACACCCTCTACACCTATGCCGCCTTCCAAATGTACAAGCAGGCAGCCGAGGCGGTGAAGTCGAACGACAACCAGAAGATTGCCGAGTGGCTGCGCGCCGGCAATCCGACCAAGACCGTGCTGGGCGACATCACCCTCGACAAGAAGGGCGACATCGTGAACCCGGTCTACGTCTGGTACAACTTCAAGGACGGCAACTACGCTGAAGTTCCTGACATGAAGTAACCGGCTCTTGATCCGCGTGCCCGCCGCAAGGCTGGCGCGGGTGAGAGACATGAGACCCGCGCGCCCCGGTGCGCGGGTCTTTTCTTGCGCGCTGACGGTGAAAACCCGATACTCCGGTTAACCGAAGGACCATGATGACCACAGCCCGTCTCACCCTCCTCCTGCTGCCCCTGCTGCTGAGCGCGCCTCCCGCCCTGGCCGATATCCTGATCGGCGCGGCGGCCCCGCTCTCCGGACCCTATGCAGGTTTGGGCGAGCAGCTGCGCCGCGGGGTGCAGGCGGCGGTCGAGGACCTCAACGCCACCGGCGGCATCAAGGGCGAGAAGCTCGCCGTGCAATTCGCAGATGACGGCTGCGATCCGCGCAAGGCGATCGACGCCGCCACCTCCTTCGTCTCGGCGGGCGTCAAGGCGGTGATCGGCCATTATTGCTCCGGCGCCTCAATCCCGGCCTCCAAGGTCTACCAGAAGGCCGGCATCCTCCAGATCAGCCCGGCCTCGACCAACCCCAAATTCACCGACGAGGGCGGCTGGAACGTCATCCGCCTCGTGCCGCGCGACGATGCGCAGGCCGTGGCCGCCGCGGCCCTCGTCACGGACAGGTTCGCCGGACGGAAGTTGGCGGTGGTCAGCGACCAGACGGCGGCCTTCACGGCGCTTGCCAACCGGTTCACGGCAGCCCTGCAGCAGAGGGGCGTCACCCCTGCCCTGCAGCTCAGTTTCAAGGCCGGCGCCAAGGATTTCGGCTCGCTTGCCAAACAGGTGGCGGAGTCCGGCGCGGGCGTGGTCTATCTCGCGGGCTCCTATGTCGAGGGCGGCCTCATCGCCCAGGCGCTGCGCGCTGCGGGCTCCCAGGCCCAGATCGTGTCGGGCGACAGCCTCGTCACCGAGGACTATGGCAACCAGGCGAAGGACGCCGCCAACGGCACGCTGTCCACCTTCACCTATGACGCCCGCAAGTTCCCCGCCGCCCAGGGCCTCGTCCAGCGCCTGCGTGCGGCAGACCAGAACCCGGAGGGCTTCACGCTCTATGCCTATGCCGCCGTCCAGGCGCTCGCTGCCGCGGTGGAGGCGACGGGCACGCTCGACAGCACCAGGCTTGCCGAATGGCTGCGCGGCGGCAACCGCTTCGACACGACGGTGGGCCCCGTCAGCTTCGACGCGCGGGGCGACCTTGCGAACCCCGCCATCGCGTGGTTCAAGTGGGTCGACGGCCGCTATGTCGAGGTCGATCCCAGAACCCTGCTGCCCCCCGTACTCGACACAACACCCTGACCGGAGCCTCCCATGCGTGCCTTCTTCGTCCAGATCAAATGCGAGCTCGGCAAGTCCTATGACGTGGCCACCGCCATCGCCGATGCCGAAATCGCGTCGGAAATCTATTCCACGGCAGGGGGTTGGGACCTGTTGGTGAAGTTCTACCTGAAGGAGGATGAGGACGTCGGCCAGTTCGTCTCCCACCGCATCCAGACCATTCCCGGCATCCGCGACACCTATACCCTCATCACCTTCAAGGCCTTCAAATAATCAACCCCAGCTTGACATTTTGGGCGTTGTTGGCGTGAGTAGAGCATGCCAGAAATCACTCCAATAAAGTTAGAAATTCCCTCCGTAGACCAAAATCCTGATGAGGTTCTGCTAAATCCAGGCGACGTTGTTTTCGTCATGGGAGAAAACGGAGCTGGAAAATCTAGCCTTCTTCAAAGGATATTCGCGACGCATTGGCATTCTGCCCGCCGCATTTCCGCCCATCGACAGAATTGGCTTTACTCTAACCTATCTGCCTTATCTGCAGCAGACAGAAACAATGCGGGTCAAAACATAAATCATCACGACACAACTCCACACTCCCGATGGAGAGACGATTATTCTACCCAACGACCGCAGATCACACTTTACGACCTAGTCGATGCGCAGAATGCTCGAGGTCGGGGAATCGCGGCCGCCGCAGATGCAGGAGATTTGAATGAAGTTCAGAGGTTGAGCAAGGAACGGGCACCACTAAGCACAATTAACCTGCTCATGCAGAAATCAAATCTCCCCATTGAACTGAGTATAGGCAGTAGCGGCGAAGTACTCGCATCTAAGAATGGGTCCTATCCATATAGCGTTGCTGAATTGTCAGACGGTGAAAGGAATGCAGTATTGATCTGCGCTGACGTCCTCACTGCGAAACATGGAACATTACTTCTTGTCGACGAACCAGAGAGACACCTTCACAGGTCGATCATTTCCCCTTTACTAACCGCACTGTTCAACACGCGGCCGGACTGCACTTTTGTCGTATCCACTCACGATGTCACTCTGGCTATAGACAACCCAGATTCCAGGACGCTGCTACTGCAGTCATGTCAATACGCTCCCAACGGAATTGTAGCTTGGGACTATAAGCTATTTGGCCCTGAGCACGGGATCTCAGAAGAGACAAAGAAAGCTATTCTGGGAGCGCGAAGAAGACTCCTCTTTGTAGAGGGGCGCGAGAGAAGCCTTGATCTAAGTCTGTATCGCATCCTTTTCCCTAACATGACTATAGTGCCCAAGCAGAATTGCAGGGAAGTTATCCAGTCAGTTGTGGGTCTGCGTTCGTCCAAATCGCTCCATTGGCTTGAAGTATTCGGCCTAATTGATGGAGATCAGCGTACCCCGGTCGAAATCGAGGAACTAAGGAGCAAGGGTGTCTATACACTGCCACTCTATTCGATAGAATCTGTTTATTATCATCCAAAAATCTTCGAAGGTGTCGCAGAACGAAAATGCCAGATAACTGGTGACGACAAGGAGTTAGTCGTTGAAAACGGGAAAGCAGCAGCGATCGCGTCGCTGCGAAATCACCGGACCAGATTATGTCACAAGGTGGTAAGTAGATCGATAACTCATAGGATATTCGCCTCGCTTCAAACCCAGGATGCCATAGAGAAGCGCGACGTCATCACCTTCAGAGTAGATACAGGAGAGTTATTGAAACGCGAGGAGGAGCGGTTTGACCGGTTAATTGAAGAGAAGAACCTCGATGGCCTCCTTTCGATCTATCCACTGCGAGAAACGCAGGCTCTGGGCTTGATGGCCGGAAGCTTGGGTCTTCGGCTATCAGAGTACGAGAAAGCTGTGCGTAAACTGCTGCTTGAAGATAGCCAGATTATTCAGTTTGCTAGGGGCATAGTCGAGCCATTACTCGAAGAGTTAGGTGAATGTTAAAATTCTTTCGCAATCTGTGTCGACCAAGGGTTACAAACTACTACGCTGCTCTACTTCTCGCCCTCGGTTCTGCCCGCGCGCTGGCGGCAGACGGGGCGGCCTTCAATGCCATCGGCTATTCGCCTGACAGCCGCTACTTCGCCTTCGAGCAATATGGCGTGCAGGACGGCTCGGGCTTCCCCTACTGGGATGTCTTCGTCATCGACCTCAAGTCCAACGAATGGGTCAAGGGCTCACCCTATCGCGCCCTGATCGAGAGCGAGCAGGCGAGGCCCGCCGCCGCCCGCGACCAGGCCCATGCCGCCGCCGCACCCGCCCTCCAGGAACTCGCCATCACCGAGCCCGCCGAACTGATCGCCGCCAATCCGGCGACCGAAGCCGTGCCGGAACGCGAGCGCCTGATCTTCGACCGCTGGTATGAAAGCCTCGGCGCCAGGTCTGGCCAGAAGAGCCAGCTCGGCGTCCGCTTCGAACTCTCCGTCGAGAAGATCCCTCTCTCCCGCCCGCCCAAATGCCCCGAGGGCGACGGCGAGAGTTACGGCGTCCGCGTCAGCCTCAAGGACCTGCAGACGGGAAAGAGCCGAGTGATTCACGAGGACAAGGCGATCCCCGACAGCCGCAACTGCCCCGCCGCCTATGACGTCGCCGCCGTGGTGGCCCAGACCGGCCTGCCGGTGACTGACCGGCTGGTGGCCATTATTGGCGTCTATGCCAGGGGCTTCGAGGGCCTGAACCACCGCTTCATCGCCGTGCCCTTCACCATCAGCGACTAGTTTCGTCTTCTCCCGCGTCTTCAGCGGGAGAAGAAGGGACCCGTTGCGCGAGCAACGGGGAGATGAGGGGACATCGGCAAAGACGCTGGAGCGAACTTCCCCTCACCTACCCCGACGGCGTCGGGGCCCCCTCCTCTCCCGCTGCGCGGGAGAGGACGCGACAGTCCAACTTCGCACTCGCACAAAACCTCCCGATTTGTTAAGCGGACGCCAACCGACGAGAGGCTTGCCCCGATGATCCCGCGCTACACCCGCAAAGAAATGGCCCAGATCTGGGAGCCCCAGACGCGCTTCAGGATCTGGTTCGAAATCGAGGCCTATGCCACGGAAGCGCTCGCGGAACTGGGTGTCGTGCCGAAGCTCGCTGCAGCGGTCATCTGGGAGAAGGGCAAGGACGCCGTCTTCGACGCCGCGCGGATCGACGAGATCGAGGCCGTCACCAAGCATGATGTGATCGCCTTCCTGACCCACCTGGCCGAAATCGTCGGCCCCGAGGCACGTTTCGTGCACCAGGGCATGACCTCCTCCGACGTGCTGGACACCTGCCTTAACGTGCAACTCGCCCGCGCAGCCGGCCTGCTGATCGAGGATGTGGACGGCCTTCTTGCCGCCTTGAAGCGCCGCGCTTTCGAGCACAAGAACACCGTTTGCATCGGCCGCAGCCACGGCATCCATGCCGAGCCCACCACCTTCGGCCTCAAGCTGGCCCAGGCGCATGCCGAGTTCCAGCGGGCGCGTGAGCG
Organism: Aestuariivirga sp.; assembly: GCF_020252395.1. Classification (GTDB taxonomy): domain Bacteria; phylum Pseudomonadota; class Alphaproteobacteria; order Rhizobiales; family Aestuariivirgaceae; genus Aestuariivirga. The sequence goes on from NZ_JADCDB010000009.1 coordinate 64,968, forward strand.
CCTGGTGATGGCCAGGAAGGAGATCGCCACCTGCGCCATCTCCGGAGCGGTCGGCACCTTCGCCAACATCGACCCGCGCGTCGAGGAATACGTGGCGGAAAAGATGGGCCTCACACCCGAACCGGTGTCGACCCAGATCATCCCGCGTGACCGCCATGCTATGTACTTCGCGGCGCTTGCCGTGATCGCCTCGTCGATCGAGCGGCTGGCCACCGAAATCCGCCACCTGCAGCGCACCGAGGTGCTGGAGGCGGAAGAGTATTTCTCGCCCGGCCAGAAGGGCTCCTCCGCCATGCCGCACAAGCGGAACCCGGTGCTGACGGAGAATCTCACCGGCCTCGCCCGGCTCGTGCGCTCCGCCGTCATTCCGGCACTCGAGAACGTGGCGCTGTGGCATGAGCGCGACATCTCGCATTCTTCCGTCGAGCGCGGCATCGCGCCGGACGCCACGATCCACCTCGACTTCGCGCTGAAGCGGCTGACCGGCGTCATCGGCAAGCTGCTGGTCTATCCGGAAAACATGCAGAGGAACCTCGACCGCCTGGGCGGCCTCGTCCATTCGCAGCGCGTACTGCTGGCTCTCACCCAGAAAGGCATGAGCCGCGAGGACGCCTATGCCGCCGTGCAGCGCAACGCCATGCCGGTGTGGCGCGGCGAAGGCAACTTCCTCGGCCTCCTCAGGCAGGACAAGGATGTCTCCGCCCTGCTCTCCCCCGCCGAACTCGAAAGTCTTTTCGACCTCGGCTATCACACCAAACACGTGGACACGATTTTCCGCCGCGTGTTCGGCGAAGCCTGATCAGTTCACGATGGTAATGCCGGTGGCCTTTGAGCCCGTGCTTCTGCGCCAGCGCATAGAGCTTCGCGGCACTGCGCGGATAAAGCCGCACGCAGCCATGCGATGCGGGGCGGCCTCGCTGGTTGAGGTAATAGGTGGCGTGAATGGCGTAGCCACCAAGATAGAAGATCGAATACCACACCGGCGAATTTTCGTGTTTCCGCGCGTGGTGCATCTCGTTCAACATGAACGGACGCCGGCTGACGCTTGGCGTATGGTAGCCCTCGCGCGCAGTGGACGCCTTCCAGCGGCCACGGGACCACCCATCGACGTCCACCGCCATGGTCTGGCTGGATAAATAGACTTCAATCTGAACAACCCGCACGGACTTGGCTTTGGCGGAGGCCAGGAAAAGGCCAGGCTGAACGAGCACCAGCGCCACCACGGCAAGCACGGCGGTCAATCTGCGCATGACGTCTGCCCTTTTTTCGATTCTGACGGTCCATGATGAGTTGCCGGATCCATGTTTCAATATCGAATGTTACAAGGATTGACGTCGACGGAATGGCCAGGCCCCTCCCCGGCCCCTCTTCCGCAATGTTCCGGCAATCCCGGCCCTCAACCTAACGGCGCACAAAGAGAGGGTATCAGATGAACGTAAGATCGAATGTCCGGCTGATCAGTTCCATGTCCGTGCTCTGCCTGATGCTGGCTCCGGCCCATGCGGCCGACGCAAAAACCACCGGCAAAAGCGATCTCAGCCTGGAGATCGGCAACCGCTTTTGGATTGGCCAGATGTCTTATGACTACAAACTCTTTGACAACAAAACCGGACTGATGGATTCGCGTCTCCGCTGGTCGGACGTGAATACCCTGTCGAACGAGACGACGTTCCGCGTCACCCATCAGAAAAGCGGTGTTTTTCTTAAAGGCTATGCCGGCCTGGGCGCAAATTTTGGCGGCTCGCTCGATGACGAGGATTATATCTACAATTATCCCACCCCTGATGGCCCGTTTACCGGGAAGTTCCTGGATACCTACTCGAGAGGCAGCCGCGACACTAACTTCTATGGCGTTGTCGACCTTGGGATCGCCGTGCCGCTGCCGCAACAGTGGCCACTGCATCTATCGGGCTTCGTAGGCGGGTTTGCCCAGAAACAAAGTTTGCTGAGCAAGGGGGTTCGCTGCAACGCCGACGAAGCGAATCAGATCGCGTGTCAGGCGCCGCCTGGCGCCGTGATCGTCCCCTTTGACCAAAAGTCCATCGGTTTTGAGACCACCATGTATGGCGCGCGGGCAGGCCTTGAGGCCGTGCTTGATATCAGCGATCAACTGACATGGCGGAACGAGGCAGCTTATGTCTTCGCCGGCAACTTCAAGCTGGAAGACAGCCATTATCTGCGGACCAAGGAACTCGGTCCCACGCCCAACTTCGTAGATGATGGAAACGGCCTTGACGGTTATCAGCTCGAAACGGAAATCTCTTGGGCATTCACCGGGAGCCTAAGCGTCAATGCCGGCGCAAGATACTGGCGATTGAATTCCGGAAAGGCCGATGGGGTCGCAGGGGCACAATTGCCACCGGACCAGCGGATCAGAGAAAACTATTCCCGGAGCAAAATCGATCAGTATGGCGTGATGGTTGGCCTGGCTTACAAGTTTTGAAGGAAATCCGAAGCTCTTGCGTGCTCCACCATCAGGTGTTCCATGCGTGTATTGATTGTCGAGGACGATGAGGTTCAGGGCGCCGCCATCGCGCGCCGCCTGGAGGAGGCGCGGTTCACCTGCGACTGGGTGCGCGATCTGGGCGGCGCTTCGGCGGCAATGCGGGCCTACCCTTACGAGCTGGTCGTGCTGGACCGTCAGCTTCCGGATGGCGATGGGTTGCAGCTGGTGCGGGAAGCCCAGTCGGGCAAGTCTCAGCCGCGCTTCATCATTATCAGCTCGAAAGGCGACGCCAGCATGCGTGCCCACGGGCTAAAGCTTGGCGCCGACGACTATCTTTCAAAGCCCTTCGAATTCGATGAATTGCTGGCGCGGGTGCGCGCCTTGTTGCGCCGTTCGAGGGCCGTGCAAGCGGGTGTCTTGAAGCTCGCGCAGATTGAGCTCGATCTGGCGGAGTGCCAAGTCAAATGCGGCGGGCAGCCGTTGCTGCTGCCGCGCGGGGAGTACCTGATCCTGCAGACCCTGATGCTGCGCGCCGAGCGGGTGACCACGCGGCAGGCGCTGGAAGACTCGGTCTACAATATGGAAGACGTCAGGGAATCGAACACGCTCGACGCCCAGGTCTCCCGCCTGCGCCGCAAGCTGAGGGAGCAAAACGCCGGCGTCAGCATCGTGGCGCTGCGCGGCATCGGCTATCTCCTGGCCGGGCTGCAGCATCCGGATGAGGAGTCGCCGTGAGCCGCGCCGCCACGCCTTCCCTGACTTCGGCGCTCGTGAGGCTCATGCTGCGCTGGCTGCTGGCGATCGAAATCGTCCTGATCGTGGGTGTTGTCGCGGTTATCGCGGCGGGCTTGCGGTGGGATTTTTCCAGCCCGCTGCCCGGCGCGATGGTGGCCGTGTCCGAGCTGCGGGAGCAAGCGGAGATCGCGCCAACCGGCGAAATCACGCTTCGCGACGCCACGTATCTCAACCGGCTGGAGAGCGAAAATCCCGGTTTCTGGTACCGTGTCATCGGGCCCAAGAACGAAGTCCGTTCGGGCCTCGCCGACGGCCCCGACTCGGTGCCGCCGATGAAGCTTGGCGACGATGGCAAAGTCATGCGGCTCGATGAGGCCGATAACGCGGCCACCGTCTGGTCGGGAGACGGCCGGATGCTGGTTGGCGCATCGGGCGCGGCCACCGGCTGGGCCGATGTGCTCCGCTTTTTCTGGCTCGAAACGTCCGGCTATATCGCGCTGCTGCTGCTTCTGCCCCTGCTCGGCGGCGGGCTGGTCATCCTCGCTTCGATCAAGCCGATACGCGCCAGGCTCATGGCGCTGCGCCCGCCGGAAGTTCCCGATCTCACGCATGGGCAACGGCTGCCGGCATCCGAACTCCCCACGGAGCTCGCGGGGTTCGCCCAGAACTACAACGCCGCGCTGGACTTCATCGACACCGCCATGCAGCGGCTCGAGTCCATGAGCGGCGATGTGGCGCATGAATTCAAGACCCCGCTCAACCGCATGTGGGTTGCCGCGGACAGGCTGCCGCCGGGCGCGGCGCGGGACGCCATCATATCGGAGTTGCGGACCCTGGCGGATACGCTCAGCGCGCTGCTCAATCTCGCAAAGTCAGGCCTGGAAGGGGCGCCGCGCGAGACCTTCGATCTCGCCGCGCTTGCGCGGACGATCGCGCAGGACCTGGCGCCCGCCGCATTCCGGGCGGGCCGCGACATCTCCTTCGAAGCGGAAGCGCCATGCGAGGTGCATTCCAACCCAGCCCTCGCCGGCATCGTCATCCGCAACCTGATCGAAAATGCCATCCGTCATACCAAAGCCAACGACCGGATTGCGATCAGCACGGGCGCGGGCGCAATCGCGGTGGCAGATTCAGGCAGCGGCCTGTCGCCGGCGGCCGGCAAAACAAGCCGCGGCATCGGCCTCAAACTCACCGAACGCATCGCGAACCACCTCAATGCCAAGGTGATGTTCAGCGAAACGCCAGGCGGCGGCCTTACCGTGAGCGTCCGGTTCTGATCGAAACTGGAGCCTCACCCCGGATCGTGCAGGAACTCGCGGCCAACCTTCACGCGGCGCGCGCCGTCATACCGGATGATGTCGGCGGTGGCGTAGGTTTCGGTAAGCGTCGCCGGCAGGAAGCTTCCCGTGCCCACCATGTCCAGCGGCGCGCGCGCCGCGCCCATGATCTGGCATTTCTGCGGGTCGAAGCCCGATGAGCCAACGATGGTCGCCTGGCGGTAGCCCGCCTGGTCCAGCGCCTGGCGCACGTGAATGATCGACGCCGCCGAAACGCCCTTGCCGAACAGAATGCGGCGCACCTTGTCGACCAGGATGTTGTTGGGGTCGAGCTGGAAGGCCCTACCACCCAGCACCTGTTCCACGATGTTGTATTCGCCCTGCACGCCCAGCCAGTGGCCCACGGTTTCGACCGACTTTTCGTAGTCGAGCCCTTCGGCGAAACGGCCGCCATGGGTGTCGAGCCGGACTCCGAAGCTCTTGCCTTCCCGGTCGAGCCTGGCCTCGTCATAGAACCAGCGCGCACAACGGATCGAATCCGTCACCTCCTGGCCCGTATAGTCGACAAGCGCCGTGAGGTTCCGCGCCTCCGGCAGCGTCGCCGCGAACATCCGCATGGCCATGAGCACGTCGCCGCCGGTGTAGCCCACCAGCGCGTGCGGCATCGTACCCATGCCGGCGCTTGCCCCGAAGAAGGGTGCTGTCAGATCCTGCGATGAGCCGATAAAGCCCTTCACCGCCGGGTCGGCCTTGCGGGCCGCGGCGGAGCCCACCGCCGCGCCATAGGCGGCGAGGATGTTCATCTCCGCGCCCGAGCCGTGGCGGGCATGCATGTCCATGAAGGCGGCGGACGGAATCGCCCGGCACATCTCATAGGCATTGTTGGCCGACACACAGGGAAAGCCGATCTTCTGCAGCATCAGGGTCTCGATCTCGGAGAGCTTCCGCATCGAGCCGGTGACCTCCAGCATCTTGGACTCGGAGGGCACGATGCCGCCCTCGGCACAGAAGCGCCTGATCTCCACGTCCGGCACGAAATGGCGGATCAGCCGGATCGCCGGCTCCAGCGCCGCAACCACGCGGCGGCGCATGAACACCGCGAAGGTGACGCGCGAATCGCCATTGGCGCCGACGATGCGGCTGGTGTTGGTGAAATACTTGTCCGTCTGGGCGGCAACCGGGCCGGCGCAAAGCGCAAGCGCAACGAGGCGGTCGAGAATCGCCTCGGCGCCGGGAATAAGAAGAGCGGCCTTGTCCATGCGCCGCACTGTGGCGCGGAACGCCGCGGGCGTCAAATGGGAGGGGGGACCGCCACCCCACTTTCGTTCTTGTCGACTCCCATGGTTTTGGCTGTAATCAGCGTTATGTCTGATTGGCGATATGCTGCGTGCGAAGCCGAAACTGATTCAGGATACCTTTGCATGATTCAAATTACTTTTGAAGAACAAGGCCATCGGGGCGCTGGCAAGGTGATGTTCCGAGCTGGACATTAAGAGAAGACGATTCACTGTGTTGTCCTGGATGCCACCGGCAGGCCAAAGGCACGATACCCGCGCGTCCGACAGTTGAACTCCTGCCTTCTTAATGACTGACCTCGTTGAAGAATGCACGCGCTTGAATTCCGCATTGAGACTTGCTTCGACATTTGGTTTTGCGCCCCTAGTCGAAAGCGTCGAAAGGTACTTAAAAACGTTTTGCATGACGCGGGGATAGCCTCGAAACACCCCATGCTCCACGAGCGTGCCGATTTGGTGAACATCGTACGGGAGCGCAAACTCAGCTTGGTGCATGCTGGCTCGTAGCAGGGCAAGCGGCGGTACGTCTTGAACGCCGCGCCGAGCAGCCGATATGAGCTCGCGCCACCGGAATATGCTATCGGTAACGATGCTCGAGCCGGTAGCCTGCGCGAGATACATCGTGATTTCAAAGTTTGGCGCCATCTTGAAGAACGGGAGTTGTCCTCCGCCCTTCCCGCCCTCAAGCGATCCCTCCTGCAAAACAGCAAGGGGGTCCCGTTCACGGAGCCTATCGAAGCCATCAAGGACAGCATTGATAGCCTTTTCATCCAATTCAGGAGATTGCCGGACAACTTGCTGCCGAAGCACATTGCGGGGTACCAGAAGTATGCTGCGCTTGAGCTCCTCCTTTATTATTTTCATGAAGTCCCCTTCGTCCTCTGGATCGACTTTCATCCCTTGCGTCCGAAACTTTGCCATTGCGAACATCTGATCGCGCAAATGAAAGTCGAAGTTGCATGGATCAGGAAATAGGGTGACGAGCCCTTGTTCAACGAGCGGCATGATCGCCATGAACAAGACGACTGACTTCAGGAATTCTTGCCGATATGTCCTGGGGTGCTCAAGCGGGCTGAACTGCTTGTTGACGGTCCGCGGGTGGATGAAGGGATGCTCGATCAAAAGGTCGTCGAAGTAGAGAGATAAGCCGAGCGCGCAGTTCGAAATGACCGACGGATGCAGAACCCCGGTGTAAACCGCGCGTGCCGAACCATCAGGCTTTGGAAGCATCGCCAGCAAGTTTGTCTCGCGCGGCCACAGCGCGTCATAGAGACCGTAAATCTCCTTGATCTTGTCGTCGGTGATCTCGCGACGAATAGTGACCCAATCTCGGCCTTCCGCGAGCCCGAGGATACTGGTGATGCCATTGAACAACATCAGATTGCGCTCACGGATACTGCGCTCCTCCCATGTCGGGCGAAGGGCGACTGGTTTATGCTCGCAGCAGGCTCCGAATGCGCGACCCGACCCACAACCGCAGAGATCGCGGCGGTGAGGTGGCTTCAAGGGCGGTTTTTTCTTTAAGAACTCACGTTCCTTTTCAGTCCTCCCAAACGCATCCTGATAGTATACTTCTCCGCTCTCGAAGCGGGCGTACATCTCGCCGCCGAAGTGCCAAAGTCCGTTCTTGGGCGGAAGGAACGCACTGCGCAGGTCGGCCCATGGGTCAGCTGACAATGTCTCCGGGTAGAGCCATTCCTCTTTGCCGGCGGCAATGTATCGCTTCGCTTGCGCCTTGAGCACGCGGTTGACCCGAATGACCTCATCGCTCGTCAGCTTGCGCGTGCGAATTAAAGCGTCAGTGCGCACCATCGAGTTGCGATAGTTTCCGGCGAAAGTCCGCTTCTCGAGCGGGTTGGCTGAATGGTCTTGCGCGTACTCGAGGTTCGTGAGGATGAGACAGAAATTTCGGTTCAGCGGGAAAATCGTTTGCGAGCCCTTCAACGCAATCGAGGGTTCGTTCGGATAGCCGTTGCCCTTTGCATTAGGCGGTACCGCGTAGTTGTAGACGGTTACCGGATGGTCGCTCACAATAAACTTTACGTCGGCGTCCTGCGCTGACACGATTTCTCTCACGCCTTCGGTCCAGATCGTGCAGTGCATCATTCGGATGCCCTGCATCTCGAACATCAGAGCGTTCTTTGTCAGGCGCGGATACTGTGTGCTCAACCAGTCAAGACCTTTGGGCGTTCGGATTTTTTGGATATCAAGATATTCGAAGAACATCGTAAAGTGACGGTGCCATTCGCCGGCATCGTCGCCCACAAAGGCGCGAACTGCGTGCGCACCGCGGGTGTCGATGTCACCGAAGAACTTGCGCTCAATCTCGTCATTTACGGCCGTGCCGGGGAAGGTCGAATAGAGATCCCGTTGACAGAATGCTCTAGACGCTGGCGAGACGAATTTTGATCGCTCTGCGACAACGCGACCATCTGATAGTGCATGCTGGCGTGGACTCAGATCGAGGTAAGTATAGGTATTGCGACCGGGCTCAAAGAAACCTTCCTGGTACCATTGCGGCACATAGTGATTATTGCGTGTGATTGTCATTCTGCAAGATTTTGTTGAGCCAAAATAGTAAACAGGATAGCAAGACTAGCCCAGATTGTACGGTATCACTCTGACTCGGGGCATATTAAAATCATCGATTCGGGAGACCCATGAGCCACCGCCAGCCAAGCCTGTTCGGAGACGATCAGCCGGACCTGTTCGGACCCGCCCCGGTCCAGCCGCAGGTCTACCGGGTGAAGCCGCAGCATGTGATCAACCGCTTCATCGAATTCGACGCCGAGCTGCGGGAGGCGGGCGTCTGGCCTTGGGACGCGCGGCGGCGCGAGGAAGTCCGCCGCCGCACCTGGCCCTATCTCCTGGGCAAGCTCCGCGAGATCGGCTGCGAGGCGGAGGCCGATCACTGGCAGGCCGTGATGGCCGCCCATGCGGAAAGGCTGGACGGGCTGACCCCGCCCGATGAGGAGCCTGCCGGGGCCTAATCCTGCAGCGCCTTGCGGAGCTCGGCTGCCCCCCTCTGCATCAGGTCCACCTCCACCGCCGCGGCAAGGAAGGTGAAGCCCAGTCCGAGATAAGTCCTGATGACCTCCGGACTGCCGCCGAAGGCCCCGGTCACGAGGCCGTTCGCCTTCGCGGCCGCCGCGACCCGCGCCATGGCGGCCAGCGTGTCCTTGCCGGTCTTGTCGATCCCCGCCCCACCGGACAGCGCGATCGACAGATCGGAGGGACCGACGAACAACCCGTCGAGGCCCGGCGTGGCGGCGATGGCCTCCACATTCTCCAGCGCCTCCGCCGTTTCGACCATGGCGAAGACCATGGTCATGCGGTTGCCCTCGCGCAGATATTCGGCGGGGCTCAGACCGGAGGCCTGCTGCGCTGTATAGCCGCCCCAGCTGCGGGAGCCCACCGGCGGGTATTTGGCGGCGCGCGCCAAGAGCTCGGCCTGGGCGCGGCTGTTGACCATGGGGGCGATGACGCAGGCCGCCCCCGCATCGAAGCACTGCCCCGGGGTGGCGGCATCGTTCCACAGCGAGCGCACGAGGGCCGGGCGGCCGGCGGCATTGATGGCGGCGATCATGCCCACCGCGTCGGGAAAGCCGATCATGCCGTGCTGCATGTCAAGGCAGACGCCGTCGAAGGGCAGCCGTGCCACCTGCCCCGCCAGCGCGGCGGAAGGCACCGTCATCCAGCTGAACAGAAATGGCCCGCCGGAGGCGAGCCGCGCGCGGAGATCAAAATGGGCAGCGGCCACTTAAGGGCCAGCCTTGATCTGCTCCACCGCCTTGGCCATCAGCCCGTCCATGGCGCCGCGGATATCCTGGTCGCTCAGGGCCAGACCCTTGGCCTTGAAATCGTCGCGCACCTTGCGGAACACGTCCTCGTCGCCTGCCTCGGCAAAGTCGGCCATGACGACTGACTTTGCGTAAGCCTCCGACTCGGCGCCCGAAAGGCCGAGCTTTTCCGCCGCCCATAGGCCCAAGAGCTTGTTGCGCCGCGCATTGGCCTTGAACTGAAGTTCCTCGTCGAGGGCAAACTTCTTCTCGAAGGCGTCCTTGCGGTCGTCGAAGGTGGTCATGTGGCGCTCCCGTTGGATTTCAGGGACTTGAAATAACCACTGCTCCCCGCCAAATCAACCGCCCGGAGGCCGAAAGGGCAAAGTCCGTTGTGCAGCGCACCACACTGCGTTAAGGACTTCGGACAGGATTGGGGAATTTGCTCGCCTGATCGTGAACAAAACTGGCGAAGACCGCCGTCCGGGGCTAAAGCTCTGGGGGACCCGTCAGGGATTCGATGAGGATATTTCAGATGAACAGCAGGCGCACCCGGATTTACGAGGGCAAGGCCAAGATCCTCTATGAAGGCCCGGAGCCCGGCACCATCATCGTCCACTTCAAGGATGACGCCACCGCCTTCAACGCCCAGAAAAAGGCGGTGATCGAGGGCAAGGGCGTGCTCAACCAGCGCATTTCCGAGTTCATCTTCACCCGCCTCAACGAGCTCGGCATCCCCACCCATTTCCTGCGCTCGCTCAACATGCGCGAGCAGCTCGTCCGCGAGGTCGAGATCGTGCCGCTCGAGGTCGTCGTGCGCAACGTCGCCGCCGGGTCGCTGGCCAAGCGCCTCGGCATCGAGGAAGGCACGCCGCTTCCCCGCTCCATCATCGAATTTTATTACAAGAACGACCAGCTCGGCGACCCGATGGTCTCCGAGGAGCACATCACCGCGTTCAACTGGGCCTCGCCCCAGGAAATCGACGACATGATGCACATGGCGATCCGCATCAACGACTTCCTGTCGGGCCTCTTCCTGGGGATCGGCATCAAGCTCGTCGACTTCAAGGTCGAGTTCGGCAGGCTTTACGAGAACGACATGATGCGCATCGTGCTGGCCGACGAGATCAGCCCCGATTCCTGCCGGTTGTGGGACATCAAAACCCAGGACAAGCTCGACAAGGACCGTTTCCGCCGCGACATGGGCGGCCTGGTCGAAGCCTATCAGGAAGTGGCCCGCCGCTTAGGCATCATCGCCGACGGCGAGAAGCCCGAACGCTCCAAGCCCAAGCTGGTGAAAACGGATTTGCACTGATGAGGGCGAAGATCAAGGTCACGCTCAAGACCGGCGTGCTGGACCCCCAGGGAAAAGCCATCGAGGGGGCGCTGGGGCACTTGGGCTTCGGCGGCGTGGGCGAGGTCCGCCAGGGCAAGTATTTCGAGATCGAGCTGGCCGAAACCGATCACGCCAAGGCCAGGGAGCAGGCGAAGGCCATGTGCGAGAAGCTCATCGCCAACACCGTGATCGAGAACTACGACATCGAGCTCGCTTAAGATGAAATCCGCCGTTGTCGTCTTCCCCGGCATCAACCGCGAGCGCGACATGATGCTGGCGCTCGAGAGCGTCACGGGGACCAGGCCCGTCTCCGTCTGGCATACCGAGACGGAGCTTCCCAAGGTCGACCTCGTGGTCGTGCCCGGCGGCTTCTCCTATGGCGATTATCTCCGCTGCGGGGCCATCGCCGCGCGTTCACCCATCATGCAAGACATTCGAGCCAAGGCCTTGAAGGGGCTCAAGGTTCTGGGCGTCTGCAACGGCTTCCAGATCATCACCGAGGCGGGACTCCTGCCCGGCGTGCTGGTGCGCAACAAGGACCTGCGCTTCGTCTGCCGCCGGGTGAAGCTGAAGGTCGAGAACAACCGGACCTTCTTCACCAACAGGCTGGCGAAGGGCGCGGTGGTCTCCTGCCCCGTCGCCCACGGCGAGGGCAATTACATCTGCGACCCCGACACGCTGAAGCGCCTTGAGGGCGATAACCGCGTGGTCTTCCGCTACGCCGAAAACACCAATCCGAACGGGGCCTTGAACGACATTGCTGGCATCATGAATGAAGCCGGCACCGTCATCGGCATGATGCCGCATCCGGAGAACATGATCGAACCGCTGCACGGCAAGACCGACTGCAGGCCGCTGTTCGAGAGCCTGCTGGCGGCCTAGTTCGCTGGTGTCATCTTGGCGAAAGCCGGGACCCAGCTTTCCGTCCACGCGGTTGCCGCCCAAAGCTGGACCCCGGCTTTCGCCGCGGTGACGGAAAGAGGGGAATTGAGAATGCTGAACCGAGGCCGTAGAACCCGCCCATGACGCTTCCCCACGACACCAAGATCACCCCGGACCTCGTAAAGCAGCACGGCCTGAAGCCCGATGAATATGAGCGCTTCGTGAAGCTCTTGGGGCGCGAGCCGACGCTGACCGAGCTCGGCATCTGCTCGGCCATGTGGAACGAGCATTGTTCCTACAAGTCGTCGAAGAAGTGGCTGAAGACCATGCCGACAACGGGGCGGCACGTCATCCAGGGCCCGGGCGAGAATGCGGGCGTCATCGACATCGGCGACGGCGATGCCATCGTGTTCAAGATGGAGAGCCACAACCACCCCTCCTTCATCGAGCCCTATCAGGGCGCGGCGACCGGCGTGGGCGGCATCCTGCGCGACGTCTTCACCATGGGGGCGCGGCCCATCGCGGCGATGAACGCGCTGCGCTTCGGCGAGCCCTCGCACCCGAAGACGCGCCACCTCGTCTCCGGCGTCGTCCACGGCATCGGCGGCTATGGCAATTCCTTCGGCGTGCCGACCATCGGCGGGGAGGTGAACTTCCACCCGCGCTACAATGGCAATATCCTCGTGAACGCCATGGCGGTGGGCCTCGCGCGCGCCGACTCGATCTTCTATTCCAAGGCAAAGGGCGTGGGCCTCCCCGTCGTCTATCTCGGCGCCAAGACGGGGCGTGACGGCATCCACGGCGCCACCATGGCCTCCGCCGAGTTCGACGATCACGCGGAGGAGAAGCGCCCCACCGTGCAGGTCGGCGACCCATTCACCGAGAAGTGCCTGCTCGAAGCCTGCCTCGAGCTGATGGCCTCCGGCGCCGTCATCGCCATCCAGGACATGGGTGCGGCGGGCCTCACCTCGTCTGCCGTCGAGATGGGCGCCAAGGGCGATCTCGGCATCGAGTTGGACCTCGATCGCGTGCCCTGCCGCGAGGCGGGCATGACGGCCTATGAGATGATGCTGTCCGAGAGCCAGGAGCGCATGCTGATGGTGCTCGACCCGTCGCGTGAGAAGGAGGCCGAGGCCATCTTCCGCAAATGGGGCCTCGACTTCGCCATCGTCGGCAAGACCACCGGCACGCTGCGCTTCGTGATCAAGCACAGGGGCCAGGTGATGGCCGATCTCCCCATCAAACAGATGGGCGATGAGGCCCCGGAATATGACCGCCCGTGGGTGCCGCCGAAGACCCAGCCGGTGCTGAAGGATGTGCCTGCCCCCAATGACCTGAAAGCCGCCATCCTCAAGATCGTGGGCTCGCCCGACATGTGCTCGAGGCGGTGGGTGTGGGAACAGTATGACAGCCTCATCGGCTCCAACACCGCGCAGATTCCGGGCGGCGATGCTGGCGTTGTGCGCATCAGGGGCAAGAAGGCCATCGCGGTGTCGACCGATGTCACACCCCGCTATGTCGAGGCCGATCCTTTAGAGGGGGCCAAGCAGGCCGTCGCCGAATGCTGGCGCAACCTGACGGCGGTGGGGGCCGACCCCATCGCCATCACCGACAACCTGAACTTCGGCAACCCCGAGCGGCCCGAGATCATGGGCCAGTTCGTGCATGCCATCAAAGGCCTGTCGGAAGCCTGCAATGCGCTCGCCTTCCCCATCGTCTCCGGCAATGTCTCGCTCTACAACGAGACCAACGGCCAGGCCATCCTGCCCACGCCGGCGATCGGCGGCATCGGCCTCATTGCCGACCTCGACACCATGGCGACCATCGCGTTCAAGAACGCGGACGACGCGATCCTGCTGGTGGGCTGCCATGGCAGCCACCTCGGCCAGTCGATCTATCTCCGCGAGGTGCTGGGCAAGGAAGAGGGCGCCCCGCCGCCGGTCGATTTGGGCGTCGAAAAGAAGAATGGCGATTTCGTCCGCAAGCTGATCCGCACCGGCCAGCTCACCGCCGTGCATGACGTGTCCGACGGCGGCCTCGCGCTCGCGGTGATCGAGATGGCCATGGCGTCCGGCCTGGGCGCCGCGCTCTCCGCCCTCACCCACGAACAGCTCTTCGGCGAGGACCAGGCGCGCTACGTCGTCACCACCCGCCCGAACAACGCCGCCGTGCTGCTCGCCGAGGCGGGCAAGGCCGGGGTTGCGGTGGCGCAGGTTGGAACCGTGACGTCCGAGGCGACATTGAAGATCTCCGGCGGCCCCTCTATAACTGTTGCCGAATTGCGCGCGGCGCATGACGGCTGGTTCCCGGCCTATATGGCGGGCGAGCTTTAAGGGGAATTTTCCATGGGCATGTCCGCCACCGACATCGAACGCTTCATCAAGGAGGCGCTGCCCGATGCCGCCGTCACCATCCGCGACCTCGCGGGCGACGGCGACCATTACGCCGCCAACGTTGTCTCCGCCGCCTTCAAGGGCAAATCCCGCGTGCAGCAGCACCAGATGGTCTATGCCGCCCTCAAGGGCCGCATGGGCGGCGAGCTGCATGCACTCGCACTCCAGACCAGCACCCCAGAGGATTGATCCATGACCGACATCGCCAAGGAAATCGACAACGAAGTGAAGTCCAACGACGTCGTGCTGTTCATGAAGGGCACTCCGGACATGCCGATGTGCGGCTTCTCCGGCCGCTCGGTGCAGATCCTCCAGCACCTGGGCGTGCCCTTCAAGGGCGTCAACGTGCTCGACTCGGCCGAACTGCGCCAGGGCATCAAGGACTACACCAACTGGCCCACCATTCCGCAGCTCTACGTCAAGGGCGAGTTCGTGGGCGGCTCGGACATCATGATGGAGATGTTCCAGTCGGGCGAGCTGAAACAGCTGATGGCCGACAAGGGCGTGGCGTAAGCCGCCAGGCAAGTCCCGCTCTTTCTGCTGGCGGGATGCCTAACCCGTCTCCATCTCGATCCTGTTCCAATCCGCCAAATACTTCGCACGCGGCACGGCCATCACGGCGCGGCGGAATGGGTCGCGCAACTGGAGCGCGTCAAGCCATTCATCAAGGTGGGGCGTTACGGGTCTTGCAATGTCGAACCCCGTGTAGCGCCAGAACAGAGCGCCCATCACGATGTCGGCGAAGCTGAAGTCGCGGCCTGCGAACCAGTCATGCCGGGCGATCCACTGGTCGGCAATATTCACAAGCTCCCTCGTGCGCTCGGTGGCCGCTGCAACGGCGGCGTGATCGCGCTTCTCGGGCGGGCTGCGCACCAGGTTCATCTGCAACGTGCCCACGGCAGGCCCGACATTGACCTGCGCCCATTCCATCCACTGTTCCGCCATCGCAAGGCCCTTCGGGTCCTTGGGCCGCAGCAGTCCGTCGCGGTAACGCGCCGCGAGCCAGCGGACGATGGCGTTGGACTCGAACATGGTGACATCGCCATCGCGGATCACCGGCACGAGGCCCATGGGGTTCATGGCGAGGAAATCGGCATCCTTGTTGCCGCCGAAGCTGCCGCCGGCGTTTTCGCGGGTGTAGGGCACGTCCAGCTCCTCCAGCGCCCACAGCACCTTCTGCACATTGACGGAATTGCGCCGCCCCCACACCGTGATCATGGCCATGCTCCCCTGCGAGCGGAAGAGCATGGCGCAACGCCGCGCAAAAACAAGAGGCCCGGAACTTAACGCCCGGGCCTCCAGTTCAGCTTGGGACCAAAATCAGTTCGTGGACGCGGTGTTCTGCGAGAGGAATTTCATCGGGTCCAGCGCCACCGCACCCTTGCGCACTTCGAAGTGAAGCTGCGGGCTGGAGACGGCGCCAGTCTGGCCGGCCTTGGCGATCACATCGCCGCGCTTCACCGTGTCGCCGCGCTTGACGAAGAGCTCGCTGGCGTGGGCATAGGCCGTCACATAGCCTTCCTCGTGGCGGATGAGAACGAGGTTGCCATAGCCCTTCAGCTCGTTGCCCGAATAGGCGACGACGCCATCCGCCGCGGCGCGGATCGAGGTGCCTTCCGGCACCGCGATGTTGATGCCTTCGTTCTTCAAGCCATTGGCCTTGGGGCCGAAGCCCGAGATGATCTTGCCGCGCACCGGCCAGCGCATGCCGGGGGCTCCGGCAATGGGCGCGCCTTCGGCCACCGGCTGGCCACCGGCTTCGGGCGGCGGCGTGGTGGCGGCGGCGCCCGTGCCGGGGATCGGCTCCGGCGCGGGTGCGGGAGTGCTGGCCGCCGCGGTCTTCTGGCCCGCGCCCTCCTCGCCCGTGGCGGCAGGCATGTCGCCGGAAGCCGCAGTGGCGGCCTTGGGTGCTGCGGTCTTTGCGGCAGCAACGGCCGGAGCAGCCTCGCCGCCGGCAGGAATGCGCACCTTCTGGCCCAGCACCAGCTGCGCGTTGTGCGGCAGGCCGTTGGCATCGGCGATGGCATAGGGCGACATGCCGTACTGGCGGCCAAGCGAGAACAGCGTTTCGCCAGTTGCGACCGTGTGCATCCCGCTGTTGGAGGTGGCGGCGACCGACGGGCCGGCCTTGAACGGCTTGGCGGCGGCGGCGGGAGTTCCGGGCTTCGGCGCGATTGGCGTGGCCGAGGGCTCGGCGAAGCTGGTGTTGTCCGGCGGGATGGCGTTCTGCGAGGCGACGCGCGGCGCGCCAGCGCCACCCGGCAGCTTCAGCACCTGGCCGGTGTGCACCGAGTAAGGCGCCTGGATGCCGTTCGCCGCCGCGAGCTCGGCCACCGAAAGGTCGTTGGCGCGGGCGACCGAGTAGAGCGTCATGCCGGGGCCGACCGTGACGGTGCCGCCAGTGGCAGGCGCGGCGGCCGCAACCGCGGGCGCTGCCGGCGGGCGATACTGCGGGGCCTTGTAGGACCTGGAGTAATCGTAGGTGGGCGGCTGCGACGCGGCGCCGGTGAGCGGCTTCGAGGACACGCCCATGTCCGTGGTGCCGACATTGGAAGCATTCACATTCTTCGGCACGCTGGCGGTGTAGACCGGGTCGGCGTCTGAAGGGTTCGACGCGAAACGCTCCGTGTCCGCGGAGCAGGCGGTGAGCAT
The DNA here is from genome assembly GCF_020252395.1 of Aestuariivirga sp. Classification (GTDB taxonomy): domain Bacteria; phylum Pseudomonadota; class Alphaproteobacteria; order Rhizobiales; family Aestuariivirgaceae; genus Aestuariivirga. The sequence continues at coordinate 81,763 of NZ_JADCDB010000009.1, forward strand.
GACAGCGGCGGTGGCGGAAACCAGAAACTGCGGCCGGGCGAAAGAGGACCAGGCGGTAAAGCAAAGTTTGGACGACATGCCCCGAACTCCAGAACAAACTGACACATGCAAAAATGGCTTGGTTAGGTTAAGGGAGCGTTATCGCTGACGAAATCTTGTTCGTTTTGGAACAGATAGTGAACGCAGGCCGTTCAGAGCAGGCGGCCTTCGCCGTGATGATCGAGCTTTTCCAGCATCTCACTTGCGGTGAGATGCATTACGGGGTGACGCCAGCGGGGCGCGATCTCCGCGATGGGGGCCAGTACGAATATACGCTCGGCAATGCCGGGGTGCGGCAGCACCGGCGGCCGCTCCGTGCGGACAAGGCCGCGATAATCGAGAAGGTCGAGGTCCAGCGTGCGCGGGCCCCAGCGCAGTGTGCGCACGCGGCCAGCCTCGCGCTCGATCGCATGGAGCCGCGCCAGCAGGTCCTCGGGCGAAAGCGCCGTCTCCACTTCCGCAACGGCATTCACGAAATCCGGCTGGCCGGTGACGCCGAAGGGCGCCGTCACCAGGAGGCGTGACGCGCGCCGCAGCGTGACGCCGCCCTGGTCGAGATGGCGCAGCGCTTTTTCCACCGCAGCGCGCGGTGTGCCCCAGGGGCCGTCGCTATTGGCGCCGAGTGCCACGAGAATCATTTTGCTTGAGCGGGGTTGGCTGGCTGTCTAAATCGGTTACATACTCGAACACATACACGGCCAGGAGTTTTCATTCATGCATTTTTACCCGGACGAGCGCGTTGCTCTGTTCATCGATGGGTCCAACCTTTACGCCACCGCCAAGACGCTCGGCTTCGATATCGACTACAAGCGCCTGCTCGGCTACTTCCGTAAGCGCGCGCGGCTGGTCCGCGCCATCTATTACACAGCACTGCTGGACGATGCCGAGTATTCGCCGATCAAGCCGCTGATCGACTGGCTGGACTACAATGGCTACCGCGTCGTCACCAAGCCGGCAAAGGAATTCACCGACGCCATGGGCCGCCGCAAGGTGAAGGGCAACATGGACATCGAACTGGCGGTGGATGCGATGCAGCTGTGCGATCAGCTCGACCACATCGTGCTGTTTTCGGGCGATGGCGACTTCCGCTCGCTGGTCGCCGCGGTGCAGGCCAAGGGCCGCCGGGCGACGGTGGTCTCAACCCTCACCACGAGGCCGCCGATGATCGCCGACGAACTGCGCCGCCAGACGGATCAGTTCATCGACCTGGCCGACCTCAAGGACGAGATCGGCCGCGACCCGTCGGAGCGCCGCGAGCGCCCGGCGCCTGCAGCCCCGCGCGAGAGCTTCGAGGACTTTGCCGATATCTGATTCAAGGGGCGATGAGCCTGGCCGCGACTGCCCGCTCTGCCCGCGCCTCGTCCAATACCGGCACGAGCAGCGCAAGCTGCACCCGGACTGGTTCAATGCGCCGGTGCCGGCCTTCGGCGGAGATGATGCGCGGCTTCTGATCGCCGGACTTGCACCAGGCGTTGCCGGCGCGAACCGCACGGGCCGCCCCTTCACCGGCGACTATGCGGGCGAACTGCTCTATGGAACGCTCATCCATTTCGGGTTTGCCAAGGGCGTGTTCCGCGCTGACCCCAAGGACGGTCTGACGCTTTCCGGCACGATGATCGCCAATGCCGTGCGCTGCGTGCCGCCGCAGAACAAGCCGCTGCCCATCGAGATCAAGAATTGCAACGGCTTCCTCCGTGCACGGATGGATGCGCTCCCGCGGCTGAAGGCCGTCGTGGCGCTGGGCCGCATCGCGCATGACGGAGTGCTCACCGCACTCACGGCGAAGAAGTCGGCTCATCCCTTCTCGCACGGATGCGAACACCAGATCGGGGACGTGCGCCTCTTCGACAGCTATCACTGCTCGCGCTACAACACGAATACAGGCGTGCTGACGCAGAAGATGTTCAGGGCTGTGTTCGGGCGCGTGCGGGAGTATCTCGACTCGTTGTGAGAGCCCTCATCCGCCCTTTGGGCGTTTTGTCCCATTGCGTGCCGCAACGGGGGAAGGACTCGCGGCTCCATCTCCTTCTCCGGTTGGGCAAGCCAACGGGAGAAGGGAGCCGGCAGGCCGGATGAGAGCTTGCTCCCGCGAGTTGCGCCCTACATCAGCGCCGCCAGCACCTCGACGGCATCTCTCTCCGGCTCCGTCACGGGAAAGCGCACGGAGGAGACGACACCGTCATTCAGGATGAAAGTGATGCGCTGAAGATAGAGCCCGCCGCCGGTTTCGAACATGGGAAGGCCGAGGCGCGACTGGAACAGGCGGCCGTGATCCGACAGCAGCCGGTAGCTGAGCGAATTGCGCGCCACGAAGTCCTGCTGCCATTCGGCCGTCAGCATGCTGAGCCCGAACAGCTTGACGCCAAGCCGGCGAAATTCGCCATAGAGATTCGAATAGGCCAGCGCCTGCGGCGTCGAGCCGTGCGCACCCTTGATGTGGTCCCAGTTCGGCGGGTTCGGATAGCCGGGCCTGCCGGTGAAGGGATAGCAGAATATCACCGCCGGGCCCTGGATGCGCGCCGGATTGACGGGCGAACCCGAGGTGGCCTCAAGATCGACGTTCGGCATCCTGCGGCCTTGCAGATGCTGCATGAAAACCATGTCGCCCGAATTCAGCCTTTCCCGCGCATCAGACGCGCCCGCTCACGGTCCCATGAGCGTTCCTTGATCGTCTCGCGCTTGTCGTGCAGCTTCTTGCCGCGGGCCAGCGCAATGTCGACCTTCACGCGCCCTCTCGGGTTGAAGAACATCTTGAGCGGAATGATGGTCAGGTGCTCCTTCAGCACGCCGGCTGAGAGCTTGTTGATCTCGGACTTGTGGAGGAGCAGTTTCCTGGGCCGCTTGGGCTCATGGTTGAAGCGGTTGGCCTCGCGGTATTCCGGAATGTTGGAATTGATGAGCCAGAGCTCGCCCCCCTTCATCGCGGCGTAGGCCTCGGCCAGGTTGGTGTGGCCGGTGCGCAACGATTTAACCTCTGAACCTTTAAGCTCGATTCCAGCCTCGAAGGCCTGCAGGATCTCGTAGTCGAAGCGGGCGCGGCGATTGTCGGAGACGACCTTGATGCCCTCTTGCTTGCGCGACGCCTTGGCGCCGCCGCCCTTGGAACTCATCTCAGTTCAACAGTCCCGCGTGGATCATCGCCTCGCGCACCGTCTTCCTGGTCGATTCGGCCACGGGCACCATGGGAAGCCGCGCTTCGGGCGTGCAGAGACCCAGGAGACTCGCGGCATACTTCACAGGGCCGGGGCTCGTCTCCACGAACATCGCATGATGCAGCGGCATCAGCCGGTCCTGCATCTGCAGTGCTTTGGCATAGTCGCCCTTCAGCGTCGCCTCCTGGAACTCGGCGCAGAGGCGCGGCGCCACATTGGCCGTGACCGAGATGCAGCCCACGCCGCCATGGGCATTGAACCCCAGCGCCGTGCCATCCTCGCCCGAAAGCTGAATGAAATCCTTGCCCGAAGCGAGCCGCTGACGCGAGGGCCTGGTGAGGTCGGCCGACGCGTCTTTGGTGCCGATGATGTTTCTGCAGTCGTGCGACAGCCTCGCCAGCGTCTCGACCGAGATGTTGGCCACCGTTCGGCCCGGCACGTTGTAGACAATGACCGGAATATCCACCGCATCGGCAATCGCCCGGAAATGCGCGTAGAGGCCGTCCTGGGTGGGCTTGTTGTAATAGGGAACAACCACCAGGGCAGCATCGGCGCCGGCTTCCTTGGCGTGCCGCGTGTAGTCGATCGCCTCGGCGGTCGAATTCGAACCCGTGCCGGCGACGACGGGCACGCGGCCGCGCGCCTCCTCGATGCAGACCTCGATCACGCGCTTGTGTTCATCGGGGTCAAGCGTCGGGCTCTCGCCCGTGGTACCTACGGGAACAAGGCCATGAGAGCCCTGCTCGATCTGCCAATTCACGAATTTCCTGAACGCCGCCTCGTCAACCTTGCCATCCTGAATGGGGGTGATAAGCGCGGGGAAGGAACCTCTCAACTGCACGGGACTGCTCCGGAAAAGACTTGAAGGTAAGAAGTTGGAAACCATGGCGGGCTAGTTTGAGACCGGTTTCACCGCCAGCCCGCAAACGGCGCGGCACCATAGACGCATCGCCGCAGAGCGGCAAGCGCCGATGGAGCCTCCGGGCAGGCCATGCTAAGGGCACAATTGCCCCCTAGCGGCGCTTCTCGAAGATCAAGGGATTGATTGGATCGTTCATGGGTATCAGCCGCTTCCTGCGCATCAGCCTGATCGCGATTGCCGCCACCACAGCGCTGGTGGCGCCCGGATTCGTGTTGCAGTCCAGCGTGGTGCTGGCCGCCTCCGAGCCTTCCCCGGCGGCGATCGAGGCGGCGAAGCTGGCGCTCGGCGGCGACTTCGCGGCGGCGGGCGAGGCGGCGCAGCGCTCGGACGACCCCGCGGCGATCAAGCTCGTGGAGCTGATCTTCCTGCGCGACCGCCCCAATGACGCGGGCTACCAGCGCATCATCGCCTTCCTCGACACCGCGCCCAAGTGGCCGCTGTCGGAGGCCCTGCTCAAGCGCGCCGAGCGCTCGCTCTATGTCAACAACGAACCACCCGAGCTGATCCTTCAGCACTTCGCCAAGAGGAAACCCGTCACTGACGAGGGCTCGCTGGCGCTGGCGCGCGCCCTCGTCGCGACGGGCGATATGCCGGGTGCGCGCGCTCAGGTGCAGAAAGTGTGGGCAGACCCCGAAGCCACCGCCGAACTCGAAAAGCAGGTCTCCTCGGAATTCGGCGAGCTGCTGACGGCGGACGACAACAAGCGCCGCATGTGGCGCCTCGTCTATGCGCTGGAAACCAATGCGGCGATCCGCGTGTCGAAGCGCCTGCCGGCGGAGTACCAGAAGGCCGCCGCCGTGGCGCAGAAGCTGGTGCGCGGCGAGAAAGGCGCCGACAAGCTCTATGGCGGCCTCTCCTCCGGCATGCGCGGCCAGCTGGGCATGCGCTATGCGCTCGCCCGCTACTATCGCGTGAACGAAAAATACGCCAAGGCGCGCGACGTGCTGCTCACCGTGCCGGGTGACGCCGGCAAGATGGGCGACGCCGAGGCCTGGTGGGTCGAGCGCCGCATCGTGGCGCGCCGCTCGATCGGCCTCGACGATCCGAAGCCGGCGCGCAGGGCCGCTTACAAGATCGCCGCCGCCCATGGCTTCGAGAATGGCGACGGGGCGGTGGAGGGAGAGTTCCTCGCCGGCTGGATCGCGCTGCGCCACCTGAACGACCCGCAGACGGCGCTGGGCCACTTCCAGCGCCTGGGCCAGATCGCGCCGTCGCGCAGCGAGAAGGCCCGCGCGGGCTACTGGACGGGCCGCGCCCATGAGGCGATGGGCGACAAGGGCAATGCCAAGGCCGCCTACAAGGAAGCCTCGGCCTATTCCACCACCTATTACGGCCAGCTGGCGCGCGAGAAGATCGGTCTGGGCAAGGTGCCGGAGGAAATCGAGAGCGGCAAGGCCTCCAGCGCGGCGGAGGCCAAGGTCAACAAGGATGAGGTGGTTCGCGCCTTCAAGATCATGGAGCAGGCAGGCACGCAGAACGACCTTTACATGTTCCTGTGGTCCTTCGCCAACCGCTTCGATACGGCCGACGAGATGAATGCCGCCGCCTCCATCGTCTGGGATGCCGGCGGCGCCAGCATGGCCGTGCGCCTTGCCAAGGCGGCGGCACAGCAGAACGTCGACATCGACTCGTGGGGCTATCCGGTGCGGGCGCTTCCCGGCTGGAAGCGGGTGGGCAAGCCCGTCGAGAAGCCGCTGGTCTTCGCGCTGGCGCGTCAGGAGAGCGAGTTCAACCCCAACGCCGGCTCGAAGGTTGGCGCGCAGGGCCTGATGCAGATCATGCCGGGCACCGCGAAGCTCATCGCCAAGCAGCATGGCATCAAATACAACCCCTCGCAGCTGATGGACCCCGTTGTCAACGTCACGCTGGGTGCGGCCCATCTCGGCGACCTCGTCGCCGATCACGACGGCTCCTATGTGCTCACACTCGTATCCTACAACGCGGGTCCCCGCCGGTCGCGCGAGTGGATCAAGGAATATGGCGACTTCCGCGCCGGCCAGGTGGACCCCATCGACTGGGTCGAATCCATCCCCTTCCAGGAAACCCGCCAATATGTGCAGAAGGTGATGCAGAACCTGCACGTCTACCGGTCGCGCCTCGCGCCCAAGACAGTGCGGCCGATGACGGCGGACCTTATGCGCGGCGCGCGCACCGGCAGCCTCGACGCCGCCTCCACTGCTCCGTCGGCCGATGGCACAACCGGGGCCGCCGAACCGGCGGCGGGCTCGACCACGGGCGGCTGCGCCAAGGCCTCGATCGCATCGCTGATCGGCGGCTGCAACTGAGGCATGGACTACGCGGAGCACCTGGTTCCGGCCGCCGACGGCACGCAACTCTATGCGCGGGACTACGCGGCGGACCGCAAGGACCTGGCGCCCATCGTCTGCCTGCCCGGGCTCACGCGCAATTCCAGGGATTTCGAGACGATCGCGCCACGGCTGGCGGAGACGCGCCGCGTGCTGGCCTTCGACTTCCGCGGCCGCGGCCGCTCCGGCCGTGCCGATCCGGCCACCTACCGGCCGGACCAGGAAGTGGCGGACACGCTGCATGTGCTCGACTCGCTGGGCATCGATCGCTTCGCCATCATCGGCACGTCGCGCGGCGGCATTTGCGCCATGGCGATGGCGGCCCGCGCGCTGCCGCGCATGGCGGGAGTCGTCTTCAACGACATCGGGCCGAAGATCGACAAGGCCGGATTGCTCCGTATCCGGAGCTATCTCGGCGCCGATCCGCGCTTCGCCGGCTGGGACGCGGCCGTCGCCGCGCTGAAATCTTCGAACCCCGGTTTCGGCAGCTTGAGTGAGGACGAATGGCTGGCCTTCGCGCGCCGCGTCCACCGCGAGGTGAACGGCAAACCGCGCGCCGACTATGACCCGGCGCTGGCGCGGAATTTCCCCAGCGCCGCCCAAATCGAGGCCGGCCAGGTGCCTGAACTCTGGGCGCTGCTCGATGTGATGGCCGATGTGCCGTCGCTGGTGCTGCGCGGCGAACATTCGGACCTGCTAAGCCCGGCCACCGTCGCGGCCATGCACCAGCGCCACCGGCGGCTCGACTCCGCCACGGTCAGGGACCGCGGCCACGTGCCCTTCCTCGACGAGCCGGAGAGCGTTGCGGCCATAGATCGCTGGCTGAAGGCCGTGGACGGGTACGGGACAACTTCCTAGACCCGGATCATCTTGCGCGCCGGAGGCCGCGTCCCCTGCCGATCTGGGCGGGCCGCCCTCAGGCCCCCGCGCGGGGGCCCCGGCGCCAGCGGTCGCTCAGCCAGCGGGCGAAGGCGCCCAGCGGGCAGCCGGCGAGGAACACCACCGCCATCCACAGGGCGAGCTCCGCATAATAATGGATCATGATCCGCCCTCCTCCGGGTCCGGCGGCGTGTCCGGCGGCTCGCCGGCCATCCGCCAGCCCACCCAGGCGCCGAGCCACAGCGCCACCAGCATCCAGAACCAGTGAAAGCGCAGCAGGAACAGCGTTCCCGACAGGTTCAGCGCATCTTCCAGCCAGGCCGGCATCATGGCGATCTGACTCCCACATGCATGTCGACGTGGCGCACGCCCTCGGTGCCGGCCACCGCGGCGCGCGCCCGCTCCACCGCTGCCCTGTCCGGGGCCTCGCCGCGAATCTCCACGTCGCGGAAGGTCACCATCGGCTTGGCCCAGCCTTGCCCCGCATCCGCCAGCGCCGCCTGTACGCGGCGGCCGATCTCCGGCCCGAGTTTCGGCCCATCGATGACTGCCGCCGCCAGGAATGGCAGGATGGCCAGCGGCAGGTGCACCAGCCACCGCAGCGGCTTCAGATATGAGATGAGATCGCTCATTATGGTCAGGTTACGCGGTTTCTGTGGTGAGTCGCACCGCCCGGACGATTCATTCACATGAAAAGGGGTGCCTGCAATCCTTTTCATCCCGGCATCGTTGCCTGTAATAGATTTCAATATGGCATTCCACCCCCGAAACTGTGGCAAAGCAGTAACAGCCGCCAAAATTCCCGGCATAGCCCCATCGCGGTCGTTGACCCGCCGCCCGTTTGCGCAGACAACAGGCGCGTGCCCGATCAGATCGTGCATTGACCTCCGGATCCGGTTGCAGGGGATGGGGGGACGTCTCAACTCCAAGACTTGGGAGAAACAAGAATGAAGACTATGAAGATGGCGCTCATGGCTGGTGCGGCGGTTGCCGTGTCCGCCGCCGCCGCCCACGCCGACGAGCTGCAGGACCTCAAGGCGCAGGTCGAGGCTCTCAACGCCCGCGTCGCCGCGATGGAAACCGCTCCGGCGGTTCCGGCCGGCTATCAGCTGCTGGCCATTTCGAAGGGTGAAGCCCTTCAGGTGCCGGGTATGCTCGGCTCTGACCGTGACCGTGTCGTCAATGACCGCGCCACCATCATCTCCGTCATGCCTACGGCCGATGCACCGGCCGGCACCACCATCTCGTGGTCGGGCTATGTCCGTGCCGCGATCGTCTATTCCGGCGACGATGGCGACCGTACGATCAAGCGCTATGAGGACGGTGGGGACGGTTACGCGCTCCAGACCAGCAACAAGTCCTCCGCCGACAATGACGATGACTGGGACGTGAAGTCGCGCGGTCAGCTCCGCGTGGTCGCCACCACCGACACCGCTGTGGGTGAAGTGGGCGTCGAACTCAAGATGCGCGCCGACTTGAACGGCAACGGCACCTCCGACGTCTATATGAAGACGGCCTGGGGCTACTGGGCCATGACCCCGGAACTGACGCTTGGCGGCGGTTACTCGGGTTCGCTGGGCAACATCGGCTACGGCTATGATGGTGCCTGCACCTGCTACTACACGGACAACGCCGATGTGGGCTTCGATCCGGGTGACACCACCCAGATGCGCCTCAGCTATGCTTCGGGTCCGTTCGCCATGGCGATCGCCATCGAAGACGCCAGCTTGGGTAAGGATGGCACTTCGGGCAATAACCTTGGCGCGGCCGGCGAGATCAAGTACACGGGCGACAGCTTCTCGGGTGAAATCTCGGGCGTGTACCGCACCGTCAACGAAGACGACTACAACTTCTCCGGCAAGACCGGCCCTCGTGGCAATTTCGGTTTGTATTCGGTGGACACGCCCTATGCCTATAACGCCGACCTCGATTCGCTGTGGCAGATCGGCGCTGGTGTGGGCTTTAACATGGGCGACATCGCAAGCCTCTCGCTTGCGGCTGCCATGGGTCATGGCCCCTTCCAGGAGACCAACAGCAGCGGCGACATCACCGAGAGTTTCCCCATCACCAACGACTGGTGGGGTGTGTCCGGTCTGGCGACCGCCAACCTGTCTGACGCGGTCCATGCCGAGTTTGGCGCTGGCTACAAGCATCGTGAGGGTGACTCTCACGACGGCGCTACGTTCACCACGGAGGATGGCCCCGAAACGCCTTGGAAGTATAGCGGCTTCGACTATGACACCTGGGCCCTGCTCGGCGGTGTGTACTACACCCCCGTCGACCAGCTGACGATCGGCCTCGAAGGCGAGTGGTATACGACCGACATCTCCACCACCCGCACGGGCCAGGTTGACACCGAGGCCGAAGGCCTTCGTGATAAGATTGAGAGCTCCAACGACAACTGGACGATCGACCTCGTGTCCGTCTGGCGCTTCTAATCTCCACAACACGTCTAGGGGAGACGGCCTGCTTCGGCAGGCCGTTTTCCTTTTTTTCAGGACGAGTGTTGTCCTCAGCAGCCCGCCGATTTTGGGAAATGCACATCAGGGCCACTCTGCGGCCCTGTTTTGTGGTATACAGCCGATAAACCAGAGTGACGGACATTGCTTCCCCTTCGCACCCTGATTTTCCTGAGCCTTTTGGCGCTGCCGCTGGCGGCCTGCGAATCGACGTCGAATGTCGATCTCGAAAGCCGTAACTTCAATGTGCAGCAGACCTCCGTGCCGCCGGGCGAGGCGGTGGCCAGCACCGAGCAGATCACCAGCCTGGTGCGCCGCTCGGGACCAACCTACGTCACGCTGATCGTGTCGCAGCCGGCGAAGCCGGACAACGTCTCGAAAGACTCGCGCAAGGGCACGCCGGTCACCTCTGGCTCGGGCTTCGTGGCCGATGGATCAGGCTATGTGATGACGGCCGCCCATGTCGGCAAGCGCGTCGGCAACACGGTTTCCGCCAAGGCCGCCAATGGCCGCGTCTATTCGGGCGAAGTGATCGCCATCAAGCCCGACAATGACATGGCCGTCATCCGCCTCCGGAGCTTTTCCGGCAAGGCGGTGACGCCGGCCGACAACCAATGCCTCGCCAGGGGCAACATCGTTTATTCGCTCGGCCGACCCCATGCCCAGGGCGATACCGCCCGTCTCGGTGAATTCGAATCGGCAAGTTTCGGCCAGGCCGTGCATTATGCGGGCACCGACGCCAAATTCGGCTACCCGGACGCCATGGTGTTGCGGCTTTCGACCCAGAAAGGCGAATCCGGCGGTCCTTTGTTCGACGGGAATGGCGATCTCGTCGGCATGGTGGTGAGCACGCTCTATGACAATGCCGGCCAGCCCCTCAACCTCGCCCATGCCGTGCCGTCGCGCACGCTGGCGGGCTTCCTGTGCTCAACCGTGCAGTGCTCCGCCGAATGGCGCGCGGTCGCTGCCGGCAACAGCCGCTGCGGTTCCTAGCGGCTCTCCAGGATCGGCTTCAGGTGGCGCTCATAGGGTTTCCAGCGCGCCACCGAGCTTGTATTGATGCCGGAGCGCACCTGCAGGCGGCTGAAGGTGGTCACCGCGCCGGCATTGCGCTCGGGGTGGAGGCAGGCTTCCTCCATCGGCAGGCCCAGATAATCGAGCAGCGCCGCGATGGCGGGCTCAGGATCCGACACCAACCTCTCATAGGAGAGATGGAAGACCCGGCCCGGCAGCACCTCATCCCAATGCGCCATCAGGCGGCGGTATTCACGGTGATAGGCGGCATAGCCGGCCGGGTCGTAGCTGTAGGAATGCGCCGCGTTCATCTCCGTCTGCAGCGCCGAGATGAAAGTGTCGGCCGGGTGGCGCGTGCAGTTCACAAAGCGCGCCCTGGGGAACAGGATCGCGGCTTCGCCGATGAAGCGGAAGTTCAATGGCATCTTGTCCACCGCCAGCGCCTTCTCCGGCGCCACGTAGCGCATCGCGCCCTCATAGATCTCTGCTATTTCCGCCACGCCGTCGTCGCCGAGCTGTTCGAGCGAGGCCTCGATCCCGGAGAGCGGCCTGCCCTGCCCCAGCCTGGCGGCGCAATAAGTCATGGTCTCGAGTTCGCCCGCATTGCCCGCACGGCTGTGCGCCGAAATGATCTGCGCGGCGAGTGTTGTGCCTGAGCGCGGCAGGCCGACGACGAAGACCGGCTGATAGCCGCTGCGGCCATACTTTGCCGCCAGCCGTCCCAGCCTCTCCTGATCGAAAGCCGCGACGCGGGCATCGACCTCGCGGGCGAAGGCGGCGGTGACGGAAGGCGCGCGCAGCAGCCGCTTGGCCTCGGTGAAGCTGGCGAAGGCCTCGTCGTAGCGCTTGCTCTGCTGCAGCATCACGCCCCTTCTCACCATCAGGTCGCTGCGGTCGACAGGCGGGAGATCGGGCCGCGCCAGTTCCCGGCCCACCCGGCCGAACATGTCCGACTCCGCATCATGCTTGCCGATCGAGGCGAGGAGACAGAGATAACGCGCATGATGCGGCGTGGTGGCGATGAAGCGCTCGATCTGCGCGCGGGCCTCGTCCACGCGGCCGAGCGAGAGGAGGCAATCGAGCACTTCGAGGCGGATCGCGTGCTTCGCACCCTCCGGCGCGCGCTCCAGCGCCTTCGAGAAGGCCGCGAGTGCTTCCTCCATGTGGCCGATGCGGGCGAGGAAGGAGCCGCTGCGCCAGATCGCGTCGACATTGGACGGCGCCACGCTGCGCGCCTTGCCGTAAAGCGCTGCGGCCTCCGGCACGCGGCCCATGGAGAGCAGGCAAAGGCCGTAGTTGAGAATATAGTTGACGTTCTTCCCGTCCAGCGTCACGGCGCGGGCGAAATGCGGCTCCGCCTGCTCGAAGCGGCCCTGCGACTGGATGGCGATGCCCAGAATGAACTGGGCTTGGGCAGAGAGCGGATTTTCCCTTACAAGCTGACGCGCCTGTGCCTCTGCCTCGCTTATGCTGCCACGCGCCAGCAGACCGTCGATGTGGCGAAGCGCATTGCTCAAGCGCTCCGCCCGGTTCCGCGTCACGGCAGCAGAACCGTGGCGCCCGTGGTCTTGCGGCTTTCGAGATCGCGATGCGCCTTGACCGCGTCGGCAAGCGCATAGCGCTGGTTGACCGGAATCTTCACCTTGCCGCTGGCGACGGCATTGACGAGATCCTGTGCGGTCTCCTGCAGGTCGGCATCGGAGGCGGTGTAGGTCATCAGCGTGGGCCTTGTCGCGAAGAGCGAGCCCTTGGCGGAGAGCAGCAGCATGTCGAGCGGCGGCACGGGACCCGAGGCATTGCCGAAGCTGACGAACATGCCGCGGGGCGCCAAGCAGTCAAGCGAGATCATCATCGTGTCCTTGCCCACGCCGTCATAGACAACGGGTACGCCCTTGCCGCCGGTCAGCTCGCGCAGGCGCTTCACCGTATCCTCGGTCGAATAGTTGATGACGTGGTCGCAGCCATGGGCGCGGGCAATCGCCGCCTTGGCGTCAGACCCCACGGTGCCGATCACCGTGGCGCCCAGCGCCTTGGCCCACTGGCTCATGATCAGGCCCACACCGCCCGCCGCGGCATGGAGCAGGATGGTGTCGCCCGGCTTCACCACGTAAGTGGCGCGCAGCAGGTAGCGCGCCGTCATGCCCTTCAGCATCATGCCGGCTGCCGTCTCGTCCGAGATCGAAGCCGGAAGCTTCACCACCCGGCTGGCCGGCAGGTTGCGGACCTCGGCATAGGCGCCGATGGGGCCCGTGCCGTAGGCGATGCGGTCACCCACCTTGAGGCTCGTGACGCCTTCTCCCAGCTCTTCCACCACGCCCGCTGCTTCGAGCCCGATCCCTGATGGCAGCGGCACGGAATAAAGACCGGTGCGGTGATAAGTGTCGATATAGTTGAGGCCCACCGCCGTCTGACGCACACGGACCTGGCCGGGGCCGGGCTTGCCCACATCCACCTCGACGAGCTTCATCACTTCGGGCCCGCCCGTGGCCTCGATCCGGATCGCTTTCATGCTTGCACCTCCTTGCGGGGCCCGGCACATTCCGAACAGACCCCTATTTTCAAGCCCTTGGTGCCCCATCATGACCTATGCCGTCAATCCTGCCATCGCCCGCGTCGAGGCGCCGCCGATCATGGAAGCGCAAGGCTGGGTCAGGCCGGGCCTGCGCAACAGGAAGCTTTTGAACCTGTGCCAGGCGGTGCCGAGCTGGTCATGCGCAGAGGCGCTCGACGCGGAGGTGGCACGTCTCGCGCATGAGCCGGGCATCGGCCTCTATACCGACATCTTCGGCATTCCCGAACTGCGGGAGGCGATCGCTTCGCATTTCTCGGCGGACTACAGGGGCAAGGTGGCGGCGGAGAATGTCTGCGTCACCGCCGGCTGCAACCAGGCCTTTGCGGCGGCGATCATGGCGATCGCCAGGGCGGGCGACAACGTCATCCTGCCCGTGCCCTATTTCTTCAATCACACCATGTGGCTCGGCATGCTGGGCGTGGAGGCGCGTTACGTCTCCGGCATCGGCGAGCCAGATCCGGCCGAGGCCGCCAAGCAGATCGACGAGCGCACCCGCGCCATCGTGCTGTGCACGCCCAACAACCCGACGGGCGCCATCTATGCGCCGGAAACGATCAAGGCGCTGTTCGATCTCGCGCGGAGCCGCGGCATCGCGCTGGTCATCGACGAGACCTACAAGGATTTCCGCGACGGCGGCGAGCCGGCCCACGCGATCTTCGCCACCGATGGCTGGGAGGAGGCGTTCATCCATCTCTACAGCTTCTCCAAGGCCTATGCGATGACGGGCTATCGCGTCGGAGCCATCACAGCCTCGACCCGCGTGCTGGCGGAGATCGAGAAGATCATGGACTGTCTCGCCATCTGCACAACCCACATCTCGCAGCGCGCCGCGCTCTTTGCGCTTAAACAGCTTGAGGTCTGGAAGCGCGGGAAGATCGCCACGATGCATGGGCGGCTCACGGCGCTCCGCCGGGCCTTCGCGCGTGACGGGCTGAAATATGAGCTCATCAGCTCCGGAGCACTGTTTTCCTATGTGCGCCATCCCTTCGCCGACGAAACGGCGAAGCAGGTGGCGATGCGGCTAGCCGGCGAGCATGACCTGCTGTGCCTTCCCGGCTCGATGTTCGGCCCCGGCCAGGAGCGCCATCTGCGCATCGCTTTCGCCAATGCCGAGGCGGGCGACATGGAAACGCTGGTGGACAGGTTGGCGGAGAGCCAAGCCGGGAGGTGAGGCCTCCGCGCCTTTACTTCGGCCGGATCTCCTCCCTGTCCATGCGGCCTCCCGGCTGTGCGGTCATGCGGACCTTGCCATCGCCGGTTAGGATGCCGCTGCGCCGCAGGCCGTTGCCGGCGCGGCAGACCGCGCCTTCGCCTTGCCCATCGGACGCGGCGTGATGTGCAGCATCTGTCGTTTGCCTGTCTTGGCCTTGAAGCAACACCGGCGCGCACGGCTTACGGCACCGCCCCACGAGGTCAGTTGTGGTTATCGCTGGCGATGTACGTATAGGGCGGCTGCCAGTAGGTGAAGGCCGTGGTGGCGGCCAGGCCCGGCAGCGTGTCGGCGACATCCGGCGCCTGGCCGAGCAGTTCGTTGAGGTTCAGGCCGATCGCGAGATAAGGGTTGCGCGAGGGTTCGACGCCGGCGGCGCGGGTCTGGTCGGTATAACCCTCAGTAAAGTAGCCCGCCTGCAGTTCGGCGAAGCGCAGGGGCGTGTCGTCCAGCCTTTCGAAGCCGGACAGCTTCAGGGCCAGGAGGTAGCGCTGGCCGTCATAGTCGGTGGCCGGGTTCCACTCGTGGTATTCGGAGGCGCCCCAGTATTCCATCCGGTAGTCGAGCTTGTCGGCAAGGCCGGGAACGGTGTTGCGCAGGAAGGAGAAAGTGGCGCCCACGCCGTCGGCGATCAGGTCCTCGTAGGAGAAGCCGTGTTCGCCGGCGATACCGTCGAAAATCTCGATATAGGTCTGGAAGCCCATGCCGAGCAGCGCGCCGGTAACGGCCGCATTTTTCGGATCGTCCACCGAATGCGCGATACGCTGCGTGAAATACTGCGAGACGAGGTAGCCCGTATAGGCATGGCCCAGTTTATCCATGCCGCCATACTTGGTGTCCGTGCCGAACCACCCCTCGCTCTCGAAGTGATAGCCCGACGTGCCCCAGTCCCAATTCTTGATGCCGAAAACGGTGATGCCGCCATAGAGGGCAAGAATGTCCCACTTTACCGACTTCGACTGTTCCCAGAACACGTCGAAGCTGTAATCGCCATATTGCGACACGTCGATGGGCCGCAGGTTATACTCGACGCCGTTGATGAAGTCGGCAACCGGCGAATTGGTCCGTTCCGGGCGGATCGGGCCGGCAGCGGCGGACGCGGGAAGAATTTCGATGCGGCCCTGCTTGCCCAGCGCCACGATCTCGTCGCTGGTGAGCAAGGCCTCCGAGCTGAGCGGCACAAAAGGTTGGAGGGTTGCCAAATTCATCGCCGCAGCACTGCTGGCGGTGATCTCGCCCGACTCCGCAGCGCCGCATAGCACCACGGAGAGCGCGCATCCTATCGCAAGAGCTCCAGCCTTTTTCATGCAGAAAGAGTTACTAGAAACTCAATCGCCGTCCAAGACTCTTTCGCGCCAAACCCGCATATCGTGAACAAAAGGCAACGGCGGAACCTGCCGCACGCCGCTCACACCCACGGGGCGGCACCGAAAACTCAATCTTTAGCGGCGCGTTCCATCATTATATCAGTGATTTAGCCGTTGAGATGCGAATTGCGGCGGGGTCGGCAGAGGGGCATGGATGACATCGCCTGGCAGGCAGGACCAAAGGCGCATTCCGGGTGTTTTCGGGGTCGTCCGCAAGGCTTCCAGCCGCGCGAGGGCGCGATGCGGGACCCGGCCGCCGGGCGCTCAAGCTTGGGACAACGTTGCTGCCATAGCTTTCCGGCAACCCAAGCCAGGAGCCCCCTATGCCCGCCCAGCCACTGCGCGAGGTGCCGTCCGCAAGCCACCCCACGCTCGACCAGCGGCGGCGCTCAGAACGCCGCGCCTGCAGTCTCGCGGTGACGGTACGCACAGGAAGCGGGGATTATCTGGCGCAGCTCCTCGACCTCTCGGCCGACGGCGTCGGCCTGCGCATTGACACGCTCGCCTTCCTCAAACCCGGCGTGCGCCTGATCCTTATCCACCCGGAGCTGGGCGAGGTGCCCAGCGTGCTGCGGTGGTCCATGCACCCGCGCTACGGCGCGGAGCTCCAGGCCACCGGCCGTGCGCTGACGCGCATCCGCGCCCTCTATGACAGCCTGCCACCGGGGCCGGGCGAAATCATCTGACCCATCAACCCTCAACCCAGCACAGATAGCGGACCCGCGCATGAAAAAAAGTCTCTTCACCATCCAGCGACTGATGATCGCCTTCGGCTTCGTCATCGCCGCCCTCATGGCCTTCCTGGCCCTCCAGACCTATTCCTCCATCAGCGAGATCAAGATCGGCAGCCCGACCTATGACAGGATCATGAAGGCCAAGGACTTGATTGCCGACATCATGCCGCCGCCGCTCTACCCGGCGGAGCCTTTCGCCTATGCCCACATCATTGAGGGCGAACCCACGCTGTTGCCCAAGCTCGCCGCACGCCTCAATCAGATCCAGTCTGACTACAAGACCCGGCTGGAATACTGGAAGGAAAGGCTCACCGCGCTCGACATGATGAGCGATCAGGAGGCAGCGTCCTTCCTCCACGAGGTCGAAAACCGCAATGAGCGCTTCTGGACGAGCTTCCGGAATGATCTGGTTCCGGCGATCCAGCGCAACGACACCACAACGATCGACACGGTCATGCGCAACCTGAGCAACGACTTCATCGACCTCGGCGAGTTCATGAACGCCAAGTCCCAGGAAATCCTGGCCAAGGCCGCCGCCATCGAGCAGGAGAGCGTCGCGATGTCCCGCAGCGACCTCAATGTCGTCACCGGCTTCAACATCGCCATCGCCGTCATCATCATGCTGATGCTGCTCGGGGCACACCAGTTCGTGATCCGCGCCATCACCACCATCTCGGCAACCATGGCCCGTCTCGCGAGCGGTCACCTCGAGGATGAAGTGCCTTACGCCCAGCGCGGCGACGAGGTGGGCGAAATGGCGCGCGCGCTTGGCGTGTTCAAGGACCAGGCGATGCAAAACCGCCGCAATGACGAAAACTCCAGGCACATTATCACGGTGCTTGGCCAGGGCCTGGAAAATCTTGCCAAGGGAAACCTGACCTTCCGCATCGACCAGCCCTTCCCCGAAATGCTGGACAGGCTGCGCCAATACTTCAACTCCGCCGCGGACAGCCTTGCGGAAACAATCAACACGGTGAAGCGCGGGTCCTTCGGCATCAAGTCCGGCACGGAGGAAATCGCCCAGGCCTCCGACAACCTGTCGCGCCGCACGGAGAACCAGGCCGCCAATCTTGAGGAAACGGCGGCCGCCGTCGCCGAAATCACCTCGACGGTAAAGAAGACCGCCGAGGGCGCCCAGCATGCGCGCAACATGGTGACCGCCGCAAAGGAGGACGCCGACCGTTCCGGCGTCGTCGTCAAGCGCGCGGTCGAGGCCATGCAGGGGATCGAAAAGTCGTCGCAGGAAATCACCCAGATCATCGGCGTCATCGACGAGATCGCCTTCCAGACCAATCTGCTCGCCCTCAATGCCGGTGTGGAAGCCGCGCGTGCGGGTGACGCGGGCCGCGGCTTCGCGGTGGTCGCCTCCGAAGTGCGGGCGCTGGCCCAGCGCTCGGCTGAGGCGGCGAAGGAGATCAAGGGCATTCTCTCCACCTCGCGCGACCAGGTGCAGGAGGGCGTGCAGCTCGTCGCCGAGACGGGCAGCTCCTTGCGCCAGATCATCGACCGGGTGAACGAGATCAACGGCATCGTCACCGAGATCGCGCGCAGCGCCGACCAGCAGGCGACAGGCCTGCAGGAGGTCAACACTGCGGTCGACCAGATGGACCAGGTCACCCAGCAGAACGCCGCCATGGTGGAAGAGGCAACCGCCGCCACCCGCACGCTGACCCAGCAGTCGACTGAACTCGCGCAGATCGTCGCCCGCTTCACCACCGCGGCGGGCGCGATCATCGCCCATGCCGAGGATGCCGCGCGCGAGGCGCACCGTCCCGCACCGCGCGCGCCTGCCGTGCGCAAGAAGGCCGCGGCGGCGGGCGGCGCCAAGGCCGAGCCCGCCGACGGGGGCTGGGAGGAGTTCTGATCAGATTGCACGCGACAAACCGCCATGACCTCCGGTACACATCATTCGGTCATACAAGATGTGGAGAGCGGTCATGGCGGCGAAGCAACCGGTGGCGATCGGCATGATCGGGTGCGGCTTCTATGCCCAGAACCACCTTCATGCCTGGGCTGACCTGAGGCCCGAGGGCGCCCTCCTCTCCGCTGTTTGCGACCGTGACCCGGTCCGCGCCGAAGCCGCCGGAAAGCGCTTCGGCGTTCCGCATTTTACCGATATGGGCAAGATGCTCGACACGGTGAAGATCGGCCTCCTCGACATCGCCACCCGCATGGACACCCACAGGGAGCTCGCCGCCATCGCCGCGGAGCGGGGTGTTGCCGCGGTCGTTCAGAAGCCCTTTGCGCCCACTTGGGAGGAATGCGTCGCCATTGTCGAGATGGCGCGCCAGCACAATGCCTGGCTCGCGGTGCATGAGAATTTCCGCTTCGCCTCTGCCATGCGCGCGGTGAAGAAAATCCTCGACCAGGGGACGATCGGCACGCCCACCTGGGCCAGGCTCTCGTGGCGCACAGGCTTCGACGTCTACCGCGGACAGCCTTATCTTGCGGAGGAGGAGAAGCTCGTCATCCAGGACGTCGGCATCCACATCCTAGATCTCGCGCGCTATTTCCTCGGCGAGGTGGCGCATGTCTCGGCTGAGACGCAGAAGCGCAACCCCAAGATCCGGGCGGAGGACACCGCCACCATTCTGATGCGCCACACCTCCGGCGCCGTCTGCGTCGTCGAAGCCACTTACGCGGCGAAGCGCCAAAACGACGCCTTCCCCGAGACCATGCTGGAGATCGAGGGCGATGGCGGCTCCGTCATCCTCACCAAGGGCGAGAAGGTGATTGTGACGACGCAGGGCCTGTCCTTCGAGGACCAGGTCGGCGGCCCCCTGCTGCACTGGACCAGCCGCCCCTGGCATGTCTCCCAAGAAGCCGTGCTCCACACCAACCGCCACATGTTCGAGCGCTTCCGCGACGGCCTCGCCGCGGATACCTCGGGCGAGGACAATCTCAAGACCTATGCGCTGGTCGAAGCCGCCTATGAGGCGGCGCGGACGCATGCTGCGGTGAAGCCGGTGCAGTGGGTCGCGAAGGGCTGAAAACGCGGGGAGACGCCCCCGGCGCCGCGCATAGCGCGAAGGCCGGTCTCACTCCGACACGTCCCTCGCCTTGTCATCAAGCTTGGTGAGATAGCCGGTGAAGCCCAGCCCCTTCAACTTGCCCGACATCTGGACCGGCAGCCACAGCTTGCGGCCATTGCCGAGATCGGCGACGGGGGCGAAAGCCACGTCATAGCTGTCGCCGGGAACACCCTTGTCCTTGGCGCGGCCGGCAACCGGCGTCCAGCGCACGGAGCACTCCTGCACCTGGCCCTTCCATGCGGACTTACCATCCTCCAGCATGCCCATGCCCGCGCCGGTCAGCGCCAGCTCGAACACCTCGCGCCCGTCGAACACGTCATGCGTCGAAGGGCACGGGCTTTCGCCCACCGTGCCCATGCGCAGCACGGCAGTGACGGGGTCGACCACGCCCTGCGCCACTGCGGCGTCGATGCGGGCCATGCGCTCGGCATTTGACGGGGGCGGATCGTAGGTTACGGCGCCATTGTTCCACGTCAGCGTCGTCACCTTGCGCTTGTCGGACTGGTCACGCGTGATCCGGTAACTCAGCGGCTCGGGGCCGGCCGCGCCGAGCCGGGTTTCCGCAACGGCAGTTGCGCCGAACTCGGAGAAGGCCCGGCTCACCCCGGCCGCCCGGATGCGGGCCTTGGCATGGACCTGCTCGCCAGCGAGGTCGAGACTGAGCTTCACCTCAGTCACCGTCAACAGCCCGATATCGACATTGTAGCTCACCGTCACCCCGGCCGCCAGCGCCGCCGCCGGAGCGATAGCCGCCAGAGCGGCGGCAAGCAGGCCCAGAAAGACGATGCGCATGAAAGAGACTCGTTCCGTGATGTCGGCTTCCCCCTCTCATCCCCCGGCTCTATGGCGAGAGTATGATGGGGACGGGACAGTTTGCGCCATTCCTCCGGGGCATGCAGGCGGGGAGAGCCGAAGGCGCTATTTCTCCTGCATCTTCTGCGCAAAGGCCTTCATTTCAGCCTCCGGCGCCTTCACCAGATACTTTTCCGCCGGGTAGGCGCCGGTCTGCACCTCCGTCACGAAGGCCTTGAAGGCATCGATGCGCATCTGCTGGATGCGGGCATATTCCCCGGCAAGGTCGGCGTATTTCTTCGAATGGCGCGGCACATGACCGGTGTTCGTGCCCAACACATCGCAGGCGAAGAGATACTGGCAGTCGCCCCCCGCACCGCCACCCATCGACACGAGGAACAGGCTGCTGCGCTTTGCGATCTCCGCCGTCACCTCGGGCGGCACCACCTCGATCTCGACGCCGAAGGCGCCGGCCTCTTCATACTGACTGCAGCGCTCGTAGATGGCCATGGCACTCCCGGCCGTTTTGCCCACAGCCTTGAAGCCCCCTGTCCATGTGCTGAAATGCGGGATGAGGCCCACATGGCCGATGACCGGGATATTGTCATCCGCCATGCGCCGCACCGTCTGGAAGGCGGCAGCCGAATAGATGGCGTCGGCACCCGCCTCCATCATCCGGAAGGCCCAGCGCAGCGTGTCGTCGGTGGTCGCCGGGGCCGAGTAAAGCGCCTGGCCCGGAATGGCGAAGATCGACGGCGCCACCTCGCGGAAGCGCTTCTCCACCAGCATCTCCGGCGGCACCGAGCACATGTCGATGCCTGCCGATTCGGCCGCGGCCAGCTCGTCCCAGTCCGTCACCCGCATCATGGTGTACTGATGCTTGCCCTTATTGGCGCGGATATCCGCGATGGTGGGCCGCTTCCTCGTCATGTGCCGCTGTCCTCTTCCTGTGTCAGAGCGCTCTCACGCCGCGTCACTCAAATTCGGGTCCGTCTTGGCGCCGGTGATGTAGGCCACCACCTCCTCGCCCGTCGTCTCGCTCTTCTTCAGCTTCGCCGCGATGCGGCCGCGGCGGAACACCACGATGCGGTCCGCGAGGTCGAAGACCTGGCGCATGTTGTGCGAGATCAGGATCAAGGGTTCGCCATTCTGCTTGATGGTGCGGATGATGTTTTCGACCTGCGCAGTCTCGGCGACGCCAAGTGCCGCCGTCGGCTCGTCCATGATGATGAGCTTCGAGGGGAAGGTGGCGGTGCGGGCAATCGCCACGCATTGCCGCTGCCCGCCGGACATGTGGCGGATGGTGGAGGAAAGATTGGGAATCTTCACCGCCGTCTTTTCCAGCGCCTTGCGGGTTGCCTCGCGCATCCCCTTGCGGTCCAGAATCGAAAAAGGCCCGAGGTTGAACCTGATTTTCTCGCGCCCGAGGAACAGGTTCGACGGTACGTCGAGATCGTCGGCCAGTGCGAGATTCTGAAACACCGCCTCGATCCCCGCCTCGCGCGCCTCCAGCGGCGACTGGAAATTCACTTCCCGGCCGAGGAAAATGATCTTGCCGCGTGACGGGATCTCGACGCCGGTGATCTGGCGCACGAAAGTTGATTTGCCCGCGCCATTGTCGCCCATGATGGCCACATGTTCGCCCTTGCGGAGCTCGAAACTCGCCCCTTCCAGCGCCTGCACGCCGGCATAATGCTTGGTCAGGCCTTCGGTCTTGAGGACGATTTCAGACATGTGTCAGGCCCTCTGGCTGCGGCGGCGCTGCCGCCATTGATCGAGCACCACGGCGCCCACGATGATCGCCCCCTTCACCATCTCCTGATAGTAAGCATCGAGCCGCAGGAAGGTGAAGCCGGAGATGATGACGCCGAAGATCAGCGCCCCCAGCACGGTGCCGATGATCGACCCCCTGCCGCCAGCTAGCGAGATGCCGCCGATCACCGCCATGGCGATGGCGTCAAGCTCATACATCACGCCCATACCCGCCTGGGCGGTAAGGTTCTTGGAGCTCAGCACGATGGCCGCCACCGAGGCGAGGATGCCGGCAATCGCATAGACCAACACCTTGTGGTGCTCCACCTTGATGCCGGTGATGCGCGCGGCCTCCTCGTTGGAGCCGATGGCGTAGCAGTGCTTGCCGTATTTCGTGTAGGTCAGGATCAGCTGGAACAGTATGGCCAGCGCCACGAAGATGAACACCGGGTTCATGCCCTGCCCGATCGCCGCATAGCTGTCGGTGGGAAACGAGATCGGGTTGCCCTTGGACCACCAGCGCGCCAGGCCGCGCGCCGCCACCATCATGCCGAGTGTGGCGATGAAGGGCGGGATCTTCGTATAGGCGATCAGCGTGCCGTTGATCAGGCCCGCGGCGAGGCCGCAGCCGAGGCCCACCAGCACCGGCACGATCACGGGGAGGTCGAGCCAGCCTTCCGCCGCGAATATGGCCTTGGGGTTCGGGTTGCCGTTCACCAGCGCGACCTGCGCGAAGGACATGGCGATCATCGCGGTGGCGCCGACGATGGAGCCTGAGGAGAGGTCGATGCCGCCGGTGATTATCACCTGGGTGACGCCGATGGCGATGATGCCAACGATCGACACCTGCAGGATGATGATCTGCAGCCGCTGCTCGTTGAAGAAGCCGGGCACGCCCTCGCGCGTGTTGAACAGAAAGCTTTCGCCCAGGAGCAGCCGCCCGAGGATCTCGAAGGCGGCGACGATGAGCACCAGCGCCAGCAGGATGTTCAGTTCATTGGGCCAGGCCCGGCGCTTTGCATCATATTCCAGGCCGCCAATGCCCGCTTCGGGTTTCGCCAACACGTCCTCCGTCAATCACAAGGCCCAGCGCAGCCATGGGTTTCCCCTCCCCCGTGGGGAGGGAAAGTCCGCGTGGTGAGATTGAAAGCGGGGCAACACTCCTCATGCCGCCCCGCCCCGCCAGTGTCAGTTCTTCTTCAGGAACTTGTCGATGTTGGCAGGCGTCACAAGCTGGAAGGGGATGTAGACTTTCTTGTCCACCTTCTCGCCCTTGGACAGCTTGATGGCGGCATCGAGCGCGCCTGCCCCCTGGCCTGCCGCGTCCTGGAACACGGTGGCATCGAGGTCGCCCGCCTGCATGGCGGCAAGCGCGTCCTGCGTGGCGTCAACACCGCCCACCACGACATTCTTCATGTCGATATTGGCGGCCTTCATGGCCTGAATGGCGCCGATGGCCATTTCGTCGTTGTTGGCGATCACCGCGTCGAAGGGCTTGCCGGCCGAGATCCAGTTGGTCATCAGGCTCTGGGCCTGGTCACGCGACCAATTGGCGGTCTGCTCGTCGATGATGTTGAGCGTCACGGCGCATTTGCCGTTGGCGATAACATCGTGGATGTCCTTTGTGCGCTGTACGGCGGCCTGATTGGAGAGCTCGCCCATCATCACATAGACCTGGGCATTGTCCTTGCCGGCTTCCTTCAGCAGGCGGCAGACCTCGATGGTCTCAAGCGTGCCGGACTCTTCCTCGTTGGAGGCGACGAAGGCTTGGTTGTCGGGCAGCGTGTCGACATTGATCGGCTGGCGGTTCACATAGACCAGCGGGATGTTGGCGGCCTTGGCGGCGTCCGTCATCGCCTGGGTGGCGGAAGTATCGACCGGGTTGACGATGATCGCGGCAACGCCGGAGGCGGCGAAGTTCTTGATCTGGTCGAGCTGCTTGGCCACGTCGTTCTGTGCGTCCTCGACCTGCAGTTCGACGCCCTCCATGCCCTTGGCCTGCGCGATCATTCCGTTCCTCAGCACGGTGAGGAAATTGTCGTCGAACAGCGCCATCGAAACGCCGATCTTGGTGCCGGCCATGGCCGAGCTCGACATCAGAGCCGCCATCGCCAGTGCAAGGAATGTCTTCTTCATGTGTCGGGTCCTCCCTCATGGAGCGTCCGGTGGCGCCCCTGGTTGCCGGAACCCCGTCCGCCGCGGGGCAAAGTCTCATTCGAACGGGGAGGGTTGAACGGCCAAGCGGCGGTCAGCCCGCCTCGTGCGCCGGTCGGTCGGTCCTCCCATTTCTTCCCGGCGCTCTTGTGTGGCGCCTCGCCATCCCGCGGATGGAACGTTTGGAGCATTCGTTTCAAACGCTGAACAAGAATTCCATCAGCCGGGCGGCGGAGTCAAGGATGCAGGGGCATGACGGCAGAAACCTTTCATGTTCTATCCGCATCGCAGGCCAGCGCCTGGTGGACGATCAGAGACTTTCACGAACAACCAACGTGGCCGTTGCGCCGGGAATCGACCGCAACTTGAGCGGTTCGTTGCGGCGGCGGCCACCACGCGCAGCGCCGTGTCTTCGCGCCCGGGGAGGCGGTGGCAACGCTGACGCCTGCCGCCTGCGCCCGGTCCTGAATGGTGGGACGTTTAACCGCCGGAAACGGGATTATCCCATCAGGCGGAATGATGCAATCTGATGATTTTCATCATGGAACACTTGTTCCAATCGTTCGCCGAAGTTAGGTTTCTGATAGGACTCCACCGAACACGACATGGACAGCCCGATGGACAGCTCCCTGCCGACGCCCCAC
This sequence comes from Aestuariivirga sp., assembly GCF_020252395.1. GTDB lineage: Bacteria > Pseudomonadota > Alphaproteobacteria > Rhizobiales > Aestuariivirgaceae > Aestuariivirga. The sequence goes on from NZ_JADCDB010000009.1 coordinate 106,791, forward strand.
GACTACAGCCTCACCGGCCCTTCGAGCCGCTATGCGCTGGAACATGGCCTCGCCAATGCCGAATGGTACCGCGCCCCTATCCCGCGGGGGAAGATGAAGGAGCTGATGAAGCGCTCCGACGGCCCGGCGATCCGCGACACCATCATCTGGATCGCCGCCTTCATCGTCACGGGCGGCCTCGCCTTCCACTTCTGGCCCACGGCATGGTGTATTCCCTTCTTCCTTGCCTATGGCGTGCTCTATGGCTCGTCCACCGACTCGCGCTGGCACGAGTGTGGCCATGGCACGGCCTTCAAGACGGCCTGGATGAACGACGTGGTCTACCAGCTCGCCTGCTTCATGATCATGCGCGAACCCACCGTCTGGCGCTGGAGCCACACGCGCCACCATACCGACACCATCATCGTCGGCCGCGACCCGGAGGTGGCCGTGATGCGCCCCACCGTGGTGCTCAGGGTGATTCTGATGTTCTTCGGCGTGCCGCAGGTGTGGGGCGCCATCAAGAGCATGGTCCGCCACGCCATGGGGCGGCTGTCGCCTGACGAGGCGGACTACATTCCGGAGATGGAGCGCGCCAAGGTCTATCGCACCGCGCGCATCTGGCTCGTCATCCACCTCGCCATCATCGCCTTCTCGATTTATGTGGGATCGATCCTGCCCATGCTCTTCGTGGGGCCGCTCCCAACGATGTATGGCGCGTGGCTGCACATCGTCACCGGACTCACCCAGCATGCGGGCCTGCCGGAGAATGTGCTGGATCACCGCCTCAACTGCCGCACCGTCTACATGAACCCGGTGATGCGCTTCATCTACTGGAACATGAACTATCACATCGAACACCACATGTTCCCCATGGTGCCTTATCACCGCCTGCCTGAGCTGCATGAGGCGATGAAGCCCTATTGCCCGCCACCGTACCCCTCGACCATCGCCGCCTATGCCGAGATCATCCCGGCCATCATCCGGCAGATCCGCGAGCCCGGCTGGTCGATCGAACGCCCCATCCCGCGCGACCATCCCGCGCATGCCGTGCCTGCCGAGTAAGCGGAGATGGATAAAATGCCCAACTGGATTGCCGCCTGCAACATCGGCGACATCGAGCCTGAGGACGTGATGCGCTTCGACCATGGCGGCCGCACCTTCGCCATCTACCGTTCGCCGGACGACGAATACTACGCCACCGACGGGTTGTGCACGCATGAGAAGATTCACCTCGCTGACGGCCTCGTCATGGGCAACATCATCGAATGCCCCAAGCATAACGGCCGATTCGACTACCGCACGGGCGAGGCCAAGGGAGCGCCCGTCTGCGTGAACCTCAAGGTCTATGAGGTGAAGCGCGAAGGCGGCAAGGTGATGATCGACGTGGGCTGAGGGCGAGACCCACCAACCCCAGGAACAAGAACCTTGTCTCCGCTCCGGCGATCGAGCGGATGGCCGCTGAAGGCATCGCCATCCGCCACTTCTGTCCAACGGCTTTCCGTCAGGCTCCGGCTTCGCCGGCCTCTCGCCGGGCGCCTGGATTCATCCGGCGAATCGGCCCCATGGCAGGTCTTGCCGGGCGGCTGCCCCCGCGAAAACGGCCGGAAATATCGCCCGGCGGGAGTTGACCGGCGCACCGGGCCATGGCGGCCCCGTCGCGGCTCCCCAAGTAGCGATTGACTTTCTTGACCTAAGGCTGCTTTTATCACGCCTGCGGCGGCCGAACGTTTCGGATGCCCCCTACTATGAAAGCGAGAACATAATTTGGCTACAGGCAAGGTTAAGTGGTTCAACGAGACCAAGGGTTACGGCTTCATCGCGCCGGATGACGGCTCGAAGGACGTCTTCGTTCACATCAGCGCCGTGGAACGCGCCGGTCTGCGTTCGCTCAAGGAAAACCAGGCGGTTTCCTTCGAGCTGGTGACGGATCGCCGCTCGGGCAAGCAGTCCGCCGATCAGCTGCGCGCTCTCTGAGCCGCGGTTTGATGGCCAAGAAGGCGAAGAAGAAGGTTGCCGCGAAAGCGGCAACCCGCATCAAGAAGACCAAAAAGGCTATTGCCGTGAAATCGGTCAAGGCCAGAAAACCTGCTGCGAAGAAGGCGCCCCGCAAGGCGGCCCGCCGCAGCGCGGCCGAGGTCGCCAAGTTGCGCAAGGCGGTGATCGCCGGATTGAAGTCCGGCAAATCCGCCGAGGCAGTTGCACAGCAGCTGGGGATCTCGCGTCCGTATCTCTACCGTCTGAACAGCAGCGGTTAAGCGGCGGGGTCCGGTCCAGATCATTGGAATGACGATCTTTGCAGCGCGCCCCGGAAACGGGGCGCATTGCTGTCCGCAGGCCCTCAACCGCGTTGCGGCAGCAAGATGATGGCGCTTCCGGCGAGGCAGACGGCCATGCCGATCAGGTCCCACCGGTCTGGCCGTTGGCCTTCGGCCAGCCACAGCCACAGAATCGAACCCGCAATATAGATGCCGCCATAGGCGGCATAGGCACGCCCTGCCGCTGCGCTGGGCGCCAGCGTAAGCAGATAAGCGAAGAGGGCAAGCGAGGCCATGCCGGGCAACAGCCACCAGGCGGGCTTGTCGAGCCTTGCCCAAGCCCAGAAGGCGAAGCAGCCGGCAATCTCCCCCAGCGCCGCCGCGGCATAGATGACGTAGACCATCACTTGTTCTCTCATGCCCGTGGAGAGGATTCAATCCAGCCCCCGCAGCCTCAGGGCAGCGCGCCAGGCTGGAAAAGATCGGAGAGGTCGTTTGCGCTCTTCACGGTATCGAGCTCCGGCAAGCCGAAAATCCGGCCGATGGTCTTCACCAGCGCGCGGTGGGAATAGGCAGCCTTTCCCACATAGCCTTCCTTCACGCCCGCACCCGCTGCATAGAAAGGCAGCTTGAGGCCGCGCTTGCCCTCGTCCCACACCACGAAGACGACCGCCCGGTTGGTCTCCGCCCAGTCGATGACCGGCGGCAGGAAGCCCTTCAGAAAATCATCGCCCTGCCGCACGTCGTTGCCGCGGCAGCCTGGAGCTCCGTGCATGTCGTTGCACAGGTTGGGGGTGATGAAGACGTAGCTCGCGAGCTTGCCGGCCTTCATGTCGGCCATGAACTGCCCGAGCTCGCGCGTATGCTCGATGCAATGTGCATTGTCCTCCGCGGGCGGTGCGCCGGCAACGTCGGCGAAATAGACGAAGGGATTGTGCTTGGCCGCATAAAGTCCGGCGCTGTGCACCGGGCAGGCGCCGGTGGTCCTGGGGTCGATTCCCTGCTGGTAGGTCATCCAGCTCACCGGGGGCGTTGCCGTTTCCATCTGGGCGGTGAGATGCTCCGGGCTCTTCGTCCAGTTGGACTGGCCGGAGAAATAACGGCAGGGCTTGGCCGGATCGTTGTCGCAAGTGAAGGTGGTGTCGGCGAACTTGTTGGTGCCCGCCTCCATGGCGATGTAGTGCGGCTGGCTGTTATAGGCCGGGAGCTCGTCCGTGAAGTTCAGCGCCCGCGCGGCCTTCCTGGCCAGCTCGCCGTTGAGATAGGGCGCGTCCTTCACATTGCCGTAAATGTAGCCGTGGCTCTTGTCGCCCGCCTTCCCGCCATCGGTGTTCTCCATGGCGATGACGATGACGTGATTCGGCGCGGCGCAGGCGGGCATAGCGAGGCAAGCGAGGCAGGCGAGCGGGGCAAGAAACCGGATGATGCGCATGTCGCGTGTCGCTGTCCTCAATGAAGTGGCTGGCGACCCCGGCAGGATTCGAACCTGCGACCTAGTGCTTAGAAGTCGTCACTTCCTACCCCTCCCCAGCCCTATTGTCAACCCTAAACACTAGCTTTTTCAGTGCGTTGGCGCTATACATTCCCTAAACTGCCCTAACCTTCCCTATCCCCACGCGGTTCGGAAACGGTTCGTTGGCAGCGCAGCAGACGGTTCGCGGGAGGTGCAAAGATGCCAGAGAAGCTCACTGAGGCAGCCATAAGGGCACTCAAGTTTGATGACAAGCCGGTTGTGGTCCGGGATGCGAAGGTTGCGGGGCTCCTCGTGGCCGTCAACAAGGGCAGCAAGTCCTACAAGGTGCAGCGCGACCTTTGGCAGGGACAGCGCGGGCGCAAGAAGCTGGTCAAGACGGTTCGCCACACCCTCGGGACCACCGATGAGATGACACTTGATGAGGCGCGCTCCCGGGCCACCACCATCATCGAACAGATCAAGCGCGGCATAGACCCGAATGCGCCTGCACCCGCCCCGGCGTCTGACGCTGGCACTTGGACAGTGCGCCGGATGTACGATGAGTATGCAGCGGACCTGAGGGCGCGCGAGTGTTCAGAGCGGACTATTGAGGGCATAGAGGAGCGGGTAAGCCGCTACCTCACAGCTTGGGCATCGCTGCCCGTTGCCGAGGTCAAGCGCAGCATGGCGCGCGAGGAGCACCGGCGCATCACGCGTGACCACGGCGCGACCTCTGCCAACAAGGCAATGCGTGACTTCCGCGCCGCGTACAACTTCGCAATGAAGGTTGTCGATGACCCGGACGCCCTGCCCGGCAACCCGGTTGAGGCCGTCACCTTCAACAAGGAGCGGGCGAGCAACCGCGTCATCATGCCGGATGAACTTCCCGAATGGTGGAGGCGCGTTCAGGCCCTGCCCAACCCGCTGCGCCGCGACATGCACCTCCTCGGGCTCCTCTCTGGGCTGAGGCCCGGCACACTTGTCTCGCTCCGGCGCGAGTGGGTCAACCTGAGTGACAGGGCAATCTCAATCCCGCGCATGAAGTCGGGCCGGAGCTTTGACCTGCCACTGTCAGAGAAGATGGTTGAAGTGGTCCGCCATGCAATGGCCGCCGGAGAGGTCCTGTTTCCAAAGGCCCCTTGGCTGTTCCCAACGCGGTCAAGCATCACCAATGAGGTAATCGCAACGCAGGTTTGGAAGGAGAAGGCGCTGCCAAGCGAGACAGGTCACATACTCCGGCACACCTACCGCACCATTGCGCAGCGCGAGGCCATTGACCGCGTGAACGCGCGCCTGCTCCTTGACCATGCTGTGCCGGGCATTGACGGCGTGTACATCCACGAGCGGGCGCTGTTCGACACACTGCTTGTTGAGCAGGAGAAGATGAGCGCAGCAATCTTGAAGCTGCTCACAACAAAGGTCCGCAGAATCGAAGGGGAAGTTTAGGGTTTACGGCACTGGACAAGGAAAGCTAAAGAGGGGGCAGACTAGGTATCTGCACTGGCTGGCTGGGATGCGCCATGTGCGGGGAGCGCCCAAGGTACACAAGGGCGCGGGGCAACCCAGAGATGGCCCTGTCACTCAACCGGCCTGCCAAGGTGAGGCGGCCCGTGGGTGACTGCCATGGAACAAGACACAATCAACGCAATTGCGGATGCCGTCGCTGAGCGCATCCTGAGGGACCTGCCCCGTGGGCGGGTGCCTGTTACGCCCGAGTATCTGACCGCCGAACAGGTGGCGCAGATGACGGGCTTCTCGCCAAAGGCGCTGGAGGCATACCGTGCCAAGCGCATCGGCCCCAACTACCTGAAGGTCGGACACAGTGTGCGCTACCGCGCCGATGACGTTCGGGCTTGGGTTGAAGCTGGGGGGCCGGAGGCATGAGTGGCCATCTAGATAAGAGAGGCCCCGGCGCTGGGACGGGCACCGGGGCGGAGACTGACAATACCCTAGCTCAAGGTGCATCGAATATACCCGAGGGCGAAGCACCGCGCGAGGGCGAAGGCTTGTTGCTTGGGCGCACGGATGATGCGGAGGAGTTCCTTGAGAACTGGCGGCGCGGCGGGCCTTGGGTGCTGACCTCAATTGTCCCGGATGGCGGAAGGACAACCACCCGGACATTCAGAGCCAGTGAGCGCCTCGCCATGCGTGACTGGATTGAGGAGAGACAGGGCCGCGAGAACATCTACTTTTCTGTCAACGACCTCTCGCGCAGCGTCAGCAAGAAGGCTGACAAGGATGATGTGACAGCGCTGCGGGCGCTGCATGTTGACGTGGACCCAAGGCCGGGCGAACCGCTGGCCACGGAGCGGGCGCGTGCAGAGAAGTTGTTGCGGGAGTACAGGCCCGCGCCGACAGTGATCATCGACAGCGGAGGCGGCTTTCAGGGCTTCTGGCTGGGCGAGAAACCTGAGCCGCTGCCCGCCGCTGGCACACCCGAACGGGAAGGCACAGTGGAGGATGCGGAGCATCGCAACCTTGCTATTGAGACCTCACTACAGGCGGATGCGTGTCACAACATTGACCGCATCATGCGGCTCCCCGGGACGGTGAACCTGCCCAACAAGAAGAAGCTCGCCAAGGGCCGCATCCCCGCGCTCGCCCGTGTCGTGGAGGCAGACTGGACACGCCGCTACACGCTGGGCGACTTCCCGCGCGCCGCTGCCGTGAAGATTGGCACTGTCAGCGCAGCGCCGTTGCGTGTGTCGGCTTCCCCAGCGGTTGGCGTCATGGTCAGCGACCTGCCAATCCCTGACAAATGCAAGCAGGTCATCGTCATGGGCCATGATCCAGATGACCCGGGGCGCTGGGATGGAGCAATCGGCCCGGATGGCAAGTGGAGTGGCGACCGCTCCAAGGTTGTCTGGTGGGTCACATGCGAGATGGTGCGCGCGGGATGCACCGATGATGTGATAGCAGGCGTCTTGCTTGACCCCGACTATGCAATCAGTGCGCACGTCCGCGAACAGAAGGGCAGCGAGCGATATGCGCGGCGTCAGGTTGCTAAGGCGCGCGAGGAGGCGGACAGCGCCTTTGCTTGCGACAAGGACGGCAACCCCTACAGCAACAGCCAGCACAACATCCGCGTGGCGCTGCGCAAGCTGAACGTGGAGCTGAGGCACGACCTGTTTGCGGGGCGCGCTCTTGTGGAGGGGCTGGACGGCTACGGCCCGAACCTTGACGACGATGCAACAAACCGCCTCTGGCTTGAGGTTGATGCGCGTTTCAAGTTCCGCCCGACAGTGGACTTCTTCAACCGTGTACTGAGCGACCGGGCGCGGCAGAGCACCTTCCACCCTGTTGTTGACTACCTTGACGGGCTCCGCTGGGATGGTGTGCCGCGCCTCGGGCGGTGGCTTGTCGAGTACGGCGGCGCTGCCGACACGCGCTATGTCAGGGCCGTTGGCGAGCTAGTCCTTGTTGCTGCTGTCCGACGGGTGCGCAGGCCGGGCGCAAAGTTCGATGAGATGCTAGTGCTTGAGTCAGAACAGGGAAAGGACAAGTCAACTGCCCTGAAGGTGCTGGCCATCCGTGAGGACTGGTTCACCGATGACCTCCCACTGAATGCAGAGAGCAAGCGCGTGATTGAGGCACTGTCAGGCAAGTGGATTGTCGAGGCTGGCGAGTTGAAGGGCATGAGGAAGGGCGGGGCTGACCATTTGAAGGGCTTCCTCTCCCGCTCCCACGACCGGGCGCGCATGTCATACGACCGGCGCGAGCGAGAGGTGCCAAGACAGTGCATCATCATCGGCACGACCAACGACAGCCGCTACCTGCGCGACACGACAGGCAACCGGCGCTTCTGGCCGGTGCGCGTCCAGCCCTTCAAGATTGCTGAGCTGCGGCGCGACCGTGACCAGCTTTGGGCGGAGGCCGCCGCACGTGAGGCTGAGGGCGCGTCCATCCGCCTTGACCCAGAGCTGTGGGCAGATGCAACGGCAGAGCAAGAAGCCCGCCGAGTGGAGGACCCATTCTTTGAGCGGCTGCACGGCGCGCTGGGCGAGGAAGTTGAGGGCAAGCTGCGGGCTGAGGACGCTTGGCGGATAGTCGGCAAGCCCGCCGGGATGCGGACTCAGGACGACAACGAGCGGCTGGGAGAGGCCCTCCGCCGCTTGAACTTTGACAGGCGTCAGCTCCGGTTCGGTGGAAACCCCGAGGGGTGCTATGTCAGGGGCGACCGCCGCCAGCGGATTGTGCCAAAGTTTGACCCCAATGGCGAGCTGGACGGTGTCTCGATCACGGACGGCGGCCCGGGGGACCCGTTCTAGGCCGTTACGCCACCGGAAGGCCGTTACGGCTAAGCTGTTGAGGGCGTGGAGATATTGCCCAACGTAACCCCCGTATTGGCCCGTATTCGCAGTTGCATAGACTTCCCCGGCGGGCAGCGGAGGAAGCCCAAGGCGGGCGCGCTCCACGCCCTGCTCCTCTACTCTATACTTCTTAGGGGGTTACGGGGAGTTACGGAAGGAAAGAGCCAGCGACGGTGGAACTTAGCCGTAGCTCCCCGGGGGATACGGTGTCGGTTACGGCGCGGGTTACGGTGGTGCGCTTCCTTCTGGGCATATTGGCAAGCAACCACATCCTTTGCGCCGCCCTAAAAGGTCCGTCACTTCGCGCGTTGGCTGGGCCGGTGCGCACGGCTCTGTCCACCCCGCAAAGGTGTTCCCCGTAACAGGCGGAAACGCCAACAATTCCAAGGCGGGGATTACAGCAAGGAACCCACCCCCAAGCCGGTCCCCTGAGGGGTGCTTTCCGCTAGACGGCCTGTGTCTGTTCACGCTATGTTCTACCATGGGTTGCAGAAATGGAGAGAACGTCAATGGAGCGCCGCGCCGCCATCTATGCCCGGGTCAGCACCGGGGAACAGACAACAGACAACCAGCTCCTCAGGCTGAGGGAGGTTGCCGCCCGGGCGGGCTTCCGCGTCGTGGCAGAGTACGTTGAGACAGCCTCGGGCGCTGTGGGGCGCAAGCCGCGAGCCCAGCTTGAGGTGATGATGGAGGACGCGGCCCGGCGCAAGTTTGACATCCTCCTCGCATGGGATGTTTCGCGCCTGAGCCGGAGCCTCAACCAGCTTGTTGGGCTGTTCGAGACGCTCCGTGCACTGAGCATTGACCTGATCCTTGAGCAACAGGGCGTTGACACCTCCACCCCGGCGGGCCGCGCGCTGTTGCAGATGAGCGGCGTGTTCGCTGAGTTTGAGCGGGCCATGATCGTTGAACGCACCAAGGCCGGGATGATGCGCGCCCGATTGATGGGCAAGCAGATAGGCCGCGCTCCCGCCGGTGACGGAATTGTTGAAGCCATCCGGGCGCTGCGTGAACAGGGCATGGGGATGGACCGCATTGCCCGCGAATTGAAGTGCGGCAAGGGCCTCTCACAAAGGGTCTGCCAAGCATATGACAGGGAGGCCGTCCATGCAGGATGACAGCGAGAGGTTTGACGCGCCATCGCGCCGCGTTGCCACGGTTGGCGGAGGAGCGCCGTCCTACCGTGTTGGCAGGAAGGGCCTCAAGATCATTGAGGAGCTGTCAGCCCGGGGCGTTGCCGAGGCCACGATTGCGAAGGCGCTGCGCATGGGCAAGGACGCATTCCGGGCTGCCAAGCGCCGTGACCCGGCGGTGCAGGAGGCCATAGACCGGGGCCGCGCCGTTGAGCATGACCGGCTTGTTGGCGTCCTGCATGAACAGGCGATGGCGGGGCAGTACGTGCCGGCCATGTTCTTGCTCAAGGCGCGCCATGGCTACCGCGAGGGCGATGCGTTTGAGGCCAACGTGAATGTCAGCATCGGGACCGGCGGTGTGATCCTCATGCCGACAAAGCAGAGCGTGGAGGAGTTCCTTGCTGAGAACCCGGGCGAGGTCATCGACATGAGACCCTCCTCTGTTCGCGGGGACTGAGCCGATGGCTGAGACGCGCCTTGAGGCTTATGGGCACGCGGCAGGGCTCCTGCGGAACCTTGGCTACATCGCCCGTGCCGAGGCGGCATGGACGCCGCCCGGGCGGACTTCGCCCGTTGTTGCCCTCATCTCAGACGCGCCGGAGATTGTTGTCGGCTATGCCTTGGCGATCACAGCATCTGAGCCTGAGGCACACCTGCCGGACGCCCGCGCCTTCGCGGGACGCCCGCCCCCGGGCAAGCCCGGTGAAACGCAGTCCGGCTGGTACCGCGAGCCCGCGTAACACAACAAGCCTTTCCCGTCGCGCGCCCCATGCCCGGGGCGTATCTTCTTGCGAGAGGCGCACCACTGGCGGTGCAGCCACCTGCGATGGAGCAAGGCATGGCGGAACCCGCCCTACAAATCCCCCCAATGGACAAGCCCGCCCTCAGTGTTGCCGAGGTTGTCTCGCTTGCTGAGTTTGTTGCACGGCGCGCTGAGAAGTTTGGCAGCGTGGTCAGTGACCTTGAAGCCGGAGTGTGCGCCCGCGCCGCTGAGACGGCTGAGAGCCTCGCCCGTGCAGGCTTCACCCCCAAGGACCAAGAAGCCGCCGCTCACAAGGCCGCCGCACAGGCGCTGACCCGCGTGACGAACGCAAGCTCTGAAACGCGCTGGGAGACGCTGCGCGAGCTGAATGCAGCCGCTGACAGCCTGTCCACCACCTCCCAGCTCTGGGCATCGCCCGTCACCGTCCTCGCCCGCGCCGGGCTTGGGTCACCGGAGCGCACTGCCTACATGCAGCAGCTCACCGGAGCTGCGAGCGTTGAGCTTCGCCAGATGGCCGCCTTTGCGGCCGCATCCAACAACAAGGTCCTAGGCGCTGCGCTTGTCAGCATCGTTGACCGCATGCCTGCCAAGTCCCGCCCGTTCTCCGCCAATGAGCTTGCTGACACGCTGGTCGGCAAGGAGGTCCGCGAGATGCAGGACGCAATCGCCGCCGTGCGCAATGCGGCCCAGCGCGCAATCGTGCGCAACCGTGAATTTGAGCGGGGACGCGTGAGCCCGCTGGACCGCGTGAAGCTCGCGCTCAACAACCCGAACAAGGAGTGACAATCCATGGCTCTATTTTTGCTCTCACGCCCGCGCGGCGCTGAACAGCTCCGCAACCCCGCTGGCCTCCACGGCGCACTTGTCGATGCAGCGGACGCAACTGCCGCCATTGCTGCGGCCAACGCGCTCGCTGCCCCCTTGGGCCTTCCCTCTGCATTCACCGGCTACACCGCAACGCTTGTTGCGGCAACAGCCCAGGGCGGCTTTGTCCCGGCCCTCATTGAGGGCGAGGTGGTCGGCACTGCATACGGAACCCGGAGGGGCGCATGACGCCAGCTGAGGAGCGCGACCGCACGCTTGTCGCTGGCCTCCCGCTTGTGTTTGGGCGGAGGATGGCCCTTGCGCACGAGGCGCTCTTGCGCTTCGCCGGGGAGTGCGAGCCTGACCGCTGGCCAAGCGTGAAGTCCACCATCCGCTTCGCCGCTGCGCACGAGGTTGATGCTCAGGTCCTCGCGGCCCTTGTCGGCATTGTGTCCTACCGGCTCAGCCCAAAGGGCAAGCTGATATTCGCAGATGCGCAGCGCGCACCAGAGCTTGTACGCCGCACCTCACCGGGCCGCCTGCCCGGTAAGGTCCTCGCGGCATATGGGCTGTACGTTGCCGCCGCCACTCAGGCGGAGCGCGCCCGGGCGAACCTGCACTGACCCCGCAAGCGGACGCTCACGGGGTCACGCGACACGCAGCAAGAAGCGCCAACATTTCAGGGCCGCGCAATTGCAACTCCGCACGGCCCTTTCGGGGTGGTGTCAGTGGGCGGCCTCATATTCAGCAACAATGCGCCTCGCATTGACTGCGGCTTGCGTGACTGCATCAAGAGCCTCGGCAACGTGCTGGTTCTCCGGGTCGCCAAACTCCGCCGAATGCCATTCCGCCCAGCGGGCGATGGTATCCAGCACCGGCGGCAAGACCCTATGGTCACGATTGCCGGTTACCAAGTGGTGGCGAACCTGTTGTACGATCAGGTTGCCGAAGCGCTGCATCAGGCTCTCCATGCCGATGCAGTAGCCCCAGTCGAAGCCTGCCATCTCTTCAAGGTAATCCATCGTCCGCCGCACCTTCCGGCGCTCCGCCGCTTCCATCCGCGCATGGAGTTTGCGGACATGTGGGGGCAATTCACTGATTGTCATCTCTGTTCTCCTTTGATGTTGAAGGCACCGCCCAACACCACGCCGGGCGGTGCGGGGTTGTCAAAACGGCACGGGCGAGAAGTCCGGCACCTCAAGGTCACGCTGGTCAACGATGTGGTAAGTGCCATGGTAGCCACTGCGCACCGGCCCGAGCGGCACTTGGTCAGCCGCAAGGACCCGATCCAGCCCGCCCTTGGCATTGGTGAGCCGGATGAAGTGGGCACCGGGCATCCCGTCCAGCCACTCCACCGCACCAGCACTCACCGCAACCCCGCCCCGGGCAAGGTCACTGTGGCACCAAAGGCAGATGGATCCATTTGCATCCTGATATGCGAGGTGGCGGCTCCCTCCGGGCCGCCGGTTGAAGATGCGCGCAGTTGCGGCATCAAAGCTCACTGCTTCCATTGTCTATCTCCTTTCCGCTGACAGCGAAGCACCGCCTGGCTGAGAGCCGGGCGGTGCGGGGTTTCAGAGCGAGGCGCGGATCAACAACTCCAGCCCATCTCCTTCGCGGATTGATATGTGGCTGCCAGCTTCAAGCGCGCCGTTGACCGTGTTGCTGCTTTTAATGAGGGCGAGCATGAGGTGCGCAAAGTCTGCCATTGCGGGCCGAACCGGCCCCTGCACTAAAGCCACCTTGCCCCGCTTCAGCTTGACCTTGACCATCCCGGGCCTCAGAGCGCGGCGGGCCAAGTTAAGTGTGGCGAGCGCCCTTGCGACTTCTGAGATGTTTTGTTCTTCTGTCATTACCAGTCTCCTGTTTTGGAGCGCTGGCAGCCGGACATGACTATGCGGCCGACAGCCAGCGCATGTTGCGCTTTGCTTGTCGGCTCACGGGTGGTCTTTGCTTCCGTGATGAGGGCCTAGCCGCGCCCTTTGGGCTCCCAGCCGGGATTGTGCGACCGTGCGCCAGTCTGGCCCACCTGTCCCAAACATGGCCAGCCGACCGGCGCGAGTCAACAGCTGAGTCCCCCACTGATGTGACAGCTCCCACGCCGGTGGAGTTTGAGCCATCATGCAACTGACTCTGCTTGAATTTTCCTCTTTCGGGACAGGGATAGCTCTAGACGCGCTGTGGGACGACGCGCTAAAGCCGGATAAGAAATGGAGAACAAATTGTGAATAACACACTTGCCCGACTCATCTCCTACATGGCACCTCAAAGGAGTTGGGAACATGGCGGCTTGCTAGCGACGCGCCGTGCTGTGGAGCTACAACTCAGCGCAAAACTCCATTGGCCGCATTAACGTCGATGTCCGAAGTGTCACACACAAGCCAGACGCAAATTATCAGTCATAACGCACTGGACCGAGCGGTGTTAGCCACAGCTCAGAGCACCATTCCAAACGCACAGGCCGAACTGAGTTACGCTCAATCTGCAAGTAGCGAACATCGAAAACGATACGGGCAGTTTTTTACACCGCCTCGTTTGGCGGCGCTCATGGCTGACTGGATCGCAGAAGCCAATCCAAGCTATCTTATCGACCCTGCGTTGGGCACGGGAATATTGACTCGCGCAGCACTTGCCCGTTGCCCAGAAACAAAGGTAGTTGCCTACGAACTTGATAGGGCAATCCTTTCCAATGCTGATCTTGGAGACCCAGAGAGAGTTGAGGTGCGTTGCGAAAACTTCCTCTACTCGCCCTTCGAGCCATGTGATGCAATCACGATGAATCCACCATACATTCGCCATCGCGAATTAACAGGACACGAAGAAGCTAGAAGTCGGGTCAGTGTGAGGGCCGGATTTGAGATTCCACGATCTGCAAATTTGTACGTCTATTTCGTAGTAAAGGCATGCGTGCAGTTGAATCGCGGTGGTAGAGGCGCGTTCCTTATTCCCACCGAATGGATGAATGCCAACTTCTCGGCATCATTTAAGAAATTCCTGCTGAGCGATGGCGGTCTTAGCCAGCTTGTCATGTTTTCAGGGTGCTCAAATATTTTCCAAGATGCACTGACAACTGCATCGATCTTACTCGTAGAGAAGAAAAAATGAACAACGTCGTGGGATGGTATCTAAAAGGAATCGATTTCGAAAATGCGCCTGCGTCTATGCGTGAACTTCAGGATTCCGGTGCCCGCACTGAGCTTCAAAAGACTGAATTGCTACAATCGGCGAAATGGGAGCCTCTTATCCAAGGGAAGCGGCATAGACAAATGACGGGTTGGGTCGCACTTGAGGAGCTGGCGACCTTCCGTCGAGGCATTGCGACCGGCGCGAACGGGTACTTTCTCTTGTCATGTGAACAACTCGATACCTTGGGTATCAATCAAGATCGCTGCTTGCCTTGCGTTGGTAGGGCGAGTGATGTGAAGGGGCTGATCTACGACACTATCGAGTTTGAGAGCGCGGTTGCTGCTGGTGCAAAGCTCTTCCTGCTTAATCTTATGGACCCGCTGACAGAGGCAGAGCAACGCTACGTCAAGTCAGGAGAAGATGGGGGTTTGACTTCACGGTTCCTACTGAAAGCCCGTCGACCGTGGTACAGCATGGAGCAACGCAAAATTGCGCCTATTTGGTCAGCTGTTTTCGGAAGAGGCGATCTCAAGTTTGTCTTCAATGAAGCTGGTGTGCGCAACCTTACCAACTTTCACTGCATATACCCCAAGAGCAATGATACTGTTCATCAACGCGCATTAACGCTGTGCTTAAATTCCGCCACCAGCAGGGCATCTTCGAAGTTGCACGGTAGGGTTTACGGAGGCGGGTTGAACAAGTTCGAGCCCAACGACCTTAAGGCAATTCAAGTGCCAGACTTGAGGCAAGTTCCAAGAGAGACCCTGGTCGAGATGGCTAACTTACTTAGTCTCTTGAACACGACGCCGACTGACCTCTCGCTGCATGAAGCCGCAGACGCCATTTGCAATGAAGCAGGCGCGGCTGCGTCCCGCACCTAAGCTCGAAGTAAGTCGCATATGCGCTTCCCATCGACTTGAATCTTCCCGCCAAGAGGTCGCGCATAAATGTCGTGGCGACCATTCTTTGTGAGCCGGTCCACCACTTCCAACTTGGGGTATTCGGAAACTTCGCCAACGCCGTGTCCCACCGAGATAGGCACGAATATCGTATATTTGCGCGATCGTGCAGGGTTTTCAATAGTCAGCTTTTTTGCAGAAGCAATGTATTGCAGAATTTCCCTTATGCCGACGGCATAAACCGCGTCGAGAAACACCTGTGTGTAAAGCTGAGGCTTGTCGTGGACTTCGATCCACCGATAGACTTTTATCAGGTCCTCTACCTTCACCGTAAAATTCAGTTCTGGTGTAGTTACCTTCCTACCGGCCGCAAGTTGTACTGCAACATACTTGGCGTGAACCTTTGATTCCATTCGGCTCGACCGAACCTCAATCGCGCCAAGGGATTTGCCCACCTCTCCTGCTAGTTCGCCGGTGTCTAGGTTCGAAACGTCATTCGCCAAAGAGCAATCGTTCCTCACGATCAGAAGGTCCGCTCTCTTGCCGTACTTGCAGGTATCCTTGATACCTTTGCGGTAGTGTTCATCGAATCCCTCCTCTCCAGCGATGATTTTGCTGCTGAAACCATAGTGAATGGCTCGATACTCAGTCATCGCATCGTTGAGGGCCGCCGCTAGCGTTACTTCCGCCCAATCACCAAGAGCTTGCTCTGCTTGAAATTTGGAGTCGGCGAAACTTGGCACTCTGATCTTGGCTGGTTGCGGCGTCTCGCCCCCAAATTCGAGTTTGTCGGCTTCTATGCCCTTTTTCTTGAGTGAATTGATTGCATTGGCAAGTGGATTCTTGAGGGATTCGAGATAGCTCATGAGCACTTGATGGCTCATAGCTGGCGAAAGAACAAGAGGGCGGCACATTTAACAGTGCCAGGCACTGGGCACGTTGTGCCCACGGTCGTAGCAGTCGCCAGATATTTCCGGGCGAGTATTCCGGCGAACGGACGATGCAAAGCATTGCTCAGCGAGGCCCGAAAGGGCGGCTACGAGTTGGTGTTTGGGATAGTTGGCGACCCCGGCATGATTCGAACATGCGACCTACGGATTAGAAGTCCGTTGCTCTATCCAGCTGAGCTACGGGGCCGTGATTTCTCTGATAACGGTTCGGGAAACGGTTCGTAAGCGGACCATGACTCCCTAACCATCTGATATTCTTACACTCTCTCCACTCAGACCCGCCGCTTAGAAGGCACTTGCTCTAGTCCAGCTGAGCTACGGGGTCCTTGAAACCTCAATGCGTCCAGTTGACGGACCGGCCGAATTTGAAATTGTCGGAATAGGACTTCTTGATGAATTTGGCCACCGGGGCCACCGGCAGCACCTGATAGGCCAGACCCTCGCGCTCGCAATAGGCGATGGCCTCCTCCTTGGTGTCGAAGGTGAGCTTCACCTGGCTCTTGGTGTCGGCCGAGGAGGTCCAGCCCATCAGCGGGTCCACCGTGCGGGGCGCGGAGGCCACGAATTCCAGCACCCAGTTGTCAAGCTTCGCCTTGCCGGACTGCATGGCGTTGCGAGCGGGCTTGTAGATGCGGACGGACATGGGCTCTCTTCCCTCTCATCGACTGCGGGAGGCCGGTGGTCGGGGTGGCGAGATTTGAACTCACGACCCCCTGCGCCCAAGGCAGGTGCGCTACCAGACTGCGCTACACCCCGATTTTGGCCTCCGCCGGGCTCCGCTCATACCGGGAATGTCACCGTCGGGCAAGGCTCGGGCGCTCCTCAGGGCGATGGCGCGCCCGGTTCCTCGGCATTGTCGAAGATCCGGTGGTAAACCACGTTGCCGGAGTGGATGTCCTTCTTCCTGGCGGTGCCGGCGGGAAGCTCCAGCACGGCCTTGACCGGCTCGGTGATGCCGATGGTGTCGAGCGACTTCGGCACCGTGTTCTCGGCGATATAGGCAATCGTGCCATCGGCCCGGATGAACAGCATGTCGAGCGGGATGTAGGTGTTCTTCATCCACATGGAGACGGGGCGCGGGTCGCCGAAGTCGAACAGCATGCCATGGCCCTCCGGCAGGCGCTGGCGGAACATCAAACCGCGTTCCCGGGTCGTGTCGGTGTCGGCGATTTCGACGGTGAACATGATGGCATCGCCGTCGGTGGCGATGGTCAGGGGCTCGATCTTGGTCAGTGCCTCGCCGGCCCGGAGCAAGCCAGTGGGCAACAGCACGAGAAAGGCGCAGAGAATGATTGTCAGGGCATGGTTCTTCATGGCCTGCAGTCCTTCCCGCTCAATTGTTGCAGAACTTTGTCCTACTGGGTATGGGCCGGGCCGCCCTCGAGCGACAGGCGCACTTCCGCCGCCATCTTGCCCTTGGGGCCGTCACCGAAACGGATGTAGATCCAGCTGTCCGGCTGCAGATCGGCGATCGCCGTCTTGCGCAGGGTTTCCATGTGAACGAAAATGTCGGGCTGGCCCTCGCCCTCGGAGGCGAAGCCAAAGCCGCGGGCGCGGTTGAACCACTTCACCTTGGCGCGGATCCAGCCGCTGGACGGCGTCACCGCGGTGTGCGTGCGCGGGCGGCGCTCCACCGGGTTGATGGCCGTCGAGGGGTCCACCGCCAGCACGCGCAGGCACTGGTAACCCTTCTGCCGGGCCACAGCCTCGCAGACGATGCGTGTGCCTTCGAGCGGCGCGTCGAACCCATCGCGCTTCAGGCAGCTGAGATGCAGCAGCACATCCTGCATACCGTTGTCGGGAATGATGAAGCCGTAACCGCGGCCGACATCGAACCACTTCACAAGCCCGCTGACCTGCAAGATGCGAATGTTGCTGTCGGGCGAGTCGGCCTGTGGAGTTACCTGCTCGCCGTTCACTTCGCCGCTCACCGCCATGTCACCAACTCTGTCCCCGGTGCGGCTTATACTTCAGCCCTGCCGCCAGTCCTGCCCAATCTGCGCAAATCCGCGGCGTTTGTACAGCCCTGCCAAATGGGCCGTTTGGAAAACCGCAAGCGGCCCATGCAGAATTCCCAAAGTGCGGCCTGCCGGCATCAGGCGCCACCCCGCAAAGACCCGCAATCACTGACGATTCACGCATGCCGTGGGCGCTGAGTCCGGCATCGCCCGAAGGCATGACGCCGGACCGTCACCGCACCGCCGCACCGCGCGGCGCCCCATGCATTGCAGGCGGCGCTCCAGGTTTCGCCCGCAGCGCACCGAATCACGCGGCGCCCATGCGGCCCATCAACGCGCCCAGCAGCGGGCCCGAGTCAGCGTGGATCACGAGGTCCGCGAGGCCATCGAGACCTGTCTCCTCGCGGTTGAGGATGACGAGCGGCGAGCGGTTCTGCTTGGCCAGCACCGGGAAACCCGCCGCAGGGAAGACCTGCAGCGATGAGCCGATGGCGATAAAGAGATCGGCATTGAGCGTTGCGGCGCGCGCATCCGCCATTTCCTGTTCCGGCATCGCCTGGCCGAACGAGATCGTGGCGGATTTCACGATGCCGCCGCAGGCGGTGCAGCGGGGCGCCCGGCCTGTGGCCACGATCTTGTCTTTCACCCAGTCGATTTCGTGGCGAAGCCCGCAGGACAGGCACTTGGCATGGGTGGCGTTGCCATGGATCTCGATAATGCGCTCCGCCGAGATGCCTGAGGCCTGGTGCAGCCCGTCGATGTTCTGGGTGATGACATGCGAAACGTGCCCCATGCCGGCAAGCCGCGCCACAGCACGGTGGCTGGGGCCGGGTTCCACATCGCCGATCGCCTCGCGGATCGCCAGGAAGCGCCGCCAGGCCTCGAGCCGGGTGTCCTCCGAGGCGAGGAACTCACTGAAGTCGATGGGCTTGAACCTCGTCCAGAAGCCGCCGGGCGAACGAAAGTCCGGAATGCCGCATTCGGTGGATATGCCGGCCCCGGTGAAAACCACCGCCCGCCTGGCGCGCTGGACCATAAGGGCCAGTTCCTCTATCTGTCCGTCATTCACGAGGTGACCCCATGAAATATCTCCACACCATGATCCGCGTCTCGAACCTCGAGCAGTCGCTCGACTTCTTCATCAACAAGCTCGGCTTCGTCGAGCAGCGCCGCTACGAGAACGAGAAGGGCCGCTTTACGCTGGTTTTCGTCGCCGCCCCCGAAAGCCCGGATTCGCCGGTCGAGCTGACCTACAACTGGGACCCGGAAGTCTATACCGGCGGCCGCAACTTCGGCCACCTCGCACTTGGCGTCGACAATATCTACGACTACTGCGCCAACCTCCAGAAGCACGGCATCACTATCAACCGCCCACCGCGCGATGGCCGCATGGCCTTCATCCGCACACCCGACGGCATCTCGATCGAGCTCCTCCAGAAGGGTGAGGCGCTGCCGATGACCGAACCGTGGAGCTCGATGCAGAATACCGGAACATGGTGACGGGCCAGGCCCTCACCACACCCCCTTCACCTCATAGGCCTCGTCCATGCCAGGCCAAGGCGGCATCGTCACGCCGACGCAGTGCAGCGGCTCCTCGCCATCGTTCCTGAATTGGAAATGCGCGCCGGCCGGGATCGAGACCGAAATCCCCGCCCACAGATCCGCCGTCACCTCCATGTCGCCGAGCTTGCGCCACATGCGGCCCTGCCCATGGGTGACGAGCCACACCTCCTCCACCGTGCGATGCGCCACCGCCTTCGACACCGCCCGCGGCGGCAGCGTAAACTGCGCCATGGAGCCGCGCGAGGTGGCGGCGAGGATCCGCACCTCGGAACCGTCGGGTGCTGTGACGTCCGGATCAAGCGAGCGCTCGCGCGTCGAGAGGCTCATGCCATCAACTGCCCGCCATTGACCTCGATCACCTGCCCGGTCACGTAGCCCGACGCCTCATCGCTGGCGAGATAGAGGAAGGCGCCGGCGCAATCATGCGCCACGCCGAGGCGCTGCATGGGAATCGTCTTGCGCGTCGCCTCGCGCTTGGCCTCGTCCGAAAAGCGGTCATGGAACGCGGTGTGGATCGTGCCCGGCGACACGCAGTTGACGCGCACGCCATGGGCGGCCAATTCCTTCGCCAATGTCTTGGAGAAGGCGGAGACGAAGGCCTTGGCCCCGCCATAAACCGCCCCGCCCGGGCTCGATCCGGTGCGCGCCGCGATCGACGTGACATTGATGATGTTGCCCGAGCCCTGCTGCTTCATCAGTTTCGCGGCAAGGCGGCAGCAGTGGATGAGCTGGCGGCAGTTGAGGTCGAACACGCGGTCGATGAAGTCGTCCTCGAGATCGGTCGCCGCGACGCGGCCCACCAGGCTTCCGGCATTGTTGACAAGAACGTCGATGCGGCCGAAGCGGTTGAGCGCGGCGCCGGTGAGCTTTTCCGGCCCATCCTTCTCCGTGAGGTCGAGCTTCAGCGTGGCGATGCCGGCCTTCTCGATCTCACTGAGTTCCGGCCCACCGCCCAGATACTGCGCGAAGACCCTTGCACCCGCCGCCGAGAACGCGAGCGATGCCGCGCCGCCGATGCCGGTGACGCCGCCCGTCACCACCACAACCTTGCCCTTCAGATCGTCGAACATGCCATCCCCTTCGCCTGCGCGGCATCATCGTTGCCGGCGGCGGCGATGGCAACAGCATCTTGCGGGTGGCGGCCCCACACGCCAAAATCGCGTCATGGCACGCGGGCTGCTCATCTGGCTTTTCATCATGCTGGCGGAGACGATCCACGGCGTTCTTCGCGGGTTTCTGCTAGAGCCGCGCGTGGGATCGCACATGGCCGAGCGTGTGGGCTGGCCGGTGGCGGCGGTGCTGGTGCTTGCCATCGCCACGCTCGCCATCCGCTGGACCGGGCTCGCCTCGCGCAGGCAGTTGCTGCAGCTGGGAGCGGTATGGGCGGTGCTCACCCTGCTGTTCGAACTCGCCATCGGCGCGTTGCGCGGTCTCGGCGGGGCGGCGCTGGCCGGCGCGCTCAACCCATTCACCGGCAGCGTGTTGTGGAGTGCCACGCTGATGCTGGCCGCACCGTTCATCGCGGCCCGGCTAAGGGGCGTTGGGTGAGGTTTGGCGCAGGCGGGCCACCCCGCTCTTGCCGTCGTCACGCACCCATTTGATCTTGTTGCCTGTCAGCTTGGTGACCGTGAAACAGAAGGTCTTGCCGCCATACCATTGTTGCCACTTCTGGCACAGCCTTTCGCCTGCCACCCACCAGCGGCCACGGTCCTTCGGCGTCATGTACTTGCCAAGCCCCACCGCCTCGCCCGAGCCGTCGACCACGCCGCCTGCGCGGTAGGTAAGCGGGATCTCGCCACCCAGCGGCACGGCGAGGTAGACGCGCTTGCCGCTAATGAAGGATTGGAGCTGGGCGTCGGCCAGTTTCTCCGCCGCGGCAGGCGCCACAAGCAGGGCCAGCGCCAGGCCGGCGGGCAAGAACCGCAACGCCACGGCGCACGTAATGATCATGGTTCGCATCGCCGGATCGTCTCCTCTGTTGTTTCCCGGTCAGCATACGCAGAAATTGGCCCGTCAGACCGCATGCAAGCCTTCCAAGCCCTATTCCAGTTCCTGGCTTTCGACGCCGCCTGGGCTTCCGCGGTGGCCGGAGGTGCTGCCGGCTGGCCGTGGATCGGCGCCATTCCCGCCCTCGCCGTACTCGCCCTTCACCTTTTCGTGAGCCGGGCGGTTATCGGGGCGGAGCTGTGCGCCGTGCTGGCCATCGCACTCTTCGGCATTCTGCTGGAGACGGGTTTCATGGCGGCGGGCCTGGTGACATTCGCCGGCACGCCGGTGTTGGGCGTGCTGCCGCCCGTGTGGGTCTGGGCGCTTTGGCTGGGTTTCGCCAGCCTGCCCAATGGCAGCCTCGGCTGGCTCATGGGCCGTCCCGGGCTGCAGGCGCTGCTGGGCCTGGTCTTCGGCCCGCTGGCCTATTGGACAGGCGCCAAGATGGGGGCGGCGGATATGCCGCCGCCCGTATCGCTGGCGCTGATCGGGCTCGCCTGGGCGCTGGCCTTCCCCGCTATCATGGGGCTGGCGCAGGCCATTTCGCCGCGGCCCGGCGCGGGCGCCGGTCCGCGAATCAAGCAGTAAGGCCCGCTTGCCCGAACTGCCGCGCCGCGGTCGATCCCTCAAGCCGGTGCCGTAGCGCGTCAGGCCTCGTCCTTTTCCGAGTGCTTGCGCCGCTTCGCAATGGCGCCGATTATGGTCGAGATTGCCGGCAGCGCCAGCCCCGCCATCGACCCGCCGCCAAGGCCGCCCATCAGGGGCGCGGAGCGTATCTCGGTTTCGATCGAGTCCGCCGCCATGTCGCGGATTTCTTCCGCCAGCGCCATTTCGGGGCCCGGCTTGACGAAGGCGGCGATCGCCAGCGCCGCCGCTGCGAGCGCGAGGTTGATGAGGCCCAGGCCTGCGGGCGTCCACACCGGCCCCCACAGTGGGGAAAGCCAGGCGAAGAACCCCATGTTGATGAACACCAGCCCCAGCCCTGCGAAGAGCAGCGCGAAGCCGAAAAAGGCCGAGCGCTTCAGGGCGAAAGCGAGCTTGGCCTGCAGCAGCAGCAGTTCGCCGCGCAGGATGAGGCGGATGTGGCGGGAGAGGCTGTTAAGGTTCATGACCCGTTTTTCCTAATGCGCGGTGAGGCGGCCAATGACGATGCCAAGCGCCAGCGCGCCCGCCACGGTGGCCACCGGATGCCCGGCGATAGTTTCTTCCGCATTCTCCAGCATGTCCTGGACGAGGCGGTTCAGTTCCGCGATCTGCTCTTGGGAGCCGCCTTGCGCCCCATCGCCGCCTGGCGGGTTCTGCGCCGCGCGAAGCTTGGCCAGCTCGGCCCGGATCTCGTCGAGTTCGGTCTGCAGCGTCTTTCCCAGCGCCATGCCATGTGCCTCCTTGCCAGTCCCGCCGCTTGGTAAGCGAAGTGCGAATGTGCGGCGGGAAATTTCTGACCTTCGATTGTAAACACTTTAACGGGTTTGTGGAAAGCTGAAGTCCATTGCAGGCGGCGGCCCCCCGGGGCCGAGGCATCACGCCGCCCCGCCCGCCGGAAGGTTCCGGCATCCCCCCTCGTCCATCGCGCGGGCTTGCCCGCCATCGACCTTTCGGGACTGCCATGACGGCGCATGCTCTCACGGACTCCGGCCCCCCATCCGCACCCCTTGAGGTGTGGGACGTGCAACGCCTGGCCAGCCTCCTCGCGGATGTCGGCGAGGCGGGCCTGCGTGACATCCTGCGGCTGTTCATGGCCGATCTGCCCCATCTGCAGTCGCAGTTCGAGGCCGGTCTGGTGGCGGAAGACGCCGAGGCGGCGGACGCCGTGCTGGCGGTGGTGCTCGATACTGCCGAGACGCTCGGGCTCGCGGCGCTGGCCACGCGGGTGCGCGGACTGCGGTCTGCTCCGCTCGCACCGGATGGTCCGCTTCTTCTGGCCGCCGAGGCGGCGCGAATCCGCTTCGTTCCCTCACTCAAGCATGCTTCATAAGGATCATCCGATGAGCGCCCGAATCTCCGTCCTGATCGTCGACGACAACCGCACCAGCCTTGCCCTCATGGACATGCTGGTGCGCAAGCTGCCGGAATGCTCCACGCTGTTGCAGACCGATGCCCAGCTGCTGCTCGCCAGCCTGGGGCGCATCGACTATGACGTCGCGGTGGTGGCAAGCCGCATGGCTCCGCTGGACGGCATCGCGCTCGCGCAGCGCCTGAAGGACGATCCGCGATTCCGCAACAAGCCCATCCTGCTCACCGCCGATGTGCCGGATGAAGCCCTGCGCACGCGGGCCGAAGAGGCCGGCATTGCCGAGGTTCTGGGCAAGCCCATCAACCCAGTCGAATTCCGCGCCCGCATCCAGAGCCTTGCGCGTCCCCGCCATGCCGCGTCGGCCGAAGCGGGCTGGGACGACCCCGCCACAGCCTCCCAGATCAGCGCGCGAGAGGAGGAATATCTGGCAACACTGGTGAAGGTCGCGGGCTGCAGGGACGTGGAGTCGCCCATGCACGGCCAGCGTATGGCCCGATATTGCGCTATCCTCGCGCATAATCTGGGCATGCCCGAGGAGTTCTGCCACGACATCCGCCACGCAGCGCCGCTGCACGACATCGGCAAGGCGGGCCTGAGCGATGCGCTGCTGCGCAAGGCGGGTTTCCTTTCACCCGAGGAGCGCAAGGCGATGGAGGAGCACACCCGCATCGGCCACGACATGCTCAAGGGCAGCCGCTCGCGCGTGTTCCGCATGGCGGCCGAAATCGCCCTCACGCATCACGAACGCTGGGATGGTTCGGGCTATCCACAGCGGCTGCGCGCCGAGCAGATTCCGCTCGTCGGCCGCATCGCCGCCGTGGCCGATGTGTTCGACGCGCTGACCAGCGTGCGTTCGTACAAGACCCCATGGTCAGTCGCCAACGCCTTGACCTTCCTCCATGACAACGCCGGCGAGCAGTTCGACCCCGCCTGTGTTGCCGCCTTCGAAAGCGCCCGCGACGAGATTGCCCAGGTGATGCGCGCCATGCCCGACCCTGAAGACGACGCCGCCGACGCGGCTTAGCGCCACGGCCCATCACGTGCATGGCAGTCAAGGGCGGAGAGTTGCGCCAGCCTTCGAACCTGGTGCATCTTCCGCTTCGCAACCGCATTCGCTTGCTTGCCCCATGCTTGAGGCAGGCCAGGACAAGGCAAACACCCTTCCGCCGCAAGCGGATGCACGAGGCGTCCATGCGCCGTTGTGACGCGCGTGCTGGGGCCGGATTCGCCCTCCTCCGGCGTGCCGCTGCCGCTGTGAATTCCGGCTGCGCCCAACCGGAGCCCAGCATGGCGTGAGCAATATCGGCGAGGACCGCGCTCACGCGGCGGAAATCATGCGGGGCACTGGCCACCAGCTCGCGAATCGGCGGCGTCAGGCGAGCGTCCGGCAGTTTCCGGATGCCGCGTTCGGCCGCGAGCTTCAGGAGGAAATCGGAGAAGGGATTGCCCTTGCCGGCATCGGCCTTCAGCTGCAGCCTCTCGGGGCTGGCCTTGTGGATCGGCTAGCCTGGGCGCAGTTCAACCTGCAGCGTTTCCCGGGAGGTCTGCGGCGACCGGATGTTGCGCTTGCTCCAGAATTTCGCTTCAAAGGCCGGTGTGCAAGCGGACACTCCAGACTGCCAGAACGAAAACGCGAACGGGCCGCCGGGTTTTGTTTATGTGCTCGGCGCGCTTACGCCGCATGGCGTACGAACCTATGTGGGATGGACGCTCGACCCCTCGCGCCGTCTTGCGCAGCATAACTCCGGCGCGGGTGCGAAGTCCACTCACGGGCGGCAGTGGACATTGCTCTACGTCGAGAAACTCGACACCCGCATCGCCGCCATGAGCCGCGAGTGGCGCCTGAAACGCAACCGCCGCTTCCGCAGCGAACTGGCGCGCTGCCTGATGGAGCCATAGCCTGCTGCATTCCATATTCCTCTGGTGCCGGGACGCGAGTCGTACTACCGTTTTATTTGATCTATGTGACAGGAGGCACGGCCATGCTCAAGACACTCATCCGCGTTTCCACCGCCGGTCTGGCGCTTGTCGCCTCCGTTGTGGTGACCGCGCCCGGCTTCACGACCAGCGCCGAAGCCGCGACCAATGTTTCGGCCCAGCGTAGCCGCCAGTGCTCGCAGGAGGCGCGCCGCTATGCCGACCGCAACACCCGCCGCACCACCGCTGCGGGCGCCGCCGGCGGCGCCGCCATCGGCGCAATTGCCAGCGGCAGCCGCCGCAACACCGGGCGCAATGCCGGACGCGGCGCGCTCATCGGCGGCGGCGCGGGTCTGCTCGCCTCCACCAGCCGCTGGCAGGTTTATTACAACTACTCCTACCGCAACTGCGTGCGGCGGTAACTTCGCGCCGTCACATAATTGCCACTCCGTGAAGGCGCAATGCCGTATTGCCACCTTGAACGAAGCGATTGCGGAATGAGCGGACGACAGCGACTGAATGACATTGCGTGATCCAGACCTTGCGGCGGCCCCCTTCCATGCTTCCCCGGCACCCGGGATGATGTTCGTGCCGGGCGGCGAATTTCTCATGGGGTCTGACCGGCACTATCCGGAGGAGAGGCCAGCGCACCGCGTGCTGGTCGACGGCTTCTGGATCGACGTGGCGCCAGTCACCAATCGCGAATTCTCGCGCTTCGTGGACGAGACCGGTTACGTGACCTTCGCCGAGATCGCGCCAGACCCCAAAGACTATCCCGGCATCCTGCCCGAGATGCTGAAGCCGGGCTCCATGGTGTTCTCACCGCCCAATCACCCGGTCGACCTTGCCAACCATGCCAACTGGTGGACCTTCACTACCGGCGCCGACTGGCGCCACCCTTACGGGCCTGACAGCTCTCTCGACGGAATCGAGGATCATCCCGCCGTTCACATTTCCTACCCCGATGCGGAGGCCTATGCCGCGTGGGCCGGCAAATCGCTGCCGACCGAGAGCGAGTGGGAACGCGCGGCGCGCGGCGGCATTGAGGGCGCGGAATTCGCCTGGGGCGACGAGCTCGTTCCCGGCGGACGCCACATGGCCAATACCTGGCAGGGGCAATTCCCGTGGCAGAACCTCGCCGAGGATGGCTACAAGCGCACCTCGCCCGTGGGCGCCTACCCGGCCAACCCCTACGGCCTTTACGACATGATCGGCAATGTCTGGGAGTGGACCACCGATTGGTATTCGGAACAGCACGCGCCCACCCAGAAGAGCTGCTGCGTTCCTGCCAACCCCCGCGGCGTGAGCGAGGCACAGAGCTATGACCCGCGCCAGCCGCAGTTCAGGATTCCGCGCAAGGTGGTCAAGGGCGGTTCGCATCTTTGCGCGCCGAACTATTGCCGCCGTTACCGCCCCGCGGCGCGGCATGCGCAGCCCATCGACACCGCCATGAGCCATGTCGGCTTCCGCTGCATCAAGCGCATGGAGAAGACAGGCTGATGGCGAGGGCCGCGACCAGGACGCAGCTTGTACTCGCCCAGCTCGCGGCGGCTCTTGTCATCATCCTGGCTCTCCTCGGTCTCGTGCTGCATGGCTTCTCGGCGGAGGTGAGGGAGCGCGTCTTCACCTCGATCGTCGAACGTCCCGGCGGCCCCATGACCTTCCGCTTCATCCTGCAGCCGGTGATGGCCGGCCTGCTCGCCGCCGCCGATGGGGTGCGCGATGCGCGCGGCGGGGCGGCCCCCTATTTCTGGAGCCTTGTCACCGGCTCCGCGCCGCGCGCCGGCCGGCTCTACGACGGCATCATCGCCACATCGCGCGTCATCCTGCTCGGCCTTGCCATGGACGTCATCTATCAGCTGATCGTGTTCAAGAGCTTCTATCCCGGCGAGGCGGCGATTGTGGCGGTGCTGCTCGCCTTCGTGCCCTATCTCCTGCTGCGGGGGCCCTTCCAGCGGCTGGCGCGGCTCATGGGCGTTGGCGCTTCAGAGAAGGACAAGACATGAGCGAGACACCCGCCACCGGCGACGGGCGCTTCACCGTCAAAGTCACGGCGGAAGCGCATTTCGCCTGGATGCGGACACGCTTCGCGGTGGAGCGCACCATTCTTGCCTGGATTCGCACCGCGGTGTCGCTCATCGCCTTCGGCTTCACCATCGTCCAGTTTTTCGAGCGCATGCAGGCCATTCCGGGTGCGGCGCCCGCGGTCTACCCCAATGCGCCGAACTATCTGGGCCTCGCGCTGATCGGCGCCGGCATCGGCTCGCTTGTCGTGTCGATGTGGGAGTACCGCTGGACCATCGGATATCTTTGGAGCGGCGATTACGCAACCATCGCCGGCATGACGCCGGAGGGCCGCAAGTCCCCCGTCATCGCCGTGGCGCTGGTGCTGTTGCTGGTGGGCATCTTCGCCTTCATGAGCGTGCTTCTGCGACTGATCTGACCAAACTCAACTTCAACTGGGAGACGACGCGATGGCGACCACGCCTAAGAAGACCAAGAAGCCCAACATCCTCGTGTTGTGGGGTGACGACATCGGCTGGTGGAACATCAGCTACAACAGCCGCGGCCAGATGGGCTATCGCACGCCCAACATCGACCGCATCGGCAACGAGGGCGTGGCCTTCACCGATTACTATGGCCAGCAGAGCTGCACCGCCGGCCGCGCCGCCTTCCTCTGCGGCCAAAACCCGATCCGCACCGGCCTCACCAAGGTGGGAATGCCCGGCGCCGACGTTGGCCTCCAGAAGGAAGACCCGACCATCGCCGAGTTGCTCAAGCCGCATGGCTACCGCACCGGCCAGTTCGGCAAGAACCATCTGGGCGACAAGGACGAGTTCCTGCCGACACTGCATGGCTTCGACGAGTTCTTCGGCAATCTCTACCACCTCAACGCCGAGGAAGAGCCGGAGGACCCGGACTATCCGAAGGACCCCAATTTCAAGAAGCGCTTCGGCCCGCGCGGCGTCATCCACAGCTGGGCAGACGGCAAGGGCGGACAGAAGATCGAGGACACGGGGCCCCTCACCAGGAAGCGCATGGAGACCATCGACGACGAGGTGACGGAGCACGCGCTGCGCTTCATCAAGGATGCGAACAAGGCAGATGAGCCGTTCTTCGTCTGGTACAACACCACCGGCATGCACTTCCGCACCCATTGCGCCCCCAAGCACAAGGGTAAGAGCAACGGTCAGGGCGACTACAACGACGTGATGGTGGCCCATGACGAGAATATCGGCCGCATGCTGGACGTGCTCGACGATCTCGGCATCGCGGACGACACCATCGTCATGTACTCCACCGACAATGGCGTGCACTACAATACCTGGCCCGACGCCGGCATCACGCCGTTCCGCTCGGAAAAGAACACCAACTGGGAAGGCGGCTGGCGCGTGCCGGCCTTCCTGCGCTGGCCCAGGCACATCCCGGCGGGCTCGGTGGTGAATGGCATCGTCTCGCACCAGGACATGCTGCCCACCTTCCTTTCGGCGGCGGGCGAGCCCGACATCAAGGAAAAACTTCTCAAGGGCCACAAGGCCGGCAAGATGACCTACAAGGTCCACCTCGACGGCTACGACATGCTGCCCTATCTCACCGGAAAGGCGAAGGAGAGCCCGCGCAACGCCTTCTTCTACATCAGCGACGACGGCGACATCCTCGCCATCCGCATGCAGGACTGGAAGGTGGTGCTGATGGAGCAGCGCGCCAAGACGCTGCAGTGCTGGTTCGAGCCCTTCGTGAAGCTGCGCGCGCCGAAAATGTTCAACCTCCGGCGCGACCCGTTCGAGCGGGCGGACGAGAATTCGAACACCTACTGGGACTGGGTGATCAGCCACGCCTACATCGTCTATGCGATGCAGGGCGCGGTGGCCGGCCAGATCGAGAATTTCAAGAAGTTCCCGCCGCGCCAAAAGCCCGCGTCGTTCAACCTCGACGCCGTGATGCGCACGCTTGAGGAATCGACCTCCAGCGCCAACCACTGAGGCTGAGACAACCCACGTCCGGTTCGCCGGACGTGGGTGCGTCCTGCCTGCGTTGCGCGCAATGGCCAGCCGCTTGAAGCGCGGTCCCCCAGCCCCTTATCGGAATCAAGCCTTCAACCTTACCGGAATTTTGCCCCGCCCCCGGCGATCGCATGATCGATCCGTCCACAAAGAAGTGGCGCGCCCTACGGGAGTCGAACCCGTCTTTACAACGTGAAAGGCTGTCGTCCTAACCGATAGACGAAGGGCGCTCTCGCTTGCGAGAGCCCGGTCTATAAGGGGGTTCGGCAGGCTTGGCAAGCCTCACGAAATGCGTGCGGCATCCTCGATGTGGAGGCAGGGGACGCGGCTGCCGGACCAGTCGTCGATCGTCAGCCGGCCGGCAACATGCAGCGCTAACTGCTTCTCGCTCAACAACAATTCGCCAAGCTCGGTGCCGATCGCGCGAAACGCCACGGCCTTCAGCTTCTTGCCGTCGGCGGCGGCGATGGTGCAGCGGATGTGGTCGCCCCCCGCAGGTGCGGCATAGAGCACCCGGTGCGCCGGGAAGGCGAAGATGGGTGACGGATGGGCCGTGCCGTAGGGGCCTGCCTGTTCCAGAAGCTCGATCAGCTCCAGCGTCGCCGCCCCCGCCGTGAGTGCTGCATCGATTGCCAGCGCCCGATCCTGGGCGGCGGCCACCTGGGGTCCCAGCCGCTCCTCGAGGAAAGCGCGCAAGTCGCCCAATCGCGGCGTCTCGACGGTGAGGCCTGCCGCCATGGCGTGGCCGCCGCCCTTGACGGTCAGCCCCGCCTCGAAGGCCTCGCGCACGGCGGAGCCGATGTCCACACCCGGCACCGAGCGGCCCGACCCCGAGGCGAGCTTGCCTTCTCGGTCCTCCGCCAGCACGAAGCTTGGCAGGGAGAATCGCTCCTTGAGCCGCGCCGCGGCAAGCCCCACAACGCCCGGATGCCAGCCCTTGCCCGAGACGACGAGCACGCTGCCGCGACGCTCCTTGCCCAGCATGTTGTCGGCCTGGATCATCGCCTGATCGACGACGGCGAGCTCGATCTCCTGGCGCTCGCGGTTCAGCCGCTCGAGCTCCTGCGCGATCTGCGCGGCCTCGCCCTTGTCCTGAGTGGTCAGCAAGTTGAGCGCCATCGCCGCATTGCCGATGCGGCCTGCCGCATTGATGCGCGGGCCCAGCAGGTAGCCCAGCGCGTATGTGTCGGGCTTGCGCTTCAGCCGCGCCACATCGGCGAGGCAGGCGAGGCCTGGATTCTCGCGCCGCGCCATGATCTTGAGGCCTTGCGTGACATAGGCGCGGTTGAGGCCCTTGAGCGGCACCACGTCGCAGATTGTGGCGAGGCTCACCAGCTCCAGCCACCGCAGCATGTTGGGCTCCGGCCTGCTCCCGCCATACCAGCCCTTCAGCCGCAAGAGCTTATTGACGGTGGCGATGAAGATCATCGTCACGCCGGCGGCGCAGAGATAGCCGAGGCCCGAGGTATCGTCCTGCCGGTTGGGGTTGATGACGGCATACGCCTCGGGAAGAATTTCGCCGGCCTGGTGATGGTCGACGATGATTGCCGTCATCCCCAGCTCCGCGGCGCGCAGCAGCGGATCATGCGCCATCACCCCGCAGTCGAGTGTCACAAGCACCTGGGCCCCCTGCGCCTTCAGGCTCTCGACCGCCATGAGGCTCGGGCCATAGCCTTCGGTGAGCCGGTCCGGAATATGCACGGCGCAGGTCGAGCCCACCGCCTTCAGAAACAGCAACAGCATCGCGGCGGAAGATACTCCGTCCACGTCGTAATCCGCGATGGCGCCGATCTTCTCGCCCGCGGCGATCGCCTCCGCCAGCCGCGCCGCACCCTTCTCCATGTCGCGCAGGGCCGAGGGTTGCGGCATCAGCGTGCGGATGGTCGGGTTGAGGAAGGCGTCGGCCTCATCCGCGCCAACGCCGCGCGCGGCAAGCACGCGGCCGATGATCTCAGGCAAATCATGGCGCTGCGAGATCGCCTCGGCGTTCCTCTGGTCGTCGAGCCGCGCCTTCCAGCGCCGGGCCGACGCCGAGCGTTCGACGCCGAGGAAGGGACGTGGCTTCGCGCCGGTGGTCAAAGCCTCTCGATCCGGATCATGCGCGGGCGGCCGGCCACGTGGCCGTCCTTCTCAATGCGCTCGAGGGCCGCGCGCATGGCGCTTTCGACCGTGTCGTGGGTGATGAGGATGAAGGGTGCGGTGGCGCGCGTCTCGTCCTTCTCCAGCTTGCCGCGCTGGAAGATGGACTCGATCGAAATCTTCTCGTCGGCGAGGATCTTCGCCACGGCGGCAACCGCACCCGGCTTGTCCTGCAGTGTGAGCGCCACATAGAAGCCGCCTTCATGCGCCTTCTGGGGGGCTGCTTTGTAGGGGCGCAGCTCCTTTGCCGGAATGCCGAAGGCCGGGCGGAAATTGCCGCGCGCGATGTCGGCGATGTCGGAGAGCACGGCGGAGGCGGTGGGATGGGCACCCGCACCGCGGCCTTCCAGCATCAGGTCGCCCACGAAATCGCCCTTCACCACCACGGCGTTGAACACGCCATCGGTGTCCGCCGCGGGCGATCCCTTGGGGATCAGCGTCGGGTGCACGCGCTGCTCGATTCCCTGCTCGCTCGCGACGGCAACGCCGAGCAGCTTGATCTTATAGCCCATCTCGCCCGCCTGCCGGATGTCCTCGAGCGTGATCTGCTCGATCCCTTCGATGTCGATGGCCTTGAGGTTCACCTCCGTGCCGAAGGCGAGGGATGTCAGCACGGCAAGCTTGTGTGCCGTATCGAAGCCGCCCACGTCGAAGGTCGGGTCGGCCTCGGCATAGCCCAGCGCCTGCGCCTCCTTCAGCACGTCGGCGAAGCCGCGGCCCTCGTTGGCCATCTTGGTCAGGATGTAGTTGCAGGTGCCGTTCATGATGCCGAACAGCTTGCCCACGCGGTTGCCCGCCAGCCCCTCGCGGATCGTCTTTACGATCGGAATGCCACCCGCCACCGAGGCCTCGAAGTTCAGCGCCACGCCCTTCTCCTCCGCCAGCCGGGCGAGTGCCGAGCCATGATGCGCCAGCAACGCCTTGTTGGCGGTGATCACATGCTTGCCCGCCTTCAGGGCCGTCTCGACGGCGGCCTTGGCCGGGCCGCCCTCGCCGCCCATCAATTCGATGAAGACATCGACATTTGGGTCGGCCGCCAGTTTGACCGGGTCATCGTACCACGCGAGCATCGACAGATCATGCCCGCGGTCCTTGCCCTTGGAGCGGGCCGACACCGCCACCACCTCGACCAGCTTGCCCGCCCGTTCGGCGACCAGCGCCCTATGTCGGCTCAGAATGTCAAGAACCCCCACCCCCACGGTGCCCAAGCCCGCAATTCCCAGCCGCAACGCATTTGTCATGTCAGCACCCGCAGAGCGGTGAATCTTCCTCAACTGGCGCGTCTTATGGCGGGAGACGACCTGGATGGCAAGGAGGTGGATCATCATCTCCGGGGATCGCCGCATCACGCGCAACAAGGCCAAATACAACGCTTTCCGCAACTCGAAGCTAATGGGCTTCTTTCTCAGCTCGGCGGTTTACAAGAGCCCGGTTACGAGACAAGCCGCACGCTTGCTCATCTTGCGGGATGACATCTGCGCTCTGGCAGGAAGGGTAGACGGCGGAGCCATGTTTGAGTTGTCTAACAGAGTTCGAATCAAACAACTCAAACTTTGATCCTACTCCCGGCTGAACGCCGAATGTGGTTAGCCACTCTCTCCGCCACAGTACAGCAATCCAGCCATAGATCCTCCGAATTTCCTCACATCGCGGATGCCTTTGGCCACCGCGCGGCATGCTTGGCGTAAACGATCCCTGAACGGGAAACGTTGGTTTTAACCTCCGCTACAACCGTATTCATTAAATCCCCCACGTTAATCTGTCTCCATCACGGAGATATGCAAATGAGTCGGAAGCCGCGGCCGGTCCCCACAGCGGAGGAATTGCGCGAACTGAAGGAACTCTGGCGCAAGGTGCTGCCGCGGATCGAGGAAGAGCTGGGCCGCGCTGCAGCGCGCAGTCCTGCCGAGGCTGCGGGGTCACGCGGCGCGCAGGACTGGACGGGAAAGCGGCCACAGTGACCTGCTGAGCCAGCGCAACGGGCCATCGGGCGCCTCCGCACTCGCGGACGGCAAGCCGCGCCAGGTCTTGGGTGTGGAGCGTCTTTCGCGCCGCAAGCCGCTCCTTTTGCCGCCACGATTCCCTAACCGTCGGCCATGAGCCGGGCGGAAAGCGCGGGCGCTTGCTTATGCGGAGCACGGCGCAGCACGTGGTGCAGCACCAGCGCGCCGCTGCCCGCCAGCAGCAGCAGGATCGCCATCAGGGCCGCCTGTTTGCCCTTCAGCGCCGCAATGAGCGCAAACAGTGCGGGCCTCTGCGCCGCTGCTGGGCGGCACGCTTTCCGCCAGGAAGCCGCGCAGTGCGGCGGCCGTGGCGCCGCCGAAATAGCCGATGGCCCAGCCGAAGCCCGCCATCAGCTTCTGGAAATAGAGCGGCAACAGCACCGCCGAGGCGACGCCAAAATAGACCGAACTGGCCACGTTATAGCCCGCCCAGGTCAGGGTGCGCCGGTTCAACCAATCCTTCTTGGCCGCCTCAGCCATATGAGCCTCGATGTCTCCGCCCCGAATGTCACATGAATTGTTGTGCCTGAGACATTTCCGCGGGCCGCTTGCCGCTATCATGCCGCAATATGCCGTCATGTGCTTATAATAACCCGCAACAGCCTGCGGAATGCAACTTGAACACGTGAATACGTTTGCCCTAGGCTCTGCGCCGCGGGGTCGGCAGTCCGCGAAATGAATGAGAGACGACATGGACAAGACTTTCCTGAAGCGCCTGCTGGCCGGGCCGCTTCTGTTCTCCGTCGCGGCGGCGGTTGCGATGGGTTCCGCCTCCGCCCCGCTGCGCGCCCAGACTGGCCCGGTGCCAGAGGCCGCCCAGGCCGAGGCCGAAGAGGCCCCGATGCCGCTCTCGCCCGAGGAAATGGATATCCTCGTCGCACGCATTGCGCTTTACCCGGATGAGCTGGTCGCGCTGATCTCTGCTGCCTCGCTCTATCCTCTCCAGATCGTGGAAGCCGAACGCTTCCTCGATAATTCCAAGGCCAAGAAAGGGCTGAACCCCAAGGCGGCCTGGGACGGCAGCGTGATCTCTCTGCTCAACTATCCCGAGATCGTCAGGATGATGGCCGACGACCTCGACTGGACGCAGCTTTTCGGCCAATCGATCGTCAACCAGCAGGAAGACGTTCTCAACTCCATCCAGCAGCTGCGCGAGCAGGCGGTGGCCAACGGCGTCATCAAGACCGACAGCAAGGTGAAGGTCACGAAGGAGGCCGACAACGGCCGCCAGAACATCATCATCGCACCCGCCAGCAGCGAAGTCATCTACGTGCCGCAGTACCAGCCGGAGATGCTCTACGAGCCGGACTACGCCTATGTGCCGGTGAGCTATTACCCGGATCCCTATCCCTATTACTGGAACCCCGCGGCGGCCTTCTTCGCCGGCGCGGTGACCGGCGCAATCTGGACGGCCGCGGTGGACTGGGACAACGGCTTCTGGGGCTGGGGCTGGAACAACCACTGGCACGGCAACGGCAACAACTGGGGCAACGACATCGACATCGACTGCAACAAGTGCATCATCGGCAGCGACTTCAACGGCAAGCTCAACATCAACAATATCGATTGGCGCAACGTCGACCGCAGCAAGATCAAGTACGACAAGAACCAGTTCAACAAGCTCAGCAACACCAATATCCGCAACGAGGTCAGGAAGAACGACCTCACGAACTTCGACCGCAACAAGCTGGGCAACAACAAGACCGGCAGCAACAACAAAGGCAATCTCCAGCGCCCCGCCACGCTGCCCGCCAAGGGCGGCCTGCAGACCAAGGACATCCGCAAGAGCACGCTCGAGGGCCTGAACAAGAAGCCAGTCCAGGGCTTCAAGCCCACTGACAAGATGGCCCGGCCCGGCAATGGCGGAGACATCGGCGGCCTCGGAGGCGGCAATCTCGCCAAGCCGGGCACTGGCAACCCCGGCGGAAAGCCTGACAAAGGCAATCTCGGCAATCTCGTTAAGCCCGGCACAGGCGGCATGAACGTCGGCGACATGGCGCGCCCGGCGGACAAGATGGCGAAGCCCAATCTCGATCGCCCCGTTGGCAAACCG
Organism: Aestuariivirga sp.; assembly: GCF_020252395.1. Classification (GTDB taxonomy): domain Bacteria; phylum Pseudomonadota; class Alphaproteobacteria; order Rhizobiales; family Aestuariivirgaceae; genus Aestuariivirga. The sequence continues at coordinate 142,103 of NZ_JADCDB010000009.1, forward strand.
CGGCCCGGCGCCACGAAGGACGTCAGGCCGCCGATGCCTTCCCCTATGGGCGAGGTCACGCGCGGCCGTGACGCGCAGATGCAGTCGATGCGCGGCAACAAGTCGATGGGCGGCGGCGGCATCAACCGGCCGGACTTCAACCCCGGCGGAGGAGGCGGCGGCAAAATCAAGGGCGGCGGCGGGGGCGGCGGCAAGAAGTTCGTCCCGGCCAACAGGGGCGGTGGCGGCGGTGGCGGTGGCGGCCGCGGCCGCCGGCGTTGACCGGGCAGGAAGAGAGGCCAGGATCATGATCAACACCAATCTCGTTTCCACACTTCTGCTCGGCACGGCCGTGGTATTCGGCCAGCTGGCCGCGGCCTCTCCGGCCTTTGCCATCAGCAATGAGCTGCAGAGCTACGTCGGCCCGGAGCCCACGTTGTTCGACACGCCCGAGGCGGCGATCGCCGCCTTCAAGGACGTGATGGCGAAGGGCGACATCAATGCGATCTCCGCTCTGCTCGGGCTCGACGCCGCAAAGGTCGCGAAGTCGGAGGATATCGAGGGCACGGTGAAGCAGGTGCAGGAAGCCGCCTCCGAGGGCATCTCGGTTGAGGAGGAAGAAGACCAGCGCGTGCTCGACCTCGGCAAGGAACTGTGGCCCTTCCCTTTCCCGGTCGTGAAGGGCGAGGACGGCAAGTGGGCCTTCGACACCGTCGCCGGCCTCGAGGAAATCGTGAACCGCCGCATCGGCGAGAACGAGCTGCACGCCATCGACACCATGCGTCTTTATGTTCAGGCGCAGGAGGATTACGCCACCGAGGACCGCGACGGTGACGGCGTGCTGGAATTCGCGCAGAAGCTGATCAGCAGCGAAGGCCGCACGGACGGTCTCTACTGGCCGCCCGAACAGGGTGATGGCGAAAGCCTGGTGGGGTCCGCCCTCGATGCCGCGGCCCTCGACAAGGCCAAGGCGGGCGATGGCTATTTCGGCTATAAGTTCCGCATCCTCAAGCGCCAGGGCGGCAACATTGCCGGTGGCGCCCATGACTATGTGGTGAACGGCAATATGATCAGCGGATTCGCGCTCCTCGCGTGGCCCGCCAGATATGGCGAGACCGGGGTGTCGACCTTCGTCGTGAACCAGGCCGGCGTGGTCTATGAGCGCGACTTCGGACCCGGCACGGACAGCATCGTGCCGAAGATCCTCAGCTTCAATCCCGGCGGCAAGTGGGACCTCGCCTCTGACTGATCGAGTCAAACTCCGCACGGCCGTCCGGCGCTCGCGGCTTTCGCCGTGCCGTGCGAGATCCTTCCGATCCTGACCCGCTTCGCTGCCGCCCCAAAAATCCGCGCCGCAGCGGCCGGACCCAGTCAAGTTTCCGCAAACGGCGCGTCATTGCGCGCTGCAGGGCGCATCGTGGCAAGATCGTGGCATTTTCAGTTCGCTGACGAATTGCCTTGCATTGCCGGCGCCGCCCGCCTATATCCCGATCATCGAATTTTGGCCTGATGGCTCGGACCTGCGCGCGCGCTACGCCGCGATCGTTCCCCTCTCTTCCAGAACATCGGTGAATGGACCTGCAATACCGCAGTCCGTTCGAGACCCTATATCGATCAAGGATCTACTGTGCAAACAGGTACTGTTAAGTGGTTCAACGCCCAGAAGGGCTTCGGCTTCATTGAGCCAGTGGGTGGCGGCGGCGATGTGTTCGTTCACATCAGCGCTGTCGAGCGCGCCGGAATGACTGGCCTAAACGAAGGCCAGAAGATCTCCTTCGAGATCGTGACCGACAAGCGTAACGGCAAGTCGTCCGCGGACCGCCTCCAGGCGGCCTGATCATATCCAGAGCCTTCTTTTCCCGCGAGCCACGGATGTACTGGTGGCGGGACTGGAGGAATCGAGGAGCGCCGGTGTCCGCACCGGCGCATTCTTTTTGTTGAGAGCCAGGAGGCACCCCATGAAAATCTTCGTGAAAGACAACAACGTCGACCAGGCCCTGCGCTTCCTCAAGAAGAAGATGCAGCGCGAAGGCCTGCTGCGCGAGATGAAGGCCCACACCTTCTATGAAAAGCCCTCGGAGAAGCGCGTGCGCGAGAAGGCCGAGGCGGTACGCCGGGCCCGCAAGCTGGCCCGCAAGAAGGCCCAGCGTGAGGGCCTGATCCCCATGCCGAAGCCGAAGCCACGTCCGGCGCGGCCCTCCAATCCTTTCGCCGCCTCGGCCACGCCCAAGCCGCCCGCCGCCTGAGCCCTCCGCGGCGGATCGGCCCTGCCGGGAATTTCATTTTTCCGGCTACCGCCGTGCTGCTATATTTTTTCGCGTTCCGAAGCAGGAGATTTCAGCATGCGGATCATAACAACGATCCTGATGAGCGGTGCGGCGCTCGGCGCCGCGGCCGGCATGGCCTTGGCTGACGGCACGGTGGATCTCGGCAAGCTCGCCGCCAAGGCCGCCCCGGCGCCGCCTTCCAGCACGTGGTTGATGACCATTTCCAGGACACCCAACCTCGAAGTGCCGGGCCTGCCGATGACCACCAAGGAAAAGAACCGCGAGGGGACGGCGGCCACCACGCTGCGCATCTTGCCCGCCACCGGTGGACCGGCCAAGGGCAGCGTCTCGTGGTCAGGCTACACCCGCGCTGGCGCCGTCTATCACGGCTCCAACTAGACTGCACCGGGCCTGCCGTTGCAGGGTTGACCTCCGTGGGACAGGCCAATAAGCCCTGAACCAGATCATGCATCCCGCGGGAAGCCACATGCAGACTCACGCCAAGATCGTTGCTGCCCTTCGCAGCGGCGATACGGTTTCAGCACTTGCGGATATCGAGAGCCAGCTTGCGGCGGAACCGCGCGACAGCGATCTCCTCGGCCTCAAGGGTCTGGCGCTGGCGCTGGGCGACCGGCTGGACGATGCCGTCGAACCGGCGCGCCACGCCGTTCTCGAGGCCCGCGCGCCGACACAGCGCCTCAAGCACGCCGCGAACCTGGCGCGCCTCCTGGCCAAGGCGCAGCGCGGCAGCGACATCGCCGGCATCAGCGAGATGAACCTGCCGCCCCTCGCCGGGCTTGCGGAGGGTGACCTCGACGCGGCCGTGCTCGCGGACATCTGCAATCCGCTGCTGCTGGCGGGCAAGCATGACTTCGTCGCGAACTATCTTGCGCCGGTGCTGGACAGGCCCGGTACGCCCTGGGAAGTGGAACGGCTCTGGCTCGCCGCCACGCTGCAGGCGGAGAAACACGCCGAAATCCTGACGCGCTTCAACGCCGCTTCATATCGCTGGCGCGATTGGCCCGAGGCCATCGCCCACGCCTGCAGCGCAGCCGCCGCACGCGGTCTTCAAGCTGAATGCGCGCAGCTCTACTGCGCCTACCTGGCGCAGGCCCCCTTTTACGTGGCGCAGCGCCAGCCCTCGCAGATCATGACGGTGGTGCACATCGCCGACTCGCCCGCGATAGGGGCGCTCACGGAGCCTGTCCGCGAGCAGCATTTTTCCGGCAATTACCCAAGCCAGCTGTACGCGCGCTGCGCCGGCCGCTATCGCTTCATGTCGGTGTTCGCCGCCAGCCCGCCGCGTTCCGCAGCGGGCGAGCTGGGCCGCGGCGAGCCTGCCATCACGCTCAACAACTGCGTCAACGGCGAGGCGCTGAAGCGCGGCGCGCTGGCGAAAGTCGAGGCGCATCAGCAGGCGCTTGGCCTTGCCGTGGTCAATGCCGCCGAAAAGGCCGTGCACTGCACGCGGGTGGAGACGGCGGAGCTGGTGCGCGGCATTGCCAACCTCATCGTGCCCAAAGCCATGCGCTTCCGGCTGGACCCGCAGCTGTTGCAGGCGCTGCGCCAGCGCATCAAGGAACTTTTCGCCTTCCCCGTCATTCTGCGCTCCGTGGGCGAGCAGGAGGGCGCCAACATCCACCTCGCCCGCAATGACGCCGGGCTTCCGGCCATCTTCTCGGAACTGATGGCGCTGGGCAGCAAGGATTTCTACGTCATCGACTATGCCGGTGTGGAGCATGAGAACGGCTTCCACCGCCGCATCCGCGCCGCCTTCGTCGAAGGCATACCCACCCTGATCCGCGCCGACTATGACGACCAGTGGATGGTGCGCGGCCGCAAGTTCGACCGTATCCTCGATCATTATCGCCGCGACCGCGCGCTGTTCGACCGGGCCAATGCCGTGGTGGAGCAGCCCGAACGCCTCGGCGATGCGGCGTGGAAGACGCTGCACGAGATCGGCCGGCGCATCCCGCTCGACATTTTTGGCATGGACTTCGACGTCGACAGCCAAGGCCGCGTGGTGTTCTTCGAGTCGAACGCCACCATGCTGCTGCTCTCCAACGCGCCGAAGGACCTGGACTATCCGCAGACCGCCCAGCAGGCCTTCCTGGAGCGTGTCGACAGCCTTTTCATGAAGCGTGCCGGGCTGACGCCGCGGTGACTTCTTCATCGCCCACCATGGCCTTCCCGTGCAGGCCGCCCTCGCCATGCCGCCGGTGATCCTGCCGATCCGAGACTGCGCGCTTCCCTCCGGCGCCTGTCTTGCCGCGCAATGGTCATCAACGCCCCCTTCATGGAGCACGCCGGCATCACAGGCGCTTTCGTCGAGATCTTTTCCGCAACCGCCGGGCAACAGTCCAACATGGCCAGAGCGGGATTGTGGGAACGGGGCCCGTTTGCGGTCAAGCCCAAGATTGCGCCATACGCCGCCTTGCCCGAAAAAGTGATTGCCAGGCCGGAGGAGCGCGCTCAAACCTTCCGAGGATGATCGGTTCTGCGGCACATGGAAGCAAGAGTCGAGCCGGGATTATCGGCTTCAGAACTTGGCGCTCCCTGCGGGAATCGAACCCGCCTTTGCAACGTGAGAGGCTGCCGTCCTAACCGATAGACGAAGGGAGCTCCCCGCAGAGTTGGCTTCCTATATAGGGGCTCCTCGGCCAGTGCAAGCCCCTCAGGGGCCTGTGTCGGTAGCACACGATATGACCGGTTTAAGTAGCACACGATCTGTCCGGTAGGCTGGCCCTTTTTTGGGGGTCAGCATGAGCCGGACGGAAGCCCGAAGGGTTGTGCGAATGATGAAGTTCATGAGCGTTTTTGGCC